>NZ_OY759719.1:1348125-2696250 GCF_963662555.1 Thiomicrorhabdus sp. | reverse complement strand
CTGGTTTTGGTGGTCAGTCTTTCATTCCTCAAGCGTTAGAAAAATTAAAAGCGGTTCGTAAGTTAATCGATGCTTCTGGGCGTGATATCCGTCTAGAAATTGATGGTGGTGTTAAGGTAGAAAATATTCGTGAAGTTGCCGCTGCTGGTTGCGATACGTTTGTATCAGGTTCTGGTATTTTTGGAAAAGCTAACGCATCTGATGCTAACCGTTATGATACGGTTATTAAGCAAATGCGTGATGAGCTTGCTAAAGCCTAAATTTATTATTTAGCTTTTCCACCAGAACGCTGGCGTACTCAGAAATGGGCGCCGGCGTTTTGTGGTTTTAAGGGAAGGCAAACTTCAGTGGAATCTTGAATAAGATTTCAACAAAAAACAGATTGTTAAAGAGAATTTTATGGAAAAGTTAAAACCGGGATTTGTTCTATTTGATTTAGATGGAACTTTAATCGACAGCGTGCCAGATTTAGCCTATTGTGTTGATGAGATGATGAAGCAGCTAGGTATGCCTGTGCGTGGTGAAGACGCGGTACGTAACTGGGTGGGTAACGGTGTTCAGCGTTTAACGGAACGTGCATTAATTAACTCAGTTGACGGTATGCCAGATCAAGAATTAATGGATAAAGCCTACCCTATTTTTCTAGAGCTTTATAAGCACAATACTTCTCAACGTAGCTGTGTTTATGAAGGTGTCATAGAAGGTATTGAGTGGATTATGGAGCAAGGTTATCGTGTGGCATGTGTTACTAACAAAGCTGAAGCGTTTACCGTACCTCTTTTAAAAGACAAAGGGCTTTATGATTACTTTGAAGTCATCGTTTCTGGTGATACTTGTGCAGAGAAAAAGCCACACCCAATGCCTTTATTATATGCGGCAGAAAAACTAGGTGTAGCTCCAGAAAATGCTTTAATGATTGGTGATTCTCGTTCAGACGTTAAAGCCGCTCGTGCAGCAGGTTTTCATATCTTCTGTATGACATATGGTTATAACCACGGTGAAGATATTCGTGATTATGAGCCAGATGTCGTAGCAGATTCATTTGTAGAGTTTAAAGATTACCTAGTCGCTAAATAACAATCAGCTCACCTCGTAGCTTGGAAATTTCTGCGTTAGAGAATGGTCTCTTACATTTGTAAACTCCCTTATCTCTGTCTTGAATTTTCTCAAGCTACCAGGCAATCTGATTTTTATTACCAGGCCTGGTAAATTTAAAAAATGACACAATAATACGAGAAATTTGTATTAACAATTAGGATGTAAGACATGGCTTTTATAAAAGCATTGTTACTAGAGATTTTTCGACCTTTATTCTGTTCTTTAGCGGGTATTCGCCGCACTATCCTCTTTAAATATTTAGATTGGAAAGAACAAAAAACATCAAGCAAGGCAGACCCAAAATGAGCAACGAACTTTTTGCCAATTTAGCCAAACAAGGTTACAACTTTGCGCCGCTTATGCGTACCGTTTTATCGGATTACGATACCCCGTTAAGTGTGTACCACAAGTTAGCTAAAGGCCCTTATTCATATTTATTTGAATCAGTACAGGGCGGCGATAAGTGGGGGCGCTATTCTATTATTGGTTTACCTTGCCGTACTCGTATAGAAATTTCTGGCAATCAAATCAAAGAAATTTGTGATGGCGAAGTCATACAACAACAAGTAGCAGATGACCCTCTAGCGTGGATTGAAGCCTATCAAAACCAGTTTAAAATTTATGAACGTCCAGGCATGCCTGTTTTTAATGGTGGTTTGGTAGGGTATTTTGGTTATGACACGGTTCGTTATGTTGAAGAGCGTTTAAAAAATAGTACGCCAGCCCAAGACGATATTGGTGCGGCAGATATCCAGCTGTTAGTTTCAAAAGAGCTTGTGGTGTTTGATAATTTAAGCGGTCAAGTTCATGTCATAGTGAATGCAGATCTCTCTAATCCTAACGCCTATAATGATGGCGTAACTCGATTAGATGAAATTCAAGCTCAGCTAAGTGTTCAAATGAATGTACCAACAGATTTGCCAAGCAAAGACGTTTTAACGGAATCTGATTTTTCATCGAGTTTTGGTGAAGAACCGTTTAAAGCCGCCGTAGCCAAAATTAAAGAGTACATTTTATCGGGTGATGCGATGCAAATTGTTATCTCTCAACAAATGTCGGTGGATTATTCTGCTTCGCCTATCGATTTATACCGGGCTTTACGTTATTTAAATCCATCACCGTACATGTTCTTTTTAGACTTGGATGATATGCAAATCGTCGGTTCATCACCAGAAATTTTAGTCCGTTTAGAAGATAATCAAGTGACTGTTCGTCCTATTGCAGGCACGCGCCGTCGCGGTTTAACGCCAGAAAAAGATGCTGAGCTGGAACAAGATTTATTAAACGACCCTAAAGAGTGTGCAGAACATTTAATGTTAATTGATTTAGGGCGTAATGATGTGGGGCGTATTGCCCAAATTGGATCAGTTGATTTAACTGAAAAAATGATTGTAGAGCGTTATTCTCACGTTATGCATATTGTTTCAAATGTTAATGCACAAGCCAAACCAGGTATGACGGCAATGGACGTTTTACGTGCCACATTCCCCGCGGGAACCGTTTCTGGTGCACCAAAAATTCGTGCTATGGAAATCATTGATGAGCTTGAACCAGTGAAACGTGGTATTTACGCTGGAGCAGTGGGCTATTTAGGTTGGCATGGCAATATGGATACCGCTATTGCGATACGTACAGCTGTGATTAAAGACGGCAAACTCTTTGTGCAAGCGGGTGCAGGCATAGTAGCAGACTCAGTCCCCCAATCTGAGTGGGATGAGACCATGAATAAAGGTCGTGCTATATTTAAAGCAGCTCAGTTTGTTACTGAAGGTATGAAAACCGATAACCCTGATGCAGGACATCGTTAAAGGATACAAACCATGTTATTAATGATTGATAATTACGACTCTTTTACCTACAACATCGTTCAATACTTTGGCGAGTTGGGGCAGCATGTTGAGGTTTACCGTAATGACCAAATTGATTTAGAAACCATCCAGACGTTAAATCCTGAATATTTAGTGATTTCGCCAGGTCCTTGCACGCCAACAGAAGCGGGTGTATCGGTTGAAGCGATTAAACACTTTGCGGGCAAAATTCCGATTATGGGTGTTTGCCTTGGGCATCAAAGTATTGGTCAGGCATTTGGTGGGGATATTGTTCGTGCTAAAGAAGTCATGCACGGTAAAACGTCTCCCGTTTACCATAAAGATTTAGGCATGTTTGCAGGCTTGCCAAACCCTGTACAAACTACCCGTTATCACTCGTTAGTGATTGATCAAAAAACCTTACCAGATTGTTTAGAAGTGACAGCTTGGACTCAAGACGCCAATGGTGAGTTTGATGAAATTATGGGTGTTCGTCATAAAGAGTATGCGATTGAAGGTGTGCAATTCCATCCAGAATCGATCTTGACCGAACAAGGTCATCAGATGTTAAAGAACTTTTTAGAGCAAAACCAAACAAAATAAACTAAATATAGAAAATAGATAATTTACCAGGCCTGGTAAATTAGAGAGAAAGTAATATGGAATTAAAAACGGCACTTGAAAAACTGTTAAATCGCCAAGACTTAGACGAACACGAAATGCGTTCTGTAATGCATAAGATGATGTCTGGTGAAGCCACTGATTCGCAAATAGGTGCTATTTTAGCCGCTCTAAGAATGAAGTCTGAGACCGTGACAGAAATGACTGCGGCAGTAAGTGTTATGAGGGAATTGGCTACTCCTGTTGCAGTAAAAGACAAAAGTCATTTGATTGATACGTGTGGTACAGGTGGTGATGGTGCAAGTACATTCAATATCTCAACCGCATGTGCCTTTGTGGTAGCTGCTGCCGGTGGTACTGTTGCAAAGCATGGTAACCGTTCTTTTTCGAGTAAATCGGGCAGTGCAGATGTATTAGAGGCCGCTGGGGTGAACTTGAATTTAAGCTCTGAGCAAGTTTCAGAGTGTATTGATAGCTTGGGCATTGGCTTTATGTTTGCACCTGCTCACCATAGTGCAATGAAACATGTGATTGGAGCTCGTAAAGAGATGGGAGTGCGTACTATTTTTAATATGCTTGGCCCATTAACCAATCCAGCGGGTGCGCCATTTCAAGTTATTGGCGTATTTAATCACCAGTTAGGAAACGTGTTTGCCCATGTATTGGAACGTTTAGGCTCAAAGCATGTGATGGTTGTTGGTGCAGAAGACGGTTTGGATGAGATTAGTATTGCCAGTAAAACGTTTGTAACTGAATTGAAAGATGGTCAAGTCAATGAGTGGGTGATTGACCCTGCTGATTATGGCATGGCACATGCAGACCTATCTCAATTAGCGGTGTCATCTCCTCAGCAAAGTTTAGAAAAAATTCGTGCGGTGTTTTCAAATCAAGATTCTGCAGCAAAAGACATTGTGTGTTTGAATGCAGGTGCTTCTATTTATGTGGCTGGTTTGGCAGATTCTTATGCAGATGGTGTTAACTTAGCTAAAAAAGTAATTGCTAACGGATTAGCGCAAGCTAAACTCGATGAGTTTATTGCAAAAACGCGATCATTTAACCAAGCATCATAATATCGCCTTATTTTCGTCTGAATAAGAGCCCAAGCCTGATAGAGTTTTAAAACCATGGTGCATATTGTTAAACGTCAAATGTATCTTATATTGGGTGTTGTATTCTTTTTTACAGGCCTGGTAGGTGTGGTGTTACCCATATTACCAACCACTCCGTTTATGATTTTAGCCGCAGGGTGTTTTGCTAAAAGTTCACCAAGATTTCACCTGGCTTTACTGAATAATCGTTGGATTGGTCAAGATCTACAACGTTGGGAACGTGAACATACCATGTTGCGTGTTACCAAAATTAGAGCGACTTGGGTGATTGTAGTCATGTTTACAATTTCCATTGCCGTATTAATGGGTAAGTTGTGGCTACAATGCATGTTAATTGGCATAGCCGTAATGTTGCTCTTCTTTCTGTGGCGAGTTCCAGAAGGTATTGAGCAAGTCTCATCCGAGCAAAAATAATTATAAAAAGACGTTACATCGAGTATGTGATGCGATAGAAAGGAAGTCTTTATGAGTGGCAAATCAAGCGGTACACCAACCATTTTAAAAAAAATCATATTCCGTAAGCTTGAAGAAATTCAAGAAGGTTGCGACCGTATTCCATTAAGAGAGATGAAGCAAAAGGCAATGATGGCCGCAACCAGTCCAACCAAAGGGTTTGCTGATGCTATGCAGGCTAAGTTGGATGCTGGGCAATCAGCGGTGATTGCAGAAATCAAAAAAGCTTCACCTAGCAAAGGTGTTTTGCGTGACCCGTTTGATCCGGTAGAAATCGCTAAAAGTTACCAAGATAATGGTGCGGCTTGTTTGTCTGTGTTAACCGATAAAGACTTCTTTCAAGGTTCAAATGAATACCTAATGCAGGTGCGTGAAGCAGTTGATTTGCCGATTATTCGTAAAGACTTTATTGTAGATGACTACCAAGTCTATGAAGCAAGAGTGATTGGGGCAGACTGTATTTTATTGATTGCCGCGGCGATTGGTGATGCACAAATGTATGAGCTTACGCAAACTGCTTTAACTCTAGGTATGGATGTATTAATTGAAGTACATAATGAAGAAGAGTTAGAGCGTGCTTTACGTTTACCATTGCCAATGATTGGTATTAATAACCGTGATTTACACACTTTTGATGTTTCCTTAGAAACCACTATTCGTATGTTAGATAAGATTCCAGAAGACCGAATTGTGATTACCGAAAGCGGCATTCTAGGGCCAGAAGATGTGGCTAAAATGCGTGAACATCATGTCAATAGCTTCTTAGTGGGTGAGACCTTTATGCGTGCTGAAAATCCGGGTGAAAAACTCGCAGAATTATTTGCATAAATAATCATAATTTTCGGTAAATAATGATATAGCATTTTTATTTTTTGCTATAAAATTAGCAGGCCTGGCATGCCCTGTGGCCAACTCAACTTTGTGAGCATAGGGTAACTATTTGTTTATCAGGCCTTTTTTTGTCTCAAGAATCTTTCCCATAGACAGTTTTTGTTCAATATATTGTTGAATTTAGGAAGCTTATGTCTACCCAGTCCGTTACCTTAATCTCTATTAATATGCCTGTTGTTTTGTCGCGTATGCAAATTGCAGAAACGCTACAAATTCAGCTTCATAAAGGTATTGAAGCCTGTTATTACGCCGAATTAGAAAATAATCGTTACCTGTTTTTTACTGAGTTTTCGGTATTAACATTTGTAAATTGGCCACAACAACAAATTGTAGAGACACTCTCATTATTAGGTATTAAAAATGCTGAACATTTTAAAGAGAATGTGTTCCACCAAGATTACTTGATTATGGAAAACTCAGAGGTTAATCAGGGGTCATCGGTCTCAAATGATTTGATTACATTATCTGAATTCAGTTTATGGCCTTTAATGGTTGTGGCACTGGTAGTGTCTCAAAGCGTAGGGCTTGAGCGATTTGAAGTGAAGGTGAATCATTATTTCAGTAAAGGCCGAGATATGGTGAATGATTCGGGCCGATTAGGTTGGATGAAACGCCATAAATTTGCAGATTATGCCGAAGAGATTAGTTTGCTTCGTCACGATATGGTTTTAGATTTACGGCTATTAGATAAACCTAACGTGCTTTGGGATAACGAAAATTATGAGCATTTATATAATCGTTTAGCGGAAGCATTGGATTTAAATGATCGATTTGAAGTGGTTAGTTACAAACTCAATACACTCAAAGAAGATATTGGCATGATGATGGATCTATACAATCACAAACACAGCTCTTTTTTAGAGTGGATTATTATTTGGCTGATTGTGGCTGAGGTGGTTATGAGTTTATTAGGTATATTTGGAGTGGTGAATCACTAACGCCCCTTAACTAATAGAGACCAATGCACGTGCAAAGATCTCTAATAAAAAGCTCTTAAACCCGTCACGATTATAGTGGCGGGTCAATTGCTACCGCTGTTGACGTGTTTAAACGGAACCATCCAGCAATACTGGCTCTAGGTTGCTTAGTGGGTAACACTTCATGTGGTATCTGCTCACTCATAAAGACCACCAGTTTTCCCATTTGAGGTTTGATTATCGCAATTTGCTGAGTTTCTGAATCATCATATAAAACCAGTTCTCCGCCCCAATCATCTTGCCAGTCTGGGTTTAAATAGAGAACAGTGGTTACCATTCTATTGGCTTGGCCTTTAAAGCTATCACGATGGGTTTTATAAAACCCACCCTCTGGATAGAGTGCATAATGGCACTCGTATTCAAACAAGCCTAAAAACAACGCACGATTCATCTCTGTTTGCAGGGATTTCATTGCTGCAAAATATTGTAGTTGCGATTCTGAACGCCCATCTAACCATTTGATTTCATCTCGTCGAACACTACTGTTTAATTGATGCTGTTCACCACGTCCAATTCCTGCTCGTTGTAAAGCACCTAACTCATCGTAGGTTTCAATTTCAGCAAGAAGTGAATCACAAATAGAATCGGATATAGCATTAGGCCATTCGTACCAACCCTGTTCTACAAGGCTGTCTAAAAGCTGATTAATATTTTCAGGTGAAAAGGTCAAGTTAGTATCACTCAAAATAGGGGAGCAGAATTATGCTCCTGTTTTCTGTTTTGGGCAATCAAAATATACAGAAAATGGTAAGTTTTTATAAGTAGGATATTTACTTGTATATCAATAAGATGCACTGTTTTTACAATGCATTATCTTGTTGTAAAAAATTGCTTGCTTTTTTTTAAAAAAAGCGAATAATACGCAATTCCTTTTTCACACAGAAACCTTCGTGTTTGATTTTTAAGCTGGTCGAAGGCAACAGAAAGAAAAATGGTTAACACCTCACGTAGATAAAGCTACGTGGTTGGGGTTCGCAAACTAGCCTTTGTTTGTGAACTATTAAGAGGCTTTAGTGCTTTTATGATTTCGTGCTAAAACTTCTATTATTAATCATTCATCCGTAACCTCCTTGTTCGGGTGTTTTATAAGGTACTCTAAAATGCCAAATTCAGAAAACGTCCTGGTCACGGGTAACGACCACTTTGAAGTAATTGAAAAAACCACTGTCATTGATGATTCTTGGCCGACTCACGATCAAGCTGTTGAAGATCAAACACAAGACCATTTTATTTGTCGTAATGGCAAAACTTATGCAGGTACACACCTAATTATTGATTTATGGGGTGCAACTGAACTTGATAACCTTAAGGTTATGGAAGCTGCGTTAAGAGAAGCCGTTGAAAAAGCCAAAGCCACTTTACTGCACATTCACCTTCATCACTTTACCCCTAATGGTGGTATTTCAGGTGTTGCGGTTTTAGCTGAATCTCACATCAGTGTGCACTCTTGGCCTGAGCGTAACTATGCGGCATTTGATGTCTTTATGTGTGGTGATTCAGAGCCAGAAAAAGCGATTGATGTCTTAAAAGCGGCTTTTACCCCAACAGAAGTAAAAGTTGAGACAATTCTTCGTGGTGAAGTGGTTGAAGAAACATTGGCTATCGCATGAAAAAGAATTATTTAGAAACTTTATACCCAACTTGGGGACAGCAGTTCGTTATGGATGAAGTGTTATTTGAAGTGGATACCGGGCACCAACACCTTGTTATTTTTAACAACGGTCAATGGGGTACGGTAATGGCTTTAGATGGCGTGATTCAGACCACTGAAAAAGACGAGTTTATCTATCACGAAATGATGGTTCACGTACCAATGTTGGCACATGGTGAAGCTAAGAAAGTGTTGATTATTGGTGGTGGAGACGGCGGTATTTTACGTGAAGTTTTGAAACACCAAAATGTTGAATCAGTCACTCAAGTAGAGATTGATCAGCAAGTGATTGATATGTGTATTCAGTATTTACCCAATCATTCAGCCGGTGCGTACGATAATCCAAAAGCGAATATTGTGATTGCCGATGGTGTGGATTTTGTCAATGAATGCACAGAAAAGTTTGATGTGATTATTTCTGATTCAACCGATCCTATGGGGCCTGGTGAAGTGTTATTTACTTCACGTTTTTACCAAGGGATTAAAAATTGTCTAAACGAGGGTGGCGTGTTTGTGGCCCAAAACGGTGTGAGTTTTATGCAGACCGAAGAAGTCACCACCACACACAAGCGTTTATCGCCACTGTTTACAGAAGCTAGCTTCTACAGCGGTGCGGTGCCAACCTATGTTGGTGGGATCATGACATTTGCCTGGGCAACCGACAACTTAGCCCTAAAAAATGTGTCGTTGGAGACCATTGAAGCTCGTTATAAAGCCGCTAATCTTTCAACACGTTTTTATACCCCTGCGGTACATAAAGGAAGCTTTGCGTTACCGCAATATGTTTTGGACGCAATACAGTAATGGCACCATCTCCTTTTGATGAAAACCCAGTTGAACAATTGATTGGGGAAGATTTAGAACAATTAGAACAACATTTTGCTGAGCAAACTCACCCTGATGAATTAGAGCTGTTTGACCGTGCTTCTTTAAAAGAGTTAGTCGCTCAGCATGAAACACCGTTTTTGGTATTGGATTTGCAAGAAATTGAATACCAATACAATGCTTTGCAAGCGGCTTTACCAGTGGTTAAGTTGTTCTATGCACTTAAATCGCTTTCTCACCCTGCCGTCATCAAACGCCTAAAAAAATTAGGTAGTCAATTTGATTTGGCAACGGCGGGTGAAGTAGCCTTAGTAGAAAGTTTGGGGGTGAAAGGGGATGCTTGCATTCATACTCACCCTATTAAAAAAGATAAAGAAATACGTGCGGCTTTAGACTTTGGTTGTCACCGTTTTGTGGTGGATAATCCGGCTGAAGTGGTTAAGTTTATTCCTTATAAAGATCAAGTTGAATTGATTGTACGTGTGAGTTTCCGTAGCCAAGATGCTGTGGTGGATTTATCACGTAAATTTGGTTGTGCTTTAGAAGAATTACCAGGCCTGGTAAATCTTGCTTTAGAAAATGAACTAACGGTTTCAGGTTTATCTTTCCATGTAGGTTCACAGTCATTATCGCCAATGGCACAGGTTAATGCGGTTACCGCATCGATTAACGCCATGAAAGAGATGACGCATATCAACTGGAAGTATTTAGATATTGGTGGTAGTTTCCCGGTTTCTTACCAAGGGCCTGTCACGCCAATTGAAGACTTTTGTGTACCGGTTATGGAAGCGTTAAAAGAGCTACCAGAAGGTATTGAGGTATTTGCTGAACCAGGGCGTTTTATCTCTGCACCATCTATGATTGAAGTGATGACAATCATGGGTAAAGCCAAACGTGGCGCACGTATTTGGTACTACTTGGATGACGGTGTATATGGTGCGTTAAGTGGTCAAATGTATGACCACGCAAAATACCCTATTGCACCACTAAAGCCAGTTGATCCAATGGGGGATTTTTACCCAAGTGTATTAGCAGGCCCAACGTGTGACAGTATTGATGTTGTGGATGAAGATATGGAACTACCCGAATTAGAGGTAGGCGATATTATGATTGCAAAGCAAATGGGGGCTTATACCATTGCGTCAGCAACCGAATTCAACTACTACCCAAAACCTAAAATTGTGGTGGTTGAAGATTTAATTGATCACTCAGACGATAATTAATTTTCAGTTTTAATTACAATTAGTTAATACAATTACAATTAGTTAATACAAATTGCCTAAAACTCAAACATGAAGATGTTAAAGGTTTTGGGCTTTTTTGTTTTTAGACTTTGTATTAGTCTTGGTTTGGGAAATGAGATGAAAAAGGACTGAAAAATCGCTGTTTAAATGACGAATATTTTAAACAGCGTTTTTTGGATTTTAAGAATAGAAAAGAATGAATTGTTTTTAACGTGAAGTGATTAAAGTACCAACACCTTCATCGGTAAAGACTTCTAACATCACTGCGTGTGGCACTCTTCCATCAATAATGTGTGATGATTTAACGCCACTTTGTACCGCATCTAAAGCACACTGAATTTTTGGTAACATACCACCATAAATGGTGCCATCTTTAATCAAAGCATCAACTTTATCGGCATTTAAACCAGTTAACAGTTGACCCTGTTTATCTAATAAACCTGCGGTATTGGTTAGCAACATTAGTTTTTCTGCTTGTAAAGCTTCTGCTACTTTACCGGCTACCAAATCGGCATTGATATTATAAGAACGACCATCATCACCCACACCAACAGGGGCAATAATTGGAATAAAGTCATCTTTGATTAACATATCAAGGACTTTGGTGTTGATTCTAGATACTTCACCAACGTGCCCTAAATCAATGATTTCTGGTGCATCCAAATCTTTGTTAAATGCGGTCATTTCTAGTTTACGAGCACGAATTAAGTCACCGTCTTTACCAGTTAAACCAACCGCATTTCCACCGTGTTGATGAATGAGGTTTACAATCTCTTTGTTTACAGAGCCGCCTAAAACCATCTCAACAATATCCATGGTTTCAGTATCTGTGACACGCATCCCTTGAATAAACTCAGATTGTTTACCAATCCTTTCAAGTAGGTTACCAATTTGAGGACCGCCTCCATGAACCACCACGGGATTCATACCCACTAATTTCATCAAAACGATATCACGAGCAAAGCCGTTTTTTAAAGCTTCTTCGGTCATGGCGTTGCCGCCGTACTTAACGACAATCGTTTTGCCTGCAAAACGTTGAATGTACGGTAAAGATTCTGCCAATACAGAAGCGATATTATGGGCTTGCTCTTTGTTTAGGTTCATGGATTTTTGGACTCTCATTTAAGTTGCCTTAATCTCTAAAGTTATTAAATTGCAAAGGCATTTCTAAATCTTCCATACCTTTTAATAGTTGCATTACTTGCTGCAAGTCATCACGTTTTTTTCCCGTTACACGCACGCTATCACCTTGGTTTGCGGCTTGTACTTTGATTTTAGAGTCTTTTATGGCTTTAATGATCTTTTTAGCTAAAGGGGCGTCTAAACCTTCTTTCATCTCAATGACTTGTTTAGCTGTTTTTAACTGAATATCTGGGTCTTTAACTTCCATGCACTTTACATCAATATTACGGCGGTTGGCTTTTTGAACCAAAATATCAAACATCTGATCTAGCTGGAAATCAGATTGAGTATTCATGGTAACGGTTGTACCTTTTAAGTCAAAACTTGAATCAGTACCTTTAAAGTCATAACGGGTAGTCACTTCTTTATTGGCTTGATCTAATGCGTTTTGCAGTTCATGTTTATCCAGTTCAGAGACAATATCAAATGAAGGCATGTTTTCTCCTAAATTTAACCAGGCCTGGTAATTTACCTAACCTAGAATTTGAAATATAAATTTTTCGTCTATTTTACCACTAGCCAAGCCTATCAAAAAGAATAGATAGAACATAAATAGATTCTGTTTCTTAAAGCGTTCGGCTTATAATTTGAAGTAATAAAATCAAAAGCTCTTAAACATGATAAATCCCATTAACACAAACGACAATTCAGTTAAATTTATTCCTCAAATCTCAACCACTGCAGCCGCTATACAACCTTTTCATGTTATGAAAATTTTGGGTGAAGCGAAAGCATTAGAGGCTCAAGGAAAAGAAATTATTCATATGGAAATTGGAGAGCCTGATTATGCCTCGCTCGATTGTGTTCATGACGCGGCTTACCAAGCGGTTCAAAAGGGTTTAACCCATTACACTCCAACGTTAGGTTTGCCTGCTTTAAGACAAAAACTGGCTGATTTTTATCAAAGCTTTTACCACGCAAATGTAGATAGCCAAAATATTATGATTACTCCAGGCTCATCTACTGCGTTACAGTTGGTATTAACCGCTATTTTAAACCCTGGCGATAAGGTCATTTTGTGTGACCCAACTTATCCGTGTAATAGACAGTTTGTTCATCTATTGCAGGCTGATTTGTTATCGATTCCTGTTTCACATGAAACAAATTATCAATTAAATCTTGAATTACTTAAACAGCATTGGCAACCTGGTGTTAAGGCCGTTATGGTGGCTTCGCCAGCAAACCCGACGGGTACCGTGATTGAACAGACTGAACTGTTAAAAATGGCTCAGTTTCTGGCCAAAAATAATGCCTATTTTATTGTGGATGAAATTTATCAAGGCCTGGTCTATAACCGTCCAGCAGAAAGTATTTTGAGCCACACTGATTTGCCAGAAAACGTCATAGTCATTAACTCATTTTCTAAATATTTTGGTATGACGGGCTGGCGATTAGGGTGGACAGTGGCTCCAATGCATCTCATTCCTATTTTAGACCGCTTAGGGCAAAACCTATTTTTAGCGGCACCCACTCCTTCTCAATATGGGGCTTTAAGGGTGTTAGAGAAAGATGCTTTGGCATTGTTGGATGAACGTAGACAAAAGTTTGAAGAACGCAGAAATACACTTGTAAAAGCTATGCTAGAGTCTGGTTTTGAATTGAAAACCCAGCCACAGGGAGCCTTTTATTTATATTGGGATGTTTCTAGTTTTACCCAAGATGCCGCAGAGTTTTGCAACAAGCTATTGCATGAAACTGGTGTTGCTATTACTCCAGGTAAAGATTTTGGAAATCACAAAGCGAATCAACACGTGCGTTTGGCATATACAACCGATAAAACCAAACTGTTAGAAGCCGTCAAAAAAACCAAACAGTTTGTTGAAACGTTTTATTGAAGCACTGAAAAAATCAATAAATTATCAAGTTCATTTTCTGCTGATGCCAACAATCCCTATAAATTTAAGAATTAATGTAACCAAGCGTTAATACGCGCTATTTTTTTGATGTTTAAGGTATTTATTGATAAGAAACATCTTTATACGATGGTACAATTTATGAAGTATAGCGAATGGTTTTGTTAAGAGTTTAACCCTTCAATAACATACGATTACGCAAATACAGTGACTAGAAGTCTTGATCATTGATTGTTGATGTTTTATTAACAACAATGTATGACATCTAAATACAAAACAGATTAGAGAACAGAATTAAAAAAGAAGGAAACTCAATGATGGATTTGGACATTCTATTAAATGATTACGCTCTGCCATGGGCAATTAAAGCAGTGATTGCCATTGCTATCTTTATAATTGGTAAGTGGGTAGTAAAAATTATTGTAAACCTAGTGAAGAAATTGCTAAATCGTTCAGCGTCTATGGACGAAATGCTAGTTAGCTTCATTGGATCTATCGTTAACGCAGTGTTATTACTGTTTGTTATTATTGCCTCGTTAAATCAATTAGGTGTTGATACCACTTCATTGGTGGCTTTAATCGGTGCCGCAGGTTTAGCAATTGGTTTAGCGTTACAAGGTTCAATGCAAAACTTTGCAGCTGGTGTAATGATTTTAGTATTTAAGCCATTTAAGAGCGGCGACTTTATTGAAGCTGGTGGTGTAACCGGTGTTGTTGAAAACGTTCAAATTTTCAGCACAACGATGCGTACTGGTGATAACAAAGAAGTGATTGTTCCAAATGGTGGTATTTACGGTGGAGCGATTACAAACTTCTCAGCTCGTGATACACGTCGTGTAGATATGGTGTTTGGTATTGGTTATGACGACGATATCCGTAAAGCAAAAGAAATTCTTATTAATTTAGTAGAATCGGATGAACGTATTTTAAAAGATCCAGCACCAGTTGTTGCCTTATCAGAATTAGGTGATAGCAGTGTAAACTTTGTGGTACGTCCTTGGGTAAATTCTGGTGATTACTGGAAAGTGTATTGGGATATGAATGAAAAAGTAAAACTGGCATTTGATGAAGCAGGCATCTCTATTCCTTACCCACAGATGGATGTTCATCTTCACAAAACAGAAGCGTAACTTTAACGCTTCTTATTAGACTGATTTAACAGTCTCATCAAAAGCCACTCTTATGAGTGGTTTTTTTATGTCTGAAATTCAATGATGAATGCGGATGTCGCATACAATAGGCACATGGACATATTTGAACAACTCATCTTATTTATTATTTCGCTGGTAGCAAATTTATTCTCGGCATTAGCGGGTGGTGGAGCAGGTTTACTGCAACTGCCTGCATTACTGTTTTTAGGCTTACCCTTTGGTACCGCTTTAGCCACCCATAAAGTAGCGAGTGTGTTTTTAGGACTGGGTGCAACCGCTAGGCACTTAAAATCATCCTCTTTTGATTTAAAATTCTCTGCTTTGATATTGGCAACAGGTTTGCCAGGCGTGGTATTGGGTGCCAGCATTATTTTGCAAGTTGACGATAGAATATCGCAAGGCTTACTGGGTTTATTAACACTCGGGTTAGGATTATATTCTTGGTTTAAACCTCAATTAGGTCAGGTGGAAGCAACTCAACATCGTGATTTTACAGGCCTGGTATTAGGCGGTGTTGTATTGTTTTTTATCGGAGCTTTAAATGGCTCATTAACCTCTGGTACAGGCTTGTTTGTTACACTTTGGTTAGTACGTTGGTTTGGGTTAGATTACAAAACTGCAGTGGGTTACACTCTAATTTTAGTAGGTATTTTTTGGAACGGTTCAGGGGCAATTACATTAGGGCTTTTAGGAAATATTGAATGGAGTTGGTTGCCTGCCCTTATTTTAGGGTCGCTTATTGGTGGATATTTAGGTGCTCACTTTGCGATAGTTAAAGGTAACCAATTGGTTAAACGTAGCTTTGAGGTGATAACCGTTTTAGTGGGTGTATCATTAATGGCTAAAGCTTTAGTTTAATTGATGTGATTTCTTTCAATTTACCAGGCCTGGTAAATTACTTTAAAACTTATAACTCAACATAAGTACACGTCTTTAAAAATGGCTAAGTACTGAGTTTTATGTTCTAGTTCCATTGGTTGTTAATAAAAGTAGATTGTTAAATTTTAGGCAAAAAAATACCCGCTACTAATAATGTAAATTAAAAGTGCGGGTATCTTTTAAAAGTGTGAGTTTAAAATAATAAACTCATTCATTCAGAATATTACTGAACGATTTCCACTTCAACACGACGGTTTAGAGCACGACCATCTTTCGTTTTATTGCTTGCTACTGGGTTCGCTTCACCTTCACCAGTTACAGTCATACGGTCTGCAGAGATACCCATTGAAGTTAGGTAGTTAGCAACATCTTGTGCACGCTTAACAGATAAAGTTTTGTTGTAAGCTTCTGGACCAACACTGTCAGTGTAACCAGTGATAGATACTTTGCTATCTTCAACTGCTTTCATGTAGTCAGCAAATTTATTTAATTCAGGAACATTGTTTACTTTTGCTTTATCAAAGTCAAAGTGACCGATGTATTTAGCAGGAGCAGCAGGTGCTTCAACTACAACAACTTCTTCTTCAACAACTACTGGTGCTGGAGCAGGAGCGGCTACTGGAGCGGCAGCTGGTTCTTCTTCTTTCCAACCTTCGCACTTAGCAATTGCGGTGTCTTTTGACCAATCAATAGAACGTACACAACGGTTTTCATTGTCGCGTACGATACGACCCCAAGAGTCAACAACATAGGCAGAAGTACCTTCAGCCATGATGTCACCCTTAGCTTCAACTGATGAATGAGCTTGTACTGCAGTTGCTGAGGCCATAGCGATTACAGCAACAAAAGGTAGTAATTTTGTTTTCATGAAAATATCCTTATTATTTTTTTAAATTTATACATAAAAATTTAAATTTCCCACAAAATATACCATGTCTATTTATTTAATCATAGGGATTTATGCTTAAGAAAATAAAATTGTAAGAATTTTTTATATTTGATTCATGTTTAAGTGTATTTTGTAATGAAATTGTCATTGATGTGATGACTTTCTGAAGTATGTGAACCTCGCAGATTTATTTTTTATAAAATTTACACACTATTTTTTATGTCTTTTGGGGTAACAAACTGCTGTAATTTTCCATCTCCAGCTTCAATGTTTGACCAGTCACCAGGTAGGATTAAGTGAGCCAATGCACAAGTTGGAAATAATTGAACATGAGAGGGTTTTGTTTCAAAAATAAGTAAATTAAAAAGCGTTTCTAAACCTGGGTTATGTCCAATTAACATAATGCGTTCTGCTTGAGGTGCATCTGCTAAAACTTGGCGAAGCTGATCTAATTCAGCCAAATAGAGCGTATCTACGGTAATGGCTGTGGCAGAGCATTCATTACAAATTCGCTTGAGTGTTTGTTGGGCTCTTAAAGCAGGTGAAGCAAGAATTAAGTCTGGCATCAGGTTTTTTTCTTTGAGCCATTTTCCCATTTTAGAGGCATTTTTTTTGCCTTTATCAGATAACGGGCGGTCGATGTCATCTACGTCAACATCTTTCCAATCAGACTTTGCATGTCTTAGTAACATTAACTCACGCAATTTACTGGCCATGGATATACCTCCAGTGGAATTGGCTCGATTCTAAAGAATAAAATCCGAGATTGCTCATATTATCAATAGGCGAGGTTTAAGGTTAACCAATGCCGTATTCTTTTCGATACGCTTTCATAGCATCTAGATATTGTTGACTTTGTGCATCATCTGATTGAGCAAGATAATCAATAATGTCATTTAAGGTAATGATGCTCATAACCGGAATGCCATATTCTTGTTCTACTTCTTGAATAGCCGATAACTCACCTTTACCTTTTTCCATGCGGTCTAGAGCAATAACAACACCGGCAGGTTTAGCCCCGTTTGCGGTAATGATATCCATAGCTTCACGAATAGCGGTTCCTGCCGTAATCACATCATCAATAATGAGTACGTCGCCTTCTAGGGCATGGCCAACAATATTGCCACCTTCACCGTGGTCTTTAGCTTCTTTACGGTTAAAAGCATAAGGTTTATCAATGTTGAAGTCATTCGCAAGTGATACGCTGGTCGTAGCTGCTAATGGAATACCTTTATAGGCAGGGCCAAAGAGAACATCAAACTCAAAACCAGATTGAGCGATTGCTCCAGCATAACCTTTAGCAAGTTTAGAAAGTTGACCGCCGGTATTGAATAAGCCTGCGTTAAAAAAGTAAGGGCTGATACGCCCAGATTTAAGTGTGAATTCGCCGAGTTTTAAAACGCCTGTTTGCATTACGAATTCAATAAATTGGTTTTTATTCATTGAGCATTTTGTTTTTAATGAGTGAAAGATTATCTTACTCCATTCATTTTCGATGTAGCAAGAAGTATCTCTACTAATCGAATTGAATGAAGTAAGGGGTTAACGTGAAGTAAATTGTTAAACGCTGTTATATAGGCGGTTTATTGAGTAGATTAACTTGGTTAACTTACTTAGCAGGTAACCAGGCCTGGAGTTGTTTAATTTCATCTCTCCAAATATCAGGATTAATGGTCTCTAAAGTCATGGGGATATTATCAATACGCTCATCTTGCATAAGCTCTTTAAACATCGGCCAGCCAATCTCACCTTCGCCTAAACTATGATGGCGGTCGAGTTTTTGTCCTAACTTAGCTTTTGAATCATTGAGGTGCATGCCTTTTAAATATTCAAAACCTACAACCTTTTCAAAGTCAGCCATAACACCTGTGTAATCATTTTTTAAATCATAGCCAGCGGCGTAGGCATGGCAAGTATCTATACATACTCCAATGCGGGTTTTATCTTCAACCTTGTCAATAATATAAGCAAGTTGTTCATGCTTGTAACCCAAGTTTGAACCTTGTCCAGCGGTGTTTTCTAATACCGCAATCACACCTTGAGTTTGGTCTAAAGCAAAGTTGATTGATTCAGCAATAAAGTCCATACACTTTTCTTCTGAAATCTCTCGTAAATGGCTACCAGGATGAAAATTTAAACGATTAATGCCAAGTTGCTGACAGCGTTCAAGTTCATCAATAAATGCATCTAAAGATTTTTGGCGTTTATCCAAATCAGGGTGACCAAGGTTAATGAGATAACTATCATGTGGCAGAATTTGATTAACTCCGTAACCATATTTTTCGCAGTTAGCTTTAAAGTCATCAATACTTTTTTCAGAAAGTGGTTTTGCAACCCATTGACGTTGATTTTTGGTAAACAATGCAAATGCAGTCGCCCCAATTTCATGGGCTCTTATTGGGGCATTTTCTACTCCGCCAGCAGCCGAAACATGGGCACCAATGTATTTCATAATGAGGTTACCTTGAATAATCAATTGAACAAGAAATGGGTTATGGCTGAGCATTTTACCAAAATTTATTTTATACGGTATGAGTTGGCACAAAATCTGCATATAAATCTCCTAAAAGACAGGTAAAAATCCTGTTTGACAAAAAAATGACGATTCAATAGAGCCCCTACTAATAAACCTGTATGAATCGCAACACACATTGAGGATGAGAAATGGCCATTGATTTAAGACAAGTCGAACCTTTAGGTTCAAAAAGTGTTTTGCTAGAACAGGCTATGCGTAGAAGCCGTGGTGGTAAAAATAATGATCGATATGATGATATTGATATGTCAGATATGATTACACCCGATTTTGAATGGTTAAAAGATGACAAAACAGCAATAGAAAGTCTGGTTAAACAGATGGATGCCTCAATTGGTCAGCTGTCCAGACAAATGAATGAGTTAGATGAGAAATCTAAAAAGTCACGCTTAACCATAGAAAAAGAACAGCAATTACTGTTTAAACAAATTAAAACGCTGAACTCTCTATTAAAAAAACAGGTCGATATTTTTGCCTCAGTTGAAAGACAAATGAACAATGTAGAGTTAAAGCAAAATAACCTTGTGCCACAAATTGGTATTGGATTAATTGCTGGTTTAATGTCTGCGGTAACCATTTTAGTCACGGCTCCTTGGGTGAGTGTATTAATGGAAAGTATTCGATAAATGTCAGAAACTTGTCATTAATTTGTACTTTCGCTAGCAACAGTTTTTTAAGCCGTTTAGAGTTATTCAATATCCTTTCTTATATTAAAAATTAATAATTTATATTAAGAAGCCTACTAGTTTAGTGGAGCTTCTTAAGCATATTTTTGTATTTCATTGACCAATCTCATAGTTAAATTATTTTAGATGTGTATTCCGGCATGATATGAATCGGTTGAGCGTGCTAGAATAAATTATCTTATTCTTAATGATTCTTATTTATATGATTGTAACTGTCGCAAAAAACCAATGCATTACCCCAAAATCAAACGATAAATCCATTTTTTATCTCACCTTTGATTTGCCTAAAGAAGTAAACGCCAATGAGGTTTATGAACCAGGTGACTGGCTAACAATTCAGGCAACTAATCGCCCTGAGATGGTATCGGCAATTCTTTTAAAACTTGGCTTAACAGGCAATGAAAACATTGAAATAAGAAGAGCTGGCCTGGTAAATTGTAAACAGGCGTTGCAACAGCACTTAGAGTTAACCCAGTTGAATCCGGCAATCTTAAATAAGTTGCAAAGGCAGTTTGGTTTTAACGAGTGGCCTGATAGGCAGGCAATGATTGACTACGCCTACGGTAAAGATATTTTAGATTTATTGGAATCTTTTCCACAATTACAACAACAAGGCTTAGAGTTTTTGAATCTACTGTCGCCTTTAGCTCCGCGTTATTATTCTATTGCTTCTGCTCCTAATGAAAGTAATACGGTTTCTATACTGTATAGAAAGGTTGATTACCTCTCTTTTGAACGCCAGCGTTTTGGTGTTGCAAGTTGTATGTTGGCAGAGCTTGAAGTAGGTCAAAAGCTGGATATTGAATTTAAAAATAACCCAACTTTTAAATTGCCACAAGACCCCGAAACACCTGTGATTATGGTGGGTTCGGGTACCGGTTTAGCCCCGTTTATTGGGTTTATGCAACAACGTGCGATACAAGAGTCTATTGGTGCTGATGACTTTACAGATAAAACGACAGGCCTGGAAAAACGAGGTTTAAATTATCTGTTTTTTGGTGAAACTCATAAAGAGTCAAATTGTTTGTTTTGTTCACAGCTTGAAGCTTGGCAAGAGCAAGGTGTGTTACAGACCTATTTTGCTTTTTCTCGTGATCAGGCAGAGAAAGTCTATGTACAAGATCAATTAAACCAACAGCGTGAGCTGGTTTGGAATTTATTAAATCAACAGGCACATTTGTATATTTGTGGTAGTCAAACTACTATGGCTGAATCCGTAAAAGAGACATTACTGTCCATTTTTGAAGAGTTGGGCGGGTTGGATGCAAAATCTGCAGATGATTTTTGGCATGAATTAAGAAAGCAAAAACGTTTGCAGATGGACGTGTATTAAGAGATTAAAAAATGCATGCTTAAAATATAAATTGCCAATGCTCACAATGTATGTAAATCGCAGTGTATATATCAGTGTATATACCTGTATACCAGGCCTGGTAAATTATATTTTTAAGTCTTAATTGAATATTAAGTTGGATTAACTTGGTATTAACTTAGTAGTAACTTAAATCCAAAACGTTCTAGGTTTTTAGCTTCAGTCTCTAAATCTAAACGGGTAAGAGGGTGTTCATCTAACCACTTGTCTTCAAACTCTATACACAGAGTGTCTTCCTCTTTGATGATAAGAGTAGGATCAACATGTTCTAAGTCGCGGCCGCGATGAATTCTTACAGATAATCGCATTAAAACCGTTAAATAAGGCATTAGAGGTTTTATGCTGTCATCTAGTTCTTCATGGCTATCTGTTGTATATTTGCCGCGCTGGTTAAGTACCAAAGAGCTCATAATCATTTTTTCTTGTTGGTTAAACCCTGCCATGTCAGCTTGGGCAATAATGTATGCTCCGTGATGACGGGCACGTTTGAAACTGATTGCAATACCAATCTCATGCAAGCGACACGCCCATTTTAGTAAGCGTCTTAAATCATAATCGTCTGAGTGTAAACGCCATAAATTATGGCTTTGTTTATAAAGTGATTTAGCTGTTTTAGCGACCATATCAGCTTGCTCAATATCAACCTTCATCCATTTTTGCATTGAAACTACACTGGTCTCACGTACGTCTTCTGAGTTTAATCGACCAAGAGTATCAAAAACCAAACCTTCTCGTAGAGCATTTTGTGATACTTGCATGTGTTCAATATTGAGTTCAATAAAGGTGGCCATTAATATGGCTAAGCCGCCAACTAAAACTGGACGACGCTCATCTTTTAAGCCAGCAATTTTTGCTTGATTTGACGAACCTTCTTTAATTAAGGCTTTGCTTAAATCAAACATGCCTTGCAAGGTAATACCTGATTCAGACCAGCTGTTGATCTCTAAGATAGCACCAATGGATTTGATCGTGCCAGAGGCTCCAATTGCGATATCCCAACCTTTTTTTCGTAAAGTTCTACGGTGAGGACGAAGAATTTGGCGGCATTTAGCAACCGCTAAATTAAAATTGTCTTCAGTGATTTTACCTTTAGAAAAATAGGACTGGGTAATGCTTACGCATCCCATTTCAGTGCTAGTTAGGTGGCTATTTTCAAACTGCTGACCAATAATGTATTCTGTACTACCACCGCCAATATCCATAACCAAACGTTGTTCTTCACTATTTGCTAGACCGTGAGCAACGCCAAGATAGATTAAACGAGCCTCTTCTTGTCCAGCAATAATTTGAATACTGTGGCCTAGTGCTTCTTTGGCTTGTTTAAGAAACTCGCGACTGTTGCGAGCATTTCTTAGAGTGTTAGTGCCTACTGCACGTACATTCTCTTTTGGGATGTCTTTAATTAACTGACCAAACCGCTCTAAACAAGCAATACCTTCTTCAAACGCTTTTTCAGTCAGTTTGCCGTTTTTATCAAGGCTAGAGCGTAAACGAACCATCTCTTTATGTTTATCAATCACTTGCATTTGACCGTGAACTTCACGAGCTACAATCATATGGAAACTATTTGAGCCTAAGTCAATCGCGGCAAATAGGTCCTCATTTGAGGGGGAGGTGGTTTTGTCTGTCATATTGGGTTCAATTTATTGAATATATATGCGAGCAAGCCTGATGAATTGCAGTTGCATTGATTCAGCATTGCTCTTTTATAGGTTGATTCATTATTTGCTGTAGTTTACCGTTTTTGATTGCTATTGTCCTGTGTAAGCACAATTAAAGTCAGCAATAAACGGTAAGCTGTTAAAAATTAGTGGCTGTACTTTTCAATCAGTAATGCTTGGGCACTGTAGGGTGGAGTTTGGTCGTCTTCTTTTAGTTGGTAAGAACCATTAGGTTGCAACACCCAGGCTCCAGTATTATCGTGTAGATACATTGCCAAACCTTCGGTGTAGACTTGTTGGAAACAGTCTGGATCTAAAATCGGAAAGCAGGTTTCAACTCGGGCTAAAAGGTTACGACGCATCCAATCAGCACTTGAACAATATAGCTCAGGTTTGCCGCCATCATTTTCAAAATAATAGATGCGATGATGTTCTAAGAAACGTCCAATAATTGAGATAACCGTTATATTTTCTGATAGACCAGGAATGCCTGGTCGTAAACTGCAAATTCCACGGATAATAAGTTGGATTTTAACACCCGCTTGTGAGGCTAAGTACAACGCATCAATAACACCTTGCTCTTCTAACCCGTTCATTTTGGCAATAATTTTGGCTTTTTTACCTTGTTTAGCATTTTCGGCTTCGCGATTTATACGTTCAATCATGCCGCTCTTTAAGGTAAAAGGTGACTGCAATAAAACTTCTAGGTTTTTAGTGTCGCCTAAGCTGGTTAACTGCTGAAAGATTTTAGAAGCATCACGGCCAATAGCCTGGTTTGCAGTTATTAAACCAAAGTCAGAATAGAAACGTGTTGTAACATGGTGGTAGTTACCCGTTCCCATATGAGTGTAGTAACGAATTAAATCACCTTCGCGGCGAACGACTAAAATCATTTTAGCGTGGGTTTTATAGCCAACAACACCATATACAACATGTACGCCTGCGTCTTGTAAGCGAGTGGCTTGCAGGATGTTGTTGTCTTCATCAAAACGGGCCCGAAGTTCTACAACGGCAGTTACTTCTTTACCGTTTTGAGCTGCTCTTTCTAGAGCTTTAATAATTTGTGAGTCTTCACCCGTGCGGTATAAGGTCATGCGTATTGCTAATACATCGGGGTCTGTTGCGGCTTTGGCCAAAAACTCTATGACTGGCGTAAAAGAGTCATATGGATGATGTAATAAAATGTCTTTTTGTTTGATTTTATCAAACATATTGTTGCTTTCTTTATGACGAGTAAACAGTTTAAAGGCATTTTTAGATGGGCGTTGTTTCATAGAAACATTTTTTTGGGTGTATGGCGCAAACTGTAAATCTGGACGATTTGCCATGCCTGGTACCGCATCTAATCGGTGCAAGTTTACTGGTCCATTTACTTCATATAGAGCACTTCTGTCTAACTTAAAACGGTCTAGAAGGTAATCAATCATGTGAAGCGGGCAGTTATCAGCTACTTCTAAACGTACTGCACCACCATATTGGCGACCACTTAACTCGCCACGCAAGGCACTCATTAAATCATCAACCTCTTCTTCATCAATAAAGAGGTTAGTGTTTCTGGTAACACGAAATTGATAACAGCCTGTAACCGTCATGCCTGGAAATAATCGAGAAACATTGGCATGTAAGATTGAGGATAAAAAGACAAAATCATTTTCGCCATCAGTGGCTTCTGGAGGTAGCTTAATGATGCGTGGTAGTGAGCGTGGAACAGGAACAATCGCCAAACCATTTGAACGACCAAAAGCGTCTTTACCTTCTAAAGAGACGATAAAATTAAGCGTTTTGTTTAATACCTTTGGAAAAGGGTGAGAAGGGTCTAAACCTACTGCACTTAACACTGGTTGTAATGACTGCTCAAAATAGTCACTGAGCCACTCTTTGTGTTGGTCAGTCCAGTGATTGCGGCGAACAAAACGAATGTTCTCTTTTTCTAAAGCGGGAATAAGGATATTGTTTAAAGTGTGATATTGATCTTCAACTATGTCATGTGCCGTTTCACACAAAAAATGGACAACATTCGTGGCGGGTAATTCGTCCGGAAAAGTCAATGCATTTGGATCTTTTGCAAGTTCTAATAAACTGGCTAAACGTACCTCAAAAAATTCATCCATATTGCTACTAGAGATACACAAATATTTCAAACGCTCTAATAAAGGAATTTGATCATTTTTGGCTTGAGCAAGTACGCGTCTATTAAACTCAAGCAAGCTTTTTTCACGGTTGATATAGCGTGGAAAAGTCTCTGCCGTTTCAGTAACAGCTTCTATTACGTGCTCGGTAACTTGGTTTTCAGACATTTTATGGTTCAACTCTCATCATAAATAAAGACAATTTTATTATTTTAGCTCTTTTAGAGAGCGAATACAGGCTACTAATAAGAAATTATTATGACAATCTTAGCAGGCAATATATATTTACAAGTAGTTAAAACATTATGTTTGATTTATCCAGAGCTTACAAAAGGTAACAGAATCAATGGATTATAGGGATGGGTGCAATTATCTTTTGATGAGGTCTTAAGATGAGGAATTAAGAAGAGGTATTAAGATTTTTGGTTGCTTTTGTCATCAGCCTGTTTATCTGGATGTTCTAAAGAGTCATCTTCGAGGTGATCTTTACAATTTGACTTACAACCGCAACTTGGCACTGGATCAATTCCACCTGGGTTCGCAGGATGACAGCGGCCAATTCTTTTTATGGCTAACCATGAGCCACAAATTACCCCATGGGTTTTTATGGCTTCGATCGTGTAGCTTGAGCAGGTTGGGTAAAACCGGCATCTTGGCCCGAGTATTGGGCTTATAAATAATTGATAAAATCGAACTAGGCCAATAATTATCAAGCTTATAGGGTTACGCATCAGTAGCCTCTATCGCTAAATTAGGGTGTTTGTAATAAAAATTAAGTTGGTTGTTTCTTAACCAGGCTTCAAGTTCGCTTATTGCGAGAGGTCGACTGATAAAGTACCCTTGAGCAAAATTGCAGTGCACATTTTTTAGATAAAGCAATTGCTCTTGGGTTTCAACGCCTTCGGCCACCACTTTCATACTAAGACTGTGAGCTAAGTTTAAAATAGCCGTAGTAATAATAATATCTTCTTCATCTTGTGGAATCCCATCAATAAATGATTTATCAATTTTTAAAATACTCAATGGGAATTTTTTTAGATAGCTCAAAGAGGAATAACCTGTTCCAAAGTCATCAACCGATAAACCAAAACCACTAGAACGAATTTGATTAAAACGTGCAATATTTTCATTAACGTTATTCATAACCGTGCGTTCTGTTAATTCAATTTCTAGTAGGTGGTTGTGAATATTTGAGACTTCCATCAGCTTCCTTACAAAGCCGATAAAATACGGGTTTTCAAACTGCACACTACTGACGTTCATAGCGATATGCAAAGAATCAAATTCGGTATCTTTCCATGCTTGAAGTTGGGCAATACAAGTTTTTGTGACCCATTCACCAATTGTAAGAATTAAATGACTTTCTTCAGCAATAGGAATAAATTTATCAGGTGCAACAAAACCTAAAACAGGGTTGTTCCAGCGAATAAGAGCTTCTACCCCAATTACCTTACCAGTTAGTAAATTAATTTGAGGTTGATATACCAGTTGAAATTCATTGTTTTGAACAGCTTTTCTTAGGTGTTTTTCAATTAGGCTTCTTTCTGCAACACTCTCTTCCATGGCATCGTGGTAGATGGAGTAGGTGTTTTTTCCTAAAGATTTTGATTGATACATGGCAGTATCAGCATGTCTAAGAAGGGTGTCGAGATCTTCACCATGTTGTGGGTACAGGGCAATCCCAATACTGGTTGAAACTTGAAGCTCATCTTCTTCAATTTTAATAACGCGTTCAATTTGATTGAGCAATCGTAAAGAAATTTGTGAACTAGTTTTTTCATCACTGTCTTTTAAAAGAATAACGAATTCATCCCCACCAAAACGGCAAATATGGCACTCTCCATTACTGCTACGTAAGGCGTTTTGAATACGTTTTGCAACTACTTTTAATAATTCATCCCCAATGTTATGGCCAAGGGTGTCATTAACCTGTTTAAAACCATCTAGGTCCAAAAACAGCAGTGCAAAATGGCCTGAAGGTTTGTTGTTAATTAGTTGGTTAACACTTTCCTTAAAGTAGGTTCTGTTTTCAAGCTGGGTTAGAGGGTCAAAGTAAGCCATTTTGGTAATAGCTTCTTCCGTTTTTCGCTGATAAGTTATGTCTTTTATAAACAAACTGATTTCTGTTTTGTTTTGAATATTCAATATAGAGGTTGATACTTCTGCGGTGATTTTATTTTTTCTTCGGTCAAACAGTAGCACTTCTATTTTTTGAGATTCAGTTTGATTGTCTAGCTTTAGAGTGTCATATAAAAAATTAATTAATTCTTTATCATTGTTTTTAATATAGAGGTCTTTCGGCAGGTCAAAAATTAATTCAACAATGCATTTGCCAATGGCATCTTTTTTAGGGTAGTCAAATAACAGTTCTGCCTCTGGATTCCAATCTAAGATATACCCCTCTTTGTTTGTGATAATGACGGCATCTTGCGATGTTTCCAGAATTTGACTAAGTCGAGTTTGAGTGAGGCGTAAATTTTGTGTATAGCGGCTTAACGTAAGTATTATGCTAGTTGATAATAGAAACAAAAATAGGTTAATTAATAACATCTTGAATAGAGCAATTTGATCTATTTCAGATAAATGCCAGTATTTAGTAATTTCTATTTTTTGCGGAGAATTCAGCCCTAAACATAAAAAATCGGCTTTATAGTTTAAGCTCAAGGTCTTATCGATTTTATTAGAGTTGGGTTTTATTGCTTTTTGAATAATGGTTTTAGCATTGCTGGTAATAACTTTAATCGTGGTGTTTTGTGGTTTAAAAAACTCGGCGGCTTGTTTTTTTAAGGTTTCTTCTTCAGGTTGTAATATAAATACAATACCGCGAGCTTGTTTATATCTCTGTTTAATATTTAACAGGTTTGGTGAGTTTAAAAATATAGGGGCAAAAATCAGTTTTTGTAATTTATGAGTTTTGCTTTCTGTTAAAAATAAGGTTTGTGGTTGGTTATTGAGTAATGAATCAAAAAACTTAGTGACTAGTAATGGAATGGTAAATAAATCTTCTGATAAATAAACAGAGTGTTTGGGGTCAAGCGGGGCGATATTGGTAATGCTTAAAAATGCATTTTTTTGATTTTGTTGTTGTTCTAAAAACAAGCCTGAATTTGAAATAGTAAACGATTCAAAACCAAGTTTGTGTTGCTGCGATTCAATTTGTTGTTTTTTATCACGAGAAATAAGTTTGGCTAAACCAATGCCATAACCTGGAATCTTGCTGTTTATAAGGCCTTGTGCAAAGTGACGAAAGTCAGAGTCGGACTTAATTGCTTGAGACGTATAGTATTCAGACAGAGCATTTAAAATCGTTTCAGAGCGTTTTTGTTCAAGCGCTCTTTTTTGAATAAGCCCATCAATATTTTCGTGGAACTTTTGTTCTTGTTGTTTGTATTGATACCCAATTTCTAGAGTGGCAGCAATAACTAACCACACAAGCCCAACTAGAACCAAAAGCACTTTATTTTTTAAAGATAGATCAAAAAGCATTTTGAATGAAAGATTTTTCATTGTGGAACCTTTTCATCATAAACGATGGATTGAGAAAATATATTCTCTGGTAGCTGATCAGCAAACGGCTTCGTAATCTGCTTATTGGTCCATAGTTGAAAATTTTGATTAGGGATTACCGCAATTTCACTGGGAGCCAAACCGTTTAAGATTTCTATGGCGGCTTTTGCAGCCCAAGTTCCTTGTTCGTCAGGTATTTTTGTGATGCCGATGGCTGAATAAGGCATCATCCAATCTTGAGTACTAAAGGTGATTTTTGAATTATATTTGAGTGCCCATTCATAGTTTTTTTTGTGGTCCCAGGTTTTAAACGCAGCTCTATTGGATAAATAAATAAGATCAAACTCATCGCCTAGTTGAATTTGTTTAAAGACTTTACGCCATTCCCGTTCGTTTTTAAGTTGGTAGACCTTGGTTTTAATGCCCATTTCTTTGGCTATTTTAGTGAACTCTATATTATCAAAATCGGCAGAAGTTCCTTGGGTTGTTAACATCGCCACTCGAGTTTTTGCAGGGTTAATGCTAAACAAAAGTTTTAGTATGACTTCAATGGGGTTTTTTTCAATCATACCGGTGGTATTTTTATAGGGTAAGCCATAGTGAATACCAGTGTTATTCACACCACAAAATACAAAAGGGATTGAGCTGTTTTTATAGTGATTTTGTAACACATATTTAACAGCATTATCGTCAGAAACAATGACAACATCAGGTTTGTTTGAGGCAATAAAAGCTATCGCTTGTAAACCAATGTTGTTTAAAGTCTTCTTGTTAGAAACTTTTTTGGTATTCATATAGAATGTTTTTAAATGGCAATGGCCATTCAAGGTCTTTTTGATACTTCTTGTTATACCATTTTGCCAAGGGTAGCCTGGCGAGTAAGAGGCTATATAAACGCATACAGGCAGATGGGCATTTTGGTTATTATTACTATCAATTGTGTTTTGAGCATTTGCTTTAAATGAGACTGTGCTGATTAAAATAAATAGTAAAACCGCAATAACCCTAAAAGATGTTTTATTAAAGTCTATGTTATGGCTGGGTTCAGCCCAGGAGGTTGCAACGATGGGCCAGCGTGAAGAGCAAGAAAATCGCAAAATATTTTGAGTTATCTTTTCCATAAACACTTGTTTGGATTCTCGCTCGGGTCGATGGTGCAATTGGGATTGAAGTATAAAAACATACAAAATATTACAATGATTCAAGCTAGAATAGCAAATTAAACAGGTTGTGGCCGTCAATATTTTTTAATGGCCGTATTACAAAAATAGTTAAGCCGATGAATTCACTACAAAACCATTAAATAAGATTTGCTGGCTTGGTTAATCGTCACTAAAAGGAACCCTCTATGTCTAAGATATCGTCGAATTTATCCAATGAATGTTCGCAAAGCATACTTATTACCCAGGCTACTATTGTTAATGAAGGTAATCAGTTTGTTGGTGACGTATTGGTTGCTGATGGTCGTATTCAAAAAATTGCAGATAAAATTGATATGAATGCAGACAAAATTATTGACGCAAAAGGGTTGATGTTACTGCCTGGATTTATTGATGATCAAGTACACTTTCGCGATCCTGGACTAACCTCAAAAGGGGATATTGCAACAGAGTCAAAAGCAGCCATAGCAGGTGGAACCACTAGTTTTATGGATATGCCAAATGTAAAACCTACAACAACAACTATTGAAAACCTTGAGGCCAAGTATCAAATAGGTGCCCAAAAAGCATGGACTAATTTCTCATTTTATTTTGGTGCTACCAATGACAACCTGGAAGAACTAAAAAAAGTTAACCCAAGCAATGTTTGCGGGGTAAAGATTTTTATGGGTGCTTCAACAGGAAATATGTTGGTTGATAGAGAACAAGCCTTGCGTGATATTTTTACTCATAGTCCAACTCTAATAACCACTCATTGCGAAGACACGCCAATGATCAAAGCCCAAGAAGAAAAGTACCGTGAGCAATATGGTGAAGACATTCCTATGTCAGCCCATCCAGAGATTCGTTGCCGTGAAGCATGTTATAAATCATCTTCGTTTGCGGTGGACTTGGCTAAAGAAACCGGTGCTGATTTGCATATATTGCACTTAACAACGGCAGAAGAGATGGAGTTGTTTGAACCAGGCCCGGTAGAAGGTAAAAAGATAACCGCAGAAGCTTGTGTGCATCACCTTTGGTTTACAGAAGAGGATTACGCAACCCGTGGTACTTATATTAAATGTAATCCAGCTATCAAAAAACAGTCTGATAGAGATGCGATTCGCCAGGCGGTAAGAGAAGGGCGTATAGATATTATCGCGACCGATCATGCACCTCATACAGATGAAGAAAAACAAAATAAATACTTTATGGCTCCTGCAGGTTTACCACAGGTTCAACAGTCTCTTTGTGCCTTATTGGATATGGTGCATGATAATGTTTTTGATATTGAAACCGTTGTGCAAAAAACCTCTCATAATGTTGCCATTCGTTATCAAATTGAAGATCGAGGCTATATTCGTGAAGGCTATTGGGCGGACTTGGTATTGGTTGATATGAATAAACCACATATAGATGATAAAGAGCATAACCTTTATAAATGCCAGTGGTCTCCGTGGGAAGGACATACCTTTAAATCAAGCGTTATCAGTACCATTGTGTCTGGTGAACTAAAGTATCACCAAGGCGAGTTTGCAGAGTTTACGCCTGGGCATCGTTTACTGTTTAAACGATAATCGTTTTTTGGTTAAATCGTTTTAATCGTATTTTTTATAGTGAAACCGTTTGTGTGCAAATGCCGCTAACGGTTTTTTAGTATTTATCTTATGAAAATATAAACTGGTACGAATCTAAACTAATGCGAATATAAGTGATAATTTGCATTAATGTTCCAAATTTACCAGGCCTGGTAAATTGACTTTGATTTTATTCTTGAGATTTTTAAAGCAAAACAACGCTAATTCGTATCTTTTTTGGGTTAACAGCTTGAATTGTAAAGATTCATACCCATATTCAGTTGACACAAGCAATTAGATGACTAAAATTATTAGCACTCTAACCATAAGAGTGCTAATTTATGAATAAATGGTAACTCGGTTTGTGAGAATGATAAAAAACTGAGTGCAATTTTTCTGTTTGTACAATTATGAAATTTAAAAGACTTTTAGGAGAAACCTATGAATATTAAGCCATTACAAGACCGTGTTGTTGTCCGTCGTGTAGAAGAAGAGAAAGAAACTGCAGGTGGTATATTGCTACCAGGTTCTGCACAGGAAAAACAAAACATCGGTGAAGTAGTTGCTGTTGGACCAGGTAAAGCATCTGACTCAGGTTCAATTATCGCAATGACGGTTAAAGTTGGCGATAAGGTAATGTTCGGTCAATACTCTGGTCAAGAAGTAAAAGATGACGCTGGTCAGCCAGTCATGATTATGCGTGAAGACGATATTATTGCAATTGTCGACTAATCATACTGATAGTTAAAAATATTCAAATTAAATATTTAAACAGAATTAAGGAATTAGAAAGATGGCAAAAGACGTCAAATTTGGTTTAGATGCTCGTGAGTTAATGGTTGATGGTATTAACATTCTTGCAGATGCAGTAAAAGTAACACTTGGACCTAAAGGTCGTAACGTAGTTTTAGAAAGATCTTTTGGTTCTCCATTAGTGACTAAAGATGGTGTATCGGTTGCACGTGAAATTGAGCTTGAAGATAAGTTCATGAACATGGGTGCACAGATGGTTAAAGAAGTTTCTTCTCAAACAAATGATGTTGCTGGTGACGGTACAACTACAGCGACAGTTCTAGCACAGTCTATCGTTCGTGAAGGAATGAAATCAGTTGCAGCGGGAATGAACCCAATGGATTTAAACCGTGGTATTCATAAAGCGGTTGAAGCCGTGGTTGCTGAAATCAAAGCAATGGCTCAGCCATGTACTACTTCTGAAGCAATTGCTCAGGTAGGGACTATCTCTGCAAACTCTGACGCTGCTGTAGGTAAGATGATTGCTGAAGCAATGGAGCGTGTTTCAACTGAAGGTGTTATCACTGTTGAAGAAGGTTCTTCACTGCAAGATGAGCTAGTCGTTGTAGAAGGTATGGAATTTGACCGTGGTTACCTATCTCCTTATTTTGTTACTAACCAAGAAAAAATGGTTGCAGAGTTAGAAAACCCATTTGTACTTCTTTACGATAAGAAAATTTCAAACATCCGTGATTTACTACCTACTTTAGAAGCTGTTTCTAAAACAGGTCGTCCTCTATTAATTATTGCTGAAGACGTTGATGGTGAAGCTTTAGCTACGTTAGTAATCAATAATATGCGCGGAATCGTTAAAGTTGCTGCCGTTAAAGCTCCTGGTTTTGGTGAGCGTCGTAAGGCGATGATTCAAGATATGGCAATCTTAACGGGTGGTACTTTAATCTCTGAAGAAGTCGGTCTAAGCCTTGAATCAATTACTTTAGATTTATTAGGTGAAACGAAATCTGCAGTAGTCGGTAAAGACACTACTAAGTTAATCGACGGTGCGGGTTCTAAAGAAGATATTGATAGTCGTTGTGCTCAAATCAAGTCACAGATTGCGACAACAACATCTGAATACGATTCTGAAAAACTTAACGAACGTTTAGCAAAACTTGCTGGCGGTGTTGCCGTACTTAAATTAGGTGCAGCGACAGAGATGGAAATGAAAGAGAAAAAAGACCGTGTTGACGATGCACTTCACGCAACACGTGCCGCTGTTCAAGAAGGTATTGTTGCTGGTGGTGGTGTTGCTTTAGTTCGTGCTCTATCTAAAGTACAAGTTCAAGGTGACAACGATGACCAAAACGTAGGTATTCAAATTGCATTACGTGCAATGCAAGAGCCAATGCGTCAAATTGCAGCTAACTGTGGTTTAGAAGGCTCAGTTATTGTAAACAAAGTTATGGAAGGTGAAGGTAATTTTGGTTTTGATGCATCTAAAGAAGAGTACGTTGATATGATTGAAGCAGGTATTATTGACCCTGCAAAAGTAACGCGTTCTGCACTTCAAAACGCAGCGTCTGTTGCTGGATTAGTATTAACAACAGGTGCAGCTATTGCTGATTTACCATCAAATTCTGATGGTGCTAGTGAAATGGCACAACAAGGTTATGCACCAGGCGGCATGATGTAAAAATTTTTGGTTGATTGAGCCATTTTCACGGCATTGGCTGTGTTGGCTCGAGACTTCCGGTGCTCATGTACTTAATGTACACTCCGCTCCGGGTTTTCGAGCCGCCTAGCCACTACCGCAAAACTGACTCAATCAATTCAAAAATTACATTTTGTTGATTAAAAAGCTCGAATTTACTGGTTAAATTCGGGCTTTTTTATTATTTAAACCTTATCAATTAAGAATTGATTCAAATTACCAGGCCTGGTAATTTGAATCTGTTTTTAAACAAAAAGTTTTAAACAGAAAAATAGAAGAAGATTTATGAATAAACACCCCATTTTATATTCTTATCGTCGTTGTCCTTATGCGATGCGGGCACGTATGGCGATTTATCTTTCTGGTATTCAAGTTGAGCAACGTGAGATTGTGTTTTGGGAGAAGCCTCAGCCAATGCTTGAAGCATCTCCAAAAGGTACGGTGCCGGTTTTAATATTGCCTGATGGAACAGCGATTGAAGAGAGCAGAGATATCATGCTTTGGGCGTTTAAACATGCCGTTGATAAAACAATTTACCAGGCCTGGTTATTTTCTGAAGGTTCTAAAGAAAATCAAGCAATCCAGCAATGGATTGACCGCTGTGATAATGAATTTAAAACACATTTAGACCATTATAAATATGCCGATCGATTTCCTGAATATCCACAGGCTCACTACCGAGAATTGGGTTGTGAGTTTTTAAATTCAATTGAATCTACCCTTTCTTCAGCCAATTTAGATGCCGGAAATAAACAAAGTTTTTTAGTCGGCAATCAATTGTCTATGGCGGATATTGCGGTATTTCCATTTGTGCGGCAGTTTGTGAATGTGGATAAAAGTTGGTTTGCAGAGGCAAATTATTTTTGCTTAAAATCTTGGTTAACTTTACTTCTAGATTCTGATTTTTTTAAAGCGGTAATGAAGAACAGGCCTGTTTGGCAAGAGAGGCATCTGCCTTTGTGGGTTGATGAACCCAATCTGGAAACAAAGAATCAATTTACCCAGAAGGCTCAAGGATGACTTAATTGAGTAGTCAAATAAGGAAAAGGAAATAAGTAAGAGAGTCGGTGGTAAAACAATTAAGCATTAACGTGATATTTTGATTCTAAATGCCATTAAAATCATAAATAAACTTAAGTAAATTAAAGGCATCATCAAGTCAGCTTTTACTAATAAGGCATAATGTAATATACCTAAAAAGGTCAGTGGATAAACTAGTTTATGTAACGTTTTCCAACGACTTTTTAACCGTTTTTGCCAACCAGCGGTTGAGGTAATGGCAAGTGGAATGAGCATGATAAAAGCGAGCATTCCGATGAGAATAAAAGGTCTTTCTATAATATCTTGAATGGTATCTCGTAGTGATAATCCCATCTCAAAATACACATATACACTCAAGTGCAGTAATGCATAACAAAACGCACTTAATCCCAAGGTTCTGCGAACTAAAGGCATCGCAAAAAGCCAACGGTTCCAGTTAGGTTTAAATAGCTTTTGAATGGGTGAAATACTTAACGTCAGCAGTAAAAAGTAAATTGCCCAATCGCCTGTTGAATGCTCTAAAAATTCAACCGGGTTGGCACCTAAGTCATCATTAAATAAACGCCAAACTAATATCCAGGCAGGAATACTACAAATAAAACTGAAAAGCGTTATTTTGAGTATTTTGTTCTTATTTACTGCCATGGGTTATTAGGTTCCTGATACATAAACGGTGCAATTAAAAATATTTTTTTAAATCCATGCCTTTATACATGTCAGCTACTTCTTTCTCATAGCCATTAAACATTAGGGTTTTTTGTTTAAAGAACGAGCCCAAAGGCCGCTCTTTAGCTTGTGACCAACGCGGATGCGAGACATTAGGATTTACGTTTGAATAAAAGCCATACTCAGAGGGCGTTGCTTCCATCCAGCTACTAATGGGTTGTTTTTCAACCAAACGAATTTTAACAATGGATTTACTGCTTTTAAAACCATATTTCCAAGGAACGACTAAACGAATAGGAGCTCCATTTTGATTAGCTAGTTCTTTGCCATATAAACCAGTTGCCATTAATGTTAATGGGTGTATGGCTTCATCCATACGCAAACCTTCTTTGTAAGGCCAATCTAATATTTTAAAACGCTGACCAGGCAAATTTTTGCTGTCTTCAATGCTAACAAATTCTACATATTTTGCTTTGCTGGTTGGCTCAACTTGACTAATCAGTTTAGAGAGTGGAAAGCCAATCCAAGGTACGACCATCGACCAACCTTCAACACACCTGAAACGATAAATACGTTCTTCTTGTTCAAGTTTGAGCAAGTCTTCCATCGCAAAAGTTTTAGGTTTCAAACACTCACCTTCAATGACGACTTGCCAGTTATCGGTAATTAAACTGTCTGCGTTACGAAACGGATCTGATTTATCCGTTCCCAATTCGTAGAAGTTGTTGTAATGCAAAACATGTTCTGAATCGGTTAGTTTAAGGGAGGGTTGATACTGATTATTTTTGTGAAAACTTAATGCATAAGCACTTAATGGAGAAAGCAGTAATCCTGAAGCGGCAATCCCTTTTATAAACTGGCGACGGTTCATAAACAGTTGTTCATCAGTCACTTGATTTTCAGTCAATTTCATATGGAGTGCTCCTGCTAGATTCATCTTAGGGCGTTAAGGCGATGATTCTGTATTAATGAATAACCATACTTTAATAGACCTAAGGCAACATGAAAACTTTCAATTTAATCGGATTTAAATGCTCAAAAGTTTTATTCATTGCATAGATGCTTGTAAAATAACTTTTATATTAACTATTTAAAAGCAGAGTACAGAAAATGACAAAAGTAAAAGTCGGTATTGTTGGTGGAACAGGTTACACAGGGGTAGAGTTATTACGTTTATTAGCTAATCACCCTAATGCAGAGGTAGAGGCAATCACTTCACGTGGTGAAGCAGGTACTCCAGTTGCAGAAATGTTTCCAAACCTTCGCGGCTTTTACGATATTGCCTTTTCTGAACCTCATATTGAAAAGCTTAAAGCTTGCGATATCGTGTTTTTTGCAACCCCGCATGGTGTAGCAATGAGTATGACGCCTGAATTAATTGAAGCAGGCGTAAAGGTTATTGATTTAGCCGCTGATTTTCGTATTGAAAACTTGGATGTCTGGGAATCTTGGTACGGTATGCCTCATGCATGTCCAAATATTATGGATGAAGTGGTTTATGGCTTGCCAGAGTTGTTTCGTGAAAAAATCAAAACCGCTCGTGTTATTGCCAATCCAGGTTGTTATCCAACAGCGGTGCAACTTGGTTTTCAGCCTCTATTAAAAGCTGGCCTGATTGATATTGATCACTTAATTGCAGATGCTAAGTCTGGTGTAAGTGGTGCAGGTCGTGGTGCCAAAGTAGGTTCTTTAGCGGCAGAAACTAGTGAAGGCTTTAAAGCTTATGGTATTAATGGACATCGTCATCTACCAGAAATCAAACAAGGTTTAGAGTTGATGGCGGATTCTCAAGTCAATTTAACCTTTGTGCCACATCTAATACCGACAATTAGAGGTATTGAAGCGACTTTATACGGTAAGTTAACAAAAAACGTGTCTCAAGAAGAGCTACAAGAGCTGTTTGAAAATACTTATGCTCAAGAGCCATTTGTCGATGTCATGCCAGCTAATAGTTTGCCCGATACACGTTTGGTAAAAGGTTCTAATATGTGTCGTATGGCGGTGTATCGCCCAGCGGGGGGAGATATTGTTGTGGTTACTGCTGTAATAGATAATCTTGTAAAAGGTGCGGCAGGTCAGGCAGTGCAAAACATGAATATTATGTTTGATTTAGAAGAAGATGCTGGCCTAAATCATGTCGCTTTATTACCTTAATATTGATTAAAGACAGAAACCGTCGAACACTTAATGTTCTGGTAACAAAACTACAAAGAGTGAATTTTAGTTTTTTGTTATAATACTTCTTCGGCTACATTTAATTTGAGTTGGGCAAGATTCTTGAATTCTTAGTGGATCTTAGTTCAACCAAAAATATAAAAAATAAAAGGAAACAGAAATGTCTGATATTCCACAACCACTAGACTTTACCGAGGCAGCAGCCAATAAGGTAAGCGGGTTAATAGAAGATGAACAAAATCCAAATTTAAAGTTAAGAGTTTATATTACGGGTGGCGGTTGTTCTGGGTTTTCTTATGGTTTTACCTTTGATGAGACTCAAGCTGATGACGATACAGTAGTAACTAAAGGTAATGTAACTTTGTTAGTTGATTCAATGAGCTTTCAATATTTGGTGGGAGCCAAAATCGACTATCTAGAAGACTTACAAGGCGCTCGTTTTGTAATCGAAAACCCAAATGCAACGACGACATGCGGGTGTGGTTCTTCATTTAGCGTGTAAGACACGTTAACTACTTTCAAATATTCATATTGTTAAATGCTCCATATTTTGTATGGGGCTAATTATTAGGGCATTCTATGGAATATATTCCAGGGTTAGCTGGCGTACCAGCAACAGAATCAAAAATTTCTTATATTGATGGCCAAAAGGGGTTATTGACCTATCGTGGTTATGATATTCAAGAGTTGGCCGAATTCTCTTCTTTTGAAGAGACAACGCTTTTGCTTTTGTTTGGTGATTTACCTACGGCGGATGAGTTGAAGCGTTTTGATAATTTATTAAGAGAAAATCGTCGAATTAAATTTAATATTCGTCAAATAATGCAAAACCTACCTTCTACCACACATCCAATGCACATGTTGCAGGTAGTTGTAGCCAGCTTGGCGAGTTTTTATCCAAGTACTGAATATATGAAAGGGGCTTCTGAAAACCAAGATTATATTAATGATGTAACGGTTAAAATCATTGCTCATATGGGCACATTGGTTGCCAACTGGGAGCATGTTAGAAACGGTTATGACCCTATTCAGCCCCGTAAAGATTTAAATTACGCAGAAAATTTTTTATATATGCTAACGGGTGAAGAGCCTGATAAAGATTGGGCTCGTATATTAGATGCGATTTTAATTTTACATGCTGAGCATACGATTAACGCTTCGACTTTTACCACTATGGTGACGGGTTCTACGTTAGCGAATCCTTGTTCAGTAATCTCATCTGCAATCGCCTCATTGTCAGGCCCGTTGCATGGTGGAGCTAACCAAAAAGTCATCGAGATGTTAGATGAAATTGGTTCACCAGAAAATGCACGAGCTTATATTGAAGATCGTTTATCCAAAAAAAGAGTTATTTGGGGAATGGGTCATAGAGAGTACAAAACTAAAGATCCACGTGCGACAATTTTGCAAAAACTTTCAATGGAGTTGTTGGTTAAAAAGTCTAATGCTGGAGAACTTAGTAAAGCATTTGCTACTGCGATGGAAGTTGAAAAAATTTGTGAAGAATTACTAGGCCATAAAGGCGTTTATCCTAATGTGGATTTTTACTCAGGGATTCTTTACAAAGAGATGGGCTTTGATCCAGGTTTATTTACCCCAATTTTTGCAGTAGCTCGTTCTGCAGGTTGGATGGCTCATTGGCGTGAGCAGCTGCAAAATAATAAAATATTTAGACCAACTCAAGTTTATACAGGAGCGGGTGAGGCTTGTTATATTCCAGTTGAACAACGCGGACAAACAGAGCATGAATTTTTATAAGTATTGAAACAAAACTTATTTAAGAAGTTCTTAGGCGTGTTTAAAAATAAAGGCCTGGTTAATTTTAACGTTAACCAGGCCTTTCTATTTTAGGTAACTCAGTATTTTGTAATAACCGTTTTCGTTTTTATGAGTGCCAAATAGCACCTAAAACGCCATTACGTTTTGCCCCTGTGACTTTTGCAAGATCAATTGGATTGTTTTCAATGCGTTGTTGAGCAAGCCAAGCAAACATCATTGCTTCTATTGCATCGGGATTAATACCCTTTTGAAAGCTACTTGCCACGGTGCAGTCGGGTAGATGTGCCTGAATTCTTGATATTAAAAAATCATTGTAAGCACCGCCGCCCACAATCCATGTTGGCGTTTTTACGGCGGTGCTAATATCTAAAATTTGGATTTGCTGTGCAATGGTCTTTGCAGTCAACTCGCAAAGAGTCGCAAGTAAATCATGCGTGTTAATCTTTATATTTTTCTCTGTTAACAGAGTATCAACCCAGTCAGTATGAAAAGTTTCTCTGCCGGTACTTTTAGGTGCTTTTAGTTTAAAGTACGGATGTGTTAACAGGTGTTCAAGTAACTTAAGATTAATCTTGCCTTGGCTGGCATTTTGGCCAGAAGGGTCATATTGAATCCCGAGCTGTTTTTGACAAACATCATCCATTAAAGCATTTCCAGGACCAGTATCCCATCCAATAATCTCTTTGCTTTCTGAATTGGAATTTAAGCAGCTGATGTTTGCAATACCGCCAATGTTTATTACAAAGGTAGGTGAATTGTTAGCAAAAAGTTGATGATGAAAAACAGGTGCAAATGGTGCACCTTGACCACCTAAAGCCATATCATCTATTCTAAAATCACCAACCGTGGTTATGCCAGTTGTTTTGGCTATAAAAGCAGGGTGTCCAATTTGAATAGACATAGGAATTTCTGGAGCATGATAAATAGTTTGTCCATGGCTACCAATTGCGGTTATTTGTTCAGGCTTTAAGTGGTTTTTTTTGAGTAATGTGAGAGTTGTTTGACTAAAAATATCTGCGACTTGTTTTTGCAATAAGGCTAGATGTTGTAAATGCATTACAGGTTTGGTGTTTAATGCAATAAGGTTTTGTTTTAATTCTGCAGGAAGGGGTTCTGAAATAAAATCAATTAACTCAATATGCTGTTGATTGATATTCTGTTGATTCATCTTAATCAGTGCCGCATCTACTCCATCGGCACTGGTGCCAGACATTAAGCCAATAAAGTAGTTATTTTGCGGCATTTATTCAAAATTCCCAACTATTTGAGTTTGAGTATTGAGGCGATTAAGTTGGGTTAGTAAAAAATGACTTTTTTTCTTGAATTCATTTTTATACTTCTTAGCAACAGGGCCAGCGGCTGGAAACTTGACCTTAAGTGGATCAACGTGTTTACCGTTAATACGGAATTCATAGTGTAAATGCACACCCGTTGCTAAGCCTGTTTGTCCCATGTAGCCGATGATATCTCCCTGCTTAACAAATTGGCCTTTTCTGTACTTACCAAATTTATTTAGGTGGCCATACACTGTCATATACTTACCAGCATGCTGAACCTTGATGTAATTTCCATAACCATGGGCTTTACCGCGGGCAACAATTTGGCCATTACCAGTCACATGAATAGGCGTGTTTAATGGTCCGCCATAATCAACGCCGCGATGAGAACGCCATTTTTTTAAAATAGGATGAAAGCGACGATTGGTAAATTTAGATGTAATTCGAACGTAATCTACAGGAGCTCTTAAAAAGGCCTTTTTTAGATTGTTACCTTTCTCGTCGTAATATCCAATAACGTTTTTATTGTCACGTAAAATAAATGCGTTATGAACATTTTTGCCTTTATCTGTAGTGATTTGAGCTGCCAATATATCTCCGTCACCAAGGTATTCACCATTCAGGTAACGGGTTTCATAAATCACTTTTAAGGTGTCGCCCTTACGAAGTTCACGAATAAAATCAATATCCCATGCAAACATATCAGCAATATTCATAATGCTTTTGGCACTTAATCCGGCTTTCTCGGCGGCTAAATAAAAAGGGCCATCAATCGTTGCATAAGCTGTTTCTGTACGAATTTCAACCTTAGCTTTCTTTTCATGAATTTGGTAACCATCATCGGTTTTAACCACTTCATAAGCTAAAGTTCTGCTCTTTGGATAAAGAATTTTTTGCAGATTATCGTTTTTATCTACCCAAATTTTAAGTTTATCTCCCACCCGTAAATTGGTAATTAAATTACTATTTTTTAAACGGCCTATGCTATAGGTGGTAGAGGCATTGATTTTGACTTTATCTAAAGCGGTACTTAAAGAATCATTTTTTCCAATTTTAACGGTATGTTCTTGCCAGTTAATCTCTTTTGATGAGTTTCCTATCTGGTTTTCTGTTTGTTTATTAGATTCAGTGTCGATTTCTGGCAGTGGAAGAGTGATGGTTTTTAGAGCTGCATTAGCCAGAGCGTTAATTGGTAACAAGCTCATGCTGAAAATTATTGAGCCAAAAAGGATGGCGAATTTTGAGGGTTTAGCTGACATAAGCCTATTTATCATGAGAATTCTTATTGTATTTGAAGATTAAATTATTGCGATTCATTATAACTAAATGAACCCCAACTACCAGGGGGAGAACCAGTTTTTAATACTGTTTTAAGTATATTATGTCGTTTTTACAGATGAGCTAATAGGTCTTAATTATTTACGTTCTTTGACTTCAATGACTATTGTGCAACCTTCTTTATTTTGATTAATAACAACAATTTGATGTTTATTGACTTTACACCAGCTAGAAATATCTTTTTCTGCACCTGGATCGGTACAGATAATTTCAATCATTTTACCAGGCCTGGTATTTCTGACTTGCTGTTGTAACTTAATGACAGGCATTGGGCATTTGAGTCCCTTAGCATCCACATGATGGTCAATGGTAAGATCAGTGGTTTGGTTGTATGTGGTTGTCATTATTTAGCCTTTATGTGTTGTTTAATCCTATTAACAAACGGTTCGATTTTAAGAAGAAGGTATTTTCGTTAAAAAAGTAGAGGTTAGCCGTTTTTGGTCATTTTTGACAATACAAAATACGTTATAATTACGCAAATTTTTTAACCAAAAATCTTGTTTTTGAACTATTTGATTTTACAACGAATTGAAACTCAATAAGCAAGGTTTGAAAGACAATGAGAACTTTGTAGGAGTGAATATACTTTTGCAAAGGTTTCACAAGATATTCTTTAAAGAGGTTTTGACTGTGTCGGCACAAGCAGCAACAGATATTCGCACGTTTCAGGGATTAATTCAGTCTCTTCAGGCCTACTGGGCAGAACAAGGTTGTGTAGTAATGCAGCCCTATGATAATGAAATGGGGGCGGGTACTTTTCACCCATCTACATTTTTAAGATCAATTGGCCCAGAGCCATGGCGTGCGGCCTATGTTCAGCCATGTCGTCGTCCAACCGACGGTCGTTATGGTGAAAACCCAAACCGTTTGCAGCACTATTATCAATTTCAGGTGATGCTAAAGCCATCACCAGATAATATCCAAGAGTTGTATCTTGAGTCTTTGAAAGTCATGGGTGTTGATCCGCTTGAGCATGATATTCGTTTTGTTGAAGATAATTGGGAATCACCGACTTTAGGGGCCTGGGGGCTTGGTTGGGAAGTATGGATGAATGGCATGGAAGTGACACAGTTTACTTACTTCCAACAAGTCGGTGGCTTAGAATGCCGACCTGTTACCGGTGAAATCACATATGGTCTTGAGCGTATTGCTATGTATTTGCAAGGGGTTGATTCGGTTTACGATTTAGTTTGGGTAGATGGTCCAGGCGGAAAAGTCACTTATGGTGATGTGTTTCATCAAAACGAAGTTGAGATGTCTACTTACAACTTTGAAAAAGCCGATACCGCAATCTTGTTCCGTACCTTTGATGAGTGTGAACAGATTTTTGCAAAATTGGTTGAAGATAAATTGCCTCTTCCGGCTTATGAACAAGTGTTAAAAGCCTCTCACGCATTCAATATGTTAGACGCTCGTCACGCAATTAGTGTGACTGAGCGTGCACGTTTTATTGGGCGTGTGCGAACTATGGCAAAGCAAATTGCTGAATCTTATTATGAGGGGCGTGAAGCATTAGGATTCCCGCTAGTAAAAGATCAATCTCAGGAGGCTAAATAATGAGCGTCAATACTGAAACATTTTTAGTCGAAATCGGAACAGAAGAACTTCCTCCTAAAGCCCTTAAAAAATTAGCCAATGCATTTGCGAGTGGTATTGAAGCAGGCCTGCAAGAAGCAGAGCTAAGCTATGGCGATGTCACTATTTATGCGGCTCCTCGTCGTTTAGCGGTGATGATTGATTCGATGCAATTAAAGCAAGACGATAAAGTAGTTGAACGCAAAGGTCCTGCCAAAAAAGCAGGTTTTGATGCTGATGGTAATCCAACAAAAGCGTTACAAGGTTTTGCCCGTGGTTGTGGTGCAACAGTGGCTGATTTGATTGAAATCGAAACCGATAAAGGCACCTGGATGGCTTATAACCTTGAACAAAAAGGTCAACCAGCCACTGAGCTTTTAGGCGACATTGTTAATCAATCTTTAGCTAAACTGCCAATTCCAAAACGTATGCGTTGGGGTAGTTCTGATGTTGAGTTTGTACGACCTGTGCATTGGGCGTTAATGATGTTGGGCAGTGAAGTAGTGCCAGCGACAATTCTTGGTCATCAAACCTCTAACACAACTAAAGGGCATCGCTTTCATGCACCAGGCCTGCTAACTATTTCAAAACCTGAAGAGTACGTGACTAAACTAGAAACCGAAGGTTATGTGTTAGCTGACTTTGAAAAACGTTCAGCTCGTATTGAACAACAAGTCAATGATGTAGCACAGAAAGCAGGTGGTACTGCGGTGATTGATGCTGATTTATTAGAAGAAGTCACGGCACTTAATGAATGGCCAACTGCGGTGGTAGGCGAGTTTGATGTGACCTTCTTAACCGTACCTTCCGAAGCATTAGTATCAGCAATGGCTGGCCACCAAAAATACTTTCACATGTTAGACAGTGACGGCAAATTAATGGCTAATTTTATTACCATCAGTAACATTGAAAGCTCTAATCCTGCTTCTGTTAAATATGGTAATGAGCGTGTTATTCGACCACGTTTGGCAGATGCAAAATTCTTTTGGGATCAAGACCGTAAAAACCCATTAGATGATTTTTTACCGCGTTTGAAAACCGTCGTTTTCCAACAACAGTTAGGCACTTTGTTTGATAAAGTTGAAAGGCTTGAAACCCTTGCTGTAAAAATTGGTAAACCTTTAGGGGTTGATGGTGCTTTGTGTGAAAGAGCGGCACGTTTATCAAAATGTGATTTAATGTCTGAAATGGTGGGTGAATTCCCAGATTTACAAGGTGTAATGGGGCGTTATTACGCTACCGCTCAAAATGAAGACGCTCAAGTTGCTGAAGCAATTGATGCACAATATCAGCCACGTTTTGCGGGTGATGCTTTGCCTGAATCGGGTGTGGCTCAAGCTTTAGCGATTGCCGATAAACTGGATACCATTACGGGTATTTACGGCGTAGGGCAAATTCCTACCGGTGATAAAGACCCATTTGCTTTACGTCGTGCGGCACTTGGTTTACTGCGTATTATGATTGAAAAGAATCTAGATTTAGATTTACGTCTATTGATTCAATTTAGTTTAGAACTCCATGAAAAAGTGGAAGTGACGGATAAGCTGGTTGATGATATTTACGACTTTGTTGTCAGTCGTTTACGAGCCTATTACGCTGATCAAGGTATTTCTGCCGAGCAATTTGAAGCGGTACGAGTGTGTCGTCCTGCTCACCCGATTGATTTTGCAAAACGTATTGCAGCAGTTAAGCAATTTAGTCAGATGGAAGGTGCAGAGAGTTTAAGTGCGGCCAATAAGCGTATTAGTAATATCTTGAAAAAAGTAGAAACACCAATTGCTGAAACGGTAAATACGGATTTATTTACCGAAAAAGCTGAAACAAATTTGTGGAATGCTTTAGACGCTTTACGTGAGACGGTTAGTGATCATATTGCCGGGCGAGACTACATTACTGCGATTTCTGAATTAGCAACGATTCGTGATGCCGTAGATACATTCTTTGATGATGTTATGGTTATGGCCGATGATGAAGCGGTTAAACAAAACCGTTTAGCGTTATTAAATCAGATTTATCAGCTATTCTTGCAAGTAGCAGACATTTCACGTTTGTAATGAGTTTATGATTAGATTTTGATTATCATAGCTCTGAAATGAAACTCCCGCTTTTGCGGGAGTTTTTATATTAAAAAACAGATTAAATAATTATAAAGATTAAATAATTTGGAAGATTAATTAGATAATCAATTTTAGACAAAGAACAAGGTTAGTAATGACTAAAATTATTGTTTTAGATCGTGATGGGGTTATCAACGAGGATTCGGACGATTTTATTAAGTCAGCCGCTGAATGGTTGCCAATTCCTGGTAGTATTGAGGCGATAAAACGTTTAAAAAAAGCGGGCTGGATTGTCGCTGTAGCGACCAATCAATCTGGTATTAAACGGGGATATTATTCTCGTCAGACTTTAAGTGAAATGCATCTAAAATTTGTAACGCTACTTGATGGTGATAAAGTGGATTGGATTAGCTATGCTCCTTACTTGTCGGATGATAATTCACCTGCAAGGAAACCGGCTACAGGCATGCTAAAAGCCATAGAAAAACGCTTTAATTGTAGTTTACAAAATGCACCTATGATTGGTGACACTCTAGCGGATATTAAAGTAGCTAAAGCAATGGGTATGCAGCCTTATTTGGTGAAAACAGGCAAGGGCCAAAGAACTCTAGCTAGTGATGATGATTCATTAAAAAATGTACCCGTTTATGAAAGTTTAAATGAAGTTGTGGAGGCTTTATTAGCATGAAAATCATTTGGTTTTTTCGTTCTGTTTTATTTTCGATTGGACAGATAACAACGCTTATTTTATTCTCAGTTTTGGGACAATTTACGCGTCCATTCTCATTTGCTACCCGTTATCAATTTATGCATTACTGGGCTCGTTTTTGTGTGGTTTGGGTGCGTTGGACTTGCGGTGTGAAATACCGTGTGCACGGCGCCGAAAATATTAATAACAATACGGCTGGCTTAATCCTTGCTAGACATGAATCGGCATGGGAAACCTTTGCATTTCAGGCTATTTTTCCGCGTCAAGCTTATGTTTTAAAAAGAGAACTGTTAAAAGTGCCTTTTTTTGGTTGGGGTATGGCGTTGCTAAACCCGATTGCCATTGATAGAGCCGCTGGTAGAAAGGCTTTAAACCAGTTGGTGAGTGAAGGCGTTGAACGCTTAGAGCAAGGCGATTGGGTGGTAGTTTTCCCAGAGGGCACAAGAATGCCTGCGGGTGAATTGGGCAAAATTAATATTGGGGGGGCAATGTTGGCCTCCAAAGCCAAAGCTCCTGTATATTTGGTGGCACATAATGCCGGTGAGTTTTGGCCAAAAAATAGTTTTATTAAGAGACCAGGTTGCATTGATGTATATATCAGCAAACCATTAGATACGGCAGAAATGTCGGCTTCCGAAATTAATCAACAGGTAGAGAGTTGGTTGAGTCAACACTTATCATCTGCTCAAGCGAGTGCAGATGCCAAAGAGGAGATTCACCACAAATCATAAATGAGTAAAATCGCGACAATTTTAGGCATTTTAATCGGCTCAATTATTTTGATATTGAGCATGATTGATTACCAACAAGGTCACTTCATTTATGCCTTTTTAAATTGGCAGGGGTTGGCTTTGGTATTGGGAGGGACCTTTGCGGCGATACTCATTAACTATCCATTCAGCCAGGTTGGCTGTGTCTTTAAGGGCTTTGCTAAAGTCCTCACTTCTGAACCCGCAACTTATCGTGATGTGGTCGAAGAGATGGTACGTTTAAGTCATCTCTCAAAACAAAAAGGTTTGCTAGCAATTGAAAACCAAATTGATTCTATTGAGGATCGTTTTTTTCAATTTGCATTGACCGAAATGTTGGTTTATCACGATGTTTCTATTCTCAAACAGAGTCTTGAAAACCGTTTATTTAATATGCGATTACGTCATCTTTCTTGCCAAGAAGTGTATGGCAATATGGCCTCTTATGCTCCTGCATTTGGCATGATGGGTACGGTAATGGGATTGATTATTATGATGACGACTCAAGTTGTCGATACGGGTAATCCTTATGGTGGTGAATCTCAAGATATGCTGGGCAATTTGTTAAATGGGATGGGATTGGCATTGGTCACAACCTTTTATGGTGTGCTATTTTCTAATTTGGTTTTTTTGCCTATCGCTGGAAAACTTAAGGTACTTACTGATGCTGAAGTCTTTAGAAATGAGATGATTATTCAAGGTGTTTTAGCCCTAAAAGAATCGTCTTCTACCTTATTGGTTAAAGAGCAGTTATTGGCTTTTGTAAATGAAAAAACCAAACAAAAATTAGAATCTTTAAAGTAAGGAGCCATTATGTCCTTACTCCTTATCTCATTACTTAATAAACCCAAAAATTCCAAAACAAATTTACCAGGCCTGGTAAATTCAGATAATCCAGATGTTCAGCAAATCAAACGTAATCGCATGTGGTTACTTACCTATATTTCTTTGTTTACCTCATTATTAGCGTTCTTTATTTTAATGATTAGCCTAGTGGAACTGGAAGGTTCAACTCCGGTAAGAAATTATCAAAAGTTAGTGAATAACTTAAATAAACAAGTGAATTTTGAAATAGATAAACAGGGGATAAGTTGGTTGCAAGTTAATCACTCTTTAAGTAGGGGGGTTCAGTTAAGCCTACCCGCTGAATTGATTAGTAATGCATCTTTATTTGAATCTGCTCGTGCCAAAATTAACCCACGTTATTTACCCTATTTACAGAATATAGCTAATGTTATTTTGGCTTTAGATTTAGAGCACTTTACAGAACGTAATCGTAAACTCATTAAAGGCATAGAAGTCTCTGGTGCTAAGGTGCAATTTTTAATTCGCATTGAAGGTCATACAGATTCTTACCCTATGGCGGCAAATGCACGTTTTAAAAACAATGTTGAACTGAGTACTTTTAGAGCCTATGCGATGATGGAGTGGTTAAGAATTCATACAGGCCTGCCAAAATCAATGTTTGCTATTTCTGGCTATGGCAGTTTTCACCCATTAACACAAAACCCGCAAGATCCACAGAATAGACGTATTGAGATTTATCTACAACCCATTATAAGAGATGCTTCTAAACAGAATAACGATGAATTGAATGAGGCTCCGATAACCCAAGAGATAACGTCATGAATGTGGTGATGGAGCGAGCAAGATCGGCTTGGTTATTGGCTTTTGGTGATGTAGTTACCTTATTGATTACGTTTTTTATTATGACCATCGCTATAAATAAGGGTGAAATTACCAAAATAGAAAAGTGGGTTGATAAACAAATTACACAGAGTTACCAGGTATTAGAAACAGAAGCTGAGCAACAGAACTTACAAGTTATAAAAATTAAGCGAACGGCTAGAGGTGTGTTGTTAACCATTCAAAGTGACAATGCTTTTGAAAGCGGGCAATTTACACCAACCGCAAAATTACAAAAAGAGCTTGCTGTTATGAGCAAATTACTAAATAAGACCCCGTTATTTAATATTGAACAATCTGCTCAGAACCGTGAAGTAATAAAACGTGCTAAAGCCGACGGAATGCTATGGGTGCCAGAAATTATGGTAGAAGGCTATACCGATGATGATAAGATTGATCCACGTTCTAGATTACGAAATAACTTTTTTTTAAGTACCTTAAGAGCACAATCTGTAATGCAGGCGCTGTATGAGCAAAGTGGTTTACCTGCCAAGCTATTTTCGGTATCGGGTTATGGTGAATGGCAGCCTATAGCAAACAACGATACTATAGAAGGTAAACGTTTAAATAGACGTGTAAATGTATTAATTACCGCAGGCTTTCAAAAAAATAACACACCTTAAAAAATGGTAGCGGTTTGCTAAGTTGTCAGAGATATAAGCTTAACCAAAGAGCAAAATCTTTTTTAAGGTAGCTGCCAATCAATTGCTGAACGATGGTTTTCTAGTAGATATTGATTGGCCTTCGAAAAAGGCTTACTACCAAAAAAACCACGATAAGCCGAAAGTGGAGAAGGGTGTGGGCTTTCGATAACAAGGTGTTTGTTTCTATCAATCATTTTGCCTTTTTTCTGGGCGTAAGCTCCCCAAAGTATAAAAACGGTGTGTTCAGTTTGGTCATTAATCGTTTGAATCACAGCATCGGTAAACTGTTCCCAACCTTTGTTTTGATGAGCATTTGTTTTACCAGCTTCTACGGTCAACACTGCGTTGAGCAATAGAACACCTTGCTCTGCCCAGGGTTGTAAATTACCTGTGTGCTGGTTGTTTACACCTAAATCATCTGCAAGCTCCTTATTAATATTTAATAAGGATTTAGGTAAGGGTTTAACCTCCGGTTGAACAGAAAAACACAAACCATGAGCATGGCCTACAGTTGGGTATGGATCTTGCCCTAAAATAACCACTTTAACAGATTCTAGTGGCGTGCTATTTAAGGCATTAAACCACTGATTACCTTTAGGTAAAATAGTTTTACCTTGATCTTTTTCATTAACCAAAAAAGCTTTGAGAGCTTGCATGTAAGGTTGGTTAAATTCTTTTTCTAGATAAGATAGCCAGCTTGAATCTAGTTTTATATTGCTGTCACTGTTTATCATTTTTTGTTTTCCAATGAATACATTAAGGTGCTAAACGTTCAATTAACCAGGCCTGGTGATTTGTGTCTGGATGATGTTTTTCTAGAGTATAAGTAAAGCGATCATGCAGTCTATTTGGACGTCCTTGCCAAAATTCAAATTGATTAGGCACCAAACGATAACCACCCCAATGATCTGGACAAGGCACCTCAATATGTTCGTACTCTGCTTCTTGAATAGAGTAGTTCATTTCCAAAGTTTTACGTCCAGGAACAATTGTGCTCTGAGTTGAGCTTGCCGCCGCCAGCTGACTGTCTCTTGGGCGTGAGTGAAAATACGCCTCAGATTGTTGCCTAGAAATTTTTTCTAAGGTTCCCTCAATACGAATTTGTTGATCTAATTGCGGCCAAAAAAATAGTAAACATGCATGCGGGTTGTTTTCAATTTGCTGACCTTTAGCACTGTCATAATGCGTGTAGAAAACAAAGCCGCTGTCATCGACTTCTTTTAATAATACAACGCGGCTATGTGGCTTGTGATTGTTATCTACAGTGGCCACGGACATGGCGGTAGGGTCTATAATTTGTTGTGTTACAGCTTCATCCATCCAGTGTGAAAATTGCACAAAAGGGTCAAGCGAAAGCTCTTCTCTAGCAAGTTGTTTAAGGTCGTATTCACGACGTTCTTGATGGTAGTCTCGATTTGGCATAATAATGTGATATCATTTTGAATTAATTGTTATGTGGGCACCTCGATTAACCCCTGGTAAAGTTCAGCGGGATTTAAAGGCCTCTTATTCAAGGCATGAAACGCCGACCTTAGTTATTCTAAGGTCAAGATTCATAACAAAGAAGAAGAGGCCTTTAAACCCCGCCCGTAGGGGCTTAGCCAAGTTAACCATCTCTACGTAGTGAAGATTTGCAAGGTTTAGACATTCCTTCATCTTCACGCCTTGATATGGCTAACTTGGCGTTGCCTGAATTCATTAAGGGTTAGTCGAGGTACCCGTATCATTTTATCACCAGGAATTTTCTCTGTGAGTGAAAACTACAACGCATCTGAAATAGAAGTCTTAACCGGTTTAGATCCAGTACGAAAACGTCCGGGAATGTATACCGACACCACCCGCCCAAACCACCTTGCACAAGAAGTTATCGATAATAGTGTCGATGAAGCGATAGCAGGCTTTGCCAATGAAATTTCTGTTATTCATCATGCTGATGGATCAATGAGTATTCAAGATAACGGTCGCGGTATGCCGGTTGATATTCACCCGGAAGAGGGCGTACCTGGTGTAGAAGTGATTATGACTCGCTTGCACGCAGGGGGTAAATTCTCTAATAAAGCTTATCAATTCTCGGGTGGTTTGCATGGGGTGGGTATTTCAGTTGTTAATGCACTCTCTAAAAAAGTTGAAATTCAAATCAAGCGTGACGGTAAATTGCACACCATTAGTTTTGCCAATGGTGATTTGTTAGAGCCGTTAGAAGTTACTGGCAAAGTAGGCAAAAAGAACACAGGTACTTTTGTAAGATTCTGGCCAGATGCCTCGTTTTTTGATTCACCTAAATATGCTTTGGGTAGATTAACCCACTTATTAAGAGCTAAAGCCGTTTTAAGCCCAGGATTAAAAATCACCTTTACGGATGAAACCACCAATGAAACTCAAGAGTGGTTTTATGAAAATGGTTTAAAAGATTACCTAAACGATGCTTTAGATGGTCAAGACCGTTTACCAATTGAAGGGTTTATTGGTTCAAGTCAAACCGATAATGAAGGCGTTGAATGGGCAATTACTTGGCTAGTTGAACCAAATGAAAACTTAATGGAAAGTTACGTTAACTTAATTCCAACTCCGCAAGGTGGTACGCATGTAAATGGGTTAAGAGCGGGGGCAACTGATGCCATTAGAGAGTTTTGTGAATTCCGTAATTTGATCCCGCGAGGGGTTAAAATTACGCCAGAAGATGCCTGGCTTAATGTGGCATTTGTTCTATCTGCCAAAGTCAGAGAACCACAATTTGCCGGGCAAACTAAAGAGCGTTTATCGTCACGTGAATGTGTGCCGTTTATTTCTGGTGTGGTAAAAGATGCCTTAAGTCTTTGGCTAAATCAGCACACTGAAGTGGCTGAAAAAATTGCTGAGCTGGTTATTAATAACGCCACAAACAGAAGTAAAAAAGCCAAAAAAGTTACCCGTAAAAAGATTACCTCAGGGCCGGCTCTGCCAGGTAAATTAGCAGATTGTACCGAAACCGATTTAACGCGTACCGAGCTGTTTTTAGTTGAGGGTGATTCTGCAGGAGGGTCTGCAAAACAGGCTCGTGATAAAAACTTTCAAGCGATTATGCCGTTGCGAGGTAAGATTTTAAATACATGGGAGGTGGAATCAGGCCAGGTATTAGCCTCGCAAGAGATTCACGACATTAGTGTTGCCATTGGGGTTGACCCTGGTTCAGATGATTTAAGCGGATTGCGTTACGGTAAAATTTGTATTTTGGCTGATGCTGACTCTGATGGACTACATATTGCCACCTTAATCTGCGCGTTATTTGTTAAACATTTCTCTAATTTAGTGGCTGAAGGGCATATTTATGTAGCTATGCCGCCTTTATACCGTGTAGATGTAGGTAAAAAAGTTTTTTACGCCTTAGATGAAGCTGAACGCCAAGGTATTTTAGATCGTATTGCCGCCGAGAAGTTGCCAGGAAAAGTTCAGGTAACCCGTTTTAAAGGGTTGGGTGAAATGAACCCTTCTCAGTTAAGAGAAACCACAATGCTGCCAGAAACCCGCCGTTTAGTTCAGCTTAGCTTAGTGGTTGATGGGGGTGAAGATGTGAATGAAGTGATGGATAAACTTTTAGCTAAAAAACGAGCCGGCGATCGTAAGATTTGGTTAGAAGATAAAGGCGATTTAGCTGAAATTTAATGAGATGTTAGTGCTGAAGTTCTTTTAAGTTCTTTTAAGTTCGTTCTTTCAAGCTCTCTTAAACTGATTGGCATAAAAGACTGAACAATTGACTTAGCAATTATTTACTAAGCCCTATTAAGATAGGGCTTTTTTATGGAAACTAAAATGATGTATTCGATAAAAAACCTTAAATTAACCAAACACCCTATGTATATTTTATTGATTGGTTTAATTAGTTTAGTCAGCTTATTACCAGGCCTGGCAAATTCAGCGGAGAGTAAGGTTTTAAAAGATTATCACATGAGCATATATAAAGATATGCAGGGTTCTGTTGATGGTGTTGAGCTGTTTACTAAGGTAAGTGGTAAAAATGAATTTTTTGGTGTGACATGCTCAAGTCAATCGCCTTTGCCTGTATTTCAAGTTGTGATGTTTGAAAACCAGATTATGAGTGAAACACCTAAACTGCTGTCTGTGAATTTACAGGTAGATAAGGTACCAGTAAAAGTTGAATTACAAGGTATTTTAAAAGTAACGGATACGACAGAAGAATTATCAAATAAGGTGCGAATTGAAGTAGTAACTCAGCGAGGTAGTTCTTTACAGAACCTGCAAAAACAGTATCTAAACTTACTCACCGAGTTAAGAAAAGGCAAAACCCTGAGTATTGAATTAAAACACCGAACTTTAGAACCTAAAAAGATTGAATTTTCATTACAGGGTTTAGATAGCTTGCTTAAACCGTATCAAGATCTCTGTTTTTAAAAAGGTCGTTTTTTATTGATTGTATTTTACCAGGCCTGGTAATTTGTAAAGCAGGTTAGAAATGAATTCTGTTTTTTAAGCGGAACGATGTAGTTTGCCCATTTTGATAAGTCGTTTTTTGTAATCTAAAAAATCTTGAATGACTGATTGCTCAAACGAGTTTAGCTCGATAAAGGCGAGTTTTAAATAGATTTCATCTTCAGAGTTATGCCGAGAAGTAACAACTGTTTTTACACACAAAGTTGTAAAATCACCCAATGCGGGTATTTCAAATTCAAGCTCTAACTCGGTACCTTCTTTAGCTCCACGTGGTGTTCTCACGCCTGCTTCTTCAATAGATAATTCCATAAGCTGTGCTTCAGCTGAACCATTTTTACCAATCAGTTTTGCTTTACGATTGGTTTTAAAGCTCGAAATTTCCATAAATATCACCATGTAAGCTAAAAGAAAGACCCAGCGTTTAATTATGCATCAAATTACGGTAACCAGTAAAAAATTATTGGCTATAAATCGTTATAAGTGGAGCGATATGAAACTTAGCTAAAACCTGAAATTAATTGCTAAGTTAAGTGTGTAAAGGATTCTGGCTGAGTTCGTCAATGATGTTGTCTAAAGATTCTGGACGAGAATAGAGATATCCTTGGTGTATATAACAACCTTCTTTTTTAAGTATTTCACTTTGAATCTCTGATTGAATGCCTTCTGCAATAATGGATAGATGTAACGATTTTGCAAGTTGAATAAAGGTACGGCATATTTGCATATCACTATTGCTGGTTGCAATGTTTTCAATAAAGGATTTATCAATTTTGATAGATTCTATTGGCAATGACTGAATGTAAGATAAGCTTGAATACCCTATCCCAAAATTATCAATACATACTTTAATTCCAAGTTGTCTAAGGTGTTGAAGGGTTCGCATAGATTTGTCTAGGTCATGCAACAGGCTGCCTTCGGTAATTTCTACCTTAATAGAAGATGAAGAAATAAAGTTTCGTTTAATCGTATCTTCAAGCATTTTGGGTAATGAGCTTTCTTCAAGTTTTTGTGAAGACAAGTTGATTGAAATTGGTGGGATATTGATTCCTGTTTGAGTTAATTTGGCAATGTCTTTTCCTACTCTTTTGATAACCCATTCATCAATTTCAACAATATGATTTGTATCATAGGCATTTTTTAAAAATTCATTTGCTGAGAGTATTTTATGTGACTCAGGATGATGCCATCTGAGTAAGGCTTCCATGCCAATAATTTTATTGGTTATGGTGTTGTATTGAAGCTGATAATAAACTTCAAATTCTTGCTCGGCGATGGCTTGCTTAAGCTGTTTGCTGTTTTTAAGCCTTTCAAGCTCTTTAGTTTGATTTGATTGATCGAAGAAATGATAATGATTTTTTCCACTACTTTTGGCTTGCAGAAGAGCGTTGTCAGCATTTTTTAAAATTTCTGAAACGGTATTACCGTCTTTTGGAATAATGGCAATACCAATACTTGCTTCAACTTGAATGCTTTTATCGTCAAAGTGAATCGGGGTATTGATTTTAGCTAATAAATTTATGAGATAGTTGACCATTTTATTGTGGAATTCAGAGGGGATAATGTCTGTAGTTTGTTTTGTTAAAATCACAAATTCGTCACCACTAAATCGTGTAAGTAAATCTGTCTCAGGGATGTAATCTTGTAACCGTTTGGCAATGATTTTTATTAAATGATCTCCGGTTTCATGACCTCGAGTTTCATTTATTTTTTTGAAATTGTCTAGATCAATAAAAATGATTGAAGAAGGTTTTAATGTGCTCGATGCTTGATTACTAATACGCTTGCTCAGTTTATCTATCATAAATCTACGGTTAGCTAAATGCGTTAAAGAATCAAAATAAGCCATATTATTAATTTTGTTTTCACGTTGTTTTAGAGGGGTAATATCTCTGGCAATACCTCTGTAACCAATCATTTTTTTACGTTTATTAAACATTGGGCGACCACTTAGCTGGATGTAAATCAGCTGACCTGCTTTGTGCAAAAACTCAATTTCAATATTATTAAATTCTTCAGCGAGCATTAATTTTTGCTGCCAAATCAAACTACTGGTCTTGGCATCTTTATTGGCAAATAGTGAATTAATCGGATGAGATAAAATTTCGTCAGATTTATACCCTAATAGGGCGTAAGTTTGATGGCTAGAGTAGGTAATATTGCCTTTTTCATCTGTTTCCCAGAGCCAGTCAGGTGAAGTTTCGAGTAATTGCTGATAGCGTTCTTCTGATTGGGTGATTCTTGAACTTAAATTACGCAAAGTAATGCGTAGCACCAGCCAAATGATTAAGCTAATCAGTAAAGCAGAAAATACGGTATAGGCGATGTTTTCTATAAAGAGTGGTGTCATTTTGCTTTGATCATACATGATCACAATACCCCATTCATCATCGATTATGGGAGCATAGGCAGCAAGCACAATATTATCTGAAATATCAGTAATGCTTTGTACACCATATTGACCGTTAATAGCCATATACATTGAGGGTTTAATGAGTCTTTCGTGCCTCGGTCGTGGCGAGTCGCCTTTAGAAGAAAGCAGTAGCTCCAACCTTCCACTTGTTTGGTTTTTATGAACTAAAAAGAACTCTTGATGCGGTTTGTTAGAATTGAGTTTAAACCATAAGCTTTTAATCTCTTCAAGAGCGGTTTTAGTTTCTCTCTCTTTGGCGTAGAGACTATTTGCTTTAATGACGGGGGTAAAAATTTGTTTTAGCAATATGGCTTGTAACTCAGCACTGTCTTCCATCTCTTGAGATTTTTGTTCTAATGCATTTGAGTAGATTGGAAAATAAGTGAAAAGACTCACAAAGGTAATTGCAAACACAATTCCAAGAACGATTAGGTTAATATTAATCTGACGATTTTTTATATTGTTCATGTCATCACTCTCCGTGATAAGAAGCACTATATTGATTCTATCAATATTGACGCATACTAAATGTCATTGATTAATCTAAGCTTAGTCTCAGTTTGTTTGTTTGTTTGCGTATTTGGGGTTGCTGGTTCTTTATATAATTGTGACCCAGAATTTTCTTTAATATCGGGCTTCATAAGTAACTGAATAATTTCTGACATTGGTTGTGGTTTTGAATACAAGAAACCTTGGATAATAAAACAACCTTCATTAGTTAACAGGTCTTTCTGGTTCTCATACTGTACCCCCTCAGCAATGAGGTTTTTATCTAACGATTTTGCCAATTGAATGATTGAACGGCAAATCTTTAAGTCGCTATTGCTGGTGGTGATTTTATCAATAAACGATTTATCAATTTTTAGCGTATCAATAGGTAAGTTTTGTAAATAAGATAAGCTTGAGTAACCCGTACCAAAGTCATCAATGCTTGTTTCTATACCTTTATTACGGAGTATTTGGAGAGATAAAACGGCTTTATCTAAGTTTTTTAATAAGCTTGTTTCTGTTACTTCTAGTCTTATATCAGCGGGAGCTAAAAAGTTTTCTTCAATTGCCTTGCTAACTAATTCCGGCAATTTGGGGTTTTCAAGTGTTTTGGCTGAAAGATTGATAGAAACAGGTATTGAACGATTTGTGCTTTGTTGCATTTGAGCAATGTCTTTGGCTGCTTGAGTAATAACCCATTCATCGATTGATTGAATATTGTTTGATTCAGTAGCAAGCTGAATGAATTCTAGAGGAGAAATCATTGTGCCTCGTCTAGAGCTTGGCCATCTTATGAGAGCCTCCATGCCATAGATTTTTTGGTTTTGAGAGTCAATTTGTAGTTGATAATAGAGTTGAAACTCTTTATGTTTTATAGCGTGTTTGATATCTATTATCATTTGTTTACGTTGGTTTTCTAGCTCTTGCATGCTGGCGTCAAAATACCGAAAGCAATTTTTTCCATCATGTTTAGCACGATACATTGCACTATCAGCATGGCTAAGAATTTCAGAACTGGTTCTACCGTCTTCTGGAATCATGGCAATTCCAACACTCGCAGTTACCATGATGTTGTGGTGATCAACTATCATGGGAGTATTAATAGCCGCTAACAACCGTTTTAAATACTCTTCTAATAAAAGCTTAAAATCTGGCATTAACATTTGATTTTTGCAGCGAATTAATACAACAAATTCATCCCCCCCCAATCTAAATACTTGGTTTGGTTCCCCGGAGAGCTCCTTCATTCTGTCTGCAATTGTTTTTAAAAGCAGATCGCCAACTTCGTGACCTTGAGAATCATTAACGTCTTTAAAACCGTCCAAATCAATAAATAGCAGAGCAGAAAGAGACATATCTCTGCGTTTTATAATGGTGTCTAAGTGATCGTTAAGTTTATTAATCAAATTAGGTCGATTAGGCAATTCGGTAAGAGGATCATAAAAAGCCATATTCATTATGGTTTCGTGTTTTTCTTTTTGTTTGGTTATATCTCGGTTAATACCTCTATAGCCAATGATTTTACCGTGCTCATTTCTATACATTTGGCCATGCATTAAAACAGAAACTGTAGAGCCAATTTTAGATTCAAAACTGATTTCAAGATTATAGATGTCATCTTTTTGTTGCATGAACTGCATAATCTTTTGTTCATTTTCTTTAGCTTGGCTAGGCAGTAGAAAGTTAAAAATGGGTTTACCAACCATTTCTAATGGTGTATAGCCCAATATGTTGAAGCATTGATCACTGCAAAAAGTCAGATTTCCATATTGATCTGTCTCCCAGATCCAGTCCATTGAGCTTTCAACAAGTTGTTTATAGCGGGTTTGTGACTGGCCAATTTTTTTAAGTGCTCTTCTTTTCGAGAGTTTAAGAATTAGCCAGGATAAAACAATTGAAACCAATAAGGCTAATCCTGTATAGGGTGCGATTTTTTCAATTATTTGAGTGATATTGGGCTGTTTATGTAGAATCATTAACCCAAAACGATCGGAGTAAATCGGTGAAAGAGACAAGTAGTAATCTTCAGAGATATTTAAGATAGTGTTTTCGGTAAATGAGCGGTTAAAAATAGGCTTAAATAAACTTTGACTCAGTGGGATATTAGTTGCGCCAATATCAAGAAGCACTTTAGGTTCTGCAGAGGCATTTTTTCTGGAAACCAAAAAATAACGAAAGTCAGTTAATTCTTTGGTGTTTTTCTGCCATAGCATCTTTATTTTTTTCAGTGCTTCAGTTTGAGCTTTATTTCGTGACCATTCTGTTTTACCGTTTTCAACGGGCTCTAGTAGTGATGTGATTAAATTTAATTGAGCGGTAGATTCATTGTTTAACTTTTGAATAGAGCTTGATTTGTACTGTTGAAGCATTGGCCATAACGTCGCAGCACTCACGAATAGTATAGAGAATACTACGGCAAGCAGTATTGGTGTGAATTTTAAGGTAGGTGTTAAGTTATTTGACACAATGAACCTTTGATATTGCTAAGTTAAAATAATTCTTTCAGTATAAGAATCTGTTTGATTTTAGTTGAAATGTAATACATTGTAAATTAACCAATACTTAATTTTGCTTATTTTTTAGAGGGCGATCTATGCTAAATTTTTACCCGCTTAAAAACACATTTAATCCAGCATGACTCCTGAGTATGATTTGTCTAACTTGATGTTGCCATAATATAGCAACTAACAATTTTTCAAGCTAAGAAGAGCAGCTTAACGCTAACCCTTTTTGGCACATGGTCGGTGGCTTGAGATAATCTTTATTTAGTCTGAGTAAATGTTCGCTTGGCTCGTTTGGATTTCTTAACCAGTTCATCCAGTTTTCTAGTGAGCTTTTATCTCCACTTTCTAGGTCTTGGATAATATCTTGAGCAATATAGTTTCTTAATATTACAACGGGGATTTCATGCGTTTTTTTGGTTTCTTGTTTTTCCTGCTCAGCAATGCGTTTGTGATAGTTCTCTAACCAAATATGCCACTCTTTTGAATCTAGTATAAAGCGTTTAAACTCTTCTTGTTTAGACCCGTTTTCAGTGTTTAAAAAGGATAGTAAATGAAAAAAGTAATGAAAGTCGAGTTGTGATTTATCCAATAATAATAGGGTGTCAGCAATAAAATGTTTATCTTCGGTTTGCGGGTTGGTCAGGCCAAATTTATAACCCATTTTTAATAGGTATTGTTGATTAAAGGTGTTGATATAAGCATCTATTGACTCTTCTATTGCCTGAGCTGGTACTAGCTGGCTAAAGGCTTGGGCCAAAACTTGACAGTTCCATAACCCAATATTGGGTTGTTGGCTATAGGCATAACGGCCTTCAGTATCAGAATGGTTGCAGATGTAATGTATCTGGCAATCGTCCAAAAAGGCATAAGGGCCAAAATCAAAAGTTTCTCCCGCAACCGACATATTGTCAGTGTTCATTACGCCATGACAAAATCCCACAGTTTGCCAGCCGGCAATAAGTTGACCTGTTTTGGTAGTAATAGTTTTTAAAAGTTCGGCGTAACGAGTCTCTTCATCTACATGTGTTTTTAACTCGGGATATACGGTATCAATCACATAATCAGCAAGTTGTTTTTGATCATCAATATTTCCTTTTTGTGCCAACCATTCAAAGTGACCAAAACGAATATGGGTTTTAGCAACTCTAATATAGGTTGCTCTTGATTCCACTTGTTCACGCATAACGGGTTCAGAGCTTGCACATAAACTTAAGCAGCGTGTACTGGGTACACCTAAAGCATCTAGAGCTTCGCCAATTAAATATTCACGCACTGCAGATCTTAAAACGGCTCGCCCATCACCTCTTCTTGAATAGGGGGTTCTTCCACAGCCTTTTAGGTGTAAATCCCAAGATTGCCCGATTTTGTCTTTAACCTGGCCAAGTAAAACACCACGGCCATCACCTAAATCGGGGTTGTAGTAACCAAATTGGTGGCCTGTATATTTTTGTGCTAATGGTGTTAAGCCTTCTGGAAAATGACTACCAGAAGTCATTGCAAGAATCGTTTCTTGAGAGAGATCAATACCGAGTTCGTCTAGTAAGTTTTGATTTTCATGCAGTAGCTCTGCCCCATGCATTTTTTCTGGCTTAACTAAGCTATAGAAATCGTTGGGTAGGTTTGTGTAGCTTTGAGTAAATTCTGTTTGCTGAGTTTCTGACATAGGTTTTAGCGTTAATTTTATAAGTAATAGTTAAAATTTTAGCATTCAAGCAAGCAGTTGTGAGATTAATAACCAAGTAATTTACTGAGTTATTTTATTTGATATAAATTATTTGCAATTCACTGCACCGCGCAATGGGGTATAAAGGCCTGGTATTTGTCTATTAGCCGCTTTAAGAAGAATCTTTATTTCAGCTAGGCAAATCATTAACGTGATTAAATTGTGTTAAATTAATCGTTTAGTAACCAAATTAATGGCAGATTCAAAATTCTGCTAAGTGGGGGGAGCATATATGGAAACTATTTTTGTTGAGAATATAAAGTGTGGTGGCTGTGCTAATGGTATTAAACAAAAATTGGCCACAATTGATGGTGTTGAGAAAGTGGATGTTGACGTTGAGGCAGGCCTGGTAAATTGCAGTTTTGTTAATCAAGACAATAATGATGAATTGTTGGATAAAGTAAAGCAACAATTACAATCAATGGGCTATCCTGAAGTAGGAAGTGTTGCCGGTTTAAAGGCAGCAGGAGCCAAAGCAAAATCGTTTGTGTCATGTGCGGTAGGAAAAATGACGGATTCTTCAACTAATGAAGATAAATAAAGTAGAATCTAACAACAATAAAATTCAATAAAAATATTCATATACTAATTGAATCAACTGTTTAAAATTTTGATTGGTAAAATATGAAAGTTCATAGCAAAGAGTGTAATTCAGGAGAGGATGAGTGAGCCAGCAAACGATTAACTACGAAGGTATCGAACAAAAAAGCGTTGCTGAATTTACAGAAAAGGCATACTTAGATTATGCCATGTATGTCATCTTAGACCGAGCTCTGCCTCATATTGGAGATGGTTTAAAGCCAGTTCAAAGGCGTATTATTTATGCTATGTCTGAGCTCGGTTTAAAAGCTTCTGCAAAGTACAAGAAATCTGCTCGTACTGTGGGGGATGTGTTAGGTAAGTTCCATCCTCACGGTGATAGTGCCTGTTATGAAGCTATGGTGCTTATGGCACAAGACTTTTCTTTTCGTTATCCTCTGGTTGACGGGCAAGGTAACTGGGGTTCAATGGATGACCCTAAGTCGTTTGCGGCAATGCGTTATACCGAAGCAAAACTCTCTAAGTTTAGTCAATTATTATTAGAAGAAGTCGGGCAAGGTACGGTTGATTGGACTCCAAACTTTGATGGCTCTTTGGATGAACCATTGGTGTTACCTTCTCGTGTACCTCACGTTTTGCTTAATGGTACATCTGGTATTGCAGTAGGGATGGCAACGGATATTCCTCCACATAATTTACGAGAAGTGATTGAAGGTTGTATCGCTTTATTAGCCAATCCAACTATGAGTCTAGAAGAACTGGTAGAGATTATTCCTGCTCCAGATTATCCAAATTCTGCCCAAATAATCACCCCTAAACATGAACTACAAAAACTCTATGAAACCGGGCATGGCTCCATTAGACAAAGAGCCAGTTACCGAGTTGAAGATGGCGTCAATGTGGTTATTGATGCTTTGCCATATCAGGTTTCTGGTTCCAAGCTTTTAGAACAAGTTGCCGCACAAATGCGTGCTAAAAAATTACCAATGGTGGTCGATTTACGAGATGAATCTGATCACGAAAACCCGGTTCGTTTTGTGATAGAACTGCGTTCAAAACGAGTGGATGTTGAAACTGCAATGCTGCATCTCTTTGCGACCACTGACCTTGAAAAAAGTTACCGAGCTAACTTTAATGTGATTGGTTTAAATGGCCGTCCGCAAGTGAAAAATTTAAAAATGATGTTGGCCGAATGGTTGATCTATCGTATTGAAACTGTTCGCCGCCGTTTGCAATACCGACTAGATAAAGTGTTGGCTAGATTGCATATTTTAGATGGGATGATGATTGCCTTTCTGAATATAGATGAAGTCATTGCAATTATTCGTGAGCAAGAAAAACCTAAACCCGCATTAATGGAACGTTTTGATTTAACTGATATACAAGCCGAGGCAGTTTTAGAGCTTAAATTAAGACATTTAGCTCGTCTCGAAGAGATGAAAATCCGCACTGAACAAGCCGAATTAGAAGCGGAAAGAGATAAGCTAGAAAAAATCTTAGGTAGCGATGCTCGTCTTAAAACCTTAGTTAAAAAAGAACTTATGGCTGATGCAGAAGCCTATGGCGATGATCGTAAATCTCCTTTAATTGAAGCACGTACTGCTCAAGCCATGAGTGAGCAAGATTTATTGCCATCTGAGGCAATTACGGTTGTATTATCTGATAATGGTTGGGTTAGAGCAGCGAAAGGGCATGATATAGACGGCAAGGCCCTAGGTTACAAATCAGGCGATGGTTTCTGTTCACAAGCCATTGGGCAAAGTAGGCAGATGGCCGTGTTTTTAGATAATACTGGCCGAGCCTATGCCTTACCGGGGCACAGCTTACCTTCTGCTCGTTCACATGGTGAGCCGCTAACAGGGCGTCTAAATCCGCCGGCGGGTAGTAAATTTATGCACGTATTACTTGGTCAGCCTGATGACAAAATCCTTTTAGCTTCAAGTGCGGGTTATGGTTTTATTACTCAGCTTGAAAACCTTTATTCAAAAAACAAAGCTGGTAAAACGTCAATTTCTTTGCCTACTGGCAGTAATGTATTAACGCCAACTTCTGTACAAAAAGAACAGTGGGTGGTTGTGGTAACCAGTGAACCACGAATGTTAGTTTTTAAGGCAGAAGAGTTACCCGAGCTTGCTAAAGGTAAAGGCAATAAGTTAATTCAGCTCCCGAAAGGTGAGCACGTAAAAGCAGTTTTTGCTTTTAGTGAAGGTTCAAAAATAGTAATTCAGGCAGGAAAATACGAGAAAGTATTTGGCCCAACAGCAATAGAGGAAGCATTTGCTACTCGAGCTAAAAAAGGAATTGTACTCCCAAGAACGCTTAAAAACGTTACACAAATCTATCAATCTGAATAGCTTTTTCAGTATTCATCTCACTTATTGGTATAGCTGTTGCTTTATCAACCCTAATTCAAGTTTCTGTCAATAAACTATCGGCTTTTTTAAAGAGTTGATAGTGAATTGATTTAATGTGTTAAACACAAAAACGTTTATAAATTCTTTACTCTTTGCCTTAAAGTACTCCTTGTAGAGCATGGTTTAGAGATTAACTAAGTGAAATCTATGTTTGCAAAACCAATTGGTATTCTTGTAATTACCGTAAGCTTTTTTGGTGGGTTCCTTCTTATGGGAGGAAACCTTCTCTCTCTATGGCATCCATCAGAATTGGTTGTAATTTTAGGGATCGCTTTAGGTACTTTTTTAGCGGCGACTCCAACCCATGTTTGGTGGCGAACCATAGGGTTCTTAGGCCGTTATTTTGCTGGCGAAAAAGTCTCTAAAAAACTCTATCAAGAAACATTAGGGTTGCTTGAGGAGTTGGCTAGGTTATCGCGTTCTTCCGGTGTATTGGCTTTAGAAAAGCATGTCACAAACCCAGAAGATAGTGAGATATTTTTAAATTATCCTTTGGTTTTAAAGCATAAAGATTTAAAGAAATTTATTGTTGATAACTTTAACTATTTATTACTTAACCCGCCGCAATCTCAAGTGTTTGATCACCACCTAGAAAATCAGATTTATGATATTTATGACTCTATGAGTGAAGTCCCTAAATCGGTAGGTAAAGTGGCAGATTGGTTGCCAGGTTTTGGTATTGTTGCTGCGGTATTGGGTGTTATTTTGACCATGGAATTGCTTGGCGGTGATATGGATGTCGCTAAAATCGGTACGGCAATTGGTGCCGCTTTAGTTGGAACATTGACGGGGGTGTTTTTTGCCTTTGCCGTTTTGGCACCATTTGTACATGCAGTAGAAGTAATGATACGTCAAGACAAATCACTTTTTGAAATGACGGCTTCATTTTTATCTGCCTATGCCAATGGCGTGTCGCCAAACTTAGCGGTTGAAATTGGTCGTCAACGAATACCTCCAGAATTTGAAGTTCCACGTGAAGAAAATTAAGCGAGAAGGTGTGATGATTATCTTTAGGCACAAAGTAGGGACTTATGTCGCGTAGAAGAGGACATGATGAAGGTGGTGCCCATGGTGGTTCATGGAAAATAGCACTTGCCGACTTGATGACCGTGCTAATGGTTTTCTTTTTGGTCATGTGGCTTATTTCTGTGGTGGATCCTGTTGAACGTCAAGCCTTTATAAATAGTATAGTTGGGATACCTCCAGTTGGTGCTGAAATCCAAGATGAGAAATTATTGCCTCCACAAGAGGAAATTATACAACTGGATTTAAAACCACCGGCAAGCCAAGCCGAAATCGAAAAGGCTATGAAAGATGTAGACCCCAAAGATATCAAGATAGAAGAGACTCCAGAGTTTACTAAGATTACCTTAAAATCGGATAGTTTTTTTGAGAGTGGACGTGCCACGATTAGTGATAAAACGAGAGAAAATATAGAGAAATTAGGCGAAACTTTAGCTGGCCGAAATCAGCCTATAACCATCACTGGTTATACTGATAATGTGCCAATCAATAACTTTCAGTTTCCTTCAAACTGGGAGCTTTCAGCCGCTAGAGCGGCAACCGTAGCAAGAACGTTTATTTATATGGGTGTTGATAAGCGTTTGCTGTCTATTGAAGGTAAGGGCGACAATGATCAGGTGGCATCAAACGCTACGGCTTATGGTCGATCTTTAAATCGTCGAGTGATTGTTTTGGTAGATAAGCGACCAAAGTCAGCGGTAGATTTAAACTAAATCCATTCGAATGGTTTTAGTTAAATTTTATTTAAATAAGCTTCTCTAACTACAGTGGTTACAGTTTTCATCTTTCTTTAAGTTTAGTGTTCTAATCATCATTGTATAGGCATCAATAATCATTAGCTTACCAGTCAAAGTCGGTAAGTTAAGCAAGGCTTTGATTGCTTCAATCGCTTGCATTGACCCCACCATCCCCACAACGGGAGAAAGCACTCCATTTTGACTGCAGGTCAATTCTTGACCAGAATCTTCAGCATAAAGACATTGATAACATGGACTATTTTCATTGCGAAAATCGTAAGTAGAAAGTTGGCCTTCCCAGCGGATTGCCGCTCCAGAAATTAGTGGTACTTTTGCTTGGTAACAGGCACGGTTTAAAGCAAAACGAGAGGCAAAGTTATCGGTGCAATCTAAGACAGCATCGGCTTTTTTTACCAATTCCATAATATCGTTTTCATTGAGTTTGTCTGAAATCGTGTTGATGTTTATATGATGATTTAAATCGGTTAAATTCTGTTTGGCTGACTCTACTTTTGCTTGCCCAATATTGTTTTCACGATGCACAATTTGACGTTGTAAGTTGGAATCATCAACCTCATCAAAATCTACCAGTGTGAGTGTGCCAACACCTGCCGCCGCCAAATAAAGAGAGGCTGGAGAACCGAGACCTCCAAGTCCAAAAATGATAACGTGCGACTGAGTAAGTGTAAGTTGGCCTGCGTAATCAATCTCAGGCATTAAAATCTGGCGACTGTAACGTGATAACTCTTGATCATTTAATTCAGTTTTTAATGTCATTAAAATATCTCTATCTTGATGGGCTAATTTGATGAACTTTATCTAGTTAGAATTATCCCACGGTTTGTATCGGCTTATAATTGTTTAGGGTTTTTGAGCGAGGCTGATTCTTGGGTTGCCACCTAAGTCTTGTTTGGTGGTGATGTTTTGGTAACCTGCCTCTTTAAGCAATGTTTGTATTGGCTGTGCTTGATTATAACCGTGTTCAATCAGTAACCAACCCTGAGTCTCTAAATATGACCAGGCCTGGTAAATTATAAATTTAATATCAGTCAATCCATCCTTGCCAGAGGTTAAAGCACTTAATGGTTCAAAACGAACATCGCCTTGTTGGAGATGTGGATCATTATCTTCAATATAAGGAGGGTTTGAGACTATAAAATCAAACGTTCCTTCTATAGCAGAGAACCAGTCGCTGGTTAAAAAGTTAACCTGTAAATTGAGTTGTTGAGCATTTTGCTGTGCCACATCTAGAGCAGCGGTGCTTTGATCGACTGCAGTAACATCATAACCAGGCAGCTCGCTTTTAAGTGCTAAGGCAATGGCTCCGCTACCTGTTCCCAAGTCTAAAATTTTTCCGCACGGCTTTGAATTGTGAGTTGAATGAATTTCTAATACGGCTTCAATAAGCGTTTCTGTATCTGGACGGGGAATCAGTGTATCTGGCGTTACCTGTAGATTTAATCCCCAAAATTCACGATGACCAATAATATGGGCGATAGGTTTACCCAAAAGGCGTTGTTGTAATCCGTTTGCAAAATCTTTAGTTTGCTGGTTGGTTAATATTTTTTCAGGCCAGGTAAAGAGATAGGTACGATTAACGCCCAAAGCATCACAAAGCAGTAGTTCGGCATCTAGGCCTGGAGAATCTACCAGGCCTGCCATTTTTAATTGCTCTTGGGCTTGTTGCAATGTATTTTGAATGCTTAACATATGATTGCGTATTAACTTAATCGTGGCGTTAAGTGATTAGGAGTCACTATTTATTGCTACTTGTCGTTGCTTAATGCCGCTAAAAGTTCCGCTTGGTGTTCTTGAACTAGTGGGCCAACAACTTGGTCTAAACCACCATTCATAACTTCATCTAACTTATAAAGTGTTAGGTTTATGCGGTGATCTGTTACTCGTCCTTGCGGATAGTTGTAGGTACGAATGCGGTCTGAACGGTCACCAGTTCCAACCAAGCTTTTTCGTTCTTGAGCAATTTCGGCGTCATGTACTTGTTGCTTAGCATCCATAATTCTTGCCGCCAATAAAGACATCGCTCGGGCACGGTTTTTATGTTGAGAGCGTTCATCCTGACATTCTACAACCGTACCCGTTGGAATATGAGTAATACGGATAGCAGAATCGGTTTTGTTAACGTGCTGTCCACCAGCACCAGAGGCACGGAATGTATCCACTTTTAAATCGGCAGGATTTAATTCAATTTGTTCAACATCGGGTGCTTCAGCCATAATAACGACGGTTGCAGCCGATGTATGAACACGGCCTTGTGTTTCAGTCGCTGGAACACGTTGTACTCGGTGAGCTCCAGATTCAAACTTTAATTGCGAATAAGCACCATCACCAATGATGCGGGCAATAATCTCTTTATAGCCACCATGTTCACCTTCATTGGTGTTAATGACTTCAACTTGCCAGCGCATTTTTTCTGCAAAACGGCTGTACATTCTAAATAAGTCACCTGCAAAAATAGCGGCTTCATCACCACCTGTTCCCGCACGTATTTCTAAGAAAATATTTGCATCATCATTCGGGTCTTTAGGCAGCATCATGGTTTGAAGCTCTACCTCGTATTGGGCAATCTTTGCTTCAAGTTCTGGTAATTCTTCTTGAGCCATCTCTTTTAAATCAGCATCACCAGATTGCATCATCTCTTTGGCTTCAGCAATATCGTTTTCGGTACTGCAAAAAGCTTTGAAGTTTTCTACAACCGGCGTGATTTGAGCATATTCTTTATTAAGAGCGGTGAATTTTTTCTGGTCGCTAATAACGCTAGGATCGGACATAAGGGCATTAACCTCATCCAAGCGTTCTACTAAAAGCTCTAGTTTTGTGCGAATTGAATCTTTCACAGGCATTTCTCAGTATCTTTGTGTATTGGTTTGTAACCAAAAAGTTAATCGTTTATTTGTTTAAAGCTTTGGAGTCTTCTTCACAAATTAATAGGGTCTCAGCCGCTTGTATCAAGTCTTTATTACCTTGCATTCCCGCTTGGTTGAGTTGTTTGGTTGGGGTATGAATCAGTCTGTTTGTTAACTGATTAGCTAGACGTTTAATTATCTCTTCAGGGGCAACGCCTTGCTCTAGTTGGTGTAGAGCGTGATCTAAAGAAGCTTCTTTAATATGCATGGATTGCTGACGATAAGCTTGTATAACCGGTTTAATTTGCTGACTGGCTTGAAGCTGAGTCACAAAATTCTGGGCTTGTAATTCAATAATTTCTTCAGCTTCTAAAGCGGCGCTTTGACGTGATTGTTTACTGCTTTCAATAATTTCTTGCAGATCGTCTACCGTATAAAGATACACGTTATTTAAGTCGCCAATGCTGGCTTCAATGTCCCTAGGAACAGCAATATCGACCATAAACATTGGGCGGTTTTTACGTTTTTTTAATGCCGTTTTCACTGACTCATGTTTAAGGATTGAGTCAGGGCTACCTGTAGAGCCAATAACAATATCTGCCTCATGAAGATGCGCATCAATTTCTTCTAAACGAATCGCATAACCGTCCACACTGGTAGCAAGCTTATGGGCTCGATCAAACGTACGGTTGGCAATAATTAAATTACCGATATTGCTCTCTTTTAAATGGCGAGCGACTAATTCAATGGTTTCACCAGCACCCAACAATAAAGCTGTTTGTTCCGATAAGTCGCCAAAAAACTGTTTAGAAAGTGATACAGCTGAAAAAGCAACTGAAATAGGACTGTTACCAATTGCGGTATCGGTTCTCACCTGTTTAACGGTTTTAAATATATGTTGAAATAAATTTTCTAAAACCTGGTGAATGCTATTGGCTTTATGAGCATAATTGTATGCATCTTTTATTTGGCCAAAAATTTGTGGTTCACCAAGCACTAATGAATTAAGGCCGCTGGCAACACGCATAATGTGTTTTACAGCTTCTAAGTCATGGTGAACATATAGGTAAGGTGTTAGTGATTGATTTTCTAGTTGAAAAAAATCATGTAGCCAACTGTGAACAGCATCTTCTAAGCGGCTTTCTTTGAGAATACAGTAAAGTTCGGTACGGTTACAGGTAGATAAAATGATGCATTCAGAAACTAAGTCTTGCGACTTTAATTCTTGAATAGCTTGAATAGCGGCATCGTTTGAAAATGAAACTGTTTCACGGATATCGACTGGTGCCGTTTCGTGATTTACGCCAAGGGTACATAGTTTCATAGAATCAGGGCTTTACCGTTACTTATATTTGGCAGAATTTATCTACAACTGAAGAGGCGTAATTTTGCTAAAAAAACCGCAAAATTGCAAGTTTTTGACGCAAATTTGAATAAGCATTATGAACTTATTTTAAAACTTGAATTGATAGAATGGTATTTAAGGATATTTGAGAAGCTTAATTTTACAAAGGTTTTGATCACGTTGTTAGTCTTGTTTTAGATAAATAAACTACTCGTTTGTGTTTAAAAATCAAGAGATTTTCGCAAATTTGCTTTTAAATCACCTAGAATGAAGTCCTACTATTTATTTCTATCTATTTTGTAATTGTTAAGGATATTCAAGACAGTGCATCCACTAGGATTAAAAGACCAAAAGCTGTTGTTTTTGAGAGCCAAAAATACACAGAAGTTTAATATTAATGCGGCACAGTGTAAGTTACGTACTAGAAATATGGTGTTATCCGCTGTTTTTGGTGGTTTCATTTTTTTGTCTGGATGTGCGTTAACACCTAATCAAGAATCATCTGAACAATCTTCAGCCCAAGACAAGGCATCAATTGTCAATTCTGAAAAAACAGACTCAGAGAATAAAGCTCCAAAAGAACCTGTTGCTCAGCATGCACCAAATTTAGATGCTAAAACTATGTTTGAGATTTTAGCGGCTGAAATGATGGTGCAAAAAAATCAAATGGGTCAGGCGTTCGAGGTTTTATATCCTCTAGCAGTAAAAACTAAAGATCCCGCCTTAGCTGAAAGAACTTTTCAAATTGCCATGGGCACTTTTAATGTGCCTAATATTGAAAAAGCAACCTTGCTTTGGCGAGAAGTCGCTCCAGATTCCGCTATTGCTTGGAGAGCTTCTTTTTTATTAACGCTTAGACATAATAAGGTTGCCCAAGCCTTAAAAGAGTGGGATACCTATCGTAAACTCTCAAAACAAACTCTTTCAGAAGAGCTCGTTAGTACCGCAACCAAAGTTGCTGGTTCAGTCTCTAAAGAATCAGGTACTGAATTTTTTCAGGCTCTAACTCAAAAATACCCAGATGAGTGGGCGTCTTATTATGGTTTGGCAATGATTTCTGCTGCGTATCGAAATCCAGACGTTGGTATTGTTGCGTTACAGAAAGCTAAACCGTTATTGCCCAAAGAAGATTTAGAAAAGTCATTACCTGTTTTTTATCATCTTTTATCGCAACTTTATTTAATGGATTCACAGCCTGAAGAGGGGATTAAGGCCTTAACGCCATATGTAGAAAAACACCCAGATGACCTATTAGTTCAAGAGAGAGTAGCTAGATTAGAAGTACAAGCAGTTAGATACGATGATGCTGAAAAGCGTTATTTACAAATACTAAAAGTGGAGCCAAATGCTTTAACCTCTCGTCTATCTGTAGCATTAATTCAAATTGAACAAAATAAATACGAGCAAGCAGAAAAAAATCTGCTGTTAATTACGCAAAATAAAGCTTATGAATCGGTTGGTTATTACTATTTAGGCATTATGTACCAAGAAAGTGGGCAAATTGAAAAAGCCATTAAAGCGTTTGAAACTGTCAAAACTGACAATTACCTTATAGACTCTCAGTTGCATTTAGCTGAAATTTATTTTGCACAAAAAAACACTAAAAAAGCGTTTGATGTTTTAAATAGCATTCAAGTAAAAAATGACAAAGATAAAGTCAAGGTTTTACGAGCTAAAGCTATTTTTAATACCGCTGAAAATAAAACTGCAGATGCTATTAAGTTATATGAACAGGCCTTGAAAATTGAACCTGATAATCTAGAAATTTTAAAAGCTGAATCTTTAATATTCTACAATTTAGAAAAATTTGAAGAGTATGAGGCTAATTTGCTAAAAGTTCTTAAAGTTGATAATAACGATGTAGATGCCCTAAACGCTCTTGGTTATTTTTATGTTGAGAGACATACCAAGCTTGATCAAGCTTATATTTTGTTGAACAAAGCATTAAAGCTAGAGCCTAATAGTTATTACATTTTAGACAGTTTAGGTTGGTACTATTATCAGGTTAAAGAGTTTGATAAAGCGATAAGTTACTTACAAAAAGCTTTTGATATCGAAAAAGATGACGAAGTACTTATCCATTTAGTTAGTGCCTACTGGCAGAATCAAGAAATAAATCGAGCAAAATCATTATGGAAAAAATATCACAATAATTTTTTACAAAATGACAGAGTTCAGAAATTAATCAATGAGTTGGAATTAGGAAAAGTAAAGTAAGGTGTCGAATTAATGATTTTTTTTATAAAGTTTAAGAAATTAGACTTGAACTTATAAGAAATAAATGGATAATACGCACCTGTCTTTAACGACAACGATATTAAAGGGCTGTAGCCAAGCGGTAAGGCATCTGGTTTTGATCCAGTGTACCGCAGGTTCGAATCCTGCCAGCCCTGCCAATATCCTACCGAATTCCCAAGTCATTTTTTCCTCGAACAGGAGCGCCTTAAATGGCTAACAAAAATGTCATGATTTTTGCAGGTAATGCAAATGTCAGTCTCGCAGAAAACATCTCACAATATTTAGATATTCCATTAGGTAAAGCTGATGTAGGCCGTTTTAGTGATGGCGAAATCATGGTCGAGATTAAAGAATCCGTTCGTGGTCAAGATGTCTATGTATTACAACCAACTTGTACACCAGAACCAGCAGTTAATCTTATGGAAATGTTGGTGATGATTGACGCTCTTAAACGTGCCTCTGCGGCTCGTATTACAGCGGTAATTCCTTACTATGGTTTTGCTCGCCAAGATAGACGTCCTTACTCTGCTCGTGTTCCTATTACTGCTCGTCTTGCTGCTGATATGATCACCGCAGCAGGTGCAGATCGTGTTGTTACAGTTGATTTACACTCAGATCAGATTCAAGGTTTCTTCAACGTTCCTGTTGATAATATCTATGGTTCACCGTTATTGGTTGAAGATATGCAAAATAACTATAACCTTGATAATGTCACCGTTGTTTCACCGGATATGGGTGGGGTTGTAAGAGCTAGAGCTGTAGCTAAAGCAATAAATGCCGATATGGCAATTATTGATAAGCGTCGTCCTAAAGCCAATGTAGCTCAGGTTATGAATATTATTGGTGATATTGAAGGGCATGACTGTATTATTGTTGATGATATGGTTGATACAGCTGGTACTTTGTGTAAAGCTGCAGCCGCATTAATGGAGCGTGGTGCTAAAAGTGTTTCTGCCTATGTTGTTCACGCCGTATTATCTGGGCCAGCCGTTGAAAATATTCAAAATTCAGTGTTAAAAGAATTAGTAGTCACAGACTCAATTCCTGAGAGTGCTGAAGCTAAGGCGTGTGCAAAAATTCGTCGTGTTTCTATTGCAGGTATGTTGGGTGAGACCATTCGACGTGTCAACCTAGAAGAATCTGTTACGGCTTTGATGAAACACTAAGCACATCAAGCAGGCAATATTTAAAAAGCACTCTTAATGAGTGCTTTTTTGTTTTATAGGTTTCGTAGCCTAATTTCTACAATAAGTACTTTAATCTATTGTCTATTTTTAGGTGACTAAGTCAGAATAAAAAAGTAGAAAAAGAGTGGTAAATTATTGAGTTTTAAGTATAATGCCCGCTCCCCTCATGTTTGGTCGCGGACATGAGATGTTTTAATTTAGTAGTTTTTAGGCTTTAAGAGCCGGCCATTATAAAAGTGTTTAAAAAACTACGATATTTGGAGAAATCAAATGAGCCAAAATTGGACAGCAGAAATCCGTACAGAAGAAGGGAAAGGTGCGAGCCGCCGCCTTCGTAACACGGGTAAAGTACCAGCAATCATTTATGGTGCTGGAAAAGATGCAGTATCTGTGTCTTTTGCACAAAACTTCGTTAAGAAAGCACTTGAAAACAATGATAACTTCAATGCTGTATTAACTATTGATGTTAAGGGTGGTGAAACAGAGTCTTGTGTTGTTAAAGATCTTCAGCGTCATCCATCTACAGGTGATGTATCTCACATCGATTTACAGCGTGCAGGTACTGACAACAAACTAACTAAGAAAGTCCCTCTTAACTTTGTTGGTCAAGCTAAAGCTCCTGGTGTGAAACTTGGTGGTCTAATGTCATTCTTACAAGCTACTGTAGAAGTTAGCTGTTTAGCAAAAGATTTACCTACTAAGATCGACGTTGATGTTTCAGCAATGGATGCTGGTACAAGCCTACGTCTTTCTCAGTTAGTTATGCCTGAAGGCGTTATCTTAACTGCACTATCTCACGGTAATGCAGATTACGACCAAGCGGTTGTAAACATTGGTAAGCCTAAGCGTAAAGGTTAATTCGTTTTGGGTTTGGCTTAACTAAACCCATTACGACTTTAATTATTACTGTAAAAGAGAGCCGGCGTTATGTCATCTGTTCAATTAATTGTTGGTCTGGGTAATCCAGGCGAAAAATATGAGCAGACTCGACATAACGCCGGTTTTTGGTTTGTGGACGAAATTGCTAGACAATACGGTGTAGAGTTTCGTCCAGAAACCAAATTTCTTGGATTAGCCGCAAGAGTTCAATCTAATGGATTAGATTTTTGGCTATTAAAGCCAACGACCTTTATGAACCGTAGTGGCCAATCCATTCAAGCCTTAGCTAAATTCTATAAAATTCCTGTTGAATCTATTCTGGTTGCTCATGATGAGCTTGATTTGCCTACTGGAACTGCAAAATTGAAAGTTGGTGGTGGTCATGGAGGTCATAATGGTCTTCGCGACACCATTGCGGCAATGGGAAAAGAATTCATGCGTTTGCGATTAGGGGTGGGGCACCCAGGACACAAAGATTTAGTTGTGGATTATGTCTTAAAAAATCCATCAAAAGCAGATCGCCAACTAATCGATGACGCAAGTTATGAAGCCACCCGAGTTGTGCCAGACTTGGTAAAAGGTGATTTGGCCAAGGCAATGCAAGAGTTGCATACAAAATCTTAAGTTTAAAATACACAAATAAATCGTTTTAAACGGTTTCGTCAACCATATTCATTATTCCGTTTTTAGGAGACACAGCATGGCAATTAAATGCGGTATCGTAGGCTTACCAAATGTTGGTAAATCAACACTTTTCAATGCACTAACCAACGCAGGAATCGAATCAGCAAACTACCCGTTTTGTACTATCGAACCAAACGTAGGTGTTGTGCCTGTACCAGACGCACGTGAAGATGCGTTAGCAGCCATTGTTAAGCCTGAAAGAGTATTGTCTGCAACAGTAGACTTTATGGATATTGCAGGCCTTGTAGAAGGTGCTTCTAAGGGTGAAGGGTTAGGTAATAAATTCTTAGCCAATATCCGCGAAACTGATGCCATTGTACAGGTTGTTCGTTGTTTTGAAAATGATGATATTGTTCACGTTGCAGGTAAAGTAGATCCTATTTCTGATATTGAAATCATCAATATGGAATTGATTTTTGCTGATATGGAATCTATTGAAAAAGCCATTCAAAAAGTACAGCGTATTGCCAAAAGTGGCGACAAAGAAGCAGCAGCTCGTATGACTCTGCTTCAAAAAGTTTTAGCTGAGTTAGAAGAAGGTAAGTTAGTTCGCTTAATGGGCTTATCTGATGATGAGTTAAAAGAATTAAGGGATTTGCATCTATTAACGGTTAAACCAATGATGTATATCGCAAACGTTAATGAAGATGGTTTTGAAAATAACCCACTTCTTGATTCTGTAAAAGCTCTAGCAGAAGAGCAGAACGCTAAAGTGGTTGCCATTTGTGCCTCACTAGAAGAAGAAATCGCTCAATTAGATGATGAAGACAAAGCCGATTTCTTAGAAGAGATGGGTCAAGAAGAGCCAGGTCTAAATCGTGTTATTCGTGCAGGTTATGAAATTTTAGGCTTACAAACCTACTTTACAGCAGGTGTAAAAGAAGTTCGTGCTTGGACAGTCAAAAAAGGCGCAACAGCTCCACAAGCCGCTGGTGTGATTCACACTGACTTTGAAAAAGGATTTATCCGTGCAGAAGTCACAGCCTATCAAGATTTTATTGATAATAAAGGTGATGCAGGGGCAAAAGCTGCAGGTAAACAGCGTTTAGAAGGTAAAGAATACATTGTTCAAGATGGCGATGTAATGCATTTCCGCTTTAACGTCTAAAATTTAGTTTTATTGCTTCCTAAGCAGACACTATTCTGTGTTAAGGAAATGCTCACTTACAATTCGTAAGCTCGCATTTCCTACCTTGCCTTGAGCAACCTCAATCTTCCAATAACAGCAAAATTGGATTTGATAAATTAAGCCAATTACTAAATGTTTTCTTAGATAATTTACCAGGCCTGGTAAGTTGTATTTAAATACTTAGATAAGCATTGCGGGATTGTAAAAAAAGTGTCAAATTGTCACTCTATTAGGTTGACATATTTCACCCAGGTCTTATAATACGCCCACATTTTGGCTACATAGCTCAGCTGGTTAGAGCACATCACTCATAATGATGGGGTCCCAGGTTCAAATCCCGGTGTAGCCACCATATATTTTAAAGCCCGTACTTAATGATTTAAGTACGGGCTTTTTTGTTTCTAAAATATCGAATTTAAAAGCTTTTTTGTCTTTTTAGTGTATGCTTAATCTAGTAACTTAATCATAAAACTAACGGTATTCTTGACGGCACTAAAATTTGATTTTTGTTCAATACCGTCAAAAATCGCTATAACTCTTTTCAATAAATGAGTCTAATTTTCTCCTTAATGATGTTCAACTCAACAACCTAATTGTTAAGGATAAGCACTACAAAGTCACTGATAAAGGCGGCCTTTATATTCACATATCTACACAGACCATAAGTCATGGAGGCGTGATTACCGTTTTAATGGGAAACGTCAAACCATCACTATCGGTGGTTTATCCGTATATTTCTCTCAAAGAAGCCAGATTACCATAAAGATGTAATTAATAGAGCGGGTTTTAAACACCAATATGAAGGGCTATATATTTATACTGAAACCTTTAAAAACGAAGTGTGTAGAGATATTAATCATTAAACTGCTTTATCTGAATTAAATGCTCAAGGTTTTTTAAAGCATGATAGCGGTCGTTTTGATTGTAAGCTTCCTTCAAATAGCACCAAAAGCGTCCACGAATGATTGCAATTTGGGGCTCATTATTGGGAGAAGAAAGCGAATGATTGATTATTTTCATGGGGCAGGCTTGCCCCAACTGCCCCTAAATTGTAATATGCTTAGTTAAAAATTAAGGAATAGACGTGAATTTATCAGTAGAGCGAGATTTAATATTTTCAATATTGGCAGGAGGTTGCCCTGTTGACGATGATGAAACAGAAAGGTTTAATTCTTTAAAGCATGATAAGGACTTGTTACCAGTATTTAATCAAAAATTTAATTTCATTATTCAAAGCTGTGGGAAATACGGAAATATTTCTCATGAAATACAAGGTATGAATGATAAAGGTGTAGATATTCTTATCACTTACTATAACGATTATGACAGGTCAAAGATTGGTATTCAGGTCAAATCGTTTGATGATATGAATCAAACTGAGTGGTTGAAAACGTTAAAAGCTCAGATTATAGATGCTTCGCAAAGTGGATGTGATGATTACTATATTTTGTATTGTACAGACCTTAAACAACATAAAAAAAAGTTAAATTATGCACTTGCTGATTTGTCCAACAGTAAATTTCCGATGAAAGTTCATCATGTTGTTCCAAATCAAGTATTAAGCTTTATGAACAAAAGTCAGGTAGACCTTCTAACAGAAATTTCTTTAGGGTTGCGTTGGGATGACTACGTAAAAGATGAAGCTTCAGAATCTCTTCGAAAATTAAATCTCCATGGAGCCTCAATTCTTATATATGTAGTATTTGAATTTCTATCATATGGAAAATCCCAGTTTACTATAGAAGATCTTCTTTATGATGGTTTGGATTTGGCATCTGAATATCAACATGTATCAGTAGAATTTTTTGATATAGATGATGAATCGACTGTAAACGTTGAAGAGTTCATTATTGATGAAGCGGCTACAATTGATTTAATTACAGGGATGTTCTTGAATACATCGTTTGATTCGGAGTGCTACGAATTCATACCCTCAACTGAAATTGCGTTATTGGCATTTATATCAGACATAATGGTTAAATCCCCCTCAATGAGTATGCAGAATGCACAGTCATTTGTCTTCAACTTCCTTCTGCATGAAAGGCTAAAAATTGCAAATAAGCATTTGTGTATTTAGTTGCTTCTTCACGTGTGTCAAATAAATTTTATAGGTTGTAAAAGTTCGCTAATAGCGAATTTTGTTGACTTGCTATGCTTTTTGTTTAATAATTTGTTCGTGATTAATCAAACGAGAGATATTCGCCACCTAAAGAGAGTGTGTAAAAACACTCGCAGAGAATTCGTTCTCTAAATTTTGTCGAGCCCATGTCCGTAACTGTGACGATAAGGCGAGATGCGCGAATGCTGGCGACCAGCATTCGCGGAAGTGAGAGGTTAGTTTCTGGTCACTCTCGTTCCATCTGTTAATGGCGACGTATTCAACAATTCCGTTGAATGCTTAACAGAAGGATCCTTTATGGAAGAAAAAAATATTAATCATGACCGAAAGATACTACCTAAAACCGATGATAGCTCTAAGAAAAGAAAGCTTTCTTGGTCTGCTGTTTTGTGGGTTATCCGCATAGCAGATTTGATTAGAGAAGCGATTAAGTTCATTGAAGAAGGAGGTGGTTAGGCAGTGTTCCTCTCAATTTCTTTTAGGAGTTTCATTTTATGATTCATAGAGCTATTAAGGCATTCCGTCAATATAATAAGATGACTCAAGCAGAAGTTGCTCAGAAGTTATCAATATCTAAATCTTATTTATCTGAAATCGAGTCAGGGAAAAAAACAATCAGCATTGATCTGCTAGAAAAAATTGCAGAAATGTATGATATGCCTGTATCTTCCCTTATATTTTTCTCGGAAACAATGAACTCAAAAGATGCAAAAGTTTCAGAGAAATTTCGTGGATTTGTATCTAGTAAAGTCCTTAGTGCTTTAGAGTGGGTAATCGAGCGTGACTCAAAAGAAAAAGCCGTTATCTAAAATACAATCTAAAGGCAAAAGTTATTCTATAACCCAATCCCCATTTTATAAAGTTTCTTCAAAAAAAAGACTTGCCAATATTCTTGGTTGTTCTCCTAAAGCCCTTAAAAAACTATCGAGCGATTCCTTTTACAATGTTTTTAATGTGAACAATGATAAAGGTAATGTGAGAGAAATACAGCAACCTATAAGTGAGCTGGAAGCAATTCACACAAGAATAGCTAGTCTGATGAGTAGGATTGCTATTCCTATAGACATTCATTCAGGCCTTAAGAAACGTTCTCATGTTACAAATGCTAAGCAGCATATAGGTAACAAGAAGTTGTTAACTACTGATATACGTAAGTTTTTCCCTTCAACTAGTAAAGAGATGGTTTTTCGTTTATTTTTTTACGATTTTAAAATGCCGGGAGATATCGCACGTCTTATGTCAGACGTTTGTTGTTTTAAAAATGGTTTGCCTACTGGAAGCCGCTTAAGTATGCATATGGCGTATTGGGCAAATCATGGAATGTTTGAAGAGATTGATAATTTGTGTAAAAGCTTGAATTTGGTATTTACTGTATATGTCGACGATTTAACTATTTCAGGAGATAGTGTAAATGAGTTACTACTTAATACACTAAAAAAGATTGTAGGCAGATATAACCACAGGCTTCATGAAGAAAAGACGCGTATCTACGGAAAGAACGAAAAAAAACTTGTGACAGGCGTGATTATTGATGGGAATCAAACCAAGGTTAAAAATCAACAGCTCAAGAATATTTTTGAAGATATGGAACAGTGGAAATTGGTAAAAGGAACACCTTTGGAATTGCCTTCGATCAAGCAGCGATTAGTTGGGAGGCTAAGTGCTGCTTCACAGGTTCAGTCTTCTTTTAAAGATAAGGCGAGGTCTGTTTTAAAAGACTAAGTATTAGGGTTTCAACGGTATTGTTAACGGTATTTTGGTCGCTCGTTTTTGAAAAATATTTTAAAAACATGGTGTTATTATGATTTATTTGTGTCCGGTGTAGCCGCCACTATTTTAAAGCCCGTACTTAATGATTTAAGTACGGGCTTTTTTGTTTCTATTAAATAAATTATTAAACTATATTCTGTTCACATTTCATTGCCGCAGGTTTTACCAGGCCTGGTAATTTGTTTATCCCCAAAGGCTTAGTGGTGGATCTTTTTTAGCACGACTTTTAACCTGCTATTTAGGCCAACTATTTAAAACTTCTGTTATGATTATTTTTATTTTAGGGTTTTGATTGTGAATAAATTACGTTTTGTTTTGTTGTTGGCTTTGTTTCTGCAAAGTTACCAGGCCTGGTCTTTTTCTGAGCCTTGCCAGTTAGTGGCTAAGATGGCGGGTAATAATGAGTATCAGCAGGAGCCTAACCGTATTGCGAGTTTAAATCCGCCAGCAGATATACCTAAGGAGTGGAAACTTGAATTATTAGAAAACCATGGTGCTTGGTATGTGTATCAAACAGATAAACCTTGGTTTACAAAAGAAAACTGTGCTCCATTAACCAAAAAATCTTTAAAAGATAATTCAAAAGTGTTGTTTATGCCTGTGCTGTTAAATAAAAAAACAGGGCATAATGCGGTAGTGACCGGAACATTTATTATTAAGGTTTATCATAAACGTGATTTGCCTAAGGTTGTTAAGCGTTATGGTTTTTTACCTGTTAGCCCATTGCCTAATCCAGAGTCTATGATTGTTGAGGTCCGTACAACCGATTCTTATGATTTGTTGATTCAAACCTTAGACAGAGATAAGGATGTAGATTTGGCATTGCCTTTATTGAGTGAGCCAAGATAAGCCAATATGAATCAAGATGATTCAATAAAGTAAATGCAATTTGTTCTCAAAAATAGCGATAAAAAAGGCCTCTAATGAGGCCTGTTTTTTTGGTGGCAGAGTGAAAATCAGTATTTGATTTTGCTCTCTTTAACCATTTTGTATATATCTAAACGTTTTTCATTGCCTAGGGCTTTTAACCCTTGGTTAATCGCTTTTTCTAAGTTACCAGGGTAAAACTCTTCAAGCGTTAAACCTAAAATAGGTTCGGCAATTTGTTCACCCTTTGAGTTGTAAATATAAGTTGTTGGAGCAACGATTACACCTTGAGAAGGGCCAAACGTTTTCATCTCAATTTGTTTGCCTGAGAAGTCTTTCATTTCCCAATGTGGTCTATCTAAGATAACTTGTCTAAATTCAGCATAACTTTCAATATTGGTGGTTTCAATTAGAGGATGAATAATGTTTTCTTCTAATTTTTTACAATAATTACACCAGGTTGCAGTATAAAAAACGACAACTGGAATATTGAACTTTGCAGCCGTGTTTCCTGTTTTTTGAAGATCAACCGCAAGCGGTAAAATTTCACCCGCTTTACTGTTTGAAAACCCTAATAGCAGTATAAGCGTTAGGCTTATGCCAATAATTTTTGTACGCATTTTAAATGCCTCATTTCAATAATTGATTTAGTTATATTAATAGTGACGTCTTTGTAAATTGCAACGGCTACCCACTTCTTTTACAAAAAAAGATATTTTATGTAGGCTTTCATACGAGGTATTTAGGCTTTTCTTATAGCGGGTTCCACATAACCAATTTCCATCACGCAAAAGGGCGATACGTTTACTAGAGTTGTATTTTGGGTTGTCTAAATACAAGTAAATTCCATTGCCATTCATACTGTACTGCAAATAAGCCGTTTCTGTTGAGTTGTAACGGCTTTTAGGATTTTCTAAAGTGAGCTGAATTTTTTTGGTTTCGCCACGGGCAATTTCATAACTTTCTTCAAGTATGCGTTTTTCGCGTTTACCATATTTGTACTTGCCACCAAGGATATTTATCATCATCACATTGCCGTTTTTTGGAGCATTATATAAACGCTCTAAACGTTCTCTTTCGGCCATTTCTTGTTTTAACTGAATCTTGCGTTCTTCAGCCTCCGCTTTCATGCGAATAGTTCTTTGCTCTTCTTCATATTGTTGCTGTTTTAACAACAGTGCCTGGCGTTCTTCAGGGGTGATCGATTTCCATTGTTCGTCACTCATACCAAGAGGGTTTGAGCTTGCACAACCGGTTAACAGAGCAAAGATAACAAAAACAAATAAAAATCTTTTCATGAATATCCTTTTTAAAAGCACATTATTTTTTGATCAAGAACAGAATACCAGCAACCAATAAACCAAGCTGGATCCAGTCTTGATAGGTTGTATCTATTGGCAATAAAAGCCCAAATAAAATTAGCACAAAACCAATTGCCCGTTGGCGTTGTTGGCGATTTTGTTGTTCTAATTGAGCTTCAATTTTTGCAATCTGTTGCGACTGAATACTAAGACCTTGATGCGATAATTTATTTAAGGTGTTATAGACCAGGCCTGGTATTTCTGGTGCTTGTTCCATCCAGAAAGGTAAATTACTTTTCACTTTTTTGGCTAAGCCTTTTGGTCCCACACGTTCTTGCATCCAATCTTCTAAGAAAGGTTTTGCGGTATCCCAAAGGTCTAATTCATCGTCTAACTGGCGGCCCAAACCTTCAATATTTAGTAAGGTTTTTTGTAGTAATACCAGTTGAGGTTGCACCTCCATTCCAAAGCGGCGAGCCGTTTGGAACAGACGCATTAATACTAAACCAAAAGAAATCTCCTTAAGCGGACGATCCCAAATAGGTTCACACACTGAACGAATGGCGGACTCTAGTTCATTCACGCGAGTATCTCTTGGTACCCACTCCGATTCAATATGCAGTTCAGAAACACGTAAATAATCACGATTAAAGAAGGCTAAAAAATTCTCGGCTAAATAGCGTTGATCTTCTGGCGTTAGAGTTCCCATAATCCCAAAGTCAATGGCAGCGTAGCGTCCGTCTGGTAATACAAAGATATTTCCTGGGTGCATATCCGCATGAAAGAAGTTGTGTTTGAACACCTGGGTAAAGAAGATAATGACACCTTTGGCACTTAAGTCGGTTAAATCAATTCCAGCTTCAATCAGTTTTTCGGTTTCGCTAATTCTAATCCCTCGAATGCGTTCCATGGTCATGACACTTTCAGATGTGTGTGACCAATAGACTTCTGGTACATATAGCAAATCAGAACCTTCAAAATTACGCTTTAACTGGCCTGCATTAGCGGCTTCTCGCACCATGTCTAGTTCATCAAGTATGGTTTTTTCAAATTCAGCAACTACTTCAACAGGGTGCAGGCGACGGGCAATCTTAACGGCGGCTTCTAAAAGTTTAGCCAGACTGAACATGATTGAAACATCTTGCTCTATTACTGGCTTAATGTCTGGGCGAACCACCTTAACAACGACTTCTGTACCTGAGTGTAAAGTGGCTTCATGCACTTGGGCAATTGAGGCTGATGCCATTGGCACGGGATTGAATGTGGCAAAAGCTTCACCAACCGTTTTATTAAGCCCTTTTTCTATCAGTTGTAATGAGTGCGTTTCATCAAAAGGAGGGCAGTCATCTTGTAGTTTGGCTAATTCAAGAGAGATATCGTGTGGTAATAAATCTTTGCGGGTTGATAAGGCTTGTCCGAATTTAATAAAAATGGGGCCAAGCTCTTCTAAAGCGAGACGAATACGTTCTCCACGTGAAGCATTTGAGCCTGTTCGCCAGTTCCATGGAAAGATTTTATTGAGGATAATCAACCATGCGTATTTGGTATCGGTCAAAATCATTTTATCGATTTGATAGTGCGTTAGCACTCGGTTGATTTTGATTATGCGGGCGAGTTTTTTAAATAGCTTCATGAATATATGTCTTATAAGTGCTGATTATTATGTGTTTTTGATTAGAGCATCAATGCGTTTAGCCATTGTTTCAATCTCACTGGCAGTCTGATTGACGTCTTTTACAAAATGCTCTACTTGGTTGCGAGTAGGAAGGGTGTTGATTTCAAATTGGAGATACTCACGAACGGTATTGCCAACTTGTTGTTTAGCATTTTGTTTACCTTCTAAAAAAGAGCGAATGCCGTGGCCGACTTTAAACGCAACCAAATCACCCGTGTAATGCGATAGGTGCTCTTCCCAATCAATTTCAAGATGGTTAAGTGCTTGAATAAATGCATTACCAATGGTTTCGTCGCCTGCGGTAATTTCTGCTTTAAGATTATGGCTTAATGGCAAGGCCATCCATTCAGAAATATCACTTTTTAAGGTAGCGTCGGCAGCACCATTTAGTTCACGCTGCATAGCAATTTGTTTTTGGTTGATTAGGCAGAATAGGGGTTGAGTAAATGGGGTGATCACCAACTCAATGACTTTACCATCAAGAGCTTCAAAAACGCGTCCTTGCTCTTCATCCAAATGAATAGCCGTATTGATTGCTAATTCTAAAGATTTAGATAACCCCAAATCTACCAGGCCTGGTTGTTTGTTCATGACATAAATCCAATCTTAAGTTTGATAAATAAAGTATCTCAACTTTGTAAAAAAACAATATATCGATTTTAGGCAATTTAGAAGATCTTAAAGTACGTGAGGTCAAGGAAGTGAGAGGGAGTTTACAAGTGTAAACGACCGAACACTGACGAAGAGATAGCGTGCTTTAAGGCATTCTAAATAATCAATATTTCCAGGCACGGTGTAGGGCGACTATCCCCTCATTCATGTTAATGTATTCGGCTTTATCAAACCCTGCATCTAACATCATTTTCTTTAGTGTCTCTTGGTCAGGATGCATACGAATCGATTCGGCTAAATATTGATAGCTGGCTTCATCATCAGCAATGACTTTGCCCATTTTTGGCAAAATATTGAATGAGTAAAAATCATAAAACTTGGCTAAAAGCGGTTGAGTGACTTTAGAGAATTCAAGGACCATCAGTTGACCACCTGGTTTAAGCACTCGGTATAGTTCTTCTAATGCTTTGTCTTTATTGGTCACGTTACGCAAACCAAAAGCGATGGTTGCTACATCAAAGGTGTTGTCTGGAAACCCTAAGGCTTCAGCATTGGTAATGGTGTAGTCCACATTGCCTGCAATGCCTTCATTAATTAGGCGATCACGACCCACACGTACCATGCTTTCGTTAATGTCAGCTAATACTACCTGGCCTGTAGAACCTACACGTTTAGCAAAGGCTTTGGTTAAATCACCTGTACCACCTGCTAAATCTAAAACGGTATTGCCTGGGCGAACACCGCTTAATTCAATGGTTTTGCGTTTCCATAAACGGTGGATTCCCATCGACATAACATCGTTCATAATGTCGTAGTTGCCGGCTACCGAGTCAAATACGCCTTTGACCTTTTTGACTTTTTCTTCTAACGGAACTTCCGTAAATCCAAAATCGATGGTGTTTTTATTTTGACTCATAACAGAACCTTTTGATTCATTTAAACGTTGGGTTTAGTATTTTGATTTATTGTTTTGATTTTATGCTTTGTTGTAACTTTTCTAATTCAGGGTGTTTATGCCCGGCGCGCATCACTCGGCGTAAATAATCGACCCAATAATCTTCTTGGTTTTTGCCTAAATCATAGAGGCGTTCCCAAGTATAAAGACCGGTATCGTGCCCATCGTTAAAGTGAAGCTTGATTGCATAATTACCAACTGGAGTAATGTCGTCAATATTTACATCTTGTTTATCTAATTGCAATACTTCTTGCCCAGGTGCGTGACCAGTAACTTCTGCTGACTGTGAATAGACCCGCAAGAATTCACAGCTAAAGGTAAAGGTTTCACCTGTATCAAAAGCCACTTCTAAGGCTTTTGATTTTTGATGTAGTTTTATGTCAGTTGGATGCGGCATGGTGTCAGCTCTAGTTACAGAATATATTGCGATAAATCTTGGTCAACAGCCAGCTCACCTAAACGTTCATCTACCAAAGCCGCATTGACTTCAATTTTTGCACCTGACATGGTAGGAGCTTCAAAAGAGATATCTTCTAATAAACGCTCTAATACCGTGTGTAAGCGACGTGCCCCAATATTTTCTGTGTTTTCGTTTACTTGAAAGGCAATTTCAGCCAAACGTTGAATTCCATCTTCAGTAAAACTTAAATCAACCCCTTCGGTTTTTAATAAAGCAACCGCTTGCGTCGTTAAGGCGGCTTTTGGTTCCGTAAGGATTCTTACAAAATCTTCAACACGCAAAGACTTTAACTCAACGCGAATTGGCAAACGGCCTTGTAGCTCTGGAATTAAGTCAGATGGTTTTGCTAAGTGAAATGCACCAGAGGCAATAAATAGAATATGGTCGGTTTTAATCATGCCGTATTTGGTTGAGATGGTGCTACCTTCAATTAAAGGGAGTAAATCACGTTGCACACCTTCACGAGAAACATCACCGCCACTGGCATCTTGGCGTTTAGCAACCTTATCAATTTCATCAATAAAGACAATGCCGTTTTGCTCTACGTTTTCAATGGCATTGGTTTTAATCTCTTCTTCATTAACTAAACGTTGTGCTTCTTCTTCGGTTAGGGCTTTTAGAGCTTTTTTAATCGGAAGCTTACGTTTTTCTTTTTTGCCTTTGCCCATGCCCTCAAACATACCTTGCAGTTGTTGAGTCATTTCTTCCATGCCAGGTGCACCTAAGATTTCAACATGAGCAGGAGCCGCAGAAAGGTCAAGTTCAATCTCTTTATCGTCTAAATCACCTTCACGTAAACGTTTACGAAATTTTTGGCGAGTCTCTGACATATTGTCATAACTCTCTTCTTCATGACCACGAGCAGGAGGAAGCAAAATGTCTAAAATACGCTCTTCCGCTTTGTCTTCAGCTTGGCGTTGCACGTTTTGAATAGCACTTTCACGGGTCATTTTTACCGCACTTTCTGCTAAATCACGGATAATAGAATCCACATCGCGGCCTACATAACCCACTTCGGTAAACTTAGTCGCTTCTATCTTTAAGAATGGTGCATTAGCGAGTTTTGCTAAACGGCGTGCAATCTCAGTTTTACCTACGCCCGTTGGACCAATCATCAAAATGTTTTTTGGAGTGACTTCTGAACGCAAATCATCACTAAGTTGACTGCGTCTCCAGCGGTTTCTAAGAGCAATAGCTACAGCTCTTTTAGCATCTGCTTGGCCAACAATGTGAGAATCTAAACTGTGAACGATTTCTTTTGGGGTCATCATTAAAAAGCGGTCCTTAAACGAATGAGCAAAAATTAGGTAAATAAACGGTCGCAAGACCTTTGTGGCACATGCAAACGTATAAAAAACACATTATAAAGGAAAATTGCCCGCATTGTGTGTTGATGGTTTGCCAATCCTTGGTTGGCGTGATAAATTCAGCTGTATTAAAAGAGATGGCGGTTTAAGGAAAGAAATGTCAGCACAAATACAACATACTTTGGCGAAATCAACGCCGTTAAAATTTACCAAAATGCAGGGCTTAGGCAATGATTTTATGGTGATTGATGCCATTCACCAAAAGGTTGAGCTTGAAGCATCAGCGATTCGTGAATGGGCTAACCGATATTTTGGTATTGGCTTTGACCAATTATTGGTTGTTGAAAATGCAACTCAAGAAAATGTGGATTTTCGTTATCGTATTTTTAATGCGGATGGTTCTGAGGTTCAGCAATGTGGTAATGGAGCACGCTGTTTTGCTCGTTTTGTGTATGAAAAAGGCTTAACCGATAAAACTGAGATTGTTGTAGAAACGGCCTCTGGCATTATTGTGCTTTATATCGAAGACTCTGGCTGGGTAAAAGTAAATATGGGATTGCCTAATTTTGAACCAGCGAGTTTGCCTTTTTTAGCAAATGAAAAAGCAGATGAATATGCACTGAATGTATTGGGAGAAACCGTACTGATTGGTGCGGTTTCAATGGGTAATCCACATGCCGTATTACCGGTGGATGACATTAAAACTGCACCGGTTGAAAAGTTTGGTGCGGCGGTTGAATCTCATCCGAGTTTTCCTGAACGCGTCAACGTAGGTTTTGCTCAAGCGGTAGATAAAACGCACATAAAATTACGTGTTTATGAACGTGGTGCAGCTGAGACATTAGCCTGTGGAACAGGTGCTTGTGCGGCAATGGTGGTGTTAAGACATTGGCAGCAAGTTGGCGATAAAGTTACTGTGAGTTTGCCGGGAGGCGATTTATTGATTGAGTGGGATGGCAATGAAGATTCGCCAGTATGGATGAGTGGGCCAGCCGTTACCGTATTTGAAGGAGAAATTTTGGTATGAATATGAAAGCCGTGAGCGGACCTTTAAGCAAAACCAATCTTTCTGCTGAAGAAGTGGTGGATTATCTAAATAACAATCCCACTTTTTTTCATGTATTTCCGCGATTGTTAGACCGTTTAAGTATTCCACACCCAAAGTCGGGTAAAGCCGTTTCTTTGCTAGAACGACAAGTGTATCAACTCAGAGAGCAACGTGACTCATTGCAAATTGAAGTGGATAATTTAATGGATATCGCTTCAGAAAATGGTCAGCTTTTTTATAAAGTTCAGCAGTTTACCAAAGCCTTAATGGCGGCTCAAACAGAGCAAGCCACGGTGGATACTATCTATGAACAAATGAAAACGGTATTTAAGGTCGATCAAGTTGCTATGGTCTCTTGGGACGTGCCTCAAATTAGCTTGCATGGTATGCACCAGTTAGGCGTCAGTCAGTCTTGGAATGATGCATTAAAACAATCTTTGGTGCTTCATAAACCAGTTTGCGGGTTGCTTGAAAACGATTGGCAAAAAGGCTTGTTTCATACCGACGAACTCATGCAATCGGTCTGTTTATTGCCATTAGGTAGTGAACGCGTTTGGGGAGTCTTGGCTTTGGGTAGTAAAACAGACCGTTTTCATCCAGATTTAGGTACATATTTTTTAAATATGATGGCCGAATTGGTTACTGCCCGTTTAAACCACCTTTTTGTAAAGTAGTAGTTTGTTATGAACCTTAACGCTCTAGAATCTTTTATACGCCACATGCAGTCACAAAATAAATCTGTGCATACGGTGTCTAGTTATCAGCGAGATATTGAAGATTTTTTAAAATTCTATTTAGCGGATGACATGGAAGATTCGAGCGAAGATTCTCACCAAGCCTTAATGAATAGTATTCATCAATTTAGTGATTGGCAGATTATCGACTCCCAAGCAATACGGGCCTTTTTATCCTACCGAGTGCAACATGGAATCAGTGCCAGAACCCTAGCCAGGCAGTTATCGGCTATTCGTTCTTTTTACGATTATCTTTTGCAAAAGAACCTAGTGTTAAAAAATCCAGCAAAAGGCGTTAAGGCACCAAAACAGCCACAACCATTGCCAAAAAGTGTTGATGTGGATTGGATGTCTCGTTTACTAGACCAACCTTTAGATACCTGGCAAGACATTCGTGATCAAGCCATTTTTGAGTTGTTATATTCAGCAGGTTTACGTGTTTCTGAATGTGCAGAGTTAGATATTTCTCCAGGTCTGGATGAAATGGGTTCTGGTTGGGTGCGTGTTTTAGGTAAAGGGCAAAAAGAACGCCTAGCCCCAGTTGGCTCAAAAGCCCAAACCGCCATTCAAAATTGGTTGCAGATTCGCCATGAGCATGCTCAAGATAATGAAAATGCGGTATTTGTTAACCAACGTGGAAGCCGTTTAAATGTACGCTCTATTCAAACCCAATTAGATAAACGTACCACCCTTGCAGGTCTACCAACTAAAATGTCACCCCACAGATTACGTCACGCCTGTGCTACTCACGTTCTAGAGTCCAGTGGTGATTTGAGAGCGGTTCAAGAGATTTTAGGCCACGCCAATCTTTCTACCACGCAAATCTATACCAAGTTAGATATGCAGCATTTGGCGCAGGTGTATGATAAAGCACATCCCAGAGCAAAAAAATCCTAAAAGCTACTGCGAACCTCAAACTCTTTGTTGAAAAGCCAATTTAAAATGCTCATTTACTAAAGTAAACTCCGCTTTTAAATCAACTTTCCGCCGCGATTTTGAGGTTCTCGCCACGCTTTTAGTTAAGTCGGTGTTTTTGGGAGTATCAATCTCTGCGTTAAAAAGTCATTTTTGTACTCACGTACTTATGTACGCTCCGTGCAAAAATAGATTTTTGCCTTGATTTTAGGCTTCTCATTACGCTCCTATGTCATTTTTACAAAATTCAATAAGCTACTGCGAACCTCAAAGGTTTTTAAATTTACCCTATGCCTACAAAATTTAGATGGCCACAGGGCATGCCAGGCCTGGTAATTTAAACAACCACCACTACACGCTGTCATTCACGGGAATCTGTTTTTGCTTTATCTTTAAACCTTCGTGGCTCCGTATCTTCGTGGTGAAACGTTAAACATCGCATTAAAAACAATTTTTGTCTTATCTAAATCAAATTACTTTAAAATAGCCTAATTAAAAATCAAGTTACAAACTAAAAGGAAAGATATGTCTTTTCACGGAACTACAATTTTATGTGCTAAACGTAATGGCCAAATGGTTATTGGTGGAGACGGTCAAGTGACTTTGGGTCATGTGGTCATGAAGGGCAATGCTCGTAAGGTGCGTCGTTTATATAGTGGTCAAGTGATTGCTGGATTTGCCGGAGCTACTGCGGATGCATTTACTTTATTTGAACGTTTTGAAGGGCGTTTGCAAACGCATAATGGTCAGTTAATGCGTGCCGCTGTTGAGATGGCGAAAGATTGGCGAACTGACCGTGCTTTACGTAAATTAGAGGCGATGATGTTGGTGGCAGATAAAGACAATATGTTACTGATTTCGGGAACGGGTGATGTTATTGAACCGCAAGACGATTTTATTGCGATTGGTTCAGGTGGAAGTTACGCCCATTCTGCAGCACAAGCGTTGATGGAGAATACCCAGTTATCGGCACGTGATGTGGTTGAGAAGTCTTTGCATATTGCGGGTGATTTATGTATTTACACGAATCACAACTTAACGATTGAAGAGTTGAGTTAAATCGAATTAAAGTTAAACAAAATTAAAGCACATTTTTAAATTTACCACACCCCGCAAGGGGGATAAATGCATGGTAAAAATGAATTTACAGGAGAGTTTGATGGCCAACCATGAAAGTGAAAATAAATATAATGAGCCTGAAGTCGTGTGTACGGTTAAAGACCAAGGTGTTACTGAGAGAATAGTTGAATCGGCTTTATGGAACAGCCGTTTTGTGGTGTTGGTTGCGGTAGTTGCCAGTTTGTTTACTGCGTTTGCTATTTTTTATACCACCACGGTAGATGTGTTTTACACCATCAGTCATTTGACTCATTATCACCAACTGGATGATGCTGGTCGTGCCTTGTTAAAGTCACAAACTGTTGCCCATATTGTTGGTTCGGTTGATGGTTATCTTTTGGGTGCAATTTTGCTCATTTTTTCTTTAGGTTTGTATGAACTGTTTATCTCTAAGATAGATATTGCAGGCAGTAAACACGGTGCTAGCAACATTTTATTTATCAATTCATTAGATGATTTAAAAGACCGTTTAGCAAAAGTGATTGTGTTGATCTTGATCGTTATGTTTTTTGAACAGGCGATTTTCTTAAAACCAACAGAACCGCTTGAGCTACTTTATTACTCGCTAGCGATTATGATGGTTTCTTTAGCGTTATATTTATCGCATAAAGCTTATGAGAAGCACTAGTAATAAAGGTTAGAGTACATAAAACTTACACTGAGGTGTAATCAATGAGCCTGGTTAAAAAGATTAACCGGGCTTTTTTTATGTTTTATTTTATGAATAAGTAGCGGTTTGCAACACAATTTACCAGGCCTTTATACCCCCTTGAGGACTGTGGTAAATTGAAATAATAAGATGTTTAAAACTTTAGATTGAATATCTTTCAACGTTTATTTGATCGTCTAAACGTTAAATTAATGTTGGCTTAATAACTCGTTAATTAAAGTCATTGTGCGTTGTAATGCACCAGTTTGAGTGGCAAAACAGTCATGAGCTTTATCAGCTAATTGTTTAGCTTTGTCTGGGTTTTGTAAGATTTGAATAAGGCTATCGGCCAGTTCATCACTGTTTTTTACAATCTTAATAGCCTCGTCCTCAATAAATGGCTCAAATAATGCCTTAAGATTGGCAAAATATTCACCTGAAATTACGGGGGTGTTAAGTGCCGCCGGTTCTAAAATATTATGCCCTCCAAACGGCACTAAGCTGCCACCAATAAATGCCACATCACCTGCGGCAAACCACTGCATTAATTCGCCAACCGTATCGGCAAGATAGACTTGAGTATTAGGGGTAGGTTCTTGTGATTGACTGCGTTGTTGCCAGTCGAGCCCACTGTTATTCAATAATTGGGCGACTTGTTCAAAGCGGTCTGCGTGTCTAGGGACTATGATTAATAGTGCATTGGGTATTTTGGTTAACAGCTGTTTGTGGGCATCTAAAATGAGTTGCTCTTCACTTTGTTCTAGATCATTGCTATTAGGGTGAGCATGGGTGCTGGCAGCTACCCAAATAGGCGTTGCAGTTAAGTTATTATCTGCTCGCCAGCGGTTGGCATTATCGATTAAGTTGTCTTGAATCGTTAAATCAAATTTAAGGTTGCCCAAAACTTTGATTTTAGATTCCTTTGCTCCCAAGGCTTTAAAGTGATCGGCATCGGTTGGAAATTGAGCACTAATAAACTGAGTTTGGTTTAATGCGTTAGCAATCAACCTACCGCCCCATTTTTGGTAGGCTTTAAATGAGGATTCTTTTAAACGGGCATTAATCAATATAACGGGGATATTTTGATTTTTACAGGCCTGGTAAAGGTTAGGCCAAATCTCGGTTTCAACCATAATCACTAATTTTGGTTTGATTTGGTTTAAAAAACGTTTAACCGCAAAAGGATAGTCGTACGGTAGCATTTGATGCTGAATGGCAACGGGAGAGAACTGTAATGCTTGTAACGCACCCTGAGTTGAGCCATTAGTGACAGTTAGCGGTAGATTTGGATACTGACTTTTTAGGGCGTTAAGCAATGGAAATATTGAGCGGGTTTCACCTACTGAAACTGCATGAATCCAAATACCGCCCGTTTGGTAGGCTTGGCGATTAAAACCAAAACGACTTCTGAAACAGTCTGGTATCTCTGGCAAGTCTGGGTTTTGCAGCTGTTGGGCTTGGTGTTTTCGGCATCGCTTCCAACCCGAATAGGCAATCAAAGGCATTGCAAGAGTTGTTAGAAGACGATAGCTGAATAGGTTCATTTAACCAGGCCTGGTAAATTTGAATTTAGGTTTAATTTCTTAACAGAGAATGACGCTTTTTGATTAGCCATTAAGCTTGTTAACCATTCAAATCGTAAATTTGAATAACACCAGCAACTTTACCATTTTCAGTCACCAATAAAGAGGTGATTTTATTTTCATTCATCATCTCTTCGGCTTCATTTAAGCGTGCTTCAGCATCAATCGTTTTTGGGTTTAATCCCATTAAATCTTGTGCGGTCAACTGCATAAAGTTAGCTGAGTTGGTTTCCATATGACGGCGTAAATCGCCATCGGTAATAATGCCTTTACCGTTATCGACAATGCATAGTCCTAAACGGCCTTCATTCATAGTGTGAATCACTTCTTGAACAGAAGAGTTAGCCGTAACCATTGGTAGGTTTTTGCTAGTCATTTCATGTTTAACACGAGTAAGTAGTTTGCGGCCTAAGCTACCACCAGGGTGAAAGCGGGCAAATTCGTGTGGCTGAAAATTTCTGGCTTCCATTAATGCTACTGCCAAAGCATCACCCATCACTAGGGTAGCGGTAGTGGATGAAGTTGGGGCTAACTGATGCGGGCAGGCTTCTTTTGGTACAGCGATATTTAAATGAAAATCGGCGTTTAGTGCTAAGGTCGAATCTGGACGACCCGTCATCGAGATAACCACATTGCCATTGTCTTTCAAAAATGGCAGTAGGCGAATAACCTCTTCCGTTTCTCCAGAGTTTGATAACGCCAAAAACACATCTTTTGGCGATACCATGCCTAAATCACCATGAAACGCTTCACCTGGATGCATAAAAAAGCATGGAGTTCCTGTACTAGCAAAGGTTGCCATGATTTTTTTACCGATTAATCCTGATTTACCCATGCCGCAAATTACCACTCGGCCTTGAGTATTCAAAATAGCTTCTACACTGCCTGAGAAGTTGTCATCAATCAGTGTTTTAAGGTGTAAAACCGCCTCGGCTTCAATGTCTAAAACTTGTTTTGCAATGGCTTGATAGTCAATTGACATAATCTATAGCTAACCTTAGTTGTGTTTAATAATTTTGTTGGTTAAGTTGGTTAAGTGTTTAACTTTTTGGTTTTTAAATTTTTGGTTTTAAATTTTTATTAGCGTGGGCTTTAAAAATGGTAACCAACGTGAATATTGTGAATATCTGTACCTGGGTTAGGCATCTCAATACCAGCATTAGAAATATGTAGGTAACGGTAACTTACTTCAAAATTACCACGTTTAACACCTAAGCCAAAAATACTACCAAACTGAAACTGGGTAGATTTATAGTCGTTTTCTAAATGAATATCACTCAATAAATGTGGACCGCCGCCCATTTCTACAAAAGGAGTGTAAGACAGATTTTTTAGCTGGTACTGAAACACTGGCGTTAAGCCAATAATATAACCTGAATCATTAACGATATTCTTTTTGTCAGAGTGCCAGTGGTGCAGGCTTAAATCCCAGCGACCAACGACTTCCCAGTTTTTTGCTTCATACACTTTTTGATTCCAATCAGCACCAATCGCGATTCGCTCATGTTTTAATGAGCTGTCTTCACCAATATCTGTGCTGAATGTCAGTTTGTCGGTATTGAGTTGTGATCCTAAAATACAAGGCGGTTTACCCTCATAACAAGCAAATCCTAAAGAACCAATAGCCCCCAATATTGCTAGAGACATAGGGCCATTGTTAGAGTTTTGAGCATAAGAAGCGGTTGGCAGAAGTACGCTAATTGAAATTAATGTACTTAAAACAACAGAAAATGTGGTTTTTGAATTTTGCATGTAAAGGATTCCTGATAAACTGTTGGCACATTTTAATCTATCTATGAGACCTTTGCACGATAGAGGGTTGAGAAATAAATGAGATCAAATTTTAGCTGTTTGTAGTGAGTATGCTTATACGCTGTTTGATTCAGATATTTTTTAGCAAACTTTATATTAATTGTTACTTTTTTAACTGTCTCATTTCTGTTTTTTGGTAAGGAATCTTATGCACGACTTTTCACAATCTAAAATCCTTGTTGTTGGGGATGTGATGTTGGATCAATATTGGAATGGACGAGCAGGCAGGATTTCACCAGAAGCTCCTGTTCCAGTGGTAAAAGTCGCTAATGAAGAGATGCGAGCCGGCGGAGCGGCTAACGTAGCCTTAAACGTTGCGGCTCTTGGCGCAAAAGCTTGTCTGCTAGGGGTGATTGGTCAAACGGAAGAGGGTGGGCAAGATCAACACGGTCAGCAGTTAACCCATTTAATGCATCAAGCAGGGGTTAAAACAGATTGGTCATTATCTCCAAGTGGCACTATTTGTAAGTTAAGAGTGTTAAGTCATCACCAGCAGCTTATCCGAATGGATTTTGAAGAGCCCGTGCCTGAAGTACCAGCTCAGGTTTTGGTTGATTTAGTTAAAAAGCATATTGCAGATTACGATGTTTTAGTTTTATCGGATTACGCCAAAGGTGCGTTGCAGTTTGTAGAACAAATGATTGCTGTTGCGATTGAAGCTAATGTACCAGTGTTGGTTGATCCAAAAGGATTAGACTTTAGCCGTTACCAAAGTGCGACTTTGATTAAACCAAACCAAAGTGAGTTTGAAGCGATTGTTGGGCAAGCAGTCGATGATGATGCGGTAGTAGAAAAAGCCAGTAAATTAATTGACGATTTATCACTTCAGGCTCTATTGGTGACTCGCAGTGAACACGGTATGGCATTAATTACGCAAAAAGATACACCTTACTTGTTAAAATCAAGAGCTCAAGAGGTGTATGATGTTACAGGGGCTGGCGATACGGTTATGGCGGCTTTAGCCACTGGATTTGCGAGTGGTTTATCTTTACAGAATTCTGTACATTTGGCTAACCAAGCCGCCAGTGTAGTGGTTAGAAAAGTAGGAACATCAACGGTTTCAAAAGCCGAACTAGATGAAGCGATTAAAGCGGATATGCGTCACAAAGGTTATGTGGCCATGAATGAAGATGAACTGTTAGAGTTAGTGAAATTATCCCAAAAAAATGGCGAAAAAGTGGTCTTTACTAACGGTTGCTTTGATCTGTTGCATAGTGGTCATGTTCGTTACTTAAATGAAGCCGCTAAGTTAGGCGAACGTTTAATTATTGCCGTAAATTCTGATGAGTCAGTAAAAAAACTTAAAGGTGACTCTAGACCAATTGTAGGTGTAGATGGCAGAATGGAGTTGTTGTCAGCCTTAAGTTGCGTAGATTGGGTGGTTTCATTTAATGAAGAAACCCCAGAGCGATTGATTTGTAAATTGCTGCCAGATGTTTTGGTAAAAGGCGGCGACTATAAACCAGAAGAAATTGCTGGTGCCCAATGTGTTTGGGATGCAGGTGGACAAGTTGAGATACTCTCTTTTTGGGACGGTTATTCAACCAGTAAGTTGGTCGATAAAATCCAAACAGATTAGAAATTAAAACCCAGCACAATAGAAAAAATAGATAAACAAAATATAAGAATTTAAAAAATAGATGTCAAAACCTCCTGTTATTCATTTTAAAAAAGCCTTAGCCGAAAGCAAAACGGCTTTAGAGTCTGTTATAAAACAAGCAGGCCTGGTAGAAGATGTTGTTAAGGCTATACAAACCTCTGTAGAGGCAGGAGGAAAAGTACTATGGTTGGGGAATGGAGGTAGTGCCGCAGATGCTCAGCACATGGCGGCTGAATTAATGGTGCGTTATGTAAGAAATAGGCAACCAATTGCCTCTATTGCCTTAACCACTGATACCTCAATCTTAACAGCACACTCTAATGACTATGATTTTGAAACGGTTTTTGCCCGACAAATTCAAGGAATTAGCAGGCCTGGTGATGTGGTTATTGCAATGTCCACATCAGGCAATAGTGCCAATGTAATTAAAGCTATAGAGATGGCAAAACAGTGCCGTTGTGTTGTTGTGGCTTTAATTGGTAAAGAGCCTAGTCGAATGAGTAAAGAGGCAGACTACTGCTTACAGGTTGATTCTCAAGCAACCGCACGAATTCAAGAAGCCCATAGCTTTTTTAATCATCTAGTTTGTGAGGGATTGGATTCACTCTATGCTGACTTTGAGTAAAAATCATAATCATTTTTGTGCAAAAGCATATGGCGGTAGTCATCTCACTCGCCATGATCTCATTACCTGTTTAGAGGATATGTAAATGATTTATTTGGCGGGAGACATTGGAGGAACAAAAGCGTTACTTCAATTGATACAAATTTCGCCAAATAGAGTTGTGCAAAACAGCGAATTTTTTAAACCTGATCAAGTTATTGGTGAACAGCGGTTTCTTTGCTGTGAGTTCGATTCACTAGAGTCAATCATCTCTACATTTCTCTCTTCTCTTAAAAATATCGATTTACAAAATAATCAAATTGAATCTGCTTGTTTTGGTTTACCAGGCCCAGTAAGTGGAAGAGTGGTTGAATTGACCAACTTACCTTGGGTTGTGAATGCGGATTTAATTGAACAGGCTTGTAATATTAAGCAGGTTCTTTTTGTAAATGATTTTTACGCCGCTGCTTTAGGGGTAGAAGCTTTAACCAGTGAAGAAAAGTTCCCACTTTATCAACCTGAAAATACTTCAATTGAAAAGATTCAAAAACCGAGCAATAACCCAAGCTTTATAGGTAATCGCTTAGTTATCGGAGCAGGGACTGGTTTGGGAGTTGCTCCGATATTTTATGACGGTAACAATTACCTGCCGCAAAGCTCTGAAGGTGGGCATTTTGATTTTGCCCCTATTTCTGAAACTCAACAAATATTGCTTAACTGGCTTTGGCAAAAATGGCAACATGTTTCTTATGAGCGTGTTCTGTCTGGACCTGGCCTGGAAACTTTATATGAGTTTTTTCTTTTGCATGATTTACCTAATACTTATTCTCAAACAAGTTCACAAAAACTTCATAAAAATAAGGTTTTTAACCAACTAAATAAAGAGTTAGGCTTACCTTTTGCATATGAAAGTTTTAGAGATGGTGCGAAATCACCAATAAAAACACTCTCAGCCCCCGATATTCATAAACTTTCAGAGTCTGGTGATATTGTTGCAATTAAAGCAATTACTGAATTAGTGACCATCTATGGTGCTTTTGTTGGTGCGGCTGCACTGCTTTGGAACGCTCCAGGTGGAATTTATCTTGCAGGTGGTATAGCTTTGAAGATTAAAAACTGGATGCAATCTGATTTTTTTGTTAATGCCTTTTTAGAAAAAGGGCGAATGTCCAAAGTGACAAAAAAAATGCCTATATTTTTGGTTACCAACGAGAGCCTAGGCCTTAGAGGAGCCATGCAAGCGGCAAGAAAGATGACTGAATAACAAGTCAGAATGAAATTAACTTAATTTTTAAAGAAAAAAGCGTTTTAACAAGAAAATAATAATTCGATTTTATTGTTGTTTATTGCCTTCATAACGCTTTTTAAAATGGTTTTAATCCCCTATTGGTATGAGGAATGCTGAATGAAATATTATTGTGAAACTAAATCGGCAACAGATTTAACAAGAAAAACTTTAGCTATAGTGTTGGCAGGTGGTGAAGGAAGTCGTCTAAAAGATTTAACTCGTTGGCGAGCAAAACCTGCTGTACCTTTTGGCGGTAAATACCGAATTGTTGATTTTGTATTGTCTAATTGTGTTAACTCTGGGATTCGTAAAATTGGTGTACTTACCCAATATAAATCGCACTCTCTTATCCGCCATATTCAACGTGCATGGAGTTTTATGCGTTATGAAGTGGGTGAGTTTGTAGAGTTACTTCCGGCTCAGCAACGTGTTGATAAAGATTGGTATAAAGGAACTGCAGATGCCTTATATCAAAACCTTGATATTATGCGTCGCCATACACCAGAGTATGTCATGGTTTTAGGGGGAGATCATATCTACTCTATGGATTACAGCAAGATGTTGGTAGAGCATGCTAATTCTGGAGCAGATGTTACCGTTGGTTGTATTGAAGTGCCTAAGGAAGAAGCAACTGGTTTTGGAGTAATGTCAGTAGATGAAAACTTTAAAATCACTAAGTTTACTGAAAAGCCAGCTAACCCTGAATCTATGCCAGGCAAGCCCGGTAAGGCTTTGGCATCGATGGGAATTTATATATTTTCAACCGAATTTTTATTTCAGAAGTTAATTGAAGACAGCGATAATCCACATTCATCTCGTGACTTTGGTAAAGACATTATTCCTTCTATTATTGAAGATTGGAATGTGCAGGCTTATCCATTTGTGGATGAAGTTGGTGACCCCGTTTATTGGCGAGATGTTGGGACGATTGAATCATTTTGGAAAGCAAATTTAGACCTTTGTTCAATTGAACCTGAACTGAATTTGTATGATCGTGATTGGCCGATTTGGACCTATCAAGCACAGATGCCACCCGCAAAATTTACATTTGATGATGAAGGTCGACGTGGTGAGGCAATTGATTCAATGGTGGCAGGTGGATGTATTATCTCAGGAGCACGAATTAAACGTTCGGTTGTGGGCAGTGGGTCTCGTGTGCATAGTTATTCACATATTAAAGATTCTGTACTACTACCACGAGTTGAAGTTGGTCGTAATTCACGTATTCAAAATGCGGTGATTGATAAGGGGGCAATTATTCCTGAAGGCACCATTATTGGCGAAGACCCAATAGAAGATGCTAAACGTTTTTATGTTGAAGAATCTTCAGGCATCGTATTGGTCACGCCTGAAATGTTGGGGCAAAAATTACATACTTTAAGGTAAGCAGATAGCCTTTTAACGCAAATTCTGCTATCCAGTACCAATAATAAAAAATAAAAATTTAAAGACTAAGTTAAGAAGCAGGTTATGGAAAAGAAAAAGTTAAAAGTGGTTTTGTGTTGGCATATGCACCAACCTCATTACCGAGACGGTTTAGATGGTCTTTATAGATTGCCGTGGGTGTATTTACACGCGATTAAAGATTATGCCGATATGGTGTGGCATCTAGAAAAATGTCCAGCTGCCAAAGTCGTTGTTAACTTTGCTCCAGTTTTACTAGAACAGCTTGATGATTATGCAACCCAAATGCGTGAGTGGCTTAAAAACGACACACCAATGCAAGATCCTCTACTTAATTTAGTTGCAGGACAGACTGAAATTCCAGCAACGATTGAAGGGCGTGAGCAAGTAGTAAGTGATTGTTTACGTGCTCATGGGCCAACCATGATTGATGTGTTACCTGAGTTTAAGAAACTGGTAGATTTCGCTTGCTATAACCCCAAATTAGAGGCAGGCCAAAATCAGCAATTAGGCTATTTAAATAAACAGTTTTTTACTGATATTTTAGTGTGGTACCACTTGGCTTGGATGGGGGAAAGTTTACGCGAAAATGATTCCCGCCTGGAGTCCATGATGTCTAAGAAAAGCCAGTTTTCAAAAGCAGATCAACGCATCTTAATTGAAATTATGGCTGATGCTTTAGAAAGTATTATTCCTCGTTATCGAGCATTGATGGAAAAGGGTCAAATTGAAATATCTATGACACCTTATGGTCATCCTATTGTTCCACTTCTCATTGATTTTACTTCTATGAGAGACGCTATGCCAGATGCCCCTTCACCTATTTATGAAGAGTATCCTGATGGTTATCAGCGTTCAAAATGGCATATGGAGCATGGTTTTGAGGTCTATGAACAGCATTTTGGTACTAAGCCAAAAGGTATTTGGTTGTCAGAAGGCGCAATCAGTAGTGCTGCGGTAGGTATGCTCGATGAATATGATATTAAGTGGACTGCATCCGGAGAAGGCGTTTGGCGACATTCATGTGAAGCATCTTGCGTGAATCAGCATGACTTGCATAGCAAAAGAGCTTTATATCAGCCGTTACAACATGCATCACAAAACTGTGCTATGTTCTTTAGAGACGACGGTTTATCAGATATGGTCGGTTTTCAATATAAAGATTGGAACCCAATAGATGCTGCCAATGATTTTGCTCAGCACATGGATAACATTGCTAATTTTTTAAGTAGTGAAGTTGAAGAGCATGTTGTCTCTGTTATTTTAGATGGTGAAAATGCTTGGGAATATTATCCCGAAAACGCAAACCATTTTTTAAGTGCTTTATATGACAAACTATCTAGTCACCCACATATTGAAATGACAACCTTTTCAGAGTCATTAGAGAAAGGAGCTAAAGTTCGTCATTTACCTGTGCTTAAAGCCGGTAGTTGGGTGTATGGTTCTTTTTCTACCTGGATTGGTGACGAAGATAAGAATAAAGGTTGGGATTTACTGGTTGAAGCAAAACAGTGTTTTGACGAGGTGCTGGCAACAGGTGAATTAACTGCAGAAGAGTGCAAACAAGCAACAGAGCAATTAGCAATTTGTGAAGGCTCAGACTGGTTTTGGTGGTTTGGTGGATATAACCCATCAGACAGCGTGCAAGACTTTGATAAGCTTTACCGAAGACACTTAACTCGTTTATATGACCTATTAAAACAAACACCACCTGTGAGTTTAGATGTTCCAATCTCTTATGGCGGTGGCGAGATGGAAAACTCAGGAACTATGCGTCGTAATTGATGTTGAGTTGACCATGAAACTAATTAAACCGGCTGTAGAGTTGAGTTCTTTGTTTCGTGGTGAAGCTTTTAAATATATAGAGAAGAGATAACTGTGTGAATAAAAGACAAGCAGGTGTGTTACTTCATCCAACTTCATTACCAAATGAAAATGGTTTGCCAGGCCAATTAAATGACCAGGCCTGGTTGTTTTTAGACTGGATGCAAACTGCTGGATTGTCTATATGGCAAATGCTTCCACTCACTCAGCCACATGATGATCTTTCGCCTTATCAGTCTGTTTCGGCGTTTGCATTAAATCCAGCATTACTTCCTGAAAATTGGTCTGCTAATTTTGATGAAGTTGGTTTTGCTGATTATTTAAGCCAACCACCACACTGGCTTGAAGACTACGCACTATTTATGGCGATTAGAGAGAGTCAACAACACGCTTCTTGGGTCTCTTGGCCGCATAGTTTAAAGTACAGAGAAACAGAGGCTTTAACCGAATTTGCAAAGACATATCATGTACAGTTAACTGAACTCAAAAAACAACAATTTGTCCTTAAAATGTTGTGGAAAAAATTGAAACAAGATGCCAATCAAAGAGGGATAAAACTATTCGGTGATATGCCGATTTTTGTGGCTTTTGACAGTGCTGACGTGTGGGCAAATCCAGAGCAATTTAAGTTAGATGAGCACTTGAACCCAACTGTTGTAACGGGGGTACCACCAGACTATTTTTCAGAAACCGGTCAGCGTTGGGGAAACCCGCATTACAACTGGCCAGTTATGCAAACAGACGGTTTTAGTTGGTGGCGTAAACGGGTTGCAGATGCATTAGAGCAGTTTGATTTAGTAAGAATCGACCATTTTAGAGGTTTAGAAGCTTCCTGGGAAATTGACTCTAAAGAAGAAACGGCGATTAATGGTAATTGGGTAAAAACCCCTGGTGATGAATTGTTAAATGCATTGAAAACGGATTTTCCTGATTTACCTTTAGTTGCAGAAGATTTAGGGATTATTACAGATGAAGTGGTCGCTCTAAAAGAAAAGTATGACTTGCCAGGTATGTCCGTTTTACAGTTTGGCTTTAATGGCTTGCCAGATAACCCGCATTCTTTAAACGAACAGGTAGAACATTCCATTGCTTATACAGGTACTCATGATAACGATACCTCTTTAGGTTGGTTTCAAAGTGAAAACCCTGGTACTCAAGATTGGGTTTTACAACAATTAATGCCATTGGTTGAGCATAAACTGGCTGAAACTTCACTGGATGAAGAGTATGCTAATCCTATGCCTTGGCCGTTGATTATTGCCGCATTTGATTCTGTTGCTCAACGAGTGATTGTGCCAATGCAAGATTTTTTAAAGTTGAATGGTGAACACCGTATGAATGTACCTGGTGTTTGTGAAGGTAATTGGCAGTGGCAATTTGATTGGACACAAGTGCCGCAGGACTTGGCACAAAACATTCATATATTATTAGAAGCCTCTGGCCGTTTAAATAAATAACGTAAAAAAATCAGATAATTACATAAACTAGAATAGAGGCAAATTGCCTGTTTTTTATTTAGAATTCTGCAGAATTTTTGAGTAGAAATAATACATAAAGTTGGTAAAACGTAGATGCAAATAAGTTGGCAAACACTTGGTAAATTGTTACAAACAAATATTCGGGTACTGGCTGAAGGTCGACACCATGATCCTTTTCACTTTTTAGGTTGCCATCCTGTTGACCCGGCTGAAAAAGATATCCATAAAGAAAATGGTTGGACATTAACCGCTTGGTTACCTACCGCAGAAAAGGCAAGTATTGAAGGGATTGAACTACATCGTGTTGAAGGCTCTGATATGTTTATGGCCTTTATTACCGATAAGCAAAAAGAGGCCTTGCCAAAACATTTCTCGGTTAAGTGGATTGAAGACGATAACTCAGAGCATACAGCGGTTTCGCCGTACACTTTTTTACCTCAATTAGGCGAGTTAGATTTACATCTGTTTTCAGAAGGCCAGCATTGGCGTTTATATGATGTTTTAGGAGCTCACCCTAAAAAAGTCGATGGTATTGCTGGTGTGCAATTTGCCGTTTGGGCTCCAGCCGCTGAGCGTGTTTCTGTGGTTGGTGACTTTAATGGTTGGCATGGTCTTCGTCACCCAATGCGTGTAAACGGTGGGTCTGGTGTTTGGGAGTTGTTTATCCCTGGTTTGCAGGCTGGTGATATTTATAAGTTTGAAATACGTAATCGCCAATCAGGTCAAAGCTTTACCAAGACTGATCCTTACGCCGTTTCTATGGAATATAGACCAAAAACAGGTTGTATTGTTTATGACTCTGAATATACATGGAAAGACCAGGCCTGGAGAAAAAACTTATCTGAATTTGATTGGCAAAAATCACCAATAAACATCTATGAGGTGCATTTAGGTTCCTGGCAGAGAGGTGATGATGGTGGTTTTTTAAACTACCGAGAGATAGCTCATCGTTTGGTTGAATATGTGAAGTGGATGGGTTACACCCATATAGAGTTACTGCCAATTTCAGAGCACCCATTAGATGAATCTTGGGGTTACCAAACTACCGGGTATTTTTCGCCAACCAGTCGTTTTGGAACACCAGATGATTTTCGTTATTTTGTAGATCATTGTCATCAAAATGAAATAGGCGTATTTTTAGATTGGGTACCCGCTCACTTTCCTAAAGATGAATTTGCAATTGGTCGTTTTGACGGTAGTGCTCTTTACGAACATGAAGATCCTCGAAAAGGAGAGCATCAAGACTGGGGAACGTACATCTTTAATTTTGGCCGCAATGAAGTGCGTAACTTTTTAATCAGTAATGCTCTTTATTGGCTTAAAGAATTACATATTGATGGCTTGCGTGTAGATGCGGTTGCTTCAATGCTGTATTTAGATTATTCACGCGAAAATGGCGAGTGGGTACCCAATGAATATGGTGGGCGCGAAAATATAGAAGCCATAGATTTTTTACGTGCTTTAAATGAACAAGTACACGCTCAATGCCCTGGTGCTGTGGTGATGGCAGAAGAATCCACTTCTTGGCCAATGGTTTCTAGACCAACTTGGATGGGTGGGTTAGGTTTTTCAATGAAATGGAATATGGGGTGGATGAATGACACTCTAGACTATTTTGAAAAAGCTCCAATTTTTAGGCCTTATCACCACAATCAACTGACGTTTAGTCAAATGTATGCATACACTGAAAACTTTGTTTTACCACTGTCTCATGACGAAGTGGTGCATTTAAAAGGTTCTTTAATCGCCAAAATGCCAGGTGATAACTGGCAAAAAGCGGCTAATTTACGTTTATTGTTGGCTTATCAAGCATTGCACCCAGGTAAAAAACTATTGTTTATGGGGTGTGAATTTGCTCAATGGGGTGAATGGAGTGAGTCTCGCTCTTTAGACTGGTATTTATGTGATCAGCCGTTAAATAGAGGCATACAGTTATTGGCTAAATCAGTGAATGAGTTGTATAAATCACACCCAGCACTTTATGAACGAGATTTTGAATCTAGTGGCTTTGAATGGGTTGATTGCCATGATTATCAACAATCTATTTTGAGTTTTATACGTCATTCAGATAACCAAAAAGTCATCTGTGTCTTTAATTTTACTCCTGTGCCTAGAGAGCATTACAGAATTGGATTACCACAAGCGGGTAATTACATTGAAGTTTTAAACTCAGACTCTGAAATCTTTGGCGGAGCAAATATTGGTAATGCAGGGCTAGTGGTGAGTGAAGAACAACCTTGGATGAATCAGCCATATTCAGCTGAACTAACCTTGCCACCGTTAAGTGTTTTGGTTTTAAGGCTTGAGTAAGTTAAGCAAAGCTAAATCAGAATAAAAAATAGTTACGTTTATACTTCAATATATAAAATTTTAAGAATTAGGAAACTGCATGAAAATTCTTTTTGCCTCATCTGAAGCCCATCCTTTTGTTAAAACAGGTGGTTTAGCAGATGTTTCGGGTAGCTTGCCCAATGCATTAGTGGCGTTAAAGCATAAAGCTCGTTTGGTGTTACCAGCATACCAATCAGTATTAAAAAAAATCCCACCAAAATCCCTTAAAAAGGTGGCGAAGTTAAGTGTTCAAGGTTGTGGAAAGGTTTTAAATGTACAAATTTTGCAACTGAAAGTAGGTGCAATTAAAGGTGTTGATTTTCCTGTTTGGCTAGTGGATATTCCAGAACTTTTTGATAGGCCTGGTAATCCATATTTAGCTGCAGATGGAACCGACTGGTGGGATAACGGAGAACGTTTTGCAGTATTTTCAGCGGTGGTAACTGAAATTGCTATGGATCGTTTAGGGTTAAAATGGAAGCCAGATGTTGTTAACGCAAATGATTGGCAAACAGGTTTAGTTCCAGCACTGTTAAGTTTAGAAAAAGAAGCCCCAAAAACTGTTTTTACAGTTCACAATATGGCATATCCAGGTAACTTCCCTAAATCTTTATTTGATAGTTTACGTTTACCTTGGTCGCTTTGGGATGTTGAAGGCGTTGAGTTTTATGGCCATTTTTCAATGCTCAAGGCGGGCTTAATTAAAGCGGATTGGGTCTCTACGGTAAGCCCAACTTATGCAAAGGAAATCTGTTATCCAGAGTTTGCTTATGGGCTTGAAGGCGTATTGCAAAAACGTTATGAAGAAGGGCGTTTGGTTGGTATTATTAATGGTATTGATGATCATGTTTGGAACCCGGAAACAGATAACTTAATTGTGCAAAATTATTCGGTTAAAAAAGGCCGAATAGCAGGAAAACTAGCCAATAAAGAAGCCTTGCTGAGCGAGTTATGTTTGTTAAGAGGTGAGAAAGAGAAAAAGTCAACGGCTCGTTTAGCCAACTGTTTAGATAAACCCTTAATTGGATTTGTAGGTCGAATGGTTAGCCAAAAAGGCATGGATTTAGTCTTAGATGTCATGCCCGAAATTATTCAGCAAACCAATGCAAACTTTGTGATAGTAGGGACGGGTGAAAAGAGTTATGAAGCCCAAGTTAAACTATTAGCACAAAAGTTCCCTAGCCGTATTTGGGCATTTATAGGGTATTCAGAATCATTAGCACACAGGGTTGAAGCGGGAGCAGATATGTTTTTAATGCCGTCTCGTTTTGAGCCTTGTGGTTTAAATCAAATGTATAGCTTAGCGTATGGCACGCCTCCGATTGTCCACCATACGGGTGGACTGGCTGACACCGTTGTTAATGCCACGGATGAAAATATCAAAGCAGGAACGGCAACCGGGTTTGTGTTTTATGACCCAAGTCGTCACGCTCTTAAATCAACCATCTTGCATGCTTTGCACCTTTTTGGCAAGAAACGTACCTGGCAAAAAATTCAAAAAACAGGTATGGAACAGTCATTAGATTGGAAACATAGTGCAAAAAAATATGTAGAAATGTATTCGGAGAAAAAGTAAATGCCTACGCAGACAGAAGCAAAAAGAATGGACGTCATAATTGATATGTTGCAGCATATTGGTATGGAAAAAGAAGATATTGAAAGTGATTTTTTACGCTACCTATGTCACACATTAGGAAGAAATATCACTTCTGATGATTATTACCTTTATAAGGCATTGTCTTATACCATGCGAGATAGATTAATGACGCATTGGAAAAAGACGTGGGAAGCTTACAATGATAAAAAATTAAAGAAAGCCTATTACCTTTCTATGGAGTTTTTGATTGGTCGCTCTTTAACAAATAACTTGCTAAATTTGGGTGTGGAGTCTGAAACCCAACAAGCGATGTATGACCTAGGCATAGATTTAGAAGAGCTTGAAGAAGCAGAACGCGATGCAGGTTTAGGTAATGGTGGTTTAGGACGATTAGCGGCTTGTTTTATGGATAGTTGTGCCACCTTACAGTTACCTGTTATGGGATATGGTCTACGTTATGAATATGGAATGTTTCGCCAATTAATTCAAAACGGTTATCAAATTGAAGAGCCAGACCATTGGTTAGGTGTTGGCCCATATCCGTGGGAGATTGAGCGAGCCGAATATACCAGAGTGATTAAGTTTGGGGGTGAAACGCGTGAGTATATTGATCCTCATAACGGTCAGCTTATTGTGCATTGGGAGCATGCCGAAGTGGTTGAAGCGGTGCCGTTTGATGTGCCTATTCCAGGGTTTAAAAATAATACGGTAAATACACTTAGACTTTGGTCTGCACAGGCTCAAGAAGGATTTAATTTATCAGAGTTTAATGCTGGTTCATATCATGAAGCTGTGGCAGAAAAAGCTGAAGCAGAAAATATAACTATGGTGTTATATCCAAATGACAGCAGTGAAAATGGTAAAGAGTTACGCTTGAAACAACAATACTTTTTGGTTTCAGCCAGTCTGCAAGATGTTGTTGAGCAATGGAAGCTAAAGTACAGTAATTTTACCGACTTTGCCAAATATAATGCTTTTCAGCTTAACGATACTCACCCAAGTTTAGCTGTGGCTGAATTGATGCGTCTTTTGGTTGATAAAGAGGGCATAGAGTGGGACGAAGCTTGGACAATAACAACTCAAACGATGGCTTATACGAACCATACATTGTTACCTGAAGCTTTAGAAAAATGGTCTGTTGGCTTGTTTGAAAAGCTATTGCCACGCCCATTAGAAATTATTTATGAAATCAATCACCGTTTCCTAAGTCAAGTTTCTATGAAATGGCCAGCAGATGTTGATAGACAGCGTCGTATGTCGATTATTGATGAGCATAATAATGTTTGTATGGCTTATTTAGCGATAGTAGGTAGCCATTCTGTAAATGGAGTTGCGGCTCTGCATTCAGAGTTATTAAAAGAAGGTTTGTTTAATGATTTTTATCAGTTGTGGCCTGAAAAATTTAATAACAAAACCAATGGTGTTACTCAGCGTCGCTGGCTAGCAGGTTGTAATCCAGAGTTAAGAGCCTTGTTAAAAGAAAAGATTGGTGAGAATTGGATTACCGAACTTACTGAACTTGAAAAAATTGAACCTTTGGCAACAGATGCAAAATTTCAGCAGGCCTGGTATCAAGTTAAGCAAAATAATAAACAACGTTTAGCCGAGATGGTTGCCAAAGAAACAGGGGTTAAATTGGATATTGAATCAATGTTTGATGTCCAAGTGAAACGTATTCATGAATACAAGCGACAATTATTAAATGTATTGCATGTAATTCACCTGTACGCACGCATTAAAAGTGGTGATACCCACAACTGGACAAACCGTAGTGTGATTTTTGGTGGTAAAGCTGCGCCAGGTTACGCAATGGCAAAAAATATTATTAAGCTAATTAACAATGTTGCACAAATCGTTAATGCCGATCCAGATGTGGGCAATAAATTAAAAGTGGTGTTCTTCCCTAATTATCGAGTGTCTGCAATGGAAGTAATTTGTCCCGGTACAGATTTATCTGAACAGATTTCTACCGCGGGTAAAGAAGCTTCTGGCACGGGGAATATGAAGTTTATGATGAATGGGGCTTTAACTATTGGTACTTTAGATGGTGCTAATGTAGAGATTCGGGATGCGGTAGGTGATGAGAACTTTTTCTTGTTTGGCCTACAAACTCCAGAAGTCGAAGAGTTACGCCACCATTATCAGCCGCAAAATTACATCAATGAAAGTCATGCGTTGCAGTCAGTAATGTCTCTATTAGAGTCTGGTCATTTTAATCAATTTGAACCAGGCATCTTTAACGATATGATCAATTCAATCAAAAGCCCAAGTGATCCTTGGATGACATTAGCAGATTTCCAAAGCTATATTGAAATTCAAGAGCAAGCGGCACAGGCCTATCAAAATCGTAGTAACTGGACAAGAATGAGTATTGTTAACTCAGCTCGTAGTGGTATTTTTTCAACAGATAGAACCATGAAAGAATATAACGACGATATTTGGAAACTGGAGCCCATTACCATTAAATCTTAAACTCAGTTTTTAAAATTTTTTTGCACCTTAATTTTGCTAAGGACTCATTAAAATGCCGTCAATTTAAGTTAATCACTTACTTTGGTGGCATTTTTTTATTAGTTATTTTTTATAAAAATCACTAATTTTGAATAAAATATCTTATTGTGTTAGATTAAATGCGTATCCATGCTGACTTAAATCAAGGGGAAAGTATGTTACGAATGCAATCTGGATTCACTTTAGTAGAGTTAAGTATTGTACTTGCCATTATTGGGTTGTTATTCGGCGCAGTCTTAAAAGCACAGGCAATAATTGAAAACGCTGAGATACATGATGATATTAAAAAGCTCAAAGAATTTGAGATAATCACTCTTCTATATAAAGATAAGTTGTCTAAAATTCCTGGTGAAGATGCTAATAAGCCTGGAAGACTCAAAACGGTTCTATCTTCAGATGCTTCTCCAACAGAAGGTTTTTTCTACGATATTTATCAAGCAGGCTTTACCAAAAATGTAAATCCAATGCCATCAATAGGGACCGCCTTTAAAGCTACTTGGGGAGGCAGTAGTGGTGCAAACTATGGATTGATTGCAGGTGAAAATCAGTTGTGTATTACTGATATTGATGTGAATTTAGCCAAGGCAATAGAATCGCAATTAGATGAAGGCTCAAGATCAAGCGGAGATATTGAATACACATTAAATGGTTCACAACTTTGTATGAAGTTAGAATGATAAAGCAAGTTTTTATCTAAAAAAGCACACATTTTTTGAAAAAAGTTTTGTTTAAGTTTTCATAAATTTTCCTAAATATTCACAAAGTATCTATGTGTTGTTTACGTAATTCCCATCATTATTTCTAATTAGTTTTCTATAAACAATAACCAGGTAATGTTATAATTCGCGTCTTAATTATTGATGAATTAGTAGATGTTTTATGTGCGGAATTGTTTGTGGTGTAGCAGAAAGAAATATTGTTCCCATTCTTTTAGAAGGACTTAAACGTCTTGAATACCGTGGTTATGACTCTTCTGGTATTGCTCTTTTAGATTCTCATGGACATATTCAACGAGTCCGCTCACTTGGTAAGATTGTTAATCTTGAGAAAAATATCAAATCTCAAACGAATGAGTTTAGCGGCAGTATTGGAATAGCACATACCCGTTGGGCAACACATGGTGTTCCTGCCGAAAATAACGCCCATCCTCATATTTGTAATAATCAAGTCGCTGTTGTTCATAACGGAATTATTGAGAACTACCAAAGTTTAAAAGCCTCTCAAATTGAAGAAGGCTATCGTTTTACCTCTGAGACTGATACTGAAGTTGTTGCTCACTCTATTCACGGTCAACTTCAATCAGCAAGCTCACTATTTGATGCTGTTCAAAAAGCAGTTGCCCATTTTGATGGAGCTTATGCATTAGGAGTGGTGTCACCAGAGTTTCCAGAAACGCTGATTGCCGCAAGAAAGGGCAGCCCATTAGTCATTGGAGTCGGGATTGGTGAGCACTTTATTGCCTCTGATGTCTCAGCTCTATTGCCAGTTACCCAAAATTTTATCTTTTTAGAAGAGGGTGATATTGCAGAAATCACTCGTGAAAGTGTCAAAATTTACGATGTAAATGGGGATTTGGTAGAGCGACCAATTAAACAATCACAATTATCTGCTAATTCAGTAGAGCTTGGCGAACATCGCCACTATATGCATAAAGAGATTTTTGAGCAACCACAAGCGGTAATGGATACTCTTGAAGGGCGAATTACAAAAGAGGCTGTATTAACTTCTGCTTTTGGTCATAATGCCAAAGCAATTTTTAAAACGATTAAACAAATTCAAATTATTGCGTGTGGAACCTCTTATCACTCTGGTTTAGTCGCAAAGTATTGGTTTGAAGATATTATTGGCTTGCCGTGTCAGGTAGAGGTCGCTAGTGAGTATCGCTACCGAAATCCAGTAGTTCAAGACAATACCTTGTTTGTCACAATCAGCCAGTCAGGTGAAACAGCCGATACCCTTGCAGCACTGCAACAAATTAAACAACTTAAAAAGACAAGCAACGTCCCAACATTGACCATCTGTAATGTTCCAGAATCGAGTTTAACCAGAGAGAGTGATTTAACTTTTTTAACTCATGCGGGTCCAGAGATTGGTGTTGCATCGACCAAAGCCTTTACCACTCAATTAGTAGCGTTATCTTTATTGCTAACTTCTGTTGGTAAAACGTTGGGATTAATGGATAAAGAACAAGAGCAAAAAATTGTCCACGGTTTAATCAAATTACCAGGCCTGGTAACTAGTGCTTTAGAGCATGAAGATCAAATCAAAGAGATTGCTAATACGTTTGCAGATAAAAACAATGCATTGTTTTTAGGGCGTGGAACAATGTATCCAATTGCGATGGAAGGAGCCTTAAAGCTAAAAGAAATTAGCTATATTCACGCCGAAGCTTACCCGGCAGGTGAACTAAAGCATGGCCCGCTAGCTCTTATTGATGAGCTTATTCCCGTTGTCGCGATTGCACCAAAAGATGATCTATTAGAAAAGTTAAAATCCAATCTACAAGAAGTTAAAGCCCGCGGTGGTCAAATGATTGTCTTTGAAGATGAAGAATCCGATATCAGTTCAGACAAAGACTTTAAAGTAGTAAAAACCACCACAAACGTAGGCCGAATCACCGCCCCGATTACCTTTAATATACCGCTACAATTATTGAGTTATCATGTAGCTTTGATTAAAGGTACAGATGTGGACCAACCAAGAAATTTAGCAAAATCAGTTACAGTAGAATAAATATGAAAAAGAAAGCATTAATCACAGGTGTAACCGGCCAAGACGGCTCTTACTTAGCCGAATTTTTATTAGAAAAAGGCTATGAAGTTCACGGCATTAAAAGACGTGCTTCTTTGTTTAACACTCAACGTGTTGACCATATCTACCAAGATCCCCACGTCGACAATAAAAACTTTATTCTGCATTACGGTGATTTAACCGACTCCTCCAACCTAACGCGTATTTTGCAAGAAGTGCAACCTGATGAAGTTTATAACTTAGGTGCTCAATCTCACGTAGCCGTATCGTTTGAATCACCAGAATATACCGCTGATGTCGATGGTATGGGAACTTTACGTTTATTAGAAGCAATTCGTCTTTTAGGGCTAGAAAAGAAAACAAAATTCTACCAGGCCTCTACCTCCGAATTGTATGGTGAAGTACAAGAAATCCCTCAAAAAGAAACCACCCCTTTTTACCCACGTTCACCTTATGCGGTTGCAAAAATGTACGCATATTGGATTGTTGTAAACTACCGTGAATCTTATGGTATGTATGCCTGTAACGGTATTTTGTTTAACCATGAATCACCTCGTCGTGGTGAAACCTTTGTAACCCGTAAAATCACCCGTGGTTTAGCCAATATCGCCCAAGGTTTAGAACAATGCTTATATATGGGTAATATTGATGCCTTACGTGACTGGGGGCATGCAAAAGACTACGTGCGTATGCAGTGGATGATGTTGCAACAAGATAAAGCTGATGATTTTGTGATTGCAACGGGTGTGCAATATTCGGTTCGTCAGTTTATCTCTTGGTCTGCAGAAGAGTTAGGCATTACCTTAGAATTTACCGGTGAAGGTATTGATGAAATTGGAACCATTACTGCGATTAAAGGCGATAAAGCCCCAGCCCTAAAAGTGGGTGATGTAATTGTTAAAATTGACCCAAGATATTTCCGCCCTGCAGAAGTTGAAACCTTATTAGGTGACCCATCTAAAGCCAAAGCCAAACTGGGTTGGACACCAGAAATTACCGTACAAGAAATGTGTGCTGAAATGGTCGCCGCAGATTTAAAAGTAGCACAACGCCATGCGTTACTTAAAGAACACGGGCATGATGTCCCGGTGTCTGTGGAGTAAGCAATGAGTTCACCTGCTCAATCAAATAGCAAACGTATTTATGTTGCAGGCCATAGAGGAATGGTAGGCTCTGCTATTGTCCGTCAATTACAGCAAGATGCTAATAATACGATTATTACCGCTACCCGTTTTGAATTGGATTTAACCAATCAACAAGCGGTAAACCGTTTTTTTGCCGAAAACAACATTGACCAAGTTTATTTAGCCGCCGCTAAAGTGGGCGGTATTCATGCTAACAACGAATACCCTGCAGAATTCATTTATGAAAATCTGATGATGGAAGCCAATATTATTAATGCGGCACACTTAAATAATGTTCAGCAACTGCTGTTTTTAGGGTCGTCTTGTATTTACCCAAAGCTAGCCCCACAGCCAATGAAAGAAGATGCGTTATTAACGGGTGAGTTGGAATGTACTAATGAACCTTATGCCATTGCTAAGATTGCGGGGATAAAATTGTGTGAAAGTTATAACCGCCAATATAGTCGTGATTATCGCTCCGTGATGCCTACCAACCTGTATGGTGAGAATGATAACTTTCATCCAGAGAATTCGCACGTAATCCCTGCATTATTAAGACGTTTTCATGAAGCGAAGCTGAATAATGATCCTGTTGTCATGGCTTGGGGTTCAGGTAAACCAATGCGCGAATTTTTACATGTCGATGATATGGCTCAAGCCTCTATCTTTGTGATGAACTTAGATAATGTAACCTATCAACAAAAAACCTCACCCATGCTGTCTCACATTAACGTAGGAACAGGTGTGGATTGCACCATTAAAGAGTTAACGGAAACGGTGGCTAAAGTAGTAGGCTATCAAGGCAAAATTGAATGGGATACCAGTAAACCCGATGGTGCACCAAGAAAGCTTATGGATGTCTCTAGATTAGAGCGTTTAGGCTGGAAAGCAAACACCAGTTTAGAAGCAGGTTTAACTGCGACTTATGAATGGTTTTTAGCTCATCAAGATGACTACAGAAAATAATTTTTGTCTTTAGATGAATTATTTGAGTGGATAAAATATTAAAAGGTTTTTAATGAATGAATAATAACAGATTAACCCATCTTAGAAAACTTGAAGCAGAATCCATTCATATTATGCGAGAAGTGATTGCAGAGTTTGAAAATCCTGCAATGCTTTATAGTGTAGGAAAGGATTCATCGGTTATGCTACATTTGGCTCAAAAAGCCTTTTATCCTGCGCCACCTCCTTTTCCTTTAGTGCATGTTGATACTACATGGAAGTTCAAAGAGATGATTGAGTTCCGTGACCAACGGGCTAAAGATGTTGGCATGGAATTAATTGTGCATATCAATCCTAAAGGGGAAGACTTAGATATATCTCCATTTACCCACGGATCTGCTATGCATACCGACATCATGAAGACTGAAGGGCTTCGTCAGATGTTGGATATTTATAAGTATGATGCAGTATTTGGTGGAGCACGTCGTGATGAAGAGAAATCACGTGCAAAAGAACGTATCTACTCTTTTCGTGATAAGAATCATCGTTGGGATCCAAAGAATCAACGTCCAGAATTGTGGGAAATCTATAATGGCCGCCATCAAAAAGGCGAATCAATCCGAGTCTTTCCTCTATCAAACTGGACAGAGCTTGATATTTGGCAGTATATCTATTTAGAAAGAGTCCCAATTCCAGACTTATACTTTTCTAAAGAACGTCCAGTGGTTGAGTATGGTGGTACAAAGATTATGGTCGATGATGACCGTATGCCAGAAGAACTTCGTAAAACTGCTAAAATGGAAAAAGTGCGTTTTAGAACTCTAGGTTGTTACCCATTAACAGGGGCTGTGCCTTCTGAAGCCGCAACGCTTCCAGAAATCATTCAAGAAATGCTTCTTACCAAAGTCTCAGAAAGACAAGGTCGCCTAATTGATCATGATGAAGCAGGCTCAATGGAAAAGAAAAAAATTGAAGGGTACTTCTAAAGGATTACGGTTATGGCAGTAGAGAAAACAGATTTATTAGAAACCGATATCGAAGCGTATCTTAAGCAACATGAGAATAAAGAATTATTGCGCTTTATCACTTGCGGAAGTGTGGATGATGGTAAAAGTACTTTGATAGGTCGTTTACTGCATGACAGCAAAATGATCTTTGAAGATCAATTAGCGGCAATCAATAAGGATTCTAAAAAACATGGTACGACAGGTGAAGACGTTGATTTGGCATTATTAGTTGACGGTCTTCAATCTGAGCGTGAACAAGGTATTACCATTGACGTCGCCTACCGCTTCTTTGCAACCGATAAACGCAAGTTCATCATTGCCGATACTCCAGGTCATGAACAATACACTCGCAATATGGCAACAGGTGCTTCTACTGCTGATTTAGCTATTATTTTGATTGATGCACGCTATGGTGTTCAGACTCAAACTCGTCGACACAGCTATATCACTAGCTTACTAGGCATTAAAAATATAGTGGTGGCAGTTAATAAAATGGACTTGGTCGATTTTAGTGAACAGCGTTTTAATGAAATTAGAGCAGAATACTCTGAGTTTGCCAAAGAGCTTGGTATTGAAAATCCAATCTTCAGTCCTGTATCAGCCTTAACGGGTGATAACGTTGTAAACCCAAGTGAAAATATGCCTTGGTTTAAAGAAGCACCCCTAATGCAATTGCTCGATACGATCGAAATCGGAGATTCAATTGACCATGAACACTTCCGTTTTCCTGTTCAGTATGTTAACCGACCTCACTTAGACTTTCGTGGATTCTGCGGCACCATTGCCGCGGGGAGTATTGCTGTAGGTGATGGGATTACGGTTTTACCTTCAATGAAAACATCAACTATTAAACAAGTTATACAGCCAGCAGTTTCAAAGGACACAATGGAAGTAGAAACAGCATTTGCACCCATGGCAATAACGTTAACTCTAAATGATGAGGTTGATATCAGTCGTGGTGACATGATTGTTAAGAGTTCTGATATACCTGAGGTTGCGGATAATTTAGAGGTCATGTTGGTATGGATGGATGAAGTTGCCATGCGTCCTGGAACAGATTACCTTATTAAACGTGCAACCAATGTCACCACGGGGCGTTTTAGTGAAATTGACTTTAAAGTCGATGTGAACACCTTGGAAAGAGGAGCTGCTGAAACTTTAGAGCTTAATGAAATTGCTCAGTGTCAATTGTGTTTGAATCAAATAATTTCTTTTGATCCGTACTCGGCAATTAAAGGCACGGGCTCTTTTATCGTGATTGATAAATACACCAATGCCACTTTAGCAGCGGGTATGATTGTTAAGAAATCACAAGATGTCACATTAAATGCAGCAAGTCGTGAATACACGCCTTTTGAAAAAGACTTAAACTCATTGATTCGACAGCACTTTCCTGAATGGGAATGTAAGTCGATTAACGATGTATTAAATGCTTGATTAATATTGTGACGACTTGGTTAGTATTTGGATCACTCATCGCCTTGCTCGCATTATTGGCAAGAGGGAAAACACAAGCTTTTAAATTGTTTGGTGGATTAGTATTTATCTACTACCTAACGGGTTTAATTAGTTTGGAAAGCTTACTTGGTAACTTTGTAAATCCAGCTTTAATCACGCTTATAGCCTTGTTGCTGGTGAGTTTTGTCTTAGAGAGAACAAGTTGGATTAACGTAATCTCAAAGTTACTTTTTGTTAAAAGCGAAAAACACTCCTATTTACGAATGGGAGCCTTAGTTGGATTAAGTTCCGCTTTTTTAAACAATACGGCTGTTGTCGCTACGCTACTATCATCGGTTAAAAATAACTCATATCATACTGCGTCAAAGTTATTAATCCCCCTATCCTATATTGCGATATTGGGTGGAACATTAACGTTAGTCGGTACATCAACAAATCTAATCATTAATGGTTTTGTTGTTCAAGCAGGTCTGCCAGAGTTAGGATTGTTTGATTTCCTTTATGTTGGGTTACCTTTGCTACTAATTGGTATCCTTGTTATTGCCTTTGTAAGTAGTCGATTTTTACCAGAGATAGAGGTGAAGCAAGCTATTGCCGAACAGTACTTTATTGAATCAAAAATAGTGCTTGATTCAAAAATGATTGGTAAGACAATACAGCAGGCGGGTTTAAGGGAATTGGGTAGCCTGTTTTTAGTGCAAATTTATCGAAACGGAAACTTAATTAGCCCAGTGGGTCCCGAGCAAGTAATTGAAGTCCAAGATCGACTATTGTTTACGGGGGATATAAAAGAAGCTCCTGAGTTATTACAGCAAGCAGGGCTTGCTTTAGCAGGAGGCAGTAGCAATATACAGCAACCTAACTTAGTTGAAGTGATATTAGCACACACCTCAAGCCTGATTGGTAGCACCATCAAAGAAGCCGGATTTAGAAATAAATTTGATGCAGCTGTGGTGGCGATTAAACGGGGTGGCGACCAGTTAAATAAAAGATTGGCTGATATTGAGTTACAACCAGGCGATACCTTAGTGCTGGCAACTGGGAGTGATTTTTATAAACGTGAAAACCTAAAACAAAACTTTTATTTTTATTCACAAATAAAATCCTTTGCCTCACTAAGTAACCTACAAAGCTTATTGGTTGGTGGCGGTTTCATTACAGTATTAAGTTTGGCTGCATTGAGTATAATTCCCTTGTTAAAAGGGTTAATGATACTGCTGGCGGGTTTATTTGCTTTTAAACTCATTACTTTTGCAGAGGTTAAAAGACGTTTTCCCTACGAACTCATGATTGTAATTGGTTCTGCCTTAGGTATTGCCAGTGTGATGATGAGTACAGGCGTATCTGAAATGATTGCGGGTTGGGTCATGAGCCTATTCTCTGCTTGGGGTGTGATGGGGAGTTTAATAGGCGTGTTTTTACTGACATTGTTATTAACCGAAATCATTACCAATAATGCCTCTGCAGCAATTGGCTTTCCAATCGCTTTAGCAACCGCAGAAATTTTAAGTGTAAGTCCATGGCCATTTATTATGGTCGTGGCTTATGCGGCCAGTGCAAGTTTTATGACACCTTATGGTTATCAAACAAATCTAATGGTATATGGACCTGGAAATTACAAGTTTAAACACTATATACAAGCAGGTTTGCCTTTGACCATTTTGTATTCTTTAATAGTGTTGGCTCTAGTTCCCATGTTTTTTCCGTTTTAAGTAAGATTGAATAAAAATGAATGAAAATATAGTGTGGCATGACCATCACATTACTCAAAAAGAAAGAGCCCAGCTTAAAAAGCAAACTCCTTGTATTCTCTGGTTTACAGGATTAAGTGGTAGCGGAAAATCTACGGTAGCTAATGCCGTTGAAAACCTTCTGTTTAAAATGAACAAGCATACCTATCTTCTAGATGGCGATAATGTTCGTCATGGCTTAAATAAAGGGCTGGGGTTTTCAGAAGAAGATCGTGTTGAGAATATTCGTCGTGTCGGTGAAGTAGCTAAACTCTTTTGTGATTCTGGTTTAATTGTTCTAACCGCTTTTATCTCCCCTTTTGAAGTGGACAGGAATATGGTGAGGAAAATATCCAGGCCTGGTGAGTTTATTGAGGTGTTTATTGATACGCCTTTAAGTACGTGTGAACAACGAGACCCTAAAGGTTTATATAAAAAAGCACGTGCAGGTGAGATTAAAGACTTTACTGGAATTGACTCGCCTTACGAAGTGCCGAGTAAGCCTGAAGTTCACATAAAGAATGATGGCATTACCATTGAGGCCGCCGCCCAAAATGTCATCAACTACTTACAACAACATAATTATATTTAAAGAAAAATGTTCATAATGCTCAATAAAATTAACATACAAGATATTGTCACTCTAGCGAAGATAGCGGGCGAAGCCATTATAGCTGTCTACGAAAAAGATTTTGACGTCGAATTCAAAGCTGATGAGTCTCCTTTGACTGAAGCCGATAAAGCAGCTCACTATATTATTGAAGCAGGCCTGCTAAAACTTGATCAGCAAAACGGTACTCAAATTCCAATTCTTTCTGAAGAAGGTAAGGACATTCCCTACCAAGTGAGAAAAAACTGGGAATACTTTTGGTTGGTTGATCCTGTTGATGGTACGAAGGAATTTGTTAAGAAGAATGGTGAGTTTACTGTCAATATTGCACTTATACACAAAGATACGCCTGTGTTAGGCGTTGTCTATGCACCTGCGTTAAATACTACCTATTGGGCAAAACAAGGTGAAGGTGCGTTTAAGGATGGTCAAAGACTGCCTTTAAAAACAGAACAAGAGCGTAAGTCGTATAAAATCGTAGCTAGTCGCTCGCATATGTCAGACGAAACCAAAGCCTTTATTGATGCGATTGAAACCAATAAAGAGAAGGAGCTAGTCTCAATAGGGAGTTCACTTAAAATCTGTTTAGTGGCCGAAGGTGAAGCGGATATTTATCCACGACTGGGGCCAACCATGGAATGGGACACGGGTGCGGCGCATGCCATTGTAAAAGAGGCAGGAATGCACTTGCAACAGTATGAGTATGGAGGGTATTCATCTCATATTTATAATAAAGAAAAACTTCTCAATAGTTGGTTTGTTGTCAAATGAATAATAATCAAGCCAAGACTATTATTGTAACTGGTGGAGCAGGTTTTATTGGTTCTGCTGTTGTCAGGGAGCTGATTAACAGCACTAATCATAACGTCGTCAATGTAGATAAGTTAACTTACGCTGGTAACCTAGAGTCTCTCACGACAATCGATCAAAATCCCCGTTACAAGTTTGAAAAATTTGATATTTGTGATATCCAAGGGATTAAGCAAATTTTTGAAAAGTATCAACCAGACATTGTTATGCACCTAGCAGCAGAATCTCATGTGGACCGTTCTATTGATGGACCTGGTGAGTTTATTCAAACCAATATCGTAGGAACTTATACTTTGCTGGAACAGGCAAGAGCTTACTGGAATCAGCTTGATGGTGATAAAAAAGCCAATTTTCGCTTTCATCATGTCTCTACGGATGAAGTGTATGGTGATTTACCTCATCCCGATGAAGTATTAGACTCAGAGCAAGGTATATTACCTATGTTTACTGAGGAAACTGCTTATGAACCAAGTTCTCCTTATTCAGCGAGTAAGGCCGGAAGTGATCATTTAGTAAGAGCATGGCAAAGGACTTTTGGCCTACCAACATTAGTTACCAACTGCTCAAATAACTATGGTCCCTATCACTTTCCAGAAAAGTTAATTCCGTTGGTAATACTAAATGCACTAGAGGACAAGCCACTTCCAGTCTATGGTCAAGGTAATCAAATACGTGATTGGCTGTATGTTGAAGACCACGCAAGAGCATTGATTAAAGTAGCAACTAACGGTCAAGTTGGAGAAACTTATAATATTGGCGGTCATAATGAAAAACAAAATATCGACGTTGTAAAAACAATTTGTAAAATCCTCGACAAAGTAAAGCCGAAAGAAACCAAGTATGAAGATCAAATTACATATGTAGCTGATCGTCCTGGTCATGATATGCGTTATGCGATTGACGCGAGTAAAATTCAAAAAGAACTAGGTTGGACACCGCAAGAAACTTTTGAATCAGGTATTAAAAAGACTGTTGAATGGTATCTGGATAACCAGGCCTGGTGTAAGCATGTGCAAGATGGAAGTTATCAAAGAGAAAGATTAGGGAATAAATAATGAAAGGGATTATTTTAGCTGGCGGTTCTGGAACACGTTTATACCCAATCACCAAAGGGGTATCTAAACAGTTATTGCCTGTTTATGACAAGCCGATGATTTATTATCCGTTGTCTGTTTTAATGCTTGCAGGTATTCAAGATATATTGATTATCACCACGCCAGAAGATCAAGAGGGTTTTGTTCGGATGCTTGGTGATGGTTCTGAGTTTGGGGTTAATCTATCTTATGCTGTTCAGCCAACACCAGATGGTTTAGCTCAAGCATTTATTATTGGCGAAGAGTTTATCGGTAAGGATAGTGTCTGTTTAGTTTTAGGCGACAATATCTTTTGGGGTCATGGATTTACGCCGATTTTAAAACGTGCGGCATCAAGAAAGGAAGGAGCTAGTGTCTTCGGTTACCAAGTAAAAGATCCAGAACGATTCGGAGTTGTTACTTTTGACGAGAGTAAAAAAGCGATAAGTATTGAAGAGAAACCAGAGAAACCACAATCAAACTTCGCTGTAACTGGACTTTACTTTTATGACAACCAGGTTATAGAAATGGCTAAACAAGTTCAACCATCCAAAAGGGGTGAGTTAGAAATTACTACAATTAACCAAATGTATATGGAACGCGGTAGCCTCAATGTCGAATTGCTTGGTAGAGGTTTTGCCTGGCTTGACACGGGTACTCATGAAAGTTTATTAGAAGCGGCTATGTTCGTAGAAACTATTGAAAAACGTCAAGGTTATAAAATTGCCTGTTTGGAAGAGATTGCTTGGCGGAATGGTTGGCTTAGTGATGAACAAGTATTAGAGACAGCAAAAGCACTCTCCAAAAACAGTTATGGTGAGTATTTAGTAGGTTTATTAAAGGATAGTATCTAGTGATTCCTGTCACCAAGCCTTATTTACCGAATAAAGAAAAATATAAAGCTTATATAGATGAGGTGTTTGAGAGTGGTTGGTTGACCAATAACGGACCATTGCTACAAAAACTAGAACAACGGTTAGCTGAGTATTTGGGTGTAAAAAATCTAATTCTGGTTGCCAATGGTTCTTTTGCTTTGCAATTGGCGTATAAAGCATTGGATTTAAAGGGTGAGGTCATTACTACCCCCTTTAGCTTTGTGGCAACGACCAGTACTTTGGCGTGGGAAGGATTAAAACCAGTATTCGCTGATATTAATCAAGAGAGCTTTAATCTTGATCCTGCAAATATTGAAGCATTAATCAATGATAATACCTGCGCGATAGTGCCGGTGCATGTGTTTGGTAATCCCTGTGAGGTTGAAGTTATCCAATCCATTGCGGATAAGCACAACCTAAAAGTAATTTACGATGCTGCCCATGCGTTTGGCACAGAATATAAAGGCCAAAGTGTTTTAAATTATGGTGATATTAGTACCGTAAGTTTCCACGCAACCAAACTCTTCCATACCATTGAAGGTGGCGCGGTTATTACTAATGATGATGAGATGGCAAAAAAAATCCGCTTACTGATTAACTTCGGTATCACCAGCCCAACTACAATAGATTTTGTTGGAACCAATGCCAAGATGAACGAGTTTGAAGCGGCAATGGGCTTGTCTGTTTTGGATGAAATAGATGTCATCAAACAACAACGTAGAAATGTATGGCAAAACTATTCTGAAAAACTACCAGGCCTGGTAGCTTTTCAGAAGTGGAGTAAAAACAGTAATAATAATTATGCTTATGCACCTGTTTTGTTTGAATCAGAAGACCAGTTACTAGAAGCTGAAGCGGCGCTTAAAGAACATGAAATTATTTCACGGCGCTATTTTTACCCAAGTTTAGATGCTTTGGAGTATCTGGGAGCGGATCAGGTTTGTAATGTATCAAGAGATATAGCTAGCCGAATCCTTTGTCTACCGATGTATCCAGGTTTAGCCCAGTCAGCGACTGTAAAAGTAACCAATATAATTAAAGGTGCTTTATGAAAGTAGCTATTATGCAACCATATCTATTCCCATATATAGGTTATTGGCAATTAATAAATGCAGTTGAACAATTTGTGATTTTTGATGATGTAAATTTCATTAAAAAAGGATTTATTAATAGAAATAACATTTTAGTTGATGCTGAGCCCAAACGATTTACGTTGCAATTAGTAAAAGCAAGTCAAAATAAATTAATTAATGAAACTGAAGTTGGTGAAAACGCCAGCGAAATCTTAAAATTAATAGAAATAAATTATCAGAACGCGCCTTACTATCAAGATGTTTTCCCTATTTTAAAAGATATTCTTATGCAGAATGAAAAAAACTTAGCAAGGTTCATAGGTTATTCTTTATTTAAATTATCTGAATATATGGGAATTTATACTCATTTTATTTATTCGAGTCAGATTGAGAAAAACAACACTCTTAAATCACAAGATAAGATTATTGAGATATGTAAAAAAATGCAGGCAACAGAGTATGTTAATGCAATAGGGGGAAGGTCTCTTTACGAAAGTGGAGCTTTCCGACAGAATGGATTAGAGCTTTATTTTTTAGAGTCGCTTAAAATAGAATACAAACAGTTTCAAAATGAATTTGTACCAAATTTGTCTATTATTGATATCTTGATGTTTAATGATAAATCAAACATTAAACATGCTCTAAATAACTATTCGTTAACTAATTAAATGACCTTTTTGGAGGGTGTGTGGCTAAAGTAATTATCTTTGGGATAGGGCAGATAGCTGAGATTGCCCACTTCTACCTAGAAAATGACAGTGTGCATGATGTTGTAGGGTTTACGGTAGATGCAGCATTTATGAGCGAGGATTCTTTTTCTGGGTTGCCAGTTGTAGCCTATGAGGACATTATTGAGAATTATCCTCCGGACGAATATTCACTTTTTATTCCAATAAGTTATGCAAAAGTAAATAAAGCACGCAAAGAAAAATTTTTAGACGCGAAGTCTAAAGGCTATAGCCTGGTTAGTTATATCAGCTCAAAGGCAACATACTATGGAACACCTGTAGGGGAAAATTGTTTTATTTTTGAAAACAATGTAATTCAGCCGTTTACTAAGATTGGTGATAATTGTATTTTGTGGAGTGGGAATCATATAGGGCATCATTCAAAGATTGAAGATCACTGTTTTATTGCCTCCCATGCAGTTATTTCGGGCAGTGTAACTTTAGGTAGTCTTAGCTTTGTTGGAGTTAATGCAACGATTAGGGACAATGTTCAAATTGGCGAAGAGAATGTGATTGGTGCAGGGTCTTTGATTTTAAGTAATACAGAGGATAGGGCTGTTTTTTCACCTAGTGAAACAGAGAAGTCTCGGGTTCCTAGTAATAGATTGAGAGGGATATAAATTGAATTGGTTAAAACAAGGTAAAGTATTTTGTGCAAATGGTGAGAGTTCAAAGATGTTTTCACATGCTCAAATTCCATTTATATATAAATCAGGAGATGGAGCCGTTCAAAGAATTTATTTTTCAGCGAGAGATGAAGACGGAAAGACTTATCCATTTTATTTAGATTATGATTTTGATTCAAGACGTGTTGTGTATGTAGAAAAGACTCCATTACTAGAGCACGGTGCGCTTGGCACTTTTGATGATAGTGGTATTATGCCGTCAAGTATAGTGGAGGTGGGTGAAAGTCTATACATGTACTATATCGCATGGAATCCTCAAGTAACCGTTTCATATAGATTGTCAATTGGATTGGCAATAAGTGTTGATAGGGGGAGAACTTTTAAGAAGTATTCAGAGGGTCCTTTACTTGATAGGGGACTTGATGAAATATATTTTAATACCGCTCCATGCGTTATCAGAGATGAAGAAATATTTAAAATGTGGTATGTATCGTGTACGGGGTGGACTATTGTTGAAGGTAAACCTGAACCCTTGTATTTGATACGGTATGCAGAATCTATTGATGGAATCCACTGGAGTAAAACAACGGCACCTGTAATTGACTATAAATTTGAAGGGGAGGCTATTGGGCGACCTTGGGTCGTAAAAGAAAATGGTTTGTATCATATGTGGTATTCAACTCGAGGTAGTATTAACTATCGTTCAAAAGATGGGGAACACTACACTATAGGCTATGCGATATCTCAAGATGGCATAAACTGGACGAGAGATGATGAAAAAGAAGGTATTTCTACATCTGAAGAAGGCTGGGATTCAGAAATGATTGAATATTGCTCAATAACAAGGCTTTCCGATGATAAGTTTGTGATGTTGTATAACGGAAACTCTTTTGGTGCTAGTGGTTTCGGAATTGCAGTAAGGAGTAATTGTGCTTAATTATTTACATATAGGAATGCCTAAAAATCTATCATCAACATTGCAAGAGTATTATTTTTCAAAACACCAAGATATATATCATTTAGGAGTCGGCAATGGCTCCTTAATCGACTATATCGACGATGACATTAATGTACTGTTTGAAAACTACTTACTTTATTCAAGAGATTATGAATATTCTATAAGCGAGCAGAAGTTCAGAGGTATTATTAAAAAGCATAAAGATAAGGCCACAAAGAATGGCTCCGTGGCTTTTGGTGCTTCATTAGAATTACTTTCTTTTACCTTTACACCAGATATGATTGATATAACAACTAAGGCAAGACGCTTGAGGTTGTTGTTTGGTGATGATACAAAGATACTAATGGTTATTAGAAATCAAGCAGATCTAATAAAGTCGATGTATAGAGAATTCATAAAGATAGGATATCCAGGCACTTATAGGGAATATATTGACTATCTGTTTTTATATAAAAGCAGAAGCTTCTTTTATGATTTTAGTTATAAAAATTTATATCAAGTGTTTGCACAAGAATTTGGTTCGAAAAATATTGAAATAATTATTGCTGAAGAAATAAGAGATGAAACAGGGGCGCTTTGTACGAAGGATGGCTACCCTGAACTCTTAAGTAAATTGGACTCAATTTTGAAGGTAAAGCCTAGAATAAAAGATTTGGGCCATAGTAACGCACCTTTAACTTCTTCGGAACTATATCATAAACAACATCTAAACAAGAAATACCCTCATGATTTGGGGGGTTCTATGTTTGAATTTGCAGATAATCATCGTTTGAATAAATATTTTTCTAAATTTAGACATGTTCAAGTTGCAGATTCGTTTTTTGATATTAGGATAAAGAGGTTGCTCACTACAAAAGCTCAGCAATTAGCTAAATTAAATCCTGTAAAAATTTCTTATGATGCCGATTTGGTTTATTTGAAAGAAATGAAGATATTTTATGAATCTGAAAATGCTGATTTTTCTAAAATGGTAGGACTAGATTTGCCTAAACAATATTATAATTTAGAGTTATGATTCTATAAATGAGTAGTCTTCGCAAAAATATTCTGCCAATTATTTAGGCCAATCATATGTTGTTATGTATTGGTATTGTCATTACCCCACTGTATTTACAATACCTAAACGGAGAAGCTTATGGTTGAGTCGGTTTTGAATTTATTGGATTTAGGTTTGAGTCCAATGCTTGGACGGCAGGTTGCTTATACAGGGGGTCAAGTCAATGACTATGGTTTTTTACGCCCGTTGAAAAGTTTTGAAGTCATTTTCTTTGGCTTGACTCTCCTGGTTGTTGCGGTTATTTATTTCGTGAGTGGATTGCACAAATTTGGATTAAATCTGAAACAATCCCCCGACTTTGTGGCCGAGATCATTAACTGATAGAATGCGGCCATTTTGAGGTCGATATGCGTAAAGAGCGGATTCAATTTCCAGTGTAGAGTAATCTGCATAAATAGGCCTTTAAGGATAGGGTTAGGCTGTTGAGCGGTGTGAGTGATGGCTGTTTCCCCACAATAACGGTGTAAACTAGCCCTAAAACATTTGAGTGCCTTCTGGTCCGGCTTGATGAATGGAGAAGTGGCAAGTGTAGAAAAAACTCCATTGAAGAATTCTGGGGATTTAATAATGGGGAACAAGTTCTGTTGCAGTATATTGAATTTTAAGAAAAATATAGGAACTTTAACTATTTCAACACGAAAACATTAAAACAAATATAGAAGATGAAATAAAGAAAATATTTAGTTTTTTTGGTCTTCCTTGTTCAGAACAAACAAAAAAAACTAATCGAGTCTTAAAGTAAAAACGTGATATTTAAATGGAAAATAATTTAGATGTTGAGGTTCAGAAAGTAATCAGATTCGAATGTAAAACGTCCTTAGAAAGGTTTTAGATGAATAATAGTGACAAATAATAAGATCCTTAAAAATTTAATTTGGCTTTTTTTTGATAAAGGCATAAGGATATTTGGTGGTCTATTTATAGGTATTTGGATCGCAAGGTATCTAGGGCCAAGTGATTTTGGGGTATTGAACTACGCTTTGGCATATACGGCGTTTTTTTTGCTTTTTGTAAAGCTAGGGCTTGACCAAATTATAGTAAGAGAAATTGTTAGAAAACCAAAGCTCACAAGCTACTTTCTGGGTACTGCTTTTGGTCTTAAGTTGATTGGGTCTGTTGTCTCCATATTTAGTATATATGTGTCGCTTTTTTTTGTTGAGGCTGATTCAACTACAAAAATAGTTATATTTATCATTAGTGCCGGGTTTGTTTTTCAGTCGCTTGATGTGATAGATTATTTTTATCAGTCTAAAGTCCTCTCAAAGTATGTTGTTATAGCTAGAAACAGTGCTTTTATATTAAGTAGCTTGCTAAATGTTTATTTATTGGTTTATGAGTATGATGTGATTTATTTCGCCTTGGCAAACACCATAAATTTGGCACTTTCCGGAGCTTTTTTAGTATTTGTTTATAAAAAAACAGGTGGGAGCATACGCAAGTGGAGATTTAGTAAGAAAATAGCCATAAGGCTTTTGAAATTTTCTTGGCCGTTAGCTTTAAGTGTATTTCTTATATCTATTCATATGAAAATAGACCAAGTTATGATAGGAAATATGCTAGATACTGAGCAAGTAGGAATATATAGTGTCGCAGTAAGACTTGCTGAGTTTTGGATATTTATCCCCGCTATTTTGGTAAGTACTCTGATGCCATATTTTGTCAATTTACGCGAGACAAGTAGCGAGTCATATCATCGTAGATTAATACAACTTTATTCGCTGATGTTCTGGATGGGTGTAGCTGTCGGACTGGTTACTATAATATTTGGAGAGGATATTATACAGCTTCTTTTTGGTGAGGATTATATTGGAGCTTATGGGGCTTTAGTCTTTAATATATGGAATGGCATCTTTATATCTCAGGCATTAGCTCGAGGGATATGGATGGTAAGCGAAGATTTACAAAAATATAGATTGTATAACAATATTATTGCAGTGATATTAAATGTAACTGTAAACATATTGCTTATACCAACGCTAGGTATCACAGGGGCAGCCATAGCAACTCTTTCTGCCCAAGCCTTGAGTACATGGGTATTTTCGTTTCTCTGGCGGCCACTTCGAACTAGTACATGGGCGATGATAAGATCAGTGAATCCAATATATTTGTTGAATTTTAAAAAGGGGGAGGGGTGGAATTAGTACCGATTGGAATAAGTACATATAGTAGGCTTAACCATTTAAAGCAAACTATAAAAGCTCTACAGGGAAACACTTTAGCAAAGGAAAGTGAGCTGTATGTTTTTTCTGATGCTCCCAAGCCAGGAGACGAAGAAAAAGTATTGGCGGTGCGTAGTTACCTGAAAGAGATTGATGGATTTAAGTCGGTTCATGTGTTTGAGCGGGATACGAATGATCGTATTGTTAATAACCGCTCTGGCATGGACGATGTCCTTAGAATTTGTGGAAAAATGATTTTTCTAGAAGAGGATATTGTCACGGCTCCAGGTTTTTTACGGTTCATGAATGATGCTCTTGATTTTTATGAGAATGATGAAGAAATATTAAGTATTACGGGATATTGTCCGCCTATAAGAATAATAAATACATACAATAAGGATTTTTTTGTGTTGCCACGAAATTGTGCTTGGGGGATGGGGCTGTATCGAAGAACGCTCGATGTGATTAATAGACCCATTGATAAAGCTGAATTTGAACGAGTATCAAAACAGAAAAGAATGTATGTTGCAGGCAGTGATGTAATGCGGATGGTACAGCAAGAGGTTGTAGGCTCATTGCAAGCAGGCGATGTAAGGTGTATGTATCATCAGTTGTTGAACTCTCAGTATACCGTTTACCCTCGCTACTCTCTTGTTCAAAATATTGGTCATGATGGAAGTGGTGAACATTGTGGAAGAAGTAGTAAATTTCATCATATGAAGTTATGGGGCAAGACTGAGGGTTTTGTATTTGAAAAAAAACCTAAAGTAAACGAACAAATTAGAAAGGCAAATTTTAAGTTCAGAAGTGGTAGTTTAAAAAGTCAGTTCACCGAGCTTTCTAGAAAGGCTGGTATCTATCCTATGCTCAAATCATTAAAAGATAAAATTAAATGAAATCCCCTATATTTCTATTCTCTTTACCTCGTTCTGGTTCAACGCTATTACAACGTGTATTAATGTCTCACTCGGAAATTGCAAGTGTAGCAGAACCTTGGATAATGCTCCCGTTTAGTTATGCCTATAAACCAAATGGGGTGTTAACGGAATATAGCCATAATGTATCCTTTTCAGCTATAGAAGACTTTATTGATAACCTGCCGAATAAGGAGGGCGATTATTATGAAGCTGTCGGAGAATTTGCAAGTACTCTTTATAGAAAACAGTGCAAAAATAATGAACTTTACTTTCTAGATAAAACACCAAGATATTATTTGATTATTCCTGAGATATTAAAAGTGTTTCCTGATGCTAAATTCATTTTTTTATTTCGTAACCCTATTCATGTAATGAGTTCAATGATGCAGACATGGAGTAATGGTGGCTTCAATAAAATGTATGCATATGATACGGATTTAAACGAGGGGCCTAAATTATTGTCAGAAGGTTATCAAGTGTTAGGAGGTAATGCATTTGGTATTCAGTATGAAAAATTTGTAGAAGATCCGACTTTTTATACGAGTGAAATTTGTAAATATTTAGATTTAAGTTTTGAAGAAGAGATGCTAAAAGATTTTTCTATTCAAAATACGGGTGGTCGAATGGGGGATCCTACAGGTGTTAAAGTCTATAACACGGTTAGCAAAGATTCCCTACAGAAATGGAAAATTACATTTTCAACAAGATTAAGAAGAAAAATTGCATTTGATTATTTATCGAGTATTGATGAGAGTGTCTTAAAAATTCAGGGTTATACAAAACTGGAATTATTGGACGAGGTTGAAAAGATTAATATTAAATGTAAGTTGAAGTTATCGATAGTGGATGGTATTCATCTATTGTATTTGTTTCTAGTTAGAAAGCTTAAAGCAAATATCTTTTTTGCTAAAAAACTAAAGTCATGGACAAGAACAAAATATTTGTCTTAGTTTAAACTTGAATTAGGAAGTTAATTCAATAAGGTAAGCGTGAAAGTGAAATTTACAATTATTACTCCAGTCTTTAATGGAGAGAAATTATTAACTGAGACTATAGAATCCATTAAAAACCAATCCTATCACAATATTGAATACATTATTATTGACGGCGGTTCTACTGATGGAACTATTGATTTAATAAAAAAATATCCGCAAACAGTTAATTATTTTATCTCTGAAAAAGATAATGGAATGTATGATGCCTTAGCCAAGGGGCTAGAGTTGGCTACTGGTGATATTATTGGTTATCTAAATGCTGGTGATCTTTTGTATGAAAATGCTTTAGAAGTTGTTTCAGATGTTATGTCAAAAAATAATGTGGACTGGCTAACGGGTTATAGAAGTGTTTGTAATGACCATAATATTATTACAAGAGTTGAACTTCCTTTTCGTTATAAACGCGGATTGGTTTCAAAAGGAGTATACGGGAAATTACTACCTTACATACAACAGGAATCAACCTTTTGGTCAAGGGAGTTGAACTCAACAATAAATTTAGCAAAGTTACGGCAGTTAAAGCTTGCAGGTGATTATTTCCTTTGGTTCAGCTTTTCTAAACGTGCAACTTTAGAAATAGTTAAATCTCCTCTAGGAATTTTTAAAGTCCATGAGGGACAACAGTCTGAACATATAAATGATTATTGGAATGAATTAAGTGGTTTTGTCGATAGAAAGAGTATATTTACTTGTTTTGAAGTGATTTACGAATTATTCTTTTGGGGGTTGGATGCGAATTTAAGGAGTAAGTTCTTTAAAAATATATGGTTTTATGACTTGAAAAAAAAGAATTGGACATTAGGTAAACGCTAAATGAAGCCCCCCAAAATATCAATTATTACAGTTTGTTTTAATTCTTCTCGTTTTATAAAGTCAGCACTCGAATCTGTATTGAACCAATCATATCCTCATATTGAATATATTATCATTGATGGGGCCTCTACTGACCAAACGATTTCAATCATAAACGAGTATAGGGGAGCTGTTTCTCATATTATTTCCGAACCAGATAAGGGGATATATGATGCGATGAATAAAGGTTTGGCTTTGGCTTCGGGGGATGTGATTGGGATTTTAAACTCGGATGACTTTTATCCAAACTCCTTCGTTATTTCAGATGTAGTGGAAGCTTTTGAAGCGAATCCAGATGTTGATATGGTTTTAGGGAATGTGGATTTTGTTCATCCCTATAATTTAGACTGGCCAGTAAGGTTTTATTCTTCGTTTCATTTTAAACCGTGGAAAATGCGTTTTGGATTTATGCCTGCACATCCAGGGGCATTTATAAAACGTTCGGCTTATGAAAAAGTAGGGCTTTATAAGTTAGGATATCAAATCGGCGCGGATTTTGAATGGTTTGTACGTGCGTTTTTAGTACATAAGTCGTTGTATGTTAAGTTGAATAAAACACTTGTGCGAATGCGTGAAGGAGGGGTAAGTACTTCTGGGGTGAAAAGTTACTGGGTGTCGTCTAAGGAGCAAGTTCGTGCATTAAGAGTAAATGGTATTTACTCAAATATGCTTGTTATCCTGACTCGCTTGCCGATTAAGTTCATCCATAAAGTATTTCGCAAATGTAAGTGATGATTTTAGTGACAGGTAAAGTGGGGCATATTGTAGCGGGTGGCGGGTTTACAGGGGGTTGAGTTAGATTGCTACATCGCGCTGACACTCTTCGCAATGACAATATAGCGACATTACTCAAATTCCTACGCCGTTTCCAGCTTCATTGGATAATCTTTAGTTTTCGTCTCTACAGCCGAGTTCTTTGTGTCGCGGAAAAGTCTCTTAATAGTACTTGCTAGGTATACGTTACAGCGTACAATTTGTTTTATTTATTTAAGGAGTTTAAAGATGACTTCACTTAATTCAACAGTAGCACGTACAAATTTCTATGGATTGATTGCCCAGGTAAACGAATCTCATAAACCTATTACAATAACAGGCAAAAAGGGCAAGCAGTGCTTATTTCTGAAGACGATTGGAGTTCCATTAATGAAACTTTGTTTTTGTTGAATATGCCTGGGATGCGTGAATCGATTGTTGAAGGGTGTAAACACGCCTGCGAATGAACGTGTTACTGAGTTAGATTGGTAAACGCATGGCTTGGAATCTGGTTTATACCAAGCAAGAATTAAAAGATGCAAAAAAATTGAATGCGAGCGGGTTAAAGCCTAAAACGAAAGCACTTCTTTATTTAATTCAAGCAGCTCCTTTTATTTCTCCGTCACGCTACGAAAAATTGGTAGGTGACTTAAATGGTACCTATTCAAGGCGCATTAATATCCAGCACCGTATTGTTTACCAGGTAATAGAGCAAGACAAAGTAATCAAAATTATTCGTCTTTGGAGTCATTATGAATAGCCATTGTCTATTTAGAGTTATTTGTGCCGTGCGAAGATATCTAACGACTTCGTGTTCTGCAGTAATCTCTTACGAAAAGTTAATCTATTAAGGTATTTTAATGAAGGTATTTTTGACAGGTTCAACAGGCTTTGTGGGTACGACATTGTTGCAGCGATTTGTAGCGGATGGGATTGAAGCTGTGGCTTTGGTTCGCAATGGATCGGTTGGTTTGCCAGATGGGGTTGAGTCAGTGGTGGGGGATTTGAATTCATTGGTTGTTGCGGATAGATTGCCACGTCGCTCCGCTTCTCGCAATGACGGTGATAACGTGAATTTCTGTGCTTCACTCGAATTGATGTTAGAGAATATTGATGTGATTGCGCATGCCGCTGCGCGGGCGCATATTATGCGTGAGGCTGCGGAAGATCCTTTGGCGGAGTATCGTAAAGTAAACCGAGATGCGACTTTAGCTTTGGCTCGCTTGGCGGCAGAATCTGGTGTTAAGCGTTTTGTTTTTTTAAGCTCAATTGGTGTTCATGGTAATAGCAATGTTAAGCCGTTTACAGAACAAGATGAGCCCGCTCCTCATGACTTATATGCGATATCTAAATTAGAGGCTGAGCATGGCTTGTTGGATATTGCTAAAGAAACAGGCATGGAGGTGGTGATTGTTCGCCCTCCATTGGTTTATGCTCCTAATGCCCCTGGTAATTTTGGCAGTTTGGTTAAATGGGTTAAAAAAGGTGTTCCTCTACCTTTTGGTTCTATTCATAACCAACGCTCCTTAGTGGCATTAGATAACTTGGTGGATTTTATTGCTTTGTGTGCGGATAGAGAAAAATCACCAAAAGCGGCGAATCAGATTTTTTTGATTTCTGATGGTGAGGATGTTTCTACTACTCAGTTATTAAAAAAAGTGGCTAAAGCGTTTAACAAAAAAGCAATGTTACTTCCTATACCTGTTGGCATAATGACTTTTATGGCAAAGTTATTAGGTAAAGGCGATGTGGCTAATCGACTGTTTGGTTCTTTGCAGGTGGATAGCTCTAAAGCTCGTGATCTACTTGGCTGGAAGCCTGTCACGTCGATGGATGAGCAATTAAAGAAAACCGCTCAAGCTTACATAAGTGAAAAGAAATAAATGAAAAGAATTTTTGATATTTTTTTGGCTCTCATTGCCTTTAGCCTGTTAATTGTTCCCGCTGTGATTGTGGCATTATTGGTTAAACTGACTTCAAAAGGGCCTGTTTTATATTGGTCTGATCGGGTTGGTATAAATAATACAATTTTTAAAATGCCTAAGTTTCGTAGTATGAAAATTGATACTCCTGCCGTAGCGACCCATCTTTTACAAGATCCTAAAAGTGTATTGACTCCAATTGGTAACTTTTTACGTAAATCGAGTTTAGATGAGTTGCCACAACTTTGGTGTATTTTAAAAGGTGATATGAGTTTTGTGGGGCCACGCCCAGCGTTGTTTAATCAAGATGATTTAATAGAATTAAGAACTCAGCAAGGTGTGCATGAATTAATTCCTGGGTTAACAGGTTGGGCACAGGTTAATGGTCGTGATGAATTGCCGATTCCTGAAAAAGTCGCTTTAGATGTTGAATATATGTCTAAGCAAGGTTTTTGGTTTGATATTTATATTATTTGGCTTACTTTTTTAAAAGTCGTTAAGCGTGATGGAGTTTCACACTAATGTTTAGTTTTGATTGGTTAATTCCATTACCGCGTTGGCAAAAAAGAGTGATTTCTGTAGCAACGGATTTTGTTAGCCTTATTTTGATCTCTTTAATAGCGGTGTGGTTACGTTTAGGCACAATAGATTTGCCACACCAATTTGCTTTGGCTATTGTTGTTTTGCCTTTTTTAGCCTTGCCAGTTTTTATTCGATTAGGGCTTTATCGAGCTGTTGTTCGTTACATTACACACCGTTTTGTCTTTACTGTATTCACTGCGGTATCGTTAAGTTTTTTGATTTGGTCAACGGCGATTTTAATGTTGGATTTAGCTTACCCGCGTTCTGCGTTAATTATTGCTTGGTTAATGGCCATATTGTATATAACGGGTTCTCGTCTAATCATTAGATGGTTCTTGCTCAGATTAAATGGCGAAAGTGAGCAATCTGAATCCATTGTGATTTTTGGTGCAGGTGATGCTGGTCGTCAATTAATGCAGGCTCTTTCTGGAATTGCCCATAAAAAAGTGGTGGCTTTTATTGATGATGATAAGAGTTTATACCAGCAAAAAATTGGTGCTATTAAGGTCTATCAACGTACGGATTTACAAGAATTAATTAATCGTTTTCAAGTTAAAGAGATATTGCTTGCTACGCCGGGTATGAACTCTAAACAGCGTAAAGTGGTATTAAATTGGTTGGCTCCATTTCCTATTAAAGTGTCTACGCTTCCAAGTATGGAAGAAATTGTTGATGGAACCGTCTCTTTTTCTGATGTTAGAGAAGTGAGCATTGAAGACCTTTTAGGTAGAGATGCCGTGCCGGCACAAGACAACTTATTAAGCCAATGTATTACCGATAAAGTCGTTATGGTAACAGGGGGCGGTGGTTCAATTGGTTCAGAGCTTTGTCGACAAATTATTCGACACAAACCACAAAAGTTAATTATTTTTGAGTTGAGTGAATTTGCTTTGTATTCAATTCAGCAGGAGCTGAATCAACTCAATGCTATAGCTAATCAACGGATAGAGTTAATCACGATATTAGGCGATATTAAAAATAAGGCTAAGTTAGAAAGCTTGGTTAAACAATACCAAGTTGAAACGATTTATCATGCGGCCGCTTATAAACATGTGCCATTGGTTGAGCATAATATTGCTGAAGGTATATACAACAATAGTTTTGGTACCTTAACCGTAGCAGAAGTGGCGGCAGAAAATAGTGTTAAAAACTTTGTCTTGGTCTCTACCGATAAAGCGGTACGTCCCACCAATTTTATGGGAGCAAGTAAACGTTTGGCAGAGCTAAGTTTGCAGGCTTTACAAGATGAATATCCACATACACGTTTTGTGATGGTGAGATTTGGTAATGTTTTAGGGTCTTCTGGCTCAGTTATTCCGTTGTTTAAACAACAAATTGCCAATGGTGGTCCTGTAACGGTGACTCATAAAGAGATTACTCGTTATTTTATGACGATTCCTGAAGCGGCTTCATTAGTCATTCAGGCTGGTTCAATGGGTGTTGGTGGCGATGTGTTTGTTTTAGATATGGGTGAGCCAGTCAAAATAGCAGATCTAGCTGAAAAGTTGATTAAACTTTCTGGACTTGAAATTATAGATTCTGAAGGGCATGGCGATATTGAGATTCAATACACCGGCCTGCGTCCTGGTGAGAAGTTGTTTGAAGAGTTATTGATTGGTGAAAATGTCGATGGTACCGATCATCCTAGAATTATGAAAGCACATGAGGATTATATTGATTATCAGGCTTTAAAACTGGAATTGGATTTAATCTCTAAGCTTCTAGTAAATCATGAGTATAGCAGCGTGTCTAAAAAGTTAGAGCAGCTGGTTTCTGGGTTTAAACACACGTCAGGAATTGTGGATTATATTCAGTAGTAGGTTTCTTTATATGCTTACATGGGTGTAAAAAATACTTAAATTATAATTTGGTTATGTTATTCTCTTTTTTAGCCTCTGTTTTATCAATGTTTTAGTTGTGTTTGTAAACATGGGCTTATGTAAGTTTTTATTTAAAAACATTGGAGAATATTAAAATGATTAAGAATTTAACGTCAGCTTTTGTATTAACGTTTTTATCTCTAGCGAGCTTTGCCACGTTTGCATCGCCTGTTAATGTCAATAAAGCCTCACCAGAGGAGATCTCTTCTGCACTTTCTGGTATTGGGCCTTCTAAAGCTAAGGCTATTTCTGAATACTGCAAAAAATCAAAATGTACTAAACCAGAAGATTTATTGACTGTAAAAGGGATTGGTGAAAAAACATTGGCTAAAATTTCTGCTGATGTAAGATTTAAAGATAGTAAATAAAGACAATAAATCGAGACGAACACAGATGTCTTTGTTTACAATGCTTGCAAAGAATAATAACTCTACAGGCCTGGTAAAATTGCCAGGCTTTTTTGTTTTTGGACTTTTAATTTTGTTCAGTTTTATTTTTATCTCTCAGCCTGCAAAAGCCCAAGATAAAGCCGAAGATAAAACCGAGCCACAAGATAAACTCGTTAATTCCACCGCTCCCAATTTAATGCTTTTAAAAACATATCAGCCTAATCAGGATATAACGGGTTGGCTAATGAGTGAAAAGTTGGACGGTGTGCGTGCTTATTGGGATGGTAAACATCTCATTAGTCGTCAAGGTAATGTTTTTAATACACCAAAGTGGTTTATCCAAAATTTTCCGCCTTTTGAGTTGGATGGTGAGCTTTGGTTGGCGAGAGGTAGGTTTCAAGAAGCGGTGTCGATTGTTCGTCAACAAACGCCAGATAATCGCTGGAAGCAGATTACTTATAATATTTTTGAAGTACCCAATCAACAGGGTGGTTTGTTGAAAAGATTATCGATACTTAAAGGCTTTTTAAAACACACGCCAAATTCCTTTATTAAAATCATAGAGCAGAAACACATTCAGTCTAATCAAGATGTAGAGCAAAAGCTTAAGCAAATATTGGCATTAGGTGGCGAAGGCTTAGTTGTGAGAAATCCAACCACGGCATACAAAACAGGGCGTTTATCAACCGCCTTAAAAATTAAACAAAAGCAAGATGCGGAATGCATTGTGAAATCTTACACAAAAGGACTTGGTAAATTTACAGGCCTGGTAGGAGCAATTCAGTGTGAATTAATTCCAGAGCAGGTAATAAGACTATTTCCTAAGTTGAATACGTTGAATACAAAAAAGCTACCAATCATTAAAGTGGGTAGCGGTTTAAGTAATTATCAAAGGTTACATCCACCCAAAATTGGCAGTGTGATTACTTTTCAGTATATGGGGTTAACACAAAAAGGCTTGCCACGTTTTCCTGTATTTTTAAGAGTACGGAACGGTTATAAAGATGATAAAGCGGATAGAGACTAGAGTTTTAAATTAAACAGGCCTGGTAAATCAATAAATTACCAGGCCTGTAAAAGTGTAAAGTCGTGTTGAGAAATAAATTTAATATTTTAAACTAAGAGTTCATAAATGCTTCAACACGATCAATGGCATTAATTAAGTTTTCCATGCTAGTAGCAAATGAGAAACGCATATGTTTATCAGCACCAAATGCTGAACCGGGAACTGCGGCGACTAATTGTTGTTCAAGAATGGCTTCAACAAATTCCGCATCCGTTTCATAACCTTTCATCTCCATCGCCTTAGAGATATCCATAAACGCATAAAATGCTCCGTCTGCATGAATACATTCGAAACCAGGCAAAGAATTAATGCGCTCAACCACATATAAGTGACGTTTTTTAAACTCAACCAACATCGTTTGAATGCACTCTTGTGAACCATTTAAGGCTTCTACCGCGGCAGCTTGAGAAATTGAACAAGGGTTAGATGTACTTTGCGATTGTACCTTACGCATACCAGTAATAAGGTCAGCTGGACCAGCAGCATAGCCAATTCGCCAGCCTGTCATTGAATACGCTTTAGAAACACCGTTCATTACAACTGTTCTGTCATATAGCTCTGGGCAAACTTCTAAGATATTCGTAAATTTGGCATCACTTAGCATGATGTGCTCGTACATGTCATCAGAAGCAATAATGATATTAGGATGTTTAACTAACACATCACCAATCGCTTTAAGCTCGTCAGCAGTATAAACCGCTCCTGTTGGGTTAGATGGGCTATTTAAAACAAGCATTTTTGTTTTAGAAGTAATTGCAGTTTCTAACTGAGCTGCGGTAATTTTAAAGCCTTGTTCAATACCCGCTTCAATAATAATTGGCTCTCCACCTGCTAGCAATGCCATATCAGGATAAGAAACCCAATAAGGCGCGGGAATAATGACTTCATCACCATCATTTAACAGAGCTTGGCAAAGATTATAAAAACTTTGTTTACCACCTGAAGAGACCAGGATTTGATTCATTTGGTAGTCTAGCCCGTTATCACGTTTAAACTTGGCAATGATCGCTTCTTTTAAATCTGCGGTTCCATCGACTGCGGTATAACGCGTTTGACCATTTTGGATAGCTGCAATCCCCGCGGCTTTGATGTGATCGGGTGTATCAAAGTCTGGTTCACCGGCACCCAGGCTAATAATATCTTTCCCAGCACGCTTTAATTCTTGGGATTTGGCAGTGATTACAAGCGTAAGTGAGGGTTTTACACGATTTACACGGTCAGATAAGATGGCCATTGATTGAATTTCTCCACAGGTGGTTGAGCGGGTATAATAGTGGGCTAATTACCCAAAAGTTGTTACTCTCCATTCTACTGGATTTTATAGGTGTTTTTAAAGGAAAAAATGTGTCAAAAGCGTTTCAATTAGTTTCACAGTATGAACCCAATGGTGACCAACCAACTGCCATTGCACAATTGGTTGAAGGAATCCAGGATGGAGAGGCCTATCAAACCCTTTTAGGAGTTACTGGTTCGGGTAAAACATTTACGATAGCAAACGTTATTAAAACCGTGCAAAGACCCACCATTATTCTGGCACATAACAAAACGCTAGCAGCCCAGTTGTATGGTGAAATGAAAGGGTTTTTTCCTAATAACGCGGTAGAGTATTTTGTCTCATACTATGATTATTATCAGCCAGAGGCTTATGTTCCTGCATCCGATACCTATATCTCAAAAGATTCATCTGTTAATGAACAGATAGAACAATTGCGTTTATCAGCCACTAAAGCGTTATTAGAACGTGAAGATGTGATTCTGATTGCCACCGTTTCTGCAATTTACGGTTTGGGTGATCCTGAAATGTATCTCAAGATGATATTACAGCTTCGTTTGGGAGATAAAATTACTCAACGTGATATTTTGACCCGCTTAACGTCTATGCAATACAACCGCAATGATATTGAACTATGGCGTGGTAACTTTAGAGTGCGTGGCGATGTTATTGATATTTTTCCAGCTGAAGCGGAAGAATATGCCGTACGAATAGAATTGTTTGATGATGAAGTTGAGAGTATTTCTTGGTTTGATCCCTTAACCGGAGAGGTGTTAACTCGTCCAACTCGGGTAACGGTTTATCCAAAATCGCACTATGTTACGCCAAAAGAACGTGTTCTTGAAATGGTTGAAAAAGTTAAGGTTGAGTTGAAAGAACGTCTTGAAGAGCTTCGTTCAATGAATAAATTAGTTGAAGCTCAACGTTTAGAAGAGAGAACTAAACTTGATATTGAGATGATGGTTGAACTTGGCTATTGCACGGGGATTGAAAACTATTCACGATATTTATCGGGCAGAGAAGCAGGGCAACCGCCACCAACTTTAATGGACTATTTTCCAAAGAATTCATTACTGATTATTGATGAAAGTCATGTGACCATTCCGCAAATTGGCGGTATGTATAAAGGTGATCGTTCAAGAAAAGAGAACTTGGTGGGATATGGTTTCCGCTTACCATCCGCTTTAGACAATCGCCCCATGATGTTTGAAGAGTTTGAACGTGCTATGCCGCAAAGTATTTTTGTTTCTGCCACGCCAGGTAAATACGAAGCCGAACACTGTTCTACTATGGTAGAGCAAGTTGTACGACCAACTGGTTTATTAGACCCAATTATTGAAGTAAGGCCTGCTAGCACTCAGGTGGATGATTTATTGGGTGAAATTAAGTGGCGTGCTGATTTAGGGCAAAGAATTTTGGTCACAACCTTAACCAAACGCATGGCCGAAAACCTAACCGAATACTTTGAGGATCATAATGTTCGCGTGCGTTATATGCACTCAGATATTGATACCGTTGAACGTATTGAGATTATTCGTGATTTACGTTTGGGTGAATTTGATGTCTTAATTGGGATTAACTTACTGCGAGAAGGTTTGGATATTCCTGAAGTAGCGTTAGTGGCCATTTTGGATGCCGATAAAGAAGGTTTTTTACGTTCCGAACGTTCATTGATTCAGACTATTGGTCGTGCAGCTCGAAATGTTGAAGGTAAAGCTATTTTGTACGCCGATAAAATCACCAAGTCCATGAAAACGGCTATTGATGAAACAGAGCGCCGCAGAGCCAAACAGATTGAATATAACTTAGAACGTGGAATTACGCCAAGAGGTCTCAATAAAAAAGTTAGCGATATTTTAGAAGATTCACCTTATGCGGCTAAATCAACCAGGCCTGGTAAATCTCAAAAAGTAGCTGAAGAAAATGCTGAATATACTCCGCAAAAAAGGCTTTCTCCTGCAGAACAGGCGTCGCGAATTAAAAAACTAGAAAAACAAATGTATAAAGCGGCTAAAGAGCTAGATTTTGAAATGGCGGCAAAATTACGTGATGAGGTAAAAACATTAAAAACAAATATGGTTGGTATCGGTGATTTACGCTAAAATACTACGTCTTTTTTAAAATTTAAAACATAGTTTAAATTGGTTTTTATGCATCAAATACACACACATACAGCTTTTACAATTAAAAAGGTTTTGCAGCTCTGTATTATGGCTGTTGGTTTATTAGTCGTTAGTTTGTCGGTATCGGCCAATGATGCAGATAAAAAACGTTTAGCGGAGCAAGCTGAACAGTTTCAGCAAGGTTTAACTTTGGCACAAAAAGGCTCTTTTGAGCAAGCCTTAAAAATTTGGAATACACTTGATGAATCAGGTGAATTAGTGCCAGAATTAAAACGTGCTATAGAAAATAATATTGCCGTTATTTACATGAAACAAAACCAATATGAAAATGCAAAAAAACGATTAGATTCCGCACTTCAGGCAGACCCTCAAGTTGCCATTACCTTAGATAATCTTAATCAAATTTATGCATACGATGCTCAAAAAGCGTATCAAAAAATCTTTAAAGATACGCCTGTTAATCAACCCAAAACAAAATGGTTATATTTTGATGTTAAGCAGGCTAGCCTGCCAACAGATAATGTCATTACTGATGTTAAAAATGCAGATTCAGTACGTTTGGTTAAAAAATCTATTGAACAGTGGCGTCAAGCTTGGGTAAGTCAAGATGTAAAGTCATACTTGTCATTTTATGATAAAGCCAATTTTATTCCCAAAGATGGCATGAGATATTCTACTTGGGAAAAAAGTCGTTACCGTAGTTTACAAAACCCTAAATTTATTAAAATCTTTTTAGATGATATTCAAATAACACCAATTTCAGATAAGATGATTCGTACCCGCTTTTTACAAAGATATCATTCAGACCGTTTTAAAGATGATGTTTATAAAGTATTGCTTTGGAATAAAAAAGACGGAGTTTGGAAGATTGTTCAAGAGGTTGTAATGTATGACCAAAAATAAGAACCCATCAATGCCATTATTGCCGCGAGCAAAGTTTAAAAAATCATTGGTCGCTATAACTGTGGGCATGAGTCTCTCTGTTGCATCAGGTGTGTTTAATAATGCTATGGCTGATGAAGTTATTAAAGCGGAACAAAAGCTACTAGCTAGCTTAAATGATATTCATAATTTGCAGCTTGATAATGCGTTATCTAATATCTCTGAGCTTGAAAAAGAACATCCAAAATATAAGCTAGCCCAATTAATAAAAGCAGATTTATTGGCCGCTAAAACTGGTCAAACTGGCCTGCAAAAACAGATTTATGATAAATACCCAAATTCAATTGAGCGTTTACTTTCAGAGGCTGAAGTACGTTGGCAGTTTTCTAAAGAAAGCCTTAAGAATACGGCAAACTTTGATGATTTTGTTTTAAAAACAGCTCATCAAAAAAATATTGTACTAGTGTCTTTAGAGGAAAGTCGTTTATATCTTTTTGAACGAAATAGTAAAGGTAAGATGGAACGTGTTGCCGACTATTACGTCACAATGGGTCGTAAAGGTAGTGGCAAGCAAAAAGAGGGCGATATGAGAACGCCTGTTGGTGTATATCATATAGTTGATCTATTACCTGACTCTTCTTTGCCTGATTTATATGGTGTAGGTGCTCTACCACTTAATTATCCAAATGATTGGGATAAAAAGCACGGTAAAACAGGCTCTGGTATTTGGTTACATGGTGTACCAAGTGATACTTATATTCGTGCCCCTAGAGCAAGCCGTGGTTGTGTTGTTTTAAACAACACCGCTATGAAGCGTTTACTTGCAGATTATCAGCTCCCATATTCTACCCCAGTACTTATTGTTGACCGTAAACATACCAACTCTGGTTTTGTAGAGAGCAAACAAAAACTATTGCAAGATGTAAAAGGTTGGTTAGCTGATAATCAATATTTAGTAAATTGGCAAGATGTTAGTGTTTATCGTTATCCGGATGAAGAGAATCTTTTTTACATTACCTTTCCAGGAACTGAAAAAAATACATTGGTACAACAGTATTGGAAACGAGATGCAGAGGGAGATTGGAGAGTTGTAGTACAGTCTAAAAATAGTATTCAGGTTGCTACCAAATAAGATTAAAGTAATTATCGTAGTCAATAAAAAGCCCAGTTAGAAGTCTTAAAAAGATAGCTAACTGGGCTTTTTTATTTGTATTAATTTTTTACTTTGAAGGTATCAGTAACTTACCTTTATTGTCTTAAATGTCTCAATTCTGTGTCATGCCTTTTGGTACTGGGTTGGTTTTGTTATATGCCTGCTGAACCGTTTTGTCATCTAGACCTTGGATTTTAGTCATAGTCCATTTTTCAACATCTTGCCACATAGTAAAAATCTCTTTTTGACTAGGCATTGAACCCGCAGAACGTAGCTCTAAGGTTAACACAGGTATATTTAAATATTCCCCTGCATAACGACCTAATGATCCAGGATAAGTTCCTAATTCCCTGTGTTTTAAACCACCAATTTTATTGGGTACGGCATGATCTGGCCCGTCATAATCCAATAGGCCGTATGGAGCATGAATAGAGATAATGGCATCCGGCTTAAATTCTTGAATGGTTCTAACTAACCATTGAGTTTCTGGTTCGGAATTAGCGGCTGGTCCAGGGTATCTTCTTTTGTTTTTCTTATAGTATTTCTTCCAATAGTCTATGGCTAATTCATCCCAATCAGGTGACGGAAAGTTTCGGTTTAAATCAACATTATCTGCATTAATTCGTGTGGCAGGATTACGAAATAACCCGTCTGGATTCACTAAAGGAAAAAATAGCCAATGTTGACGAGTCTGATCTTGATTATTGACCATATTTTGCATCCATAAATAGGTCATGCTTATAGCCGAATATTCATCTCCGTGAATACCACTAATAAATAGAATACGTCCTTTAGGAAGGTCTTTAAATTTTCTATCCGGCTTAAAGTGTCGTTCAGTTAATATCCTGCCTTGAACACTTTTGAACCCTGTTGGTTTTAAACCAAGCTCTAAACACCCTTTGTATTTAACGGTGCGGAGTTTCTTTGACAAGTCACGGCAATAGGATTTTATTGCTTGATTTGTGTTGGATTGTTTATCTATTGTTATTGGCAGTTGGCTATTGCTCTGTGTTGCCGCTGAGGCATAAAAAAAGCAGGCCTGGTAAGTGGCTAAAATAAATAGCCAAAAAGTTTTTGAAAGCATGTACATTCTTTATTAAGTTAATTGAAGCTTAAGCAACTGACCAAAAACAAATTAAAACGGCAAATGCTTTTATGGTATTTGCTGGGTTTTAACAAGTTTTTAAGCTTTTTACGGAGTTTAATTTAACGGCTCTCGCGTGTGCAAAATTTTCTAATTGTTATCTTGTTTTAAGCTAAATGAAATAGCGTCTGAAGCTAAGTCACTTTCCTCATCTTGGGGTTGTGGCAGTTTACTATTTAATTTGATATTTAGGCGTAAATCATTCATAGAATCGGCACCTCTAAGTGCGTCTTTGTAGGTAATTAAGCCATTTTCATACAGATCAAATAGAGCTTGGTCAAAGGTTTGCATTCCCAACGCACTTGAGTTTTGCATGAGTTGTTTGATTTCATTTACTTTACCGCTAAAAATCAGTTCTGCAATACGTGGAGTATTGATTAAAACTTCTACTGCAGCAATTTGGCCTCCACCGATTTTAGGAATCAATCTTTGTGATACGATTGCTTTAAGGTTAAGCGATAAATCCATCAATATATGCTGACGTTGGTCAGCAGGGAAGAAGTTAATAATTCGGTCTAAGGTTTGGTTAGTGTTGTTGGCATGCAAAGTAGATAAACACAAGTGACCCGTTTCAGAGAAAGCAATGGCGTGTTCCATGGTGTCTCGACTTCGAATCTCACCAATTAAGATAACATCGGGTGCTTGTCTTAGTGTGTTTTTAAGAGCACTGTCGTAACTGTCGGTATCTACGCCTACTTCGCGTTGAGTCACAATACTCTTTTTATGGCTGTGCATAAATTCAATTGGGTCTTCAATGGTAATGATATGACCATCTCGGGTTGAGTTTCGTACATCAACCAAACTAGCAAGAGTGGTTGATTTACCAGAACCTGTACCCCCAACGATTAACACTAAGCCGTGTTTATCCATAATGACTTCTTTCAATATGGCCGGTAAGTTTAAGTCTTCAAATTTAGGGATTTCGGTATGTACCGAACGAATGACCATGCCTGGTGTTCCACGTTGCATAAATACATTTACACGGTAGCGAGCAATCCCACTGATATGGTAGGCAAAGTTACTTTCTTGTGTGTTTTGAAAGGTTGCAAGCTGATCATGATTCATAATCTGGTAAGCTAAAGCTTGTGAAGCTTCTGCTGTCAGTCTATCTTCTGTTAGCGAAATTAACTTGCCGTCTTTTTTCATTGTCGCTGGACGACCTGCTGTAATGAACAGATCAGAGCCACCTTTTTGACTAAAAAAGACGAGCAGTTTTTGAAGTTCGGTCAAGTTTTCTTGCTGGTTCATCATTGAATACCACTTATTTGATTGTTGCTTAACATCCGTTTTTTGTGCTGCTTTTTTTTTTGGAGGTTGTCTAAACGCGTTTGGCTGCCTTAATGTTTTTTATTGAAAGAGTGTTTTATTCACTGCTTTGGAGCGAGCGTCATCGCGAGAAATTAAGTTGCGAGCCACTAAATCTTGAAGATTTTGGTCAATGGTTTGCATGCCAATTGCCTTTGACGTTTGAATAACAGAGTACATTTGAGGTATTTTTGCCTCACGAATTAGATTACGTATGGCTGAATTAACCAACATTATTTCATGTGCGGCAATACGCCCACCGCCAGTCTTTTTAAGAAGGGCTTGAGAGATAACCGCTTGCAAAGATTCAGACAGCATGGCACGAACCATTTCTTTTTCTTCAGCAGGGAAAACATCAATAATACGGTCAATGGTTTTGGCCGCAGAACTGGTATGTAAAGTACCAAATACCAAGTGACCCGTTTCAGCTGCAGTAAGGGCTAAACGAATGGTTTCAAGGTCACGCATCTCACCAACTAGAATAACATCGGGGTCTTCACGAAGCGCCGAGCGTAAAGCGTTGGTAAAACTTTTGGTATCACGATGTACTTCACGTTGGTTAATCAAGCAGCGAATGGGTTTGTGAACAAATTCGATTGGATCTTCTACCGTTAGAATATGAGCTGCATCTCGGTTATTGATATAGTCAATCATGGCGGCCAAGGTTGTTGATTTACCAGACCCGGTAGGGCCAGTAACTAAAACCAAACCACGAGGAAAGCTAGAGATTGCTTTAAAAATCTCAGGAGCTTCAAGTTGTTCTAGCGTGATGATTTTACTTGGAATGGTACGAAAAACGGCACCTATACCACGGTTATGGATAAATACGTTTGCTCTGAATCGAGCAATACCAGGAAGTTCAAATGAGAAATCGGATTCAAGTTCCGATTCAAAACCACGACGTTGTTCATCATTCATAATGTCGTAAATCATGGTTTGTAATTGTTCTGGTTCTAAGTCGGGGGCTTCAATACGTTGTACATCACCATCAATACGAATAATAGGGGGCTGGCCTGTAGAAAGGTGTAAATCCGAGGCCCCTTGCTGCACACTAAATTCAAGTAATTGGGTAATATCCATGAAAATTTGACTCCAGAGCAATATAAATAATGAAAAAACAAAAGCTAAATACGTATAACTATATAGACAATTTGAATTTCTATCATAATGTAGAGAGTGGATTTAGGCTATGTTTTTTTGTTTAAAAACAATTTACCCTATGCTTAAAAAGCATAGTCGACCACAGGGAATACCAGGCCTGGTAAATTGTGAGTTAAATTGAGTATTTAATGATTTATAAATGATTAATTTAAGTATTTATTAAATTTTGTGAATAGTGGGTTCAATTCCAGCTTGTTTGTATGTTTTCCAACGTTCTCGACCCATTTTGATTAAATAGTCCGACTGGTCAAGTATCTCTATGGTTCTTTGATATTGACTGTGAATAGTTGGGAATTCTGGATGCAAATTAATAAGCACATCTTTGCATTTCGGTTGAACATCCTCACCAAATAGTTGGATGGGAGCTTTTACATTGTTTTCTACACCATGGTGAATAAAACTTTGTGGTTTAGCATCCCATAACGTTAAATCATATCGTTGTGCATCTTGTAGGTTTGCAAAACGCACATCACATAATCGCTGTTGTTTCCAAATTGTATTAAGTAGTTTGCTTAAAAAAGCCTCTCTAGCTTGAGGCTCAGTGGTGCTTAATACATAAAACAGCACATCAGCATTTTGAGTTGCTTCAGGCTGTGCTGTTTTATCTTGTTCTGGTTGCGTATTGTTCATTTAAAAACCATTAAGCTTTTTGAGTTTCGTTTAGCAAAAACTCCACTAATGCAGGTACAGGTCGTCCAGTAGCTCCTTTATTAGCACCACTTACCCAAGCGGTTCCGGCAATGTCTAAATGAGCCCAATCTACCTCTTTGGTGAAGCGTGCTAAAAACTGAGCAGCAGTAATTGAACCACCAGCACGACCACCAATGTTTGCCATATCAGCAAAATTAGATTTTAGTTGTTCATCCCACTCTTCACCTAAAGGCATCTGCCAAAAGCGGTCATAGGTATTTTCTCCAGCGGTAATCAAATCAGTGACTAATTGTTGATTGTTACCCATGACGGCAGAAACGTGATGACCTAAAGCAATAATACAAGCACCCGTTAAAGTAGCCATATCCACAATTTTTGCTGGTTGATAAGTTTGTTGTGTGTAGGTTAAGGCATCACATAAAATCAAACGACCTTCAGCATCGGTATTTAAAATCTCAATCGTTTGACCAGAAAGAGAGGTGACGACATCGCCTGGTTTAATGGCGTTGGCAGAAGGCATGTTTTCTGTTGCTGGAATAACCCCAACCACATTTAGGTTAGGTTTGAGTTCACCAATTGCTTTAAATACACCTAAAACGGTGGCCGCACCGCCCATGTCATATTTCATTTCATCCATGGCTTCACCAGGTTTAAGAGAGATACCTCCTGTGTCAAAGGTTACCCCTTTACCAACTAATGCTATTGGTGCATCTTCTGCATTACCGCCTTTATAAGACAAACAAATCATTTTAGGTGGAGTAATGCTTCCTTGAGCGACTGCCATAAATGAACCCATGCCCATTTCAGTCATCTGTTGACGATCTAAAATATTGACTTCAAAACCGTAATCTTCAGCAAGTTGAATAGCAGTTTCAGCAAGGTAAGCTGGAGTACAAAAATTACTTGGCATATTTGCAAGGTCTTGAGTTAGAGCCATACCTAAAGCAGAAGCTTGGCCTTGTTCAACCGATTCGCTTTGCTCAGCACATGGAAATACCATGCTTTCTAGTTTAGGCTCTTTGGCTGAGTGCTCACCACGGCTTTCATGGCAGTAATCATAAAAACTTCTTTGAAAAACTTGTGCGTTTTGCATAGCTGACCAGGCCTGGCTATTTGTACCAATGGTATTAGGGGCAACAAATACTAAGGCGTTAACGGTAGCAATGGTTCCACAGTGGTCAAGAGCATCGGCCGCCGCTTTAAGTGCGGTTAAATAGCTTTTAGTTGAAAGCTTATCGAGTTCTCCAATTCCCACTAAAATTAGGCGTTTAACATTAAGCTCTTTTGGCTTTACCAGTAATAGGGTTTTACCCACTTTTCCAGAGAAATCTCCGGCTTGATATAACTCTTCTGTAAGTGACTCAAGTTGAGGTAAAAAAGGAATATTTTCAATGCCTTCTGGTAAAGTGCCATTAGAGGTTACAGGAAGAATTAGAGTATCGATTGAATCAAGCTGGGTTGCAAAAGAGAATTGAATAGATTTCATAGATATGTTGCCTTTTTACCTGTTGTAAGAGTTTTTGATTATTTATGCCTATAAACCCTGGTCGGGTATAATGGCTGGCAATAAAAAACATTTAATGTTGCATGATTTACTAATGATTAGTATTGATAAATATTGGAATTATTAAATCATTTTAATGGAGTGGATGAGTTTTTGCGAATTCTAGATAAATATATTTTTAAAGAACTGCTATTTACTTTTATTGCGGTTCTTTTGGTATTGCTGTTAATTACTTTTGGTAGTGAAGCAACAAAGTTACTAGCAGATGCAATGAAAGGTGAAGTACCAGCTTCTGTGGTATTACAGCTGTTGATGTTAAAGATTCCTGCGGCTTTAGAAATCATTTTGCCATTAGTCGCATTGTTATCGGTTATGTTGGCAATGGGGCGTTTGTATCAAGATCAAGAGATGGTGGTGTTGAACAGTTGTGCGATAGGCCCACGCTATTTTAAAAAAATGACCTTTACTTTTTTATTGCCAGTGGCATTAATCACCGCTTGGATTAGCTTGTTTTTAACCCCTTGGAGTTACCAGCAAGAACGTGAAATTATTTCTCAAGCTCAAACCATATCGCCTATTGTGGGTTTAGTACCAGGTAAGTTTAACTCTTTACCCAATAAACAAGGTGTGTTGTACGCTAAGTCAATTGATGAAAACGGTCAAATGAAAGCAATATGGTTAAAGTATCAATCTAAAGACAATGACTTACTTTTGGTTGCCCCGCAAGGACAGTTTGAATGGGTTAATAACAGAGTCGTTTTAGTTTTAAAAAATGGTTATAGCTACAGCGGATTACATGGTGACAAGGATGTTACGGTACAAAAGTATGAGCGTTTTGAAGGTTATTTACCTGAGTTAACCCCGGCAAAAATGCATGCTAAGATTTTTGAAAAACCCACTCTGGAACTATTTGGCTCCGAAGATTTAAAAGAACAATCCATGTTGCAGTGGCGTTTAATCACTCCTTTAGGCATTATTGTATTAGGTTTATTAGGACTGAAAATGAGTAAGTCAGGGCCAAGAGAAGGGCGTTTTGGCAAGATATTTTTTGCGTTGGTCATGTATATTTTGTACAACCAGTTATTAGTAGTTGGACGAGATGGCATCTCTAACGGCGGTTGGCCAGTGTGGTTAGGTTTATGGCCTGTTGCGGTATTATTTACTTGGTTTGCATTGACGGATTTTAAAAACCTAAATATTAAAAAGCTAATTCCATTAAGGAGTAAGCCATTATGAATCGCATAGAGCGTTATTTGGGTAGTGTTGTACTCAGTTACACTTTATTAGTGTTGTTGGTTCTGATGGTGATATTTTCTTTTTTTGAATTTATGAACCAGGTTGGTAAATTAACCGATACCTATACCTTAACCTTAGGAGCTTTTTATACCCTATTAAAAGTGCCTGTTTATAGTTATGAAGTTTTTCCTATTGCGCTATTAATTGGTACTTTAATGGGCTTAGGTAGCTTAGCTAATCAGTCTGAACTTACCGTTCTAAGGGTAACAGGCTGGTCTATAAGACGTATTTTATGGGCAGTTTTAAAAACGGCATTTTTAATGTGGTTGGTTATGGCATTAATTGGTGAGTTTGTGGCACCAAATAGTGAAGCCTACGCCAAGAAAATGCGAGCAGAAGCCTTAAATCAAACCTTTTCTATAGGCTCTTCAGATGGCTTGTGGATTAGAGATGATGCTCAATATATCCATGTTGGTCGTATTATCTCAAGTACCGAGTTAAGAGATATTGAAGTATATGCACTTGATAATGGCAGAGTGCAAAGTTTGCTGCAGGCACAAAATGCTAACTTTGATGGTGTTTGGAAGTTTCATAAAGTAAAACAAGTTGATCTGGGTTTAATTGCTCAGCCAGAAAGTGGTTTAAATAAACTCAATTATGCCAGTAAGCAGTTTGATGAAATTAGTCAATCATTTCCTCTTAAACCTGAAGACTTGACTAACTTAGATATTGAAACTCGTTATTTAAGTGGCTGGGATCTTTATCATTACATCTCTTTCTTAAAAGCCAATGGGTTAGATGCGAGTGCGTATTTGCTTTCATTCTGGCGAAAAGTAGCGACTCCTTTAATGGTGTTAGCCATGATTATGGTGGTGTTTCCACTAATCTTTGGGTCTATGCGTCAGGTAAGTGTTGGGCAACGTATTTTCTTAGGTGTGATGATTGGTATGGGCTTTCATTTAATCAATCAGCTTATAGGTAATGTAGCGGTGGTTTACCAGTTACCTGTGGTGTTAGCAGCAGTAGGGCCATCGTTAATTTTATTATTGATATCTTGGTTTTGGTTACGCAAAGTCGATTAGTTATTGTGGCTAATAAACAATCAATTAATGAGTTAGCAATTTCACAGTTTAAAAATAAAAAAGGCTTAATGAATATTAAGCCTTTTTACGTTTAACACTGCTTAAAAGCAGCGTTTAAAGATTGTTTTCTATAAATTATTCACTATAAATAATCGCCTCAATATCTTTAACTTTTTGGGCAACCAGTTCTGCATCACCGCGAGATTCGATATTTAAACGCAGTAAAGGTTCAGTGTTTGATAAACGAATATTCATACGCCATTCTGCAAACTCTAAGCTCACACCATCGGTTTCATCTAAAACTGGGTTTTCGGCACGGTATTTTTCTTGCACAGCCGCTAAAATTTTAGCACTGTCATTTACTTTGTAATTTAACTCGCCACTGCAAGGGTAGGCTTGCATTCTCTCTTTAATTAAATCAGATAAGCTTTTGCCCGTTGTTCGCATCAGTTCGGCAATTAATAACCAAGGAATCATACCGCTATCACAGTAGGCAAAGTCTTTAAAGTAATGGTGTGCAGACATTTCACCACCGTAAATAGCATCTTCTTTACGCATGCGTTCTTTAATAAAAGCATGCCCTGTTTTAGATTGAATAGGTACTCCACCCGCTTTTTTCACTTGGTCAATCGTGTTCCAAGTTAAACGTGGGTCATGCACAATTTTTTCACCAGGATGTTTCTTTAAAAGCGTTTCTGCAAGTAAACCAACTAGGTAATAACCTTCAATAAAGTTACCCTCTTTATCAAATAAAAAACAACGGTCAAAGTCACCATCCCAAGCGACACCAAAATCGGCATTGTTGGCTAAAATGGTCTCAGAAGTAATGGCTCGGTTTTCAACAATCATTGGGTTAGGTACGCCATGTGGAAAGTTGCCATCGGCTTCGTGGTGTAATCTAATGATGTTGAAAGGTAGCTTTTCAGCCAGCTGGTCAAACGTTGGCCCTGCGGCTCCGTTACCTGCGTTCACCACAATGGTAAAATCTGGTAATTTATCAACTTCAATATAGCTTAATAGGTGTTCAATATAAGCTGTTTTGTCTGTTTTAGAATGCATAGAACCTTTTTGTTCTGCAAGGGCAATGTAATCATCATTCAGTATACGGCTCTCAATAGCCTTTAAACCAGAGTCTCCACTGATTGGTTGTGAGCCTTTTGAGACCATTTTCATGCCGTTATGGCCTTTTGGATTATGGCTGGCGGTAACCATGATTCCGCCATCAGTCTCATAGTGCGAGGTGCCAAAATAAACTTCTTCGGTACCACATAAACCTAAATGAAAAATATCTACGCCAGAATCCATTAAACCATTGCATAAAGCTTCAGAAAGTTCTGGGCTTTCTAAACGGATATCGTGACCAATTACTATGGTTTTAGGAGTGAATTCACTGGCAAAAGCTCGGCCAATTTTATAGGCCAACTCAGTATTTAAATCTTGTGGCACTATGCCTCGAATGTCGTAGGCTTTAAAAGCAGGAAGTTTTTTCATAGCAATAATTTCTTAAGATAGGTTTGATTAGATTAATAATGAATTTATAAGGCCTGGTGATAAGGTCGATAATTACCAGGCCTGGTAAAAATAAAAATGTCTTTAACGACCAACGCCATAATAAGCAAATTGATTGTCTTCAACCCAATATTTATTGTAGAGATTACGTCCATCTAAAAGAATGTGGGTTTTCATGTTTTCTTTTAGCTGAGTTAAATCAGGCGACCAAAAGGCTTTATATTCGGTTAGCACACAAAGTGCATCTGAATTATGGGTTGCATCGTACATTTCAGTGTGAAAAGAGACTTTATGTTGATCATGTGGCGATAAGTGTTTGTGAACCCAAGTTTTAACCGCATCTAATGCAAAAGGGTCATGTAATTTAAGAGAACAACCCTGGCTAATAAAGGCTTTGATTAGCGTTAAACTGGCTGAACTTTGAATTGAGGTGGTATTCGGTTTGTAACCCAAGCCCCAAAGAGAGATGGTTTTACCTTGTAAATCACAATCAAAATGTTGCCATAGTTTTCTAAAAAACAGCTCTTTTTGATTTTCATTAATTTCAATGACCGACTGCAATAAACTCTGCCCACCATTTTGATGTGCTTGAGGTAAGAGTAATTGAATACGCTCCAAATCACGGGTGAAATTATCTCCACCAAAACCAATCCCTGGGTAGAGATAAGCGCGTCCAATACGTTTGTCAGCTCCTAAACCTAAACGAACTTCTTCAATATCCGCACCAATATTTTCAGAAATAGAGGCAAGTTCATTCATTAGAGATATACGCGTTGCCAGCATGGCATTGGTAGCATATTTGGTGAGCTCTGCTGAAGCGGGTGACATATTAATAATCACATCGCGATTACGGTTAAAAGGTGCATAAATTTGTCTAAGCTGTTCTTTAATTTTTTCGCTAGAGGTACCAATAATAATTCTATCAGGACGAGTAAAACGTTGAATTGCGTGGCCGTCAGCTGCAAAGTCGGGGTTTACCGCAAACTCTAACTTAGCCGTTTGCGAAAGTTCTTTGGCTAAGCCAATGGTAAAGTTACTACGAACTACCAAGGTGCTGTCTGGCAAAGCTTGTTGTGCTAGTTCGCGAGCAATGCGTCTGGCGTTATGACAGTCATCCGGTTCTAAAGCAATGATGTGACATTCTGCCTGTTCATCAAAAGAATCTGTAATGGTTAAACGCCCTGATTCTATTTGATTGTCTAATAATTCTACCAGGCCTGGTTCAGCTTGATCGCCAATGCGTTTTCCAATTAACGTAATGTTGTTACCTGTTTCAGCTAAACAACCGGCACTCACCATGGCACTGATCGTGTCTCCAAATACATTAATTTTCATTTTGTTTACTCCATATAGTCTCTAAAATTCCTTGAGTAGAGGAGTCTAGGTTTGACGAATCTTTAGCTTCAATCTTTTGCAAAATTTCTAAGGCGATTTTTTTACCGAGCTCTACACCCCATTGGTCAAATGGATTTATATCCCAAATAACAGATTGTACAAACACGCTGTGTTCGTATAGAGCGATTAACATTCCTAGGTGTTTGGCATCTAGCTTATCAAATAATAAGGTGTTTGAAACTTGACCACCTGGGTAGTCTTTGTGTGGGTCATCGCCTTTTTGTCCAACCATTAATGCACGACTCTGAGCAAGGCAGTTAGCCACATTTAAATTGTGGTGAAAAATATGTCTTTCGGTTTGACCATGTGCTTGAGCATAAAGAATAAAGTCCGCCATAACGCGTTCTGTACCTTGGTGCATCAATTGATAAAATGCATGTTGAGCGTTTGGTCCAACTTCACCCCATAAAATAGGGCAGGTTCGATAATCTACTTTTTCACCTTTACGATCCACGTGTTTACCGTTACTTTCCATTACCAATTGTTCTAAGTAACTCGCTAAATATTTTAAGCGTGAGTCATAAGGCAAAATTGCCTGGCCAGCTAAATCTAAAAAGTTAATATTCCAAACACTAATTAAACCAAGCATTACCGCAACATTGTCTTTAAAAGGGGTTTCTCTGAAATGAACATCCATTTCATTTGCACCTTTTAAAAAGGCATTAAAACCTTCCATCCCTTGCTGTAAAGCGATGGTTAAACCAATGGTTGACCATAAAGAAAAACGGCCACCAACCCAATCCCAAAACAGTAGTTGATGCTCAGGTAATAATCCCCATTCATTCATCATTGGAGCATTGGTAGATACACCAATAAAGTGTTGCATGGTACCAGCGTGGGTAGATGAGTATTCTTCAATCCATTCTTTGGCAGTAGTGGCTAAAGAAAGGGTATCGATAGTTGTAAACGATTTTGAAGCAACAATAAATAAAGTGGTTTCAGCAGATAGGGTTCTAAGAAGTCTTTGAAGTTGTTTACCGTCTAGAGTAGAGACAAAATGCAGTTCTGGTGCGTGTTGGGTTCTTTGTCCCTTTAAGGCATGAGTGACCATTAAAGGTCCTAAATCACTTCCACCAACCCCAATGTTAACAACATCAGTAATGGCTTTACCAGAGTAACCGCGTAGTTGTTTACTGTGAATACGCTCCACAATCTCTTGCATTTTTGCCCATTGCTGGCTTACTTCAGGCTTAGGATTTTGTATATCTCGTAATGCAGTATGGCCAGCAGCACGGCCTTCAGTTTGGTTTACTTTTTCGCCAGTAAAAAGCTTTTCAATCCACTCACTTAAGTGAGCTTCTTCAGCAAGTTTTATGAGGCTTTCTCTTTCTTCTGTTGTTATATTCTGCTTTGAATAATCCAGCACCAGGCCTGGTAATTTGACATTAAACTCAGAAAAACGATCTGTACCTTCAGTAAAAAGGCTGGCTAAGTGTCGTTTTTTAGCGGTAGTACTTAATGTATGTAAGGTGCTGTAAGAAGCTAATTTCTTCATAGGCTGTACTCTTTTAACCATGTTTTAAATTCTTCACCCAACTCTGGATGCTGAACAGCGAATTGAACTGTTGCTTTTAAATATCCTAGCTTATCACCACAGTCATAACTTTCGCCAGCTAAACAATAAGCATCCACTTCAGAAACTTCCATTAACTGAGCAATAGCATCCGTTAACTGAATTTCGTTACCAGCCCCTTTAGGGGTAACTTTAAGTAAATTTAAAATTTGATTTTCTAGGATGTAACGGCCAGTTACGGATAGATTAGATGGGGCTTCTTCAACTTTAGGCTTTTCAATAATCGCCGCCATTTTTGTTGTTTGGCTAGGTTTTAAATCTTCACCCATACAGTCTGCAATACCATATTTATCCACTTCTGATTTTGGAACTGGCTCAACCATGATTTGGCTATGACCTGTTTTTCTAAATGCGGTTGCCATACTTTTAAGGTCAACCGAATCATTATTTAAAATCACATCGGGTAGCATAACCGCAAAATCTTCATCGCCGATGATTGGTGCCGCACATAAAACAGCATGCCCCAAACCTAAAGCTTGAGGTTGGCGAACAGAAATAATGTTAGCTTCATCAGGCAATATATGGCCTACTTTTTCTAAAAGGGCAGTCTTGTTTTTAAATGCCAAAGTCTTTTCTAATTCAAAGTTATGATCAAAGTGATTTTCAATAGCACTCTTAGAAGAGTGGGTGACCAAAATGATATCGGTAAAACCAGCTGAAACAGCCTCTCTAACCACATATTGAATTAGAGGTTCATCGACTAAGGTAATCATCTCTTTTGGAATGGCTTTAGTAGCAGGCAAAAAACGAGTTCCAAGACCTGCGACGGGAATAACAACTTTACGAAGTGATGACATAGATAAATCCTAAGAATTTTATATTGAAAATTAAATAAGTAATGGCTCGTACTTTACTTTGATTTTACACTCAAAACAAATGACGTTTTGGTGAATCTTTCAGTAAAGCTATGTTTAAAAAAGTAACATTTGTTATTTCTATTGGTATAACTTGGTGCAAATAAATATGAGCCTTTTGATGTTGAAAATAGGAGCAATATGTAAGCCAGTGTAAATTCTAAATAAGATTTAACTCTTTAACCTTTTGAAAATATAGGCATAAATTGTTTTTTATTGATTTTTTTTGAAATGCTTTATCTTTCTAAAAATGAAAAGGATTCTAAGCATGAATGCTACCTATTGGTGCAATTAATGGCATTTTACTGGCCAACTTTTTATGTGATTGCATACCTAATTACAATATATAAATTAAGGTTAGAAGAGAGTTAAAGTTGAATAAAGCATTGTAAATAAAAATACATCAATCCTATTCAATATCGCAGGCTTAGCTAACTAATTGATTTATTTGTAGGTTATTTTTTATTAACTTGAAGATTAAAAAAAAATAAAAAAAATCTTGCACCATTAAAAAAACTCCCTATAATACGCACCCATACAGAGCACGCTCTGAGAACTATTCCCCAATAGTTCAGTTGGTAGAACACCGGACTGTTAATCCGTATGTCCCTGGTTCGAGTCCAGGTTGGGGAGCCAAATTCTAAAGCCCTAGTCGCAAGACTGGGGCTTTTTTGTTTCTGTCTAGTTTGTTTTAAAGCTTATAAAGCTTTTGTCTTTATTTTACCAGGCCTGGTAAATCTGAATATAAATCTAAAACCAAATCCGTGTCATAACGGGAGGAGCTTTCACGTTTAGCTGTTGAGGCTAGACAACGCTGTTGAAAGTATTTGTAAATATTTAATGCCATATGTGCATCCAAAACTTACAGCTTATGATGTTCAAGTAGCATCAATTGTTGGGTCTGATGAAATATCCGCTAGGCTTAAACGTGGCAGAGAAAGGGTGCTTAAGTTGAGCAACCATAATGATTTTATAAATGATGAGCTTGATAACTCCGAGTTGAATGTTAGTTTTCTAAAATAAGACTGTGAAAGCGTTTATTCATTAAAAATCTCATTGCGGTAGGTCGTAATTGGCAGAGCTTGAATACTCTGTACATCTTGCAAAGCAAAAAAATCTAGAATCTTTAGGCCTTTCCCCCTTATTCGCAAAATTTAAGCACTTTCTCATCGCTCAAAGGTAGGCAAAGTAATTGGTGCAGCGAGTCCAGTCCTTCCTTGTGCTCTCATCTCTTCTTCACGATGCACCTCCAATGATAAATACATCAAGGCTGCTCTTGCCAACTTCATAAGTCGCAGTGTTTTTGCAGATAGATCACTCAATGATAAATGACAAGCAACCTGTTCGAAAGAAGTACTATTTACGTGCTCATTAACATCGAGCCATATTTCATCATGAACCTTAAGAAACTTATGCTCAAGGTGGTTGCGTATACTTCTTAACCGATCCGCATCTGGTTCCATAGTTTGCCCCAATACCATGTCACTTTGCTTATCTTGCTCAACGAAATCTTTACTCAACCAATATAATTCTCGAAGAACAAGATTGGGATGTTCCAAAAAAAATCGGATTCAACTGACCTGTTGATTTACCTTTATTATTAAAAGTACACCAAACAGATTGAAAGTTAATACCTCTTTCTGGAATTTCTAATTCTTGTTCTTCTTGAGATATCTGGCTATCCATAAGGTTTATCGATTTAAGATTAAAAGCGTTTATAAAGTTTGTTGAAATTCGGCTAGTTAATAGTAGTAGGCAAGGTGTTGAATGCGTACCAGATTGACAGGAGGGCAGGAATAATTACTTTAGTAAATAATAGAGTTTTCTGGACTTTATTAAATACTTTTAATCTATTCGGCTCACTTTCAGGATGGTTTTTAAAGAACCAACTTAGTGCCCTCTTACGTATGAAATGGTTGCTTTCATTTGAGAAAAATAGGACTACAAAGTAACCAGTCATTGCATTTCCAAGAAAGAAAGTTAAGTTTTCTAAAGTTTCTGAATACCAATACAATGCAATGGTAGTGAAGCAAATTATATAAATAATAGATGATGATGTAATTATTGAAAAAGCTTCTTTCCTAGAGTTATCCGCTGCAAATTTTTGCATCAACTTATTGTATTTATCAGGATCAGTTTTTTCAATTTCAGAAAGCTTGTAGGTGTTGGTCCAGTCAACTTCAGGCATTGGAAGTTGCATTAGGCTAACGAGCCATGTAAATAAAATGGACGTAATTGCAAATACCACAACAAATAAATTTATATATTTTGATGTAGATGGATTCATAACTACATCGTAAATGACCATAATTTGAATAAAGAAAGAGCCTGCTAGCAACGTTATGATTAATAGTAAAAGTGTAAAGCCAAACAAAACGGTAATTAAATTAACTGAACCGTGCCAATGGGTAGATTTTTCATAACTGCGACTTGTTAAACCATCGAAGTAATCATCAATAAATGTGAATGAATAGAACTTTCTTACGCTAGCATCTGGAACAATCTTTTTTAGGCACTCTTTTCTTAATGCATCGATGTATTTTTGGTATGCAAGCAAAATTGCAGTTATGGGGGATATAGTTACAGCGAGAAACAAAAGTAATTCTTTATATGCTCCTATGTTTTTAAAACCGTATCCAAATATTTCAAAATCTGATTGATTAGAGTTAAGAGAAGCAAATAAAGACAGCATCAATAATGAATATATAATTCCAAGTTTGACGACAAACTTTGTTATATTCTGTGACTTATTTGTTAAATTTTCTACATAACTTTTGCTAAAGTATTCTTCAAATATTCTGTCGTTTTGAATTATTTTTGAAAACTCTTGAACCCTATTGGATAGATGTGTTTTCCATCTAATCTCCCGTAATGATTCTATTTCTTTTTTTGTCGTTTCGTTTGGCATCACAAGTCTGCTTTCTTATTAAATATTTATAGGCAGTACGCAATTCTAACACGAGGGTTAAAATTTATTAATTTTTAGAGTTATAACTACTTTTGATAAAGAAATATGGAGGTTATTAGATTATAGAAAAAAGAGGGCTTAATTTTATAAAAAACAAATAAGATTTGTTTCAATGTATAGGATTTTTTCGGATAGGGGGCTCACGATCCAGGGTACATTGTATTAAATGGTTATAAATTGGTCTTAGTGGTTCAGAATGGTTGAGGGTGTTGTTAAGTTGTTGATATTATTGAAATAAGTGGCTGTTAATTCGTATATCCCTGGTTCGAGTCCAGGTTGGGGAGCCAAATTCTAAAGCCCTAGTCGCAAGACTGGGGCTTTTTTGTTTCTGTCTAGTTTGTTTTAAAGCTTATAAAGCTTTTGTCTTTATTTTACCAGGCCTGGTAAATCTGAATATAAATCTACAATCAATATATAACAAAAGAAAAGTATATAAATACTTAATACTTTACACAGGTGCAACTTACACACATCTTGCAATTTTTAAGGCTTTTATAGGAATAAGGGTGTTTTAAGATGTCACTTAAGATAAGTGATTGGTACGACCGAGTGGATTCGAACCACCGACCCCCACCATGTCAAGGTGGTGCTCTAACCAACTGAGCTACGGTCGTACAATAGAGAGGTACAAGTAAATGTGGTACCAGTGGGCGGACTCGAACCGCCACGCTATCACTAGCAACGGATTTTGAATCCGTCATGTCTACCAATTTCATCACACTGGCATTAACTTGTGGTCGCGAATTATAGGGCGTTACACCAGGCCTGTCAAATTTAAATATGGGCTTGAGTGTGTATTTAGATTCTTAATTGTTACTGTTAATAATCTATTCTGTGTAAAACGTTTTTTATCTTGTAGTGTTAAAAATACGCTTAGAAGTGGTGGTGTTATAGTAACTGGATAATATTAGGCATTTGTATTTTTATGTGCTAGATAAAAAAAGCTGTTTTGACGTGGTAATAAGAATAATTGATACTCAGCCCCCATATAAATTTATCAACAGGTGTTATTACGTGAATAGAGTCTTTAGACGAGAAGATGCCGTTAAACAATTAGTTCGATCGTTATCGTGGTCTATAGTGATACTTTTAATTTACGTATTAGCGGATTTTGCGGCAACAAAAGCTATGCTACATGGCTTTGATTGGCTACTTCCTATATTTGCTTCAATTGTAATTGGGGTAGGTTTTGCTTTTTTAGTAAAGTATTTACGTATCAGGTTTCATGAGCATAATATTTTTAAGGCTGTGGTTGATTTATCTCTAGAGTTTACCTATGTGAGATCTTTGGCGGGTCATTATGAGTATGTGTCACCTGCAGTATTGCCTCTTACGGGTTATACACCACAAGATTTTTATACTACTCCCAATTTTATGGACGCGATTATTCATCCAGAGGATAAGGCTAACTGGATACATCACGTGCATTTAGTGAATGACGATGGTGCTCCAGAAAAGGTTGAGTTTAGAATTATAACTAAGCAAGGTGAAGTACGTTGGTTGGAGCATTTGTGCGGCCCTTTTCACGATAAAAATGGCAAGAATATCGGAGTTAGGTCAATCAATATTGATATTACTGAGCGTAAAATGGCGGCTCAAAAAGCTGAAGACCTGGCTTTGTATGATCCCTTAACGAATTTGCCTAATCGACGTTATCTTAACGACTATATGAATAAGCTGATTAAACAGAGTCATATTAGGGAAGGGGAAGAGAGTTTTGCCGTCTTTTTTATTGATTTGAATCGTTTTAAATATGTGAATGATGCACACGGTCACACCGTTGGTGATGAGTTGCTTAAAGAGGTGGCGAGGCGTTTTAAATCAAGCTGTATGGACTCTAAAATGGCGATGATTTCTCGCTTTGGGGGTGATGAATTTGTTGTTGTAACTCGTAATAGTGTTACCACAGAATCGGTACAAGATTGTGTATTGCACATGAACCATCTATTGGAAAAGCCATTTAGAATTCATGGGCATCGTTTAAGTATTGGTGTTACCGCAGGGGTGGCACTTTATCCGCGTGATGGATTAACGCCAGAAGTACTGATTAAAAATGCCGATGCAGCCATGTTTAAGGCCAAAAGCCAAGGGTTGAGTATGGAGTTTTTTTCTCATGAAATGACGGCTCATGCAACAGAGATGGTTGACTTACAAAGTCGTTTACGTGGGGCATTGACACAAGGGTTAATTAAGCCTTATTACCAACCTTTGGTTGATTTAAAAACAGGTAAAACAATGGGGGTTGAGGTGCTTGCTCGTTGGAAGACTAAGGACGGCAGTGATGCACCATCGCCAGCGGTATTTATTCCAGTTTCAGAAGAGACAGGGCTGATTTGGGCGTTAAGTGAATCCATGATTAATCAGGCAGGCCAGGATATTGTTGCATGGCAAAAACAGGGTATTCAAATGAAATACTCTATTAATGTCTCTGCACGCCAGTTTGCGGATGATAACTTTTGTAGCCAAGCAATTGCTCAATTTGAGCAACTTGGGGTTGACCCTGGAACAGTTCAAATCGAGTTAACTGAGAGTGTGTTGCTTAATAATACGCAACGTAGTTTAGCAAAGATTCAGGAATTAAAATCGAGAGGCTTTATGATTGCCCTTGATGATTTTGGAACGGGGTTTGCCTCTTTGCATTATTTAACCTTGTTTCCATTTGATACTTTAAAAGTAGACCGTGCTTTTGTGATTAATATTATTGAAGATAAACGTCAATTTGCGATTGCAAAATCGATCATTAATTTAGCTCATGACTTAGATTTGGTAGTGGTCGCAGAAGGTATTGAAACAGAAGAGCAACGCCAAGTTTTATTTGAATTAGGTTGTGATATTGGCCAGGGTTATCTGTTTAGTCGTCCTGTTGCACCTGCTAGCATAGCGGCTTTGATGGTTGCCTAACACTCAATAAGACTAAATAGGTTGTTTATTATTGCAGGCTTATTGCTAGGTTCTGTAATATAACAGCTTGAAAATAAAGACACAATCAGCGAAAATAGCGCCCCTTTATTCTATGGATAAATGGGCGTTTTTTGTTAGTGCTATTCAAGAAAACCGCTGATTTAATAAATTTGTGAAACGACAAGACTTCTTTTTTGACCTGCCAGAAAATTTAATTGCTCAACAACCACCTAAAAAAAGGCGGGATAGCCGATTGTTGGTAATGTCTGATGCTTCATTAGACCATCAGTTGATTGATGCCAAATTTCCAGACTTACTCTCTTATTTACAGCCTAACGATTTGCTGGTTTTTAATAATACCAAAGTGATTCCTGCTCGTTTGTTTGGTCAAAAAGCCTCTGGAGGCAAAGTGGAGTTGTTAATTGAACGGGTGGTTGATAATAAAACTTTATTGACCCATATTCGTTCTAGCCGTTCTCCAAAGCCAGGTACGATCTTAACCATTGAAGATGCGTTTGATGTTGAAGTAATAGGGCGTCAAGATGCGCTATTTATTGTGAAAGTTTTGGCTGAACAAACCGCATTAGAATTGGTAGAAGAGCATGGGCATATGCCTTTGCCGCCTTATATTGAGCGTAAAGAAGATGAAGAGGCGGATAAAGAACGCTATCAAACCGTGTATTCTCAAAAACCGGGTGCCGTCGCCGCACCAACCGCAGGGCTGCACTTTGATAATGAATTGATGGCCGATATTAAAGCTAAAGGTGTTGATATTGGTTTTGTTACCTTACACGTTGGAGCAGGCACTTTTAAACCCGTTCAGGTGGATGATATTGCAGAGCATGTTATGCACTCTGAGTATTTAGAGGTTTTACCAGGCCTGGTAAAACAAGTTGAAACAGCACGTAAAAAAGGTGGCAGAGTCATTGCAGTGGGTACCACCTCTGTGCGTTGTTTAGAGAGTGCGGCTAAATTTAGTGATACCGGTAAAATAGCTCCTTATCAAGGTGAAACCGATATTTTTATTACTCCAGGTTATGAGTTTAAAGAAGTGGATGTATTATTAACCAACTTCCACTTGCCAGAATCCACCTTGATTATGTTGGTTTCTGCATTAGCGGGTTATGAAAGAACAATGGCGGCTTACCAGCATGCGGTGGAAAATGAATATCGCTTTTTTAGTTATGGTGACGCGATGTTGGTGTTTCCACAGAACAAACAATAACTTTAGACAGAATCAAAAATTAGACAGAATCAAATAGGAACAATAATGGAATTTGAATTAGATAATACCGATGGTCGAGCACGCAGAGGGCGTTTAAAGTTTAAACGCGGTGTGGTTGAAACACCTGCATTTATGCCAGTAGGTACTTATGGTTCTGTAAAAGGTATGACGCCTGAAGAAGTGAAAGAGACCGGTGCTCAAATCATTTTAGGTAACACGTTTCATTTAGCATTACGCCCAGGAACAGACATTATTGAACTACACGGTGATTTGCATGATTTTACCCATTGGGATGGTCCAATTTTGACTGATTCGGGTGGCTTTCAGGTTTTTAGCCTAGGAAAGATGCGCAAGATTAAAGAAGAAGGCGTTACTTTTAATAGCCCTGTAAATGGTGCCAAAATCTTTTTGGGACCAGAAGAGTCTATGGAAATTCAGCGTAAGTTAGGATCGGATATTGTGATGATATTTGATGAGTGTACGCCATACCCAGCAGATCATAAAACCGCACGTGAATCGATGGAGCTATCCATGCGTTGGGCCAAACGTTCAAAAGATGCTCATGGCGATAGTCCATCTGCCTTATTTGGAATTGTGCAAGGCGGCATGTATGAGGATTTGAGAATTCAATCCATTGAAGGTTTAAAAGAGATTGGTTTTGATGGTTATGCCATTGGCGGTTTGTCAGTAGGTGAGCCAAAAGATGAAATGATGGCAACCCTTGATTTTACTGAACCTCATATGCCAAAAGACAAACCTCGTTATTTAATGGGGGTAGGTAAGCCAGAAGATTTGGTTGAAGCTGTTCGCCGTGGTATTGATATGTTTGACTGCGTTATGCCTACTCGTAATGCACGTAATGGCTTTTTGTTTTCAAGACAAGGCGTGGTTAAGCTACGTAATGCAAAACATAAGGTGAGCTTAGACCCTATTGATAAAGAGTGCAGTTGTTATACCTGTCAAAACTACACCTTATCTTATTTGCATCATTTAGATAAATGTAGAGAGATCCAAGGGGCACGTTTAAATACCATCCATAATTTGCACTATTACCAAGATATTATGCAAAGTATGCGTGATGCTATTGCCGAAAATAGGTTAGAAGAATATGTTAAAGAATTCTACGATGGTATTGGGCACCCAGTACCCCCTTTAGATTAAAGTAGATTAAAGTAAATTAAAGTGGATTAAAGCTAGAAGTAGTCTGTTTTATAGTAAATAACTGAGTGCAAAATTAGATAAATAGAAAAATACCCTGTGCTCATAAAATATAGCTGGCCACAGGGCATACCAGGCCTGGTAAATTACCAATTTAATAACTAATTGGCTTAATATGGCAAAGACAAATATATTGAATCTTGATTCAATCGTTACATAATCGTTACTTAATCAATATTTAGGCGTATTTAGCTTAGATTTTTTATTCTAGCTGTGCCAAAATACCTTGATTAAATTTTTTTGATATTAGGAGTTACAACTATGAGTTTTTTTATTAGTGATGCAATGGCAGAAGGTACGGCAGCGGCACAAGGCGGTGGATGGGAAGGTATTATCCCGTTAGTTCTTCTATTTGTTGTATTCTACTTTTTACTAATTCGTCCACAACAGAAAAAAGTAAAAGAGCACAAAGCTTTGGTAGAAGCTATCAAGAAAGGCGATGAAGTCGTGACTTATGGTGGTCTTGCAGGAAAAATTCGTGAAATGAATGACAACTTCTGTGATGTTGAAATTGCAGATAACGTTATTGTAAAAGTTGAACGTCAAAATATTTCACGTTTACTACCAAAAGGTACTCTTAAAGGCGAATAAATCGCGTTTAATTGGAAAGCAAAGTAAATTGCTTTCCTCAAGGGGTAATTAGAACCAGTTAAGGTTTTAATGCCCCTTTTGTGCTTCTAGGAGAGGTGCATTTACCTCTCATTGAATTCTTTTTACCAAAGACTGTTTGGTAAAAAGGATTCACACAATTTCAGAAAATTGGAATCGAACTTATGTTTCAAACTCAACAAAAGCTCATAGCAAACCGTTATCCAACATGGAAATACCTATTGTTAGTTGTGGTCACGGTAATTGGTATAACCTTTGCCATGCCAAACTTATTTGGCGATGATCCTGCTGTTCAAATCTCTCCAGCCAAGTCGGTCACTTTTGATTCAGAGACTCAAACCCAAGTAGCCAATGTACTTGATAAAGCGGGTCTAAAAGTTAAGTCATCGGTTTTTGAAAACGGGGCATTTCTAATTCGTTTTAACGACACCGAAGATCAGCTAAAAGCTAAGTCTTTATTAAAAGAGAGCTTAGGGCGTCAAGCGGTAGTGGCATTAAACTTAGCACCAGCAACACCTATGTTTTTAAGAGATTTGCATGCCGCTCCAATGTATCTTGGTTTAGATTTACGTGGTGGGGTTCATTTCTTAATGGATGTTGATATGGAGGCGGCAGTCTCTAAAGCCTACTTACGTTATGTGGATGAGATTAAAGCATCATTACGTCAAGATAAAATTCGTTATCTTTCAGTTGAGGTAGAAAACGGGGTTTTAGATATTCAATTTAAAGACAAGCCTACTTTAGAAGCAGGCCTGGCAAAATTAAATGAACAATATGGTAATCGTTTTACTATTACCAGCGATGACACGACTTCGGCTCCTAAAGCGGTTTTGACTTTATCTAAAAAGACAATCGCTGAAACCCAAAAGTATGCTTTACAACAAAACATTACCACTCTGCGTAACCGTATTAACGAACTAGGTGTTGCCGAACCAGTTATTCAGCAACAAGGTGAACGCCGTATTGTTGTAGAGCTACCTGGTGTTCAAGATACCGCTCGTGCTAAAGAGATTCTTGGTGCAACGGCTACTTTAGAGTTCCGTTTGGTAGAAGAAAAGGGTGACGCTTACCGTGCAGAAAAAACGGGTTATGCTCCTCATGGCTCAATTATTTATCACTTCCGTGATGGGCGTCCTATCTTATTACAACGCCGTATTATTGTAAGTGGTGATAATGTTATCAACGCCCAGTCAGGAATTGATTCTCAGCATGGTTCAGCCATGGTTAACGTTACCTTAGACGGTGCAGGTGGTCGCAAAATGCTAGAAACCACCAAGCAAAACGTGGGTAATCGTATGGCTGTAGTCTATATCGAAAACCGCGTAGAAACGGTTGAAGAAAACGGGCAAAAAGTCAAAAAACGCATAATTACCAAAGATGTTATAAACGCTGCGGTTATCCGTGGGCAATTTGCTAATCGTTTTCAAATTACAGGTTTAGATTCACCACAAGAAGCACAAGATTTAGCTTTGCTATTACGTGCAGGGGCTTTGGCCGCTCCAATGGAGATTGTTGAAGAACGTACCGTTGGTCCAAGCTTAGGGCAAGATAATATCAACCAAGGATTTATGTCTGTTGTGGTTGGTTTCCTATTAGTGCTGGTCATTATGGCTTGGCGTTATAAGGTCTTTGGAATGGTAGCCAATGTGGCTTTATTACTAAACCTAATCATCATTGTTGCTGTGCTTTCTATGTTGCAAGCCACGTTAACGCTACCAGGTATTGCGGGGATTGTATTAACCGTAGGTATGGCGGTAGATGCTAACGTGCTGATATTTGAGCGAATACGTGAAGAGATGCGAACCAGCTCAATTCAATCGGCAATTTATGCGGGTTATGAAAAAGCTTTTGTAACCATTGCGGATGCCAATATCACCACCTTATTGGCGGCGATTGTACTGTTTAGCTTTGGTACAGGGCCAATTAAAGGCTTTGCAATTACGCTAACGATTGGGATTATCACCTCAATGTTCACTGCGATTCTTGGAACTCGTGCGATTATTAACCTGCTGTATGGCAATAAGCGTGTTGAGAAGATCTCAATTTAAGGTGACCCCATGAGTAATATGAGTAAAGAAATGCAAACAACAAATATAAACTTTATGGGGCAACGCGGCATCGCTGTGGCGTTCTCTATTTTTATGATCATTGGTTCTTTTGCTGGTTTATGGATGAAAGGATTAAATTTTGGTATCGACTTTACCGGTGGAACCATTATTGAACTTTCCTACCCAAGCCCAGTTGATTTAAAAGAGTTACGTAGTGATTTAACCAAAGCCAATTATGGTGAAGCGGTTGCTCAGCATTTTGGGTCAGCAGAAGATGTGTTGATTCGAATTGCTCCTCGTGAAGGCTTAAATTCAGCACAGTTAAGTAACCAAGTTTTAGATGCTTTAAAAGCCTCTGGAGAAGATGATATTACTTTACGTCGTGTTGAATTTGTTGGCCCACAGGTGGGTGACGAGCTTACCCAAGATGGTGCTTTAGCGGTACTTTATGCTCTATTTGGTATTTTGATTTACGTAGCTTTACGTTTTGAGTGGCGTTTTTCTGTGGGTTCAGTACTGGCTTTGGTACACGATGTTATTATCACCGTTGGGGTCTTTGCTTGGACTCAAATGCAGTTTGATTTAACCGTTTTGGCTGCCATATTGGCGGTTATAGGTTATTCATTAAACGATACCATTGTTGTGTTTGACCGTGTACGTGAAAACTTTAGAACCATGCGAGATACAGACCCTGTTGATGTGACTAATGCGGCGGTTAACCAAATGTTAGCTCGTACCATTATGACGTCAATGACTACCTTGGTCGTATTGCTGGCTCTGTTCTTCTTGGGTGGAGAAATTATTCACGGCTTTGCTGCGGCATTGATTGTGGGTATTTTTGTAGGTACTTTTTCATCTACTTACGTAGCCAGTGCAATTGCATTATGGTTAGGTGTTTCTAAAGAAGACTTAATGAAAGCACCATCTGAAGGCGTTGATCGTGAAGCTCAAGAAGCCGAGCTACAACGTGCCTTTTTAGAAGCCGAAGCCAAGCGTGAAGCTAAGTTAGCTAAGCAAGGTAAAAAATTAGACGAAGACGAACTTTAGTTCTTTTCAATAAAATAATCTGGCTGGTTTTTTAATTTACCAGGCCTGGTTATTCTTTTAAGCCAGCGTAATGCTGGCTTTTTAGTTTATGGCTTTTATTTTGCTGATGGATTTCTGAAAAAGCTTTAATTGCGATTGGATCAAGTGAGAAAAATACAAATAAGAGAAGTAGAAAAAAGCTCTAATGGAAGAGAAATCCGCCCAATGAGAGTGAGCGGATTAAAGATTTAGTTACCATAATATATGTCTAGCAATAACAAAAGTGACATACACCTCAATAGCTAAATCGGGCTGGTAACCAGGAAATGAAGCAAACCTTTTATACCAGGCTGGAATTTAACGTTTAAGCGAACAAAAAATATTTAATTCCAGCAATATTAGAATAATGCGATCGTCGATATTTGTCTAATCAATTAAATTGAACAAGTTGATAGTTTTTAACTAATTAATTTTGGACGTTTTTTCACTTGAAAATTACAACCTCTCTCTACTTGGTTTTTTGCGTTAACAGCACACAGCTTGTATAATCGCCCCACATTTTAACGAGATTACTTGGACAGTTATGTCATTACAACTTGAAAGCAGCAAACGCCGCACATTTGCGATTATCTCCCACCCGGATGCCGGTAAAACCACGGTAACTGAAAAGCTCCTTTTATACGGTGGTGCCATTCAGATGGCTGGTGCGGTTAAAAGCCGAAAAACCGATCGCGGAGCCACTTCTGACTGGATGAAAATGGAGCAAGAACGTGGTATCTCGGTTGCCTCATCGGTGATGCAGTTTCCATATAAAGATGTGATGATTAACCTATTGGATACTCCAGGGCACGAAGACTTCTCTGAAGATACTTACCGTACTTTAACAGCGGTAGATTCGGCTTTAATGGTTATTGATGTGGCAAAAGGGGTAGAGGACAGAACCATTAAGTTAATGGAAGTATGTCGTTTACGTACTACACCAATTTTAACGTTTATCAACAAGTTAGACCGCGAAGGCCGTGACCCAATTGATTTAATGGATGAAGTTGAAAGCGTGCTTAAAATCGATTGTGCTCCAATGACTTGGCCGATTGGTATGGGTAAACGCTTTAAAGGGATTTATCATTTATACAATGACACGATTCGTCTATTTGCTGTAGCAGATGGTCAAAATGCCTCTGCTGGTGAGTTGATTGAAGGTATTAATAATCCTCGTCTAGACGAGTTAATTGGTGACCAAGCAGAAGAGTTACGTGAAGAGATTGAGTTGGTTCAAGGGGCTAGTCACGAATTTGATTTGGATGCTTTCTTGGCAGGTAAATTAACTCCTGTGTTTTTTGGCTCAGCGGTCAATAACTTTGGTTTGCAAGAACTGCTAGACGGCTTTGCTAAATATGCACCTACTCCGATGAGTCGTGAAACTGAAACGCGTACTGTTAAGCCAGATGAAACCAACTTAACTGGTTTTATTTTTAAGATTCAAGCTAATATGGACCCCGCTCACCGTGACCGTGTAGCTTTTATGCGAATTGTCTCTGGTAAATATGAGAAAGGCATGAAGCTAAAACACGTACGTATTGGTAAAGAAGTTAAAATCGCAAAAGCGATTACTTTCTTAGCTAATCGTCGTGACCAAGCAGAAGAAGCTTATCCAGGTGATATCATTGGTTTGCATAACCACGGAACCATTAAAATTGGTGACACCTTTACCCAAGGCGAAGAGCTTAAATTTACTGGGATTCCAAACTTCGCACCAGAGCTTTTCCGTCGTGCACAGCTAAAAGATCCAATGAAAATGAAAGCATTGCAAAAGGGGTTAACGCAGTTATCAGAAGAGGGGGCAACTCAGTTGTTTCGTCCTGTAAATAACAATGATTTAATTCTAGGTGCGGTAGGGATTCTTCAGTTTGAGGTAGTAGCGCAACGTCTTAAAGATGAGTACAACGTAACCTGTATGTTTGAACCTGTTAACGTAAATACCGCGCGTTGGGTGATTGGCGACAAAGCTGAGATTGAAAAGTTTACCTCTAAGGTTCGTGAAAACGTTGCTTATGATGCGGCTGATCAGTTGGTTTATATTGCACCAACTCGCGTTAACTTGGCATTAACAGAAGAGCGTTGGCCAAACTTACAATTTGTTGCGACTCGTGAGCACTAATTTTTAAATTTAGTTATTTCTTTATCATTAAGTTTAAAGCAAAAAAGCCAAGCAATGTTAATTGCTTGGCTTTTTTATTGGCTAAATTTTTAGCGGTATCTTTAATGCTGTAATTTTTTGTTTTCAAAATTACCAGGCCTGGCAAATAATGATTTTGCAGGCCTGGTAATATTAAAACTATTACATTTCGCTAATTAAGAATGTCACGCGACGGTTTAAACGTTTGCCTTCAGCTGTTTGATTGCTTGCAATAGGACGCTCTTCACCATAGCCGTAAGTCACGATTCGGCTAGATGCAATTCCGTTATCTATTAAATAAAGGGCTACATTCTTGGCACGGTTCTCAGACAGTTGTTGGTTGTACGCTTTGGTACCATCTGAATCGGTGTGACCTTCAACATACACCTTAGTGTTTGGGTGACGACTCATTGTATCTAAAACAGGTTTTAGACGACTTAATTCATAAGGTTCTAATTGTGCTGAGCCTGAACGGAAGTTAACGTCTTTAACCTGTACCTGAACGTATTCTTGATCACCAATTTTAACTGCAGAAACATCTGTGTTTGGATCATTAGCAGTTCCCGCTTTTACATCACCATAAACCTGCCGAGCTGTATAACCTGCTAAAGCCCCAACCGCGACTTTACCTAAGTTGTTATCAACTCCCATCGCATTAGCAGCTAAAGCCCCAGCAACGGCAGCAATACCAGTAATAACATTACGTTCTTGTTCACGCTCTTCAGTAGGGCGGCTTGGATCATTGGTACAACCTGCTGTTATAGAAATAAGTGAGGCTGTTGCAATGGCGGCAATAAATTTTCTATTCATGATTCCATCTCCAATAGAGGGATTAGTTATTGTTAATTGTAGAGTACACATGAAATATGGAAAAAAAAAGGAAGATTTAAAAATGACGTTTAATTTTTTATTTTGATGGTATCTCTTTTGAGATAGATCAAATTCAATCTGCTTTTAACCATAATTGACTTTAAAAGGTCATTTATATCACTGACTCTACTTTAGTAAATTTGTTTTATTATTAGGTTAGTTATAGTGGATATTGTTTAGACTTTCAAGTAGGTCGATGGTTAAGCAAGTATATTTTCATTGTGTGTATATGGGTAGTTTGGCTATGTTTGATTTAGTCTATGCTTAAATAAAATAGATATCCACAGGATATACCCAGGCCTGGTAAAAAAGAAAATAAATTAGATATGAATAAGGAATCAATAAGCTTAAGAGGCAATAGACTAAAGGAGAACAATAGTTGCCAGACCAAGGAAAACAAAGAAACCTAAGGAGTCGGTAACCGTAGTGAGCATGAGTCCAGAAGCTAAAGCGGGATCAATTTTTAAGCGCTGCAACATAATCGGTATCATTGCTCCTGCAAATGCAGCGGCTAATAAATTAATCATCATTGCGAAAGCAAAAATCAAGCTTAACTCTGTATCGTCAAACCAAAAAAGTACCCCAATACCAGTTAATACCGCCCAAATTAGGCCGTTGAATAAACCAACAGTCGTTTCTTTAATTAACAGTGAGCGACTGTTGCTGCGAGCCAGTTTACCAGTAGCTAACGCCCTAATCACAATGGTGGCCGTTTGAGTACCTGCAATACCACCCATGCTGGCAATAATTGGCATTAATACAGCTAAGGCCACGACTTTTTCTATTGAGGAGTCAAATAGGTTGATTACTAAAGAGGCAAAAATAGCGGTAAGTAAATTAATTCCTAGCCAAAATGTACGGCGTTTAGCTGCACGTTTTGCAGGTGCGAAAATATCTTCATCTTCATCAAGACCGGCACTTGCCATTTGAGCATGCTCGGCTTCTTCACGAATAATATCAACCACGTCATCAATGGTTACACGGCCAAGTATTTGGTTGTTTTCATTCACAACTGCAGCAGATAAAAGGTCATTTTTTTCAAATATGTGTGCCACTTCTTTGGCTGAAGTTAAGGCTCTGATACCTGGAATACGAGAATCTAAAACATCTTGTACTAGAGTGTCTTCATCATGCGTCAGTAAAACGGTTAGTTTTAAAATACCAACAAACTTACTTTCACGGTCTCTAACAAATAGTTCTGCGGTTGATTCTGGTAAGGCTCCTAATGAACGAAGATAACGTAACACTACGTCTAGAGTAACGTCTGCACGAATGGTGATTAAATCGGTACTCATTAAACCACCAGCCGTATTTTCGGCATAGGTCAGTGCTGTTTCAACAGCGGCACGGTTTTCTTCACCTAATGAGGCAAGTAGAGCTTGTTGATCTGATGAGTCTAACGATTGGGCAATGTCGGCAATATCATCGGTTTCTAGATCTTCGGTAATATTGACAATTTCGTGCGTTTTTAATGATTCAAGTAGGTTAGCGGTTACTTCGTCATTGGTATGGGTAAGGATTTCACCCTGACGATCTTTATCAATTGATTGCCATAAAATTAGACGCTCTTTAATCGGCGTCGATTCTAAGATTTCGGCAATTTCTTCGGCAACTAAATGAGAAAACAGCTCATTGATTTGAGCATGATTTTCAGATTCAACGGCGGCAAGTAGCTGGTCGATTAGCTTGGCTTTATCAATGGCAGAATGGTTTTGTGTCATAGCCATCTCCTTGCAGCTGATGAGAAAATCTAAAAATGATTGAATCTATTTATTTGAGGTTGCATTAACGGATTGTGATTATTCGCTTATTTTGAGAATACAAAACGAAATTTACTTAAGAACCTATGAAAGATATTGTAGCAGTAGATTTTTAAAATTTGGGTTTAAAAGATGCTTTTTTCAGGCACAAAAAAACGCCCTGAACTGACGTTAGGGCGTTTTATATAATTAGCAATCTAGATTAAGCTTCTTCAGCAGGCATGCTTTTTACTCCGCCAGACTTTCTATTATGGTCGCTAATTTTTTCTTTGTGTTTCACAATTTGACGATCTAGCTTATCTATCAGGCCATCGATTGATGCATACATATCTTCAGTGTCATGCTGGGCAAATAAATCTGTACCTGCACAGTGAACAGTGGCTTCAGCTTTTTGAGACTGTTTTTCTACTGTTAAGATTACATGAGTATTTGTTACATGGTCAAAATGTCTAGAAAGTTTACTCATTTTTTCTGAAACATAATTACGAAGAGCATCAGTAAGATCGATGTGGTGGCCAGTAATATTAATTTGCATAGTATCGCTCCTTTATATTGTGTCATTGCGATTCTGTTCAGGTTTGGGCTGGGTAATTTCATTGCCTGTGAATGAATTTTAGAGGTTAACTTTAGCTAAAATTCCCTGAACTCGATTTCAGTATAACATCAAGATTTTAAAATGGGAGTAGGTAATGATTAAGAAATTTTGAAGAAAGTAAATAAAATGAATAGATACAAATAGATGGCATTTAAAAATTTTTTTTTATAGTTTTTAAACTCGGTTGCAAAGGGGCGTCTTGTCTAAAACTTAGGTAAAGTCTTCACCCAGATAGACACGTTTTACTTCTTTGTGAGCTAAAACTTCTACAGGCGTGCCTGCCGCTAATATAGTCCCTGCATGCAGAATGTAGGCATAATCACACACACCAAGAGTTTCTCTCACATTGTGGTCGGTAATTAACACTCCAATGCCTTTATCTTTAAGATGAATAATGATGTTTTGTATGTCTTTTACTGAGATAGGGTCAACGCCAGCAAAGGGTTCATCTAATAAAATAAAACTGGGTTCCATTGCCAAGGCTCTAGCTATTTCTACCCTACGGCGTTCTCCGCCGGAAAGGGCTTGGCCTGGTTGCTCAAGAATGTGCCCAATTTGTAAGTCATCAATCAGGTTTTCAAATAAGATATTTCGTTGGTCGGTGGATAACTCAGGACGCATCTCTAAGATGGCCATAATGTTTTCAGTTACGGTCAGTTTTCTAAAAACGGAGGCTTCTTGTGGTAGGTAACCTATACCAAGTTTAGCTCTTTCGTGAATTGCGAGATTTGAGATTTCTTTATCATCTAAAAATATTTGACCATCGTCATTTTTTACCAGGCCTGTCATCATGTAAAAAGTGGTGGTTTTACCGGCACCGTTTGGCCCAAGTAACCCGACTACTTGACCGCTGTGAACATCAATGTCTACCGAGGTAACTACGTGGCGTTTTTTATAGCTTTTAGCTAGTTTGCGAGCATAAAAATGAGCCATTTTTTACGGAGCCTGCTTTTTAGATGGAGTTGAGCTATTAGCCGGTTTGTCTTTTTCTTTTACTGTTGCAGGATTAAGTGTAACGGAAATGCGTTTCTTTTCAGTGTCACTGCTTTGTGCTTTTAAGGTTTGCTGTTCAATATTGTAAAACAGTTTTGGCCCCGAAATTACGTGTTTGCCAGGTTGTTCGACCAATGCGTCACCCACCAAAAGTACGGTTTTATTAAGGGCGTTGTATTCGATTTTTTGAGCTCTACCTTTTAACCACGCCTGGTCAACTTGGCTATAACGTTTAAAGGTTGCGGGGTTGCCTGTGGCAATTACTGTTGTAAGCTGATTCTTTGGATGGGAAATATCGACGGTTTCGCCTTTTAGAGTTAAGCTGCCTTGGGTAATAATAACGTTGCCTTTATATATGCTCTTACCTGTTTTTTCACTAGCAATAAGGCTGTCAGCACTTATATTGACTGGCTGTTGCTCGTCTGGCAGGTTTGATTGTGTTTGGCAAATAGCTTGATTTGAAATCATCAAGCTTGTTAAGCCAAGTAGAGTCAATGTGATTAGGCGTAAAAAGTTATGTTGCATGCTATTCATTATAGGCTATGGCTCTTTTGCTTGAATGTCGTTGGGTTGCATTTTTTGCGGGTAATAGGTGCTTTTAACATCGGAGAGTAATTCTAAGTCAGTCGTTTTTAAATTGGCTTTTAATCCTGTTCCGGTTGTTTGGCCATTGTATTGTTTAATGGTCACTTTTGCATCTGTTGAAAGTTGATTTGTTTGTAAATTGTAACTTATAAAGTCAGTGGTCAGAGTGAACGTGTTGTGCGGTTTGCTGTCTGTTTTGTTATCTGTTTTATTTGCTTGTGAGATTGAATCTGCTGTTGTGTTGGCTCTTTGAGTAATAACGACGTTATTTTTAAAGTTTAAAACGTTGTCTTCTTGGCTGTCACCTGATTCACTTTGTAAAGTTGAGATGGTTTTTTTATCCATAAGCTCAACGCGAGGCTGTAAGTATTCGCTCTTTTTTTCAAAATCTTTATAGAGAATGCTTTTTGCTTGAATAATGGATTGTTTTTCAGGTTCCGCAGGATTGAGATTCCAAACGGTTGTTTGAATAGCTTGCCAGCTATAGCTTAGTGGTTTTTTAGCTTGCTGAGAGAGGATGTCTGAAGTGGCAGGTTGCTGATTAGTAATCCACAAGGCAATCGCACCAAGAACAAGTGCAAAAAGTAAGATGCGTATTCGTGCAAGACTCATGAATCAACACCGCCAACCAAAATTAGTTTAGGTCTCGTAAGAAAAAGTCCATATGCTGCTGCCAGGTATTTTGAGAACGCATAATGATTTCACAGACTTCTCTAACGCAGCCTTGACCACCACCATGTTGCGAAATATAGTGAACTCTTGATTTGACTTCATTATCGCCATCGGCAGGTGTAACCGCTAGCCCTATACGCATCAGTATTGGCAAGTCTAATATGTCATCACCAATGTAGGCAATTTCATCCAACTCAAGATTTAAGTCGTCAACCAGTTTTAAAAAAGTTGGTAGCTTATCAGGAACACCCTGAAACACGTGTTTAACTTTTAAATCATTCATTCTATTGGTAACAAGTTGGGATTTACGCCCAGTGATAATACCAATTTCTACTTGGCTCTTTTGTAGAAGAACCATGCCATGACCATCACGTGTGTTAAATGATTTGTACTCAATACCATCATCACTATAGAACAAGCGATTATCTGTCATTACACCATCAACATCTAAAATAAGAAGTTTGATTTTTTGAGCTTTTGCGATGATATGTTCAGGGATATTCATTATAAGCCTTTTGTATAACTCCAAGAGCAGGATAGCTGTCTCTTAGAGTGAGATGAAAGTTTGGCTTATACTTTAAACACCTGCGGAGCGGAAGTAAAGCGTAACGAGGTAGGTAATAAACAGAACAACTAGGAGTAGGCCTCGTGATTTGCTGATTACAGCCACACCGTTTCTTGGTAGAGCCATCAATAACATCAGGAATGTAAAGCCAAGCATAATAGGTAGGTCTATGGTCAACATGTCTCTGTCTAAAATAGACGGAGCTAAAAGCCCAGGCACGGCGAATACTGCAAGTATGTTAAATAAGTTAGAGCCCACAATATTACCAATCATAAGATCAGCTTCATTTTTACGAGCGGCGGCTATGGCCGCTGCTAGTTCAGGTAAACTGGTACCAATGGCAATAATGGTTAAACCAATAATGACATCAGGTACTTCAAAATAGTGAGCAATGCTTTCAGCACCCGAAACCATCATTTTGGCACTTAGCATTAATATGACTAAACCCCCAAATAGATAAACCAACGCTTTTTCTTTAGATAGATCTGGTATCTCATCAATTTCATGTTGAGTTTCCGCGGCGATGGGATCATCTTTGCTGATGGTTTTATTGGCTTTAATCATCCATGTCATGACGAAAACAAGTGCCACGATAAGAATTGATCCATCTACGAATGATAAACGACCATCAAGAACCAAAAGGTAGGCACCAATTGATATAGCAACAAGGATGGGGAGTTCTCTTTTAATAATTGAAGATTTAACCGTGATAGGGACTAAAAGGGCGGTTACCCCTAAAACTAAACCGATGTTAGCTATGTTTGAACCAACGGCATTACCAATTGCTAGGCCAGGACTGTTGTCTAAAGACGCTAGAACGGCTACAACCACTTCAGGCATTGAAGTACCAAAACCAAGTACAACCACCCCAATGACTAGAGGCGAAATTGAATGGTGTTTTGCTGTGCTTGCCGCACCTTCTATAAAGATATCAGAACTCCAAACGAGGAATGCTAATCCAATAATGAGAAGGATACTTGGAAGCAATAGTGCTGTAAACATTACCAATCTGCCTTTTTATGTATTCGTCAAAAAATTGAGGAGGGATTATAACCAAAATCATTGTGGAAATAAACTTTGTTTATGGTTCTCTAGTTGCTTGATTTTATAACAAAAACCTTTCGAGGTTTATTTTGATTGGGCGTTTTAAGGGAAAATAAGCAAAAGTATTAAGATTTTAAAGCCCATTAGTTACTCAGAAAATCCATAAACAAGATAAAATAATTAAATGTCTTTTTTAATTTAGAAATGAAGGTTTTGTTGTAAATGGATAATCTACAAATTGGAACATTTGGCTGGCAGTATGAATCTTGGAAGGGCGATTTTTATCCTGATGGTATGCCAGAAGAGTGGATGCTGGATTATTACAGTAACGGCTATAGAACCGTTATGGTTCCGCAAGAAGATTGGTTAACTTGGAATGAGGAACAAATTGAAGAAATCAACGATGCGGTAGAGGGAAATTTTAGTTTCTATTTTGAGGTGCTTAATGAGTGTGATGATGTCAAGCTTAAGCAGCTGCAAAACATCGTAGGGGAACTAAAAGAACGAGCCGCTGGTGTCATTGTTTTTACTGAAAAGCCAGTTGAAGATAAAAGCTGCCTAGGTTTGCCTATTACTTTGGTTTCTAAAACACAACTTATAAATGGTTGGAAGTGGCAGATTGGAGATGTGGTTTGTTCAGGTGCGGTTTGTGGTGTTGTTCCCCAATTAACAGAGGACGCTAAAGAGCAAACTGCTCTATTACAAAGTTTTGTGAAGGCTTTGCCTGATAAAATATTGGGAGCACCTCTTTTTATAAAGACTAATCCAATTAGTATGAAACAGGTATACAACCTCAAAACAATTAGTGAATTACTGGGCTATTAGTAGGATTACAAAATCTATTTAGCTGTTTAAAAAGGGTGTTCTTAGATATAAAACCTTGAAATTTATAGTTCAGCGTTTAAATGTTCAAAGTTTTGTCATGTTTTAATAATGATTTACATAACGAATTAAATAATGATTTAAATAGATGAAACTATCTACATGACTCAGTCATAATTAAGGTCTTGTCATAAGATTGTCACAGCAAGTAATTTATGAGTATAGACTCTGATACAGAGTTTTCTCTATCTTTATAATTTACAGCCAAACTAAATGCGATAAAATACCAGGCCTGGTAAATTAACAAAACGCATTTAAATAACCGTAACGGAATTGTCATTAGGGCAATAAACATGCAAAAGCAGATATGCAGAATCAGACATTAATTGAAATTAAAAACCTAACCTTTTCGCGCGGCGAGAGAGTGATCTTTAATGACATCTCTTTAAACATTCCTAAAGGTAAAGTTACGGCCATTATGGGACCGAGTGGAACAGGTAAAACTACTCTGTTGAAGCTCATCGCGGGTCAACTACAACCTGATTCGGGTACGATTATGGTTGAAGGGCAAAATGTACATAAATTACCCCGTAAAAAACTCTATCAATTAAGAAGAAAGATGGGCATGCTGTTTCAAAGTGGTGCTTTATTAACCGATTTGAATGTGTTTGATAATGTAGCTTTTCCTTTAAGAGAGCATACAAAACTGCCTGAGTCGGTGATTTATCCATTAGTGTTAATGAAACTACAAGCAGTGGGTTTACGAGGTGCAAAAGATTTAATGCCTTCCGAGCTGTCAGGTGGTATGGCCAGAAGAGTGGCATTAGCTCGTGGTATTGCTCTTGATCCAGAAATGATTTTTTACGACGAACCGTTTGTAGGGCAAGATCCGATTACGATGGGTGTGCTGGTTGAACTAATTCGTAAACTCAATGATAGTTTAGACTTAACCAGTGTGGTGGTTTCTCATGATGTAAATGAGGTTTTATCGATTGCAGATTATGTATGTGTCATCTCAGAAGGTAAAATTATTGCTCAAGGAACCAAAAAAGAATTGTTAGAAGAGAAGACCGGTTATGTAAATCAATTTATTAATGGATTACCTGATGGTCCTGTACCGTTTCACTATTCAGATGATTCGTATTTGAATGACATGCCTTCAAGTAAACAAGCTAAAAATGTGTAAAAAGAAATGAGTCAACAACAGAATAAGCAATCAATGATGAGTTTAGGCTTTTTACAAAAGCTTGGACAAAATAGCATGTCAATATTGAGCTCGTTTGGTCGCGGAGCTTTCTTTTTAATCTCTTTGATTCCAGCAATACCTTATTCATTATGGCGAATAGATTTATTATCAAAACAAGTTTATCAAGCGGGTGTTTTATCTTTACCAATCATACTCACAGCGGGTTTGTTTGTGGGAATGGTTTTGAGTTTGCAAGGGTATAATGTTCTTGTTGATTACAACTCAGAAGAGGCTGTTGGTACTATGACTGCACTCTCTTTATTAAGAGAGTTAGGTCCGGTGGTGGCGGCATTATTATTTGCCGGCCGTGCTGGTTCAGCTTTAACTGCAGAAATTGGATTAATGCGTTCAACAGAACAAATATCCGCATTAGAAATGATGGCAATTGACCCTCTTAAATACATTTATGCTCCTCGTTTAATGGCGGCTATTATTGCGTTACCTCTGTTGACCTTGTTATTTACTGCCTTGGGTATTATAGGTGGTTATTTAGTTGCAGTAGGTTGGTTGGGTGTAGACGAAGGTTCTTTTTGGTCACAGATGAACAGTCACGTTGACTGGAATGAAGATGTAATAAATGGCATTATTAAGTCTGTAGCATTTGCGGTTTTGATTGCCATTATTGCCCTTTTTCAAGGTTTTGATGCAATACCAACTTCTGAGGGCGTGAGTAATGCCACAACTAGAACAGTGGTGCATAGTTCACTAGGTGTTCTTGGATTAGACTTTATTCTAACAACGTTAATGTTTAATTAGGCATGGCTGTTTAATTAACCACGCACAAAATAAATCGCATATTTAAGGAAAACAGATGAAACGACAGGCAAAAATTGAAATTTGGGTAGGAGCGTTTGTTTTAATGAGCATTCTTGCCTTAGTGATGATTGCTTTTCAAGTGAGTAACTTTAGCTCTTTTAAAGAAAAGCCTAGCTATCAAGTGAGTGCACTGTTTGACAATATTGGTGGCTTAAAAGTAAGAGCACCAGTAAAAATAAGTGGCGTGGTAATTGGCCGTGTAACTAATATAACTGTTGACCCACGATCATTTAAAGCACGGGTTAGCATGAAAATTGACAAAACTTATAATGATTTACCAATGGATTCATCAGCCTCAATTTTAACGTCTGGCCTTTTGGGTGATCAATATGTTGGCATTGATATCGGCGGTGAAGAAGAAGTGCTAAAAAATGGCAGTGAGATTGAATTAACTCAATCGGCCTTAGTGTTAGAAAACTTAATTAGTCAGTTTTTAGTTAAGTTTAGCGATAGTGGAGATAAATAAGATGCGTACTGCAACTTTACATAATACGTCTTTAGTAAATTCAAAAAGCCTAAAGCTATTCTTAGCTATGTTGTTTGCATTACTGTTTAGCAGTTTTGTCTCAGCAAATGACTCTGTTATTAAGCAAGATGACCCACAAACAATGGTCTTGGATTTATCTAATAAAGTCATCTCAGAATTAAACGCGAACAGAGAAGCTTTGGAAAGTGATCCTGCAAAAATCAAAGAGTTTGCGATGGCTTATGTTTTGCCTTACATAGACACTGATAAGATGGCACGTTATGTCATGGGAAAACATTGGCGAACTGCAAGTGATAAACAGCAAACAGAGTTTGTAGATGCCTTCACCAATACATTGATTCGCTCTTATTCACAGAGCTTACTCAAGTTAAATATTGACTCGGTTGATGTTAAGAATGCTCAAGAAGAAAAGCCAGGTCGAGTAACGGTAGCATCGAGCGTTTTGCAATCGGATGGTAATCGTTCTGATGTGGTTTATCGTCTTTATCTAAATAAACACACCAAAAAATGGATGTTATACGATATTTCTGTGGAAGGGATTAGCATGTTGCTGAGTTACCGCAAAGCCTATGATTCAGATATTTCTAAAAAAGGTTTGGATGCAGTGATTACTGAGATGCAAACCAAAAACGCTGAATTTAACGGAAAAGCATAAACGTGGCTACAGATAATAACAACTTAGCTGAATGCTGGAATGAATCAGAATCTAAGTTGGTTTTACCAGAGCAACTTTCTATCGACCTTTTAGCGGAGTTGCTAAAACAAAATAGTTGGCTGGCGTTGCCTGTTAAACAAGTCGATTTTACTCATGTTATTAAGGCAGATAGTGCTATTTTTGCTGTATTGTTAGTGTGGGCTGCAAATCTTGACGAGAAGTTACAGGTAATAAAATTACCAGAAGAGTTAACAACCCTAATTAAGCTTTATGATTTAGAGGATGTAGTCGCTTTAGTTTAATTTTGTGTGTTTGAATTAAGAGTAAATGCCGCACTATTAGCAATAGATTAAATTATTTGGCAGGTATTAAATCTAAAAAATATTGATTGAAAGGATTGTTTAGAATTCAATCTAGAGTTTATTTTATATAGGGCTTTTGAGGCCCTATTTTCATTTTGAAGAAAAAGGATTTTGCATGACATTGGCAGTTCAATTTAACAATGTGGTTAAGGATTATGCCGATTTACAAGCTCTCAAAGGCGTCTCGTTTGATGTTGAAGAAGGGGCTTTTTTTGGTTTGTTAGGGCCAAATGGAGCGGGTAAATCAACCTTAATTAATGCTATGTCAGGTTTGGTGGTACCAACCTCGGGTCATATTAATGTTCATGGTTATGATGTTATTCATGATTATCGTCAAACTCGTCGTCTATTGGGTTTAGTTCCACAAGAGTTGATTGCAGATCCTTTCTTTTCCATTAAAGAGTTACTTGAGTTGCAGTCTGGCTATTTTGGAGTAAAAGGTCCGCAACAAAAAAAATGGATTAATGAGCTATTAGAAAGATTAGCCCTGGCCGATAAAGCCAATGCGAATACAAGTCAACTCTCGGGCGGAATGAAACGTCGTGTATTAATTGCAATGGCATTGGTGCACAAGCCTAAAGTATTGGTTTTGGATGAGCCTACAGCGGGGGTGGATGTTGATTTACGTCGTACTCTTTGGGACTTTACCAAAGAGCTTCATCATCAAGGTCATACCATTATTTTAACCACTCATTATTTAGAAGAAGCTGAGGCTTTATGCGATAAAGTTGCCATTATGCAAAATGGGCAAATTAAAGCGTTGGATAATACTCAAAAACTGCTTTCAAAACATCCATATCGTTATCTTCGAGTAAACGTCTCTAAAATAGCAGATCAATTACATGGCCCTTTAGCCAAGCTTTTAGTTGAGCAAGAGCATAATGGTTATGTGTTTCAAATAGATAAAGAGAGTTCAATGACAGAAGTATTGGGGTTGATTGACAAACAAGGATTAGATGTTACCGATGTGAGTAGTCGTGATGCCACTTTAGAAGAGGTGTTTTTAGATTTAACCGCAGAGGGAGTTAAGTGATGTTGGCTATGTTTAGTTTTAACTTTACCGGTTTTTGGGCTCTTTTTGTTAAAGAGATTCGCCGTTTTTATTCTGTGGTTGTGCAAACTGTTTTTGCTCCAGTGGTTTCTACGCTGTTGTATTTATTGGTCTTTGGTCAGGTTATTGATTCGCAAATCGAGATTTATTCAGGTCTGTCTTATAGTCAGTTTTTAATACCAGGCCTGGTAATGATGGCGGTATTGCAAAATGCGTTTTCAAATACATCGTCGAGTTTAATTCAGTCAAAAATGCATGGTAATCTTACCTTTGTGTTGTTAAGCCCCATTTCTCCTTTTGAACTCTATTTAGCTTTTGTGGCAGCATCTATTGTGCGTGGTTTAGCGGTAGGACTTGGTATCTTAGTTGTTGGTATTATGTGGTTTGACTTAACTTGGTTACAGCCATTGTGGATTATTGTTTTTGCAATTTTAAGTGCGGCAATGATGGGAGGATTGGGCATGATGGCTGGGATTATTTCTGAAAAATATGACCATTTAGCCGCTTTCCAAAACTTTATTATTATGCCGTTGACGTTTTTGAGTGGGGTGTTTTATTCTATTCACGCCTTGCCTGATGTTTGGCAGCAAGCCTCTCATTTTAATCCGTTCTTTTATATGGTTGACGGTTTTAGGTATGGTTTTTTTGAGCAGTCAGATGTATCTGTTTACTTGAGTTTAGCAGTAACCAGCTTTTTTGTGGTTTTGGTTTCTGCGATAAATCTGATTTTATTGAATAAAGGCGTTAAAATACGCCAATAAAAAATTTGAGAGAAAGTTTAAATATGTCTCCAGAACAGATCAAAACAATGATTGAAGCCGAGATTCCAGGTGCAATTGTTGAATTAAGCGGAGAAGATTGTACTTCTTCAATTACGGTGATTAGTGATGCCTTTGAGGGTAAAAGCCCTATTCAACGCCATCGTATGGTGAATGATATTTTCAAAGATCAGTTTGCGACAGGTGAACTGCATGCTTTATCAATAAAAGCTAAAACGCCCTAAGAGTATAAAGCTCAAGACACAACATTTTAGTCAAACCAAAACGGTTTATCTAAAATACAAAGTAGACAAAAGAAAAGCAGTATCGAATGGATAAACTTGTAATTGAAAACCGGGGTCAACTCTCTGGCAGTGTAGAAATATCAGGTGCTAAAAATGCCGCACTCCCAATCTTAATGGGCTGTTTATTAGCGGAAACGCCTGTAAAACTGTCAAATGTTCCGCATTTAATGGATGTGACAACCACCATTCAGTTATTGGCTTCGATGGGTGTTGAAATCATGTTTGATGAAGAATTAAACATAGAAATTGACGCATCAAACGTAACCAGTAAAGAAGCTCCTTATGATCTTGTCACTACAATGCGTGCCTCTATATTGGTTTTAGGTCCATTGTTGGGTCGTTTTGGTGAAGCAAAAGTTTCTCTACCGGGTGGCTGTGCCATTGGTTCTCGTCCAGTCAATATACACATTAGTGGTATGGAAAAGATGGGGGCTGAAATTCAGGTTGAGCAAGGTTATATTATTGCTAAGTCTAATGGTCGTCTTAAAGGGGCGGATATCAATATGGAGCCTGTTACGGTAACGGGTACTGAAAACTTATTGATGGCTGCCGTATTGGCAGAAGGGGTTACCACATTACGTAACGCCGCTCGTGAACCTGAGGTAACAGATTTAGCTTCATTTTTAGTAAAAATGGGTGCAAAAATCAGTGGTATTGGTACCGATACTTTAGTCATTGAAGGCGTTGAGCGTCTTCTTGGCGTAAATTACGAAGTGATTCCTGATCGAATTGAAGCAGGCACTTATCTAGCCGCTGCGGCCGTTACGCAAAGCAAAATTACGGTGACTAAAGTAAACCCAAGTCATTTAGGTGCTGTGCTAGAAAAGTTTAAAGAAGCGGGTGCCGAAGTTACTACAACAGCTAATACGATTACGTTAGATATGCGTGATAGAAAACTACAGCCTGTTAATATTGTTACTGATCCATATCCTTTGTTTCCAACAGATATGCAGGCTCAGTTTTTAGTCATGAATGCCTTGGCAGATGGTGAATCGACCATTGAAGAAACGATTTTTGAAAACCGTTTTATGCATGTGTCTGAATTAGCACGTATGGGAGCCGATATTCGTGTAGAAGGCAATACAGCCCATATTAAAGGTGTAGAAAAATTGTATGGTGCACCAGTTATGGCTACAGATTTACGTGCTTCTGCAAGTTTAATTTTAGCAGGCCTGGTCGCTGAAGGCGAAACGGTTGTAAATCGTGTTTATCATATCGATCGCGGTTATGAATTAATTGAAGAGAAGTTCCATAAATTGGGTGCTCATATTTACCGTTTGTCTAACTAAACAAACTGCTAAAACTAACAATAGAGACCTTTGCACGAGACCATAAACAGTAAAATTTTTCCTTATTTTTTTGTCCATGGCTCGTACAAAGGTCTCAATAATACAAAATTTACTAGAGTGAATTTGCTTAAGCTAAACAAGTTATGATTTTTCACTCTACAATAACCTTATTTAAATTGAATAAAAAGTTTACCGAGTTATGAATAACCAGTTAACCATAGCCCTTTCAAAGGGTCGTATTTACAAAGATACTTTGCCACTTCTTGAAGCGGCAGGCATTGAGCCTTTAGAAGATCCAAGTAAAAGCCGTAAGTTAATCTTACCTACCAACCAAAAAAACGTACGTTTACTGATTGTACGTGCTACCGATGCTCCAACTTATGTGGCACATGGTGCTGCAGATATTGGTGTGGCAGGTAAAGATGTTTTAATGGAAGCGCCAAGTGATAACTTGTATGAGCTTTTAGATTTACATATTGCCAAATGTAAATTGATGGTAGCTGGGCCAGAAATTGAAAAGCCTCATGGCCACCGTTTAAAAATTGCCACAAAATATCTTAAATCAGCCCAGGCTTATTACGCTGAAAAAGGCGAGCAGGTAGATTTGATCAAGCTTTATGGTTCAATGGAGATTGCTCCATTAATTGATTTGGCAGACAGAATCGTAGATTTGGTTGATACTGGTAATACGCTAAAAGCAAATGGTTTAGTGCCAATGGAACATATAGCTGATATCAGTTCGCGTTTGATTGTCAATCAGCACGCTTATAAGACTAAATTTGATCAAATCAATACTATTATTCAACAGTTTAAAACAGTGATAGAGAAAGAAAATGCTTAATATTCGTCGTTTATCTGCTAATGCAGAAGGTTTTAGAGAGGAATTAGATCGTTTACTAGCATGGGAAACGGTCTCTAATGATTCAGTTAACGATATCGTTAAAGAAGTGGTTAATAATGTTCGTACAAAGGGTGATGCCGCTCTTTTAGAATACACGGCACGTTTTGACCGTTTAACCTTAAATTCTGGTGCTGAATTAGAAATTTCTAAAGAGCGTTTACATGCAGCTTTAGAAAGGATTCCGGCAGAACAGCGTGAAGCTTTACAGTTATCTGCTGACCGTGTTCGTGACTATCATGAAAAGCAAGTACAAAATTCTTGGGCATATGAAGAAGCTGATGGCACTATGTTAGGTCAGCAGGTGACTCCTTTAGATAGTGTTGGACTTTATGTGCCTGGTGGAAAAGCGGCTTATCCTTCATCAGTTATTATGAATGCCATTCCGGCAAAAGTAGCAGGTGTTGAAACGCTTATTATGGTTGTGCCTACACCTGATGGTGAAGTTAACGATATGGTGTTAGCGGCGGCTGCTATTTGTGATGTAGATGCAGTATTTACTCTAGGTGGAGCACAAGCCGTTGCTGCTTTAGCTTATGGAACTGAAACCGTACCTGCGGTAGATAAAATTGTAGGGCCTGGTAATATTTTTGTGGCAACTGCTAAACGTATGGTGTTTGGTACGGTTGGTATAGACATGATTGCTGGACCATCTGAAATCTTAGTGTATTGTGATGGTAAAACTGATCCTGACTGGATTGCTGTTGATTTGTTTTCACAGGCCGAGCATGATGAAGATGCACAATCGATTCTAGTTACTCAAGATGCTGATTTTGCAGAAAAAGTTTACCAAAGCATGGATCGTTTGTTACCAACTATGCCGCGTGAAAAAATTATTCGTACTGCATTACAAGACCGCGGTGCGATTATTGTAGTTGATAACGAAGAACAAGCACTTGAGATGATTAACGTCATTGCTCCTGAGCACTTAGAGTTATCGGTTGATGATCCTAAAGCCTTGTTACCAAAAATTCGTCATGCTGGTGCCATCTTTATGGGACGTTATACAGCTGAAGCTCTTGGTGACTATTGTGCTGGGCCAAACCATGTGTTGCCTACTTCACGTACCGCTCGTTTCTCATCGCCATTAGGTGTATACGATTTCCAAAAACGTTCGAGCTTAATTATGTGCTCACCTGAAGGCTCAAATGTTTTAGGTAAAGTTGCTGGAATTTTGGCAGATGGTGAAGGTTTACAAGCTCACGCTATGTCAGCTCGTTACCGTGTACAGGACTAAGATTTAAGCTTTTAAATCAATCCCAAAAGTTCTAATTAAGCCACCATTGCCTTTACCAGGCCTGGTGGCTTTTTTATGGTTTAAGAATCGGGCGACAACATCAGTAAAATGGAGTCTAGTGTATGTTACGTGCAGAGTTACAGAGCTATTTAAATGATTATCTAAAAGTAGCTGAGTTTAAAGATTATGCTCCTAACGGATTGCAAATTGAAGGCTGTGAGCAAATAAATACGATTGTCACAGGCGTGACAGCATGCCAAGCCCTGATTGATGAAGCTATTAAGTTAAATGCTGATGCAATTTTGGTTCATCATGGTTATTTCTGGAAAAGTGAGCCAGAAGTGATTACGGGTTTTAAACAAAAACGCATTAAAAGCTTACTGCTTAATGACATTAATCTTTTTGGTTACCACTTGCCTTTAGATGCTCATGAAGAGCTAGGAAATAATGCTCTTTTAGGTAAGTTATGGAGCCTACAAGACATTACCCCTATACCAGGCCTGGTAAAATTGGGTCAGCTTTCAGAGTCGGTTTCTATTGATGACTTTAAAAAGATGGTTTCGACCAGTTTAAATAGAGAAGTTTTGCACTTACCAGGGGGACCATCATCTGTTAAAACCATTGCTTGGTGCAGTGGTGGGGCTCAAGGTTATATTGACCAAGCAATTGAATGGCAAGCAGATGTGTATATTAGTGGAGAGGTTTCAGAGCAAACCACGCACTTAGCTAAAGAGTGCGGTATACATTATTTAGCGGCTGGACATCATGCAACTGAGCGTGTTGGTATTAAAGCTTTGGGCGAACATTTAGCGCAAAAGTTTGATTTGCAGTGTTATTTTGTCGATATTGATAATCCAGTATAAATAAATTTAATTTTTTTTATGGATTTTTTTATCAAAATAACTTGTTGAAATAAAAGGTAAATAAAATAATTTATGACCTGTCATAAGCAATTATTTATAGCGGTATGAGAAGATACTGATTTAAGTTGAACGCAAGGTTAGGTAAAATAATCAGAATTTGCTTGCATATAAAGGGAAGACAAACCTATGTCGACAGAAGAACAAAAAGCATCTAGTGTAAATCTCCAGCGCCGTAAAATTTTGACCGGTGCAACGGGAGTGGTTGGTGCAACGGGAGCTACTTTCTTAGCTGTACCGTTTGTAAGCTCATGGCAGCCAAGTGAAAAAGCTAAGGCTGCGGGTGCACCTGTGAATGCCGATGTGAGCCAGCTACTGCCTGGACAGATGATGACCATAGCGTGGCGTGGAAAGCCAGTGTGGATTGTACGCCGTACAGAAGCCATGGTTGATGGTTTACCAGGTTTAGATAAGGAGTTGAGAGATCCTCACTCAAAAGAATCTGAACAACCAGAATATTGCCAGAATGAAGACCGTTCAATCAAAAGTGAATATTTGGTTGTTGTAGGTGTGTGTACACACCTAGGCTGTGCTCCTCTTTATCGCCCAGCAATTGGTTCGCCAGACGTGGGTGCTGATTGGCAAGGTGGGTTTTTCTGCCCATGCCACGGTTCAAGATTTGATTTGGCAGGAAGAGTATTCCAGTCGGTTCCGGCTCCAACCAATCTAGTAATTCCGCCTCATCATTATCTGTCTGATACACTGATTCGAGTTGGTGAAGATCCTAAGGAAGGGGTGGCATAATGTCTGAAAATAATATGAATGATTTAGATACTAAACAGCCAAAAAAGGGAACTTTACTTGGTTGGTTTGATGCTCGTTATCCATTAGTAAGTACATGGAACGAACATGTTGGTGAATACTATGCACCTAAAAACTTTAACTTTTGGTACTTTTTTGGTTCTTTAGCGTTATTGGTTTTGGTAAACCAATTGGTAACCGGTATTTGGTTAACCATGAGCTATAAGCCAAGTGCCGCAGAAGCTTTTAACTCTATTGAGTACATTATGCGTGATGTTGATTGGGGTTGGCTTATTCGATATATGCACTCAACCGGTGCTTCAGCATTCTTTATTGTGGTTTATCTACATATGATGCGCGGTCTTCTCTATGGTTCTTACAAAGAACCACGTGAGTTAGTGTGGATTATTGGGATGCTACTTTTCTTAGTATTAATGGCCGAAGCCTTTATGGGTTACCTGCTTCCTTGGGGACAAATGTCATATTGGGGTGCTCAGGTAATTATTTCGCTATTTGGTGCTATACCTGTTGTTGGCCCTGATTTAGCATTGTGGGTACGTGGTGATTTTGTTATCTCAGATGCCACTCTAAACCGCTTCTTTGCATTGCATGTTATTGCTTTGCCATTGGTTCTATTGATTTTAGTCTTTATGCACATAGTCGCTCTTCACCAAGTTGGTTCTAACAACCCAGATGGTGTAGAGATTAAGAAAGTTAAAAATGACAAAGGGCTACCAATGGATGGTATTCCATTCCACCCTTATTACTCGGTTAAAGACTCAATGGGTGCGGTATTCTTTATTACCTTATTTGCGATTGTAATGTTCTATATGCCAGAAGGTGGTGGTTACTTCCTTGAGCCGCCTAACTTTGAACCAGCAAACCCGCTAAAAACCCCTGAGCATATCGCTCCGGTTTGGTACTTCACGCCATTCTATGCCATCTTAAGAGCTATCCCAGATAAGTTCTTAGGGGTTGTAGCAATGGGTGGAGCGATAGCTGTGCTATTTGCAATGCCTTGGTTAGACCGTTGTAAGGTGAAGTCAATCCGTTATCGTGGCATATCGTTTAAGGTTTTATTGACTATGTTTATAGTGAGTTTTGTCGTTTTAGGTTGGTTAGGTACTCAGCCAGCTACGCCAGAACTGACAAAGTTAGCTCAAATATTTACAGCTTTGTATTTTATGTTCTTCTTGGTGCTTCCATTTACCTCGAAACATGAAAAAACTAAGCCAGTTCCAGAGAGGGTGCAATAAATGAAAAAGTTACTTACTGTATTTAGCTTAATGTTATTGCCTTTCGTTTCACCTGTGCAAGCAGCAGGTGGGCACGGAATTGAACTAAAACCGGCTGAAAATAATCTACGCGATCAAGATTCATTAAAACGTGGTGCAATCTTATTCTCAAACTACTGTATGGCGTGTCATTCAGTTAAATATATGCGTTATAACCGCATTGCCCGAGACATTGGTTGGACTGATGATGAGATTGTTCAAAAAATGACTTACGGTCAAAATAAAGTTGTAGATACTGTACAAACTCGTATGGTTGATGGCGTAGCTGAAGAAGTTTTGGGAACGGTTCCTCCTGATTTATCTCTAATGGCTCGTTTAAAAGGTACGGATTATATTTATACTTTTTTAACAGACTACTATCAAAATGAGAAAGGCGAATGGGATAACAAGGTACTTAAAGGTACTTCAATGCCAAACGTTTTAGAGGGGATCCAACGCCACTCAACACCTGAAGAATATAAGCAGGCTGCACGTGATATCTCTAACTTTTTAGAATATGTTGGTGAGCCAGCTAAACTAGAACGTTTAGATTTAGGTTGGAAGGTTATTGCTTTCTTATTAGTGTTATTGCTATTAACCTACTTGCTTAAAAAAGAATACTGGCGAGATATTAAACACTAATTTCTTGTTATTCTGTTTTAAAACCCGCAGTTGCGGGTTTTTTTATAGCTACTAAGAATGGATTAAGAAAGACTAAGCAATAAAACAAATCTGCTTTTTGGGATTAAAATCTTTAAAATCTATGCATTCTCATTAACGATAAATTAAGAAAAAACCTATGGCAAAAAATAAATCAGCCTATGTTTGTACCGAATGTGGTGCTGAACATTCTCAATGGCAAGGACAATGCCAAGCATGTCACGCCTGGAACACTTTAAAAGAATTTAAGTTATCGCCCGCTAAAAAAACGGCATCTACTGGTTCAAAAGGTTATGCCGGCACTACCGAAAATAAAGTGCAATCCATTAATGACGTTGATTTATCGGTTGTCCCGCGTATTACCTCAGGGATGTCTGAGCTTGATAGAGTTTTAGGTGGTGGAATTGTACCTGGCTCAGTCGTCTTAATTGGTGGAGATCCAGGAGTAGGTAAGTCGTCGATCCTTTTGCAAGTAATGTGTTATTTAAGTACCCAGCAAAAAGTGCTTTATGTCACTGGTGAGGAATCACTACAGCAAGTGGCACAAAGAGCTAAACGCATGCAATTGCCTGATGAAGATTTAAGACTGTTTACTGAAACGGATGTAGAGGCAATTACCATTGCCTCAGAAAACGAAAAACCAAAAGTAATGGTGGTGGATTCTATTCAAACCATGCAGTTGGCCGAAATCAGTGGTGGTGCTGGTGGGGTTTCACAAGTTAGAGAGAGTGCCGCTTATTTAACTCGTTATGCCAAGAAAAATAATGTGGCTATCTTTCTGGTTGGGCATGTGACTAAGTCGGGTGAGGTTGCGGGGCCACGAGTGCTAGAACATATTGTTGATACCGTTGTGTTTTTAGAGGGGCAATCAGACAGCCGTTTTAGAACTTTAAGAGCCATTAAAAATCGTTTTGGTGCTGTGAATGAACTGGGTGTATTTGCTATGACTGAAAAGGGGATGAAGCAAATCAAAAACCCTTCAGCTATATTTTTATCTCGCGGTGAGGATGCGGCACCAGGCTCTGTGGTGATGGTAGTGTGGGAAGGATCTCGTCCTTTATTGGTTGAAATCCAGGCTTTAGTTGATGATTCTCCTTACGGAGCACCCAAAAGAGTAACGGTGGGGTTAGACCAAAACCGAATGGCCATGTTGCTTGCTGTAATGCATCGCCATGGAGGCATCCAAGCGAGTGATCAAGATGTGTATGTCAATGTGGTTGGTGGCGTTAAAGTGTCGGAAACCAGTGCAGATTTAGCCGTATTATGCTCAATTTTATCCAGTATGCGTAACCAACCCCTGTCTCAAGAACTCATTATTTTTGGAGAAGTAGGTTTAGCTGGAGAAATACGCCCAGTGCCGAGTGGGCAAGAGCGAATAATTGAAGCGGCTAAACACGGCTTTAAGCGTGCCATTGTGCCAATTGGAAATGTACCAAAACAGGCTATTCCAGGTATGGAAATAGTGGGGGTTAAAAGTTTACAGCAAGCATTAGATGTTTTATGAATCCTTATACATAAATTACCAGGCCTGGTAATTTAATTTACTTATCACAGTACTTGTTATTTTGAATTATCAGCATGTAAACAGTGGTGTTAAAATGACGGATATCTATAAGTAATTAAAAAATAATATAAAAATAAATAGTATGAAAAAGTAGGAGAAAGCATGACATTAAATAAACTTACAGGTGCGGTATTGTTGGCACTTGCTTCACAAGCTGCAAACGCATCGGGTTTTGCATTAATTGAACAAAGTGCAAGTGGGCAAGGTAATGCCTATGCGGGTGCCGCAGCCAATGCAGAAGATGCCAGTGTTATGTGGTTTAACCCAGCAGGCTTAACTGAGATACAAGGCAGTCAGGCAATTATTGGTGCTCATGTTATTTCTCCAAAGGCTAAGTTTAGTAATGACGGCTCTTATTTAGTGGTTCCTGGTAATAATTTACAAGGAAGTGATGATGATGGTGCTACTGTTGGACTTGTACCTAATATTTACTGGAAAGGTAAAGCTGGAGATTACGATATTGGTTTAGGTATCAATGTGCCTTTTGGTCAGCATATTTCTTATGATGATAAGTGGGTTGGTCGTTACCAAGCTACTGAAACAAATTTAAAAACCATTAATATAAATCCTGCTATTGCAGGAAAGATAAACGATAAACTTTCATTTGGTTTTGGTTTAAACGCACAATATGTCGATTTGATTTTAGAACAACAGGCAAATTTAGGTTCAAGCACAAGTACGGCGGGCGATGAGAAAGTATCTGTAAAAGCCGATAGTTGGGGCTTTGGCTATAACTTTGGTTTCTTATGGAAGCCTCTAGAAAAAACACGTGTTGGTTTTGCTTATCGCTCAACGGTTACCCAAAATGCAAAAGGTACAATTGATTATCCAGCAGCATTGTCTGCACTTGGATTAGTGGATACTAATGTTTCATCTACAGTTGACCTACCTGCATCCGCTACTTTAAGTGCTTCGCAAGTTTATGGAAAATTAACACTTTTAACTGGTGCAACTTGGACTAAATGGAGTGATTACGGTTCTTTGACAATACAGAATGGTGCGGGTACTACGGTTTCAGACTCTAATCAAGACTTTAAAGACAGCTGGCGTTTATCTCTAGGTGGTACTTATCAACTAAATGATAAATTAAAATTAAGAACAGGTGTAGCTTTTGACCAAACGCCTGTTTCTAATGAAACTCATCGAAGCCCACGTACACCAGACTCTGATCGTAAATGGATTGCTTTAGGTTTTGGTTATAAATTAACCCCAGGCATGGATTTAGATGTTGGTTATAGTCATCTTTTATCAGATAAATCAAAAGTGAATTATTCGTCAGATAATGGAGTAACGCATTTAGTGGGGTCTTACAATCCTACAGTTGATATTTTTAGTGCTCAATTAGTTTGGAAATACTAAGTGAAAAAGTAAAAAAGTTTGACCAGGCCTCCTAAAATGCAATTTTGGTCTGTTTAACTTGAATACAACGAAAGGCCTGTTGCATAGTAATTTATGTAACAGGCCTTTTTTGATTGTATATCTGCGTTTTTTTATGAATTAACATGTTGTATTGCTTGTGGTTTTGATTGGTTGATTTTATTGTTAAAAAATAACTCAAATAAATCTTCACACCCTCAAAACAATCAATAGAATAGAGTAAAAGTTCAAAAAGAGTTCTATCCATTTATGCACCAGTTTCAACAGCAAGTACAAGACCTTTATCTTTCGTTACCCGTCGCCACCGCTTTATTTGAAAGAGATGAGGATGGAATTTGGCAAAGGTTATGGCAAAATCCGGCTGCTCATTCTCTTTGGGGGGATTTTAATTTAGCTCAGAATCCTCGTTTTAAACTTGAGTTAATGGATTCACTCTCTCAAATTGCGCCATCTTTTTTTGATTACCAAGTTCCAGGTGCTATTGAAACATTTCGTTTTATTGCCACTCCATATAAAGAATCGGTATTAGTTCAATTTTTAGCCTCTACTAAAGAAAAGTCTTACTCAGAAACCGTCACAGAAAAAAGTTCAGATATTAATTCTTTAATTATAGATTCAGCAAAATTTGGTATTTACGACTGGAATCTAGAAAAGGATTTTATTCAGTTTAACCAAAAAGGCTATGAGGTCTTTGGGGTTAGTGGTAGTGATATTGGATCTACTTATGAAAGATTGTTTTCAAGAGTCTATGTGAAAGACCAAGAGACTGTTGCTAATGCGATTGAGGACCATTTAGTTCATAAATGGCCCTTAAATATTGAGTTTAGAATGCTTAATATTCATGATCAATATGAATGGATTAACATGACGGGACAAGCAATTTGGAAGGAAGGTAAAGCTGTACGCTTAGCGGGGGTTTTACATAATATTTCAGACCGAAAATACGCAGAAACTCAGTTAAAACAACGTGAAATATTAATTGAGCAAATGATTGATGTTTTACCTATCAGTATTTATGTAAAAGACGCTCAAGGTTGTTATCGTTTCTTTAATAAAAAGGCTGAAACCATCTCAGGAAGATTAAAAGGCCAGGTAATTGGTCGTACTGATTTTGAAGTTTTTCCTATAGAGATTGCCTCTATTCAAGCAAGTAAAGACAAAGAGATACAAAGTTCTGAAAAGGTAGTGGTTTATGAAAAAGAAGTCACTGTCAATGATCAAGTTCTTTGGATGTATCACGGTAAATCTCCAATGCATGTTAAGCAACTTGATGGTAGTTATGAGACTTGGTTGTTAAGTTTTTCTTTAGATATTACTAAGCGTAAACAAGCGGAAGAAGAGTTAAAAACGGCACACAATATTGCTGAGCAAGCGGCTAAGGCTAAGTCGGATTTTTTATCAGTAATGAGTCATGAAATTAGAACACCTTTAAATGCTGTCATTGGTAATGCAAGTTTGTTATTAAGTGAAGATTTGGATGAGTATTTAGCGAAACATATAGAGATGATTAAACGTTCTGGTGATCATTTATTGTATTTAATTAATGATATCTTAGATTTTAATAAGCTTGAGGCTGGTAAGGTTGAGCTTGAGCAGAAGCCGTTTAATATGCTGCAACAAATTAAAACCGTTGTAGAGATGTCGGTTATTAATGCTAAGTTAAAACATATAGGTTTAGACTTTACGATTGCTGATAACGTTAAACCCTATTACTTAGGTGACGAGGGTCGTTTAAGGCAGATACTTTTAAATCTCGTGGGTAATGCCATTAAATTTACGTCAGAAGGCGAGGTGCAAATACGTCTTATTAAAGCCCCAAATTCTAGTTTTTCTAAATCATCACAATCTGTTGGTCAAACGGTTCTAAGATTTGAGGTAACAGATACAGGTATTGGTATTTCTGAAGAAAATATCCCTAAGTTGTTTACCGAGTTTGCTCAGGCGGATGCGTCAACATCGCGCAAATTTGGCGGCACCGGATTAGGTTTATCGATCAGTAAAAAACTGGTTGAAGCAATGGGCGGTCAAATAGGTATTTTAAGTGAAGAAGGAGTAGGAAGTACTTTTTGGTTTGAAGTACCTTTTGAAGAAGCGCCAGAGTTTGAAGTTACCAGTGAACAAATCGCACAGCCTCAAAGTAAAGTAAAACCACTTAAAATTTTGGTTGCCGAAGATAATGAGTCAAATCAGTTTTTAGTTAAGACGATTTTGACTAAATTAGGACATTCTGTTGAAATTGCTAATAACGGTTTAGAAGCCTTTGAAATGGTTCAAGAAAATGATGCGTGTTTTGATTTAGTGTTAATGGATATGCAAATGCCAGAATTAAGTGGCATAGAAGCTACACAGCAAATTAGAATGCTCGATTCTAGTGTTAGTCATATTCCTATTATTGCTTTATCTGCCAACAGTTATGAAGAGGGTAGTGAGGCTGTTTTAGCGGCAGGAATGAACGACTATTTGAGTAAGCCGATTGACATAGGTGCGTTAAAAGCAGCTTTGCAGAAATGGTCTTAATGATTAGTTTTAAAACTGTTTTATTGGCAAGATGCATGGCTATAAAAAGCCTGATGTTATGACAAGCTTTTTTAACTTAGCCCATAACCGTTAAATTTCTAAAAACGCTTGCCACTCAGTAAATAAATTTTGAGTTGTTGCCGCTACCGCAGAACGTTTTTCAACCTTGGGAATAACCACACATTCATTATCTAAGGTTGAGCTGTAACCACCGGCTTCATTTAAAATTAACCAACCTGCAGCATAGTCCCAAATGTTTTGTGCACCGTGCAAATAAATCTGACCACGCCCAGCCGCAATCCAACACCAATCCAAACAAACAGATCCAAAACTACGTTGTGAAGAGTATGGGCACTGAGTTGCCAGCTTTGTTGCCAACGGTGCGGCAAGTCTCTTAAAGTCGATAATGCCGCTGCATTGCTTTAGAGCTTGCTTTGGTGTTTTGGCAATTAACAGTTTGTCATTAAGGTAAGCACCTTGTCCAATGCGAGCAGAGAACATCTCATTGCGACTTGGATCATATACCAGGCCTGCTAATAATGTACCTTTAACCATTAACGCTAAAGACACAGAATATACCGGTATGCCTATTGCAAAGTTGCTTGTGCCATCAACGGGATCAAGTATCCAACAACCCGAATCGCTATTCATAGCCGCTTCTTGTTCTTGTTGTGAAGATTCTTCACCTAAAAAGGCGTATTGAGGCCAGTTTTTTTCTAGAAAAGCTTGGGTCTTTTTTTGCATTTCAGTGTCAGCTTCGGTTAACAGTGAACCATCCGCTTTTTCTTCTGCAGAGACTTGTTCAAATCTCGCTAACACTTCTGTTTTAGCCATCTCTGTTATGCCTGAAAGCAGCTTTTGCCATTCTGTTTCATTACTAAAAGGATGAGAGGTTTCAGCTGTATTAGTCATGACTTACCTTTTTTTTATTTTTCTTAGCGGTGTAAATTGAAAGTTTAACTGCTTCAATGGCATTGGTAGAGGTCTCTACAACTTCTAAAACGTAGTTTTCAATTTTGATACAGGTGCCTGGAGACGGCAGTTCTTCTAATACTTCTTGAATTAAACCATTTAGCGTTTTAGGGCCATTTGTTGGTAACTCTAATTCGTAAGTTTTGTTAAGGTCTCGTATAAATTCAGAGGCATCAATAGTCATACTGCCATCATCATGCAGTGCAACGGTCTCTTCTATTGGTTTAGCTTTAGCATCGGTAGAAAGTTTGCCAACAATTTCCTCTAGCAAGTCTTCCATGGTTAATAGGCCTTGCAGGTCACCGTATTCATCTACAATCAAAGCCATTCTGCGTTTGTTTTTATTAAACTTACTGAGTTGTACACTTAAAGAGGTGGTTTCTGGCACAAAATAGGCCGGACGAACAATTTTAATAATATCCTTAAGAGTCACTTCATTGCGCATTAAAATCGGTAAGGCACGACGTAAGTTTAAAACGCCTATTAGATCTTCATCTAAAGATGAGCGATAAATGGGCACACGCGTGTAGGGAGATTTTTGAATTGCTTTTAAAATCTTCTCAATAGGTTGATCAACATCAACCGCATACATATCTTGTTTAGGAATCATCACGTCTTCAACGGTGACGGTTTCTAAAGACAAAACACTAGATAACATTGAACGGTATTGCGTAGGCAGTTGGCTAGTGGCTTCATTAATAAGCGTTTGTAACTCTTCATGAGATAGAGCATGAGCATCTTCAACGTTTTTAATGTTAACACCAAATAGTTTTAAAAAGCCGTTAGCAAAAAAGTTTACAAACCAAACTATGGGTGAAAATAGCTTAAGTAAAGGCGTTAATACATAGGCCGCTGGGTAAGCAATTTTTTCTGGGTAAAGTGCTGCTAGGGTTTTGGGAGCAACTTCTGCAAAAATTAACACTACCATCGTAAGTAAACCCGCGGCAATGGCAATTCCTGCTTCGCCCATTAACTGCATGGCGATAATTGTGGCAATGGATGAAGCAAAAATATTTACAAAGTTATTACCCAGTAATATTACCCCTAACAAGCGGTCAGGTGATTTGAGTAAGTTTTTGGCGAGTTTAGCACCTTTATGACCCGATTTAGCATGATGTTTCAAGCGATAGCGGTTGAGTGCCATCATGCTCGTTTCTGAGCTAGAGAATAAAGCGGAAAGAATAATAAGAAGGGCTAAAATCCCAAAAAGGATAGGAATATCTAAAGAATTCAATGTCTTTCTGTTGTGTTATGAGTGAAATGGAATTATACCTTTTCAATATCTTTTGCACCAAGTAAAGATTTAGTAAAGTGATAAAACTTATTTAAAAAAGATAAAAAAATGAATTTACCAGGCCTGGTAAATTCATTTTTGAATTAAATAGAAAGAAATTAAAAGAGTGGTTGATTAAGAGTTAATAAACTCTAAAACAATGGTTGTGCCTATGTAACTTAATATAAGTAAAAAATATGCCCAGACAGTATATCTGGCGGCTGTTTGGCCACGCCAACCATATTTGGCATGTCCAAATAAAAATACGCCATAGACCAGCCACGCTAAAATCGCAAAAAAGGTTTTGTGGATAAGGTGTTGCTCAAAAAGATTTTCTACGAAAAAAGCACCACTAATAAGAGCAAAAGTTAGAAAGATAAAGCCAATTTTAACTAACTGTAATAGGGTGCTTTCCATGACTTGTAACGGTGGTAAGGCTTTCATCAGTTTTGTTAAACGTTTGGCCTTAAAGTTACGTTCTTGTACGCCATATAAAATAGCTTGTGCAGTGGCTAATCCCATAATGCTATAAGCTGCGATGGATATAAGTACATGACTTCCTAACTCAAGTGGTAGTTGCATACGTTCATCAATCATCAGTGGTAACAGTGTGCTGATAGCGGCAATAGGGTAAATAAAGATGCCCAATGTTTCTGTGGGTTTATTTAGATGCGTGGTCAGTAAGATCATTGAGGCCAGCAGCATAACTAGTGATAAGCCGTTACCAATATCAAAATAAATACTAGAGTTTACCCAAATAGACCTACTTAAAATAAGTAAGTGGAGCACAATCGCTGCCGCAACAATTTTTATGATGGTTGGGCGGATATTTTTTTGAGTAGGAGACTGAATATTTTTCCAGATAATCACACTAGCAAAAAGATAGAGTGAGCTGGCTAATATTGCACTGAATCCGGTTAATGACATTGAGAATGAACCTTATGTGTAATCTTTTGGTTAATAAGATGTTTTTAATTAAAGATCTTAAATACGTTTAAGCTATTGTAACTCAGTGAATACGTAAATAAACTGTCTAAAGAAAGATTGGTTAAATATTTTATTATAATATCAACGATTAAATATACCAGGCCTGGTTGTTTTGCATAATCAATAGAGTCAAAGCAGACTCTTAATTCTATTTCCGCTATAATACCCTGATTCTTTTTTCGTTTTACACAAGACGACTTCTTTAATGCTCTCAATGAATGAGTTAGAGGTTTGTCTTAGGAGTTCTCATGTTTGACAATTTATCGGATCGTCTAAATAAAACCTTTAAAGCCATTCGTGGTCAAGGGCGTTTGACTGAAGCAAATATTAAGGACGCATTACGTGATGTTCGTCGTGCCTTATTAGAGGCAGATGTTGCTCTCCCTGTTGTCAAAAGCTTTATTGATCAAGTTCAAGAGCGAGCCATTGGGCAAGAAGTCTCTACTAGTTTAAACCCAGGCCAAGCATTCATTAAAATAGTGCGTGAACAGCTTACCGATGTAATGGGTAAAGAGGCTGAACCACTTAATTTTAATGTAGAACCACCTGCAGTAATTATGGTTGCGGGTTTACAAGGTGCAGGTAAAACTACCTCTGTTGCTAAGTTAGCTAAATGGCTAAAAGAGCGTGAAAAGAAAAAGGTTATGGTGGTTTCTGCCGATGTATATCGTCCAGCAGCGATTAAACAGTTAGAGACCTTAGCTGAACAGGTTGATGTACTTTTTTTCCCGTCAACGGCCGACCAAGACCCTATTTCTATTGCTAAAAATGCTCATGCAGAGGCTAAAAAGCAATTTGCTGATGTTTTAATCTTAGATACAGCAGGTCGCTTGCACATCGATGATGAAATGATGCAAGAAGTGCAAAAACTTCATGCCGGCATTAAACCATGCGAAACCTTGTTTGTTGTAGATTCCATGACAGGGCAGGATGCAGCAAATACTGCGAAAGCCTTTAATGATGCATTGCCGTTAACGGGTGTCATTTTGACCAAAACAGACGGTGATGCTCGCGGTGGTGCGGCATTATCGATTCGTGAAATTACTGGCAAGCCAATCAAGTTTATTGGTGCAGGTGAAAAAACTGATGCCTTAGAACCATTTCACCCAGACCGTATGGCTGGTCGTATTTTGGGTATGGGCGATGTTTTAGGTTTAATTGAAGAAGCCGAAGCCAAAATTGATCATAAAAAGGCTCAAAAGTTTGCTCAAAAAATTCAAAAGTCGGGTGACTTTGATTTAGAAGATTTCTTAGAGCAGCTCCAGCAAATCAATAGCATGGGTGGTGTTGGTGGTTTAATGGGTAAATTACCAGGAATGGGACAGCTTAAAGGCCAAGTTGATGAAGACGTTGCTGCTAAAGAGTTTAAGCGTTTAGAAGCCATTATTCACTCAATGACCAAAAAAGAACGCCGTTTCCCAGCTGTTATTAAAGGTTCTCGTAAACGTCGTATTGCAAATGGTTCTGGTACTTCAGTACAAGATGTAAATAAATTGCTAAAACAATTTACCCAAATGCAAAAGATGATGAAAAAAATGAAAGGCGGCGGCATGAAGAATATGATGCGAGGCCTTGCTGGAAAATTACCACCAGGAATGGGTGGAATGGGCGGTTTACCTCCAGGAATGCGTTAGGCATTATAAAGTTAGATATAAATAACCAGGCCTGGTTGTTTGGTAAGTTAAGTGATTAAGCTCTTGTTTATATATAACAAGGGCTTTTTTAGTTTTAGACAATGGAATAAACGCAATTGTAAAACAGTAAAAAAAGTGTAAATCGTCATCAATTACTGGCAAGTTAATACGGCAGATTTAAACGTCATTAATTAGATGTATATTAGAGAGCGTTAAATGTTTGAAATAAAAAAGTTTATTCTGTATAATTCCGCTTCTCATTCTTTTTGAATGAAAAAAAGATAAAGAAATCAAAGAGATTTCTTAATAGAAGAAATTGTTGAAGAGAGTTCTCTTCATCGCCTGATTAAATATTGGAGAAAAAAATGGTTGTTATCCGTTTAGCCCGTGGTGGCTCTAAAAAGCGTCCTTTCTATAAAATGGTTGTAGCTGATCAGCGTAACTCAGCAACTGGTCGTTTTATTGAGCAAGTAGGTTTCTTTAACCCAGTTGCAAGAGGTCAAGAAGAAGCTGTTCGTATTGATCAGGCGAGAATTGATCACTGGGTAGCTCAAGGTGCTCAAATGAGTCCTCGTGTAAAAAGCATCATTAAAAACGCTTAATTTAATTTAACCGGCAACTGAGGCTAGATTGATGTCTACAGAAAAATTGATTGTCGGTTCGATAAACGGTGTTTTTGGTGTAAATGGGTGGGTGAAGATTTTTTCTCATACCGACCCACGCGAAAATATTCTTAGCTACTCACCTTGGTGGATTAAATGCAAAGGTGAATGGCGACAAGTCAGCATTGTTGACTCAAAGGTACAGCAAGGTGGAAAAACCTTGGTGGCCAAACTAGATAAAGTAGATGACCGAGATGTCGCCCGTGAATATATGGGGTGTGAAATTGCGATTGAAGAATCACAATTAAAAAACCGCAAAGATTCACTTTATTGGATTGATTTAATCGGCTGCCAAGTGCTGTTAGAAGATGGCACTGTAATTGGTACGGTTAAGGATTTAATAGAAACAGGTGTGCATGATGTTTTGCGTGTCGCTGGCAAACAAGAAGAGTTGATTCCATTTGTTATGGATCAATTCATCTTAAGTGTTGATACCGATAAAAAACAGATTGTGGTTGACTGGGAATTGGAAGCCGACGGTGAGATTTGATGTGATTACCCTGTTTCCGGAAATGTTTAGTGCATTAACGGAATCAGGTGTCAGTCGTAGAGCAAATCAATCTGGACTCTACCAGCTTAAAACCTGGAACCCTCGTCAATTTACTTTAGATAAACATAAAACGGTTGATGATCGTCCTTACGGGGGCGGGCCAGGAATGGTCATGATGTATCAGCCGTTAAAAGACTCACTGATGGCAATTGAAGCAGAGTGTGAGGTTGATACTGAGACTGGTGAAAATGCCAAGCCTCATGTGGTGTACTTATCACCTCAAGGTCAGCCTCTTACTCAGCAAAAAGTAGCAGAGTTAACTCAATACAAAAATATTACCTTGCTTTGTGGACGTTATGAAGGCGTTGATGAAAGATTGATTGAATCATCAGTTGATGAGGAAATCAGTATTGGTGACTTTGTAGTGAGTGGGGGAGAACTCCCTGCCATGATGTTGATGGATGCGGTTATTAGACTGATTCCTGGTGCATTAGGGCATAACCAGTCAGCAGAGCAAGATTCTTTTTCTGACGGTTTGTTAGATTGTCCGCATTACACTCGGCCTGAAGAGGTTGATGGAATGACGGTTCCTTCAGTTTTACTTGAAGGCAATCACGCTAAAATTGATGCTTGGCGACAAGAACAAAAATTAGCAAGAACACAAAAGCGTCGGCCAGATTTACTCTCTGGTAAAAAATTGTAAAAATTCGGATTCAACCTCTGGCTAACAGAGTTAGTTATTGTTGGATAAAAATAAAATTCAGAAAGAAAACTTTCTGATTTGGAGTAGTTTTAAAATGAAAAACGATATTATTCAGCGCATTGAATCAGAGCAAATGACTAAGGAAGTTCCTGAGTTTGCACCTGGTGATACAGTAGTAGTTCAGGTTAAAGTAGTAGAAGGTAAAAACGAACGTCTTCAGGCATATGAAGGTGTTGTAATTGCTAAGAAAAACCGTGGTATTAACTCTAACTTTATCGTGCGCAAAATCTCACACGGTGTTGGTGTTGAGCGTACTTTCCAAACTTATAGCCCATTAGTTGACAGCATTGCTGTTAAGCGTAAAGGTGCTGTACGTCGTGCGAAACTATACTACCTACGTGACCTATCTGGTAAAGCAGCACGTATTAAAGAAAAAGTATAATCGTTTAGAAGTTTTACTTCGAAGTCGATCCAAGATTTTTCTTGTACTAAAAACGCCTCGTAATCTTTTGATTACGAGGCGTTTTTTGTTTATATTGATTAATAAGTCTTAAATCGATGTTTGATACTTTAGATATCTGGAAAATATAGTTCCTATCAATCTAATACTTAGAAGCAATTATCGATACTGCAGGTGTTACGTAGCAAAGCCGTCTCAGCTATACTACTCTTCATGATAAAATCAAAACCACCAAAAATAGAAATAGTGTTGCACACAAGAATGACTGAATTTCTGAGTTATCTTGCTCTTTCAGAAGGGTTAAGTAGCAATACCATTTCAGCCTACCAAACGGATTTAAAGCTTTACCAGGCCTGGTTAAATAATATTCAGCATTCTACGGTTGAACAAATCTCTACCGAAGGTATAGAGAGTTTTATGCTCTATTTACAGTCTGAAGGCCGTAAAGAGAAAAGTAATGCCCGTTTACTTTCTACCTTAAAGCGTTTTTATCAGTGGGCTACCAGCAATGAATATTTTAGTGCTGATCCTACGGCATTAGTTAAATCTCCTAAATTACCTAAAAGTATTCCTAAAACAATTACTGAAGCTCAGGTAGAAGCTTTGTTGTATTCTCCAAGTGAATATACGCCATTAGGTATCCGTGATAGGGCGATTCTAGAATTGATGTATGCCAGTGGTTTGCGAGTCTCAGAAGTGGTCGAATTGCCATTTGAACAAATCAATTTGTCAGCTGGTTTAGTCCAGGTGACTGGTAAGGGTAATAAAGAGCGAATTGTGCCAATTGGTGAGTTAGCAATTGAATGGATTGAAAAGTACATTAAAGAAGCACGTCCTAGTTTGGTTAAAAAGAAGTGGGTTCATACTTTGTTTGTATCTCGCATTGGTCGTCCTATGACGCGTCAGACATTGTGGCACAGGGTAATCAATTTAGCCTTTGATGCTGGAATTCATACTAAACTTTCTCCGCACACACTTCGTCATGCTTTTGCTACACATTTAATTAATCACGGTGCAGATTTAAGAACAGTGCAATTATTGTTAGGGCATAGCGATCTATCAACCACCCAAATTTATACTCATGTGGCTAAAGAGCGATTGCATAAGCTGCATCAACAACATCACCCACGTGGTTAAGTTTTTATAGCAATGTTATGTATTCTTAATATTAGAGTAAGAGTTATGTCTTGGCAGTGTTGTATTATGCGTTAAATAAAAGAAGATATAAGAAAGGTAAATTTGATGATTCACACAATAAAAAAGAATATATGGGTAGGTTTATTGGCAAGTACGGTTTTATTGTCTGCAGCACCAGCTACTCAAGCAGCTGATGATTACGCTGCTATTAAACAGCGTTTACAAACCATTATTCCTACAAATGCAAACAATGCAGTCATTACCAAATCAGCAATACCAGGCTTGTACCAAATTCAGTTAGGGATGACCGTTGTGTATATGTCTAAAGACGGTAAATTTTTAGTTAATGGTAGTATGGTAGATTTAGATACACAAACCAATTTAACTAGAAAGGCTCAAGCTGAAGCTCGTAAGATTGCATTAAAAGCGATACCAGAAGAGACCATGATTATTTATCCTGGTAAAGAAGGTAAAAAACAGCACACCATTACCGTATTCTCAGATATTGATTGCCCTTATTGTGTGAAATTGCACAAAGAAATTCCACAATTAAATGAGGCTGGAGTTACTGTTAGATATATTTCATATCCACGTGCAGGAGTTAATTCACCTTCTTATAAAAAAGCGGTATCAGTTTGGTGTGCGGACGATAAAAAGAAAGCAATGGATGAGGCTATGTCTGGTAAAACACCAGCAAGCAAAACGTGTAAAAATCCTGTAAAAGAGCATATTATGCAGGCTGAAATATTTGAAGTGAATGGTACTCCAAATATCATTTTAGAAGATGGCAATATCTTGCCAGGTTATGTTCCTGCTAAAAAGCTTATTCAGATGTTAAACGCTTCTTAGTGAATTATTTTTAAGTGGTTCAAATAGTAAAAAAAACCGGCTATATGGCCGGTTTTTTGATTTTGAATATTACGTTCTATTTGAATATCGACAATGTCCGAGTCTAGCTAAGATATTTATCAACCCAAAGCAAGGTTGATAGCAACGTTATATAGGGATATGTAAATATTCTAGTTAACTTCAAATTGTTTAAATATCAGAATGGTAAACCTTCTTCAATTGGAAGTGCTGGATCTTGTGACCATTCGTTCCATGAACCAAAATACATTTTAACGTTTTTAATGCCAGCTGATTTAAGGGCAACAAAAGTGTTTGATGCACGCGCTCCTTTAAAACAATACAGGTAAACAGGTGTGTCTTTATCAATGCCAACTGTTTTACACTCAGCTAATATTTCATCTGGAGATTTAAACATAGGTACTGCGCCAGGTTTCATCATTCTATACCATTCAATCCAGACTGCTCCAGGCAAACGTCCTTTTCTTGGGCTAAAATCTTTACCGTAAGGTGAAGAACTTTCTGCAATCCATTCATCTACATCACGAACATCAAGTAGAGCAATGTCACTGTCTAAAGCTTCTAGAACCTCTTCTTTATTAACCATAAATTCATTAGCAGTGTCTCTAAGAGGAAATTTCTTTGGCTCTGGAGTGGCAGGTTCTTTACTGATAGTTAAGCCTTCTGCGATCCAACTTTGGTAGCCACCTTGTAAGATATTGATTTTTTCATATCCTAGGTATTTAAGTAAAAAATAGCCTCTACAAGATTGCCCAAAACCGGTATCAAGTGAATCTTCATAAAGAACGGCGGTTTCATAACCAGATAATCCGGCAGCACCAAAGATATCTGCAAATTTGTTTTTGAGTTCTTCAACTCCTTCAGGGGTCGAGCTGGCCAAGAATGTAAAAATATCATGTATATTTACGGCATTTGGAATGTGACCAACCGAAAATGCTTCTGGTGATCGAGTGTCTATGATAACAACCTCATCTTTAAGGTTCATTTGAGCTAAGTGTGAGGCATTAATTAACAACGAATCTTGCATGGCTATATCCTTTTGTTTAAGAAATAATTGGTTATGTGACATCGTTGTCTGGTTAACCTTAAGGGTGTTGTTATATCTATTTGGAGAGATAAAAAGCGTAGAATTTATCAATAACTTGCAGTATTTAAACCAGTTAAATTTAATTCAGTAAAATCAATTGGTTAAGGGGTTTTTGTCTAATTAATGACGATGAGATGGTATTTTTTGTGTAGAAAATTGTTCTTAAATGTAGCATAAGTCATACAAAATTGAACAATACCACTCAGTGACGTTGAGTAGTATTTTTTGGGAGGGGGAGTAACAAAAAACCTGCATAAAGCAGGTTTTAAGTGTGAGGAGTTATCCGTTTGGGATTATAGCTCACCCCATTTTTTTCGTTTGCTTGGTGGTCTAAAGAAACGACCTAGAATTAAGCCAAGTAGTAAAACTCCACCACCTGTTAAGAACCATTGACGTTTCACAGAGTCATCCGACTCATCGATCTGTTCTTTCATAATTGCATTTTGATTTTCAAGCTGGCTTAAACGCATTTTCATTTCTTGGTTTTGTTTATCAAGCTCAACGGCATTGGTTGAAATTGCTTTTAGATGATCAAGCTCTTTACCTAATTCAAACTTTTCTTGTTTGATGCTCGAAAGTTCACTATCAGTTTCAGTGTAACGAGTTTTTAAGGTATCTAACTCTTGCTGAAGTGCGTTAAATTTTTCTTCTACTTCAGTTGTTTTTTTGATTTGTGCAGCAAGGCGGTCTTTTGCAACGGGCTGGCTTTGTAATAAAATTGAAGGTAACCAACCGATGTAGGTTTTACCTCCTGTTTTATATTGAACTTGTGCCCATCCACTTTTATCAACTTCTAAGATTTTGACAGGCTCTCCAGATTTAAGCATTCGAGAAATCTTATATTTATAACCTGCACCACGACGCATAGGGACGTCTATAGAGTCACTAATATAGTTAATGTAGCCTTTCTCTGCTGCTAGGGGTGCTGATACTGGTGCGGCTAAACCAATGGCGGCAATTAAAGCTAGGCCAAGAGTGGTTTGGTGAAACGAATTATAGCTGCTGAATTTTTTCATTTTGAGCCTCTAGGTTTTTAAGTGCGGTTTCATAGTCGCTTAGTTTTTTGCGTTCATTGGCAACAACTTCTTCTGGAGCCTTGGCAACGAATCCGGCGTTATTTAGTTTGCCGCTTAAACGTTTGATTTCGCCTTGAAGTTTGCCCATTTCTTTACTTAAACGAGCCAGTTCTGCGTCTTTATCAATTAAGCCAGCCATTGGAATTAATACTTTCATTTCGCCTACAAGGGCAACAGCAGACTCTGGAGCATCGGCTTCATTCTCTAAAACCGTAATGGTTTCTAGCTTAGCTAATGACTGAAGGTATACTTGGTTATTATTTAACCAGGCCTGGTCATTTTCATTTAATCCAGCAAGCAGAACATCTAGTGCTTTGCTTGGTGCAATGTCCATCTCTGAACGAATTTTACGCACGCCAACAATAAATTGTTTAACCCATTCTAGTTCAGCAACCGCTTCTCTATCAATTTTGCTTTCATCTGCTTGTGGGTAAGCCTCAAGCATAATTGTCTCGCCATGTTGCCCCGCTAAAGGTGCAACCGCTTGCCATGCTTCTTCAGTGATGAAAGGAATAATTGGATGAAGCAAACGTAGCATCGCTTCTAAAACACGTACCAAGGTTTTGCGTGTACCGCGTTTAGCGGCATCTGAGCTGTCTTTATTTAGGATTGGTTTTGCTAGTTCTAAATACCAGTCACAGTATTCATTCCATGTAAATTCATATAGCGTTGTTGCGGCTAAATCAAAACGGTATGTAGCAAAGTGTTTTGCTACTTCTGATTCAACTTCTTGTAAACGAGAGGTTATCCAACGATCGGCTAAAGAAAGTTCCACCTCAAGTGATTCGTCAACGCCTGTATCAAAACCTTCTGTGTTCATTAGAACGTAGCGAGTTGCATTCCATAATTTATTACAGAAGTTGCGATAACCTTCGGCACGATTTAAATCAAAGCGAATATCTCGGCCTGTTGAAGCTAAAGAGGCAAAAGTAAAACGAATCGCATCGGTACCAAAAGCAGGGATTCCGTCTGCAAATTGCTTGCGAGTAGCCTTCTCAATTTGAGCAGCTTTTTCTGGTTGCATCATGCCATAGGTACGCTTTTTAACTAGGTCTTCAAGCTCAATACCATCAATTAAGTCAATAGGATCTAAAACGTTACCTTTTGATTTAGACATTTTTTGGCCTTCGCCATCACGTACTAAACCGTGTACATAAATTTGTTTAAATGGTACTTCACCAGTAAATTTTAAGCCCATCATAATCATTCTGGCTACCCAGAAGAAGATGATGTCAAAACCGGTAACTAATACTGATGTTGGATGAAACTTTTCTAATTCAGGTGTCTTTTCTGGCCAGCCTAAAGTAGAGAATGTCCATAGAGCAGAACTAAACCAAGTATCTAAAACGTCATTGTCTTGGCTAAGTTCAATCTCTGCACCGAGATTATGTTTTGCACGTACTTCAGCTTCGTCACGACCCACATAAACTTTGCCATTATTGTCATACCAAGCAGGGATGCGGTGCCCCCACCAAATTTGACGAGAGATACACCAATCCTGGATGTTATTCATCCATTCAAAATAGGTGTTTTCCCAGTTTTTTGGTACAAATTCAATATCGCCATTTTTAACCGCATCAATTGCAGGTTTGGCTAAAGATTCAACCGCTACATACCATTGATCTGTTAAGAAAGGTTCAATAACTGCATGTGAACGGTCGCCACGTGGAACCATTAAAGTATGTGGTTTAATGTCTTCCATTAAATCGAGTGCTTCAAGGTCGGCAATAATTTGCTTACGAGCTTCATAACGGTCAAGTCCCTGGTATTTTTCTGGGGCTTCTTCATTAATAGCGGCATCGATTGTGAAGATATTAAGCATATGTAGGTTGTGACGTTTACCCATCTCGTAGTCATTAAAGTCGTGAGCAGGAGTGATTTTTACACAACCAGTTCCAAATTCTAGATCTACATAGTCATCGGCAATAATCGGAATTTCACGCCCAACGAGTGGCAGGGTAATGGTTTTACCTACCAAATGTTGATAACGATCGTCTTCAGGGTTGACCGCTACGGCTTGGTCACCAAGCATGGTTTCAGGACGAGTAGTAGCAACCACTAAATGCCCTGAACCATCGGTAAGCGGATAACGCATGTGCCAAAGGTTACCTTGTTCTTCTTCTGAGATAACCTCTAAATCTGAAACCGCTGTGTGAAGAATTGGATCCCAGTTTACAAGACGTTTACCGCGGTAAATTAGATCTTCTTCATAGAGTTTTACAAAAACTTCTTTTACGGCATCAGATAAACCATCATCCATGGTAAAGCGTTCACGACTCCAGTCAGGAGAAGCACCCATTCGGCGAAGCTGTTTAGTAATTGTGCCACCTGACTCTTCTTTCCATTCCCAGATTTTTTCAATGAACTTATCACGACCTAAATCATGACGAGTTAAACCTTGGGAAGCTAATTGGCGTTCAACCACCATTTGCGTGGCAATACCAGCATGGTCTGTACCTGGTTGCCAAAGGGTGTCATTGCCTTTCATTCGGTTATAACGGATTAAGGTATCCATAATGGTATCTTGGAAAGCATGCCCCATATGTAGGCTACCCGTGACATTAGGTGGCGGAATCATAATGCTATAAGGGGCGGCATCTGGGCTTTGCGGTTTAAAATAACCTTTGTTTTCCCAGGTTTGGTACCATTTTGTCTCGATTGTATTGGGGTCGAAATGCTTTTCCATAGAACTCTTAATCTGCTTGTAATTTTTTATAAATAATAATCGAAGGATTATAGCAACCGATAAGGCTATTGTGTTAACTAACTGAATAGAATTATGTGATTTTTTTACTTTAAACGAATCTGTAAACAAGTAAGTTGATGATTATCGATCACTGAATGAAACCTACGCTTACAAATCTTTATTGCCATGTGCGGTATACCAGGCCTGGTAAAAGTTAATAGGATTCTTTAAAGAGGGTGATTTGTTTTTATCTGACATAAAAAACGGCAGATAATCTGCCGTAAATTCATCTTATAGCTAAATGAAGATGATATTAACTATTGAGTAGTTGCAATACTGAAGCACGTGACTGGTTAGTTTGTGCTTGCATCGCAATTGCACTGTCTTGCATGATATTTTGTTTAACTTGTTCGGTAGCCGCTTTGGCATAATTAGTATCGTTAATTTGGCTACGTGCCGCATTGCTGTTGATATTTTGAGTTTGAGTGCTATCTATATAAGAACTTAATCCATTCTGTTGGGCCCCAAACTGGCTTCTTTGGCTACTTACTTGGTCAATAGCTAACCCAAGGTTTTGTATGGCGGTTGTAGCATTTGCTGGGTTGCTAATATCTAAACCAGAAATGGATAAACCATCTGTAGTCATTGTAGGCAAGTTTAGCGTGGTGCTTGAATCGCCCAATGCAAGGCTAATAGAACTCATATCGCCATTTAGAAGTGTTTGATTGTTGAATGAAGTGGACTCTGTAATTTGGTTAATAGCCTGTAGGTTTTGCTGAAATTCTTGATTAAGGCTATTTTGTTGCCCACTGTTCAACGTACCATTTGATGCTTGAATTGCGAGTTCATTCATTCGCTGTAAGTAATTGTTAATAGAATTACTTGCACCATCGGCTGTTTGCAATAAAGAAATACCCATATTGGCATTTTGTACACCAATGTCTTGTGTGTTTATTTGTGTGCTAAAAGCCGTTGTTATAGCTTGTCCAGCAGCGTCGTCAGCAGTTTGATTAATACGTTGACCACTTGTTAGGCTTTGAGAGACTGCACTGACACTAGGTGTATACATGTTTGAAGAAATTGAAGAATAACCATTAATTGCCATGATAAAATCTCCTTTCAATAATTCGTTATTTATAAATTTAGTTTACGCTTTTTACCCAATTAAGGAAAGAGAAATGTCTTGTTGTTCAGGCGGTTACTGCCAATTTAGCTTTCCAGAAGGCCCGCCATTAGTTGATAATGCTGTGTCTAATTTAAATGCCACTTATCAGTTTTTACCCTATGGAACTTTGTTGGAATCTGGAGAAACGGTAAGGATTTGGATGGAAAGTGGTAAGGCAAAACCCGTTTTTCTAGAGGAAAAAATCCCCTTGAAATTTACGGAAAAAGGTCCAGAGCCACTAGATAAAAATAATCAAAATAACTATCCGTGGCAAATCATCGCCTTTGATAGTGGTTTTGATTATGATGATTTGCTCTCTTGGAAAAATCATCCTTTATACAGTGAAAATGAAACTCCTGTTTTATTACGCTATAACCATCCAATAGAGGTAAAGCCTTCGTTAAAAATGATATTTTTAAAATGGCTTTATAAGATTAGGACTTTATAGCTTATCGCTAAAGATTTACCAGGCCTGGTAAATTAATTCTTGTAATTAATTACACATAACAAAGCCCTAGATGTTTTATCTGGGGCTTTTTTGTTTTTTATCAAAATGCAGGTTACTTGTAAAAGTAACTCGCTTTGCTTTAAGTCTATTAAACCTATTTTAGAGAAGTTGTTACGAATAAAATTTAGGTATAAAAAAACCCCGCTGGGGGCGGGGTTTAAACTAAACTCTATGAGGAGGTTGTGTTTTCTAGATAAACACTATTTAGTTTTAAGACTTTATTAAATATTGAATGTTATTTTGTAAACTCTGGGTAAGCTTCCATTCCACATTCAGATTGGTCAACACCTTCGTACTCTTCTTCTTCAGTAACGCGGATGCCCATAACTGCTTTGATAACACCCCAAACAATTAAGCTTGTTACGAATACCCATGCAAAGATCACACCGATACCAGTTAACTGTGCAACGATAGTCGCATCTGGGTTTGTGAACGTTACAGCAATTAGACCAAAGATACCAACTACACCGTGAACTGAGATAGCACCTACTGGATCATCAATTTTTAGTTTAGAGTCGATGAATAGGATAGCTAATACTACGATGATACCACCAACAAGACCAATTAACGTTGACTCCATAGCTGTTGGAGTTAGAGGTTCTGCAGTGATTGCTACAAGACCAGCTAAAGCACCGTTTAACATCATAGTTAAATCAGCTTTTCCAAACTTGATTTTAGACATTAGTAACGCACCGATTACACCACCAGCAGCAGCCATAAGTGTGTTAACAAAAACCATAGCTACAGCATTTGCTTCATCAACGTTTGAGATTTTAAGCTCAGAACCACCGTTGAAACCAAACCAACCTAACCATAGGATAAATGTACCTAAAGTTGCAAGTGGAAGGTTAGCACCAGGGATTGCACGAGACTCACCGTTTGGACCATATTTACCTTTACGAGCACCTAGTAGTAATACACCAGCTAAAGCGGCAGATGCACCAGCCATGTGAACAACACCAGAACCAGCGAAGTCAAGGAAACCTAAACCATCTAGGAAACCACCCCCCCATTTCCAGAAACCTTGCATTGGGTAAATGAAAGCTGTGAATACGATAGCGAAAACAAAGAATGACATTAACTTCATACGTTCAGCAACAGCACCAGATACAACAGACATAGCTGTTGCAACAAATACTACTTGGAAGAAGAAGTCAGACATACCTGAGTAATAAGGAGCATCATCACCGCCAGCAACAACGTCAGCAACTGCGTTATCACCACCAATAAGGAAGCTAATACCAGGGAAGAAGCTATTTACGGCTTCACCAGGATACATAATGTTATAACCAACTAGCATGTACATAATACAAGCGATGGCAAAAAGACCTACGTTCTTAGCTAAGATTTCGGTTGTGTTTTTTGTACGTACTAGACCTGCTTCAAGCATCGCGAAACCGGCTGCCATCCACATAACTAATGCACCAGACATTAGAAAATAAAAGGTATCAAGTGCGTAACTTAATTGTGATATTTGTTCCATAATCAAATTCCTTTCTTAAAGAGCGATGTCGCCAGTTTCTTCTGTACGAATACGCACAGTTTGTTCTAGAGGCATAACAAAGATTTTGCCGTCTCCGATTTTTCCTGTTTTAGCTGACGAATTGATTGCTTCAATAACGCTATCTAGCTTTTCGTCACTTACAGCAATTTCTAAGCGGATTTTAGGAAGAAATTCAATCGCGTATTCAGCTCCACGATAGATTTCAGTGTGACCTTTTTGACGGCCAAAACCTTTAGACTCGGTTACTGTCATACCCTGCACATCAATGTCATGAAGTGCTTCACGTACGTCATCGAGTTTAAAAGGTTTGATAATTGCAACTACCAGTTTCATACTAACCCCTCGGATTAATTAATATTATATGTTCAGGGTGTTATAAACATTGGGCGTGCCATGAATTTAAAAGCCTCATAAAAACAATATGTTATATGTGTTTTTCGGTGGTTTTTTGGCATGTAAGTGCTTTTATTTTATTTTTACCGTTCCCTTTTAGTGCGTTTGTGTTTTTATTTGGTGCGGTTTGTTGAGGTGTGGGTTTGTATAAGTTTCCCAAGATATTTTTAGCGTTTTTAATACAGTTTGTTGTGCTGGTTTTTTTAGCTTTAGGTGTGTATTTGGCTCATTTTTTTATCATGCCTCCATACCCTTATTGGTTGTTGGTTTTGATTCAGGCTGTTGTCTCATCAGCTGTGAGTTGTAAATTCGGTTTACCTTGTTGGTGGCGTTGGATTCAATTCTTTTTACCCATAGGTCTCTATATTGGGGTGTTGATAGAATTTAACCCGATTTGGGCATTAATTTTATTTGTTTTAGTGTGGTTAATTTTTTCAAATGCGTTTAAAGAGAGAGTGCCTTTATATTTAACAAATAATACTACTCGTGAGGCATTAAAAACGTTAGTGAAACGAAAACGAAATATTCGATTTTTAGATTTAGGATGTGGCTTGGGCGGTAATGTTGCCTTTATGTCTCAACAAAAATCAGTGATTGAGTCTCACGGTGTTGAGACTGCTCCTGTGCCTTATATTATTTCTAAGTTTATTACCTCTTTTAGGGGAGGTAGGACTTTTGCAATGGATATATGGAAAACCGAACTTGCTTATTATGATGTTGTTTATGCTTTTTTATCACCAGAGCCGATGCCTAGGCTATGGGAAAAAGTTAAAGATGAAATGTTGCCAGGCTCTATTTTTGTAAGTAATAGCTTTGCTGTACCAAATATAGAACCCTCTGAGATTTGGGAGTTGTCTGATGAGCGTAAAACAATTTTATATATTTATATTTTATAAGCTGTTTTAGTGCTTGACCCTTAATGCTCGAGCCTTAATGATATAAGTGTTGATGTAAGACAAGTATGTTTACTTGTTTTATTTGTAAATTAAGTCAAATGTCGATTTGATGTTGTGGAGAAAAAATGAACTATTCAATTGCCCAAGCCTTGTCGTGGAGTCCATTTACAGAGCGTTTAACGCAAAAGTTCCCGGATTTGCTGGAGGAAGCGAATTATATTGAACAATGGCCGCAAGGTGAGCTTTATCAACAGGTTTATGCAGATGTCATTCAGGCTCAAGATGAAAAGGACTTGGTTAAACGTTTACGGATTCAACGTAACTGGCAGATGGGACGAATGGCATTACGAGACCTCATGGGTTTTTCAGAATTAGAAGAAGTGATGTTAGCTGCCTCTGAGCTGGCTGATGCCTTAGTTAATGCTTCATTAGACTGGAATTACCAACGTTTTTGCCAACGATATGGAACGCCTATGGGGGAAACGTCTAAAGAACAGCAGAAGATGATTGTTATTGGGATGGGAAAACTCGGTGGGCAAGAGCTTAACTTCTCATCCGATATTGATTTGATTTTTGCCTATCCTGAGCAAGGTAAAACCGAAGGGGCGACACGAAGTATCCCTAATGATCAATTTTTTACCAGGCTAGGGCAGGCCGTAAATAAATCATTGGTTGATTATACTGAAGATGGTTTTGTGTACCGTGTTGATATGCGATTACGACCATTTGGTGATGCGGGACCTTTGGCAATAAGTTTTGCAGGTTTAGAGCATTACTATGAACTTCATGGCCGAGCATGGGAGCGTTACGCTTTGGTTAAAGCTCGCGCAATGGCAGGTGATAAAAATGAGTGTAAGTACATGTTTAATATACTGCAGCCATTTGTGTACCGAAGATATGTTGATTTTAGTGCTATGGAATCATTGCGTGAACTTAAACAAATGATTATGGCTGAAGTACAAAAGAAAGGTATGTTGCAAAATGTCAAACTTGGGCCAGGTGGTATTCGAGAGATTGAGTTTATTGTTCAAGCATTTCAATTGGTTCACGGCGGCAGAGATCATGGTTTACAAGGGCGTCGATTAATCCCAACTCTGCAACACTTATTAGAGCGTGGTTTTATAGAGAAAAAAGAGCATGATGCACTGTTAGAGGCTTATATTTTCTTACGCAGGGCAGAGAATCGTTTGCAAGAATGGAATGACCAGCAAACTCATGATTTACCGTCAGATGAATATCAACAGAATTGTCTGGCTCACTCAATGGGATTTGCTGATTATGCCGCTTTTTTAGAAGTATTAAATCAACATCGTGATTTTGTTGAAGGCCAATTTAAAGAGGTTTTTGCAGTTGAAGCAGTAAGTACAGAGGTGAATAACTGGAGCAAAGTTTGGTTAAGTGGTATAGAAGCTGAAGAAGATATTACTGAGTTTGGTCTGGATGATCCAAATGCATTTATAAGACATATTAAAGCGTTTAAACAAAGTCGGTCGGTTGCCCATTTGGGAACGGAAGGTGTTGAGCGTTTAAACTCTTTTATGCCATTGCTTTTGAACGAATTATTTAAGCAGGGCTACAGTGAAGAGATGCTAACCAGGGCACTAAAGATCGTTGAAAAAGTGGTACAAAGAAGTGTTTATTTGGTGCTGTTAAACGAGAACCCACAAGCATTAAAAAATTTAGTCAAATTAATTGAAGTCAGTGCTTGGTTAACTGATATGTTGGCTAAATATCCGGCGTTAATGGATCAGTTAATTGATGAGCGTTCGTTGTATGCTCCATTGGAGCTTGAATCCTTAAATGAAGAGGTTACCGCCATATTAGATGGTTGTTCAGGTGATGAAGAGTGTTTTATGGAACAAATTAGGCAGTGGCGCCATGCTCAGGTGTTTAAGGTAGCTGCTGCTGATGTAACAGGTAGTGTGCCCATTATGAAAGTCAGTGACTATCTAACCTGGATTGCTGAAGCTGCTCTAAATGGTGTTGTTGAATTTGCGTGGCAGTTGATGATTAAAAAAAGTGGTGTGCCAGGTGGTTTAAATCCTGAGAATCCTAGAAATCCATTTTTAGTGTTAGGCTATGGAAAAGTAGGAGGGATTGAACTTGGTTATGGTTCTGATTTGGACATTGTTCTGTTGTATGAAGGTTTGAGTCCTAGCGCATCAGCTACTAATGAACGTGGTCGACAGTTGGAAAACTCACTGTTTTTTGTGCGTATGGGACAAAAGATTATCTCCCTAATGACAACGCTTATGCCGGCAGGTGTTCTTTACGAAGTTGATACACGATTACGCCCTAATGGTGCGTCAGGTATGATTGTGACTGATTTTGAAAGTTATAAGACTTATATTGAAAATAAGGCTTGGAACTGGGAGCATCAAGCCCTAACGCGAGTAAGAGCGGTAGTGGGTGATGAGCAAAGTCGCACGGCTTTTGATAACTTTAAGAATGAGTTTTTACAAAGAGCTCGTGATAAAGCAGTGGTTAAGCAAGAAGTGGTTGATATGCGTAATAAAATGCGTCAAGCTCTTGATAAATCAAATGCTGAAGAGTTTGATTTAAAACAAGGGGTGGGTGGAATTGTGGATATTGAATTTATGGTTCAGTATCTAGTTTTGGCCTATGCAAATGAATATCCATCCTTAACCGAGTTTTCAGATAATGTGAGAATATTAGAGGCGATTGAGCAAGTAGGTTTGTTGTCTCACGATCAGGTGGAACAGCTTGTAGGCGCTTATAAGGTTTATCGTTCAAAATATCATCGCGTGGCATTGCAAAATGAAAAACCTATTGTTGAGCAGACTTGTTATTTAGAGGAGCGAGAGGCCGTTGAAGGACTTTGGAATTTGTTAATGGCTTAATTATTTTGATTTACTAAAGTAAATTTCCTAAATTTAGGAGATAAAAAAACCGCCGTAAAGGCGGTTTTTTTCTCAGTTAATCTAAAAAGATTAAGAAGAGTAGTACATGTCAAACTCAATTGGGTGAGTAGTTGCACGTAAACGTGTAACTTCTTCCATTTTAAGATCGATATAAGCGTCAATCATTAGATCAGTCATAACGCCACCTGCTTTCAAGAACTCACGGTCTTTATCAAGTGCATCTAGAGCTTCTTCTAAAGAGGCACAAACAGTGTTGTAAGTTGCTTCTTCTTCTGGAGGAAGGTCATATAAATCTTTTTCAGATGGAGCACCTGGATCGATTTTATTGATAATCCCGTCAAGACCTGCCATTAATGAAGCAGTGAATGCAAGGTATGGGTTAGCTGTTGGATCAGGGAAACGCAGTTCTACACGACGCGAACGCTCAGAAGGAGCATATGGAATACGAATAGAAGCTGAACGGTTAGAACCAGAATAAGCAAGTAGGATTGGAGCTTCAAAACCAGGTACTAAACGCTTATAAGAGTTTGTTCCAGGGTTAGTGAATGCATTCAAAGCACGTGCATGCTTCATTAAGCCACCAATATAGTAGATTGCTTCTTGTGAAAGACCAGAGTAAACATCACCAGCAAAAATGTTTTTGCCATCTTTAGATAAAGATTGGTTGATGTGCATACCAGAACCGTTATCACCAACAATAGGCTTAGGCATGAAAGTCGCTGTCTTACCTAAAGCGTGAGCTGTGTTGTGTACGCAGTATTTTAGAATCTGAACTTCATCAGCTTTTGCTGTTAAAGTGTTACCTGCTACAGCAAGTTCACATTGACCAGCTGTTGCAACTTCATGGTGGTGAGCTTCTAGGTTAAGGCCCATTGCTTCTGCCATTGCACAGATGTCTGCACGCAATTCATGTAGTTGATCTACAGGAGGAACTGGGAAGTAACCACCTTTGATGCTCGGACGGTGACCAACGTTACCGTCAGTAAATACTTTTTCAGAGTTCCAAGCTGCTTCATCAGCATCAATCTTAACAAAAGAACCTGACATATCAGCACCCCAGCGAACGTCATCAAAAATGAAGAATTCTGGTTCTGGGCCAAAGAATGCTGAGTCTGCTACACCTGTTGATTTTAAATAAGCTTCAGCTTTTTGAGCGATTGCACGTGGATCTTTTTCATAACCTTCCATCGTAGCAGGCTCAACAATCATGCAGCGGATGATAAGTGTAGGATCGTTAGTGAAAGGGTCCATGACATAACCATCAGTTTGTGGCATAAGAATCATGTCTGAGTTATTAATACCTTTCCAGCCTTGAATAGAAGAACCATCAAAAGTTTCTCCGTCAGTAAAGAAATCCTCATCAACTTTAGATGCTGGAATTGTTACGTGTTGCTCTTTACCGTGAGTGTCTGTAAAACGTAAATCTACCCATTTAACATCATTTTCTTTCATTAAATCGAAAATTGCTTGTGGCATTGTTCATGTCCTTTTTCATCTAGTGAATATAAATTTATAACATAGTGATAATAGCGTGAACCGTGCCAGGAATCCAATATTTTTTTCCAATGTTTTAAAGGCCTTTTTTTTCAATGGGTTAAGTGTATATGTGTGGATGGTTTGTTTTGCAGCTAAAAAGACTAAAGCCCCAATCTAGTGCGTTTATATAAAAATAATGGTGCGAAAGGGTAGGTGTTGATGGCTGGGGCTGGCGTTAATGTTACAGTTTTATTACAAGCTGAGAGGGTGAAAGACCTAAAATGCAATTTACCTGTCATATTCGATTGGTAACATTCGTAAAATATTAAATATCCCCTAATGCTTTTGTTAATTAATTTTGATAAAGCTAGCAAGGGAGTAAATCAATTGAAATCATAAACAGGTTAATCAGTTATGACTGCAAAGATTCAAACTAAATTGGATGCGGTATTAAGCGGTAAGGCGTTTGATAAAAGAATTCGTCGAAGAAATGTAAAAGATGCCATTTCTAAATATGTAATTTCGATTGGTGGAATGAGTGTTATTTTTTCAGTTCTACTCATTATGTTTTTTTTGCTTTACGTTGTTTTGCCACTGTTTGTGCCTGCTACGGTAACTAAAGTTTCAGAGTATGCTGTGCCTGGAAACCAGCAAGAAAAAACCCTTTACTACGGTATTGATGAATATCAATCTTCTGCAATCCGTTTTACCGATACGGGTAATTTGATTGGTTTTAATGTTAAAGATGGAGCAGTGAGTTTTGATAGAAAGCTTCCTCTAAACGGTGCCAAAATTACTGCCTATCAAGTGGTTGATGAAATTAAACATTTATTGGTGTTTGGGCTTTCTGACGGTCGAGTTTTATTTGCTCAATATGGTTATAACGTGAGTTATCCAAATGATGTTAGAACCATTACTCCAAAAGTGACTTATCCATTTGGTGAAGATGGGGTGAAATTAGCAGATGTCGCAATCTCAGCAATTACCGCTAAAGCATCTGATTCTGAATTAAAAATTGCTTATCAGGTTAAAAATGGGAAATCAGTTGATTTAAAATCCTTTACAAAAGTTGAATCAATGCTTTCTGACGATATCACTTTAGAGCAAGATGGTGAATCCCAGTTTCAAAGTAACATGCCAGTTAAGTGGTTAATGATTGACGGTAGTGGTCGTAATCTATACACCATCTCTAAAGACGGTGTTACGGATTATTATGATATTTCAGATTTATCAAATCCAAAATTAATTCAGCACGTTAATCTAACGACAGGCGATGAAAAACCGACTACGATTCGTTTTTTATTGGGTGATTATTCATTGATGATTGGTACCAATAAGGGTCATATTTATCAGTGGTTTCCAGTGCGTGATGAACAGAATGATTTTTCCTTAAAACCAATTCGTCAATTTAAAATCAGCGATTCACCTATTGAGTCGATTGGTATTGAGCTTTCTCGAAAAGGTTTTGCCGCTACAGATGCTGCTGGTAATTTTAATCTTTACCATTCAACTTCAGAACGCCACTTAGCGTCAGAAAAAGTGAGTGATGCAGATGCTAACTTGGTCACTATTGCTCCACGTGCAAATGGAGCTTTGGTTGAAACAACGAATGGCTTATTAACGCATTTTGATATCGATAATGAACATCCAGATGTGTCTTTCCATAGCTTATGGGGCAAGGTTTGGTATGAGGGCTATGAGGAGCCAACTTATACATGGCAGTCGTCTTCTGCCAGTGCCGATTTTGAACCAAAATTTTCTTTAATGCCGTTAACGTTCGGTACTATTAAAGCCGCTCTATATTCAATGTTATTTGCTATTCCTATTGCTATTTTAGCGGCAATTTATACAGCCTTTTTTATGGATAAAGCTACACGCCAATGGGTCAAGCCATCAGTTGAGATGATTGAGGCACTTCCAACCGTTATTTTAGGTTTCTTAGCTGGTTTGTGGTTAGCACCTTATATGGAAGCGCATTTAGCTGGATTCTTTGCAATACTCCTGGTGTTGCCTCTAGGTATTGTTGCATTTGGTTTTGCTTGGTCAAGATTGCCTGAGAACATAAGATTGTTTATACCAACGGGTAAACGTGCCGTGTTAATGATGCCTGTAGTTGTTTTCTTGGGCTGGTTTTCCTTGCAAATGAGCGGGCCAATTGAAAATTTAATGTTTGATGGCAATATGCGTCACTGGTTAACCGCTTCAGCAGGTATTGATTTTGACCAACGTAATGCCATGGTTATTGGTTTTGCTATGGGTTTTGCTCTTATTCCTACCATCTTCTCGGTTACCGAAGATGCTATTTATAACGTGCCAAGTTATTTAGTAAACGGCTCATTAGCTCTGGGCGCGAGTGGTTGGCAGACTCTCATGGGAGTTGTTATTCCTACAGCAAGTCCAGGTATTTTCTCGGCAATAATGCTTGGTTTTGGTAGAGGTGTGGGAGAGACAATGATTGTATTAATGGCTTCAGGTAACACGCCTCTAATGGAAGTAAATATCTTTGAAGGTATGAGAACTTTATCAGCAAACTTAGCGGTAGAGATGGCTGAGGCAGAAGTGGCAAGTTCTCACTATCGTGTATTGTTTTTAGCAGGCCTGGTACTGTTTATTTTTACCTTTATTTTTAACACGCTTGCTGAAGTTGTTCGCCAACGTATGCGTCGCAAATACGGTTCACTATAGGAGTCTATGAGATGAAAGAATGGATTAACAAGGGTGAACACTGGATTTGGATGAGTTCTGCAATGGTAAGTATCAGTGTAGTGCTGGTGTTTGGCCTGATGGGAATGATTGCGTATAAAGGTGGTGTACATTTTTGGCCACATGCTGTTTATGAGATTCATTTAAATGAAAATGGTCAAAAAGAAACCGTGATTGGTGAGCTTAGAGATGAAAAAACAGGACATGCAACTGATCCAAAAACAGGTGTTGAAACACCTGTGAATCAATACCTTATTAAAGTGGGTAATCGCGATGTATATGGTATTGATTTTAGATGGATTAACAGCGATGTGATTGATGGACCAATTGACCAATTATCAAAAGATGTCATGGTGGTTGAACGTTACGAATACGGCAATGTTTTTGGTCATTTAGTGAGTGCAAATATCAATGGTCAAAAGATTACTAATCAGACAAACTTATTACCACTTATTAAAAAGCAGCTTAAGCATAGTACTGAGACTCACAATGAAATTCATCATATTGAAAAAATAAAAATTGGTGAAATAAATTACAAAATTGAGCAACTGCGTTTTGAAGAGAAAAAGCTTAAAGCAAAAGGTGAATTCACGGATGCAGAAGCGGCGAAAATTCAAGCAGAGCGTGATGCATATCAAAAGCAATTTTCTGAGTATCAAAAGCAAACTCAGGTTTTGTATAAGAAGTTAGAAAACTACGGCGATATGACACTTGAAATTAGTGGCGGTAAAAAGCTCACGATACCGTTTAAAAAAGTGGTTAATTTTTGGCAACCAAACAATATGAATTTTGCAGAAAAGTTGGCATTTTTTGGTCATTCTGTGAGTAGTTTTTTATTAGACGATCCTCGTGAGGCTAATACTGAAGGCGGTATTTTCCCAGCCATGATCGGTACCATTACTATGGTTTTGTTAATGACAATCTTAGTGACCCCAATGGGTGTTGTTGCGGCCGTTTATATGCGTGAATACGCAAAAGATGGTCCATTGTTACGCATGGTAAGAATATCAATCAATAATTTGGCAGGGGTTCCTTCTATTGTCTTTGGTATTTTTGGGTTAGGTTTTTTTGTTTATATTTTGGGTGGCTCAATAGATGAGTTGTTTTATAACTACAAATTACCAAGCCCAACGTTTGGAACACCAGGCCTTTTATGGGCTGCGGTTACCATGGCACTATTAACACTGCCTGTAGTGATTGTTTCTACTGAAGAAGGTTTATCTCGTATTCCAAGATCGCTCAGAGAAGGAGGCTTGGCGTTAGGGGCTACCAAATCTGAAACCATAATGAAAATAGTGCTACCAATGGCAACGCCTGCGATTATGACGGGGCTAATTTTAGCTATTGCCCGTGCGGCTGGTGAGGTGGCTCCATTAATGTTGGTCGGTGTGGTTAAACTTGCACCTGAGCTTCCTGTTGATTCCATTGCTCCTTTTGTGCATTTAGATAGAAAGTTTATGCACTTAGGTTTCCATATTTATGATGTAGGTTTTCAAAGTCCTAACGTTGAAGCCTCACAACCACTGGTGTATGCAACTTCATTATTACTGGTCATTATCATTGTTGGTTTAAATATTGGTGCTATTTCTATCCGTAATCGCTTACGTGAGAAATATAAAGCCCTAGAGCATTAATCAAATTTTATAAATTAAATTGGCGTTAACTTTTACGCCACTTAGCAATAAATTACATATTTAAGTGTTGATTTACTAAAGTAAATACAACGAAATAAGGAAAGTTTTATGAGTGAACAAAGCTTATCAATCGCACTAGACAGAGAAGATAGAGCTATGTCTTTAGCAAATGAAAAAATTGCCATTGAAGTAAAAGATTGGAATTTATATTACGGAACCAAGCAAGCTTTAAATGCCATTAATATGCATATACCAGAAAACCGTGTAACCGCATTTATTGGGCCTTCAGGCTGTGGTAAGTCAACCTTACTACGTTGTTTTAACCGTATGAATGATCTAATTGATATTGTTAATGTGGATGGTCAAATGACTCTGCATGGTGATGATATGTACGCAAAAAATATGGATGTTTCTGCTTTGCGTCGTCGTGTAGGTATGGTGTTTCAAAAACCCAACCCTTTTCCAAAATCTATCTATGAAAACGTTTGTTATGGTTTACGTCTGCAAGGTGTAAAAGATAAAAATGTATTAGATGAGGCGGTAGAGTGGGCTCTGAAAGGTGCAGGCCTTTGGGAGGAAGTTAAAGACCGTTTGGATGAAAATGCCTTGGGTATGTCAGGTGGTCAGCAACAACGTTTGTGTATTGCACGTGCAATTGCCATTAAACCAGAAGTTTTACTATTAGATGAACCAACTTCAGCACTTGATCCAATTTCAACTTTGGCGATTGAAGAGTTGATTTTTGAGCTGAAAAAAGAATTTACAATTTTGATTGTTACTCACAATATGCAACAAGCGGCACGTGTATCTGATTACACAGCCTTTATGTATATGGGTGATTTAATTGAATACACCGATACCGACAGTTTGTTTACCAATCCGCAAGTAAAACGAACTGAAGACTATATTACTGGTCGATATGGTTAAAACATTTTAAAACCATTTGATTACTGTTTTTAAAACTTGTGCATAGGAATAACAAAATGGAAAGAGAACTTTTTAAGTCCCACATCTCTGGTCAATACAATCAGAATTTAGAAGAACTATTTAATCACATTCTTTCAATGGGTGGGCTTGTTGAGGCTCAGATTAAAAGCACTGTTGAAGCTGTTAAGTGTGAAGATAAGAGTTTAGCTAAAGAGATTAAACAAGTTGATAAGATTGTTAATAAAGAAGAATTAGAGATTGATCGTTTATGTGCACGTGTATTGGCACGACAACAACCAACTGCTTCAGATTTGCGCTTGGTAGTCAGTTCTATTCGTATTGCTGTTGACTTAGAGCGAATTGGTGATGAGGCTGTTAATGCATCAAAACTGGCAACTAAAATGTCTAAAGTTAAAGAGGTACCTTGCGAGGTTTTGCCTGGTTATGGTGCCCTTATGGAAATGGTGTCAATTGATTTAGATGTTCTTAAAAAAACATTAAATGCCTTTGCACAACTTGATATATCTCAGTTAGGTGATGTTTTTGATGACGATAATCGAATTTCTGAGATAAAAAAGAAAGCATTAATAGAAATCAATGAAGCTTTGAATAATAATACAGAAGACTTAGCAGAATATATAATGCAAATGTTCTTTTCTATAAGAGCTTGTGAACGTATTTCAGCCCATATTGTAAATATTGCCGAAAGTATTATTTACTTAGTCAAAGGTAAAGATGTTCGTCATATGAATTCTGAAAAATTAGATTCATTTTTAAGTACTTTAAGTAAAGAATAAATATAAATTATTAACTTTTGGGGAGTCTTTATGGGGCAAAATAAAGTGTTAGTTATCGAGGATGAAGCTGCTATCCGTGATATGTTAAAGTTTACTTTAACAGCCTCTAACTACCTTGTTAGTGAGGCAAACAATGCAGAAGAAGGTTGGAAAATTGCCCTAAACGACGCACCTGATTTAATTCTTTTAGATTGGATGATGCCAGGAACTCCAGGAGTAGCTTTAGCTCAAAGGCTTCGTCAAAATGATAAAACAAAAGCAATTCCCATTATTATGCTAACGGCACGTGGTGAAGAAGAAGATCAAGTTAAAGGGTTTGACTCTGGTGTTGATGACTTTGTAGTAAAGCCGTTTTCACCTAGAGCGTTAATCGCCCGTATTCAAGCGTTATTGAGACGTCAAACCAATGAAAAGGTTGACGTTAATCAGTTTACAGCGGGTAGTATGCGTTTAGATTTAGAGTCACACCGTTTTTACGTTGCTGATGAAGAAGTAAGATTGGGACCAACGGAATTCAATTTAATTCATTTCTTTATGACGCATCCAAATAGAGTCTTTTCAAGAGCACAATTATTGGATCATGTTTGGGGCGTTAACGTTGTGGTTGAGGAGCGTACGGTTGATGTTCATATCAGACGTTTACGTAAGTTATTAGAACCAACTAATGTTGCGGATTATATTCAAACTATTAGAGGTTCTGGTTATCGCTTTTCGGTTGTTGAGGATTAATTTTGCTGACTAACGGTATTAAGCGTGAATTAACCTGGATTGTGACCATTGCTTGGTTAATGCTGTTTTTTGCCTGGATTACTGGTTTCTGGTTGGCTACATTGTTGGCTTTCATTGTTTTTTACATGGCCCGTCAATTATGGAGCATGAAAAGATTTGAAGACTGGATGGATGCCCGTAAGCTAAATACTCATCCTCCCGCTTCAGGTTTTTGGAGTGAACTAACTTATTTAGTGTCTAAGAAGCAACGAGCTTTAGAAAAACATGCCGACCTGAATTTTTATAAATCAGAGCAATTTAAAGCAGCCTCAATGCTCATTCCTGATGCAATTGTCTCACTTGACCAAAGCAACAATATTGAATGGTTTAACACCGTTTCTAAGTCTCTTTTAGGTATAAGACGTCAAGATAAAGGCAGTAAAATTGAATCCGTTATTAGACAACCGGAATTCATTCAATATCTCAAAAAACGAGATTTCTCAAATGCGTTGACGGTGAACTCTGCCTATAAAATGTCACGTACTTATCAAATGCAAATTATTCCATATTTTGAAAATCACAAACTTTTAGTGGTTAGAGATATTACCGAACTTTACCAGTTAGCTCAGATTCGCCGTGATTTTATTGCCAACGCCTCTCATGAATTACGTACACCACTCACCGTGCTTAGAGGTTATTTAGAGGTCATGCTTGACACGCCTGGAGAACACCAACAAAACTGGCGTTTACCTCTCGAACATATGGAAACTCAATCACATCGAATGCAGTCTATTATTGAAGATTTACTCACTCTATCCACTATTGAATCAGAGTCTATTACGGCTGAAAAAGAACTGGTTGATGTGCCTAAAAAATTAAAACAACTTGAAACTGATGCTCAGCAGTTAGGTGGAGAAAGTCATCGATTTTTCTTTGAGATTGATGAAACGCTCAAAATCAATGGTTATCCTGAACCTCTAAAAAGTGTCTTTATGAACCTGGTGTCTAATGCGGTCCGTTACTCGCCAGACGGGGGTGATATCTATGTGCGTTGGTTTGCCAATAAGAAGCACGTGGTATTTGAAGTAGAAGACAATGGGTTAGGTATTTCTCAAGAACATATCCCTCGTTTAACAGAACGCTTTTATCGTGTGGATAAAGATCGCTCACGTGTTACGGGTGGAACCGGTTTGGGATTAGCGATTGTTAAGCATGTTTTAGAAAAACATAACGCCTATTTACAAATTAAAAGTGTGCTTGGTAAGGGGAGTACTTTCCGCTGTGAGTTTCCAATAACTCTTGCTCAGTAAAAAGTTTTGATTATTGCAAGTGAAAGAGTCTAATAGTTAATATCAAAGATACGAAAAACACGATTGTCTTTTGATATTTATCCAGTGCTCACATAACAGAATACCAGGCCTGGTAATTTGTGGTAATTATAAAAACAGCAACATAAGAGTAGCAACACAAGAGTAGCAACACAAGAGTAGCAACACAACACTAAAGTAAGAGCAAAAAAGGGCATATAAAATGCCCTTTTTTGTATGCTTATTTTGTAATGTTTACGGAAGCATCATACCTCTAATTGTAAAGTAAATTAACGCTGCTAAAGTCGCAGACGCTGGAACAGTAATAACCCATGCAGCCACAATTTTTAAGAAGGCTGAGCGTTTAACGAGTTCTTTTTGATAAACTTTATCAAGAGACTTACGTTCTTTTTTACTTAATTCAACTTCAGCTTCTTTGGCTTTAAGTTGGGCAAGCATTTCTTTCTTTTCAATCAAAGATGCTTTTTCAAAACGCACAATATACTCTTCAACCTCTTGCTGATCAGTACCCTGGTGGTGGTCACGAATTGATTGAATGGTTTTAGCGTAACTGCGTTTTAGGTATTCACGTAAAAAGCCCACACCAAATACACCACCCACGGCAATATGTGTTGAACTCACAGGAAGTCCAAGTTGAGAAGCCACGATAACGGTGATCGCAGCCGCCATTGCAATTGAGAATGCACGCATTTGATCAAGTTCGGTAATTTCTGAACCTACGGTTTTAATCAATTTAGGACCAAATAATAATAAACCTAAAGAGATACCAATCGCACCAATAAGCATAACCCATAGTGGAATCTCTGCTTTTGTAGACACTCCATGAGTTTGAACGGCATCATAAATAGCGGCTAAAGGGCCGACGGCATTGGCGACGTCATTTGCACCGTGAGCAAAACTTAATAGAGCCGCAGCAAAAATAAGAGGCACGGTAAATAAAGTATTTACGCTTGCTTTGCTATTTTCTAGACGTTTTGCATGGTTTGAAATAACTGGGCGTATAATTAAATAGATAACTGCGGCAAATGCTAAACCAATTAAGCTAGCTGTAACAAAATCAACTTTCCAAAGATGTTTAAGACCTTTCATAATTAAGTAAGTTGAAAATGCCCAAGCCATAATCGCAATAAGTATAGGTAGCATCCTCTTAGCGGCGCTAACCATGTCGTCACGATAGGTGATACTCCGTTTTATCCAGTAGAGGAAGCCAGCGGCTATTATTCCTCCTATTACTGGGGAGATGATCCAGCTAGCGGCAATCGCTCCCATTTTATCCCAGTTGGCAATAGACCAACCTGCCGCAGCAATACCTGCTCCTAAAACCCCACCAACTATAGAGTGTGTAGTTGAAACAGGTGCTCCCATTGCGGTGGCTAAGTTAAGCCATAAAGCACCTGCTAACAGTGCTGCAATCATAATCCAAATAAAAGTGTCACTGTCACCAATTAAGCCAGGATCAATAATGCCTTTTTTAATTGTGCTGACAACATCTCCACCTGCAATTAAGGCTCCAGCAGATTCAAATATGGCTGCTATAACAATGGCTCCAGTTAGGGTCAATGCCTTAGAGCCTACCGCTGGCCCCACGTTGTTAGCAACGTCATTGGCACCAATGTTTAGTGCCATATAACCGCCAATCATAGCGGCAACGACTAACTCGATACTGACTGTGCCAGTACCTGTTTGAATGTTGGAGGCAAATAAGATGATCATTATGATGAAAAGAAGGGCGGTTCCAAAACGAAACATCTCTTTTCTGCCACGAGAAGTGGCATTTTCAAACTCGTTTATATCTCTAAATTCCATAACGTTAACTCTATATCTGAGGGTAAGAATGTAAACGCATTGTATTAAAAATATGCTCTCAAAACTGACTTTATTACAGAAAATTTACTAATGTTCTCTTATTAAAGTCTTAATAGGGCACTAAGCCCCCTTGTTTATCCGTGTTTATACTTATATATCTTGTAACGAAAGTGTCACATTAGTGTCAATTTAGTTTTATGCGGGCTCACTATAATTTGCTGCGTATTCAAACAAACTTATGCGACATTATTTTGGAGTCACAATTATGAAAAAAGTAAACCTTTTACTTGCAATGGGATTAGCAGCGACAGTTGGGACTTCAACTACTGCTTTTGCTTCAGACTTACCAACTTACCAAAAAGTATCTGGTGTTTCTGGTAATTTATCATCAGTAGGTTCTGACACCTTAGCAAACTTAATGACATTGTGGGCCGAAGAGTTTAAACGTACTTACCCTAATGTTAATATTCAGATTCAGGCAGCGGGTTCTTCTACAGCTCCTCCAGCATTAACAGAAGGTACTTCAAATATCGGTCCTATGAGCCGTAAAATGAAGAATAAAGAAGTCGCTACGTTTGAGTCTAAGTATGGTTATAAGCCAACTCGTATTGGTGTGGCTATCGATGCATTAGCTGTTTATGTAAACAAAGATAACCCAATTGATGCATTATCTATCCCACAAATCGATGCTATTTTCTCTTCAACACGTAAATGTGGTGGTAAAGAAGATGTGACAAACTGGAAACAAGTTGGTGCTACTGGTGCTTTAGCGGATAAAACTATTCAGCTTTATGGTCGTAACTCAGTATCTGGTACTTATGGTTACTTTAAAAAGCACGCTTTATGTAAAGGTGATTACAAGTCATCTGTAAACGAACAGCCTGGTTCAGCTTCTGTTGTACAGTCTGTTACTGCTTCATTAAACGGTATTGGTTACTCTGGTATTGGTTATAAAACAGCAGGTGTTAAAGCAATTTCTGTTGCTAAGAAGCAAGGAAAGGCAGCTGTAGAAGCAACCCCAGCTAATGCGTTAAATGGTACTTACCCTTTATCACGTGTACTTTATGTATATGTAAACAAAGCGCCTAATAAACCAGTTGAGCCAGTTATTGGTGAATTTGTTAAGTTAGTTCTTTCTAAGCAAGGACAAGAAGCCGTAGTAAAAGATGGTTATATTCCTCTACCAGCTAAATTTGCTGCTAAAGAGTTAGCAAAACTTAATTAATTTAAGTTTCTTGCTACATAAAAAAGCCCCGTAATTCGGGGCTTTTTTGTTTTTAAAATTACCAGTTTCCGTAAGCAGTTATAAAGGCCGGATACTTTAAACGGGTAACTTTAAGTTTAAGTGATTGTATATTGAGTGATTAAATAAATTGGTATATAGCCAGTATAGCAATCTAAATTAATTCGATTTCAACATCATTTAATGGAATCACGCTACACGTTAAAATCTCACCGTCTCCAGCTTCATAAGCAGGGCTTTGAATCTCTTCAACTTCACCAGAAATTAAGCGTACTGAGCATGCACCGCAGTTACCACCACGGCAGCTATATGGCATATCAAACCCGTTTTCATCTAATGCTTCAAGCATTGAGAACTGACCATCAAACTCACATTCACCTTGTCCAACTACTGTAATTTTTGCCATGATGCTAACCTTTACTATATTCATAAAAAAAATTTATTTTAACAATTATAAAGACTAATCAATACAGTAAAATAGCCAAAATTTTAGTCACACAGCATAAAAGGCCACAAGCCAGGCCTGGTAAATAATTAAATAACGACTTGAACAAATAAATGGGCTGTTTTAAGTCTTAAATCAAACCTAATAAATAAAAAATAGTAATAAGTAGGAATAACGATGACTTGGTTAGATTTTCAAAACCGTTTTCAAAAAATTAGAGACAACAAAGTATTTGAGCTTTTTGTAATTTCAGTCATTATATTTTCGTCACTAATGATTGGAATACGAACCTATCATTTACCAGGCCTGGTAGAAAGTATTTTGATTGGTCTGGATTATGCCGTCACACTCTTTTTTGTGATTGAAATCACCATTAGAATGGCAGCTGAAGATCGCTTAAGGGACTTCTTTAAAAAAGGCTGGAACATATTTGATTTTGTCATTGTTGTTGTCAGCTTAATTCCACTAGATGACTCTGAATATGCTCTGATTGCTCGTATGTTACGACTGTTCCGTGTTATGCGTTTAATCTCATTTATCCCAGAATTAAGAGTGCTTGTTAGTGCATTAATTTCAGCCTTGCCAAGAATGGGTTATGTAGCATTGCTGATGTTTATCATTTTTTATCTGTATGCGGTTATTGGCAATATGCTTTATTCTCAGCTTAACCCAACTCTGTGGGGTGATTTGGGCGTATCGTTATTGACTTTGTTCCGTGTGGCCACTTTTGAAGACTGGACGGATGTTATGTACGAGGCCATGACTCTTTACAGCTTAAGCTGGATTTACTTTATTACCTTTATCTTTTTCTCGGCGTTTGTCTTTTTAAATATGATGATTGGAATAGTGGTAGAAGTATTAGATGAAGAGCACAAAAAAATGGAAGCCGAAGCTAGTGCAAAAGAGTGTGTTGATAATGTGACTGAAGAGTTAGTGGTTATTCAAAATCATGAGCAAAAAATGGAGGCCGAGATTGCCTCTCTTCACCAAAAATTAGATGCTTTGTTGGCTCAGCAACAAATGAGTAAGTAATCGAAACAGGTTATTTAGATTTAATTTGAAGGTTTAAAAAAAGGCCGTTAATTTAAGATTAACGGCCTTTTTTATTTGTGAAAGCAAAGGGAAGATTTAAACAATCAATTTAAATAATTAATTTAAATAATTATTAACCAGCAACTCCAAATATCATTCCTACCCAAGTGGTGATGGCCATAGCAATACTACCCCATATAACAACACGCAGTGCTCCTTTAAGCTTACTGGCACCGCCTACCCAGGCAGATAAAGCTCCAAGCGTACCTAAAAGTACCAGAGAGGAGATTGTGATGACTATTCCCATATTCTCTAGTGGTAATACGGCAACTAAAATTACTGGAATAATACCGCCAGTAATAAAGGAAACGGCTGATGCAAAGGCGGCTTGAATCGGGTTTGCACTATGGACCTCCGATAAACCAATCTCATCTTTCAGGTGGGCATCTAAGGCATCGTGTTCCATGAGTTCATGAGCCACTTGCAACGCGGTTTCTTTGCTAACACCTCTTTCCATATAAATAAGAGCAAGTTCATGTTTTTCGGTGTCCCAATTGTCTTCTAGGGATTTTTTTTCTATCTCTAAGTCAGCTTGTTCGGTATCTGATTGAGAGCTAACAGAAACATATTCGCCAGCTGCCATAGCCATAGCACCTGCGGCTAAAGCGGCAATGGCTACTAGCAAAATATATTCACGTTCTGCACCAGCTGCAATCACCCCAACAATTAAACTTACCACTGAGATAATGCCATCATTAGCACCTAAAACAGCCGCTCTTAACCAACCCATGCGATGGCTATAATGCTCTGTAACAAGGTGCTTATTTAAATCTTCTGGGGTATTTATTTGGTTTGTCATTGCGTTTCATTAACTCCTTCATGAGTAGCTACTTTGTATTGCAAAATTAGATTGCCAACGTAGACTACCAAACCAGTAATTTATAACCATTTTCTTGAAGAGCCATTAAAGCGGCTGCACCTACTTCTGCATATTCTGCAAAAGGGCGAATGTCTTCATCTTTCCAGCCAATGGTTTTCATGGTATTACCACAAGCAATCCAACGAACATTGTAATCTTTAGCTAAGCTTTCAACGCGTTCGTAGGTAAGAGGGTCGACTTTACGCATTGGTTTTTTGGCTAAAACATGAATACCTGGTCCAATAGCGACTACCGCAATACTGACATCATCTCCGTAAAGTTGAATCATCGCTTGGATAGAATTAAGAATATGAGTTTGGTAATCAGCATCGGATTTATCAAACATATAAACGGCTTTGTGTGTAGGTGGATCACCTGGAAAGCGGTTACTTGATGGCCCAGTAACTTCTGGGGTAACTTTTAATGTATGTTTTGGTGTGGCTGATTTACCAGCTTCGTTTGCATAGGTTGCAAAACTTGAAAACATGACACTTAAACTTAATAGTACCGTGATGAATAAACGCATAGGTCTTTCCTTTTACCTTAATAGAAAAATCAGAAAAAAATGATTTAATAATCAGATTATTGTATGTTGAATTCTTACACCAAGGCGTCTACTTGTAATAAAATTGTTTATATGTGTGATAAGTTAAGTTTATCAGTTAAGTTTTATTAAGGAATAAAAAATGATTCAACCACAAATAGAGCAAGCCATTAACAACCACTTTGACGTTCAGTTTATGGAGTTGTTAAATGAAAGTCATATGCATTCAGGGCCAGCACCAGAATCGCATTTTAAGTTAACCCTTGTCTCAAATAGTTTTGACGGGCTAAATAAAGTTAAAAGGCAGCAAGCTGTGTATAAAGCATTAGTAGAGCTTATGCCACAGTTTCATGCATTAGCTTTACATACTTATACGCCAGCTGAATGGATTGAACTAGAACAAAATATTCCCGCTTCGCCTAGGTGTACTGGCGGTCACTGAGTATAGTCATTGTTCAAATTATGGTTTTACCAGGCCTGGTAAATTAAGTAGGATTGTTTTGATTAATCTGTAGCAAAGTTCGGTTTACGGTGTTGGCTCAGAAAAGTTTGAGTCATCAGCTTTATCGGGATCAATCTCAGGATAAGTTAGGTACCAGATATGAGTAAAATTTTCTGCATCTAATTTATTTTGTAGTAATAAAATAGCTTGGACATACTGTTCAATATATTGATATTTGCCTTTTTTAAGAGACTGCCAAAGGTGACGATATTTACTAGGTAAAAAGTGCTTAAAGTGTGGGATAAGACCAAACTCACCTTCAGTTTGTTTTATGCGTTGCATTATCTCATGGCGGGCGGCAATTTTATAATTTCTCTCTTGCCCTTCAAACATCTTACTTACCCAAAAAAGTAGGGCAGCGGCAACTATAAAGCTGAGAATGGGTTGGTCAAACATAAAACTACCAAGTAAAGTAATTAACACCAAAATAATAGCACTTACTGGTATTGTTAAAACCGATACCCAAATCTTATTGCCTTTAAGTTCAGAAGCAACTGTTTTGATATTGAACTGCTGTACATCCACATCATTTAGACGTCGCAACATCTCTTCTGGCGAAGGGATATCTACTTTATTTTGAGAATCATTTGGCTGATTATCGTTCATATGAATTTGCGGTTCTTACTTTTTCTTTTTGAGTTTCGGTTTGCATAACTGCTGACAGTCAATGGTATAACGCTGTTTACTTTCCATAGCAAAAGCGGTCATTTTGCCACCCCATAAGCAGCCCGTGTCAGTGGAATGAATATTGTAAGCATCTATCGCACCAAGCGTTGACCAGTGACCAAAAAATATCTCATAGTCTTTGTTACGTCTATTTGGAAAAATAAACCATGGTTGGTATTCTGAGTCGTTATTTTTGGTTATTACAGGTACCGACTTTAATTGAAACTCTAACCTACCATTACTGTCGCAATAACGCATACGGGCAAATGCATTTACGATATAACGTAAACGTTTGTAGCCAGTTAGGCTGTCTTTCCATTTATTAGGTTCTGAGCCAAATAAATGATTGATAATATAATTTTTCCAATCACTCTGCTGCAATTGGTCTTGCACCTCTTTGGCATAATTTTGAGCTTCAGAAATAGACCATTGAGGTGGAATCCCTGCGTGAACCATGACCGAGTTGTAGATCGGGTGAGTCACCATTAACGGTTGTTTACGTAACCAATCCATTAACTCATCAACTTGCGGATGTTCTAATATGGGTTGTAAGGTGTCAGATTTTGAAACAAACTTTTCGAGTCCGCAATAGGCCGCTAAAAGATGAAAATCATGATTTCCCAACACCATATCAGCTTTGCCTTGTTGGCTTAGCGTTTTAACAAATTGCAAACATTCTAAAGATTTTGGACCACGATTGACAATATCACCCACAAACCATAAATGGTCATTGTCGGAGTTGTAGTTAATCTCTGTTAATAACTGTTGTAGCTCATCGTAACAGCCTTGTAGATCACCAATTACATAGGTTGTCATAGGGAGTGTTTCACCATCAAAATAGGTTTATTTATAAAATTTATTGTGCAGATTGTAATGTAATTTTGTAATAAAGGTTGGCCAATTCTACAAACTTTTCAACACTAATTGTTTCTGCACGTGCAGTTGGATCAATGCCACAAGACTCAATTTGTTCAGCATCTAAAACACCTTTTAATGTATTACGTAGGGTTTTGCGTTTTTGGCTAAATGCTTGTTTAACCAGTTCAGCAAATGCCTCTTGGTTATCGGCAACAAATGGTTTTTGTTGATAAGGTAGTAAACGTACAATGGCGGATTCAACCTTTGGCGGTGGCGTAAAGTTCTCAGGCCCAACGGTAAAGAGGTATTCGGCTTCACAGGCGTACTGAATCATGACACTTAATCGACCATAAGCTTTAATGCCTGGTTTTGCTGTAATACGATCAACCACCTCTTTTTGCAACATAAAATGCATGTCTTTGATGTGTTCACTGTAATTAAGTAAGTGAAACATCAGCGGACTAGAAATGTTATAGGGTAGATTTCCCACAATTCTTAGAGGTTGTTCTGGCTCAAATTCAAGTAGGGTGCTGTAGTCAAAGGCCAAGGCATCTGTATGGTGAAGGTTAAACGCAGGCTTGGTTGCAAAACGGATTTTTAACGGACCAATCAAGTCGTTATCAATTTCAATAATATCTAATCGTTTAACGACATCAATCAATGGGGTGGTTAAGGCGGCTTCACCAGGACCAATTTCTACCATATGATCAGTGTTTTTAGGACGGATAGAAGCAACTATTTGGTCAATCACTCGGCCATTGTTTAAAAAGTTCTGCCCAAATTGTTTTTTGTGTTTGTGGCCAGAAGAACGACCTGAATGCTGTTTTGCCATGCTTTTTACTCTTTAACTTGAGGGCTTATCAATGGTGGTTATTGATTATGTGAGTTTTGATTATGCGGGTTTTGATTTTGTGCCATTTGCAATGCGACTTCAATAGCGTATTCAAAACTTCTAACATCTGCTTTGCCTGTGCCTGCTAAATCTAGGGCCGTTCCGTGATCAACCGAGGTACGAATAAAGGGCAGCCCTAACGTAATATTGACCGCATTACCAAAGCCCATGTGTTTTAACACAGGTAAACCTTGGTCATGGTACATGGCTAATACGGCATCAGCTTGCTGTAAATACTTTGGGGTAAACAAGGTGTCAGCCGGTAATGGGCCGCTTAAGTTCATTTGCGAAGACAACTTCTCTAAAACAGGTTCAATGACATCAATTTCTTCACGCCCCATATGACCACTTTCACCCGCATGTGGGTTTAAACCAGTAACTAGAATGTGTGGATTCTCAATACCAAATTGGTGTTTGAGTGAATCGTTGGTAATGGTTAAAACATCGGTTAATAATGTTTGAGTGATCGCTTTTGGCACATCCGCTAAAGGCAAATGGGTGGTGGCCAAGGCGACTCGTAAACCAGGTGTGGCTAACATCATGACGACCTGTTTAGTATTACTGTCTTCTGCAAGTAATTCGGTGTGACCAGTAAATGGCAGGCCTGCTTCATTGATTACGCCTTTATGAACAGGGCCGGTAACCATACCCGCAAATTCATTATGCATACAACCTTGAATAGCTCTTTTAAGCATTTTAATCACATATTCGGCATTGGCAGGGTTGAGCTGTCCATCAACCACCGGTTGTGGAGTTTTAATTTCTTCAATAACCATTTGCAGTGCTTTGCTAGGCTGAGCAGGTTTATTGGCATCGTATTCAATGAAATCAACGTTTAAACCAAGTAGTTTTGCACGATGTTGAAGCAGAGTTTTGTCGGCGATTACCACTAACTCGATTGGCCACGCTTTTTGAGCAAGTTGCAGTACTAAATCTGGGCCAATGCCTGCAGGCTCTCCAGAGGTGATTATTAAACGTTGAGTCATCTTGATGTTCACTTTTAGGGTTGTACGAAGGCTGAAAAAAGAACCTTTATCAAGGTAAAAAGCAGAATCTCAGTCTTTGTATGTTTAAAAGGTTTTTACCTTAAAAGACTGAGTATTCTGCTTAACTAAATAAAATATGTTAAATGCTATAAGTTAAAGGCGATAAATTTTACGGTAAAGCTAAGCTTATTTTATTTGAATGTAAGCTTCATCTTTTAAGCGACGTAACCATAGGTCAAACATTTCGTTGGCTTTACGCATACGAATTGTCTGAATCGCTTTTTGAGTTTGGTCTTCGCCAGCTTTGTTTATTTCTTTTTTGTCGTCAAGGTATAACAGCATCCAACCTTTATCAGTAGCAAGTGGCGGTAATGCCGTTTTGGTTTGCTGCTGCTTAACATCTTGGCGAATAACTTCTGGAATTTTATCAATTGTGCGCCAACCCAAATCACTGTCAGCATTCACTTCAGCCGGGATATCTGGATATTTTTGCGATAAAGCCTGAAAGTCTTGCATACTGTGAATTGACTGAGAGAGCTTCATCAACTCTTTTGGTACATGAGTTCTGTCAATATCATCACTCAAAATAATAAAACGGAATAGATGGTATTCAGTTACTTCATCGATTTGACTAGTATCTTTTTTATCAGCCAATTTAATTAAGTGAAAACCACTGGCACTCTGAATAATGTCACTAACTTGACCGACTTTTAAGTTTTCAATGGCATCGGCAAAGAAGGTTGGTACTTCTGACTCTTTCATCCATCCTAAATCACCACCTTGCAGGGCTTTACCACCGTTAGAATAACGTACTGCAAGTTGTGAAAAGTCTTCACCTTCTTGAATACGTTTTTTGATTTCGGTAATTTTGTCCAATGCTTGTTGGCGTTCTTCCGGGGTTGCCGATTCTGGTAAAGCAATCAAAATGTGATTAAGTCTTACTTCCACATTTTTTTCGGCTAGTTTTTGACGTTTTAAGTAATTTTGAATTTCACTTTCAGTCACTAAAGCTTTACTAATAACTTCTTCTTGACGTAATTTTTGAATAAGCAGTTGTTCTTTAATCGTTTCACGAGCTTTTTGAAAACCATTTGGCTGCTCTATATTTAAACGATTACGTAGCTGCATTAAGCTCATATTGTTTTGTTCAGCAATGGTTTTCATTTGTGCATTAATTTCTTCGTCAGGAACTTGTAACCCTAACTGCTGAGCACGTTCAATTTGTAGCTCTTCTAAGATCATGCCATCTAAAACTTTTTTTCTAAGTGCATCTACATCATTGACCGGGATGTTTTGTGCTGCCAGTTTTTGAGACTGCTCAAACATTTTTGTCGATAATTCACTTTGTAAAATAACATGGTCGTTTACAACAGCAGCAATCTTATCTAATAACTCTTCGCCGGCATTGGCTGGTGCACTATAAAAACTAGCTGATGTGAAAAGTGTAAAAACCGTAAAGAGAGCAGAATGTAGAGTTTTTTTCATGCGTTTGCCTTTTAAAGCCTTAGTTAAGAGACTTGTTTAAAAATTAAGTCTTTTGTTTAGGTCTTGTTGAAATTTGCTACCAGAAGAGCTTAGCCCTTTAAGCTCAAACTGAATTTGAATGCCATCATTATACAAGCCATTTTCGAGTTGTGTGCGTTCTGCAATAATTTCTGCTGCCCAACAACAAGAGTCGTATCGTAAACCGATTTGTGTTTCATATAAATCTTTTTCACGCAGGTCATAACTGCTGTATAAACCCAGGTTCCAAGTGTTATTGATTTTAGTATAACCACCCATTGAAATCATTTCAGTTTCATCAGGTTCATTTCTATTGGTTAAAGTGTGGTTGACTAAGATTGTGGTCGCTTTTGATGGTTGCCATCTAATACGGTTATTCGCATTGGTTAAGGTGTATTTACTGCGGTCAAGCTGTATGGTTGAAGAGGCGTACCAATCTTGAAGGTTTAGGCCAAACTTGACAAAAATATCTGAAAAGCCATCGGTTTCTGGTGTGTTGGTTAAGGTAACTTTTCGGTCAGCTAAATAAGCGATTTGTCCAATACCAGCTTCAGCTACTTTTAGCCCTTGTGGGGTTAATAGTTTAGTGGTTAAAGCGGTGGCAATCTGTGATGTATCACCAATACGGTCATAACCGGTAAAACGGTTAAGCTCAAATAAGTTGCTAAAAGCAAGACTGCGATTATCTGTATCAAATAATGCAATATTGGATTGATCTTCATAAGGAGTATAAAGATATTGAATTTCAGGTTCTAACGTTTGGGTAAAGTTTTGGCCTGCGAGAGTAACGTCTCTTTCAAAAGTTAAGCCACCACGCACAGCAAATTGCGGAATAAAACGCTCAATATTACTTTCATTGGCAGGATTGTAGCCATTGTTTTTCATAAAGTATTGGGTTTCGTTAGCCACTAGGGTGGTTTGCAAATAACCATAATTATTTTCTACTTTATGGGTGAGTGTGGGGGCAAAGTGTAAACGAGTGGCTTCTGGTTTTCCAACGCTAGAAACGGGGTTAACAAACTCGGTAGCCGTTGCATTTAATTCCATATTAAAATGATTAAAGTATTTGCTATAACTGGCACCAATTTCTGGACGTTTTTCATAGTTAACTGCGGCATTTTGTAAACGCAAATAGCTCAGTAATTGAATGTAAGAGCTAAAGTCACCATTTTGGTAATTAAGTTGAGCTGTTCTCAGTTTTTGTGATGCTGTTTTTAGCTCATTTTGCACTGGGATATCGGCAAAAAAGTTTTCATCAGACACTTCATCCCAATTAATGTTACTACTAAAACCATGCCCCCAGTTTTGTTCTGCTTTAATGCTTGCTCGCCAACGATCAGAGATTTTATCGCCGTAAACTAAGTTGCCATCAGTGTCAGCTGATACCAGGCCTTCTGATTTGGTTAGCTGATCTTGCAGGCCTGTTAAGGTGATTTGTGCTTTATGGGTAATGCCATAATCTTTGCTGAGATATCTAAATTCGTTTTCAACCGCTAAACCGCGTTGTGTCATAGGTATGGCAGTTAAGGTGTCATCCATATTGGGGGCGATATTGAAGTAATACGGAATTTTAATATATTGGTTACTGGAATTTTGGGTTATGGATTTATAACTACCAATTTCAGGAAATAGCAAACCGCTAGCTCTATCGTCTAAAGGGTAATCAAAATAAGGCGTGTAAAAAACGGGTATATCTTTAAAGTAGATGGTGGTGTTTTTACCGACCACACGGCGAGTTTTATTGTTGATGGTTAATTCATCAGATTTTAAATCCCAATCTACTGATTTATCAGAATTGACTTTACAGGTGGTTAAAGAAGCACGGGCTAGCGCAGCTTGTTGGGCTTTTTCATCGATGCTAATTTGTTTAGACTTACCATGCACACGACTTGGCAATATTTGATATTTAGTGTCTGTTAGAACCGCTGTTTTCTGTTGATTATTAATTTTAGCCTGTTGAGCGGTAATGGTAATGTCTGGTTGATGTACTTCTATATGTCCATCAAATTGAGCTGTTTGTTGTTGTTTATTAAACAACGCCTTATCACTTAACACCACCAGCCCAGGTTGTTTAAAGACCGCTGACCCCTCCAATAAATACTGGTTATTGTCTGGTTGCGAAAGTTTGTCGGCTTCAATATGTTGTTCTGCAGGTGTTTTTGTTTTGGTATTTTTAATAACAGCAGGAATCTTTTGAGGTTCAGCAATCAGTGCAGGAGCACAAGGGTTGTTATCTAACAGAGTAGCATTGGGGTTAACTGTATTAGAGTTAACGATAGTGGGATTAACGGAATCTGCTTGGTTTTCTGAAGCAGACCAGGCATTGAATGAGAGAAAACATAAAACAAAAAGTAATGCTTTAACTGGAATTTTAGGCTGAAAAAGCCCTTGTTGACGATTTTTTTGCATTACAAAATGTGACTCAGCATTTGACATCTAATAGAGAATCATTAATTATTCACGAATTGCTTATTTTAACCGAGTATTTACCCAATGAATGAAAGATTTCAAATGATGTTGAATTGGCTTCAAAGTTTGCCCATTTTACAGGATTGTGATGTGAGCAATCCAGAACCAGCTTCTGCTGATGCGAGCTTTAGACGTTACTTTAGAATTGAGGCCCAAGGCAATGCTGGCAAACATAACTATATTATTATGGATGCCCCCGTTGAACATGAAGATTGCCAACCCTTTATAAGAGTTTCAAATCAGTTAGTAAATATGGGTTTAAATGTGCCCAAAGTGCTGGCTCAAAACCTAGAGCAAGGATTTTTATTACTCTCAGATCTGGGTAACACCACCTATCTTTCTGAACTAGAAAAAAGAGTTGAAAGCCAAGCTGAGCAACTTTATGGTGATGCCTTAACCGCTTTGGTAACGTTGCAAACTAAAGGTAATGATGCGGCAAACAGCCTGCCCGAGTATGATCAAAAACTGCTGACTACTGAAATGTCATTATTTCCTGACTGGCTGTTAGATAAACACTTAGCAATTGGGTTCGATAAACTAGAACACCAGGCCTGGGAAAATACTCAACGTACATTAATAAAATCGGCACTAAAACAGCCACAAGCCTATGTTCATAGAGATTATCATAGTCGCAATTTAATGGTGGTAGAGCAAGGTAATCCAGGTATTCTAGATTTTCAGGATGCAGTAAAAGGACCGATTACCTATGACGCGGTATCAATGTTAAGGGATTGTTATATCGCTTGGCCAGAACAGCAAGTCACTGAGTGGCAACGTAACTATTTTTTACAACTTTGTACGGCAAAGGTGATGCAACGAGATGAGTGGTCTGGCTTTCAAAAATCTATGGATTTAATGGGTATTCAACGACACTTAAAAGCCTCGGGTATTTTTGCTCGATTATTTCATCGTGACGGCAAAGATGGCTATTTAAATGATATTCCTTTGACGCTTAACTACATTGCTAAAGTGGGTGCTCAATATTCAGAAATGCACAGTCTGGTTGATTTAGTAGAAAACAAAGTACTGCCAAAATTTAATTAACTGTTTTTGAAGCGACTTATAAAATTAAAAGTCGCCTGATTTTTTTAAGTTTATTTATTAAAAACGAAACCGTTCAAAACAAAGGGCGTTAAAACATGCCAGTAACACCAATGGTAACCGCAATGATTTTAGCCGCTGGCCGTGGCAAGCGTTTACGTCCAATTACAGACTCCATTCCTAAGCCTTTAGTTGAGCTATGCGGTAAACCACTGATTGAATACCACATTGAAAAATTAGTCCATGCCGGTGTGCAAAGAATTGTGATTAACCATGCGTGGTTAGGCCATAAATTAGAGCAAACCTTGGGTGATGGATCACGTTGGAATATTCAAATTATCTATTCACCAGAGCCAGAAGGTGGGTTAGAGACGGCTGGCGGTATCATCAATGCGTTACCTTTTTTGGGACAACATCCTTTTTTAGTGGTGAATGGTGATGTGTACAGTGAAATAGATTATACAGGCCTGGTAAAACAGGCCGAGCAAATGCAGTTAAATCCAAATGCTAACCAACTTGGTCGTTTGGTTTTAGTGCCAAGTCCAGACCATAATGCTAAAGGTGATTTTGGATTGGATGAGCAACAAAATGTGACTCCGCAGGGGGAATATACCTTTGCAGGTTTGAGTATTTTGCACCCGCATCTGTTTGCTAATAAAGAGGTCGATTTTATTCCTCTCGCCCCTATTTTACGTGAGGCCATGCAGTTACAAAAAATGAGTGGGCAAATTGAAACTGCATTGTGGTCAGATATTGGAACAATTGAGCGTTTACAGGCAACCGAGTCAATTGTTTGTCCATAATGGCTTAAAGATGAATTTTGCTACTCAGCTATCATTCTGTTTATAAATTTACCAGGCCTGGTGTTTCTGTTTTGAGCCCTAACAATTATTCTACTCGTATTAATAAATGGCTCAGTGAAATGGGTGTTTGTTCTCGCAAACAAGCAGATCAATTCATTGCTGAACATAGAGTTCAAATTAATGGCGAGCCCGCTCATTTTGGCCAAAAAGTCTTTAAAGATGATTTGGTTGAAGTCGATAATCAAGTGATTAAATCACGTCCAAAACCCATTTTTTTGTTGTATCACAAGCCTGTAGGTGTTGTTTGTACACACGATTTATCAGTTAAAAATAATATTGAACAAGCGGTGAATTATCCTCAGCGTGTATTTGCGGTTGGTCGTTTAGATAAAGACTCTGAAGGCTTAATGCTATTAACCAATCAAGGTGATAGCGTTAATAAAATCATGCGAGCCGAAAATAAACATCAAAAAGTCTATAAGGTTTGGGTTGATAAAACATTAACTGAGTCATTTAAAGATTCCATGGAATCTGGTGTGGCAATTTTAGATACGGTTACTTTACCGTGTGAAGTCGAATTATTGGATGAGATGTGTTTTCAAATTACCTTAACTCAAGGCCTAAACTTACAAATAAGAAGAATGTGCAAAGTGTTAGGTTATAGAGTGTTGCGTTTGCAGAGAATTCAAATTATGAATTTTACTCTAGGTCAATTAACCGAGGGTGATACCTGCCTTTTAAGTGAAGAGGAAACGTATAAATTGCTTGTTAAATTAGATATAGCTACCGACTAAGGTATTGAGTAAAGTACCGAGTTATTTTTTAGGTTAATTTGAGATAACTTTTTACATGAAAAGTGTGTGTTTTATTCCATAGAGTTTTAAAATGTAATTAACCCAATAGATATTAAATATAAAAACAACTAAGAACTCAGAAAAAGGAAAATATATGAGCCATAAGCACAGAGCTATTATTGAAAAAGTATTTGCACACCCAATCGCAACGAATGTTGATTGGAAGAAATTGCAACATACTTTAGAGCATTTTGGTGCGACAATTGAAGTATCTAATAGCAATAAAGCTAAGATTTTTTTTAAAGATCAAGAACTTGTTTTAGGGTTACCGCATCATGGGCATGAACTTGCAGATAAAGCTGATATTACTCAATTGCGTCATTTCTTAGAAACAGTGGGCTTAACGCCAGATGCAGTGTGATTAAACATTTAGGGTATACAGATTGATTTGTAGCGTTCTAAATTATTTTGGTTTAGCTTGGTTGTTTAAGTAACAAGTTGCGAGCAATAAGCTAAGCCAAAAAGCAAAAAGGCCTGAATGGAAAACCATTCAGGCCTTTTTTTATGCCATGAAGAATGAAAGATTAACCTTCAATAACTTCGATGTTTTCTGCTTGTGGTCCTTTTTGACCGTCAGTAACAGTAAACTTAACTTTCTGACCCTCTGCAAGAGTCTTAAAGCCAGATCCTGTGATTTGACTGAAGTGAGCGAATACATCAGGTCCTGAATCTTGTGCGATAAAACCAAAGCCTTTTGTTTCGTTAAACCATTTTACGGTGCCAGTAGTGGTAGACATAATCTAATCCTAATTTTTCACAGACCTTTGTTGAGATATTGCCCAACAAAATAAAGGTCTTTAATAAGTAAAACATGCCTGAATATTCAGGCAGACATCTGTAGATCTTGCAGTTACTTATTGAAAATCAGAGCGAAACGAAAACGAACGAAATGGAAAAACAAAAAATAGTGCACTTAATCTTACGAATCCCATTATATACACATTTATTGATAATAAAAGTGAAATTAAAATGACAATATTAAAATAAAAAGACAATTTTAATTTAGGTGGTTATAAGTATAACTGCATGAATTTAAATGGTTAATTCTTTGAGTTTTTCATCCACCAGCCAAATGCCGCTCCAGTTATAAACATAATTAAAGAGTAGGTTACTGCAGGAATCATCATTGCTTCGTTGCCAATAAGAGTACCAGCAACTAATAATGCCAAGGTACCGTTTTGAATACCTATTTCAAAACCAATCGATACGGCTTGCGGGTGGCTTAGTTTAGCCGCTTTGGCTAATTGATAACCTAATATTAAAACCAGTACATTCAATAACAAAGTGGCTAAACCCGCTTGAGCAAAAAAGTCTAAAACATTGTCTTTATTTTTAAGCACAATCAACATAATAATTAACATTAAGAACAGCACAGAAAACCATTTTAAAAAGTTTTCCATTTTTGCGGCTGCGTTAGACCAGCGAGAAAGAACAAACATACCTATAGCAACGGGTACAACGGTAATTACTAATAACTGAATAATGGTTTTGGCAATGGGTAGGTTAAATTCTGTGCTATTACCCATAAAATAACTCATGCTTAATGCGGCAATAACTGGAATAGTAAAAGGCGTAATGACACTGACTACTGCGGTTAATGAGATAGATAAGGAAGTGTCACCCTTGGATAAATAGGTAAACATATTAGAGGTTGCACCCCCTGGTGCTAAAGCAATAATCATTAAACCGACAGCAATTTCTGGTGGTAAAGAGAGTGTTATGGCAATCAGGAATGCCACAATGGGTAATAAAATCATTTGCCCAATGATGCCAATACTAAAAGCTTTAGGAGATTTTGCGACATTTTTAAAGTCTGCGATTTTTAAGGATAAGCCCATGCCAAACATGATTAGAAATAAAGATAGCGGCAGAATGACTTTAGTTAAAATATCTGGTGACATGGTAAATCCTATTTGTTGAAGTTTGATAGATACTGACGCATTGTATGCGAACTAATCAAAAAATCTATCATCTTAATTAATCTTTACAAACCAGTAACTGGATTGCATCGTTTATAATTTAGGTTAATTTATTATTTTTTAAAATAGAATAAGAGAAAAGGACATCCCCAATGTTAATGGTTGTATCGCCAGCAAAAGCTTTAGATGAATCTACGCCAGTGCAAACTGATTTGCACACCAAAGGTGCTTTATTAAATGAAGCGGCTCAATTAATTGATGAATTGAAAGGTGTTGGGCCTGTTGAAATTGGGCAGATGATGCACATCAGTGAAAAGCTTTCAGAGCTAAACTACGAGCGTTTTCAAGATTGGACAATGCCTTTTCCAAAAGACAAAGCCAAACAAGCGGCGTGGTTATTTAAAGGTGATGTTTATCAAGGATTAGATGCCTATTCTTTAAGTGAAAAGGGCATTGAATACATTCAAAACCACTTGGCCATTTTGTCGGGTTTATATGGTTTGTTAAAGCCTTGTGATGATATGTTGCCATATCGTTTAGAGATGGGTACAAAGTTTGCCAATCAAAAAGGCAAGGATTTATACACTTTTTGGGGGAGTCAAATTACTGAACAGTTAAACAAACTCTTGGCTGAACAAGAGAGTAAAACATTGGTTAATTTAGCTTCTAATGAATATTTTAAAGCCGTAAAAAAGAAAGAGCTTAATGGTCGCATTATTACTCCAATCTTTAAAGATTGGAAAAATGGTCAATATAAAATTATTAGTTTTTACGCTAAAAAAGCACGCGGTCTAATGGCACGTTACGCGGCAGATAATCAGGTAGAAAATGCTGAAGATTTAAAATATTTTGATACCGATGGATATAAGTTTAACCCTGAAATGTCCTCAGAAACGGATTGGGTTTTTACACGTAAAATTGAAGATTAGTTTTTTAAACACATTTAAGATTGAAAGATTTAAATAAGGTAACCTTATGAACAAAACACCGCAAGCTGGCATTTTTTATGAATCCGCTAAACATATGTATTTTTTAGAATACCGTTTAAAAGAGGCTGAAATCCAAGAAATCAAAGCCGCAATTAGCGATGCTTTGCAATCTAAAACAGTCTCAGTGGTGATTTCCTTTGGTAAATCTGCATGGAGTAAATTACAGCCCGCTTGGTTGCCTGCGACCCTAGAGGATTTTTATGAAGTAAGAGCCACAGAGGGCGGCCATAGAGCACCGTCTACACAAACGGACTTGTTTTTCTGGTTGCAAGGTGAAGATGTGGCGGAGGTCTTTGATCAAGCCATGCACATTCAACAAAAGATGAAATCTGTTGCTAAGTTGACTTTGGATGAACGTGGTTTTGACTACCATAATCATATGGACATAATTGGCTTTGAAGATGGTACCGCCAACCCTAAAACCGACGAGCTAAAACGTGATGCCGCTTTAATTCCTGCAGGCCTGCCTGGTGAAGGAGGCAGCTTGGTGATGAGTGAGAAGTGGGTGCATAATATGGAAAAGTGGAATCAAGTGCCTGTGCATTGCCAAGAAGCGGTGGTTGGCCGCACCAAAATTGAGAATGAAGAATTGGAAGGTGACGCCATGCCTGTTGATTCTCATGTAAGCCGAACCGACTTAAAGGTGGATGGCGTAGCGATGAAAGTTTATCGTCGTTCTGCACCTTTTGGAAGCGTTAAACAACACGGGTTGCTCTATTTGGCGTTTGCTTGTGAGCTAAAACGTTTTACCACGCAACTGGAAAGTATGTATGGGCATAATGAAGAAGGGGTTATTGACCAGCTACTTAATTACTCAACTGCGGTAACAGGCTCTTACTGCTTTGCACCATCAATTGAAGATTTACAAGAAGTTTTGAGTTAGCCAATTTAACAGGTTTACCAGGATTACCAGGCCTGGTAAATTTGTTTTTGTTTTTGTTTTGTTCTGTTTTTCTATATGTATTAGATGTTTTATTGAACGGTTTGCTTATCTTCAGAAAATAAGGCATCTATATCTTCTTTATTAAAGCGTAAATGGTAGTTACACATCTCATTATGAATAACGATTTCACCTTGTTCTTCTAATACCTTGCGAACCTCTTCTTCTCCCAAAGAGAGCAGCATATTAGTAACACGCTCTTTGTCTTGAGGGCATTCATATACAACATTATCGGCTGCAAAAAGTTCTAACAACTCCTCATGGAATAAACGGTGTAAAAGTTCTTCAGAACCTAACGTTGTTAACTCTTCATCTTTAACTGTTGTAGCAATCTGCATAATACGTTGCCAACCATCTTCATCATGTCCATCGGTTTCAGGCATTTTTTGAATGAGTACGCCTCCCAGGCTGTTTTCATCTGCCGCTAACCAAAGCTTAGAAGGTAGCTGTTCTGATTGGCTTAAATAGGTTTCAAACGCTTCAGCGACCGAATTGCCTTCACGTGGAACATAGGATTGAAAGTGGTGCTCAGTTTGTGTGTTTTCTAAGGTCATTAAGATTTGACCATCACCCAATAATTCATCCATTGAACTTTCTGTGGTGATGTCTTTATTGGTTTTTGCCACCCCACGAATCTTAAGGTCATGAGTCACATCTACCACTAATAAGCTAATTGGACCAGAGCCTTGAATTTGCATGGTAATGCGGCCTTTATGTTTCATTCCATTGGCAAGTAGCACTGAAATGGCCGTTAATTCACCTAATAACTTAACGATAGAGTTAGGGTAGTGACGGTCTTTAATCATCTCTTGCCAGCTTTCTTGTAGCTGAATATGTTGGCCACGAATGTTTAGCTCTTTAAATAAAAAACGTTGTACAGAATTCATCTATCGGTATTCTCTTTTAATATTTGTATATTTGGATAATCTTTATTTAATGTTTAGTGAGCCAGTTCTTTGGCTTGTAAGTCCGCATGATAAGAAGAGCGAACCATTGGCCCAGAAGCGACATTGGTAAAGCCCATCTCATATCCTGCTTCTTCAACTTGTTTAAACTCATCTGGCGTCCAATATTTTTTTACCGCAATATGGTATTCACTAGGTTGTAAATATTGGCCTACGGTTAACATTTCAACCTCATGTGCACGTAAATCACGCATAACTTGTAAAAGTTCTTCCATAGTTTCACCTAAACCAACCATAAGGCCAGATTTTGTGACAACATTTGGGTTCATGGTTTTAAAACGTTTTAATAAATCTAAAGAGGCTTGGTAATCTGCTCCAGGACGAGCTTCTTCATATAAACGTGGCACCGTTTCTAGGTTGTGATTCAGTACGTCAGGTGCTGATTCTGACAAGGTTTCTAAAGCCACGCTTAAACGCCCTCTAAAATCAGGTACTAGGGTTTCAATGCGTAAACTCGGTAAGCTAGCACGAAGCTCTGTGACTACATTGGTAAAGTGTTTTGCACCTCCATCACGCAAATCATCACGGTCAACAGAGGTAATCACCACATACTTTAGGTTCATCGCTTTAACGGTTTCGGCTAGATGTTTTGGCTCATTGGTATCAAGCGGTTTTGGACGACCATGAGTGACATCACAAAATGGACATTTACGCGTACAGATATCGCCCATAATCATAAAGGTTGCTGTGCCGTGACCAAAACATTCGCCCAAGTTAGGGCATGAGGCTTCTTCACAAACTGAGTGCAGGCCTTTTTCACGCATAATGTTCTTAAGCTCTTTTACTCGGTGCATGTCTTTTGCTTTAGGTAATTGAGCTTTAATCCAACGTGGCTTTTTTAGTCTTTCAGCCGTTGGGTCAGGTCGATGTTTGAGCGATTTGGTTTTGTACTGGCCTTTTGGCATGGCATCATTTTTTGCTTTTAAGCTTGAAAGATTGCCGATGTCATTTAGACCAATTTCTTGATATTGTGGAGGATTAGACATACTGTTTGGTCGTCCGCTTAAAATAATTTATGAAAGTAATAGGCCGTATTATAAAGGATTATAAGAATAGGCGTTTTAGGAATCGAAATTACTTAATAGTTGTTTGAATTTGTTTGTTTAAAATCTCTGCAAGCTGCTGACCTACTTGTTGTGTTTTTGGCAGTTTTTCTGCTGAAAGTAGGTTGCTAAGCTGAGTCATTTGCATGCCTTGTAAACCACAAGGGTTAACCAATTTAAAAGGTGATAAGTCCATATCGACATTTAACGCTAAACCGTGGTAACTTTTTTGTTTACGAATCTTTAAGCCCAACGAGGCAATTTTTTGGCCATCAACATAAACACCAGGTGCATCGGCTCTGGCTTGCGATGATATATTGAACGTTGCAAGGTATTCAATAATGCTGTTTTCCAGCATTGTAACTAAAGCTCTTACTCCTAGTTTGGCACGTTTTAAATCTACTAACACATAGATAATCACCTGGCCTGGGGCATGGTAAGTGATTTGCCCGCCACGATCAGTTTGCACTATTGGAATATCTGAGCTTTGTAATATATGCTCGGCTTTTCCGTTTAAGCCTTGGGTAAAAACAGGGGGGTGTTCAACAATCCATAATTCATCTGGGGTTTCTGGTTGACGATTGTCAGTAAAGCTTTGCATGGCTTGCCAGGTTTGTTCATAAGGCTGCAAGCCCAGCGGTTTTATGAGGATAGTCATGCGAGTTTGATAAAGTCTGTCTTAAAGCGACATTAATACTTCTGGGTGTTTTTTTAGATCACCATAAATACCGTGAATTTGTTCTAAACAAGTTGCATAGATAGTCACGTTTACAGAGATAAATTTATCACCTTTCGAAGGGGTGATTTGAATGTTGTCTCTCGGTGTGTTAGGTGCATATTTACAGGCGATTTCAAACACTACTTCAACAAAGGTCTCGGTGTTTTTTCCCATCGCTTTAAGTTTAAAATCACAAGGAAATTCAAGCAGTGATTCGTTATCTGGAGTATGTAAATCTTTTGTCATAATTAACCCTTAATAAGCTTCTTAAAATATCTGCAACTAAACCTTGTCAGTAAAAGCTTTAATAAATTGTTGTTTGTGTGTTTGATAATGTGCATTCATTTTTAACCAAAGTGCCCCTGGCTTACCTGTGCCTACAGGTTTGCCATTTAATTGCGTTACCGGTAAAGCTTCTTTGGTTGAGCTTGATAACCAAATTTCGTCGGCATTATATAGCTCGTCTTCACTAATATCACGTTCTTCTATGTCTATATGGTGCTCTTTAGCGATAGATTCAATAACCATTCGGGTAATGCCTGGTAATATTTTATTACTGTTTGGCGGTGTAATTAATACGTTATCCTTAACAATAAAAGCATTGCTAGCTGTACCTTCAGAAACCAGGCCTTTTTTGGTAATTAAAATAGCATCATCTGCACCTTGGGCTTTAGCCGCAAGTTTCATCATGACATTTGGTAAAAGGGTGATTGCTTTAATATCGCATCGTAACCAGCGAATATCGTCTAAGGTCACAATTTTGATGCCGTTTTCAAGAATGTTTTGTGCCACTGGTTTTAGTGGGTTAGTGTAAGCATAAATGGTTGGTGTTAAGCAATCTGCAGGCATGTGATCACGTTGCATTTGTACACCACGCGTTACTTGTAAATAGATGAATTGGTCTTGCCAGTCATGTTTTGCTATTAAGGTTTCTAGCATTTCCTGCCACTCGCTATCAGTAAGCGGGTTTGCAATACTGGTGCCTTTTAAGCTGTTTTTTAAACGTTGTAAATGCTCTGCAAACCAAAACATTTTTTGATTGTAAACGGGGATCACTTCATAGACACCATCACCAAATAAAAACCCACGATCTTGAGTAGAAACTTGTGCTTCGGTAATAGGAAGGTATTGGCCATTTAAATAGGCGATTTGTTGGTTAAGGGTGTTGGTCATTTTGTTTCCTGCAATGACAAAGCCATGCTCAAAAAATGAACATGGCTTAAAACAGTTTAAACGGATTAAAAGTTTATAGGCTAATGTGGGCTATTCTATACTTAGCTATAACTTTTTTAGTTATTTGTAACTATCTATGACTATCTATAACTAGTTTGTAACTAGCCAATAAGAGAGTTTATGAATAGTTTAACTTGGTCAATTAATTTTTTAAAGAAAGAACCTTCTTCAACAGCATCTAAAGCAACCAGTGGTCTATCGGCAATGGTTTCATCACCTAAGGTAATGTGTAATGTACCTAAAGTTGCACCAGCTTCAATTGGGGCTTTAATTTCTGGATTAACAGAGCTTTCGATTTTAATGTTTTTATACTGACCACGTGGAATGGTAATGTATAAGTCATTGGTTAATCCTACACCAATTAAATCTCTATTTCCTTCCCAAACTTTCACATCATTTAAACGTTGTTTTGCCGTGTAAAGCTTGTGAGTTTCAAAAAATCTAAAACCGTAATTAAGAAGTTTTTGGCTCTCTTGCACACGCATTTTGGCACTTGAAGTACCAAGAACAACGGTAATTAAACGGTCGTTTTCACGTTTGGCTGAAGACACTAAGCAATAACCTGCACTCTCAGTATGGCCTGTTTTTAAGCCATCAACGGTTGGGTCTTGCCAAAGCAATTTGTTACGGTTGTATTGAGTAATGCCATTAAAGGTAAATTTCTTTTGTGAATACCATTTGTACTCTTCAGGGAATTTAGTAATTAACGCTTTTGCAAGTAGAGCCAAATCATAAGCTGTGGTGTAGTGATCAGGGTTAGGAAGACCTGTAGCATTAACAAAATGTGTGTGTTCCATACCTAAACTTTTTGCATACTTGTTCATTAGTTCAGCAAATACTTCTTCACTGCCTGCAATATGTTCTGCTAATGCAACACTGGCATCGTTACCTGATTGGATTACCATACCTTTAATCAAATCCTTAACAGAGACCTGTTTACCTACTTCAATAAACATTTTAGAGCCAGGCATTTGCCATGCTTTTTTGCTGATGGTTACCATGTCATCAAGGTGAATATTGCCATTTGCTAGTTCATTAATGACTACAAATCCAGTCATAATCTTAGTTAAGCTGGCAGGTTCAATTCGGCCATGTGCGTCTTTTTGAGCTAAAACAGCACCACTGTTGTAGTCCATCACTAAATAGGCTTTTGCAGCAATATTTGGAGCAGAAGGAATTACGTGAGGAGTAGGGGCCGCAGGAGTAGGCAGGTTTTCTGCTGAGGCAACATTGAATAGGCTAAAAAAGCTTAATAGTAAAAGCGTTAATGTCTGTTTTAGAGTAAGCATGGCTGAGTCTATTTCCCCTGGTGGTTGTGTGTTTGACGCAATAAGTTATAAAAGGTTATAAATGTTTTCGAGTGCACTAATCTAACATATTCTAGGGCAAATCGAAATGGTAACAGGCTTTAATATCGGTGATGAACTAGGGAGAAATAATGACTTTGTTTATTAATCATGCTTGAGGATAAAAAGAAGGATGGTTTTTTGTCTGGTTTACGAGAATTGAGTATGAATTTTTTACATCTATTTTAGATTTACACTGTGCTTACATAACAGAAAAAGCCACAAGGCAACCAGGCCTGGTAAAAATGTAAAAACCTTAACTCAGTTAATATTATAAATTCAGGTTGTATTAGTCTGTTAATAAACGTTTATGGGTATGAATTGACATTAAAATCCCAAAGCTAATCATTAAGGTAACCAGTGAGCTTCCACCGTAACTAATCAATGGTAATGGTAATCCTACAACCGGCAGAAGGCCGCTTACCATGCCGATGTTAACAAAGATATAAACAAACAGTGTCATGGTTAAACTTGAGGCAACTAGACGGGTAAAGTTATCTTGTGCTTGAGAAGCAATATATAAACCGCGAGCGATAACAAACGCGTACAAAGTCAGTAGGGTAATGACACCCAATAGACCAAACTCTTCTGACAGTACAGAAAAGATAAAGTCGGTGGTACTTTCAGGCAAAAAGTCTAAGTGAGCCTGAGTACTGCCTAAAAACCCTTTACCTTGAATGCCACCAGAACCAATGGCAATTTTGGATTGAATAATATGATAGCCGCTACCTAAAGGATCAGATTCTGGGTTTAAAAACGTTAAAACACGCTGTTTTTGGTATGAGTGCATAAAGTGCCAAGCAATAGGTGCACTGGCAACAGCGGCAGTGATTGAAGCCAAAATTACCTTCCAAGGCAGGCCTGCAAAAAACAGTACAAACAGTCCACTCATCGCAATTAATAAAGACGTTCCTAAATCAGGCTGAACCACAATTAAACTGGCAGTAAAAGCGATTGTTAAGGCACCCAAAAATAAACGTTTATAACTTGGAGGGAATTCGCTGTGAGCAAATAGCCAGGCTACTGTTATGGGTAAGACGAGCTTCATTAATTCGGAGGGTTGAAACTTGGCTACCCCTAAATCTAGCCAGCGTTGTGCACCTTTACCGATATCACCAAATAAAATAACCGCTACTAGCATGAGTATGCCCAATAGAAATAGCCAGGGCGTGAATATATAGATAATGTTTGGCGGGATTTGAGCAAATACAAACATAAGCCCTAATGCAAAACCAATACGAATTATGTGGCGGGTAATGACGGCTTCATCTCCACCTGATGCACTGTAAACAATTGCAACACTGGTAGTTAATAAAAGTAATAAACCTAAAAGCAGCCAACCATCAATATGTAGGGCTTCTAATAGGCCTTTGTTTTGGCGATACATTTGTTGTGGTTGTATGTTTTCTAGTTTCATTTTGAAGCAGACTTTTGTTTTTTATCTGATTTAGCATCTTTATTAGAAAGTTTATCTTTTAAATATCTTTTAATTAAATTAACACCTAATGTTGAGGCACCGCTACCACCATTTTCAACAATAATGGCGACTGCAATTTGAGGTTTGTCAACAGGGGCAAAACCAATAAATAAAGAGTGGTCATGTAGTCGTTTAGCTAATTCATCTGCTTTATATTTACCTTGATTTAAGCTAAATACTTGTGCAGTACCCGTTTTACCGGCCATTTTAAAAGGAAGGTTTTTACCATCTTTACGTGCTGTACCTTTGGCCCCGTGCATTACGTCCTCCATTCCCTGGATAACCGCTTCCCAATTTGAGATTTTTTTAATCTCAATTTGCTCAGAAGGTGAATCTTTTAATTCATTTCTCAGTAAATGCGGTTGAATAATTTTTCCACGGTTAGCTAATATGGCAGTCGCTTTTGCCAGTTGTAATGGTGTTGTTAAGTTATACCCCTGACCAATGGCCGATATTATGGTTTCACCACGATACCAGGGCTTACCTTTGGTTTTTTGTTTCCACTCTTGTGACGGCAAAATACCAGTAGATTCACCATGAATATCAATATTGGTTTTTGAACCAAAGCCAAAAGGGGCTAATGCATCATGAATGGCGTCCACACCCATTAGCAAACCTAGTTCATAAAAATAAGTATCACATGACTGTGCTATGGCTGAGTTCATATCAACTAAACCGTGTCCCCAACGTTTCCAGTCACGATAACGGTGTCCGGCATAATCAAGATAACCTGGATCGAAAATCTTTTTGGCAGGCGATATATAGTTGTTTTCTATCGCACCCAGTGCAACAAAGGGTTTGATGGTCGAGCCAGGAGGATATTGGCCATTCATGACCCGGTTAATAAATGGGCGATCTGGATCATTAAGCAGGCGACTGTAATTTTTTTGATCAATGCCATCAACAAATAAATTTGGATCAAAGGTTGGCATGCTTGCAAAAGCTAAAATTTCACCGTTTTGTGGGTCAATCGCAACCATTGCCCCACGTTTGCCTTCCAATAGAGATTCGGCATATTGTTGCAACTTAATGTCTAAAGTAAGGTGGATATCTTTACCGGGCGTGGCAGGTATAGTTTCTAACTTGCGTAAAATTCGGCCACGGGCATTGGTTTCAATTTGCTGAATACCTGGTGAACCGTGGAGAGCGTTCTCGTAATAGCGTTCAATTCCAGATTTGCCAATAATATCCGTACCGGCATACTCTTTTTCATTAAGTTTTTTGAGTTCTTTTACGTTGATACGACCAACATAACCTATCGCATGTACTCCAGTGCTTTTATATGGATAAACACGTTTTAAACGTGCGGCTAAGGTAACGCCAGGAAATTTATAACTAATAACTGAAAAACGGGCGGCTTGTTCTTCGCTAATAGCAAAAGGCAAAGTGTAGGATTTAGCACGATTGTTTTTACGAAATTTCTTGAAATATTCTTCAATTTTTTCTGGTTTAACGTTATCAAGAAGTTGCATTAATGCCAGTTCAAAAGCATGGATATCATCCATTTTTTCTCTGATCATGGTAAGAGCATAAACGGGTTGGTTATCAGCTAATAAGATGTGGTTGCGGTCATAGATTTTGCCACGAGTGGGAGGCAGGGTTTCAACAGAAATACGGTTGCCTTCTGCTAACCCGTGATAACGCTCATAGCTATACCATTGCAGATGAGCCATGCGGATAATTAAGAAACCAAATAGCACTAATACAAATCCATAAGCAAAGTAAAGCCTAAAGCGGTATAAACGCTTTTTTTGGTGGGTTTCAGCATCACTATTAAAGCTTAAAGTCTCTTTCATAGCATTCATTACCAGGCCTGCATAATCTAGGTAAGACTTTGGGTGATTTTATTTAGTGTTATTGAAAAAAATGGCCAGATAAGGATGGCAGCCGCAGGCATGCTCCAATAAGGCACAAAAGCTCCCTCATTGAGTACCGGATTAAAAATAACAAAGCTAAGCAATTGGTAAATCATCAGATAAATACCAATAATAAATGCCTGTTGCCAAGTAGGGTAGGTTCTAAACTGTAGGCGATTACGAATCATCATAAACAGAATTAAGCAGTACAGAAGGGCGTGAGCTCCTAAAGTGGTTTGGTATAACGTATCAGCCAATACGCCAAGTATAAATGCCGATGCAAAATAGGTTTTGTCTAAACAATGACTGCTCCAGTAAAGTATCGCAATTAAACTCATTGGCGGAATAAACTGTAGGTCATTATTAAGCAGCACCATACTATCTACAACCAGGGCAAACAGAAATGAGAATAAGATTAACCAGCGGATTTGATTAGAGCGAATGTTGACAAATTTTTCCGTCATTGGTTAGCTCCTGCTTTTGAATCGGTCTCATTCTTTTTGTCAGTTTTGAGGTTAAAGTCTAAGTCGAAATCAAACTTATTTGACCAGTCATCTTCTTCTTTCTGAGAAATAATAAGAACCTTATGTGACTGGTTTAGCTTAGCAATTGGAGCCGCACTAATATTAAAATAAGGGTTGTCGCCTTGTACTTCTATTTGTGTGATTTTAGCTACAGGGTAGCCCGGTGGAAAAAGGCCACCTAAACCAGAGCTTTCAATTATATCGCCTACTTTTACTTCACTATTCACAGGGATAAAACTAAGTTGGGCATTATCGTGTCCAGTGCCGTTCAAAATACCTCTTTGCCCTGTACGTTGGATTCTTACAGGGATTTGATGGTCAGGGTCAGTAATTAATAACACTCGCGAGGTAGTGGGGGTTGTTTCAATGATTTGCCCCATTATGCCTTGTGAATCAATAACCGTTTGATGAACCTTAACGTTATCTAAACTGCCTTTGTTTAAGGTAAGGAATTGTGATAACGGATTACTGCTGTAAAAAACAACGGTGGCGATTTGAACCGTTTGATTGGTTATTTTACCTGTGGTACCTAAAAGCGATTCTAGGCGTTCTACTTGAAGCTGTAAATTAGCAAGTTGTAACTGTTTGGCTTTAAGTAAAAGGACTTCGGTTTTGAGTTGCTGGTTTTCCATCTCTAAAGAGTTGATAGAGGTAAAATCAGTGGTAACCAGTTTGTAAATTTGTTGTGGAAGGGTTGCTACACGTTCAATAGGAGTCAGTGTGGTAAGAAGTACGCTTCGCACACTACCTAAGATTTGACCATAATGATCAGCAGCCATCAACACAATGGCAAGAATGAATGCAACGATGAATTGCACTCCCTCTTGTTGTGATGATGAGCTGTTAAGGTTGATCTTGATTCTCCAGGCTTAGCACGGGTTGATTAAAGCAAAATGTTTTTACTCAAAAGAGAAAACATCAACGCCTTTTTCATCCATTAATTCTAAGGCTCTACCGCCACCACGAGCCACACAAGTCAGTGGGTCATCAGCAATGATGACTGGAATTCCAGTCTCTTCAGAAAGTAATGTACTTAAGTTACGAAGCAAAGCACCCCCACCAGTTAATACAATACCATGCTCAGCAATGTCTGCCCCAAGTTCTGGAGGCGTGTTTTCTAATGCTGTTCTTACCGCACTAACAATTGCCGAAAGAGGTTCTTGTAATGCTTCTAATACTTCATTGCTATTTAACGTGAAACGACGTGGCACAGCTTCGGCGATGTTAGAACCGTGAACTTCCATGGTATCAGGATTAACTTCATGGTAAGCCGTACCAATGGTTTTCTTGATTTTTTCAGCGGTAGTTTCACCAATAATCATGCCGTAGTTACGACGCACGTATTTGATAATGGCATCATCAAAACGGTCTCCACCCACTTTAACTGAGTCAGACCAAACAATACCATTTAAAGACAGTGTTGCTACTTCTGTAGTACCACCACCAATATCTACCACCATAGAACCTGTTGGTTCAGAAACAGGCATGCCAGCACCAATTGCAGCGGCCATCGGTTCTTCAATTAAATAAACTTCGCGAGCACCTGCTCCAGCTGCTGATTCACGAATTGCACGACGCTCAACTTGAGTTGATCCACAAGGTACACAAACTAGAACACGAGGGCTTGGTTGAAAGAATTTGGCTTCATGTACTTTTTTAATAAAAGCTTGTAGCATTTTTTCGGTGACTTCAAAGTCTGCAATAACCCCATCTTTTAAAGGGCGAACAGTTTGAATATCTTGGTTTTCTTTACCAAGCATTAACTTGGCGTTTTCACCTACCGCAACAATAGAACGGCTATTGTTTCCACGTTTATTTGTACGTATTGAAACAACAGAAGGCTCATTTAATACCATGCCTTTACCACGAACGTAGATAAGCGTGTTTGCAGTACCTAAATCAATAGAGAGGTCGTTTGAGAATAGTCCCATAAATTTGCGAAACATTGAGTGCGGTCCTTAAAATTAGACTTAAAAAGAATCCTGGCATTTTAACCCATAATAGAGGTGCTTAGAAGACTAATTTTCTTTTAATTATTCAGTTAGATAAGCGAACGTAATAATCCATTATTTCTTAACACTTAATGCCAAAAAAACTTTATCTTGATTGCAAATGAAAAGGGGGCGGCATTTAACGTTTAAACCAATAAATCGCTTTTAAATGACGTAAATTGTCTTTAGAAGAGTGCGTAAATATGGTATTTTATATGGCTAAATTTTTTCTACTGGTTTTGAATTTTTAGTTAACGCTTTTGAATGGAGCAATCTGTTCAAATAATTCATTAAATTAACCAAAACGAGTAGCCAACCGTACCCGTATCCGATTAGGAGTAGAGTGTGTCTTTAGGAAAAACTGAAGTCGAATACATTTCTCGTTTAGCCGCCATTGAAGTCAAAGAGACTGAAGTTGATGATGTTGCCGCTAAATTATCTAATATTTTAGATTTATTCTCACAAATGCAAGCCGCTAATACCGATGATGTTCAACCAATGGCACATCCGTTAGACCAAGTACAGCGTTTACGTTCTGATGTCATTACAGAAACTAATCAGCGTGAAAAACTGCAATCAGTTGCACCAGCAACTGAAAATGGTTTGTATTTAGTACCCCAAGTGATTGAGTGAGAAGAACACAAAAATGCATAATTTAACTATTAAACAAATGAGTGAAAAATTACACGCAGGTGAAATTACCAGTGTGCAATTAACTCAACACTACTTAGATCGCATTGCTCAGTTTGATGCCGATATTAATGCTTACGTTACCGTGACTCCCGAACTTGCAATTGCTATGGCAGAAGAAGCCGATAAAAAATTGGCTGCGGGTGAGGGCGAGTTGTTAACTGGTATTCCGGTTGCACACAAAGACATATTTTGTACAGACGGCATTAAAACTTCATGCAGTTCTAAAATGTTAGACAACTTTATTGCTCCTTATGATGCTCATGTTGTAACTCAGCTTAAAAAAATAGGCATGCCTATTTTGGGTAAAACAAATATGGATGAATTTGCCATGGGGTCTTCTTCTGAGAGCAGTTATTACGGGCCAACTAAAAACCCTTGGGATTTAAATGCGGTGCCTGGTGGTTCATCAGGTGGCGCGGCGGCAGTTATTGCGGCTGGTCTTGCTCCAATGGCAACGGGTACTGATACGGGTGGTTCAATTCGCCAGCCAGCATCATTCTGTGGGATTACCGGTATTAAACCAACCTATGGTTCTGTTTCGCGTTTTGGTATTGTGGCTTATGCTTCAAGTTTTGACCAAGCGGGGCCAATGACTCGTTCTGCGGAAGATGCGGCCTGGATGTTAAACGCCATGGCTGGATTTGATGAGCGTGATTCAACCAGCTTAGAACGTGAAACGCCAGACTACACTGCTGAGCTAGGTCAATCTTTAAAAGGCCTAAAAGTCGGTGTGCCTGCTGAATACTTTGAAGATGGTCTAGATCCAGATGTTGAGATTGTGGTTGTTAATGCGATAGCTGAAATTGAAAAGTTAGGTGCAGAAATTGTAGAAGTTCACCTGCCTAATAAAGATTTAGCAGTACCTTCTTATTATGTATTGGCACCAGCAGAAGCGTCTTCTAACCTGTCACGTTTTGACGGTGTGCGTTTTGGTCACCGTTGTGAAAACCCTAAAGACCTTGAAGACTTATATAAGCGTTCACGTTCTGAAGGTTTTGGTCCAGAAGTAAAACGCCGTATTATGGTTGGGGCTTATGCCTTATCAGCTGGTTTTTATGATGCTTATTATTTAAAAGCACAAAAATTACGCCGTATGGTACGTGATGACTTTACTAAAGCCTTTGAATCTTGTGATGTCATTATGGGGCCAGTTGCACCAAGTACTGCGTTTAATATTGGCGAAAAGTCAGACGACCAAGTCAGTATGTACCTATCCGATTTATACACCATTCCTGTTAACTTAGCTGGTTTACCAGGCATGTCAGTGCCTGCAGGGTTTGTCAATAACCGCCCAGTGGGTTTACACATTGTTGGGCCTTATTTTAGTGAGGCAAAACTGTTGAATATTGGTCATCAATTTCAACAAGTGACTGATTGGCATAAACAGATGCCTGAACAGTATCAATAATAGGAGTTAACAGATATGAGTTGGGAAGTTGTAATTGGTTTAGAGATACACGCTCAGTTAACCACCAATACAAAGATATTTTCAGGGTCTTCCATTGCATATGGTGCAGAACCAAATACCCAGGCCTGTAATATTGATTTAGGTATGCCTGGTATGTTGCCAGTGTTAAATGAAGGGGTGATTAATAAATCTATCGCTCTAGGTTTAGCGTTAGATGCAGAGATTGGGCGTAAATCAGTCTTTGACCGTAAAAACTATATGTACCCTGATTTACCTAAAGGTTATCAAACCACACAGTTGGAATTTCCAATCGTAGGTAAAGGTACTTTAGAAATTGAAGTGGATGGGATTAAAAAGGTCATTGGGGTAACTCGTGCCCATTTAGAAGAAGATGCTGGTAAATCAAACCACGGTATTGTGCCGGGTATGAGTGGTATTGACTTAAACCGTGCCGGAACACCTCTATTAGAAATCGTTTCTGATCCTGATATGTCATCAGCAAAAGAAGCGGTGGCTTACGCAAAAAAAATGCACGAGTTGGTTCAATACTTAGGTATTTGTGACGGCAATATGCAAGAAGGTTCTTTCCGTGTCGATTCAAACGTTTCAGTTCGTAAACCTGGTGAACCTCTAGGAACTCGTACCGAATTAAAAAATATCAACTCATTCCGTTTTATTGAAAAAGCGATTGAGTTTGAGATTGAACGTCAAATCGAAGTAATTGAAAACGGCGGGCAAGTAGTTCAAGAAACGCGTCTTTATGACTCAGAAAACGACACCACTCGTTCAATGCGTTCTAAAGAAGAAGCCAATGACTATCGTTATTTTCCATGTCCAGACCTACTGCCTGTCATTATTACTGAAGAAGACATTGACGCGGTTAAAGCAACTATGCCTGAACTACCAGATGCAAAACGTGCTCGTTTTGTTTCGCAGTTTGGCTTAAGTGACTACGATGCTGAAGTGTTAACCAGTTCACGAGATATGGCCGAATTCTTTGAAGCCGTAGTCGCCGCAACGGATTCTAAAGATCCTAAATTGTGTGCAAACTGGATGACATCTGGCTTTGCCGCTGCATTAAACAAAGACGGCCTAACCGTTAAGGATGCGCCAGTCAGTGCTGAAATGTTAGCGGGCATGATTACGCGTTTAATGGATGACACCATTTCAGGTAAAATTGCTAAACAAGTCTTTGAAGCCATGTGGAACGGTGAAGGTACCGCGGATGAAATTATTGAAGCCAAGGGCCTAAAACAAATTACCGATACCGGTGCGATTGAAGCATTGGTTGACGAAGTATTAGCCAATAATCCATCTCAAGTTGAGGCCTATAAAGCCGGCCAAGAGAAGATGATGGGCTATTTTGTTGGTCAAATAATGAAAGCATCAGGCGGTCAAGCCAACCCTGGACAAGTTAATAAAATGTTAAAAGAGAAGTTAAGTTAAACGTTATTGTAATATGACTTAAAACCCATATTAATGATAAGTTTATTTAATGATTTATTCTTTTATTAGCCGTTATTTAAGCCAAATTTAAGATTACCAGGCCTGGTAATCTTAAAATAATGTGAATTTTATTTAAAAACCAATAATAAAACTTGAAAGGTTATAAAAAATCCTTATATTGGTAATTAAGCAAAATATTAAATACCACACAACACTTCTAAGGAGAAAATAATGAAGCGTATTGGTTTATTTTTACTAATGAATATTGCGGTCATTGCCGTGGCAATGTTAGTAATGAACATCTTGGGTGTAGGCAACTATATGCAAGGTACCAGCCTTAACTTAAGCAACTTGTTTATGTTTGCATTAATCTTTGGTTTCGCGGGTTCTTTTATCTCTTTGGCTATGTCAAAGTGGTTGGCAAAAATGTCAACAGGTGCCCAAGTTATCACTGAACCACGTAATGCAGATGAAAAATGGTTACTAGACACCGTTGCAAAACAAGCACAAAAAGCGGGTGTTAAAACTCCAGAAGTGGCTATTTACGACTCACCAGAGCCAAATGCTTTTGCTACTGGTATGACAAAAAACAGCTCAATGGTCGCGGTTTCAACTGGTCTATTACGTAGCATGCGTCAAAACGAAGTAGAAGCGGTTCTTGGTCACGAGATGGCTCACGTTGCAAACGGTGACATGGTAACCATGGCTCTTTTACAAGGTGTTTTAAACACGTTCATTATCTTCTTCGCTAAAATCGTAGCGTATGTGGTTGACCGTGTTGTGCTTAAAAACGAATCTGAAGGCCACAGTATTGCATTTATCGTGGTAGATATTGTTGCTCAAATCCTATTCGGTATTTTAGCAAGTATTATCGCTATGGCGTTCTCTCGTTACCGTGAGTTCCATGCCGATAACGGTGGGGCTTACCTAGCTGGTAAAGAGAACATGATTGCGGCATTACGTCGTTTACAGACAATGCAGCCTGGTGAATTACCAGACCAAATGGCCGCTTTTGGTATCTCAGCTAAAAAGTCGTCTTTCGGTGATTTATTCAAGTCTCACCCAGACTTAGAAGACCGTATTGCACGTCTAGAAGCAACACCACAAGAGCAGTTAAAAGTCGCTTAATTTAGCCGCTTTATAATGCTTAATTAAAAGCCCCGCTTAGGATTTCCTAGCGGGGCTTTTTTGTAAGGAAATTATTGCTTATTTTCTTCTTTTCTTTCAAAAATATAAAAATATATGAAAAAGGAGACTTGAAAAATAAATATAGAAATTAAAAATTGTTTAAAGTTTAGTGTATATATATATGTCAGTAATAGGCTTGGATAAGTGATGATTGAGCTGGCAAACAAAGCCATTAAAACCCCGTTTGCCCCTTCTGTTATTGGATCTTTATGAGAGTAAATAAGTACAATATTTAATATGACAATTGGAATGGTCAGAGATAGTGAAAATAGTATTAACTTGGAAGTGTCTAGCAGAGTGATAAATTCTGGTTTAAATAAATAGAGCATTAAAAACCCTGGCGATAGCATTCCAAAAAAACCAAACATTCCACTTAGTACTTGAATGTAAGTTAAGTCTTTAACGTCTTTAATCATTTTAATTCCCTTTAAGAAAACTATAAATTTACGTATTTTGATTGTATTTTATAGTTTTAAGGGGTATCAAAATGTATATTTTTTTACATGTTTTGAATAATTAGGGAGTTATATAGATTCGCCACAAATTAATCGGTTCACACTCGATTGATTTTTATATGATTGAGAAGCCTCTTTAATCTTTAAAGGCCTTTATTTTCGTGGCTCTGGCTTCCCGTCACTTTATTTGCTTGTCCAAATAAAGTAACCAAACAAAAGACACCCCGCTGACGCAATCGATTTTACTAAGCTTGTCTGCTGAAGTTTGTGAACTCGCTTCGCTCAAGCAGCACAAACTTTTAACCGCATCCTTCACTAGCGCCCAACGGAAGTGCCCTTGGGGTATAAAAGAGCGATTTCTTACAGAGGGGAGGCTTTTTCTACGCTAATTCCGTATTTCTATCTTATGTATCTTCTTATGCTGTGGCTTTTTACCAGGCCTGGTAAATCCAATTTCTATTCGGTATAGCCAACCACAAACGCCAAATACGCGCCCTGAAAGAAGTGCCCTTGGGGTATAAAAGAGCGATTTCTTACAGAGGGGAGGTTTTTTTACGTTAATTCCGTATTTCTATTGTTCACATATTCTTGTGCTGTAATTTTTACCAGGCCTGGTATGCCTTGTGAACGACCATACATTGTGGGCGTAGGGCAATAAAATCAATTTTATTTTTAAAAATAAACACTTATCGTCATTCTGGTATTGAAGTCTTAAATGTTTAATTATTTATAGATGTTTTCATCCTGTACGTTGCTATTACTCTAATAAGAATTGGTCTGCTAGTTGCTATGAGAGTATCAATTTTTTAAAAGTAAACTTAAGTGGCAGTGGTTGCCGTGCCGTACAGGATGTAATTATGTTTAAGACAATTAAGTCAAAATTGGTTGGTGGTTTTTCTTTAATCACTGTGTTGATAGTGTTGGTTGCCATTTTTAGTGTCGTTAAAATCAATGAGTCGAGTAATGGTTTTACGGATTATAGGGGGATGGCTAAGACTTCGCTTCTAGCAAGTGGAATTCAGACGAATATGTTAATGGTGCGTATGAATGTTAAGGATTATTTAATTCACCCTGTTCAGAAAGAGGTTGATGAATTTCAGACATATTACGATAAAACGTCAAAGTTGATTGTTGATGCAAAAAAGATGATTCAGGAACCTAAAGTAGCAACCATGATTGGAGATGTTTCAAAAGGATTTGCCGACTATAAGGCTGACTTTGAAGAGGTTCAACAGCTTATGCAACAGCGTAATGAGATTGTGAAAAATGGTTTGAATCTCATTGGTCCAAAGATGGAAAAATCTTTAACCTCTGTGATGCGAGAAGAGGTCAAACTTGGCGATTTTGAGATTGTCACTAATTCAGCTGAAGCGGTAAGAACACTTATGATGGCAAGGTTATATACCGTTAAGTTTATGGAAAATAATGAACAAAGTGCTATGAATAAAGTGCTAGAAGAGTTTGATAATTTGAATAGCCAGATATGGACTCTAAAATCTATGGTTAATTCAGAAAAGCTGACAGATGAATTGCAGCTTGTATCTGAAGATATCGTTGAATACAAAGAAAAGGTAGAACAACTCTATAAAGTTGTTAATGATCGTAATGACATTGTGACGAAAAAGTTAAATGTGGTTGGACCACAAATTGCCAAATTAGCAGATGACATTAAATCTTCAATGAAGGCTGAGCAAGATCGTATTGGGCCTGAAGTTCAGGAAAATAACAAGAATATTATAATTGCTATGATGGTTTCATCTGCTGTTGTGGCGTTAATTGCTATTCTTATTGCACTTTTCTTACCTCGCTCAATTGCTCGTGGCTTAGCAAGTATCCAAAATGCATTAAATAATATCAGTACGACAGGTGATTTTAGTATTAGAGCCGATGCCAGCAAAGAAGATGAAGTTGGAGATATGGGTCGAGCGGTTAATAGCTTGTTAGTTGATATGCAAAAAGCGATTGGTGAGTCTAATGAAGTGATTGTTGCTATATCAAAAGGAGATTTTTCAAAACGTATTGCCTCTGATTTAAATGGTGACTTGAATACCTTAAAGCAAGGTATAAATGGTTCAGCCGATTCTATTGATGACACTATGACTCAGTTAGCTCATGTCATGACAGCAATGAGTAAAGGTGAGTTTGATGTGTCAATTAATAGCACCAATGTTGAAGGTAAGTTTTTAGAAATGGTGCAAAGTTCTAGTTTAACGTTGAAAACGTTGAATGAAACAATCAGTGATATTATCAATATCATGACTCGCATGGAGAATGGTGATTTTGATCAAAGAGTTACGGTTGAAGCACACGGGGATTTGTTGAAGTTGAAATCAGGTGTAAATAACTCGATGGATTCTATTGAGGCGGCAATGTCAGATATCATTCGCATTGTTGTGGCTCAATCAGAGGGTGATTTAACGCAAACCATCACGGCAAGTTATCACGGTCAGCTAGATACCCTGAAGCAAGCGATTAATACGAGTGTTGCCAGATTATCTGATGTGGTCGCTAAGGCCTTAGATGCAACTAATATTCTGAGCAGTGCTGCAGATGAAGTGTCGAAAGGTGCTTTAGACTTGAGTCAGCGAGTACAAGAACAGGCTGCTGCTTTGGAAGAGACTTCTGCAACCATGGATGAAATGAATTCGGCTGTTCAGGGTAATACGGATAATGCACAAGAAGCGAGTGAAGTCGCCCAAGACGTGCAATCTAAGGCCAATACTGGTGTTTCAGTTATGAATCAGACCATTGAAGCGATGGATTCGATTCAAGAGTCGAGTCACAAGATTAATGAGATTGTCTCTTTAATTGATGGGATTGCATTCCAGACTAACTTGCTAGCACTTAACGCGGCGGTTGAAGCGGCCAGAGCAGGTGAACATGGTCGAGGTTTTGCCGTTGTGGCGGGTGAAGTTCGTGCACTTGCTCAAAAATCTGCAGAAGCTGCAAAAGATATTAAAACTCTTATTGAAGAAAGTGTTAAACGCATTGATGATGGTACTCAATTGGCAAGTGAGTCGGGCAAAATGCTAGGCGAAATTAATACTTCAATTGAAACGGTAAGCCAGATGATTAAGCATATCGCTGAGGCATCGGGTGAGCAAGCAACTGGTGTAAGCCAGGTTCATCAAGCGATTAGTCAGATTGATGAGGTAACGCAACAAAATGCGGCATTGGTTGAAGAAACCTCAGCGGCTTCAGCGAGTATGAACGACCAAGCTAATCTGCTAAGTCAAGAGATGGCATTCTTCCATATCGGAGCACAAAATAATGCTTTTAAGGCTCCTTCTGTTCTCAATACGTCAGCAGAGAGTATCTCAAGTTCTACTCAGGTTAGTTCTCAAAAATCGGATAAAGCTGCTTCAGAACCAAAAAAAGAGATGAAAAATGAGCAAAAGCAGACGTCATCAGACACTGTTGAAACCTATAAAAGTAAAGAGACTGGTAGCAACGGTGATGAATGGCAAGACTTTTAAAATAACTAAAAACCAATTGAGATATTAAGGCAGAATAAAGCTGATTCACTTCAATGAAGTCTTTCTCAATAGGTTACAAAAGTTTTCGTGTTCAACGATTAATATAAATTTACCAGGCCTGGTAGATTTAAGACACAAAAAATCTTAATGAAATGCACCCTAAAAGTTGGAGATAATATCCAGCGGATTAAGGTGCATTTTTTACGTTAATTCCGTAATTCTATTGTCCACGCCTTCTCGTGATGTAAATTTAAGTTTTACCAGGCCTGGTAGTTCTATTTTTATACGCTTACTGAAAAGTTTTACCTTGATGTTTAAGCCAACCATTTATGTGTCGGCCTCTTGGGTCATGATGTGTCCAGTGTATTACGCCGCCTTTAGAATTCCATTCGTATTCGCCATAAAAACTAACCGTATCACCTTTTTTAAGCCTGTTGATGCGTGGCGCTAAATCGATATTATGGGCAATCAGTAAAGTTTGACCAGAAGAAAGTCTGATTATAAATCTTTGATGTTGGCTTCCATTAGTATCGTCGGCCAAGATTTTAATGACCTTGCCAGAACCTTGAACTTGAATATCGCTTTGTTGGTTTTTAAAGGCATGAGTGATTGCTTGGTTATGGGTTATGTTTTGATCTGCATAGGCTTGGAATAAACTATGGGTGTTATTGGACAGCCCGTAGAGTGTAAAACTGATAACAATAAGGGTAAGTAATTTTTTCATAATAGTTCCTGGCTAGGACGGGCATTGATCTGTTCAGAGTATAGTTTTATAGGTAAGCCTGTCTAGGCTGATTATAATAAAGAGAATTCTTAATTATACTAATTTAAACAATTAGTTAGTGTTCTTGTCGTTTGTTAAATAAAAGTGTAATAAAAGTGTAGTAAAGATTACAGATGCGTTTGTTAATATTTTTTAGGTCGAGTTTGCTGGCGTAGTGATGTTGGCAGATACCTCAACTACATTCTTATCTGGAGATAAACGTGAAAAAAATATTAGCAGTTGCAGCTTTAGCCGCAAGTATGTCAACATCAGCCTTTGCTTCTACCATTGAAGGAACTGGTGCATCTTTTCCATATCCTGTTTATAAAGCATGGATTTCTGATTACTACAATGCAACAGGCAATAAGGTTAATTATTCGCCAACTGGTTCTGGTACTGGTATTAAAGAGATTAGTGCTCGCCATGTAGATTTTGGTGGGTCTGATAAGCCTTTAAAACCATCGGTCTTAAAAAAATCTGGTCTTTATATGTTCCCAACTGTAGTGGGAGCAATTACGTTCTCTTATAACCTACCTGGTGTAAGTGACCTAAAATTGTCTGAAAAAGCAATTTCTGGAATTGTTATGGGTGATATTAAATACTGGGATGACGCTATTTTAAAGCAAGATAACCCAGAAGCTAAATTACCGCATGAAAAAATTCTTTTTGTTCACCGTTCTGATAAGTCTGGTACTACATTTAACTTTACTTACTACCTATCAAAAATGAACAAAACTTGGAATAAAGAGTTTGGTGCTAAAAAAGCGATTAACTGGCCAATGGAAAATCGTGTAGCTGGTAAGGGTAACTTTGGTGTTTCTACTGCAATTGAAACCAATAAATACTCTATCGGTTATGTTGATTATGCTGATGCTAAGAAAAACGGCTTACAAATGGCAACTGTTCAAGGTAATGGCGGTAAATTCTATGCTCCAACTACCGAGAACTTTGTTGCAGCAGCAGGGCATGCGACTTTAGATCCTAAGAAAGATTTCTATTCAATCATCGCTTATCCAGAAAGTGCTTACCCAATGGTAGCGGCAACGTTTATTTTGTTACCGAATGATTCTAAGAAAAACAAAGAAGTAACTAACTTCTTTGATTATTCTTACAAGCATGGTGATAAAGCCGCTTCTGATTTAGGTTATGTTCCTTTACCAGAAAGCGTTAAAGAAAAAATTCGTGGTTATTGGTCTGATAAAGGCGCTAAATAATAACGGTTAAAGTATTTAAATGCGGTGTTAAATGCACCGCATTTAGTGCTTTTATAAAAAAGACGTAAAAGAGAATTTATGCTTTTTTATAAAAGTTCTTTAATACTTTTTTAAATGCATTTAAATATGGCCTTTTATATTGGCTTTATCTTGTTATCCTCCGTGTTTATAGATTTTTATATTCCATTTGAGTTTTTGTAGGGTTGGTATGGAAAAAATATTTGCAAGACTGTCACAGGTAAGTGCAAGCCTAGTTTTTGTTGTGCTGATTGCAACATTGGTAACACTTTATATCTCAGCAAAGCCTGCAATTGAAGCTTTTGGTGTACATTTCCTTTTTGACTCTCGCTGGGGCGTTGATGTGGCAAATGAAACTATGCCAGATGATAGCGTGCAAGAAAACTCAGTTTTAACTCAAAAGTCTACAACAGGTTCCGCTGAGAGCTCTAGCTCGGCTGATGAAGACCTAGATGGCGGTATAAATGTAGGTGATGAAGACCTAGATGGTGGTATAAATGTTGGGGACGATGATATTAATGTTGGCGATGATGACATTAATGTGCCTGACGATGATATTAACTCTGATAGTGGAGATGAAGCAAATTCAACACATACAGAGGTTTTTGGTGGTGCTGTTGCGATTGTTGGTACGGTTTTTTCAACCATTATTGCTTTACTGTTTGCGATACCTTTAGCGATGGGAATTGCCATCTTCTTGTCTGAAATAGCTCATCCTCTCATAGCTAAACCCGTTGGAATTGCCATTGAGTTGTTGGCAGCCATTCCTAGTATTATTTATGGTATGTGGGGCTTGTTTTATTTTGGCCCATTTATCGCCTCAATTTTTGGTGGGCATTCTGTTTCATTGTTGGTTGCTGGATTAGTACTTGGCGTAATGGTTATCCCTTTTATGGCAGCGTTAAGCCGTGATGCTATTAATACTACCCCAGATGTATTAAAAGAAGCGGCTTACTCGGTAGGGGCAACTAAGTTTGAAGTCATTAAAGATGTCATTTTCCCTTATGCCAAAGCAGGGATTATTGGTTCAATCATTATCTCTTTAGGTCGAGCGATTGGTGAAACAATGGCGGTGGCATTTGTCATTGGTGGTGTATTTGAGTATGCGAGCTCCGTCACTGATCCTACCAACTCAATTCCAGTGGTGCTGGCAAATAGTTTCTCTGAATCAAGTGGTGTAAGTTTGGCCTCGTTATTCTATTTATCCTTAATATTGTTTGTAGTAAGTTTTATTGTCATTTTTACCGCCAAACACTATTTCTTAAGAAGAGGTAAATAAGCATGAGACTTTGGATTAATAAAATTGTGCTTGGGTTGTCTACTTTAGCGGCGTTGATTGGGTTGTTATTTCTTGGTTGGATCTTAGCTACCTTGATTATTAAAGGCTCTCACGCACTTTCACCTTATATTTTTACCCACGATTTAATCAATAACGGTATTCGAAACTTATTGTTTGGTCAGTTTATGATGGCGGGTTTGGCAACATTAATTGGTATTCCAATTGGGATTATGGCGGGGATTTATTTGCAGGAATACAGTAACGGCAGTAAATATGCCGATTTTATTCGTGATTTATCAGACGTTATGATGTCTGCACCATCTATTGTTATTGGTACTTTTGTTTATGCCATTATGGTTGTACCAATTGGTCATACTGCTGGTTGGGCTGGTGTGTTTGCTTTATTTGTGATGATGTTACCTATTGTGGTGCGTGCTACCGACGATATGTTAAGCCTTGTGCCAACCGAGTTAAGAGAAGCAGGTATTGCGATTGGAGCTTCAAAATATCATGTAACGGTTCATATTATTTTACGAGCGGCTAAGGTGGGTATTGTAACCGGACTTATTTTGGCATTTGCCCGTGTAGTTGGTGAAACAGCTCCACTTTTATATACCAGTGGTTCAAGTGTGTATTGGTCAACAGATTTGTCAGATACCTTTCCTTCGATTACTGTTTCTATTTATAACCTAGCTACCATGCCAGACGACAAAATGGTTGATCTTGCTTGGGCGGCTGCTCTTGTTTTAACTTTCTTTGTATTAATACTGAACCTTTTAGGTCGGTATGTTATTAGAGAAAAGCATCATTAAAAGGTTTTAGTGTGAAAGATATTGCCAATATTATGGAAATTCAGGATTTCAGTTTTACTTACCCTAAAACTGAAACACCTTCTTTAAACAAAATAAATTTACCGATAAAAGAGAACCATATTACGGCTTTGATTGGGCCAAGTGGTTGTGGTAAATCTACTTTGTTACGAGCAATGAATAGAATTCATGATTTATATCCTGGTTGTACCTATGAAGGGGCAATTAAGCTAAAGAACCGTGATCAATCTGTTAGCGATATATTAAATATTAAGAAAGAGAATGAATTTATAGCTTTGCGTCAACGTGTGGGTATGATTTTTCAAAAACCGACTCCGTTTCCAATGACCATTTATGAAAACATCGCTTATGGTTTGCGTATTGCAGGTACTAAAAACAAAGCAGATATTGATAATATTATTGAGCAATCTTTGCGTGATGCGGTGTTATGGGATGAGGTAAAAGACCGATTGCATAAAGACGCACGCGGTTTGTCAGGTGGTCAGCAACAACGTTTGTGCATTACGCGTGTTGTCGCTTTAAAACCTGATTTAATGTTGTTTGATGAACCTACTTCGGCACTTGATCCGATATCTACTCTGGCCATTGAAGAGATGCTTTTTGGTTTAAAAGAAAAATACAGCATTGCAATTGTTACTCACAATATGCAGCAAGCTGCACGTATTTCTGACTACACTGCTTTTATGTATTTGGGTGATCTAATTGAATTTAATAGTACTGATAAGATGTTTACCAATCCAAAAGAAAGACAAACAGAGAACTACATTACTGGTAAGTTTGGTTAGAAGATTTAGAAGATATAATCCCGCCTTTAAACGGCATTTTAAAATTTGATTTATTTTGTTAGGCATAATATCAGTTGATAAAAGCTCAACTGATTTTATGCCGTTAAGTTTGTTTTTGTTAAATATTAGTTTGTTAAATATTAATTAGTTAATATTATTAGTTAATATTTTCTTAGTCAAACTGCTATATTCAGGTGAGCGTTCACTATTCACCTGTGCCAAAGTTTTCGGCAACATAATCAATATCTTTATCACCACGACCTGATAGGTTAATCAAAATAGTACTACCAGGGTTAGCTTTACCGTGTTTCATGGCCCATGCAACCGCATGAGAGCTCTCTAAAGCTGGAATAATACCTTCCATACGTGAAAGCTTGTAAAAAGCATCTAAAGTCTCATCATCAGTCACCGCGTGATAATTTACTTTGCCCATCGTTTTTAGGTAAGAATGCTCTGGACCAACGCCAGGATAATCTAAACCAGAAGCGATTGAATGAACGGGAGCAGGGTTGCCGTCTTCGTCTTCTAGTAATAAGCATTTAAAGCCGTGAATCATACCTGGCTTACCGTATGTCATGGTAGCTGAGTGCTCACCAAGATTGGTGCCACGACCTAATGGTTCAACACCATTTAGACTAACACCTTCATCTTCTATAAATCCGGCAAACATGCCCATGGCATTAGAACCTCCGCCCACACATGCACCGACTTGATCAGGCAATTCCCCCGTCATTTCTAAAAACTGTTCACGTGCTTCATGGCCTACAACTGATTGAAAGTTACGCACCATCATTGGAAAAGGGTGTGGCCCAACAACAGAACCAATGGCAAACAAAGCCGTATCTGCTTGAGGAACATAAGAGTCAAAGGCTGAATCAACGGCTTCCTTTAAGCTACGTCCGCCAAAAGAGACTGGTACAACTTTAGCACCAAGTAGCTTCATACGAGTAACATTAGGAGCTTCTTTGGCAATATCAATTTCACCCATGTGAATTTCACACTCCATTCCAAAATAAGCAGCGGCTGTGGCTAATGCTACACCATGCTGTCCAGCACCTGTTTCTGCAATAAGTTTGGTTTTACCCATGTGTTTTGCTAATAAGGCTTCAGCCATGCAGTGGTTAAGTTTGTGAGCTCCAGAGTGATTTAAGTCTTCACGCTTTAAGTAGATATGTGCACCACATTCCTTACTTAGGTTATGTGCATAGTAAACAGGAGTTGGACGGCCTTGGTAGTGTTTACGAATGTACTTAAGTTCATTTATAAAGTCAGCCGATCGACCTAATTCCATATAGGCTTTATTAATCTCTTCAAAATGTGGAATCAAAACTGGCGGTAAAAAGGCACCACCAAAATCCCCAAAAAAACCTTCTTGGTTAGGAAAACTTTTTAAATAAGACATTCGTTTTTCTCCTCTGTATTTTTAATAACGAACATAAAGTTTACTTAGGATACACATAAATCAATCTGAGTAAAAGGGAGTTACAAGCAGTAAGTTTATTTTATTTTTATAGAGATAAATAAGAAATTAATAAGCGGGTTGTGCTTATAAAGATGATTAATATTTCGATGTTTTAGTTTGACTGGGTTTGAAGAAATAAATGATTCTATCTTCTGGATAGCAAATTAAAGATACTGAAAAGGTTTGATTTTAAAACGGACGTTATATGGCTAAAGAATAAAATTCTAAAGCCATATCAAGGAGTACTGGTATTTGATTTAAGGGATAACTTAAACAGCACTACCAATAGATAAAGATAGTGAACTATAAATTAAACTTAATACGGCCATAGGAAGGCCAGTTGATAAAAGTTTAACTGGTACAAATCCACCCATAGGGTTTTTGTCTTTTTGTTTATTGCGACTGAACATGATAATTATTCCTTATGCACTTATAAAATTAATTGATTCATGATTAGTATAAGGTTTTTCTATGATATATCAAGTTTTTTTATGAAAGCAATAAAAAATTTAGTGATGTCTAAATTGTTGTATTTGAATGCATTTTTACAGGTTGTTTGATTTTATTAATAATGAGAAGCTAGATTCTTTTCAAGAAGTCACAGAAAAATGTATGTTTTTTGGGGTTGTTTTAATCATGTTGAATTTAAAAAAAAGAAAATGTATAAGGTATCAATTAGATTACAAGTTAGAAATTATTAAAAGTAAACAATAGTCTTTTATCGTTTTACCAGGCCTGGTAAATTATCAAAAAACATGAGTTGTTTTTGCAGTTCTAAATTTAAGATTGGTATGAGTTGACGATTGAAGGAAATTAAGTTGAAAAAAGCGATTGGAGAGATATAAGTCGATTTCAATAGATTGAGTTTCTATATATAAAAGACTAAAGACTAAAAACTAAACACTAAAAACCCCAATTAAGGGGTGTTAGGCAAGCAGGCAGTTTTAAAACAATTGACGTTTATTAGTCATATTAGGTTAGCTACCCTTCAAGGCGACTAAAAATATTACGCAATACGGCTTTTACCTTCTGCTTGAATACGTTTAATCATGTGATAAAGCCCAGTTGATCGGTTTGGTGAGAGTTGTTGTAATAAACCGATTTTACCTAAAAACTCTAACGGAGCTGTAGCGACTTCTTGCGGGGTTCTGCCATTGTAAATTTTGAGCAGTAGAGCAATTAATCCTGACACTATGGCAGCATCACTTTTAGCTTGCATAAATAAGTGACCATCTTTCTCTTCAATATGAATCCATACTTGAGATTGGCAACCATGAATACGATTCGCTTCTGTTTGATAGCTATCATCTAATTGCTGAAGTTGTTTACCCATATCAATAAGATATTTGTAGCGGTCTTTTGGGTTTTCAAAGTGCATAAAACGTTTAGTTAAATCTGCTTGCACTTCTTCTATGCTTTTTTCAGGAACAGTGTAGTCCACAAGAAAATCCTTTATATTTTTAATGCGGCATAGTTTACCAAATTATATGGTCTTTGTATTTGCCACAAAAAATCGTGTTTTATTGTTAGCAATAAAAAGGCAAATACAGTAATCTAAATTACAATTTTTTATTCTAAAAATTCATTATTAAGGTTTACGAATTTGAAACAGTGGTTACTTGGTTTTACATTTCTTGGGTATTTTTTCTTTACACAACAAAGCATGGCTATGCAGTTGCATGGTGAAAAAGCTTTATCATTGCCGCTATACAAACCAAGCAAAACTGGGGTAATGAAAACGTTGGATAAAATGAATATTAAATACGTTGTAGATAACGAGGGGGACTTGGTTTATACCATGAATAAAAAGGGTTGGACGGGTTATGTTATTTTTAGTATGGCAGGTAAAAATAAGAATTTATGGAGTTTGCAAATGCGTACCCAATTTGCAACTAAAGCCAGTTATTACGACGATTTACTAGAGTTTACCAATAATTGGAATGCAACCCATAAAATGCCTAAGATAGCCATGAGAAACCGCGGCAAAATGGTATTAAGTTTTAATTATCCAGTGCAGTATGGTTTTAATCCTAAAGAGTTTAAGTTTAATGTATTTAACCTATTTAACCGAACAGCAGAAGAAATTGGGGCTGAAATTAATTCTATGCGTCGTTAGTCTTTAATTAGTGATTGTTAATTAGTTATTCTAAATGGTAACTTACAGGCACTTTAATAGGCCACTTTTTACGGTTAATCTCTTTGGGAAACGGCTTAAAATAATGAGCCATCTTAACCTGAAATATCTCTAATGCAGCTTGATCTAAAATGCTTCTGCCAGAAGTTTCTATAATGGTTAACCCAGTAATTCTGCCATCGGGTAATAGGTTAAACTCAATAATTACATCTCCTTGCCATTGACGTCTTTTTGCTCTTTTTGGGTAGGTATCCTGAGCATAAGCCATAATTTTTTGTCTTAGATCATGTAAATAAACCTGTTCTGCATTAGCTACTTGTTGAGAGCTGTACGCAGGTTTGGGTTTGACTACAGGTTTAGGTTCTTGTGGTTTTACTACCGGTTTATGGGGCTCTATTTTAGCAGTCGTGTTTTCAATGGGTTTGGGCTGTTGTTTTTTTGGCTCAATTTTTTTAGGTTTCTTTTTTACAACCTTTTTTATCTCTTTTACAGGTTTCTTGATAGGTTTAGGCTTGGGAATCGGTTTCGGTTCTGGCTTGGGTTCAGGCTTAGGTTCCGGTTTAACCTCTTCAACAACAGGTTTGGTTACCGGTTCTGATATTGGTTCAGGTTCAGCTGTTTCAATGGGTGGTTTTTCTTTAATGGTTGGTTCAGAAAACATGGCTAAAGTAACAGGTACTTGGCTTAGTTTTGGGTCAATACTTTCTTTTAAGGGAGTTATTGTCCACAACCAATAACCTACTGCGAATAATAGGCTGTATATAATGACGGCAAGAATAAAAGAGAGAGTAGATAAAGGCTTCATTCACTTTGCGATTTAGTGAGAATAGTAAGGTTGTTGAGTTCATGACCTTTTAGGGCATCAACTAAAGAGACAAAAGTGCCAAAGTCAGCTTTTTTATCGACTTGTAGGGTAATAGCTTGTTCACTATTTAGGGTCTGTAAAAAAGCCTTTATGCTGTCTATATTTTGAGGTTTTTCGTCAACAAAATATTCATTGTGTTCATTAATTGAAAAATGAATTGGTTTTTCATCTTCTTGCGGAACATAGCTTTGGGTATTGGAGGTCTCAGGCAGTTCAATATTTAAATTGTCTTTTACAATAAAACTTGCTGTCATCAGCACAATGGCCAAAAGCACTAACATAACGTCAATCAACGGTATGACGTTCATGTTTTCGAAACGTTTTGGTCCAGAATCCATCATAATTTTTCTCTGCTTACTCTATTTACTTAACTAATAAATTACTAATGAATTACTGGTTTTGAGAACGATACAGTGCTTTGAGTACATCTACTTTTCTAAGTAAAGCACTGTAGGCAATGATCGCGGGTATGGCAATGGCAATACCTGCTGCAGTGGCTTTAAGTGCCAGTGCCAGCCCTGTCATAATTGACCCCGTATCGAGTGATTGGTTTTGGCCCATGTCGTAAAAAGTGATTAAGATTCCTACCACGGTTCCTAATAGACCAACAAACGGTGAGTTTGATCCAATAATAGACAAAATGGTTAAATTGCGGGTTAAGTCAATATTAAGAAGTTCGCTGTCTTGATACTCTTGAAGATTAATTGAACGATAGAACAGCACGCGTTCAATAGTTACCCATAAAGCAAGAAAACCCATGGTGCCTAAAATCCCAAAAACGGCGAAGTCTAGATAGGTTTTTAGTATTTCCATTTTGCTGTTTATCCTTGCGTAGAGTTATTTTTTAATGCTTGATTTGGTTGCTTATTTTAATACTTTATTCGTATAGATACTTAAGAAAGTATTAAGGTAGAACATGGTTATGTCTTGAGCATATTATAAAGCGAATGCAAGATCCTTTAGTACCTAACTATGGTTAAATCATATTTATTTACTGAATAATGGTAAAATTAGAATGATTATTTATGTGAATAAATAGATTGAATTTTTAACGAGTAGAGGTAACTATGAAACGTCGTGATCTTTTAAAATCTGCTTTAGGATTATCTGTTGGTTTAGCAGGTATGTCGGCATTAAATCCATTGTATGCAATGGATGATATGGCTTTTAAAGGGCCAGCAGTACCTGATATTGATGCGGTCAAAGTTTCTGAGCGTTGCTATATGATTCCAGCATTAGGGGCTCACCCAACACCTGAAAACTTTGGGATGTTTAGTAATCCAGGTTTTGTGGTAACGTCTGATGGTGTTGTGGTTGTTGATACTGGGAGCTCGGTACAAATTGGGGAGATGGTTTTACGCCAAATTAAAAAAGTCACTGATAAGCCAGTCGTAAAAGTAATCAATACACACTTCCACGGTGATCATTGGTTAGGTAATCATGCTTTTGTTGCGGCTAACCCTAATGTAGAAATTATCTCGCACCCAGAATGTTTGAAAACTTTAAAAAATGGAGCTGATAAATTTTGGTTTGATTTTATGCAACAAAATACCAATAACAAGATTACTGGTACAGTTGTGACCTTGCCTAATAAGATGGTCAATGGCGGAGAGGAGTTTACTGTAGGTGATACTACATTCAAAATTCACCACTATGGTCAAATGCATACGGTGTCTGATATTGCAGTAGAAGTGGTTAATGATAAAACTGTTTACACTGGTGATATGGTTATGCGTCGTGTTGCTAATATGGAAGATGGATCTTACCTAGGAAGTATTAAAGGGTTACAAGCTCTTGCTGACTTAAACTTTACGCACTACATTCCGATGCACGGTAAAGCAGATAATGTTCAGTTAATTAACGAGGGTAAAGAGTTCTTAGAAACGATTTATACCAATGTTGAAACTTTATATGATGAAGGGCTGTCTGATTTTGAAATGAAACCTATTATTATGGATAAGCCATTTATGAAAAATGTGGCGAGCCAATGGCCTGGTTATGAATCGGCTATTGGTAAGTTTATTGTAGTGGCGATTGCTGAAGTAGAGAGAAACATGTTCTAAACCGTTATGCTCTCCACTAAACCCTTTTTACGGGGTCAAAAAAACCGAGTTTAACTCGGTTTTTTTATTTCTTTTGAATTTGTTTTTTTAAACCTACAAACGATTATTTACCATCAATGAAGTCTAGAATGGCATCTAACCCTGCATGGTTTAATGCTATATTGGCTTGTTGTTGCACAGTAGGCTTAGCATGATACGCCACTGACAATCCAGCTTCTTTCATCATCGTTAAGTCGTTAGCTCCATCACCAATAGCAATAACTTGATTGGGTTGAATATTAAGTTCTTTACACAGTTCGTGTAAAAAATCAGCCTTGGCTTGAGCACCGATGATATTGCCAACAACCTTACCTGTTAGTTCACCATTTTCTTGGTCGAGCACATTGGCACGAGTAAAGTCTAAGTTATATTCTTTTTTAAGGCGATCAGTAAAAAATGTAAAACCACCAGAAACCAGGGCAAACTTAATGCCATGATCATGTAGCCCTAATACACATTTCTCTGCTCCAGGGTTGAGTCTTAAACGATCGCTATAGACATATTGCAGTGCACTTGTGTCTAAGCCTTTTAATAAAGCAACACGTTTGATTAATGACTCTTCAAAATTAAGCTCACCGCGCATAGCCGCTTCTGTAATGGCTGATACTTCTGGCTTAACATTTATGTAGTCAGCAATCTCATCAATACATTCGATGCTAATGAAGGTTGAGTCCATATCGCTAATAACCAGTTTAATTTCTTTGGGATTAAAATTTTCTGGCAAAGTGCTAATGTCTACTTGGATTTCATTGGATAGGTTTCGTACTGATTCAGTGGTTAGAGTTTGTTCAAGTTCAATACGAAAATGGTTATTAATTTTAGTCGGTTTACCTTGTTGACCATATGTGCGTTCAATGACTTTAATCTGTTCAAAGTTTAGGGTGTTGCTATGAATAATTAGAGTGGTCATTTGAAATCCTATAAAAATGTATGAATGCTAGAGGCGATATTTTTGGTTTTGGGTGACTTGAGAAGGTCTAGTTGAGTTTAATTATGTATATTCAACAGGAACTATTTTAGTCTTTGCAAAACGATCCTGCAAAAGTTGTTGTTTGGGTAAGAATAAACCAATCCAGCCTACCAAAAAAAATACGACAGTAAATACAAACCGTAAGTTTGCATTGTAGCGAGAGAGTGGAGTGTTATCTGCGTTTACAATCTTTATTTTCCAGGTTCTTAAACCAGGGGTTTGTCCAGATTGTGTCCAGAAATAAGTTAAATAGACGTAAGTTATGCCTAAAATGTATATTTGAAACGCAAATACAGCAGCTTGGTTTTCTTCAAATGATTTGCCTTGCCATAAAACAAATGGGATTGCAAAAACAAACCAAATTGCAACCAGCAAAATTAAGTCATAAAGATTGGCAAAAAGTATTTTAAATCCACTCATTTCTGTAAAGGCTTATAATTAGAGTTATTAAAAAATTGACTTGTATTGTACACGTTTCAATTGGGTTAATAATAGCCATTAACATTGTTTAAAAAGTTCAAAAGAGGGAAAAAATTTGAATTTAATTGCAGATAGTCTTGGATTAGGAACCCTCGTTGGGGGGTGGGTATTATTTGTACTGATATTAATTTGGGCGTTAAAAACCGCACCTTGGCATAAAGTTGATGGTGATAGAGGAGCACAACATGTCTTATTAGGCATGGCTGTTATTGTTTTTTTTATTTGGCAAGTAGGGGCCAGTATTGACAACGGTATTACCTTCCATTTTCTATTAATGACCTTAATGACAATGATGTTTGGCCCACAGTTTGCCATTTTAGCGATGTTATTAGCCTTAATTGGTGTGGTATTTGAATCTGATTTGGGTTGGCTAGCTCTTGGGATTAATGCTGTACTAATGGGGGTTGTGCCCATAATGGTTTCTTGGTTCATGTATAGAATTGGTGCTAAGTTTTTAGAACCCAATTTTTTTGTATATCTTTTTTACAATGGCTTTTTGTCTGCGGCCGTGGGGATTGTGATCTCTTTAGGTCTAAGTACCTTGGTTATGCTGGTCAATGATGTGCATACAATGAGTGTTTTGAAGCAGAGTTTTATCGTTTATATTCCCTTAATGGCCACACCTGAAGGCTTTGTAAACGGTATGTTATTGGCTGCAATGATCTTATTAAAGCCACAATGGGTTGCGACATTTCATGATTCCAACTACATTAATGGTAAATAAAAAACGGTAAATCAAAAACGGTAAATCAAATAGATGATAAAAAAGATGTTTGCAAAATGGCTTAGAGCTTAGAGCTTAGAGCTTAGAGCTTAGAGCTTAGAAGCTTGGTCATAGGGCATGCCAGGCCTGGTAATTTTAATGAATTGGTTTTAATTTAAGCATATCTAAAAATTGTAGATATAAAAAAACCGATGTTCTATAAAGAGACATCGGTTTACAGAAATGTAACTTAATCTAATTTAAAAAAAAGATTATTTTTCCCAGCCCGCTTTTAGGCCTTTCCAAGATTCCATTTGAGCTACTTCAGCATTTGCAGTTTTATACGCTTCTTTAGCGTATTTCATTGCTGTAGCATCATCACCCTTAGCTTTAGCTGCTTCAGCTTTATCTAAATAAGTATCAAAATAAGGCTTCTTCATTTTTTTCTGCTTCCAAACATCGTTAACAGCTACAGCTTTAGCGTGAGCTGCTTTAGCACTATCAACAATATCGGCATAGCTAGTTGGCGTTGTTTCATTAGCAGTACAACCACCCATACCAAGTGCTGTTACAAGTGCTGTTCCGATTAATAATTTTTTCATTGGGTATATCCTCCAGATTTACGAGCTTTTAGCTTAAATAAGCTTTATATATTTTTTATATATTTTATTTTGTCGCAATCATTGTAATCGCTATTGACAGAATGTTAAAGCTTAATACGAACACTTTTTTTGCTGTTTTCGCATAGATGCATACGTTATTAAGTTTACCCCGGTCGTGTCAATCTTTATAATACCCAATATTGGATGAAAATAACGTTATTTTTCTATTATTATTGTGGCTTAAAACGCTGTAACTAATTGAAATTTAATGGAGTTAACTTTTTAGTAAAGTTTTTCGGTTCTTTTTAGAAAAATAACTGATTAGCCTATAAGTTTTATATAAGGTAGAAAAAAATGAGAATTTTGCAAGATGCATTAACTTTTGATGATGTTTTATTGGTTCCAGCACACTCTACAGTGTTACCAAAAGATGTCTCATTAAAAACTAAATTAACAAAAGAAATATCTTTAAATATTCCATTTGTTTCTGCTGCAATGGATACAGTTACAGAAGCACGTTTGGCGATTTCTATGGCTCAAGAAGGCGGAATCGGTATTATTCATAAAAACATGACAGTAGCAGAACAGGCTCATGTTGTGAGTAAAGTTAAAAAATATGAACACGGTGTGATTTTAGAGCCAATCACTGTTCAGCAATCAGATTCGGTTGAAGATGCGATTAAAAAGACAAAAAGTAATCGTGTATCAAGTGCCCCTGTTATGGATGGTGACGATTTAGTTGGAATTGTAACTAGCCGTGATATTCGTTTTGTAACGGATATGTCTCAGCCAGTTTCAAAAATCATGACGCCAAAAGACAAACTAGTAACGGTTAAAGAAAAAGAAGACCCAGAAGTAGTTTTAGGACTTTTACATGATCACCGCATTGAGCGTGTTTTAGTGGTAAACGATGATTTTCGTCTTAAAGGCATGATTACCGTATCAGATATGATGAAGAAATCTGATCACCCAAATGCGTGTAAAGATGATGAAGGTCGTTTACGTGTTGGTGCGGCAGTAGGTACGGGTGCAGAAACAGAAGAACGTGTAGCTGCATTAGTTAAAGCCGGTGTAGATGTTATTATTGTTGATACCGCTCATGGTCATTCACAAGGGGTTCTAGACCGTGTTGCTTGGGTTAAACAAAATTACCCACAAGTTCAAGTCATTGGTGGAAACATTGCAACAGGTGAAGCGGCTTTAGATTTAGTTGCTGCGGGTGCAGATGGCGTTAAAGTTGGTATTGGTCCAGGTTCTATTTGTACTACTCGTATTGTTGCTGGTGTGGGTGTACCTCAAATTACAGCTATTTCAAATGTAGCTAAAGCATTAGAAGGAACTGGAGTTCCTTTAATTGCAGATGGTGGGTTGCGTTTTTCAGGTGATGTAGCTAAAGCAATTGTTGCTGGTGCATCTGCTTGTATGATTGGTTCTATGTTTGCAGGTACAGAAGAGTCTCCTGGTGAAATCGAATATTTACAAGGCCGTGCTTATAAGTCATACCGCGGTATGGGATCTTTAGGTGCAATGGCACAGCCTTCTGGATCGAGTGACCGTTATTTCCAGGCTTCAAACGCAGAAGATAAACTTGTACCAGAAGGGATTGAAGGTCGCGTTGCTTACAAAGGTCCGTTGGCTCCAATCATTCACCAACTAGTTGGTGGTGTTCGTTCTAGTATGGGTTACACTGGATGTAAAGACATTGCAACTATGAATACTAAGCCTTCATTCGTTAAGGTAACTTCAGCGGGTATGGCAGAAAGTCATGTTCACGATGTCACCATTACAAAAGAAGCACCTAACTACCGTTTATAATTTGAATGCCACGTATTTAGGCATTTAAATGGGTATTATTATTCTTTTAGAGACAGAATAAACCTTCAAGGCTTTTACGGGATAGCTGTAAAAGCCTTCTGTCTTTATAAAAACTGTACAGATTTGGAAAATTTATGACACAAGCAAATATTCATGACCATCGCATTCTTATCCTTGATTTTGGTTCACAGTACACGCAGTTAATTGCTCGTCGTATTCGAGAAATAGGGGTATATTGCGAAGTAGAGCCATGGGACATTGAGCCTAAAGATGTAGAAGCGTTTGGTGCTCGCGGGATCATTCTTTCTGGTGGCCCTGAGACAGTTATTGGTGATGATGCTCCATCAGCACCAGAAATTGTTTTTAATTTAAATGTGCCTGTTTTAGGTATTTGCTACGGCATGCAAACTATGGCTCAGCAGTTAGGTGGGCAGGTTATTAATGCTAATGAACATGAATATGGTTACGCTAAAGTGCGTGCTCATGGTCATACTAAATTGCTTGTGGATATTGAAGACGAAGTCACCCCTGAAGGGTTTGGCATGTTAGATGTTTGGATGTCTCATGGTGACCGTGTTGATGCTATGCCTGACGGTTTTAAATTAATGGCTAGCACGCCAAGCTGTCCAATTGCTGGTATGGCAAATGAAAGCAAAAACTTCTACGGTATTCAGTTTCACCCTGAGGTGACGCACACCAAACAAGGTATGCGTATGATTGAACGTTTTGTGGTTGATCTTTGTGGCTGTCAAAAATTATGGACAACTGAAAATATCATTGATGACAGTATTGCTCGTGTTCGTGAACAAGTCGGTACAGATCAAGTAATGTTAGGCCTTTCTGGTGGTGTAGATTCATCTGTTGTTGCTGCTTTATTGCATAAAGCCATTGGTGACCAGCTAACGTGTGTGTTTGTCGATCACGGCTTACTGCGTTACAAAGAAGGTGATCAGGTCATGGCCATGTTTGCCGAAAACATGGGTATTAAAGTGATTAGAGCTGATGTTGAAGATCGTTTTATGAACGCTCTAGCAGGTGAAGTTGATCCAGAGAAAAAACGTAAAATTATTGGCCGAGAATTTATTGAAGTTTTTGATGAAGAGTCAGCCAAGCTAAAAGGTGTTAAGTGGTTAGCTCAAGGTACAATTTATCCAGATGTAATTGAATCAGCGGGTTCAAAAACAGGCAAGGCTAAAGTCATTAAGTCTCACCACAACGTAGGTGGTTTACCAGAAGATATGGAAATGTCTTTAATTGAACCTTTACGAGAGTTATTTAAAGATGAAGTGCGTAAGTTAGGCGTGGCGTTAGGGTTACCTTATAATATGGTTTATCGTCATCCTTTCCCAGGTCCAGGCTTGGGTGTTCGTATTTTGGGTGAAGTGAAAAAAGAGTATGCTGACATCTTACGTTTAGCAGATAACATTTATATCGAAGAATTGATTAAATGGGATTTATACGACAAAACTTCACAAGCATTCACTGTATTCTTACCTGTTAAATCAGTAGGTGTGGTAGGTGATGCACGTCGTTACGATTATGTGGTAGCTTTACGTGCTGTTGAGACAATCGACTTTATGACTGCTCGCTGGGCACATTTACCGTACGATTTCCTAGAGCATGTTTCAGGACGTATTATCAATGAGATCCCTCGTATTTCGCGTGTCACTTACGATATTTCAAGTAAACCACCAGCAACCATTGAGTGGGAATAAATCATAAACCTGTTTGAATAGTAAAAAGGCCTTATATTAAATAAGGCCTTTTTTTTACAAAAAATAATGTTGAGTACGTAAATGGCTAAAAAAGTAGAATGTCCAAAAGGCTTAAGCCAAGAAGAGCAAGATGAATTTTGGATAAATTACGCACAAAAAGTGGCGGCGAAAGCTGAAAAAATTGGTGAAGTTCCAGTAGGAGCATTAGTAGTATTAGACAATCAATTGATAGCTGAAGGTTGGAATCAATCTATTACCCAAAATGACCCAACGGCTCATGCGGAAGTTATCGCTTTAAAAAAAGCGGGTAAAATATTAAATAATTACCGTTTAATAGATACAACACTTTATGTTTCTTTAGAGCCTTGTGCCATGTGTGCCGGAGCGATGGTTCATGCAAGAGTTAAAAGGGTAGTTTTTGGTGCCTATGATCAAAAAACGGGTGCAGCAGGAAGTGTGTTTAATTTGGTTGATGCTTCACAATTAAATCATCAGTTGCTAATTACGGGCGGTGTTAATCAAGAGGCTTGTTCTCAGCAAATTAGCCGCTTTTTTCAAAACCGTCGTGAGGCTAAAAAACGTGAAAAAATGGATAAAAAATTAATTAATTAATAAGGTTAGAAGTAAAAAACCTTACTATTCTCTATTAACTGGCTTGGCTATTGCTTAATGATTCTAGAAATTTGTAATTGACTATTTATATAGTCATTTTTTTCAAGAAGCTTAACGTAGTCTTTTGAAAAAATATTGACCTATAACCTAGGCCACCAAAAATTTTAATTTAAATATGAAAAAAAACGTTGACCCCGCAGAGGGCATAAACACCATTAACATATTGCCTGGTGAGTTTTACGTGACCAGAGAGAACGAACGAATTGAGACAATTCTAGGTTCTTGTATTTCTGCTTGTGTTAGGGATCCTATTGCGGGTGTAGGTGGTATGAATCACTTTATGCTCCCGGTAAATAAAAATACCAATAGTGGTAATGAGTTGTCAGATGCCAATCGGTATGGCAACTTTGCAATGGAAAACTTAGTCAATTCTTTGTTAAGTGCCGGAGCAAGAAGAGAGCGTTTAGAATTTAAAATTTTTGGCGGTGGTCGAATCATGAGTTCGATGACTAACGTGGGTTGGTACAATATTGGCTTTGTATTTGATTATATTTACACTGAAGGCTTTAAGGTGGTATCACAAGACATTGGAGATATCTATCCAAGAAAAGTCTTGTACTATCCTTTAAGTGGACGAGTTCGTGTAAGAAGATTAAATGCGATGCACAATCAGACATTAGCTGATGAAGAAAGTCGCTATATAAATAATATTGAATCTAAGCCTGTTGAAGGCGATGTAGAACTTTTCTGAGGAAATTGCTATGGATATGATGGAAACTTTTCGCCAAACTTACCTGGAAGAGAGTTTTGAGGGTTTGGACGTTATGGAGACAGGTTTATTAGAACTGCCGCCAGGAACGCCTGATAATGAAAAGATTAATGAAATCTTCCGAGCAGCTCACTCAATTAAAGGCGGCAGTGGAACTTTTGGATTTAGTGAAATTGCTGGGTTTACTCATGTCTTAGAGACATTACTGGATGAGATGCGTGACAATCGTAGAGATGTTACGCAGGAGTCTATTGATGCGATGTTAGCCGCTGTTGATATTTTGCGAGATATGTTAACTAAACTACAAGATCATGAGCCTATTGATGAAGATCGTGCCAGTGAAGTACAGAGCGTTTTAGAAGCGATCTTGAATGGTGAAGAAGTTGAACCTATTGCTGAAAAATCCTCAGAAAGTGCCCAGCCAGAAGAACAAACTGCCGCTGGTAGTGGTTGGATTATTGACATCATTCCAGAAAAAGATTTATTACAAACCGGTAATGAACCATTACGTATTTTCAGGGAGCTAGAAACGCTTGGAAAATTAGAGGTTAAAGCAAATTGGGAAAACTTACCAAACGCCGCTACCTTTGATCCAGAGTCACTTTATTTAAGCTGGGAGCTTACTTTAACTGGCGATTCAGTTAATGAAGATGATATTAAAGAAGTCTTTGAATGGATTGATGGTGATGGTGCAGAAATTAAATTGAAAGCATTAACAACCACTAGTCAACCAGAAGCCGTTGCAGAGGTAGCCCCTGCCAAAGAAGTGGCAACTTCTGCCACACCTGAAGCTCCTGTTGCTCAAGCTGAAGTCAAACCCGCGGCTAAGCCTAAAGCCAAACCTGATACAAAAGCACCTAAACAAGAAGGTTCAATCCGTGTAGATTTAATTAAAATCGACCAAATGGTGAACTTAGTTGGTGAGCTAGTTATTACTCAATCAATGTTAAGTCAGTTTGGAGAGCAAGCTGAACAAAGCTCAGATAACTCTCAAGAAGCCAACATGGAATGGGTTGATAAACTTAAAGAAGGTTTAACCCATTTAGAACGTCATACTCGAGAGTTGCAAGAATCGGTTATGAATATTCGTATGTTACCAGTAAGTTTTGCCTTTAATCGTATGCCAAGAATTGTGCATGATGTAAGTCAAAAGCTTGGTAAACAAATAGAATTGGTTATGGAAGGTGAAGGTACTGAGTTAGACAAAACCATGCTTGAGCAGTTAACTGATCCGCTAGTACATATTGTACGTAACTCAATTGACCATGGTATTGAAAGCCCAGAAGTGAGAGTTGCGGCTGGTAAACCTGAAAAAGGGACGGTTAAAATGGCCGCTTTCCATCAAGGTGGTAATATTCTTATTCAGATTACCGATGATGGTGCAGGTATTGATTACAAACGTATTGAAGCCAAAGCCATTGAGAAAGGTGTCATTGAGGAAGATCATAATCTCAATAGGGATGAAATCGTAGATTTAATCTTCCATGCAGGCTTCTCAACCGCCGATGTGGTGAGTGATATCTCTGGACGCGGCGTGGGTATGGATGTTGTAAGAAGAAATATCCGTGGTTTAGGTGGTTCGGTAGATGTCAAAACAACGCCAGGTGTAGGTAGTGTCTTTACCATTCGTTTACCATTAACCTTAGCAATTCTTGACGGTCAATTATGTTCTGTGGGAAGTCAAACCTATGTGTTCCCATTGATTTCAATTATAGAGTCTATTCAGGTTGATAAGTCTCATGTTAAAGGCATTGCTGGCGAAACAGAATTGTATAAATTACGTGATAGCTATATTCCCGTTATTCGTTTACACAAAAAATTGGGCATTAAAGATGCCCACCAAGACCTTGAAGATGGACTGCTTGTTGTCGTTGAAGATGCTGGACAACGTGCTGGTATATTTGTGGATGACCTTTTGGGTCAACAGCAAGTAGTTATTAAAAGTTTAGAAAGTAATTTTATGAAAATTGAAGGTATTGCTGGGGCAACTATTTTAGGTGACGGTACCGTTTCATTAATCCTAGATGTCAGTGAAACCGTATCTTCGCATAAAGGTGGTAATGCTCATATGAATGTTGCATAATGCAATTCATAAAACGACCGATTTAAATTATAAAAACATTCAAGGTTTAGTGAGAAGAGATGAATATGGCAAAGCAAGAAGCAGATTATGTGTTGGGTTCTAAAGAAGTTCAACAGACCATTTTGGTTTTAAATTTGTCTATTGCTCAAATTGATCTATCCATTACAGAAGGTGATAACTCGGTAAATACATTAATTGATTCATTTACCTATATGTCACAACACATTCAACAAATTCAACAAGCTGGTAGTAAGCTTGTTGAAATGAGTGAACAAACTGGCGATGTAGATAATCATACAAATTTGTTATTGAGTGAAGCGAGTGAACTATCTGCAAAAATGCAACAAGCCATTATTGCTTTTCAGTTTTACGATAAACTTAGCCAACGTTTAGAACATGTTTCACACGGTTTAACAGGCCTGGCAGAAATTGTTTCTCATGAGATGAAAGTTAAAAGTGAATCTGAATGGGAAGCATTTAAATCAAGCGTACGAAAAGGTACAACCATGAGAGAAGAGGAAGAGTTGTTTGAACTTATCTTTGATCAACATGTGCCAACCGAAGAAGCCATTGAAATAATGAAAGAACGTATGCGTAATCGTATGCATCAAGAAGAGCAAGATGAAGAAGAGATAGAGTTTTTTTAGCCCAATCTCAAACTTACCCTCAAACTTAAAGAACCCGCATTAGCGGGTTTTTTTATGCCTAAAATTCAATTTGAAGTGACAAAATCTTATTGTTTTATTTGCCGATAAAAATAATTGAATTCTATTTATAAGTATTATTAATAATAATGGCGTCTCAAACAAATACTTAGTCACCAAAATATGAGGCAACAATGAAGTTAGCACATACAAAATACACTCAAAAAATCTCCTTAGCAGGCCTGTTAATTGGTTTTTTATTTATTCCGCTTAATGCATTAGCCGCAGGCTTAATGCCATTTGTTTTAGGTAATGCCTCGTCAGAAACAAGCGTTGCCTCTGCATCTGCAAAAGTACAGCAAGCTCTTAAAGACAATGGCTTTAATGTTGCAGGCACTTACTCACCAACTAAAGATGCAACCATTATTGTGGTGACAAATAATCAACTTAAAAAATTAGCCGCTATGTCTAAACATGGTGGGTTTGGTGCTATGGAACGTGTTGCGGTTACGAAGAAGGGCGGAAAAATTGAGGTTAGTTATACTAATCCAACTTATCTATGGAACATTTATAGAATGAAAGGTGATATTGCACCGATACAAGCGGCTATGCAAAAAGCACTTGGTAAACAGTCTGAGTTTGGTGCTGACAAAGGCTTATCAGCTGATGAATTACGTGATTACCATTATAAAATGATGATGCCGTATTTTGATGACGAAGATGAATTAGCGGAATATGATTCTTATAAAGAAGCCGTTTCTGCAGTTGAAGCTGGTTTAAAAGCCAAACAAGCAGGCAGTAAAAAAGTTTATCGTATTGATATCCCAGGTAAAGAGGTTACGGTTTTTGGTGTAGCCTTAAACTATAAAGAATCAGCAGATAAAAATATCTCTAAGAAGATTGATCTTACTGGACACTCTCATGCGGCTCATTTTCCTTATGAAGTATTGGTAGTCGGTGACGAGGTGATTGCATTAAACGGTAAGTTTAGAATTGCCATCAACTGGCCAAGTCTTTCTATGATGGGTGATGGTAGTTTTATGAGTATATCCGGTGCTCCAGATGATATTAAAGAGGCGTTGACTGCGGTAGCTGAAAATAAAAAGATAGAAAAAGAGTCAGACAGTTTGTTATAAAGTAAATCTGTTACTCTTTAAATAAAAAAAGCACAGATTTTTCTGTGCTTTTTTTGTTTTTAAGGCTTGAAAACGGTTTTTTAAGCACTATGAATGAGTCATGTTTTTATAACCAATTTAAAAACCTCAAATCAAATTAGGAGATGTATTAATGAGTGCAACAGAGACTCACGCGTTTCAAACCGAAGTAAACCAACTTTTAAAGTTAATGATTCACGCCCTGTATTCAAACAAAGAAATTTTTGTGAGAGAGCTTGTTTCTAACGCATCGGATGCATTAGATAAGTTACGTTTTGAAGCGGTTTCAAATGACGCCTTAACAGAAGGTGAAGAAGAGTTAGCGGTTAAGCTAGAGTTTAATAAAGAAGCTCGTACAATCACGATTACCGATAACGGTATTGGTATGACTCGTGATGAAGTGATTGCAAACATTGGTACCATTGCCAATTCAGGTACAAAAAAATTCCTAGAATCCATGACAGGTGACCAAGCTAAAGATTCAAACTTAATCGGTCAATTTGGTGTAGGTTTCTACTCATCATTTATTGTTGCGGATGAAGTGTCTTTAGTTACCCGTAAAGCTGGTACAGATGCCGCTGAAGGAACCAAATGGGTATCTAAAGGTGAAGGCGAATTTACTTTAGAGACTGTTGAAAAAGCCCAAAAAGGTACTGTCATCACTCTTCATTTAAAAGAAGATATGGATGAATTTCTAGATGAACACCGTCTAAAAACCATTATTACTACCTATTCTGATCATATTAACTTTCCAATTAAAATGGAAAAATCAGAGTGGGATGAAGAAGCCAAAGAATCTAAAGCAACGGGTGAGTTTGAGCAAATCAACAAGGCTACTGCTATCTGGACTCAACCAAAGTCTGAGTTATCTGATGAAGATTACAAAAACTTCTATCAAACTATCTCACATGACTTTAATGAGCCTTTAGCACATATGCATAACAAAGTAGAAGGTACTTTAGAGTACACTTCTTTGTTGTATATTCCTAAAAATGCACCATTTGATTTATACGACCGTGAACGTCGTTATGGCCTTAAGTTGTATGTTAAGCGTGTATTCATTATGGATGACGCAGAACACCTAATGCCTACTTACCTACGTTTTGTACGTGGGGTAATTGACTCAGCAGATCTACCGCTTAACGTTTCTCGTGAAATTTTACAGAGCAATAAAGTGGTTGATAAGATTCGTTCAGCTTCGGTTAAACGTGTATTAGACCAACTAGCTAAAATGGCCAAAGCGGAAGAGCAAGAAGAGTACAACGGTTTCTGGGATCAGTTTGGTCAAGTGATGAAAGAAGGTGTGGTAGAAGATTTTGCCAATAAAGATAAAATTGCCAAATTACTACGTTTTGCCTCAACAGAAAATAACTCTTCAGCAGAACAGCGTGTTTCATTAGAAAGCTATGTTGATCGTATGCAAGAAGGCCAAGAAGCGATTTACTTTATTGTTGCAGATACGCATGCGGCGGCAAAAGGTAGCCCACACCTAGAAATGTTCCGTAAAAAAGGCATTGAAGTACTGCTACTTTCAGATCGTATTGATGAGTGGTTGGTGTCGCACCTTACTGAATTTGATGGCAAACAACTTAAATCAATTACCTCTGCAGACTTAAAAGAGTTTGAAGACGAAGCGGATAAAGATATTTCTGAAGATGAAAAACAAGCGCGTGAAGCTTTAACTGAAAAAGTTAAAAAAGTGATTGAAGATAAAGTTTCTGATGTTCGCATTACGCATCGTTTAACAGATTCTCCAGCTTGTGTTGTGAGTGCAGAAGGTGATATGTCTGCTCATATGGCTCGTATGATGGCTCAAATGGGACAAGAAATTCCAAAACAAAACCCTGTTTTAGAATTAAACCCAGATCACGCATTAGTTAAAAAGCTTGAAAGTATTGATGATGAAGCCAAATTAAAAGAGTGGTCATTGTTTTTACTAGAGCAAGCTCAATTGGCAGAAGGTGATCAGCTTGAAGAGCCAGCCGAGTTTATTAAACGTATGAATGCGTTATTAAGCGAAGTGATTTAAACTCTTTAATCTATTCAATTTAAATCATTCATTTGATGTAAACCCAATTTACCAGGCCTGGTAAATTGGTTTTTTTGTTTATTAAGTAAATATACACAGATAGACTATATTTTATAAATTAATCATTAACTTAATGTATATATTCAGAAAAATCAGATGATTTTATGGCACAATAACGCCAAATTTTTAGAGCTATGGCTTTTATAGATGCATCAACAAATATTGATAGCATTTCCTCTCTTTCATAGCAAATACACAATTAAGGACAACATTTTGATTTCTACAGCAAATATCACCATGCAGTTTGGTGAAAAACCTCTTTTTGAAGATATCTCAGTTAAATTCGGTAACGGAAACCGTTACGGTTTAATTGGAGCTAATGGTTGTGGTAAATCAACCTTTATGAAGATTCTTGGGGGCGATTTAGAGCAAACGTCTGGCACAGTAAGCATCGATGAGAATGAACGTGTTGGTAAACTTAAGCAGGACCAATTTGCTTATGAAGAGTTTAGTGTTGTCGATACCGTTATTATGGGGCAGCCAGAACTTTGGGAAGTAAAGCGTGAGCGTGATCGTATCTATAGCCTGCCTGCAATGACTGAAACAGAAGGTATGTTAGTTGCAGACTTAGAAGTTAAGTTTGGTGAGATGGACGGATATACCGCAGAATCTCGTGCTGGAGAATTACTACTAGGTTTAGAAATTCCAGTAGAACTGCATTTTGGTCCAATGAGTGAAGTTGCCCCAGGTTGGAAGTTACGTGTGCTGTTGGCCCAAGCCTTATTTTCTGATCCAGACATTCTGTTACTTGATGAGCCAACCAACAACTTGGATATCAACACGATTCGTTGGTTAGAAACGGTGTTGAATGAACGTAAAAGCACAATGATTATCATCTCGCATGATAGACATTTTCTAAACAGTGTTTGCACACACATGGCTGATTTAGACTATGGTGAGTTACGACTTTACCCTGGTAATTACGATGAGTATATGACTGCTGCAACAATGGCTCGTGAACAACTATTATCTGATAATGCTAAAAAACAAGCACAGATTGCCGAGCTTAAAACTTTTGTTAGCCGTTTCTCAGCAAATGCATCAAAAGCTAAACAGGCCACTTCACGTGCTAAGTTAATTGATAAGATTGAATTAACTGAAGTTAAAGCCTCTAGCCGTGTGAACCCGTTTATTCGTTTTGAACAAGACAAAAAATTGTTCCGTTTAGCATTAGAAGTTGAAAAACTTGGTAAAACATACAATAACGATGGCGAAGTCAATGAAGTCTTTAAAGACCTAAACCTAATGTTAGAAGTAGAAGAGCGTTTAGCGGTGCTTGGTGCCAACGGTGCAGGTAAAACCACTTTTCTAAAATGTTTGGTTGGCGATACCGAGCTCACCTCTGGAGCGGTTAAATGGTCTGAAAATGTAAAGATTGGCTATTACGCTCAGGATCATGCAAGTGATTTCGAAGAAGATTTAACGTTGCTAGATTGGATGGCTCAGTGGAAACAAGAGGGCGATGATGAACAAGCTCTGCGTGCCGTTTTAGGGCGTTTATTGTTCTCGCAGAAAGAGATTGATAAGTCTGTTAAAGTGCTTTCTGGTGGTGAACAAGGCCGCATGTTATTTGGTAAGTTAATGTTACAAAAGCCAAATGTACTGATTATGGATGAGCCAACCAACCACTTAGATATGGAATCAATTGAATCACTCAATTTAGCGATGGAAAACTTTCCAGGTACCATTATCTTTGTCTCACATGACCGAGAGTTTGTTTCATCCATCGCCACACGTTTATTGATAATGAAAGAAGACGGTATTGAAGACTTTAGAGGAGACTATGAATCTTATTTAGCAACTCAAGTTTAGAAGTACAATTTTTTGAATTTTTAGTTTGCTGAAGTTAAACGATATTTTGTCGTATTTTCATTTAGTCTTTTTAAAACAGAGAAGCCCGCTATTTAATCTATAAATAGCGGGCTTTTTTGTATCTTAATTAACAGAAGCTTAGAGGAGAGGTTAGAGAGTAACTTCTGTCAATAAAGATGCAAACTTTTGTGAAACACTCTTATTTAAAAGACCATTTCTAAATGTGGTGACCAATCTGGAATATTCACACCAGCATCAGGGTTTGCTGACATATGGTGTGCAGAAGCAGTTGATACGATACCAAAAGTTAATAGTGCTGCAAAAATAATCTTTTTCATGATATTTACCTTTTCTTTTATTCTGTCTTGTTTCTTAAATTCAATCTTTTGAATCTATTTAAAAAACCATATCTAAATGTGGTGATGTATCTGGGATATAGATACCTGCATCTTCATATTCAGCCATATGGTGTGCAGACGCTGTTGAAGCGATACCAAAAGTTAATAGTGTTGCTAAGAAAATCTTTTTCATGATATTTACCTTTTCTTTTATTCTGTTTTGTTTCTTAAATTCAATCTTTTGAATCTATTTAAAAAACCATATCTAAATGTGGTGATGTATCTGGAATATAGATACCTGCATCTTCATATTCAGCCATGTGGTGTGCAGACGCTGTTGAAGCGAAACCAAAAGTTAATAGTGCTGCAAAAATAATCTTTTTCATGATATTTACCTTTTTAATTCTGTTTTAGCTTGTTTCTTAAATGTAATCTTTTGGATTTTTAAAAAACCATATCTAAATGTGGTGATGTATCTGGAATATTCACACCAGCATCAGGGTTTGCTGACATATGGTGTGCAGACGCTGTTGAGGCGATACCAAACGTTAAAAGTGCTGCAAAAATAATCTTTTTCATATTCTTTCCTTACTAAATTGTTTTATTTATTAAGTGATTAACTGTTAAAAGAAATGTGATTCTACTCATTATAGAAGAGAGGGCTTTTGGCCATCTTTTACAAGAGTCTTGCATCACAATTAAATAGATAAGTAGCCTGTAAACATTGCAACTAATTTAAGGATTTTCATTAAATGTAAATAAGTTACATATCTTGATTTACACTATAAATGTAAAATTATTACATGTCAAATTAATTTGAGTATATTTTTATTATTTTTTTATAAAATATGGGGTTTTCTAGAATTAACTTATTGATTTTAAAGTGTTAAAAGAGAAATGGTGGGAGTTGATGATTTCTGTAATTAACTAAAAAGAGTGTTAATGAATAAAAAATAAATAATAAAAAAGCCCCTAGAGTAGGGGCTTTGGTTGGGGTTAACTTTCAATCACCAGGCATTGTTTTGCCTTAACTGTAAGTTAACCTATTTAAGTTCACGTTGTTTTAATTGAGGTTATTGAGGTAGTACCTCTTCCTCAACATCATAATCTTTACGCTGTGCCCAAATGTCACTACCTAATAGATAGTCAGCAGCACTATCTGGTGCCTCAGCTGGGTCTAGTTCTTGTAACCAGATAGAATAAAGCGTTTTACCATCAGGAGAAGCGATGTTTTGCACCTCTTTTTCTTCCGCAACGGTCTTTGTAATTGCTTCATTCATGTCATCAACAGGTACTGAGGCTTCAGGATTTGATGGTACTTTTTCCCAGGTGTCACCACCATCGGTCGAGCGAGTTAAGAATAAATCTTCCTCTATACCTGTTCCCATTTCGACTGTACCGTAGGTAATAAACACGGTATTTGGATCTCTTGTTTCTAACCCTGGAATCGCTTCAGAGGTTGGAATCAATCTTGGATCCAATGTTGAAATGATGTTATTGGTAATGTTTGATACATTATATGGAGTTGTCCAGTTTGTACCATTATTATCAGAACGAGTTACCGTAAAGTTGTTAGACAAGTGCCCAACCCCTGTTAAACGCCATGATGGAGTATATTCATAACCAATAAAGATGGTGTTGCCACTTAAGAAACCACGTGGAGAGAAAGTGTTCTCCCAATTGTTTTCCCAAGTTGCATCATCTAAGTTAGCTTCAGTCCAAGACCCCACTGTTCCCTCATCATCCACAGCCACATGTGAACTTAAGTTCCAGCTATTAGAAGGCCAGGTTTCTGTGCCCATAATCGCTGCCATATCTTCTTTGGTATTTAAGTTCGATACATCGTAACCACCTTTGGCTAGACGTAAATACATGTCAGAAGAGGCACCTTGGGTTTCAATTCCAGATTTATATAGAATTCCCCATAAATGAGCATTCGGAGCTATAGCACCAGCTCCTTGACCATCCGTACCTAGAACATCTTTAGAATCAACTTGAGTAATCAATGTTAAACGTCTAACGTTTTCAAGCACAGGTGTACCATCTTCTTCATTAGGTCTAAGTTCATTAACAATCGTTCCAGGAGCAATCGGAGTAGGAGCCGTCATGTCAAAAGAGTGCACATACGCGATTTTACCTTGGTCTTGAACTGGAATGGTATCTAAGGTTTCACTATTTGGAACCCCTGGTAAGCTGGTCGCTTCACCTTTAGTTTCTTCATAACCTAAGATAACTTTATTGCCAAACAAGCCAATAATTGGTCGTGAAGCTCCTGTATCACCATTTAACAGCTGTTTTTCTACAATATCAGGCGTATCGTTGTAAATCGCTCTGATTGGATCATCGTAGTTACTAAAGCATTTGCCATTATCGCGTGGGTCTTCGTCACCAGTTGCTGTAAAGGTACCATTGTCTGCACAAAGATTTGCACAATATTGAGCACCTGTGCCATTGTCTACGTTCTCTTGTAAACAAACCGCGTTATCACTGATTGGTACTGGAGTTGCCAAGCTATACAGTGCTTTTGGTTTAAGTGTTTCATTATCGGTATCTGGTGAGCCACCAATTACTGCATCAGGATCGGCAACATCAAATTTATCCATAGTGATGTAGCTATACCAAATATCGGTTTTATGATTTGTGGTTGCACCACTCCATCCTTCACCAGGGCCAGAACCACTACCTGGGCGTAAACCTTCAGGGTCTTCTTGCCAAGACACTACAAAGCCAGTGGTATCAGAAGCAATCGTCACTTTATTTGAGTCACGACGACCAGAAGTTAATTGCTCAGGAGCAAACCAGTCAATATCGTGATCTGTTTCATTAAACACACCACGAGCCACCCAAATGCAGCTAAACGGCACTTCATGTGCTTCTACAGTTTCACCTGCATATTCTTCAATCCCTTCATAATTGATAGTGCCTTGAGGACCATTCACTAAATATAAGTCGTCTGGATAAGTGGTTTTACCATCTACGATAACCTGTTCAAGGTTTGATGGGTTACCGCTTGGGCAAAACTTATCATTCCAAGCTACCAATACTTTGTTGCCTTCGGTTTTCATTGCAGGGTGGAATGAGTGACCATAGTATGGGAGTTTTTCACCAGTACCGTAATAATCCACTTCAATAGATGAATTTTCTGCCGTATTTGAAATATTAACTGGCTTCCAGGTAGCACCCTTATCAAGGGATAGGGCCACAAAGGTATCGGCAAAGTGTTCTATGTCTGGGAGTTCAGAACTACCTGTCCCCATTAAAAAACTACCTGTCATCGTGTCAGTGTAGCTCACTAACAAAGGTCTTACAGCGGGTGCAGTGTCATCCACAGTACCAGACGCAGTCGTTTGCGTGGTATGCAACATCATACTGGCAATACTGTGACCACCGCTACCCATTGCAGGGGTTCTAGAGATATTCTTGTGTACGGTAATGTCACCACTGATGGCTGAATCAAAATGATATTCAGCTTCTTGGTCAGTTACAACGTGGTCATCTGGTGAATCTGTTGCATCAACAACGGCTTGTAGTATTGTGGCTAATTGTGCTGCAAAGGTTTCCGCTTCGGCTGGCGTCATGGCTGAAAAATCGATTTCATCCAAATTAATACCAGCATCCGTCATGGCTTGCTCTAAAGCGATAATAGCTTCTTCTGTAATGGTTATACCGTTAGAAGCAACGCCGTCGCTATCCAATGATTGTAATAAAACCAAAATATTTAAAACGCGCTGGTCAAGGGTAGCATCAGGCCCAAAAAAATCTTTTGGTGTAACTTCATCTACTGAACCAAGTAATTGACCTAGTCGGATACGATCACCTAAATAGAAAACCACGTTTTGACCATTAGCAAACTGATAGTGACCAGCTGAATCAGTTTTGCCGTTAAAACGCCCTTTGTAAGTTAAACCTTCCACAGCTGAGTCAACAAACGTACCCGTTAATGCTGTTTCACTACTAGAACTATCGCCACTATTAAAACAACCTGCAACACTTAATCCTAGAGCCAGCGTTACAGCAATTGCGATGGGTTTTTTAGTAAATATATTCATATTTCCTCTCTCTAATCTCAATTGCAAAAAAATATACAATCCTCATCAGTTATTCTATTTAGATAAGTAATTCTCCTGTATAGCCTGTTAGGGTGAATTTTTTGGTGATTGTAGAAAACCTTAATTTAGATCAACTTTTTAGATGCTCATGTGGCAGAACCGATAGCATAAAATCAATGTAAATTTAGTGGAGGGTTAATAGTCTTTAATTTCGATAACAGTTGTTGTTTAAGAATAATCACATTTACGGTAGTATTGAATAATCGATGATTTAAAAGAGATTGATATGCAAGTTAACAATAAAGTAAGTGCGTTGCTGTTAGGTTTTTTTATCTTTTTAGGCTTAAGTTCTTTAGGCTATTTATTAGGCAATTCGGCTTTGAAATATAAGCAGCTAGATAGAACGGTAACGGTAAAAGGATTGTCTGAGCAAGAGTTTAAAGCCGATATTGTGATTTGGCCTATAAGGTTTGTGGTTGCCAGCAATAATGTGGAAGATCTCTATGGCAAAATTGATGAAAACAATCAAAAAATAAAAGTCTTTCTTGAAAAGAATGGCATAAAAGCAAGTGAAATCTCTTTTGCATCACCCTCCATTAACGATAAAACCGCAGAGCAGTATAGTAATGCGATAAAGCCAGAATACCGTTATTCTGGTTCTCAAATAGTAACCGTATATTCCAAAAATATAGATGATGTTTTGGCGGTTAAAAGTAAGTTATCAGAACTGGGTAAACAAGGCATTGTGCTAACGGGCAGTGGCTATCAAACACAAACCGAGTATTTGTTTACACGCTTAAATGAGGTTAAACCGCAAATGATTGAAGAAGCTACCCGAAAAGCTAGAGAAGTCGCAGAAAAATTTGCAACCGACTCTAACAGTCAGCTAGGAAAAATCAAAAAAGCTTCACAAGGACAATTTACCATTAGTTCAAGAGATAAAAATAACCCGCAAATAAAAAAAGTGCGAGTAGTCTCTACTGTTGAATATTATCTTTCAGATTAATAATGAATATTCTTAGTATTCAATGGTCGCCAATCTGGCAAGACAACCAGGCTAATTTACGTTTGCTTCAAGAAAATTTTGAAGCTAATTTAAATAGCTCGCTACAAACCTCACCTAAAAAAACATCATTGAAAATAGATTTGGTAATACTGCCAGAGCTGTTTCATGGCGGTTTTTCAATGCAACCAGAACGGTTTGCAGAATCGATTGATGGAGAAGTGAGCCAAATTTTAGCAGGCCTGGCAATAAAGTATTCTGTTGCGATTGTTGCCGGTGTCGCACAAAAACAAGTGCGTACAACCTGCCATGGACAAGAAACCAAGTTTTATAACCGTGCCTTGGTATTTGATTCTAACGGGCAACAAATTGGTGCTTATACAAAACAAAAATTGTTTAGTTACGCCCATGAACAACAAACCTATTCTGAAGGTCATCAGCCTGTGATTGTTGATATTAAAGGTCAACCTTTTGCTGTGTTAATCTGTTATGACTTACGTTTTCCTGAGCTATTTAGGCAAGTCGCCAAACAAGTCAAAGGCATAATTGTGATTGCTAACTGGCCAGCTTCTCGGCAAACGCATTGGGAGGCCTTACTTAAGGCCAGAGCTATAGAAAACCAATGTTTTATGGTTGGCGTAAACCGCATTGGTCAAGATGGTAATGGCTTAGACTATATTGGCGGTTCAATGGTTGTTTCACCCTTGGGAGAGGTAATAGCTTATGGGGGCGAAATGGATAAGACGATGACTGCTAGTATTGATATTAGTCAAACTAATCTCGTTCGCCAGCAGTTTCCGTTTTTAGATGATATGACAATAGAATAATAAACAAGATTAGCGTTATTCAAATAATTTACTCTATGAACAAATTACATTCAGCATAGGCCATACTAGGCCTTTATACCCTCTTGCGGGGTGCGGTAAATTGCTTAATTACCGTTAATTAGGAATCTGTTTGGTATTGTTTAATGCTTTTAATGCCTTATTAATAGACTGTTTTAAATAATACGGATAAAAGTCATAAGCTCCAGAAAGCAGTTGGTCAGTAATGACTTCACCTTCGCCATTTACAAAAATCACCACCGGCAAACTGGTTAGATTGTATAAATCTTTAAATTCTTTATTTGGCAATTTATCGCCATAAAAATCAACGGTGGTTTCATCCACATTTACATTAATTTCAGTCATTAAAACAAAGCCATCTAAAGCACCAGAATACAACGTAGGTACAATTGCTTCATCTTTTAAATTTTGAGTTGATTTTAAACCTTTGGCTGAGAACAAGATGGCAATTGGAATATTTTGTTTAATCGCCTTTTTCCCCAGCTCTTGTAAATTGGTAGCAATTGGTAATACGCTTGTATCGCTGTAAGCATTGACCGAAAACAGACTCGAAAACAAAAGCGAAATTACCAGGCCTGGTAAAACCAAAATTGAGCGAAAGGAAACCTTTTTAAACACAGTCATCTTGTTAATCCTTTAAGTAACATAAAACCAAAAACATAACATGCTAGTTATCGTGTTAGTTATATTACCAGGCCTGGTAAAAGAGAAAATGATTTTATCAATTGAATAAATACAGAGAGAATCGTTTGGTTTTAATAGCTGATGTTGTAGGTTGGAATGTAGGCGAAGCTGATTAAATTAAGATGATTAAATTAAGATGATTAAATTAAGATGATTAAATTAAGATGATTAAATTAAGATGATTAAATTAAGATGTGTAAATTAAGTTTAATACTAGGCAAAGCAGGTTGCTTTGCCTAACTAAATAGTATGAGTAGATTGTGCTAATTATTAACTAAGCAACAATATCTAACAACTCTACATCAAATACTAAAGTTGAGTAAGGAGCGATCTTTCCACCAGAACCTTGAGCACCATAGGCTAATTCTTGAGGAACATATAAACGCCACTTAGAACCTGTAGGCATTAACTGTAAAGCTTCTGTCCAACCCGCAATAACACGGTTAACAGGGAACTCAGCAGGCTGGCCACGTTCTACTGAACTATCAAATACCGTACCATCAATTAACGTACCGTGATAGTGAGTTGAAACCGTTGATTCAGCACTTGGTTTCTCGCCAGACCCTTCAGTAAGAATCTCATACTGCAAGCCTGATTCAGTTACAAAAACACCTTCTTTTTTAGCATTTTCAGCTAAAAAAGCTTCGCCTTCAGCCGCTGCAGCTTGAGCTTTTTCAGCTTGTTTTACTTGCATAATATCGTTAATTTCTTGAAACGCTTTCGCAAAGCCAGCATCATCAATTGGGCTAGCAACACCAGAAAGAGCATCAAGAACACCAGCGGCAACCGCTTCAGCGTTAACACCCTCAAAAGGGTCAGAAGCTAATTGATCACCCATTTGACGACCAATTCCGTAACTGACAATGTCAGCAGAAGACGTATAGTTATTAGACATATTAAAAGTCCTGTTAATGAGACCGTTGTACGAACCAATGAGCGGATAAATACGGCTATAATCCTCAATCTTCAGCCTAAAAAATACGCCCAATAGCTTTGGCTATTATGCGTATTTTTTAGACTAAATCTAAAGAATTCTATCGCGTTTTTCTCTCGCCCCTGGCTCGTACAAAGGTCTCTAAAATGAAAAACGGCTATCTTAGCATAAATGGACGAATGATAGGAAAGCAGGGGGGATATCGGTGTTTAAAACCTTAAATAAATTTACCCTATGCTCACAATATATAATTTGCCACAGGACATACCAGGCCTGGTAAATTTGAATAACTTCACTCAAATCATGCCACGTACTTTAGCCGCTAGCCACGGTGAAACTGCACTAACAAAAAGCACCAAAAGAAATAAGTCTCCTTTCATGATATTAAATACCTGGAGTATTTCCAGCCAGGTATTTCCGATTACATAATGCCCAAATAGAAACTCAAAGGATAACGTAAGCAATACCCAAAATAGACCAATCCAAATGTATACCTTGGGTTCGGTTGAGTCGAAGAATGAGATAAAAGCAAATGTGATTATAAAAACCAAAATAGATAACAATATACCGCTTAAAGGCAAAGCAAAATTAGCCCCTATGGTCGGAACCAGTACTGACTCATGAAATATTCCATTTAATATGGCAGCAATAACAATCACAAGCCATAATCCGGTTGCTTTGAGTAATAGGATGCTCATTCTTTATAATTCCTAACCTTACATAAAGACTGCTGCGTCAGCGACGCCTAGCAAAACGAAGTAGAGCTCTATTTTTGATGTGTTTGTTATGCATTCAGGGCCCACATCCTCGCACCATGCCAAACAATATAGGCCAAACCGCCAAGGAGCAAAGACCAGCTCTGTAACTCTCCATAGAACTTCATCCTTTTCTGCTGCTGCTTTACAGTTTCATTTAGTCGAGATTTGAACAGGCTAATTATTTCAGTTGCATTTCCGCCTTGATATGAACTCAGCTCACGCTTGAACGCCAAATAGTTCTGATTTTGAAAAGTGACGCTCGCTGCATACTCCACTACACGCAATCCCGCAACGAAACTTATGGCCCATAAGCCAATAGCAAAACCGAGTGGAATGTGGATAAAGCCCAAAGGCTCAACTTTTGATTGAGTCATCGCAAAACCAATGGCTGAGGCAGCAGCCGCCAGGAGGAAATAAATATACTTTTCCTGAGAAGCTTTGAACAGCTTACCCATTTCTAGCTCAAGGTTTTCTGACACTTCGGCCTCCTGTGCGGCATTGCATAACTATAATTACACATCCTAATATCATGATATTACGTTTTTGAATCAGTATATAAAAATGCCGTTTTATCTGTTTTTTATCTTGATTTTTCTAGTCTTGTTTTTGTTCAAACTCAACAGGTTCAATCGCGGTATTTCTTACTACCACAGTGCCTGCCATTTTGTCGTGCCAGCCTTGTTTGCGTTTATCGATTCCTACCCAAATCAAACCTAAACATAGTGGAATGGTTGAAACAAAATACCCTAAATAGCGAATAATAAATTGGCTTGTACTTGGCTTTTGCCCTGTATTGGCATCAAGAATCGTGAGTTTTAAAGCCATTTTTCCTGGGGTGGCGGATTTGTATGTCCAAAATACAATCACCGCGATAGCTGGGAAAATATAGCTAATAATAAAATCCCAAGTACCCATAAGGATTGATTCGCTTGTCCAATAATTATCACCGTAAATCATTAATAGTATAGGGGTGGTGACTAATAAAAGAATCAGTGTGTCGATAAGTGAAGCACCAACCCGAATCCAAAAACCAGCGTATTCAAGATTATTCATCATTTGTATCCTTTGATAATGAATGATTGATTCTATCGGAGTGTGGATAAATACGTAATCAGTTTTTATTATGATTGAGAAAGTAAGATTATTTACCAGGCCTGGTAGGTTGATTTTAAGGTTTGATTCGACTTAGCTATTGAGAAGCCTTTTTAAATATCTATATACCTTTGAAATTGTCATTTAGGCTTCCCCTTACCTTATTGCTTGCCCAATAAGGTAAGCCAACAAGGGCACCCCGCTCCATAAATTGGCAAGTTCTAAAACTCATTCACTGAAAACGCTGAACTCGCTCCGCAAGCTACGCTCTAACAGCAGCGTTTTTTAAACGTTCACTTCGTTAAGAACTCTGCACAATTTATTCCAAGGGGAATCTTGGCGTTTGTGGTTGGCTTTACTTATATAAACGGTAACTTACCAGGCCTGGCATGCCCTGAGGCAATCTATGCTTTGTAAGCACAGAGTAAAAAGTTTCAGCACAAGAATATGCATAAGATAGAAATGCGGAATTAACGTAGAAAAAGCCTCCCTTCTGTAAGCAATCGTGATTTCACTTAGCGTAGGATGCGTTTAAAGATTTCCATTGTCTGAGCATAGCGAGTTATGGGAATCTCAGCAGACAAGCTTAGTGAAATAGATTGTGTCAGCAGGGTGCCTTTTCTTTGCTTCCTTTCTTTGGGCAAACAAAGAAAGGGAGGGGAAGCCTAATAGTTAAAATTGAAGAGATATAGATATTTATAAAGGCTTCTCAATAGATAAGAAAAGTATTCAAACTTACAAATTCACCACACCCCGAAAGGGGGTATAAAGCCCTGGTATGCCCAGTGGCCGACCATTCATTGTGAGCATAGGGTAATTTATTTAAATAGATACGGAAATAAAGCGATTTTTTGTTCTTGGCTCAGACCACAGACGGTTTCAATATTGTGTTCTGGTATTAGCTCTGGGTTTGGGTAGTGTTGAATGGCTTTTTCTAGGCTTTCTTCACGTAATAAATGCAAGATTGGATAGGGTGCTCGGTTGGTTAGGTTTTCGGCATCTTCTGGTTCGGTGCCTCCAAATTGATAGTTTGGGTGAAAAGTGGCAACTTGAAAGATTCCTTCCCACTCGTTGTCTTCAATTAGAGCATCAACGTATTCTAAAAAATCATTGTAGTCGTAAAAATCGCCCAGCATATTGGGCACAATTAACAAAGTGGTTTCAATGTTTTCCGGTTTGCTTTCAGCTAGTAAATTGAGCTCGGTTTGCAGATCTTCTAGTAAGTTGGCATCACTGGTACTTTGTGAAATAGATAGGCGAATTTGTTTGTCTCTAAAAGGTTTAGAGGCAAACGGGCATAGATTAAGGCCAATTACCACTTGATCTAACCATTGATTAACACTGTTAAGAATATGCTCGTTTGTTTGGTTAGTCATGTGGGTTCCTGTGGTGCTTTTTGGAAAAATTAAACAATGGTTTGTTTAAGAATAGAGCTGTTAATGAGTTGGTCTTGCTCGCCGATTAGGTGGGCAAAAACATTTTCGGCACTGTTTTGTGATGCATCGTAAACATAGATGGTGAGTTCATCGCCAGGTTGTAAAAATACCTTTTCTCCAAACTCTGTGTAGGCGGTAGCTCCTAAACTAATCATAATACTTTGCGGATAAGAGGCTTGTTTCAAAATTTGATGAAGGTTTTCTAAAGGGCCAAAGTCTTGTTGGTTATTAAGCCTTTCAATCATCCAGTCATTTAGCTGTTCGTGAAAGTAAGAGTAGGTTAGTACTGAGCTGTCTTTGCCATAAGCGTGAATTAAGCCATCACGTTTTAGGAATGAAGCGATATGAAAGGTGTCTAATTCACAACTAGGTTTAAAGCTATTTAACTCAATAAAGTCTTCTGAGATTCCTTTGGTTGAAGCTCCCCAATTTTTTTTATCACTGATCTTTTTGGCACCTGGTTTACGAATAGAGCAGTCATTAAAAGCGGTAAAGGCTTTTGGGGTTAGTTGAATGATTTTGCCTTCATCATAACTTACATCAAACAGTATGCTCACTTCAGGCTCTGCTTGTAGGTGAGCATTATCTTCTAGGTTTTTAGGGTAGTGAATCTCTGTGGACGACAGAGGGTATTGACCAACCTGTTTGTCTGACCCTGTTACATAATAGGGAAACAGCCCTTTTGGAGCATGACTTGAAGCAGTTTTAACATTAACAAAATCGGGTGTTTCTCCCGCTTGTTCTAGGTGGCCTGCAAAGTTGCCGGCTACACCAAAGCCAACTAGGTTTTTTAGGGTGTTTTTATCAATATGATAGTAACTCATGGGAACTCTTAGTAATTATTTGTCTTGTTTGTTTTTGCCTAACATGCGTAATAAAGTGGCATCTTTATAAACTAAGTGATGTTTAAGAGCTCCTGCGATATGAAGCAAAATCACGGCAATCATCACTTTACCCGTAATTTCATGAAACTCTTCAGCAAATTCATGAAGATCGTGATTTTCGGCTACGATATTTGGTAAGGTGAATAAGTTAAAAAATGCCACTTCATGACCGCCAGAATTAGACATGACCCAACCTGAGATAGGCATTAAAATCATGGCTAGATATAGGATGCCTTTTACTGCGTGCCCTAGGATATGTTCAAATTTATTTTTAGAAAGTTGCGGAGGGTTTGCGCTAACTTTTAGCCATATTAATCTCAGCATCATAAGCATAAATAGGCCAATACCTAATGATTTATGTAAATCATACAATTCAAATTTTTCTGGGCTTTTTTCTAGGTCGCTCATATATAAACCAAGAGCTATTAAGCCAATAAATAGAAAGGCACTAAGCCAGTGGTTGGCACGTGTTACTAGTCCATAATTTTGTTCACTGTTTTTTAGCATTTTGAGTATCCATTTTGTAGTTTTTGATTGTTTTAATAATGTGGTTAAGCAAATGTTTAATATAAAAGGCTTTGGAACTTTCGACGATATATTGTAACCAATTCAGGTGCTTTTGCCGAAAGCATTTCAAAGGCTTTTATGAGAGATTTTTGCGGCAAACATTCTTCAAAGCCTCTATCTATACTAAAAAGTTTTAGTAAAGTTTGTAGAGCATTTTCTGCTTGACCGTTTAGCATTAAAAAGCCTGCTAAAAAATGTAGAGCGGTGCAGTCATTTGGGTTTTTGGCTAAAGTGTCTTGAAGGGTTTGAATGTCTGGCGAGTTTGCAATGGCATCTGAGAAATACAAAATGCCGTCCAACTCTTTGCCTTTTGGGTCTTTTTGAGCTTCTTCAGGTAGTTTGTAAAAGAGATTTTTAGCGTTATCTAAATGCCCGGTATGTAAATACATCTGAACTAAATCTAAATGAATTTTATAGTTATTAGCATTGAGTTTTGCCGCTTCACCTAATAGTTGTACTGCTTGGTCAAATTCACCATTTGCAAAGGCTTCGTTAGCTTGTTTACGCATGACTTCAGAAGGCTCGTCTTTAATATAATTATTGAGCATAGAACGATAGGCATCTTCAGATAATAGGCCTTCGTATTCGGTAACGATGTCACCGTTTTGAATCAGTTTGTAAAACGGAATATTTGGCGAACCAAGTTTTTGGGCTAAGTCAGTTTGTTGAGCGGCATTGATTTTGGCGAGAATGAATTTACCAGCAAATTCCTGTGCCAGCTTTTCTAAAATGGTGTTGGCTAATTTACTCTGCTCATTTAGCGGTGACCAAAAATTTAGCAAAACGGGTAAACGTTTTGAGTTCTGCATAACCATTTCTTGAACATTGTTTAACGTAATATCAACAATCATCGCTTCTTGCATTGATGGTGTCCTTTAAGCGTGTTTGAATGAGTTGAACCTTATTAATAGGGTGCATTATAGTGCAAAAAACAGCTTGATAAAGTTAAGCTTTCCATCATTGAGTAAACAATAATTAATCAGTTTTATTACTTGGAATGCTAATGGGGTAAAATTAAGACATATTTTCTTTTTATTAATTTTAAAGTCAAAAGGCGTTTTATGACCATGCTAGATGTAGTTGGACTACGTAAAAATTTAATAAGACGTTATGTCTTGGCTTTATTTTTAATCGCATTGCTTTCTACTCTTGCGTTTACTGGCCTGATAACGGCCATTAAAGGTTCAGATAATTCTGCCTATTTGGTTAATATTTCAGGTAAACAACGTATGCTTAGCCAAGCTATTGTTTTAGATGTTTATCGAATTAAGGCCGTACGTGAAAAGATGACCAATAATTCTGATTATGATTTAAACAAAGAGTTAATTATTTTTAGTAATCGTTTAAAAAGAAATATTAGTGAGATGGGTGCGGCTAATCATCAGTTGAGTACGGGTAACTTTTTAAGCCATGGTAATAGTGTTTTGTCACCTGAATTAAATGAGCTGTATTTTGGTTCAGCCCAACTTGCAAAAGAGGTTGATAATTTTTTAGCTTTAGCTCAAAAGTTGAATAAAGAGGTTGTTGTTGGTCAAGGGATTGAAAAAATTGCTCACTTAAGTCAACTGTCGCTTTTGCTTTTACCAGAGCTTGATAAAGCCGTCAAAATATATCAAAAAGAGGGTGAGAATAAACTCGCATCTCTTAAGACGGTAGAAATGCTTGTTTGGTTGTTGACCATTATTGTTCTGTTGTTTGAAGCGCTTTTTATTTTTCAGCCATTGGTTCGTAGAATCACAGAGTTTGCTAATAAGCATAGTGGAAATAAGCGTGAGCTTGAATACCAAGTAGAGTTACGAACATTAAAGTTAGAACGTGCAAATCAAAGATTAGAAGATTTGGCTTCGCATGATGCTTTAACTGGACTACAAAATCGATTGAACCTAGAGCAAAATGTTGAGCGAATTGTTGAACTGCACAAAAAATATAGCACTCCATTTGCGGTCTTAATGATTGATGTTGACTGGTTTAAGTCAGTAAATGATGATTATGGTCACGAAGCTGGAGATTTTGTATTAAAAGAGTGTGCTCAAATGTTAATTAAATCAGTTCGTCAAACGGATTTAATTTATAGAGCAGGTGGGGAAGAGTTTGTTATTTTGTTTGAAAGCATCTCTTTAGATGAAGCAAAAGGCAAAGCTGAAGAGATCCGCCAAACATTTGAAAAACATATATTTAAATATCGTAATTTTGAAATTAAAAAAACCATTAGTATTGGTGTTTATCACTCTGATTTAGGTTCGGTTCAAAATTTTAAATCCATCTATAAGATGGCTGACGATGCTCTTTATCATAGTAAAGCCATAGGCCGTAACCGAGTCACTTTTTGTGAGAGAAGCACTATACAAGTTATGGAAGATGCTCACCATAAAAAAGGTAATTCTGTCTTTATTCGTTTTGATGCGAATAGTTTTAGGGAACTTGATAATACCCGCAGACTTAAAAACACGGATGGCTGTATTAAGCCTTGTGAAGTAAGTGAAAACGTTTTGGAGTTAATGGGGGTTCAAGCGAGCAGGTTAATTGATGGAGAGCATTGTATAAGAGAGTTTTTACACCCTGATGATTTTGACGTAGTTACAAAGTTTGCCGAAACCGGTTTGGAATTGGCTGAATTAAGTCAAAAATATAAATTTCAGACACTTTTATGGCAATCTTCTTTTAGAATTTTAAATGTTGTTGGAGATGTAAAAATTACTAGTTTAGAAGTCTATTTTGAACCAGGTAAAGTTCAAGGTTCGTTAGGTTCGCTTAAGCTAGAGTTGTTTGAGAGTCAAAGTATTCATTCTGCATTTGGAGATTCCTTATTGGTCTTTAATTTTCATGCAATGTTAGAAAATACTAACGACTACATTTACTTTAAAGACCGCTACCATGTCTTTACCGCGGCAAGTAAAACGTTAGTGAAACTGACAAAAGTACAAGACCGAGCTGAGTTGGTCGGTAAAACCGATTATGATGTCTTTCCAAGAGAATATGCCGATAAGTATTTTAAACTTGAAAAACAGGTTTTTAGTGGTGAGGTCGAAGTGGCTCAAGAGTACCAGCCAACCTTAGATGATGAGGGTAATAAAGGCTGGGTAGATAATCGCAAATATCCAATTAAAGATCAAAATGGCCAAATCATCGGACTATTTGGTATCGCCAGAGCGATGTCAGATCGAGAGCATGAGTATCTGCTTGAAGTTAGTTCGAGTGACTAAGTTATTAGTCATTTTATTTTTTTAACAGTGCTTTAAGTTGATAGACCTTATCTAAAGCCATTCTGGGCGTTAACTCATTGGGATCCACTTCTTGCAGTAGCTGCTCAATTTGTTCTAATGCTGGGTTAGCCTGATAACTAAACATATCAAATTGTTGAATAGGTTCAGCGGCTTTATTATTTTGGCTGCTTGCTGACTGCAATGACGGTGATGCCGACTTTTGACTCGCTGCTTGATTTTCTAACTGCACTAGATGTTGTTGAGCTAGTTGAATAACGTTTTGTGGAACACCTGCCAAAGCGGCAACTTGTAAACCATAACTTTGTGAAGCAGGACCATCTTGCACCTGGTGTAAAAATACAATACTGTCTTGGTGTTCAATGGCATCTAAATGTACATTAATGGTGTTTGTAAATTGTTCGGCAAGGCTGGTTAATTCAAAATAATGGGTGGCAAATAAACAGTAGCCTTTAACGTTTTGGGCTATGTGCTCTGCAATGGCCCAAGCTAACGCTAAACCATCAAAAGTAGAGGTTCCTCTACCGACTTCATCCATTAATATCAGCGAGTTTTCGCTAGCGTGATGCAATATATTAGCGGTTTCTGTCATCTCAACCATAAAGGTAGAACGCCCAGAAGTCAGGTCATCTGAAGCCCCAATACGAGTAAAGATTCGGTCAATTGGCCCAAGCTCAGCTTTATCGGCTGGCACATAACTTCCCATAAATGCCATTAAGGTAATTAACGCAGTTTGACGCATATAGGTGGATTTACCGCCCATATTTGGCCCAGTGATAATATGCAGTTGTCGGTCTTCATTAAAGAGGGCGTCGTTTGGAATAAACGGTTCTGTTGAAACGGCTTCAACCGTTAAATGGCGACCTTGTTCAATTACCAGGCCTGGTGAATTGGTTAAAACAGGACGAGTTAAATTTAAACGTACTGCTTGTTGTGCAAGGTTAACTAATACATCGAGTTCGGCAAGAGCATTTGCACAGCTTTGCAGTTTTACAAGCTCAGTGTTTAAGGTTTCAAGAAGTTCCTGGTATAACCATTTTTCACGTGATAGTGCTTTTTCGCCGGCACTTAAAATCTTGTCTTCAAAGGTTTTAAGTTCAGGAATAATATAGCGTTCTTGGCCTTTTAAGGTTTGACGGCGTATATAGTCAGCAGGTACTTGCTCACTATGCAGTTTGCTGATTTCAATGTAGTAACCGTGTACTCGGTTATAACCGACTTTTAATCCCTGAATCCCCGTGCGTTCACGTTCACGTTTTTCTAATGCTAATAGATAATCACCTGCTTCATTTTTTAAATTGCGCAGTTCATCCAACTCGGCATCATAACCTTTGGCAATCACACCACCATCTCTAATCAGCATAGGAGGGTTATCAATAATTGCTTTGTCTAATAGCTCAGATAACTCTGGAAAGGTGCTCATTTGATGAGCGAGTTCAGTCAGTTTTGTTGAATCGTTTAAATCTGCTAATTGAGTTTGAAACTCTGGTAAAGCATTTAAGGTACGGCCAATATGTAAGCAATCACGAGGGCGGGCAGAGCGTAATGCAACACGGCTTAAAATTCGCTCCATATCGCCAACGTGTTTTAACGTTTGGCGAAGTTCGTCGTCTTTATGATTAGTAATGATGGTGTCAATGGCATCTAAACGCTGATTAATTATCTCACGATTTCTAAGTGGCTGATTAAGCCAACGTTTTAATAGACGACTACCCATTGCCGTGGCGGTATTATCTAAAATTGCCGCTAGGGTATTGTTGCTGCCACCGCTTAAATTGGTATCAATTTCTAAATTGCGGCGGCTAATTGCATCGAGTACCAAGGTATCGGTAGTTTGATAACTATGAAGGCTTGAAATATAGCTTAAGTCACTTTGCAACATACTTTGGGCATAGTGCAAAATGACGCCCGATGCACTAATTGAAGCATTGTTTTTTTCGCAGCCATAGGCGACTAAGTCTTGTGTTTGAAAATGGGTGATTAGGCGTTTACGGCAACTAGCAACATCAAAATGCCAACTAGGGTATCTTACCAGGCCTGGTCTTTTCAGTAGGCTTTCAGGTAATTGTTCTCTAAATAGATCATCATCTGGCACTAACAGTTCAGAGGGCTTTAAACGCTCTACTTCTGACAATAATTGGTTTAAAGAATCGAGTTGAGCAGTTTCAAATCGTCCGCTAGAAACTTCTAAATAAGCAATACCATAGTGTTGGTCTTGTTGAGTGATGGTAACCAGTAAGTTTTCGTGTCGGTCTTCAAGCAAAGCCTCTTCAACCAGCGTGCCTGGGGTAATGACTCTGACCACTTTACGCTCAACTGGGCCTTTGCTGGTTGCAGGGTCTCCAACTTGTTCACAAATCGCGATTGACTCACCTAATTTAACCAGTTTGGCTAAATAACCCTCAGCAGAATGATGTGGAATACCTGCCATAGGGATTGGCTCACCACCAGATTTGCCGCGTGCAGTGAGGGTAATCTCCAATAGTTCTGAAGCCTTTTTTGCATCATCAAAAAACAGCTCATAAAAATCCCCCATTCTATAAAACAGAAGATGATTTGGGTGTTGTTCTTTAATTGCCAAGAACTGCTGCATCATTGGTGTGTGTGAGGATTTTGTCATAGTCGATTCTTGGAGCTTGTCTTTTAAGAATTTTAATAGCGATTAAAAAGAGGTATGCTATGGCTTATTAATAATCTATGCAAGTGCATTGTGATGAGCAGGATAAAAATTGTCTTATTGTTTTTAGAAATTTAAGACGGTTTTTTTAGCGATTAGGAGAGAGTTACGTGAAGTTTGAGTTATTGGTATCTCAAGTGGGGCAGAGATTAATTGAGCATGGTGCAATGGTGGTAACGGCCGAATCTTGTACCGGCGGCATGATAGCAGAAGCCTTAACTTCAATTGGTGGTAGTACCGCGTGGTTTGACCGAGCTTATATTACCTATAGTTATGAATCTAAAACTGAAATGTTGGGTGTTAATGAATCAACCTTGCAAAAATCTGGTGCAGTTAGCCAGCAGTGCGTTGAAGAAATGGTGTTAGGTGCTTTGCAACAATCACATGCCAATGTGAGTGTGGCTTGTAGTGGTATTGCTGGCCCGGGTGGTGGCTCAGTAGATAAGCCTGTTGGTACTGTTTGGCTAGCATGGGCTGTGCAGGGGCAGACCGAAGTGGTTTCACAACAATTTAATTTTGATGGAGACCGAGAAGCGGTTCGAGAACAAACAACAGAAGCGGCTTTAGAAGGGATTTTGAGGTTGCTTAATTAAGGGTTGCTCTCTTAAATATCTGGTAAATAGAGCTAAGTTTTAAATTTGGTTAATTTAGCCTAGTTAAAAACCTGAAATTATCTAGTGCTATAGCATTTGTTTGACTAGGATTTATGATTAAATTATGGGATAATTTAGAGTTCAAGATTGCCTTGGTAATAATGGTAATGTTTTTAAGCTGATTGGTTGAGTAAGCTTGTATATACTCCCACGCTAACATTGTATAAATACATGCTAAACCTTTGTTTTGACCAACTATTTTGTTTTTAGATGAGTGTTGCTTATTTCAAAAACGGATGTTTGGCAAGCAAGGGTTTTTTATTGCAAAGTAGAAAGTCTGTTTTTTTAAAATGAAAATGCAAAGATTTTTCATTAGGTTGCTACAAAATCTTTAGTAGTCACTTTAAAAAAATTAGTTAAGAACGGCTTTTTAACGTGAACTAAAAACATAAGCATTAAGAACTAAAGCAAGAGATACGTTATATCCAACGCCGAAACCAAAAAGGAAAAGCACTAAATGGATGAGAATAAGCAAAAAGCATTAGCCGCTGCACTAGGCCAAATTGAGAAGCAATTTGGTAAAGGTTCAATTATGCGTATGGGCGACAGCACTGTACCACGTGATATTGAAGCAGTTTCGACTGGTTCTTTAGGGCTAGATATGGCGTTGGGTATAGGCGGTTTGCCAAAAGGACGTGTTGTTGAAATTTATGGTCCAGAATCATCAGGTAAAACCACATTAACTTTACACGTAATTGCCGAGATGCAAAAAGCAGGTGGAACAGCGGCGTTTATTGATGCAGAGCACGCTTTGGATCCAATCTATGCTGAAAAACTTGGCGTTGATGTTGATAACTTATTGGTTTCTCAGCCAGATACAGGTGAGCAAGCGTTAGAAATTACCGATTCTTTAGTACGTTCTGGTGCGGTAGATGTTGTGGTGGTTGACTCGGTTGCCGCTTTAACACCTAAAGCAGAAATTGAAGGTGATATGGGTGACTCTCATATGGGTCTTCAAGCTCGTTTAATGTCTCAAGCGTTACGTAAGTTAACGGCAAATATTAAGCGTACTAATACACTGGTTATTTTTATCAACCAGATTCGTATGAAAATTGGTGTTATGTTTGGTAACCCTGAAACCACAACGGGTGGTAATGCACTTAAATTTTATGCGTCAGTTCGTTTAGATATTCGCCGTATTGGTGCTATCAAAAAAGGCGATGAAATCTTAGGGAATGAAACTCGAGTTAAAGTGGTTAAAAACAAAGTTTCTCCGCCATTTAAACAAGTTGAATTTGATATTCTTTATGGTCAAGGTATCTCCCGTGAAGGTGAGATTATTGACTTAGGTGTTAAAGAGAAGTTGATTGAAAAATCTGGTTCTTGGTATGCCTACAACGGCGCAAAAATTGGTCAGGGTAAAGATAATGTACGTCAGTACTTAATTGATAACCCAGAGATTGCCGCAGAATTAATGGATAAAATTAAGATAGCGACAATGCCACAGCCAAAAGTTAAGGCTGATGCTGAAGAAGCGGCTGAGTAAGTTATTAATCAAATGCTTCATTGGGGTTTAAACACACCTTGAAAAATGCAGAAGAGTTTTTAGCAGAGTTAGCCATGAAATCAGGAGCGGATTTAGGGATTGAGCCTAGTCCGCGTTCTGCTATTGAAAAAGCTGAATTTTTACCTCTATCTTCAGAGGATAAAAGCACTGCTGAGCTTGCTAAAAAAATTGAAGCCAAAGCCGTTGCATTATTGGCGATGCGTGAGCATGGCTCTAAAGAGTTAAAACAGAAGTTATTAGCTAAATTTCCAGAAACTTCTGAGTTGTTGGCAGATTATGCAGAACAACCAGGCCTGGTAAATTTATTGGTGACTGATGTGTTAACACTTTGCCAAGAAAATAATTGGCAAAGTGATGAGCGTTATGTTGAACAAGCTGTTCGGAATTATGTTGATAAAGGGCATGGCCCGCAAAAAATCAGACAAAAATTACAACAAGCTTGTTACAACAACGATTTAATTTCAGCCGCTTTAGATTGGGATGAATCGGATTGGGCAGAACTTGCTCAGCAAGCGCTAGAAAAAAAATATGGTAGCTGTAAAAAGCCAACAGAACAAAAAGAACAGGCAAGACGCATGCGTTTTTTACAAAGCCGTGGTTTTGCTCAGAGTACGATTTGGAAAGCGTTCCGTTGAGGAACTTTGTCAAAAGAACTCACAATATAAATAGTTAGTATTAAACAGAATTCATAATATTTAAGGTTATTTTCACTATGACGAGTGCCGAACTCAGAAAAGCTTTTCTAGATTATTTCGTTAAGCAAAATCATACTGCGATTCATTCAAGTCCAGTAGTGCCTGGTAACGATCCTACGTTGCTATTCACCAACGCCGGAATGGTTCAGTTTAAAGAGACGTTTCTTGGTCAAGAACAGCGTGATTACACACGTGCTACGAGTGTACAGCGTTGTATTCGTGCCGGTGGTAAACACAATGACCTTGAAAACGTTGGTTATACTGCACGTCATCACACTTTCTTTGAAATGCTAGGTAACTTCAGTTTTGGTGATTACTTCAAAAAAGAAGCGATTAAGTTTGCTTGGGATTTTTTGACCAAGGAGCTAAAGCTTCCAGAGGAAAAACTCTGGGTAACCGTATTTGAAGAAGATGATGAAACTGCAGACATCTGGTTAAAAGAGATGGGTATTAGTTCTGAGCGTTTCTCACGTTGTGGTGCTAAAGATAATTTTTGGCAAATGGGGGACACGGGCCCTTGTGGACCTTGTACAGAAATCTTTTATGATCACGGTGCAGATGTAGCGGGAGGACCTCCTGGTTCGCCAGATGAAGATGGTGACCGTTATATTGAAATCTGGAACTTGGTTTTCATGCAATTTGACCGTGCCGCAGACGGTACTTTAACGCCTTTACCAAAACCTTCAGTGGACACTGGTATGGGGTTAGAGCGTTTAGCTGCTGTTATGCAGAATGTTCACAATAACTACGATATTGATTTGTTCCAAGCGATTGTGAAACAAGCCGCTAAACTGACAAACCAAACCGATTTAACCAATAACTCATTACGTGTTATCGCCGACCATATTCGTTCTTGTGCTTTTACGATTGTGGATGGAGTTTTACCTTCAAATGAAGGGCGTGGTTATGTATTGCGTCGTATTATTCGTCGAGCCATTCGTCATGGTTATAAGTTAGGTATGAACGATGCATTCTTCTATAAGTTAGTCCCTGTTTTGGTTGAACAGATGGGTGAAGCTTATCCGGAGCTAGTCAAAGAGCAGGCTAATGTTGAGCGTGCGCTGAAATTAGAAGAAGAGCGTTTTGCAGAAACACTTGAAAACGGTATGAAGTTATTAGAAGAGTATATCTCGACTATGCAGGGCAAATCGATTGATGGTGAGATAGCGTTTAAGCTTTATGACACTTATGGCTTCCCGTTAGATTTAACTGCTGATGTTGCCCGTGAAAAAGGCTTAACTGTTGATGAAGCTGGTTTTGAAAAGTCAATGGAAGCTCAGCGTGAACGTGCACGTTCTGCAAGTAATTTTGCGGCACAGTCTGCAGGTAAAATTGATTACTCTGGTGAAACGCAGTTTATTGGTTACACTCATGATGATGCCGATGCTAAAGTCATGGCGATTTTTGTGGATGGCACTTCCGTTGACTCTATTGCAGAGGGAACTGAAGCCGTTGTTATTCTAGATAAAACCCCTTTTTATGCTGAATCTGGTGGTCAAGTTGGTGATGCTGGTAGTTTGACTGAAGGAATGAACAGTTTCCATATTGATAGCTGCCAAAAGCAAAGCAAAACGTTTTTGCATATGGGTAAAGTGACTGCAGGCTCGGTTTCTGTAGGTCAAGTTTTACACGCTCAAATTGATGTTGATGGTCGTCGTTCATCAGAGCGTAATCACTCTGCAACACATTTATTGCATGCCGCTTTAAGAACGGTTTTAGGTACGCATGTACAGCAAAAAGGGTCTTTAGTTACTCCAGATCGTTTACGTTTTGACTTCTCACACTTTGAGCCAATTAAACCAGAGCAGTTACTTGAAGTTGAAAAGCTGGTTAACAAAAACATTATGCTTAACAATCCTGTTGGCACCAATGAGATGGACATTGAATCGGCTAAAGAGAAAGGTGCTATGGCACTGTTTGGCGAGAAATACGGTGATGTTGTTCGTGTGGTTGATATGGGTGACTTCTCGGTAGAGCTTTGTGGTGGAACTCATGTTTGTTCTACCGGTCAAATTGGCCCGTTTAGATTACTTTCTGAAACAGGTATTGCCTCTGGTGTTCGCCGTATTGAAGCAGTAACCGGTGAGGGTGCATGGGCAGCGATTTATGAAGATGACAAAACGTTATTAAATGTAGCGGCTTCGGTTAAATCTGATAAAAACCAAGTTGAAACAAAAGTAGCTCAATTGGTTGCCGACCATAAAGAGCTAGAAAAACAGTTTAAGCAGTTGCAATCAAAAATGGCCTCGTCACAAGGTGACGATTTAGCAAATCAAGCTGTAAAAGTTGGTGATGTAAATATTCTAGCGGCTCAACTAGAGGGTGCAGATGTCAATACACTTCGTGAAACGCTTGATAAGTTAAAAGACAAGTTAGCACCAGCCGCAATTGTATTGGCAGCAGTAGATGGTGAAAAAGTGTCTTTAGTTGCTGGTGTTTCTAAAGAAGCAACCAGTACCTTTAAAGCGGGAGAGCTTGTTAACCATGTTGCACAACAAGTTGGCGGTAAAGGTGGTGGACGTCCAGATATGGCACAAGCTGGCGGTAAAGATCCAAGTAAGCTTGCAGAAGCATTAGCTTCTGTACAGGCCTGGGCAGAGTCAAAATAATATTATTAAAACCGCAGAGTCAATGGCTCTTTTAATTAAGTAAAGATAAAAAATGGCATTAATCGTTCAAAAATTTGGCGGAACTTCAGTTGGAAACGTAGAACGTATTCAACATGTCGCCAAACAAGTCGCTAAAACCGTTAGCGAAGGTCATCAAGTTGTAGTGGCTGTATCAGCCATGAGTGGTGAAACTAATCGTTTAACTGCGTTAGCTAAAGAGATGCAAGATCGCCCATCTAAAAGAGAGATGGATGTATTGTTAACAACGGGTGAACAGGTCACTATTGCGTTATTGAGTATGGCTCTTCAAGAATTGGATTGCCCTGCAGTTTCTTACACAGGTTGGCAAGTACCTATTCAAACAGATGACTCATATTCAAAAGCACGAATTGAAAAAATTGATGGCACTAAAATTTTAGCCCAAATAGGGCAAGGTAAGGTTGTGGTGGTAGCTGGTTTTCAAGGTGTGTCTTTTGATGGGGATATTACAACCTTAGGTCGTGGTGGTTCAGATACCACAGCAGTGGCTTTAGCGGCTGCTTTAAACGCTGATGAGTGCCAGATTTATACCGATGTTGATGGTGTTTATACTACTGATCCTCGTGTAGTACCAAATGCCAAACGTCTAGACAGAGTGACCTATGATGAAATGCTTGAACTAGCAAGTTTGGGAGCTAAGGTACTACAGATTCGTTCAGTAGAGTTTGCCAGTAAATACAATGTACCTCTAAGAGTATTGTCGTCAATGAAAGAAGGTGGCGGTACTCTAATTACCACAGAAGATAAATTTAAGGATAATGATATGGAAAAGCCACTCATTTCAGGGATTGCGTTTAGCCGAGATGAGGCAAAGTTGATGATTTTAGGTGTGCCAGATAAACCAGGCGTGGCTTATCAGATTCTTGGGCCTATATCTGATGTTAATATTGAAATTGATATGATTATTCAAAACCAGGGTGTAGATGGTACAACGGACTTTACCTTTACCGTTAGCCGTAATGATATGGATGCCGCATTAGAAATCTTACAAGGTATTTCTTTGAAGTTGGGTGCTCGTGAAGTAATTTCTGATGACACTATCGTTAAAATATCAATGGTAGGTGTGGGCATGAAGTCTCACGCAGGTATTGCCAGTAAAATGTTTAAAACTTTGGCTGATAACAATATCAATATTCAAATGATTGGTACGACTGAGATTAAAATCTCTGTCGTGATTGACGAACCAAACCTAGAGTTAGGGGTTCAATCATTACATGAAGCGTTTGAATTAGATAAGTAATTTTAGATAAGTAATTATTAAAATTCTGACCTCAAAAAAGCCTGCAATTGCAGGCTTTTTTGTATCCAAAATAAAGCAAATGGAGTATGCCATACGTTCAATGTATTAACTATTATTAATATGTTTTTATAAGCATAACTAATTATGCGTAGCTAATAAAAGAAATTATACTAAATATTCGAATAGCTTTATTTTTAGGAATAAGCGATGTTGGTTTTAACTCGCAAGGAAAATGAATCTCTGGTTATCGGTGATGATATCAAGTTAACAATCTTATCTGTTAAAGGTGGTCAAGTGCGCGTAGGGATTGAAGCTCCTTCAGAGGTCTCTATTCATAGAGAAGAATTATTACTAAAGCTCCAAGAGATTAAACCTGTTATCCAAAATAAAGATAAAGCTCATGCATAATTGCAATTCATTATAATTATTTCACTTCTACACACTCTACTAATCGATACTCTGCCAATCTACTATATCAAGCTCAATCATATAGTTAAGTAAACTTTTGCTGTTTAAATTCATATTGTTGTTCAAATAAAACTAAAAAAAGCCAAATCAACGTTTACAACAAAGCCTTAACCTTGTATTATACGCTCCAGAAATTGGAGACGTGGCCGAGAGGCTGAAGGCGCTCCCCTGCTAAGGGAGTATAGGGTTTGTAGCTCTATCGAGGGTTCGAATCCCTCCGTCTCCGCCATTTCTAACCGTTGAAATTTAGTATTAATAAAGAGTTGACTCTTAGCAAATTCTCTCTATAATACGCCTCAACAAACAAGGCGCCCGTAGCTCAATTGGATAGAGTACTCGGCTACGAACCGAGCGGTTAGGGGTTCGACTCCCTTCGGGCGCACCATATTTTAAAGGCTTGTAATAAGAAATTATTACAGGCCTTTTTTATTATCTACAATTTTTCTGCCTGTCTCGATTTTAAGTTTCCTTTGTAAATTTGCTAAACTCTATATTTAAGAAGTCATGTATAAACGTGATGAATAAAATTTAATTCAAAACATTTTTACCAGGCCTGGTAATTTTAAATTGGGTTCATTTAAATCGCTTAAAAAAGGTGTCTTAATGAAAGCTTTACTGTTTGCCACGCTATTAATTTTTACATCTGTAGTCCATGCAGGGCAGCCACTGTTTGATAGTCATCTTCATTACGGTGGAGAGGATGCAAAGCAATATTCGCCAAAACAGATTATTGAGATATTTGATCGTAATAAGATTGAATATGCCTTGGTTTCAAGCACTCCTAATGATGGAACTGAAGCATTATATAAATATGCACCTAAGCGTATTATTCCGTTTTTAGGTTTATATAAAACGTTAGGTGATAAGCGTGATTGGATGTGGGATGAATCGGTTATTCCTCGTGTTGAGCAGGCTTTGCAAAGTGGTATTTATAGAGGTTTAGGTGAGTTTCATATATTTGCCAAAGACCGCAAAAGCCCTGTTTTAAAACAGATTGTGCAAATGGCCGTTGAACGTAATTTAATGTTGCAGGTACATAGTGATTCAGTCATTATTGATGAAATCTTTTCTCAAGCACCAAATATAAAAATACTGTGGGCTCATATGGGAACAGATCCTGAACCCGAAGCTTTAAGAGCGGTATTAAAAAAACACCCAAACAACTTATATATTGATACTTCTGTACGTGATAAACAGTTATTAGAAAATGGTGGTTTGTCTAAAGAGTGGCAACAGCTGTTTATTGATTATCAAGACCGTTTTATGGTGGCGGTAGATACTTTTAGTGTTAACCGTTGGAATACATTTGATTCTGTCGTTAACGATATTCATAGCTGGTTAGCAGATTTGCCGCCAGAGGTGTCTAAAAAACTGGCTTATGATAATGCCTATGACTTATTGGTTAAAACCCATGATAATTAAGGTTAATTGATTTTATCCTATGCTCATAGGGTATGTTAAGGCAACAGGGTTTACCAGGCCTAGTAAATTCCAATTGAAACTAAAAGGCCCCAAAGATTTGGGGCCTTTTAGTATAAAAAACTATGAAGTTACGGAATGCTTAAGGAAGAACAAATCCAATGGCTTCATGTACAGTTTTAAGTGTTTTTTGAGCTTGTTCACGAGCTTGTTCTGCACCTTTTGATAAGATGTTGCGTAGTTCGGTTTCTTCGCTACGAATTTCGTGAAAACGCTTTTGCATGGGTTCTAAATACTCCACAACCAACTCACCCAATTCAACTTTTAGGTGTCCATACATTTTGCCTTCAAAATGCTTTTCTACTTCACTAATTGGTTTACCACTAATCACTGAATAAATGGTTAATAGGTTAGATACACCCGGTTTATTTTCTAAATCATAATAAATTTCTGAACCCGAATCGGTCGTAGCTTTTTTGAACTTTTTAATAATGGTTTTTGGGTCATCAAGCAGTGCAATAAAGTTACTTTTGTTTTCATCTGACTTTGACATTTTTGACATTGGGTCTTGAAGGCTCATAATGCGCCCACCTGATGTAGTTGGTGGAATAAATGGCTCTGGAATTTTAAAAATCTCTTTATCAAAACGATTGTTGTAACGAGTAGCTAAATCACGAGTAAGTTCTAAGTGCTGCTTTTGGTCTGCACCAACTGGAACCATCTCTGTTTGGTATAACAAAATATCTGCCGCCATTAACACTGGGTAATCAAACAAACCAACGTTGATGTTTTGTGAATGTTTTGCTGACTTGTCTTTAAACTGCGTCATACGGTTCAGTTCACCCATATAGGTTGAGCAGTTTAATACCCAAGCTAATTCTGCGTGTTCTGGTACATGTGATTGGATAAAAACTTTGCTTTTATCTGGATCAATTCCAGAAGCAAGATAAAGAGAGACAAAATCTAAACTACGGTTATAGAGTTCTTTTGGGTCTTGATCAACGGTGATGGCGTGCATGTTAACCAAAGAAAACAGGCAGTCGTAATCATCTTGCATGGTTACCCAGTTTTTGATTGAACCGATATAGTTACCAATCATTAAATCGCCAGAAGGCTGAATACCACTGAATAAAATAGGTTTTGAGTTTGTCATAGGAGTCTTATCTTTGTTTTAGCTATTTTTAATAGGGCAATATTTTCGCATTTTCTAGGTCTAAAGACTAGCGACGAAAGGGGATTGCGAGCCAAATATTTATAATATAAAAGGAATTATTTTTTTAGTGCGTTCCTGATAAATTTGGTAGTGGGGGAGTTTTTCGATTAATAAAGACTCTTCATAGGTGAGTTTAATAAATAACGTGATAAATAGAGCACCAAAAAGCGATAGCCCAATCCAGCTTAAATCTAAAATCACGAGTGGTAAGAAAAACAACACAATTGAAAAATACATTGGATGGCGAATAAAACGATATGGCCCGTCTGTTACCAGTTCAATGTCTGGCATCGGGTCTGGCACAATATTAAAGTGGCCAAGATGCATGGCTTGAACTGCCCATAAGCCAATAAAGACCGCAATGGCTTCTACTATTAACACAAAAGTATTTAGGCTAAGGGGGAGTTGCAACAATAAAAGCGCGATTAAGCCAAATTGTAAGGTAACTAAACTAAAAGAAACTGCAGGATGTTTCATTGTTGTCATGCTTTTTACTCTTTTTAATTTGGATTGTTTAATTGTTGGTTTGATTATTTAATTAGTTGAAATTAAATAGTTGAGGTGTAATTTTGGCTACTTAAAAATAAAGCCTCGTTAGATTATATCTATTGAGGCTTTTATTATTGATGAAAAATGAATTTAGAGTCTTAATTTTTGGTGGTTAAACCATTACTCATTACTTTCCCCTAAATCTTCGTTCATAAACTCTTTGTAAATGTGCACGGCATTGTTTTTATGAGTTTGTTCAAAAACAGGGCGGTCTTTATATGCTGATTGATCTATTTTGTCTAGATCTTCAAGAGAACCACCTGCATCAATAACGGCTTTAACTTCTTTTTGCATATACTTAAGGTAATCATAAGTATCTTCTTTAACTTTTTGCATATTGGTGGGTGCACCGTGACCAGGAATAACTAAAACATCCTTAGGCATGGCTTTCATAAACTTTTCAAAGGTTGTCACCCATTTTTGTGTGTCGGTATAGGAAAACAGAGCAATCATACGTTGGTTGTAAGCTAAGTCACCAGGTAAAACAATGTTTCGCTTAGGTAGATAGACAATGGTTGAGCCAGGAGTGTGACCTGCACCAAAATTCATTATTTCAACCTTTTCTCCGCCACCAACATCAACGGTCATTTTGTCATCAAAGGTGGTGAATTTATCAGATACGTCAACTGCAGAATCAGTAATTTCATGGCCTACGCGGTTGCCCCAGCTGTTTCTAATCTTACTGAACCCATTATGAAAGTCTTCATTAGCAACACTGTGCGAATAGAGGTTTTTTACCCCTTGAGCAACCCAGTAACTCGCACCCAAATAAGCGTGACCTTGGCTGTTTTCTACAGCGAGCCATTTCACAGGTTTATTGGTGTATTTTTTAATCACTTGATGAAAAGCATGTGCCACTGCTGGGTTTGGCCCAGCATTAAAAACAAACACGCCATCTTCAAATTCAATAAAGGTAAGGTTGTTGTTTAAACCAAAATTACTTGGGTTGTGCCAAATCATACTGCCCACAATAGTGTAGACACCGTCAGCGACTTTTATTGGTTTGGGTAGAGTTATTTTTTTGCCTATATAGCCTTTTTTTGCCTGAGTTTTAATCACTTCTTTTTCATAGGCTTTAACACTTTGAGAGATAGTGTCATCACCAGGAAATGCCTGCATCTCTTTTGCGTAATGAGCAAAGCTCTCACTATAAGGATCTTGAGTTTGAGCTTGAGATGCGGTAGCCCCAAATAAAGCGAAAATTATTGAACTATAAAGTATTGTTTGTTTCATGACGAACTCCTTTAGTGCACGGGGTGTTTTGACTGCTGAACACTGCCTTTTACAGGTTTAGAGAAAAAAGTGTTAACAATAGATTGAATGCTATAAGCCTGGGTGGTGTTCCAAGGCATCAGCGACATAAATCGGGCTAAAAAACAATAGTTCAACAAGACCATTGCTGTTGTACCAATAATTTGAAGGTAGAAAATAAAATACAGTGGTGGATACATAGCCATTATCAATAAAAGTAAATACGCTAATCTAACTTGTACTGCAAAGTTTGATATTTTTGGTGTTAACCAAAAAAAGTGAATGACTTGAATAACATTAAAAATTATCGCCCACATAAGTGCTTGAGGTTCAATAGTAACTCCTGCAATTAATAGTAAATCAGTAATGGCCCAGTAGACCCAGATTAAATTAAATTTTGATGTAAACATTTTATGCTCTTTATGGTTAGTAACTTGGTATGACTCAAGTAGGTTGTTTATAGGTTTTTTTAAAATTATTCAATTTTTTCAATGGCAATGCTTCGCCAGCAAGTGGTTGTAATTTCATCAAGATAGCTTGGTAATGGGCGTTCTAGCATATTGTCTAAACCAAGTTGTACTAAACGTAATACGCCACCAAAAGTGCTAGCACTAGCAACCATAACGTCCATTTTTACCAAGCTGCCTTCTTCCATGCCTTGAGAGATAACGTCACGTAATGTTAAGAACGGTTGAGAAGAGCAAATGGGCGGAATCTGTGGCATAAACTCTTTGTGACGAGCCGTTAAAATAAATTGCATTACCTCAGGATGTAATTCAGCCGTGTCAATCATCCATTTAGAAAGAGTATAAAAACGGTCCCAACTGGAAGAGTATTCTCTGAGAATATTTTGTTGTTCTCGGGTGATTTGGCTTAGTAAAGTTTGCATCAGTGTTTCAGCAATGGTTTGCTTATCCTTAAACGCATGATAAATAGAGCCAGTACTGATTTTTGAATGTTTTACTATCTCAGGAATAGAGGTGTTGAAAAAACCTTTTTCTACAAATAACACTAATGCACTGTGTAAAATTTTAATTTGGGTTTTAGACAAGTTTTCGTTGATTAGAAAGGTTTGCATCATAACTCTTTTTGATAACAGGCTTTAGATTTAGAATGCTTATTCTAGAATAGATATTCTAATTAAGCAATAAAGTTCAGTTAATCTGAGCTAATATGCTAAAAATCAATTGAATTCATTGCAGTATCTCTAAAACACGCTAAAATGAAACCCTATTCTTTGAACACAAATTTATATCCCTATATGCAACGAATTATTCGTAAAATCAGTGCCTTTTTTTCAAGGTCAAAAGCCCTTCCTAAACACGATTCAATAGGAAAGAATTCACCTGTTATTGTAAAACGTCAAGAGCATGGCATTTCTCGCTCGCAAATTGATAAAGCCGCCTTGGATGTTTTATATGGTCTTAAACGTGGAGGTTATGAGGGTTATTTAGTTGGCGGTTGCGTACGTGACTTACTTCTAGGTCTTGAGCCTAAAGATTTTGATGTGGTAACGAGTGCAGAGCCAGATCAGGTAAAAACGGTTTTTAAACAACGTTGTCGCTTAATAGGTCGTAGATTTCGCTTAGCTCATGTACGTTTTGGACGTATGGTGATTGAAGTAGCCACCTTTAGAGGCCAGGGTGATGGAGATGGTCGTAAAGATCGTTTTGGTCGAAATGGAAAAGCATCAGGCCCAGCTAGACAAGTTGATGATAGTGGGCGTTTACTTAGAGATAACGTTTACGGCACAATTGAAGAAGATGTTTGGCGTAGAGACTTTACTGTAAACGCTCTATATTATGATATTAAAACCTTTTCTATTACAGATTACGTAAATGGCTTAGAGGATATTAAAAAAGGCCAACTTCGCTTAATTGGTGATCCGGAAACACGCTATCGTGAAGACCCTGTACGTATGATTCGTGCAATTCGATTTGCTTCAAAACTTGGTTTTAACATAGAGAAAAAAACTGAAAAGCCGATTGTAAAACTAGCGCCACTTTTGCAAGATGTTTCTAATGCACGTATGTTTGAAGAGGTATTAAAACTCTTTCATAGTGGTGTTGCGGTAGAAGTTTTTGAAAAGCTACGCCACTACAATATGTTTGACCATCTATTTCCATTGACCGAACAAGTTCTGTCTGAAGAGAAAGACGGCTTTCCGAGAATGTTGGTGATTGAAGCTCTTAAAAGTACCGATAGTCGTATTCAAGAAGGCAAGTCGGTTAATCCAGCGTTTTTGTTTTCAGCAATGCTTTGGGAGCCAATGTTAAAGCGTAAACAGTTCTTTTTAGATGAAGGGTTTGCTCATCAGGATGCTTTTTTTGCCGCCGCTAATGATGTGATTGAACAACAAATTAAACGTACTGCAATTCCTAAACGTTTTACGGCTCAAATGCGAGATATCTGGAATTTACAACACCGTTTGCCTAAACGTCATGGTGATCGAGCACAGAAATTGATGGAGCATCCACGTTTTAGAGCGGCTTATGATTTCTTAGGTGTTAGGGTGGCTGCTGGTGAATCTGAAGTTCAATCAATATTTGACTGGTGGACAACTTATCAAGAAAAAGACCCGGTTGAACAAGTGGCTTTTGCCAATTCAGTTGAAAAACCACAACGCAAAAAACGTGTTCGTCGTAATCGTAATTTTTACAGAAAACGCAGTCAGTCTGCTGAATCAAAAAGCTAACCTGAAATTGGTTTGTTAATGTCTAACAATACTATTTATCTTGGACTGGGTAGCAACCTTGCTAACCCAGTTGAGCAATTAAAAAAAGCTTTAAAATCTATTTCGGTATTGCCTAAAACTCACCTCGATCAGTGTTCCTCTTTTTATGGTTCAAAACCTTTGGGCCCGCAAGATCAACCAGATTTTGTAAATGCAGTATGTAAAATCCAATCTGAATTATCGCCTCAAGAATTGTTGCTTTCATTGCAAAAAATAGAGCAAGAACAAGGGCGAATAAAAAAACGTCATTGGGGTGAGCGAGTGATTGATTTAGATATCTTGCTTTATGGCGAGCAACTCATTGAAACCGAGACTTTAATCGTGCCGCATTCTCAAATTGCTTTACGAGATTTTGTTCTGGTACCACTAGCAGAAATTTCTCCAGGCCTGGTCATTCCTGGTAAAGGTTTAGTTACAGATTTGTTAGATAATCTTGATGAGTCTTATCTTATGACTCTTAATTAGTCTGATTTTTTATCAGGCAACTATAAATTCAATATAATATCTATATTCAAAAATAACCTGTTTAAGCCTGCATATCAAAATTTACTATAAGACAATAGTTGGGCTTTTCATTTTAGGAATCAATATGTCAATCACTCTTTCCAAACTAAAAAAAATGCATCAAGAAGGTAACAAAATTGCGTGTTTAACTGCGTATGATGCAAGCTTTTCCCATTGGGTTTCTCAAGCTGGTGTAGAGGTAATTTTGGTGGGTGACTCTTTAGGCATGGTTGTGCAAGGGCATACAACAACTTTACCCGTTACTTTAGATGACATGGTTTATCACACAAAAATGGTTCAGAGAGGAAATCACCAGGCCTGGTGTATTGCTGATTTACCGTTTATGTCTGATACCACTGTAGAGCAAACCCTTAAAAGTGCCGCCCGTCTAATGAAAGAGGCGGGGGCAAATATGGTAAAACTAGAAGGTGGAAATCGAGTCATTAATGCGGTATCTGCTTTGTCTGAAATTGGTGTTCCTGTTTGTGGGCATCTTGGTCTTTTGCCTCAGTCAGTAGAAAAACACGGTTATAAAGTGCAAGGTAAAGATGATTCTTCTGCAGAGCGTTTGCGTAAAGAGGCATTGCAGCTTCAAGAAGCTGGTATGGATATGTTAGTACTTGAGTGTGTGCCACAATCATTAGCAAAAGAAATTACTGAGGCTTTGTCGATTCCTGTTATAGGAATTGGTTCAGGTCTGTATACGAGTGGTCAAGTATTGGTTTTGAATGATATTTTAGGTATTACCGTGGGTAACACACCAAAGTTTTCTAAAAACTTTATGGAACAAGCCGACTCTATTCAAGAGGCTTTAGCTAGTTATGTCCGCGAGGTAAAAAATGCAGAGTTTCCTTCACAAGAGTATTTAGTCGGCTAAATAGTATTAGCCGCTAGATTCTTTTTAGCCTCAATTCAAATTTCAAATCTATCGTTTTTAGTATCACTTTATAAATATCGTTTAGTGAATTTTATTTATCAAGCTAACTGGAGTAATGAATTGTATGCAAATCTTAGAACAAGTTAAGCCACTACGAGTTCAGGTATCAGAATGGAAAAAATTAGGTTATTCCATTGGCTTTGTACCGACTATGGGGAATTTGCATAATGGTCATCTTAGCTTGGTTAAAATGGCTCAACAGAAGTGCGACAAGGTCGTGGTGAGTATTTTTGTAAACCCAATGCAATTTGGGCCTAATGAAGACTTTGCAACTTATCCTAGAACGTTTGAGTCTGACCAAAAAAAATTGGCTGATATGCAGGTTGATGCGGTTTTTTATCCGAGTGTGGATGAAATATATCCAAAAGGAATTAATCAAACTAGTGTTCATGTGCCAACCGATTTGACAGGCCTGTTAGAGGGGGCTACCAGGCCTGGACATTTTGATGGTGTTACAACCGTTGTTTGTAAACTATTTAATATGGTGCAGCCTGATAAAGCTATTTTTGGCCAAAAAGATTACCAGCAACTAGTGGTTATAAAAGCAATGGTGGATGATTTGGCACTGCCAATTGACATTATTTCAGCTCCTATTGGTCGAGATATAGACGGATTAGCCCTTAGTTCAAGAAACCAATACTTGTCTGCAGAGCAACGTAAAATTGCCCCTAAACTGCAAACTTTATTACAAGATATCGCTACTGCAATTCAATCCGGAAATAACGCTTTTATTGATTTGTGTAATACGGCAAGTCAGAGTTTGTTAGCAGAAGGATTTGATCAAGTTGACTATATACAGGTTTGTGATGCCGATACTTTATTGCCTGTAAAATCCTTTGATAAAAACCTAGTTATTCTTGGCGTTGCTAGATTAGGAAACACGCGATTATTGGACAATATATTGCTAATAAAATAATGCAAAAAATACGTTTGATGAGTTGTTATATTTAAAACGACCTAACAATTCTTACCCTTTTATTAAAATATTTAACAAGTGCGATTTTAAATATATGAGTTTTTCGACATTAATTGGTTTAGTCGCTGGTATTGCTATTGTTCTCATGGCCATGGCTATGGGTTCGTCTATTGGTATGTTTATTAACCTACCAGGCATGATGATTGTTGTGGGTGGTACGGTTGCCGCGACCATGATTCGCTACTCTATGGCTGATAGTTTTAAAGCCATAGGCATGTCTTTTAGTGTGTTAAAAGTCTCTTCAGAAGTAAGAGATTTTAATGAACTGGTTGATATTACCGAAGACCTGTTACGCATAGTCAGAAGTAAAGGTGTGTTGGCTATGGAGAGTTACGAAGTCAACAATTACTTTTATCAAACAGGTGTAAGAATGATTGTTGATGGTTATTCTTTAGACTTGGTTAAACAGACATTAAGGGAAAAAAATAAACTCCTCATAGAGAAAGCAGAGACGAGTGCTGGTGTTTTTCGCTCTGTTGGTGATGCTGCACCAGCATTTGGAATGATAGGGACTCTGGTTGGGTTAATACAAATGTTGTCTAACTTAAGTGATCCTTCTGCCATTGGACCAGCAATGGCAGTGGCCATGTTAACAACTCTTTATGGAGCGATGATTGCCAATCTGTTTGCTTTGCCTGTTGCCGATAAAATTGAGTCTTGGGTGCAAAATGAATCAGAAAGAGAGCTATTAATTATTGAAGCAATTGATAGCATTGGTCAGGGACACAACCCATCAGTAATGCGTGACTTATTAGCCCCTTATCTGCAAATGAATAAAAAGGTGAAAGATCGTGGCGAGGAAGGCTAAAGGTGGCCCTGCTTGGTTGGCAACTTTTGCAGACTTAATGTCTCTGTTAATGGCTTTGTTTGTTCTGCTATATGCAATGTCTAGTGCCGACGTGCCAAAATATAAAGCAGTAGTTGAATCTTTGAGTGAAGCACTGGGTAATGGAAGTGAGCTTACTCCAGAACAAGAGCAGTTTTTTCAATCTCTCCAGCTTTCTATGGATACGGAATCTAAAAAAACTCAGCAACCAAAACCTGAACCGAAAATCACTCAGCAAACAATCATTGATAACTTGCAACCGCTTTATAAAAGTTTGATTAAGACCTATTCGGAAGCGGGCAAAAATAGTGAAATTAAAATTAATTATGACAAAGAAAATAATCAAATCAGATTAGTTTTTCCTGAACAAATAGCCTTTGATCCAGGAAGTGCAGATTTAAAACAACGTTTTATTGTGCTGTTAAAAAAGTTTTTTCAGTTTAGGGATGAAAAGGTAGCATTACAGGTTGTTGGACATACTGATAGCCAACCAATTTCAGGCGGTCGTTTTAAGTCAAATTGGGAGCTTTCAAGTGCTAGAGCGGCAAGTGTTATTGAACAGTTGGTCAGTGATAATGCGATTAGGCCAGAGCAGGCTCAAGCAATTGGTTTGGCAGATACTCAACCGGTTTCTACGGGCACAACGGAAGAAGATTATGCTAAAAACAGACGGGTAGAAATCTTAATTACACCAGAAAAGTTTAGACCCAAATAGTTGATTTGATTAGAGCAGCTGTTTGATTACAAAAAAACCGACTTATAGTCGGTTTTTTGTTATATCTAATAATATAGAAAAATAAAAGATTTAGAATAATAAAACTACTAGCTATATTAGCTGGCTTTAGAGACATCTGCCATCTGTGTTGGGATGGTATTACGTGTATGTGTAATCTCATTCTTTTCATTGAAATAGACTAACTTCGGCTTAAAGTTATCCGCTTCTGCTTCATCCATAGAAGCATAGGTAGCAATAATCAATAAGTCTTGTGGATTAGCTTTATGAGCTGCAGCACCGTTCACAGAAATGATACCGCTATTATCTTCAGCACGAATCGCATATGTGGTAAAGCGTTCGCCATTATTCACGTTATATATTTGAATTTGTTCGTACTCACGAATGCCAGCTACATCTAACAGATGCCCATCAATGGCACAAGAACCTTCATAATCGAGTTCGGCATGAGTGGTTGTAACACGATGTAATTTCGATTTTAGTAGTGTAACTTGCATAAGATTCTCTTTAGTTCGAAGAATGGGATCACCATCACTCAGTTTAAAGCCTAGTTAAACAGTAAACTGCGAAAAATTAATTTTTAGCACGACATTATACTGTTTTTTTTACAAAATTCTAATGATTAAGTTTAGTTTGTTGAGCTATAAACAAATATATTTGCGGATTTGAGGCAATAAAAAAACCCCGGATAGAACGGGGTTTATAGGCTTAATAATGTGATTAATTTACCCTGTATTACGCATACCAGCAGCAATAGCATTAATGCTGTTAAGTAGAGGTGTTAACCAAATATCACGTTCTTCATCGGTTGCATCTACGGCTTTGTAACGAGCAAGTAGGGCTATTTGAATATTGTTTAATGGCACCAAATATGGGTTGCGTCTCTTAAGAGAGAGGGCAATTGTAGGTGTTTCGGCCATTAGGTATTCATTACCGGTAATTTCTAAAATGCGTTTTACTGCACGTTTATGTTCTTCAGAAATCATATTATAGATTTTTTGTGCATCTTCTTGGTTTTGACCAAGTTTGCTGTACTCTTTACCAATGGTTAAATCGGTTTTGAATAACGCCATCTGAATATTGCTTAATAATGCTCTAAAGAAAGGCCAATTTTCGTGCATCTCTTTAAGTTCTGCATCACTATGTTGGTTTATCCAATTATCAAGTGCATATCCTGTTCCTTGCCACGCAGGGAAGGTAAGACGAGCTTGAGCCCATCCAAAAATCCACGGAATTGCACGAATTGATGATTTAGAAAGGTTGCCTTTTTTACGGTGCGACGGACGTGATCCAATATTAAGTAAACCAATTTCAGTAACAGGAGTCGCTTCATAGAAAAACTCAAAGAATCCTTTAGTGTGATCAGTTAATTCTCTGAAACAATGTTCACCATCTTTAGCTAAAGTCTTCATCGTTTCTAGATATTTAGGATGATCTTCTTTAATGTCAGACACTAGACATGTACTGGCTTTCATTAAGCCTGTAACCCCTAAAGACAATTCATACATTGCGGTTTCTGAATTGCTGTATTTATAAGAAAGTACTTCACCTTGTTCGGTAAACTTAATCGAACCACGAACGGTACCTGTTGGCTGAGAAAGAATAGCAAAGTGAGTAGGGCCTCCACCACGACCAACTGTCCCACCACGACCGTGGAATAATCGACAGTCAACGCCGTGAGCATCGGCTAACTTCATAATTTGTTGTTGAGCTTGGTATAAACTCCATGCTGAAGATAGGTTACCGCCATCTTTCGCTGAATCAGAATAACCCAACATAATTTCTTGTTGGTTACCAGATGCTTGTAGAAGTGCTTTATAAGTTGCGTTTTCAAATAGAGCTTGGGTTACTGGTACGATTTGTTCTAGATCTTCTATGGTTTCAAAAAGAGGTGCAATTTCAATATCGCAATACGGTTTACCAGAGTTGTAACCTGCTAGTCCTGCTTGGTGTGCCAAGAATAACACTTCCATAACATGACTTGCTTCGTGAGTCATTGAGATAACATAGTTGTTAAAGGCTTTTGGACTAATCTCTTTACGCATCTCACGAATCACATTAAATACTTCAAGTACCTCAGTGGTCATCTTGTCTAATTCGAGATGTTGAGTGTCGATAATAGTTGCAGAAGCGACATGCTTAGCGAGCAGGTCTAACTTTTCAGTTTCACTTAACTTCTTATAGTCGATCTCTAGGTGAGAAAGAAGGTCGGCAACAGCATCACTATGTACATTAGATTCTTGACGAATATCTAAGCGCATTAAGTAAAAACCAAATGTTTTCACTAAACGAATTAAGTCTTGTAGCTCTTCATTGGCGACGTTTTCATCGCCATGGTTACACAATGAAGTGTAAATGAGCTCTAAATCTTCTAAAAGTTCATCTTCTGAGGTGTAGGCAAAAGAAGATTTGTCTTTTTTCTCATCATTTAACCAGGCTTCTATATATTGAAGGTTTTTACTTAGGCGGCCTTCCATTAAATATAGGAAACGACGGTAAGGTTCATCTTTAAAACGTTCAGGACGTTTTTTGAAAACGGCTTCAATTAAGTCAGCATCCACAATCGTAGAGCGGTTAATGATTTCTTGTGAAATGTTACATAAATAGCGAGAGTGGGTAAGCTTAGAACTTAAATCAAATATACGTTTTTTATATTCATAGATTACGGCACGAGACTGAAGAAGAAGGGCTTTGATTGTTGTGTCGTGAGTAACAAAAGGGTTACCATCTCGGTCACCACCAATCCAAGAACCAAAGGTTAAGAAGTTTGGTGTTTTAATTTCAGCTTCTGGATAGTGTTTAGATAAGGCACGCTCCATATAGCGATAAACGGTTGGTACAGCATCAAATAATGATTTACGGAAATAGTAAATACCGTTACGGATTTCATCTTCGACAGTAGGTTTTTGACGGCGTACTTCGTCAGTTTGCCAAAGCACTTGAATTTGTGATTCTAGCTGTTGATATAGAGATTCTTTTACATACTCGTTGTTGTATGCATCCGCTTCATTTAGTGTACCGATATCCAAGAAGATTCTTCTTAGATTATCCATAACTGAACGGCGTTTTGATTCAGTAGGGTGAGCGGTAAAAACTGGAATATAGTGAAGTTTGTTCAGTAGTTCTTGAACTTGATTGGCATCCATGCCTTGTTCTTTAAATTCACCAACGGTATTTAATACAGAACCCATCCATAGAGGGCCATCTGATTTTAGCTGGCTTTGTCTTTCATGGTAGTGATGTTCTTCTTCAGCTAGGTTAACTAAGCTAAAGTACAAGTTAAATGCACGAATGATTAGATTTAATTCATCTGCACTTCTAGACTCAATGAATGCGGTAAGTTCTTGGCGTAATTCTGGATTATCAATTTTTTGTAAACTTATATAACCTTTACGAAGTTTTTCAATCGAGTTATATGTATCTTCACCTACTTGTGAAGTGATTACTTTTCCAAGGACAATCCCTAGAAGTTTAACACGTGCCCTTAACTGCTTATCACGAATATCAGCTGCCATTTTTACTCTCAGTTTTAAAACAAAATTAGTAGGAATTATAGCAGATATTTCTGATGAATTAAGCAGATAGAAGGGAATATCCAGTATATTTGGGTCTATGTGGGGTTTTTAGTTAATTCTTAGGTATGGAAAGCAAAAAGCCCTCTTTAAGAGGGCTTAAAAAGACAGGGTTTCAATGTTGAAAGTTCGAAAAATTATTTTGCTTGGTAAGCTTTTACACCATTCAAAATTTCTTCACGAGCGGCTTCAATATCTCCCCAACCATCAACTTTTACCCATTTACCTGGTTCAAGATCTTTATAGTGGCTAAAGAAATGTTCAACTTGCTCTTTTAAAAGAGGAATATCTTCTACTTTCTCTATTTTAGAGTAGATTGGCGTTAGTTTATCTACTGGAACGGCAATCACTTTTGCGTCTTCACCACCGTCATCCGTCATTTTAAAAATTCCGATTGGGCGACAACGAATTACAGAGCCAACCATTAATGGATGCGGCGTCACAACTAAAACGTCAACTGGATCACCATCGTCAGATAGGGTGTCATTAATGTAGCCGTAGTTAGCTGGGTAAGACATGGTTGCACCTTGTAAACGGTCAACCCATACAAGGTCAGTATCTTTATCTACTTCGTATTTAATTGGTGCTGCAAAAGCAGGAATTTCAATAATAACGTTTACGTCATTAGGAACGTCTTTACCGGCAGGAACTGCTGAATATCCCATGTTTTATTTCCTTTTGTCTTTACCACGAAGACACGAAGACACGAATAAAGAAAGGCGTGAATCGGTCAGTGGTGCTTTATATAGAGTGAATTTTATCGTTTTTATAACGCAAAACACCCGCATTAATTTTCCGTTTAGACAACAAAAACTTCGTGTCTTCGTGGTTAACTTTTGCGGGTGTTTGAGGCTTAATAAGCTAAATAAGCTTATTTATTGTGGTAAGCCACAACTTTAGCCACTTCATTTTTAGAACCAAGTACAACTGGTACACGGTCATGAATACCTTCAGGTTGAACATCCATAATGTCCATACGACCTGTTGAAGATGCACCACCAGCTTGTTCAACAATCATAGACATTGGGTTACCTTCGTACATTAGACGAAGTTTACCAGCTTTTGACGGATCGCGGCTGTCGTATGGGTACATGAAGATACCACCACGGATAAGAATACGGTGAACTTCTGCAACCATAGAAGCAACCCAACGCATGTTGTAACGCTTACCTAAAGGACCTTCTTCACCCTGTAAACAGTCATCAATATACTGCTTCATTTCAGGTTCCCAGAAACGCTGGTTAGACATGTTGATAGCAAATTCAGCAGTATCTTCAGGGATTTCTAATGCTTCTTTAGTTAGAACGAATTCACCAATGTTTGTATCTAAAGTGAATAAGTTAACACCTTTGCCTGTTGTCATTACTAACAAAGAAGATGGTCCGTAAAGAACATAACCAGCAGCTACTTGCTTACGACCATTCTGTAAGAATACTTCTTGGTTGTCACCTGGAGTATTATCTTGAGCTTCTAAAACTGAAAAGATAGTACCAACAGAAAGGTTAACGTCGATGTTTGAAGAACCGTCTAATGGGTCAAAAGTAACAAGGTATTTACCATCTGCGTTAGCAGCGATGGTGTAGTCTTCTTCTTCAGAACCAACACCACGAACATATGGGTTAGCAACTAAGATGTCTTTAAGAAGATCGTTAGAGATAACATCTAACATCTTTTGTGTTTCACCTTGTACGTTTTCGTCTTCAGTTGCTCCTAAAATACCAGCTAACTCACCTTGACCTAGTTTGTATGCGATGTCTTTACATGCAACCATTACGTCTTTGATAACAAGCTCTAATTCAGCATTTACACCATCAGCAGCTAGTACTTGATCTAATCTTTTCATCGAGGGTCTCTCTGTTTTAAATTGAAATAGTAAACTTTAAGAATTTTAACATGCACAAGTCATATTTATCAATTGAATATCAAAATTCATCTATTATGGTAGGGGTTTTATTGAAGTCTCTAGTCATTTTTCTAAAGCGTTGTGAGCTGACATCCTCTTAAGATTAGAGATGGTTAGTGTTGTACAATATGAGCATTCATGGCACTTTTATGTTTAAAGCTGGTTTATCCAAAATTACATTTAAAAAGCAGTGTCAAACAAATTTAAAATTTAAATTAATAAAATTACCAGGCCTGGTAATTTTATAAAAAGTGTTAAAGAAAGAGTTAAAGATGAAGTTTATTGTTAAGTTATTTCCAGAAATCATGATTAAGGGTGGCCCTGTTAAAAAACGCATGATTAATATGCTTACGGATAATTTGAGAACGCTTCTGTACAGAGTGGATAAAGAAATTGAAATTAAACGTTTCTTTGACAAGATAGAAGTTCAGGTTGTTGAACAGCATGTAGATGCTGTGCGAAGAATTTTAAAACAAACACCAGGTGTTGAGCAGTTTTTGGAAGTCATTCAATATGAAACAGGAGAGGATTTAGAAGCCATTGCTGAGATCGTTGCTAAGCATAAAATAGCTTTGATTGACGGTAAAACTTTTGTGGTCCGAGCAAAACGCAGTGGCGAACATCAAATAACTTCTTTTGAAATTGAGCGTTATGTTGGTTCTTATCTTTTTAATAAGGGGAATCCAAAGGGTGTTGATTTACGCAATCCAGAAGTTAAGGTTGAATTTGAGCTCAATCAAAATATTTTGAGTGTGATTACTAAAAGACAATCTGGCTTGGCTGGCTTTCCAATAGGTACACAAGGAGATGTTTTATCTCTAATGTCTGGTGGTTTTGACTCTACGGTAGCAAGCTTTTTAACCATGAAGCGTGGAATTAAAACCCATTTTGTCTTTTTTAATTTAGGTGGGGCAGCTCATGAAGTTGGGGTTAAGCAAGTTGCACTCTATTTATGGAGTCAATTTGGAGCTTCTCATCGTGTTCAATTTATTTCTGTGCCATTTGAAGAGGTAATAGAAGAAATCTTTAGATCAACTCACGAGAGTTATATGGGGGTAACTCTAAAAAGATTGATGATTATGGCTTCAGAAAAAGTAGCGGATGCAATGGGGATTGATGCACTTGTTACTGGAGAAAGCGTGGCTCAGGTAAGTAGTCAAACTTTACGTAATCTAGCGGTTATTGATGAGGTTTCTAATAAATTGATTTTAAGACCTCTTGCGACAATGAATAAGCCTGAAATTATTGACATAGCAGATAAAATTGGCACTCGTGAGTTTGCTGAAAATATGCCAGAGTATTGTGGCGTAATCTCTAAAAATCCAGTGACGAATGCTTCTTTTTCTAGGATGGAAAGAGAGGCTGGCAGGTTTAACTATGATGTTTTGGAAACGGCTGTAGAAAGATCCGTTAGTATTGCGGTTGATAAGATTATTGAGGATGTGAATGCTGCTGCACCTGTTGAGGTTGTTAATTCACCTGATGATGCGATAGTGATTGATATTAGGCGTCAAACAGAAGCAAGTCATTCGCCACTGTCCATTGAAAATACCAATATTCCATTTAACGAATTAAATCGAACTTTTAAAAACTTAGATCAGTCTAAAGAGTATGTTTTGTATTGTGATAAAGGGGTAATGAGCCAGTTACATGCACAGTATTTAAGAGATGCCGGCTTTGAAAATGTTAAGGTTTATCGTCCTTTGGTAAGTTAAGAAGGTTTTGAATTCCTCTTTATTTCTTTAGATTAACGAGTTGTATTATTAATTGCCCGAAGGTTCTTGAGGCAGGTCATTGTCAGTCTGAGAATCTTGATGTTCTTCAAGCGTCTCTTCTTTGAATTGATGTTTTTGAATCGCCAATTCTTTAGCCAGTTTTAAGGCTATCTTGGTTTTTTGAATTTTGGTTACATAGTTAACCGTTTCTTGACCAATCTCTTGTCTTGCAAGTACTTCAACATTGTAATGCCATTTATAAGGGTTTAAGCCTTTGGCTTTTGTCATGCGTTGTAGTTTACGAATACGACCAGGCCCAGCGTTATAGGCAGCTAAAGTGAAGTTGATACGGTCTTCTTTAGAATATTCAGGTTTACTAAAGTAATAGTCTCTAATAAATGCTAGGTATTTAACACCAGCCAGAATGTTATTTTCTAGATTATTAATATTGGGCACATTGACGATTTTTGATCGAGCTGTAGACGGTTTTATTTGCATAATGCCTATCGCATTGGCACGGCTTCTTAAATCTTGTTTAAAGCCTGATTCCTGAAAAGCTTGTGATGCAATTAGATACCAATCAAAATCAAAAAATACGGCATATTTTTCAAAATAATATTGCAAGCAGGGCGTTTCATCTAAAGCATTTAAAGAGAGTGGTTGCTTAACCCAATAAGGGTTTTTAAAATATTTTTTATAAAGGCTGTTTCCTAAAAATTTACCAGGCCTGGCATATTTGGTAATAAAGTCGTTAAGTGTCTGTTTAAGTTCAGGAAGGTTTTGGTTTATAGCCCAGGCGATATTCCCACCATAGTGAAAGGCAAAATCTTTTTGTAATCGAATGTTAGGAAAAACGTTTTGATATATTTCAGCGATATGATCATCAACAACGGTGTAATCAAATATTCCGGCATTAACCATTTCAAGAATATCTTCTGCCTCTAAAAGAGGGTCTGCGGTCACTATTTCAATAGCTGGTAATCCAAGTCGTCCAAGCTCTTGGTTTAATCGTTGTATATGTATGATGTAACTACTATTGCCAACTACAACAATTTGTTTACCTGAAAGTTCTTGAAGTGTTTTTGGAGCGGGGTTGTTTTTGTTGGATATTAAAATTTCGCTTATGTCTGTAATGTACGGCCTGGTAAAGTCAACATAACTCTCTCTCTCAGGGGTGACCGTCAAACCTGCCGCGACTATATCACCATAGCCTGCTTTTAAGTCGGGTACTAGCTGGTCAAAAGGGTGGGCTAAAAACACAATGTGAGTTCGATAACGCTCTTTACGAGGCCCTCGATTAAGATACTTTTCAAATTCTTTCATTAGGTCATGTTCAAGACCTCTATCTCCACGTAAAGTGTGAAAGAAATTTGTTCTATTGTAACTAACCAAAACCCTTAAGATTCTTCGTTCTCTGATTTTGTCTAGATCGCCAATAAATGGTTGGTTAATGCGTTCAGTAATGCTTTTGGGGTTTGTAATTATACTAGCGTTGCATTTTAAGCTAACAAACAGTGTTAAACCGATAAGGGTTATCAGGAATCGGTTTGTCGTAAATAAACTGAATGTTGACCTTTGCAAAAGTCTGCCCCATTAAGGTTTGTGAATGGTTATTCTAGTTGAGTTGTACTGCGAATAAAACCAAAAAAAATTAGGTATTCTATAAATCACGATATAGGTCAGGTTAAACCTCCTGTTTAAGAAAGAAAAATTGAAAAAAATAAGGCTGTTTAAAACCCAATATTTCAATTAAAAAGGCTAGAATTGGTAGTAGTAATAAATACAAATTAAAAGGAGTGCTTAATGCGAAAAGTTAAATATGCCATTTTAGGTGCAGGAACGTCAGGTTTAACTGCATTAGGGATTATTAGAAAACAGACAGATGATTTTGTCATTATTAATGGTGGCCATCTAGGTACAACCTGTGCACGAGTAGGGTGTATGCCTTCAAAAGCAATGATTCAGTCCGCTAATTTGAATTTTAAAAAACATCTATTAAGCCAATTTGGCCTCGAAGGCGGTGAATCTCTTGAGGTTGATAATGTAAAAGTACTGCAAAGAGTAAGGCTGTTGCGAGACCGATTTACCAGTGGCGTTAAAGCTGGTACAACAGAAACTTTAAAACCTGAGCAATTTATTGAAGGGTATGCAAAGTTTGTTGGTGAAAATCAGTTGGAAGTAAATGGAGAGGTTATAGAAGCCGAAAAAATTATTATTGCTACAGGTTCTCGTCCAGTAGTGCCTGCACCATGGTTAGAGCTTGGTGAAAAGTTATTAACCAGTGATGAAATTTTTGAATTAACCGACTTACCAAAGCGCATCGCCGTCATTGGTTTAGGTATTATTGGCTTAGAGCTTGGGCAAGCATTGTCTCGTTTAGGTGTTGAGGTAATTGGTTTTGAAATGCAACATACTGTTGGTGGTTTATCTTCACCTGTGGTGATTGAAAAAGCCACTGAAATGTTCTCTAAAGAATTTCCAGTTTATCTTGGTGCAGCGGCTAGATTAGAGAATGCAGAAACAGGCGTAAAGGTTAGTGTTGAAAAAGAGAGTTTTGAGGTAGATGTGGTATTAGCTGCTCTTGGAAGAAGACCAAATATCGATGGAATTCAACTTGAAAAAGCCGGAGTTAAATTGGATGAAAGAGGGATGCCCTCATTTAACGTAAACACTATGCAGATTGAAGATAAACCCATCTTTATTGCGGGCGATGTAAACGTCTTTAGACCTATTTTGCATGAAGCTGGGCATGAGGGAAAAATTGCTAGTCTTAATGCAATGGATTTTCCAAGTGTTACCGCTTACAAACGAAAAACACCATTAGGTATTGCGTTTACAGACCCAGATATTGGTTTTTTTGGTCAAAGTTATCGTGACTTAGATTTGCAAAAAGTAGAAGTGGTGAACTTTAACCTAGAAAAAAATAATGGCAGAGCGATTGTTATGGCTGAAGACCATGGGGTGATTTCATTGTATGGAGATAAGGAGACCAAGCAGTTAATTGGTGGTGAAATATTTATGCCTCATGCTGAGCATTTTACTCATTTACTAGCCTGGGCTGTTGAGCAAGAAATGACGGTTTTAGAGTTAATAAAAATGCCATTTTATCACCCAGTATTAGAAGAGGCGATTCAATCGGCATTATATCTACTTTACAAAGCCTTATATTCAGAGGGTGAAAGAGTAATTAAAGCAGAGTTAACAGTAATGCAATAAACTTGACTAACTATTTGTTATAATACTGCGAGTTTTTTTAATATAACGCTCTAAATCTAATCACTTTGTGGAGTTTTAAGTCATTAGGTGGAGCGTTTTCAATTTTTAGATGGTATTCGTGAGCAAAGAAAATACATCGGGTCAACAGGATCCACATGCACAGCGTGAAGCTGAGAAGTATGAAAACCCAATTCCTAGTAGAGAGTTTATTTTAGAAGTTTTAGAAGAGGCTCAAAAGCCTTTAAGACTTTTTCAAGTTGCTAAAGCAGTAGATGTTGATGAAGATGATGAAGAGCGTTTTGAAGCTCTTTCACGCCGTATGAAAGCAATGGTGCGTGATGGTCAACTAATTCGTAACCGTCGTGGTGCTTTTGGTCTTTTAAAGAAAATGGACTTAATCAAAGGTCGTGTTTTGGGCCACCCAGATGGTTACGGATTTTTAGTGCCTGAAGAAGGTGGTAAAGACCTATTCCTTTCTGAGAAAGAGATGCATAAAGTATTGCATGGCGATATCGTGATTGCATCGGTGATTGGTGAAGATCGTCGTGGTCGTCAAGAAGGTGCGATTATTGAAATTACCGAACATAACACTAAACAAGTGTTGGGTCGTTTAAATTTTGAAGATGGTTTATCTTGGGTTCGTCCAAACAATAATCGCATTACTCAAGATATCTTCATTCCTAATGACGGGTTACTTGAAGCTAAAGAAGAGCAGATTGTTTTAGTTGAAATTATCCACCAGCCATCTGTACGTTCTGGGCCAATCGGTAAAATTGTAGAAGTTGTTGGCGATTACATGGCGGCAGGAATGGAAATTGATTCTGCTATTCACGCTTATGGTATCCCTAATGAGTGGTCTGAAGAGCTTGAAGCTGAACTAGCAAATATTCCTGATGAAGTAACCGAAACGGATCTTGAAGATCGTAAAGATTTACGTGCTCTTCAGTTAGTGACTATTGATGGTGCTGATACTAAAGATTTTGATGATGCTGTTTTTGCAAAACGTCGTAAAAACGGTTGGCGTTTAGTGGTTGCGATTGCTGATGTTTCACATTATGTTAAGCCAGGTACAGAGCTTGATAAAGAAGCTTTTAAACGTGGTAATTCAGTTTACTTCCCGCAACGAGTTGTACCAATGTTGCCGTCTAAGTTATCTGATGGGTTGTGTTCGTTAAATCCTAAAGTTGACCGATTGTGTATGGTTGCAGATTTATCACTTACCGAAGATGGCAAGCTAGAACGTAGTCAGTTTTATCAAGCAGTGATGAATTCAAAAGCACGTTTAACGTACACGCAAGTGAACGATATCTTAACGAATGAAGACAGTGAATACCGTGAAGAGTTTAAAGAGCAAGTTCCTTTACTGCATGATCTGCATGATCTATATAAAGTATTAAAAGTTGCTCGTGCTGAACGTGGTGCTTTAGAGTTTGAAACTACTGAAACACGTATGGTATTTGATGAAGAACGTAAGATTCAAGAAATCGTTCCTGTCACTCGTAATGATGCTCATAAATTAATTGAAGAGTGTATGTTAATGGCTAACGTTGCAACTGCACGTTACCTAAAGTGGCATAAAATGCCAATACTTTATCGTGTTCACGAAAAACCAATGGAAGAACGTCTTAAAAACTTAAGAACTTTCTTATCAGACTTTGGTTTAACGTTGGAAGGTGGTGATGAGCCTACTGCACATGATTATGCTGCAGTTTCAGCTAAAGTTGCTGGTGAACCTCACGAACATTTAGTGCAAACCGTTCTTTTAAGAAGTATGAGTCAAGCCGTTTATCAACCAGAAAACAAAGGGCACTTTGGGTTGAATTACGAACATTACGCTCACTTTACTTCTCCTATACGTCGTTACCCAGACTTATTGATTCACCGTGCAATTCGTCACGTGTGGAGCAAAGAAGGGGTTGAGAAATTTGATTACACTGAAAACCAAATGGCTGATTTAGGGCAGCACTGTTCTGATACAGAAAGACGTGCAGATGAAGCAACTCGTGATGCCGTGACTTTCTTGAAGTGTGAATTCTTATCTCATCGTATTGGCGGTGAATATGAAGCAGTGGTTTCTGCGGCGACTAACTTTGGTTTGTTTGTTGAACTGCAACCTTTATATGTTGAAGGTTTGGTTCATATTACAGAGCTAGGTGAAGACTATTTCCATTACGATAATGCTCGTCATTGTTTGAAAGGTGAGCGTACAGGGAAAACATATCGTTTAGGTGATCGTATTAAAGTACAAGTGGCTCAGGTGAATTTAGATGATCGTAAAGTTGATTTACGTTTTATTGAAAGCCTCACGGAACATGTTGAACCAGAAATGACTGATGCTAATGGTGATGACTCTGCTGAATCACAAGGTGAAGAAGAGAAAAAACCAGGTCGTAAAAAACGTTTCTACCGTAAAAAGAAACGCTCTGGTTCAAAGCCAAAGGCTGACTAATGAAGCAAGAAGTCATTTATGGTTTACATGCGATTGAAAAGTTTATTAAACAATCACCGCAATCTGTATATAACCTGAGTTTTTTGAAAGGACGATTAAATAATCGCCAACAAGCTTTATATGACCAAGCTAAAAGAGTTGGTTTAAATATAGAGCTTGTGAGTAAATCTGCTTTTAATAAGATTGATGGAAATCATCAAGGTGTTATGGCAACCGTTGCCAAGCAAGCTGATTTAGTAGAATCTGATCTAAAAAAACTGATTGAAGAAACCTCTAATCCACTTTTTGTTTTTCTAGATGAAGTGCAAGACCCTCATAATCTAGGTGCTATTTTACGAACAGCAGATGCGGTAGGAGTTAATGCGGTCATTATTCCTAAGCATAATTCTGTTGGAATGAACCCAGCAGTTCGTAAGGTGGCTTCTGGTGCCGCTGATAATGTTAAATTGATTGTTGTGTCTAACTTAGTTAGAACCATGAAAGAGATGCAGCAAGAAGGTATGTGGATGATTGGTTTGGCTGGAGAAACTGAGCAAACAATCTACGACCATGATTTAACCGGTTCAATTGGTATAGTAATGGGAACGGAAGGCAGTGGTTTACGTCGTTTAACCCGTGAAGCCTGTGACCATTTGGCGGCTATTCCAATGGTAGGTGTTGTTGAAAGTTTAAATGTTTCTGTTGCAACAGGTGTAACCGTTTATGAAGCGTTTAGACAAAGAGCTATAAAAGCAAAATCCTAATAGCAAATTAATTACATATTTTTATTTTATTAGTATTTAAAAAGCCAATTTACCCTATGCTCACACGTCATAGATGGCCATAGGACATGCCAGGCCTGGTAAATTGGCTTTTTGCTTTTGTAGGATATGTTTTAAACAATATGTTGTTTAAGCCAGGAAAATATCACCGTTTTCATCTAACTTGATAGCAATTGATGTCAGAGACTCGTCCCAACACGGTCCCTCAATACATAAACCATCCTCAATATTAAAATAGGCATCATGTACTGAGCATTTCATGGTTTTCTCAAAAGGATTTACATCAATTTTGTAAGCTTCATTTAAAGGTACATCTTGATGTGGGCAATTATTCAAAAAGCAACGCACACCATCTTCATATTTAATTAATACCAATGATCGGCCAGAAGCATCGTTCACAATAGTTGTTTTAGCATTGCTTAATTGTTTAATGTTGGCTAAAGCTTTATTCGCCTCATTTGCCTTCAATAAATTATCTAAGCCTGGTTGCAGGCATTTTTTGGCAGCAAGTTTACTGGCATAACTAACGGCATCAGCAAGTGGTTGTTTTTCTGTTAAAGCGTGAATTAAGCCAGCATTGAATGTATCTCCAGCGCCTAAAGTATCAATTACAGGATTAACTTGCTCGGCTTCAACATGTTCAATAGAGCCTCCAGGCGCTTTCAACCAAACGCCATCTTCTCCCCAAGTACAAACAAGATTAGCATTTGGTAGGTCAAGGCTTTCTAGTAGTTCTTTACCATTTGCAAATCCTTTCGCTTTAGCATAATGATGTGAAAATATGATTAGGTTAACGCTGTTAAATAAGGTTTCGATACCTTCTCTAGGTTTTTCAACTTCAAGAGAAATTGGCTGATAGGTTAAAAACGTTTTAGCAATATTAACCATGCCTGGTAGTTGAGCCATATTACGGCCTTCAAAATGTAACCAGTCATATTCCTCTATTTCTATTTTGGCAAAAAAGTCAAAGCTGATTTCAGGCAGATCACGAAAATGAACAATGGTTCTATGACCGTTTTCTGCATTTAACGTCACAAAAGAGGTTGGCGTTCTACCTTTTATAAATTTTTGAACATGCTCAGTAGAAATGTTACGTTCTGCAAGGCCTGACAAAAGTTGTTTAGATTCACTATCTGCTGCAATGGTAGTGCAAATGTCGGTTTGGTGACCTAGCTGATTAAGCACGTATAAAGAATTGTTAACATTGCCACCAGTAGAGATTTGTTTATTGCTTGCTCGTAACTCTTCATCTTCTTGGGGGTGGTGGTCAACGGTTAAGATGATATCTAAAACTGAATTTCCGATGCCTAAAATTTTTGACATGTCATGCTTTCCAAATTTTTTTAATGAATGTAGTGATTTAAAGGTTTTGTTTAAGAATCTTCAAAGCACCATAGAAAATTGCAAAGAATTTTAACATAGGTATACAAACTGTGTAGATCTTGTGATTTTTGTATAAAGGTGAATAAAATTAAAAAAAGCTTGACAATGCTTTATGTTGATTTAGTTTTCGATAGTTAAAACTAGTTTTATGTTTATGTTGTAACACCTTGTAAATAAAGAGGTATAGGGTGTCCTTATGGAGTTATTTTATAGACTGTTATAATTTGTTTTCTTTTCCACAAAACCTGTGGATAACTTTGTGTGTAAAGTTAATAAAAATGCCTTAAGTGCTTTAAATTAGCCAAAAAACATTAAACTGCTTAAAAAATAAGCAGAATGATTTTTTGATTAAAAAATCCCAAATATTAAATAACTTTATGTGTTCATAAGCACAAAAAGAAGAAAAAATATTCGCTAAAAGATGACAAAAAGATTAAAAACGATACAATCAAAAAAATAGAACAATAAAAATAATATAAAACCAAAAAAACCAATCAAATGATAATTCATTAGGGCTACTATGAATCAAGTCAAATCAGCGTTTAACGCAAGTTGTTTAAATTGCGGGCTACAAAAAATATGCTTTCCTACAGGATTACAAAAATCAGATGTTGATCGTCTTGATGATATTGTTGAGAGAAAGTCCCCTTTAAAAAAGAACCAGCTTCTCTATGAAGCTGGGCAGAAATTTCACTCTATTTATGCCATTCGTGCAGGAGTTCTTAAATTATATTCATACTCTGATTCAGGCGAAGAAATTGTTCATGGTTTTTATTTACCCGGCGATGTCGTTGGGTTTGATGGCCTTGTTGATCAGCATTATTTATACAATGCGGTTGCTTTGGATAGTACAAGTGTGTGCAATCTACCCTATGAAGAATTAAGTGATTTATCGATGAAGATACCAAATCTTAATCATCAAATTATGACCGTTATGAGTAAAAAAATGCAAGATGGGCGTTTACATTCTGAGTTATTAATCAAGAGGAATGCAGATCAGCGTGTAGCACAATTTATTTGGAATATGGCAGAACGCTACAGAAGCAGAGGGTATGCTTATGATGAATTTCGATTAAGCATTTTGCATCGAGACGTTGCATTGTACTTAGGACTAACGCCTGAAACAGTGTCTCGAATATTAGCTAAGCTGAATACAGAACGTATTGTTAGCTGGAAGAAAAAAGAAGTAATTATTTATAATGAAGCGGCATTAAAAAGCTTGGCTGGTATTAGTAGTTGCGATGTTTGTAAAGAAGTTGGTTAAATCTTTATAAATTAAAATGAATACTTAGTATTTATATGGTTTTTTATTGATTTCAATCAATTTGATTCAAGCTCAGTTATGGTCTAATAAAATTATGAAAACGTTGTAATTGGATTTACGTTTTTCATAATGTAGCCCGCTTACCCGGCCTTTCGGTCGGGGTCTTTTTAGCCTTTGCTGAAAACGTTATCTAACACTCCTTATTAATATTCCTTTCAATTTTCTTTCAGAAAAAGTATTTATTTTTAATTAATAGTTTGATTTGTTAAATTTTTACTTTTTTAATGGTCTTTTGCCATTAAGTTCGGTATATTAATACTATCCATTTACTTATAAATTTAGGAATAAAACGATGTCTTTAAAAAGTATTTCACAGTTATTTTTAGTTGGTTTTTTAGGATTTGCCTTAGTTGGTTGTAGTTCTACACCAAAAAATGATTCAGATGACAGTAAAGAGGTTGCTGTTGCTCAAGTTGATACAGATATTGAAGCTGCTAAACGTGCAGCAGCTGAACAGGCTGCTGCTGATTTGGCTGCTAAAAAAGCTGAGTTGCAAGCGATGATTAACGGCAAAGTAATTCATTTTGATTTTGATCGATCTGAAATTCGTCCTTCAGATTATGAGTTAATTAAAGCTAATGCTGATTATCTTAATCTTGAGCAAGACGCATCTGTAACAATCAAAGGTTACTGTGATGAACGTGGTACTCGTGAATATAACCTAGCGTTAGGTGAGCGTCGTGCACAAGCGGTACAAAACGCTTTAGTTGCAGAAGGTGTTAGTCCAAGCCGTATTAATGTTATTAGTTTCGGTGAAGACAACCCAGTTGATGAGGGACATAACGAGGCTGCATGGGCTAAAAACCGTAGAGCTGAGTTTTCTTATTAATTGAAAATTTAGTTTAGTAGCTAACTGTTTTTTTAAAGCCTTCCTGTCATAATGACAGGGAGGCTTTTTTGTTTAAAATTACCGAGTTTACCTATGAAAAATGATACCCCACTAGTTCACTATTTATCTGATTACCAAGCACCTAAACTTGAGATTCAATCAAGTTATTTAACTTTTGATTTACAGCCGACAGCAACGGTTGTAACGAATTCTATGAAAATAATTAATTCATCAAAGCAGACGCAACTGAGTTTGGATGGTGAGCAGTTAAAACTAGTATCGGTTTTCATTAACAGTGAAGAAATTACACAAAAATGCCAGCAAACAACTGAGAGCCTTATTGTTTGTTTACCAGGCCTGGAAGAATTTGAATTAACGATTACAACGGAATCGCCCCACAAAATAATACGGCTTTAGAAGGTTTGTATCGTACAAGTGGTAATTATTGCACTCAGTGTGAGGCGGAAGGTTTTAGAAAAATCACCTACTTTATGGATAGGCCTGATGTTTTAACTTTATTCACGACTAAGATCATTGCAGACAAATCTGAAAATTCCGTATTACTATCTAACGGAAATCTGATTGATTCTGGAGACCTCCCAAATAATAAGCACTACGCTGTTTGGCAGGATCCATTTAAAAAGCCTTGTTATCTATTTGCTCTGGTTGCAGGTAATCTTGAATATATTCAAGATACATACCGTACATTAGATGATCGTGATGTGGATCTTAGAATTTATGTTGAACCAAAAAACATAGATAAATGCGAACATGCTATGAAGTCACTTATCAAATCAATGAAATGGGATGAAGAACGTTTTGGTCTTATTTATGATTTAGATATTTATATGATTGTTGCAGTTGATGATTTTAATATGGGGGCGATGGAGAACAAAGGGTTAAATGTCTTTAACTCTAAGTTTGTACTAGCAAAACCTGAAACAGCTACTGATGTTGATTATGAAGGTATTGAAGCAGTAATTGGTCATGAGTATTTTCATAACTGGACAGGCAACAGAGTAACCTGCCGCGATTGGTTTCAATTAACTCTTAAAGAGGGTTTAACGGTCTTTAGAGATCAAGAGTTTACTGCGGATATGCTCTCTCCAGCCGTAAAACGAATTGAAGATGTAAAGCGTTTAAGAAGTAATCAATTTCCAGAAGATGCTGGCCCGATGTCCCATCCCATTCAGCCTCAGTCGTATATTGAAATGAATAACTTTTATACGATGACAGTTTATGAAAAGGGTGCCGAAGTAGTAAGGCTTTACCATTCTTTGCTGGGTGAGCAAGGTTTTAGAAAAGGAATGGATTTGTATTTTAAAAGACATGACGGTCAAGCTGTGACGGTGAATGATTTTAGAAATGCAATGGCAGATGCTAATGATGTCGATTTATCTCAAATGCATCAATGGTATATACAAAATGGAACGCCTGTTCTTTCAGTAGTCACTTCATATAATCAACGAGCTCAAAGTCTAACCATTGAATTTACCCAAACGATTCCTGCTTTAGAAAATAACTTCACGCCACTTTTATTGCCGGTAAAACTTGCTCTATTCTCAAAACAAGGTCAGTCATTGGCTTTAGAGGTTTCTGAATCGTGTCAAGATTTTGTTAAGATAACGGATTATGAAGCATTAGTTTCTTTAACTAAAAATACACAAATCGTTAAGTTTGAAAACGTAACGGTTGAACCTGTTGTCTCTATGTTACGAGGTTTTACATCACCAGTCATTCTCGATTATCAGCAGAGTGATGAGGATTTAGCAGGCCTGGTACAATTTGATACCGATAGTTTTGTGCAATGGGAATCTATGCAGTCTTTGGCCTTAAGAGAGATTGGTCGTAATATTGTCGCTTATGAGAATGAACAAGATTTGCATCTGTCTAAGAACTTTATAGCAGCGTTTGGCGGTGTTTTAAATAATCATTCTTTAGATAATGCATTAAGAGCACTTGCTTTGACATTACCAGATTTCACTTATATCGGTGAGCAATATAAACAGATTAATGTTGATGCAATTTATCACGTCCACCGCTGGATAAAAACGGCATTGGCAAATCATTATGAATCGGTCTTTACAGATCTGTATAGAGAATTAAGTGATTCTTCAGAGGTGTATCGATATCAAAAAGATGATATTGCTAATCGAAAATTAAAAAATATTTGCTTAAACTATCTAATGAGTGCAGATAATCATATCGATAAAGCCGTAAATCAGTTTAATAACGCACATAATATGACTGATACCTTAGCGGCATTAGAAACCTTGTCACATACTGATAGCCCGCAAAGACAAGTCTGTTTAGAGAGCTTTTACTCTAAATGGAAAGAGGATTCTTTAGTGCTTGATAAATGGTTCACACTTCAAGCCTCTTCTCATCATATTCATGCCTTAGAACATGTTAAGGCACTGGTAGAGCTTAAAGATTTTAGTTATACCAATCCAAATAGAGTGAGAAGTGTTTTAGGAGTATTTGGTCGTTTAAACATGCTGGGCTTTCATCGTATAGACGGTGAAGGGTATACCTTTTTATCACAGCAAGTGATTAAACTGGATGCCATTAATCCACAAGTTGCGGCTAGAATTGTGGCACCATTCACTCACTGGCAAAGGTATGACACTCAACGCCAAGAGATGATGAAACAGGCCTTAAATAGCATCTTAAAAACAGATAACTTATCTAAAGATGTTTATGAGATTGTGTCTAAATCCCTTAATATTACCTAAGCCATGGGTTAATAGATGGCTAATACGGCATCAATAAAATAAGGTTTTTGTAATGCGAATTTGGCTTGTAATGTTTAGTTGGCTAGTGATTTTTTTGCCTATGGCAACCTTTGCCTATGCAAGTGAGTGGGATGAACTGCTAAAAGGGTCAAAACAATCAGGTGCTTATGCGGGTAATGAAAATAGGCAAAATCAATCTAGTTCTCGATTACAACAGGTTAAGCGGTTAGATCAAGAAATCATGATCCTTCGTGCTGAAATGTCTCAAAAGCACGGTGATGCAAAGCAGGTAAAGCAGTATTTAAATCAGCTTGATAAGCAATATATTCTGCCTGGTTTTCAAGCGCGAATAGAAAGATTAAGAAAATATGTTGAGTCTATTCCTAAGAAAAGCTCATCATTTTTTTCGTTTTTTTCATCGGGCAAATCGATTGATTTTCCAATGCATGACAAAAATGCGGTAGTTGCTATAGTGCTTCCTGTGACTGGTGTTTATGGCAGTGTGGGAGCAAGTATTCAAAAAGCGTTACAGAAAGGCCTAACAGAGGCCGGTTTTGAAGGCAAATTAATCGCTTTAGATTTAGCTATTTACGATTCAGCTTTTGAAGCCTGGGAGGTTTTAAAATACTATGATCCGAGTTTTATTTTTGGACCATTGCAAAAAGAAAAAATCGCTCAATGGCAAGAACTAAAGACTGGAGTTCAAACACTTTATTTTAATGATGTGACCTCTTTTACGAATTATGAATTTAGTTTGTCTCCAGGAAAACAAGCGGGTTTAGAGCAGGTTTTTCAAATCCTTAATCAAGCAGGTTATGAGCGTGTATTGGTGTTAAAAGAACCAGAACCAACTTCCCAAGAGCTTGAGGAAGCATTTTTACAGGCCTGGTCTAATTATCCACATGCAGAGAGCTATATTTCTAAAGATATAGAGAAAACAGTTGGTCAGGCAATTGATGATGGTTTAAATATTAATCAGTCTGAGGCTCGTAAAGCTTGGTTACAAAAAGTATTGCATACCCACTTAGAGTTTTCGCCAAGAGCTCGTAAAGATATAGATGCGGTTATTTCTTTTGTACCTCAAAACCTTGCTATCCAAGTTGCACCTTATTTGAATTTTATTGGAAACTCTAAACCCATTACTCATATTTGGTATCCGAGTAAGAACCCGTCAGCTAACTACTTGCTTAACCATCTTGATGCATGGCAAGAAACATTTGCTGTTTTACCTCTCTCTTTGTCAACTGAAATGACAAACAATAAATCAAAATCACAATCATTTTCTAATAATGGCCTATTTTATGCTTTAGGACGTGTGGCGATTGAAATTGTCAAATCAAGCAATCTTTCATCTGATGTAGATACCTTGATTGAGACGGCTAACGGAACTTATATTCGTGATGCTAATGGACAATTTCACTTATTGCCAGATGTTTACTGGGCAGATGATGGTGTCTTCGAAAAGTTTGTTAATTTTTCTGAATGAATTAAACAAACTATCTATCTATTACTCTAATTTGCCCATAAAGTTTGTGCCTTGGGTGGTAACAACTTGTTATTACTCTAAGTATGCTTAAGGAAGGATTAGTGGCAACTACTGACGAAACATTTGATCCTAATGATCTTGAAAGTATTGATGCTTTATTAGACGAGGCAGAGCTGGAAGCTGTGTCAGAAGTTGCTGATGAAGAGGTTGTGCCAGATGATCAGCTTGATGATTTTGACATTTCTGATAATGCCGAAGATATAAAGGCAACTGAAGAAGATTTGCTTGATTCCATCGATGATTTAGTTGCAACCGATGATGGCGAACCTGAAGTGATTGGTGTTTCTGAGCCTGTTTTACAGTCTAAAGAAGTTAGAGAGCCAGCCGTAAAATCAGTAGAAGCTGAAAAAAGTACAGATTCTAAAATTGATAATACTAAGGATCGTTCTATAAACGACGAGATTCTCGCAAAACGAGACTCAGCATCAGAAGCAAAAAATTCCAAGAAAATGGCGGCAGATATGGATTCTATAAAAAAACTTATCATTATCTTTGGTTCTATTCTTAGTGTATTAGCAGTTGTTGGAATAGGTATCGGTGTTTGGAGTGCTTTATCAGCTTCCTCTGCAGGTATAGATGAGGAAACACAAACCTTAATTGAATCGATTAAGGTCTCAAGCGAACATAATGGGCAGTCTGTTAAGTCTGCTGAAAAAAGTGTTAAGTCGATAGAGAAAAAGCTGGATGCTTTAGCATTTCAATTTGAACAACTTTCTGCTGATATCGGTCAAGTGGGTGGCGGCGTTGGTAAGGCGGCACAAAATGAAGTACTTGATCCTCTCGGTTTAGGAAATCAAAACAAGCCTGGTAGTCACGCTAGTAATGCGCATATGGCAAATCAAGGAGCACATGGCACTACACCAATGGTTAATCCAGCTGCAGTAACTGCTGTAACGCATACTGAGGCGATAAAAAATACAGTATCACAAGATCCTGCATTGCTGAGTAAAGTGAGTTCGGTAAATAAGAAGTTAATTACTGCTCAAAGACGTATTGATGAAGTGAATCGCCGAGTGAAAAAAATTCAGGCACAGTACGATTCTTTAATACATAGTGTTAAAACGGTAGAGAAACAGGTCTTATTAGAGCAAGCTGAAAAAATGGCCAAAGAAGAAAAGGCCAAAGAAGCCGCCAATAAACAAAGATACCAATACAGTGCTCCTGATGGAGGTATGTATGACCAGTCGGTTACGGATTCTTATCCATAAATTTAGGTGTTCTTTATGAAGCTAGGACTAAGCGTTTGTGTATTAACTATGTTTTTAACAGGTTGCAGTGATAGTTCCTTATTAACCAACATTAAAAGTAAAACGGTTAAATTTGGTCAAACAGTGGGTCTGGTTGAAGTAAGGACAATGAAAAAACCTGATTATTATTCAACTAAGCAATTGAATAGAAATTATCAGTTTGCAAAAGAATACGATTTAAATGATTTAGATTGCTCTGCAAAACTAAATCAATGTAACTAAATAGCTAAATAGATTAAGTATAAACATTAAATTTTTGAGTAAATATTTGAGTAAAAGTGGAGTATAAACCATGAAAAAACGTTCATTTTTAATAGCAGGGTTAGCCAGTGTAGCTGTTCTGTCCGGTTGTAATGAGATTAAGTCTGATTCACCTTCTGCAGCACCAGTCCAAGCTCAGCAGGCAGCTCCGGTTCAAGTTGTTCCACAGCACCAACCTGAGAAAAAGGCTGAATTATTAAAGATTACAGGTATTGGTTATGGGGCAGAAAGTACCTACGCTGCTTACACTCCTGGGCAAAGACGTTTAATGGCAATTCGAGCTTCTAAATTGGATGCTTATAGAGCGCTTGCTGAACAGTTATATGGTATTAAAATTGACAGTAATACATCTGTCTCTACCTTAACGGCAAAAAATGATAGCTTTAGAGCTCGTGTTAATGCTGTGGTAAGAGGAGCTAGAGTGGTAAGTGTTACTCCAATGGCTGATCAAAACTATGAAACTGTATTAGAGGTTTATGTAGATAAAAAATTCTTTGAAGAGGCTTTTATTTACTCGAGCTCAAAGACGCAAGCTGTAGAGCCTGAAGCCGCTTATAAAATAAGTTCTTACTAAGATTGCCTTATAGCTATATATCCAAAAAATATTTGATATTTAGTTAATGGGTAAGGGACATTAAGGTGTGATGACATGAAGATTAAAAAAGTCTTAGTAGGTTTGTTATTATCTTTGTTTATGTGGCAAAGTGTCGCTGATGCGGCAAGTATTAGTACGCGAGTTCGTATACTAGAAAGTAAGGTGGCAAAGCAGAATAAGGTTATTAAAGACTCTGCTGAATCACAAAAAGACAATGCTTTAAAAGTAGATAGAGGATTGGCTAAGATTCAAGCTTTAGAAAAAAAGCTTTCTGGGTTGTTAAAAGATCAAAACTCACCTAAAAAGGCAGAAAGACGTGATAAGCGTTATGCTTATCCATAATTTAATAACGTTAGTAAGTTAATACCCACAAGCCAATATTTAGATTACTCAAATTACTCAAAATTTATAAAATGCCTCTTAGTTAAAATGAATTTTTTCAATTCAACTAAGGGGCTTTTTTGTGTCTGAATTAAAACTGGGTCGTTAATTAACTTATAAGAGGATTGCTTATAATGAAAAGCGTTTATTTGTTTTTTTCTTCTTTATTGCGTTTTTTCTGAGCAAACTCAATTTCTTTAGCTTGAACAAAATAGACAAGTTTTCTTCGATCATCTTCTGAAAGAGAGGTATATTCTAAGGCAATTGTAGAGCCTGTTGAAGATCCATCTGCTAATGGTGTGATTTTTATAATATTGCAACGCACGAGGATTGGAGATTCATTTGGTAGAGGTTTAATCAGTAAATCAACCTTATCACTCATCTGAACATCTTCTTCTACATCAATAGCAACACCGCTTCCACTTAAATTCACTAATCTTTGCGGAATTGCTCTAGAGAGCTGTTTCTCATCTACCGTTTGTAGTAAGAAATTGATTTTACTATTCATTGCGGTTAACGCAGTGGCTAGAAGAGAACTTTTTTGATTAATATGTGAGATGACTTCATTGATTTGTTCATCTAACTGAGTCAAGTTTTCCATAAAGTAATCTTCAATGTACTTAGCATCTGGAGAAGTGGGCAGTAAAGTATTTTCAGCCTCTTCCTGTGACAAAATACGGTAGCTGCATGGCATGATGACATCAATTCGGTAATAAGAACGTTGGTCTTTACGCATAGTGGTCTCTCTAAATCATATCAAAAGGCTGAGCATATTATTTATGGCTCAATAATGGATTGCGTTAGTTTATTACAAAATAACTCTTAACACTAAAGTCTCTTTAATCATAAAAAATTATTTAGATTCTATTTTAAAGAATAAGTGTTTAATAAAGCTTGAATAAGCATTAAATACGCCAGGGTTTATCTTTAGGGGATTTCTTTTGAAAGGAATTAAAGAAAAAGGTAATGCGGTTTTTATGAAATTCTCAAAAAGAATTTTTTGTTATTAAGCTTTACCTAGAGAGCCCTGAGAACTGCTGCTATTGGTTTTTTCGCCACTTGAACCATAGAGCTTTAAATCTTGCGGCTTTCCTGAGATTAAATCCAAAGCATGCTTGTTGATATTGCTAAGCATTTGAATTGACATGCCGTTGGCAAGGTTTTTATCATGACAGTCTTTAATTTTAACCATTAAGTCTCTAATGTTTGCTTGCGTGTTGGCACTAAGCATCTGAAAACTGTTGTGATCAATTAATGTGGTTAGAGTTAAGTTCAAAGGTTCAAGTTGTTTTTCAATGCGATTAGTTGCATTGCTCAACTGATCAGCTAAGGCATTTTTATTTTGAGCATTTTCAATAAGTTTTTCAGGTAGGTTTTTTTTAATACAGTTTGATTCTGTATCAAGTACATCAGAAAACTGATTCAATAAACGAACTAATTCCTCAATCTGTGAGGGAAATTGATTAGAATTTAATTCGTTTAGTTGATCAGTCATTGTGATGAATTAAGCCTTTGCGAACAGTGCTTCAGTTTGAATCAGTTTTTCAGCGATTTTTTGAGTGTCAACCTGGTATGAACCATCTTGCACAGCTGCTTTGATAGCGGCTACTTTTGCTGAGTTATCTATGTTTACGTCTTTAGATTGAGTCTCTAAATCCATTACTTGAGACAAAACATCGGTTAGCGTGACTTTATCAGTGTTTGCAGTTGAAGAAAGTTGTTTATTGCCTTCTTCCATGCCTTTTAGCTGCGGTTTAACCGAGTCATTAGCTCTATTGGCCGCGACGCTTGTCGTTAAATTTTTAATGTCCATTTCTCTAGCCTCACCTAGTATTTACTGTCATTTTAACAGTATTGTGTATTGTTTCTAATATTTGTAACGGCAGATATTAGAAAGCTTTAGAAAAAAATACTTATTTTTCTAAAAAAGTTTATGGAATCAATACTGCGTTAGGAGCAATAACTATGCCTTTAATGATTTTTTCAGATGCATTGTTTTTAACACGAACTTGTTCATCAGCCACCGCATCATCTAAAGCGGTACCTTTGGTTTTTACCTCAATGCCACCAATACGAGTAATAATATTGACTTGTTTATTTTTAAATACCCAATAAGGTGGTTGCAAGTCTCTTATTTTAATCACGGCATTAGGAGCAATGGCTTTTTTGGTTCTCATGCCAATAACTTTATTGGGGTCAATCATTCCGCCAGAAGGTATATGTTTGTAATTTAATAAAACTTGACGAACATCTCCAGGTTTTATAACGGCACGTTTAAGAATTCCATGAGTCGAAATAACAACAGGTTTTTTGCCTTCAACGGTAACAGGGACAAAAACTCTCCAATTGGGTTTGTTGCAGAAAACGCTAATGGTCATTCGTCCAGCCACATTTTCTAGATTTTTATCAACCAACCGTAATGGTATTAGACATTTTGGAAGTTTTAAATCTGGAGTAAGTTTTCTCAACTGAATTGTTGGGTCAAATATTTTTTGGTCAATTTTTTGCTTAACATGCTTTAAGACCAATTCATGTATTTCCTCAAGCGACTGATAGACTTGTGTTTCAGGCTCTGTTGGAGAAGGATGTTGGTTTATTGATTGGTTTGCTTGAGCATTTATATACATAAATGCCAAATTAAGCATGAGCCAAAACATAATAAATGGTTTAATTTTTTTCATGTGCTCAGTCTAACATGACTGGAGTTGGCTTTTAAAGTGACATGAAAGCAACCTAAGTGGCTTGTTTTTTTTCAAGTCAACCGAATAGTAAGTAAAGTAATACGTAAAACATTTTGAGTTATACAATAGATGCTTTAAGAATGCATACAGATTAAATGGAATAAGGTAGCGTTAACATGGCGAGCTTTTTAAAAGGGGTTGATCAAAGAACTTCTCTAGCAGGTATGAACCGGATGGAGTTGCTTCTCTTTACTATAAAAGGGAAGCAGTTGTTTGGTATTAATGTATTTAAAGTGCGTGAAGTGATTCGCACGCCTGAAATTTCTTCTGTTCCTAAGGCCGATTCTAGAGTAGTAGGAGTTGCTGATATTCGTGGGCAAACCATGCCTATGATTGATTTGGCCAAGGCACTTGATTTAGAGCCAGTGGACCCAGCAAAATATTCAGAGAGTTTGACGATAGTCACGGAGTTCAACAGTTCAATTCAAGGTTTTTTGGTTGAAGATGTAGATCGTATTGTGCATCTTAGATGGGAAGATATCTTGGCTCCACCAGATAGTTTACAAAATGTTAATTATTTGACAGGTATTACCCGTGCTCAAGAGCAAATTGTACAAATTGTTGACGTTGAAAAGGTATTAGCTGAAGTTTCAGGCTTGAGTAATGAAGTATCCGATGAGTTTATTTCATCACACATTGGTAAGACTAAAGATCAAGAGTACTTTGTTTTAGGTGCGGATGATTCAACCGTTGCACGTACTCAGTTAAAAAGTATTCTCGACAAAATGGGTATTGCCAATAAAATTGTCAACAACGGTAAATTGGCTTTAGAGTTTTTACAAAAATGGGCTGACGATGCCGATAAAGGAATTTCCCCTAGGGTGAGTGATCGAGTGTTGATGGTAATCTCTGATATTGAAATGCCAGAGATGGATGGTTATACGTTAACCTCAAGTATTCGTAAAGATGATCGCTTAAAAGATATTTTTGTGGTGCTTAACTCATCGCTTAGTGGCGGTTTTAATGAAACCCTAACCGAAAAGGTTGGGGCTAATGTATTTTTGTCTAAATGGCATTCGGATGAGTTAGCCAATACGGTCGTTAATCGTATTGATGAAGTAAATAGAGCCAAACAACACCAGGCCTAGAGAATTACATATGTATAAAACGATACTTGGTATTTTTTTCTTGATTTATAGCTCAATTAGTTTGGCCAACAATGTCACGCTATATTTAAGCCCAGATTCTTGTATTGATAACCCTAATTCACCAGAACAAAAATGTCCTGTAGATTATGGTGATAATGAAAATAATGAAGATAATAAAGATGATGTTAAAAATAACAACATTGGGCATGATTCAAATTCTTACTCAGGCATGTCTAAGCCTCAAGCTTCAAGGCACGATTCTCAATCGGCAGTAAAACAATCTGATAGCAGCGAGCAATGTGTTGTGGTTAAGGGTTCTGCCAGTTCTAAAGATGTAAGTAAAGCATTTGCCAGAAAAATGGCAATTAGAGACGCTTTACAGCAAGCCAGTTTAAAAAACAATGTTGTGGTTAAAACAGATCAATCAGTTGAAGCCTATCAACTCAAGCTTGATAGTACTCGTTTTATCTCAAATAGTAAGGTAAAAAGTTTTGAGGTTCTTAAAGAAGGGTATGAAGACTCTGATGATATGTATGGCAAAACAAAAGAAGGGTCTTTAAATTACGAGGTGACCATGAATGTTTGTTTAACTGAGGAGCGGGGAGTATGTACTAATTTACCAGGTAACAAGTATCAAACCCGTTTAGCAGTTGCACCTGCTGTATTTGCTCACGCTAGTCAGGCTAATGATATCTCTAATTTGCTGAATGGTTACCAGTTAGAGTTAGATCGTCGTATTCGTAATCAAGGCTATAAAAACTATACCTTATTAAAGCAGCCAGTAGATTTACAACCTAATTTGCAAGTCGCCCCTAATTTAGACCCTGAATTGCTGGCATCAATTCGTAATCAAACAGGAGCACAATATTTACTTTTAACTATTTTGCGTTCAATGTCATCTCATCAAGAAGACTCCGTGTTTAATAGCATGAAACGCCTTTACGATTTAGAAGTTAAACCTACAGAACGTCATATTGAAACGGATTGGTATGTGGTTGATTTAATGCGTAATGAAATTGTGCATCAATCACGTGGCGGGTTTGATATAAAAGGTGATGTTACGGTAGGCCGAGATAGACCTTTTGGAACCAATGCTTTTTTTGCTACTGATACAGGCAAAGTGTTTCATGCTCTTCTTGAGCAAGAGGTGAATGATGCCCTTGATTATTTACACTGCAAATCGTTTGAAAGTGAAATTATTGATGTGCGAGATAATGAGTATGTGATTTACCTAAATGCTAACTCAGGAGCTAAGGTTGGCGACGACTTGGCGGTTTATCACAAAACAGGCCGACCTGTTCGTTTTAACGGCATGAATTTAGGAACAGATCAAATTCCAGGTGCTTTTTTAAAGATTACTCGAATTATGCCAAAATTTGCAATCGCAGAGATAACAGCAAAAAAAGGCATCGTTCAGGTGGGCGATATTGTTAAAGCTTGGTAGTGAATTTAAATTACTGTAAATGTTTTGACAGCAATATAAAACCTGTTTTTAACAGGTTTTTTTATGTCTGCGATTTAAGGAATTTTGAAAATATTCAAAGGTTTTTAAATTTACCAGGCCTGGTAAATTCATCTAAAAGGTATTTTTTTCTTTAAGTAATCAACTGTTTTATAAAGAGAATTTTTTATGTTGTATGCCATGCGGCAATTTTTTCCGTTTTTTTATTAAAGTTTTCAGAAATCAGCCGATAACCGGCAATTTTTTAAAAACTTTAGCCTTTTTTAAAGGAATAGGAGAAAAAAACGAAGTTTGGCATCTCTGTTGCTAACTCTTAACTAATAGATTATTGGGGTGTCAAAAAAATACCCAAATAAAAAACAGATAAGGAAAGTGAGATGTCAGAGTCAATTTTTGGTATTCATGAAGCAGCCTTAAAAATCAGAACGCAAAGAGCAGAGTTATTAGCTAATAACTTGGCTAATGAAGATACGCCTAATTTTAAGGCTAGAGACATCGACTTTAGAAAAGCGATGCAAGATGCGACATCTCATGTAAACAACGGTGATGAAATTAAGATGGCAAAAACCAGTTCGGGCCATATTTCTGGAGATGACTTTACCTCTACATCACAATACTTAATGTACAGACAGCCAACACAACCTTCTTTGGATGGTAATACGGTTGAAACCCATATTGAAAAAGCCCAGTTTATGGAAAACGCCATGCAACAACAAGCCACTTTAGAGTTTATAAATGGCAAGATTTCTGGTATTCGAGGAGCACTTCGTGGTGAATAACCATGAGTAAGGAGAAATAACGATGTCAATGTTCAATATTTTAGATATTTCCGCTTCTGGGATGCATGCACAAACGGTGCGTTTAAATACCATCGCTTCTAATATGGCTAATGCTGATAGTGTCAGCTCTAATAAAGATGAAACCTATAAATCTAAACAACCTGTTTTTCAAACTATTTTAGAGGGGCAGGGTAACGAGCCAACAGGCGGAGTTAGGGTTAAAGAGATTGCTGAAAGCAAAGCACCTCCGATTATGGAGTACAACCCAAATCACCCTATGGCAGATAAGAACGGATATATCTATAAGCCTAATGTAAATGTGGTTGAAGAGATGGCCAATATGATGTCAGCATCGCGTTCTTATGAAACAAATATCGAAGTAATGAATACCTCAAAACAGTTATTACTACGCACCATTCAGTTGGGCAAATAGGTAAAGGAGTAGGTTATGGCAGATTATTTTCCAGGCGTGACAACGGGTAATGCTGATTACGTAAAAGCTATGCAGCAAGACAGTAATCCAAGTGCATCTGCTCCTAAAGATGTTATGGGTCAGGCTGATTTTTTGATGTTGTTAACGACTCAGTTACAAAATCAAGACCCTTCAAAACCAATGGATCCGACAAGTTTTGTAACCGACTTAACTCAAATGAGTCAGTTAGAAGCAACTACCAAAATGAATGCGTCTATTTTGGCGATGACACAGGGGTTTCAAAATTTACAAACCATGCAAGCGGCTTCTATTATTGGTAAGAATGTTCAAGTTAATGGCGAAGATTTTTCCCATACTCAAGATGTTGCATCGCAATTTAGATTATCTGCAGATCAGCCATTAACTGATGTAAAAGTGGTTATTACTGATGAAAATGGTGTTGTAAAAGAATTGGATTTAGACGATATGCAGGCCGGAGAGAAAGTCGTAGATTGGAATGGTTTGGATAATTTTGAACGTTCTAAGCCATCTGGTGTTTACTCGTTAACGGCTTATGGAACGGATGAAAATGGAGATTTAAAATCGATTGATACTGTGGTGGCCTCAAGAGTTAATTCGGTTGGAGTAAGTGCAGATGGTGGCATGACGCTTACGTTAGCAACAGGAGAGCGTGTGGGTATGGATAAAGTACGCGAGATTAGCGGTTAAATATTATAAGAAATGTTAATCAATATTAAGTTGATTAATTCCTTAAGAATAAGTTATGTGAGGTTGTGCTACACAGAGAGTGTCAACCTAATTGATAAACAAAATACAAGCAAAACGGGAGAGTCATTATGGCTTCATTTGATTTAAATGCTTTAAGTGGTATTAATGCTGCATCTAGCGGGTTGGCCGTTATTTCTAACAACTTAGCTAACTCACAGTCTGTAGGGTTTAAAGCCTCGCGAGCAGAGTTTGCAGATATGTTTGCAGGTGCACAAAGCTCTCCAGGAGCTGGTGTTCGTGTAGAATCGATTACCCAAGACTTTACACAAGGTACTGTAAACGGTACTGGCCGAGATTTGGATATGGCAATGAATGGGGAAGGTTTTTTTGTTCTTGAAGACCAAACTGGTAAGTATGACAATGTTTATACTCGTAATGGTTCATTTAAATTGGATAAAGATGGCTTCTTAACAGATCAAACTGGTAATAAGGTACAGGGGTATTTATTAAATGAAGCCTTATCTACTGAAGCCAATCCAGTCTTTAGTACTGCATTATCTTCAATGGATTTAGATGCATTAAATAAAGAGCCTAAAGCAACATCTGAAATGACGTATGACATTAACCTAGATGGTGAAGAGATTAATAACGTTGACTCTAACGGGGTTTCAGTGGGTGCTAGCATTGCACAACTGACTACTCCTGGCGATGATAATTTGAATGCTTATGATGGTTTTCCAGATTATTTTTATCCAATGACAATTCACGATAGTTTAGGTGGTGAACACACTTTAAACTCTAATTTCTATAAAAATGACGTGGTTGATCAGGCGACTTCTTTGATTGATGCTGATGGTAATACCGTTGCGGCTGGTTCTGGTGTTAAATATACGTCTTGGCTTGCTCAATACTCAATTACCGCAACTGATGCTCAGGGCAATACAACCTATACCGGGCATGTAAATGGAACCGGCGATCAAGGCCAGGTTTATGAGCTTCGCTTTGATACTAATGGCGGATTTTTAGGGGCTTTTGACCCTACTAGTGCAACTCCTGATGCAAAAGTTACACCAGCATTAGACTTTGTTATTGATAACCCAGTTACAGGTGCAACCGATCCGCTAGGTGATCTTGCAGGTATCTCACTAGATTTTAGTAATATGAGTCAGTTTGCTGGTAGTTATAATCAGCGCGGTACGACACAAAACGGTTATTCAATTGGTGATTTAGTAGGCTTAAGTACTGCTTCTAATGGTGTTATTGAGGCACGTTACTCAAATGGTCGTTCTATTCCTGTAGCCCAGTTAGCGGTAGCTAACTTTGCAGATAAAAATGCGATGGAAAAATTAGGTGGACAGACTTACGCGCAGTCATTTGCTTCAGGTCCTGTTCAGTTAGGTCAGCCGGAGAATAATGGTTTTGGTTCTATCGTGTCAGGCTCACTAGAGTATTCCAACGTTGATACTGCCGCTGAGTTAGTTAACATGATTCAAACTCAAAGAACGTATCAAGCATCAGCTCAAGTTATCTCAACATCACAGCAGTTGACTCAAACAATTTTGAATTTATAAAAGAGTTAACTAAACCCTTTTCTGGTCTTGCCGGCATTTTTTTGCCGGCTTTTTTATTTAAAAAAACCTCTCTATATAGGCTTATCGGCCGTCTTCTAAAATCTTTAGTTAAAAAAACAATTCTTTTGGCACAATCTCTGCTAAATATTCCTTGAACGTAATAGCGTGACAAAATGCTAACACATAAGGGAAACACATCCGGGCACTTAGACCCAAAATTATATAAAAGTGTTTCAAGCTAACAGGATGAAAGTGATAGGTTTTCATCCTCTTTTTGACTAGAACAGTTTTGGCAAAAACCAAATAAATATGGAGTAAGCATCATGGATCGTATGCTGTATATCGCAATGAGCGGAGCTAAGGAAGTTATGCTTTCACAAGCTAATAACGCTAATAATTTGGCGAATGCGAATACCGATGGCTTTAAAAAAGATTTTAATATTTTTAGAGCACAGCATGTTGAAGGTCCGGGATGGGAATCCCGAGCTTACTCAATGGACGAAAGGCCTGCGACGGACTTTAGTGCGGGTGCCATAAAAGTGACAGGCCGTAATTTGGATATTGCCACAAACTCTGATGGTTTTATTGGTATTCAATCACCTACGGGTGATGAAGCCTATGTTAGAACCGCTAGTATGCAAGTTTTAGAAAACGGTAACTTAGTTGATGTTAAAGGTAATTCTGTTTTAAATGAAAGCGGTACACCCATTAATATTCCACCCACTAAAAGTATAACAATAGGTGACGATGGCACTATTTCTATTGTACCGGCAGATTCACAAAGCAATCAGCTAGTAGTATTAGATCGTATTCGTTTGGTTAAACCTAATATTGCAGATTTAGAAAAAGGTTTAGATGGCTATGCTCGATTAAAACCAGGTACAGCTCCTTTAGTGCAAGAACCAGTTTCTGTAGTAAGTGGAGCTTTGGAAGGGAGTAATGTGAATACCGCTGAAGCTTTAGTGAATATGATTGAGTTATCACGAAAATATGAGATGCAGGTAAAAATGATGTCAACCGCCAAAAGCCATGCTCAAAAATCTGACTCATTATTGTCGATTCGTTAAATTAGGAGATTGAAATGAACAGAGCTTTATATATTGCAAAAACAGGGTTAGAAGCCCAGCAATTTCGCTTAGCGGCAATCTCTAATAACTTAGCGAATGCCAATACTTATGGTTATAAATCTGGCCGTGCTGAATTTGATGATTTACTTTATCAAAATGTTCGACAGCCAGGTGCACAAGCCTCTCAAGATATAGCAAACACTCTGCCTTCTGGTTTACAACTTGGTACTGGTGTTACAGCCGTAGGGGTGCAAAAAATCCATACACAAGGTAACTTGATGGTAACCGGTAATGAATTGGATGTTGCCATTGAAGGTAAAGGTTTCTTTCAGGCCTTGGATCAGGAAGGCAATCTTATGTACACGCGTGATGGTTCATTTCAGGTAAACCAAAATGGTGATGTTGTAACTTCTTCGGGTTATTTATTGGAACCTAATATCAATATTCCTCAAGATGCGACAAATATTTCTATTTCTCGAGATGGTGCGGTATTTGTTAGTCAACCTGGAAATATTGATCAAAACCAAGTGGGTCAAATTGAATTAGCCTCTTTTATTAATCCAGCAGGTTTAGAGTCAATAGGGCATAACTTTTACAAAGAGACTACCGCAAGTGGAACTCCTAACATTAATAACCCTCAAACCGCAGAAGCTGGTGCCGTAACACAAAGATCTCTAGAGGCTTCTAACGTAAATACCGTTGAAGAATTAATTGGCATGATTGAGGCACAGAGAACCTATGAGATGAATTCAAAGGCAATCTCTGCAGCTGATGGCATGATGCAGTACCTAAACAATAATACCTAAGCTAACAATACTAGGTTCAATATGATTTGAATGAGTTACTTAGCAAAAAATATAGGATGAGAATAATGAAAAAGTTAACAGACAAAAAACTATTAATACTGAGTTTTGTATTAAGTTCTCTGGTGTTAACGGGTTGTTCTAGTACACCAGAAAGATTACAGCATATGAGTTATGCTCCAAGTTATCCGTTAAATATACCGCAAGCTGAACAGCCTAAAAATGGCTCACTTTATCAGGCGGGTGCAATGACCTTATTTAACGATGCTCGAGCTCACAAGGTGGGTGATATTATCACCATCTCATTAAGCGAAAGCATGACGGCTAAAAAGAAAGATGAAGCTAAATATAATAAATCAAACAGCCAGGATTATGGGGTAAGCACTCCCTTTAGTGTGACAACGCCTAATAATGTAATTGGTAATGCTATCAGTACGGTTGCTTCTCCATTAAAAGGTTTAAGTTTAGGTTATGGTTCAGAGGGGGCGTTTGCTGGTAAAAGTGATGTTAAACAAAATTCAAGTTTAACGGGGTCTATTGCGGTCACTGTTGTTGAGGTTATCTCTAATGGGAACTTAGTCATTCGCGGCGAGAAATGGATTACCATCCATGATGGCGATGAAGTGATCCAATTTGCAGGTATTATTCGTCCAGAAGATATTCAGCCAGACAACACGATTGCCTCTGAAAAAGTTGCCGATGTTAGGCTTGTCTATAAAGACGTCGGTATGGCGGGAAATAATGCTCGTCCGGGTGTAGCTAGTCAGTGGCTAAGTAAGTATTGGCCACTTTAGAAGGGTGGTAACTATCTGTTAATGCTTGGATTTTTTTAATAAATAAGTTAAAATCCTTATCTGTTCAAATTACATTAAGGTTGTTACTTTGTTAGCAGCCTGTACCATTTTTTACCGGCTTGTTTTTAAATCTCCTTTTTGCAAGTCGGTTTTTTCTTTCCCTTTTATCTCTCTATTTTTGTTTTACCAGGCCTGGTAATTTACTTTGTTTATTTCAATTTTTCGTTTTTAACGTTTCATATTTTATTTGTTCATAAGAAACTGTATCGGCCATATTCTTATATACCTTAGATTTTTTTATTTTTTTGGCACAGGCTATGCTTAAAGTGTTAATAGAAAAGTCCCTCTTTAGAAAAGAGATGGATAAAAATATAAAATGAGCCATTAGAGCTATTCATAACCAGAAAAAACCTTACGCAGGGGATTGTTCGATGTATAACAGAAAAATAGTCATCATTTTGACATTACTGCTTTCTTGGAGTAGCGGTAGTTACGCCGAAAGAGTCAAAGATATCGCCAATGTGGCAGGTGTGAGAGCTAACCAATTGGTTGGTTATGGCTTGGTTGTTGGTTTGAACGGCTCTGGTGATAAGACCCCTTTTGCCGAGCAAAGCTTACTTAGTATGTTAAATAAGTTTGGTATCAAAGTTCCGGCAGGAGTAAAAACTAATTCTAAAAATATAGCCGCGGTTGCCGTTCATGCAGAGCTTCCTGCTTTTGCTAAGTCAGGCCAAAAAATTGATATTACGGTCTCTTCTCTAGGTAATGCAAAAAGTTTAAGAGGTGGTACCTTATTACTAACCCCTTTAAAAGGGGTGGATGGTAATGTGTATGCTTTGGGACAAGGTAATTTGGTTGTTGGCGGGTTAGATGCAAGTGGGGCGGATGGTTCAAGAATTACCATTAACGTTCCAAGTGTGGGCAGAATTCCAGACGGTGCAATGGTTGAAAGAACTGTTAGCACGGGATTTGATCTGGGCAATACTATTACTTTAAATTTAAAAGATGCCGACTTTACTACGGCATCAAATTTAGTGAATGCAATTAATAAAAAACTTGGGGCAGGCACCGCAAATGCATTGGACGGAGAGTCTGTTGAAGTAATGGCACCAAGACTGCCTAATCAACGTGTGGCCTTTTTGTCGCTGTTAGAAAATATTGAAGTAACGCCTGGTGAAGGCGCGGCCAAAATCATCGTTAACTCAAGAACGGGTACGGTGGTCATTGGACAAAATGTAAGAGTTAGCCCAGCTGCGATTACGCATGGTGGTTTGACTGTTAAAATCACAGAAAATACAGATGTTTCTCAACCTAATCCTTTTGCAGGTGGTAATACAGCCGTCACACCAAGCTCAGTTGTAGATGTTCAAAAAAATGGCACAGGACGCATGTTTAAGTTTCCAAAAGGTGCTTCTTTAAATGATATTGTGCAAGCTGTGAATAAGGTAGGAGCCGCCCCTGGCGACTTGGTTGCTATCTTGGAAGCGTTAAAACAATCTGGTGCTCTTAAGGCAGATTTGATGATTATTTAATCATTGAGGAGTAATATGATGGATATAAAAAGTAATCCTTTAACATTGCCAGAAAATAATAGCACGCTTCAGTCGCATCAAAATTATGTCAATATTCAAGGTTTAGAAGAGCTCAAGCAAAAGGCTAGAGAAGACCAGCGATCAGCCTTAAAACCAGTTGCAGAACAGTTTGAAGCAATTTTTGTTCAGCAGGTTTTTAAAGAGGCCAGAAAAGTCAGTTTTGATGATGGTTGGTTAGACGGAAATCAAGGTGATTTTTATAAAGATTGGCATGATAAACAACTCGCTCAAGATTTAGCGGCTAAAGGAACCTTGGGTTTTGCCGATAAGATAGTAGAGGACCTTCTACCTAGTCTTCCTGCTGTTGAAAAAGCTAAGTCACCCGAGATGGTGGAAAAAACGAATATGCAGGGAAAGATTTTAGATAGCGAAAATGTTACGCCTTCTACGGAAGCGGTTCTAAAACTAAGAAATATCAAGTAAATAAAGATTAAAAAATATACTGAGCAGAAATAGGAGTACGTTATGGCTGATATGTTAACGATAGGTTCTTCAGCAACCATGACTTTTAAAAAAGCATTGGATGTAACGAGTCATAATGTCGCTAATGTGAGTACTGAAGGTTATAGTCGTCAGCGTGCTGAAATTTCTAGTAACTCGCCGAATACTGTGGGAACAAGCTTTATGGGTGGCGGGTCTCAGGTTGATTCAGTAGAAAGAATCAGTGCAGAGTATTTGCAGTCTCAACTGAATAACGGTAATGCGATGGTAAGCCGTTATGAATTACAAGCCAGTTTATCAAGTCAGGTTGAAGGCGTAATTGCCGGAAATGATGCTGGTGTGCAAGAGTTTGTGCAAGGTTTTTTTGATTCATTACAAACGTTAGCTAATAGCCCAACCTCAACAACAAGTCGTCAACTTGTATTAGATCAAGCTAACGGATTAAGTAGTCATATCTCAAATTTAACGTCAATACTAAACGATACTCAAGCGCAGGTTAATAACCAAATAAAAGATTTGACCGTAGAGATTAATAATCGATTACAGACTGTCCAGACTATTAACTCTCAGGTTGAAAGAGCTTTAAGTAACTCTCAGCAACCACCTAATGATTTACTTGATCAGCGTGATCAAGCCATTATGGAGCTGAGTAAATACATTGACATTAAATCTTTTCCACAAAAAGATGGGCGACTAGATTTATTTACTAATGATGGTAAATTGCCTCTGTTAGCTGACAATAAAATTGTTCCAATCAAAGCTGCTTTAAGTCCATACCAAGATGAAAATCGTGTTGAATTGTACATGACTATCAATGGCGCGACACAGGTAGTTAGTGATCGAATTTCAGGGGGCGAGTTAGGTGGAGTACTTGATTTTAGAACCAATATGCTTGATCAAGCTCAAAACGATTTAGGGGTCGCTTTAAACGGCCTAGTTGGCTCAATGAATTGGCAGAATTATCAAGGGTATGATGTAAACGATCAACCTGGAGGCAATATCTTTAAACCTCTAGAAATTGATGGGGTTTATGGAGAGGTAAATAACGCACAGGATGGTAGTGCCATTAAGGTGAGTTTTAATCCTAATCAAGGTGTATCAGAACCGCCATATTCTTTACCTGAAGCGGGTACATACATTCAAAAACAAGGTTATTTAGAAAATGCTTTTTCAGCGATAGGCCAATTTGCTTCACGCGAATATGAAATTAAAGCCGATGGTGCAGGGTATAAGTTTTATGATAAAAACACTCACGAAGAACTGACGCCTACTCCTGGAACCGTGGCTAATACCTTTCAGTTAGATGGTTTATTGTTTGATTTAAGTGCTAATACAAATGTAGCTGGAGACAGCTTTTTAGTTAAGCCGCATCAACAAATTTTGCAAGACTTTGCCACCGTAACAACTGATACAGATTCTATTGCGACACGTGGACAATCACCAGATCCAGCGGATACCAATCCAACGCCTGCCGCTGACGGAGATAATGTGAATATTGCCAATATGGCTAGTTTACAGTCGGCCAAAATTTTATTTGCAGATCAAAGCGGTCAAGCTTCAGAAACCTTATTGGGTGGATATTCTAAAATGGCATCTAATGTTGGGATGTACGTAAGAAACTCTGATATTCAACTTACCGCACAAACTAATGTTTTTCAGCAGCTAGTTGATCAAAGAGAGTCTATTTCAGGGGTGAGTTTAGATGAAGAAGCTGCCAATCTAATTAAATATCAGCATGCCTATCAGGCTGCTGCACAAATAATTTCAACTTCACAATCAATATTTCAAACGCTATTAGGCGTGGTAGGAAGATAAAATCATGAGAGTTTCTACTAATTTATTCCAGAGCCAGGGCATTAACTCTATTCAAAAACATCAAACGGATATTTTGGATGCTCAATTAAAGCTCAGCACCGGTAAAAAAGTTAACGCTCCAAGCGATGATCCTGTTGCAATGAGTCAAATTCACTCATTGAATAAAACGATGAGTACCATTGATCAATATGCCAAAAATGGCCAATATGCTCAAATTCAGCTAGTTCAAGAAGAAACGGCGATCAGTGATACTGTAGATTCATTACAGAGAGCCCGTGAATTAACGATTCAAATGCTTAACGGAACCTACAACTCAGAAGATAGACAGGCTGCATCAGAAGAGATTAATCAGATTATTCAGCAAGTTCAAAACAATATGAACTACAGGAATTCAGACGGTGAATTAATCTTTGCAGGTAGTAGTGTGACTGCTGAAAAAGCGTTTGTTGAAGATGTTAATAATCCAGGTTATTACGCCTATATTGGTAGCACTAATGCAGCGGGTCAAGTTGAGTCTGACGGGGTAACTCCAGTAGAAGATTCGTTGGCCAATTATGGTTCTCGTTTTGTACAGATTGGATTTGATGCAGATAATAAATCAGTTCCAAATGATCAAGGTGACTCAAGCCGTGTTCGTATTACCGATAATGGTCAAAGAGTATTTGGTATTTCTACAACCACTACATTTACAGGCACTCCAGACAGCAATATTTTAAATGTACTGGTTGAACTTAAAAATTCATTAAGTGCAGGGTTAGAGCCTCCTGCTGGAATTGCTGAGGATTTGCAGTCTGGTATCACTCAACTATCTCAAGTTAGAGCCGAAATTGGTGGGAGACAAAACCGCATACAATCACAGTATGATTCAGGTGAATCTTTTAAATTAGCATTAGAAGAGCGACGTATGGGTCTAGAAGATATGGATACGGTTAAGGGTGTAACGGATTTAACACGATCTCAAAATGCTCTACAAATGGCACAACAAGTTTTTACTCGTGTACAAGATATGTCTTTATTTAATTATTTACGCTAACTCTAACACTTACTAGTCTATTTACAGACTTTTGGGTATCAAAACGCTACTTGGTATCTGTTTTGCTAAAGCCTCCTATATGGAGGCTTTTTTGTGGATAAACAAATCATAACAATGACAACAACAGTGTTTGTTTCTGGGTTGATATTACTCAGCGCTAGCTATGTCGCACCTTTTCAAAACTGGGTTGTATTAAATTCTGTCTCAGCCAATACCACGCTAAATTCAGGGGCTAACCCAGTTTTTGACGGAGTTGGTATTCGTACGATTGTTTCAGAAAATAGATTGTCACCCGCGCCGTATTCTTTGCCTGTAAAAGCTGAACATTACTCTGTTGATTTAACTACTGTCAAAAATCAAACACCTAAAGAGCAAGAAAGTAATCAGTTAGATAGCGAAGTCTCAAATCGACAAAATCAAAATCAGGTTATTTTTGATAATCAGGATAATCAGGATAATCGGGATAATCGCTCGCATCAAGGTGATTTAATTAAAGATAATCTGATTGAAAATAATGATGGTAAAACAAATTCCGCTTCTTCAACCAAAAATCCTCCTTTAGTTGTGGAGTTAGATAATGAGGTGTTGGTCGAATTTTCAGCAGACTATTCTGAACATGAGATGCAAAAAGCATTATCACGGCTTTTAGTTCAACCAAATCACTTAGATGCAGACGATTTAGTTTCTTCAAACGTTATTAATACCCGTTTAAAACCCTACCTTTATGGCAAAGCACTAAATGAATATAAAAAACCTGTTCGCTACCCTGCACAAGCATTTAGATACGCGGAGTACTTAATGTTAAATAATTCTGAGAAAGTGCAAGATGAACAAGGTGAGTTTAAAGTAATAACCATTCCTTTAACTGAGCATAAGCTTCCTCAGTCAATTAAAAATTACCAGGCCTGGGTAAAAGAGTATGCAAAAAAATATCAGGTTTCAGCGGAATTAATTTTTGCCATAATGCATGTGGAAAGTGCATTTGATCCTAAAGCGGTAAGCCAATCTAACGCCCTAGGTTTAATGCAAGTAAAAGCCAATGCAGCGGGGAGAGATGTGTATAAATACATCGATCAGCGATCAGGCCAACCTACGCAATCAGAATTGTTTAATCCAAAAGAAAATATTAGAGTGGGTACGGCTTATATGAGTTTACTTAATAATCTCTATTTAAAAGGGATTCGTAATTCAGACAATAAAGAGTTAGTCGCTATCTCAGCTTATAATGGTGGATTATCGACTGTGTTAAAACTATTTGGTAAAACACCTGAGCAAGCAATTAAACGAATTAACCAGTTGCACCCACGCCAGGTCTATCGTACCTTAAGATATTCTCATCAGTCTGATGAAACAAAACGATACATTGAAAAAGTGACCCAGGCCAAAAACCGTTATAAAGAACTCCTGAATTTTGCGGCTTAGTCATATTGAAATATTCCATTCAAAGGAAATAAGTTGTGTTTGATAATAAAAGTATTTTAATTACGGGTGGTACAGGGTCTTTTGGACACAAATATGTGCAAACTTTGTTAGAAAGATTTAATCCAAAAAAAATTGTTATATTTTCACGAGATGAGCTTAAACAATATGAAATGCAACAAATATTTTCTTCAAGCAAAATGCGTTATTTTATTGGAGATGTTAGAGATGCAGAACGTTTAAAACAAGCCATGTCAGGGATTGATTATGTTATTCATGCTGCGGCTTTAAAGCATGTGCCAGTTGCTGAATATAATCCAATGGAATGCATTAAAACCAACATTATTGGGGCTGAAAATGTCATTCAAGCTGCTTTAGCAAATAAGGTGTCAGGTGTTATTGCTCTATCAACTGATAAAGCAGCCAATCCTGTTAATTTATATGGTGCAACCAAGTTAGCATCAGACAAACTATTTGTTGCCGCTAACAATATTGCAGGTGATTTACCGACTAAATTCTCAGTTGTGCGTTATGGCAACGTGGTGGGTTCAAGAGGATCTGTTGTACCATTTTTTAAAAAACTGATTGCAGAAGGGGCAACAAAGTTACCGATTACTGATCCAAGAATGACGCGCTTTTGGATTACATTACAAGATGGGGTGGACTTTGTTTTGAAAAACTTTGAACGTATGCATGGAGGTGAAATCTTTGTACCTAAAATCCCATCTATGCGTATTACGGATTTAGCTGAAGCGATGTTGCCTGGAGCAAAACTTGATATCGTTGGTATCAGGCCTGGAGAAAAGTTGCATGAAATTATGTGTCCTGAAGATGATTCAATGCACACCATTGAATTTGAAGACTTTTATGTTATTACACCAACCATCACGTTTACTCAAAGAGGCAATAGCTACACAACAAATGCTTTAGGTGAAACAGGAATACCAGTAAAACAAGGTTTTTCTTATTGTTCAGGGAATAATGACGTTTTTTTAAACGTAGAAGAAATTAAGCAATATAACCAATCAATTTAAATATTGAGACGTCATTGTTTTTAATTGCAGAAAACAAATTAGTTAAACGGAGCAGTCATGAATCTTTGTGTGATTCCTGCAAGAGGGGGGAGTAAGAGAATCCCTCGTAAAAATATCAAAGAATTTAACGGTAAACCTATTATCCAATATTCAATAGAGGCTGCCCAAAAATCAGAATGTTTTGATATGGTTGTAGTCTCTACCGACGATGATGAAATTGCTGATATTGCACTAAGTTTAGGTGCACAGGTTCCTTTTACCAGGCCTGGTAATTTATCTAATGATCATGCTACAACAGTACCGGTTATTAAACACGCGATAGATTGGTTTGAAAATAAAGGACAGCAATTTGACTATGTTTGTTGTATTTATCCAACAGCGCCATTAATCAAACCCGAGTTTATAATTAAAGCCTACAACGAATTAATTGAAAGTAATGCCGATTATTGTTTTACAGCAACCGACTATCCCGCTCCCATTCAACGTGCCTTCAAGGTTGATTCAAACCACTATGTTGAGATGTTTCAGCCTGAGTGTTACAACATGAGATCACAAGATTTACAAGCCGCTTTTCATGATGCCGGGCAATTTTATTGGGGTAAACCGCAAGCCTATCAAAATGAGTTACCTTTTTACTCAAAAAAATCTAAGGCTATGCTTATACCACGTTATTTTGTGCAAGATATTGATAACGATCAAGACTGGAAGCGTGCTGAATTAATGTATTCACTTCTTAAAGAAACAGCAGAGATCTAATGCAAAGGTTTTCAGATAAAGAAAAACTGCTTATTCTAGGTTCTGGTGGATTGTTAGGTAGTTATGTTAGTAAACACTTGGCTTCGGATTTTTCTATATATGAACATAGCCGAAATCCATTTAACACCTTTAAAGCCGATATGCTTAAGCTGGAAGAGGTAAAAAGGTTATTAAATAAAGTCCAGCCTAATACAGTTTTGAATTTGGTTGCTTTAGCCGATGTGGATGCTTGTGCTAATGTTCAAAATGCGTATTTAGGGAATGTTAAAACAGCTGAGAACTTAGCTGAAAGTGTGCAAACACATTCTTCTCAGCCATATGTCCTACATATCTCAACTGATCATGTTTATGATGCCCGTCAGCCTAATTCTGAAAGCCAAGTTTGTTTAACCAATAATTATGCTTTTTCTAAATATGCATCGGAAATGGCTTTTAAAGGCATAAAAGCGAGCTGCTTAAGAACCAATTTTTTTGGAAAAAGTGTGGCACAAAAAAGAAGCTTTTCAGATTGGATTGTAGAGTCGCTCTCTAGTGGTGATCAAATTCATGTTTTTAACGATGTGTTTTTTAACCCTTTATCACTTTGTACATTGAGCAAAAACATTGCAAAAATTTCAAGTTTACAGCCTGTAGGTATTTTTAATTTAGGCTCTCGTGAAGGAATGAGCAAAGCCGAATTTGCCTTTAGTTTGGCAGAAGAGTTGGGGTTGCCAACCAAGTTACTAAAACCAAAAAGTGTTAATGAAGCCACTTTCTTAAAAGAGTATCGGCCTAGAGGGATGTTAATGAATGTAGAAAAAATTGAATCGCTACTAGAACAACAAATGCCAACATTAAGAGATGAAATAAAACTGGTTTCTAAGGAGTATAAAGGTGAGTAAAAACCCGTTTTTACAAATTGAAGATACGCGAGTTGGTAAAGATTACCCCGTCTATTTTATTGCTGATATTGCAGCTAATCATGATGGAGATCTTGAGCGAGCAAAAGATTTAATTTTTTTGGCTGCTGAAGCAGGTGCTGATGCTGCTAAATTTCAGCACTTTAATGCAAAAACGATTGTTAGCGATAAAGGCTTTAAAGATTTAGGAACGCAATCTTCTCATCAAGCTAAGTGGCAAAAATCGGTGTTTGATGTTTATCAAGATGCCACCGTTAACCTTGATTGGACAGAAACCTTAAAAGCATGTTGTAAAGAAGCTGGCATCACTTTTTTTACCAGTCCCTATTCATTTGATTTGGTTGATTACATCGATCCATATGTACCAGCGTACAAAATTGGTTCAGGTGACATTACTTGGATTGAGATGATTGAATACATTGCCTCAAAGCAAAAGCCTTATATCATCGCAACAGGTGCTTCAAATTTAAAAGATGTTGAGCGTGCCGTTAGTGCCGGCCTTGCTGTAAATAAAAGTTTGGGTTTAATGCAGTGCAATACTAATTACACCGCGAGTTTAGAAAACTTTAAGTATATACAGCTTAATGTACTTAAAGAGTATGAGGCTTTGTATCCGAACCTAGTTTTAGGCTTAAGTGATCACACTCCTGGACATACCACCGTGTTAGGGGCAGTGGCGTTTGGTGCAAGAATGATTGAAAAACATTTTACTGACGACACAACTCGTATTGGACCTGATCACGCATTTTCAATGGACCCGCAGTCTTGGAAAGAGATGGTTAACGCTACTCGTGAGCTGGAAAATGCAATGGGTACAGGAATCAAAAAGATAGAAGAAAATGAACTAGAAACTGTTGTTTTACAGAGACGTTCTATCAGGTTAAAACACGACATTACCGCTAACACAACTCTTCAGAAAGAGGATTTAGAAGTGCTTCGACCATGTCCTAAAGATGCGATTCCTCCTTATGAAATAGAACAAGTTATTGGGAAGTCTGTCTGCAAAAATTTAATCAAAGGAGAGCACCTTAAATGGAGCGATCTCATTTAAAGACAGCGATAATTATTCCGGCTTTTAATGAGCAGATGACTATTCAGAAAGTGGTTAACAGCGTTAAGTTTGCAGGTAGTGTAATAGTGGTGGATGATTGCTCTACCGATAACACATCAAAAATGGCCATAGAAGCCGGGGCGATTGTAGTAAAACACAATATCAACAAAGGCTATGACTCAGCACTTGAATCTGGGTTTGCTAAAGCGAATGAACTTAATGTTGATTTTGCCATAACGCTAGATGCCGATGGCCAACATCCTTCCGAGCTTTTGAACACTATGATTAATCTTTTTGAGCAAAATCAATTATTAGTTTTGGGTGTTAGAGACAAGTTACCGCGCTTTTCAGAAAAACTATTTGCTTTTTACACTAAGAAAAAATTTGGTGTTAAAGACCCGTGTTGCGGACTAAAAGGTTATTCCATGACGTTTTATCGACAACATGGGTGTTTTACCCGTTACCCGTCTATAGGTACTGATTTAATGTTTTCTGCTTTACACTCAGGGGCCAAGGCAGAACAAATAAATTTTAAGGTAAAAGAGCGTTTAGACAAGCCAAGATTTGGCAGTGTGTTAACCAGTAATTTAAAAATACTTAACGCACTTATAAAAACAATAAAGTATTACGGACTCTAACAAAATTGGCACATTTATAGGATTGGATATGGAATATAAAACAGAGCAAGAGAAGTTTTGGGCAGGACAATTTGGCGATGACTATATAGCAAGAAATCAGGATGAACGATTACTGATTAGTAAAACAGCCTTATTTTCAAAAATTTTAGCAAAAACAGGATTAATTCAATCGGTATTAGAATTTGGTTCAAATATTGGTTTAAACCTAAAAGCGGTTAATGCACTGTTGCCAAGCACTGAATTATCAGCAATTGAAATTAACAACACTGCCGCACAATCTTTACAGGCCTGGGGTAAGTGCGAGGATATTTTTGAGCAATCAATTTTAGATTTTGTACCTCAAAAAACCTATGAAATGACTATGGTTTTGCATGTGTTAATTCATATTAACCCTGATGAATTAACCCATGTTTATAAAAAACTATACGATGCCAGTCATCGATGGATATTTTTAGCGGAATCCTATAATCCAACACCTGTTGAAGTGAATTACCGAGGAAATACCAGTAAGTATTTTAAACGTGACTTTGCAGGGGAATTAATGGCACAACATCCAGACTTAAAATTAGTTGACTATGGTTTTGTCTATCATAACGACCCATCATATCCACTAGATGATCCTACTTGGTTTTTATTAGAAAAACCGACAGCATAGCTGTTAAAGCGACTCAAGCATTTTTAATCAGTGATTCAAGAACGAAGGCATTATGACTATAACCAACACCGCTTTTAATGAAACCGTTTTGACTGGCTATTATCCTGAGGTCTTTAAACAACACCGTTCCAGTGATGTGTATCGCCAATTTGTTGGAACGTCTTTGCCAGAAAATCAATTGTTTGTTGTCTTGGGAACGGATTCTGGATTGTTGTTGGACTACTTGGCTCAAATTTCAACTTCAGGTCAACGTTTTATCTGTTTGGATTTCCCTGAAGTCATTGAATCTTTGAACTCTACTCGACCAAATTTAACCGCTGAGTATGAAAACTTTAAATTTGAGTTGTTCAATATAGAAGATTTTGATTTGGATCAGCTATATACGGATTATCGTGATTATATTGTACGTAATGCCGTTATGGCTTTGAACTCCATAATGGCCTCAGGTAATGAACAGCCCTACCAAGGGGTGTCTGAGAAAATGACAGAAGCAATTAATCGTTTTTCTGCCGATAGACAGGATAATCAAAATTTTAAACAGTTTTATGATTGTCAGTTAGAAAACTTGAGTGATTTAATGCACCCCATATCCAAGCTTGAAAATAAGTTAGATAAAAATGTGCCAGCAATCGTTTTGGGAGGAGGGCCTTCTCTTGATGGTCTGATACCTTGGATAAAAGAAAACCAAGATAAATTGTGGATTTTTGCAGTAAGTCGGATCTGTGGACGTCTTAAGCAAGAGGGTATTACACCAGATTTTATCGGGGTAGTTGACCCTCAACCATTGATGTTTGACTATTCTAGAGAAATGTATTTATTTCAGGAACAAAGTGTTTTGATTACTGGCAATCATCCTTGCCCAACGATTATTCGGCAATGGGGTGGTTTAAAAACCTATGCACAAAACCGTTTTCCCTGGAGAAGAGGAAGCGAAAATAATTTTGATGCAGGCGGACCAACGGTCTCTAATAGCCTGTTTGGTGCCGCTGTTTGTTTAGGATTAAGAAACATTTATTTGGCTGGTGTCGATTTATGCTTCACACCTGAAGGAAAAACGCACGAGTCTGCAAGTGTTGAAGCACGAAAGCAAGTGGTTGCAAAAGGCGAGGTTCAAGTCACTAATTATTTGGGAGAGATGACGACTACCAATCTACAGCTTTATATGGCTCTCAATAGTTTTGAAAATCAATTGATGAACTTTAAAGCGTTTTGTTCAAACTTAAACGTATTTAACTTAAGTGAAACGGCCGCGGTTGCAAAAGGGATATCCTATCAAGCAACGAAAGAGATTGATTTGGTAAGTAATAAGCAAAATGCCATTGAACTTTTTTCTAAAGAATTGGCTTTTGATGCTGAGACAACACGACATTTTTTAAAAGAAATGAGAGGTCAAATAAATCAACATGTTGGTTGGTTAAATGCATTACAAAAAATATCTCAACAGGGGCAGCAGTTAGCCTCTACACTTTTTGAAAAGCCTGCCTTGAAGCAAAAGCGTATTAACGAAATCATTAAGCTTAAAAAAAGATTGGAAGGAAAGCTAGCCAGTGATTATTCAGTAATGGTCAATTACGCTTATGATGAATTTATGCAAACCTTAAAGCCGCTTGATTCTGAACAAGCGATGTCTAATGATGAGATTAGTCAGTCATTTATCGATTTTTTCTCAGGCATTAGAGTTGCTACAAAACGATTTATTGAAAAGCTAGAAAAGGCTCAAGAAGAAATTAAGTTTAGGGAAAATGAGATAACCCAAAATGTTGATTTTGAGGCTCTAGTGCATCATTGGATTGAGAGTGGGGTTCCTGGGCGGTTTTATGTATGGTTAGATTATTTTGCACCTAACTCAATAGATTACTATAAAGAAAATGTTCCAGGCCTGGTCGCTGATTTAGATGCTCAGTATGCAGAAGTATTTACCTCAAATAAAAACCTTGATGCAAAATTTGAGCAAACGACAATGGAAATAGATCCTGCTGAATTGATTAATAGACTTTTAAAGGCTTTTCAGGCTTCTTCACTAGAAGAGGTACAAGAAATTTATCAACAATTAGAAAACCAACAGGATGCTGAATTACTTTTTTACAAAAAATATACCGCAACTTTAATCATGCAACTTCAAGGTCAAGAAAAAGAAGCATTAATTCATTTAATTACTTTAGATCCAAATTATGAGTTATATCTCATTCAAAACAGTGTTTACCCATTAGCAGTTAAGCTTGAAGATTATGAAGTAGCCATCAAGTCATTACAGTCATTATGCCAAGTTGATATTAATTATCTGCCAAGGCTAGCAAACCTTATCGCCTTTCTAGGGAATTCTGAAGGAGCAATAGAGTTATTAAAACAATACCCTAACCTGTTCAAAGATACCTCAGCGGTTTTAGATTTAATTAATTTATTGGCTTCTGTTGATAAACAACAAACAAATCAAATCATTATAAAAGCGCAGTCTAGTTCAGAGATTAATCAGCAACAACTCTCTGATTTTCTAAATTCTATTCAATATAGCTTATAGATTTAATATAGATTTAAACCCTTTTTTTAAGCCCAAAGCTCCTTTTTTAGGACTTTGGGCTTTTTTTTCGGTTTTTTTTTAATTTTTTCTAAAGTTTTATCTTTCGTGTCCGTTAAAGGTATTGAAGGCAGGAGATACTGTCTAAAAATATAAATAAAACATAAAGTAAACACACAAATTAGTATGTAAAAACATACAGGGAGAAAATATCATGGCAATGGTAATCAACACTAATATGGCAGCTCTAAACGCAACTCGTCAACTTGATGGTTCAAGTCGTGAACAATCAGTTTCTATGGAGCGATTAACTTCTGGTTTGCGTATCAATAGCGCTGCAGATGATGCAGCAGGTCTTGCAGTAGCAACAAAAATGACTTCACAGATTCGTGGAACAGATATGGCAGTGCGCAATGCAAATGATGGAATTTCTTTAGCACAAACTATTGATGGTGCATCAGAAGAAATTGGCAATATGATGCAACGTCAACGTGAGCTAGCTATTCAAGGTTTAAACGGTACTTACTCTACAACTGATATTGCTGCAATGCAGGCTGAATATGATGCCTTAACAGCGGAAGTTGGCAGAATCTCAACAACGACTAAATTTAATGGTGTACCTGTTATGCAGACTGGAGCCGCTATTAATATCCATGCAGGTTGGGAGACTACAGCCAACGATAAAATCGCAGTTACCTCTATTGGAGGAAGTGCCATTGCTACAGCATTAGCATCAGGTACAGCAGGTCTTGTTGGTACTTCTGCTTTAGTGGCATCGTTAGACACTCAAATTACAGGATTAAACACAGCTCGTTCTGGTGTTGGTGCGGTACAAAACCGATTGGAATATACCGTATCTAACTTGCAAAACATAAGTGAAAACATCAGTACTGCAAGATCACAGATTCAGGATGCTGACTTTGCAAAAGAGAGTGCTAACTTAGCTCGTACACAAGTACTACAGCAAGCTGGTATGAGTATGCTTTCGCAAGCTAACCAGCAATCACAGAATGTGATGCAGTTATTGCAGTAATAGCCATAAATAAAGAATTTTTATTCAGAAGATATTCTGATTAAACAACAGATTTGGGATAAACCCAAACAGAATTCGCCACCTAGTTGGCGGATGACATAAAAGTTAGAACGCCAACTAGGGCAACACTAACAATTTATCTAAAAAGGAGATTTATCATGGCAATGGTAATCAACACAAATATGAGTGCAATCAATGCAACTCGTCAGTTAGATGGTTCATCTAGAGAACAAGCAGTTTCAATGGAACGCTTAACTTCTGGTTTGCGTATTAACAGTGCAGCAGATGATGCAGCAGGTTTAGCCGTAGCAACAAAAATGACTTCTCAGATTCGTGGTACGGATCAGGCAGTTCGTAATGCAAATGATGGTATTTCATTGGCACAAACTATCGATGGTGCTTCAGAAGAAATGGGCAACATGATGCAACGTCAGCGTGAGTTAGCAATTCAAGGTTTAAACGGTACTTACTCTACAACTGATATTGCTGCAATGCAGGCTGAATATGATGCTTTAACAGCTGAGGTTGGTCGTATTTCAACAACTACTAAGTTTAATGGTGTTGCGGTAATGCAGACTGGAGCGGCAATTAACGTTCATGCAGGTTGGGAAGCTACAGCAAATGACAAAGTTGCTATCACAACTATTGGTGGTAGTGCTATTGCTACAGCATTAGCATCAGGTACAGCAGGTGCTGTGGGTACTTCTGCTTTAGTTACTGCTTTAGATACTCAAATTACAGCATTGAACACGGCTCGTTCAGGTGTGGGTGCGGTACAGAACCGATTAGAATATACGGTATCTAACTTACAAAATGTAAGTGAAAACGTTTCAGCAGCTCGTTCTGGTATTCAAGATGCTGACTTTGCAAAAGAGAGTGCTAACTTAGCTCGTACACAGGTTCTACAGCAGGCAGGTATGAGCATGTTGTCACAAGCTAACTCTAACTCTCAAAATGTTTTAGCCTTATTACGATAAGCTTTAGCTTAGCAAGAAAGGCGAAGAGCATTATTGAATAAGGAGGGATTGAAATGGATATTAATTCTATGTCATCCCCTGTGATGGAGACTAATTCAGCTAAGCCGGTGGCAACACCGGTAGCCACAGAAGTAGTAAAACCTAAGCAGGTTGAGGCCTCAGTCGTCTCTCCGAATATAAAGACTCAGCAAGAAACTGAGCAGGCAATTCAAGACCAAGTTGATCAACTTAATTCAAAGCTTGATCAAACGGGTTTAGGATTAGCCTTCTCAGTAGATGAAAACACTAGGTCTTCAGTAGTTAAAGTGATTGATAAAACGACTGATGAAATAATAAAGCAGTACCCGAATGAAGACTCGTTGAAAATGATGAAAAACATTCAAGACTATCTAAATTCGGTTCAACAAAGTAGCGCGACAACAAAAGAGGGTTTGACAGGCGTGTTATTCAATGAAATCATATAGATGATGATTTGAATAAAGGAGGGGGTATAGCAATGATAGATTCTATGCAACCTGATAGCCTGTTAAAAAATTCCTCTGTCGAGCTACCAAGAACCATCGCCTCAAATGAGTCGGCTAAGGTTAGTATGCAGAGCGTTTCACAAAATGTTGTGAGACAAAATACTGATATTACTGGAACCAAATCAAAAGAGGCTGATGGCCAAATTAATGCTGCTGAGATTGATAGTCAAATGACAAGTATCAACGCTCAGTTACAAAAACTTCAAAATTATTTGAAGTTTGAACGGGATGAAGATTCAGACAGAATGGTCATCTTCGTTAAGGATAGAGAAACTGGTGAAGTTATTCGCCAGATTCCTACTCAAGAATTTCTTGCTATATCAAAAAGTATTGGTCAATACTTAGATATGAGCAAACAGCTTTCTGAAAAGAATTCGCCACTCGTTGGTATGTTTACCAATGAAACTGTATAAAATAGTGGCATCATTTCCCTTGTGTGTTTAGCGGTCTTTTGGCCGCTTTTTTTATTTCTAATTGTTATTTTTCTTAAAGTATTCTCAATTCTGCCGATATATAAATTATAAAAGAAAGCTAGTTTGGCATTTTTGGTGCTAGTAGTTTTTAATATAATAAAAACATATTCTAATAATATAAAATTTTCCTTTAAGACCAGGAGGGCTGTTATGGCTAATGAAATTGGCACAACGCTTTTAAACACCTTAACAAATAGCACGTTTGATATTGGGAATATGTCAAAAGCTCTTGCAGATGCAGGTGTTGCAGGCCCAAAGTCGATATTGGAAAAAAATCAAACAAAAGTCAATACTGAGTTAAGTGCACTTACCTATTTAAAAACCAATGTTGAAGCTTTTCAAAGTTACTTGGGTGATTTATCTTCACCATCGTTATTTCAAAGCCGTCAAGCGACCTCTTCTGATGATTCAGTTGTCTCTATTCAGACTAATGGAGTGCCTGTTTCAGGCTCTTATCAAGTTCAGTCCTTGCAAATGGCTCAAGCTCACACTTTGGTGGCCAATAAGGTCTTTAGCTCAGCTTCAGATACGATTTCAACAGGAACTTTAACGATTAATGTTGGCGGTCAGTCAAAAGATATTGTGGTTGATGCTAGTAATAACACGCTTGAAGGTTTACAGAACACAATTAATAACGGTGATTTTGGAGTGAATGCCGCGATTATTAATAATGGTGGAAATTATCAGATTATGTTTTCTTCAAAACAGTCTGGGGCGGCTTCAGAGATTTCGTTAAGTGGTTTGGCTGATTTTGATACTAATGGATTAACAACGACTTCAGAAGCTCAAGATGCAGTAATGAGCATTAATGGGTTAACCATTTCAAATAATACCAATAGTTTTAATAACGTAGTTGATGGTTTGCAGATAACTTTAAAATCAGTTTCTCCGCAAACAACACAAAGCCTATCAGTGACCACTGATTCTGAAAAAATAACCAGTGCTGTTACCGATTTTGCTGATGTTTATAACCAATTGGATAGTATTTTAGACGATTTAGGTTCATATAAAGAATTGACACCAGATGAAAAAAGTTCTGAAGATTATGCGTATTTTGGTGATCTAGCCGGAAGCTCTCTATTAAGAAGTTTAAAATCTCAATTACGGGATTCTTTAAATGGAGCGATTTCTGAATTAAGCGATCCAAATACTTTAGCGGCAGCGGGATTAAGTTTTGACAAAACAGGCAAGCTTAATGTTGATACTGAAAAGTTAAATAATTTAGTGAGCAATAACTTAGATGGTTTGGCTAGTCTTTTTTCAAAAAATGGTCAAACTTCAGATCCTTTAATGAAAGTCGTTGGTGGAAATGATCTGACTCAAGCAGGTAACTACTCTGTAAATATTTCTCAGGTAGCTGAAAGAGCGAGTGTTACGGGTGGAGCTGTTACTTATTCTCCTAATGAATATAAGCTTGCCAGTGATAAAGTCATTGATCCTACTGCTGCTTTAACAATTGAAGCTGGTGCAGGCTTTCAGATTGCGGTAAATGGTGGAGCACCATCAGCTGTTACGTTGACAGCAGGAAGTTATTCATCTAAAGAGCTTTTAGCAGCACAAATGCAAACTGATATTAATACTCAAACGGGCCAAAGTGTGAGTGTCACTTACGACGCAGCACAATCAAGATTTGAGATTAGTAACTCAACGGGTACTCTCGATATAACCTCGGCTACTTCAATGAGCAATCAAGGTTTTTCTTCTACTAATAGTTATGCAAGTGAACAACTCATTGATTTGTCAGGTGGAGATGTAAGCTTTAATGTTTCAATTGATGGAGCAACTTCTGCAGCCGCCACTATTGGTGCAGGTAAATATACATTGAATGAATTGGCCCAGAAAATGGGAACAACTATTAATGGTTTAACAGAAGTAGCTTCTGCAGGAGCATCGGTTAGAGTTTCGACTGATGGAGGAGTTTTAAATATCTCTTCTGAGCGTTATGGAATAAACTCTGATGTAACCTTAGATACATTTAGCAATGCTGGAAATGCTGGCCTAACCGCTAATTTAACTGATCAAGGACAAAATGTTGCTGGAACCATTACTACCGCTTCGGGAGATTTAAGTCTTGGAATCTACGTTGATAGTAATGATGGAAGAAAAGTAAAAATTTCTGACTATGCAATTATTGCTGGTGCACCTGCTGAAGTAAGAGGTTTGCAATTTGATATTTTAGGTGGAGCAACGGGTGCTCGTGGTGATATTACTTTTTCTCAGGGGTTTGCGAGTCGTATAGATCAAACGATTAATCGTCTGCTCGATTCAGATAATGGTTTGATTAGCGGTAGAGTGGATTCTTTAAATTCTAAAGTTGATGACTATAGCGAAAAAAGTGATAAGTTGGATGCTCGATATGAAATGTTACTAATGAAGTATCAATTACAATTTTCTTCACTACAATCAATGTTGGCAAGCTCAAAGCAAACAAGTGATTATTTAACCGCAACTTTCTCAAATAATAATAACAATTAAAGAATAATATTAAGTATAAGTAGGTAATTAACATGAATATGGCATTGAAAAAACAATTCATTCAACAATATGCAAATAATTATGTTGAAACAGCTGTCTCTGAAGCTGGCCCACATAAATTAGTTCAAATGCTTTATGACGGTGCAATAAAAAATATGAACTTAGCCAAAGTTTTTATGGAGCAAAAGAACTTTGAAAAGAAGTCTGAACACATTAATAAGGCTTTGGCTATTTTGGCCTCGTTACGCGCTAATCTTGATTTAGAAAATGGGGGTGAAGTAGCAGCCAATTTAGATGGTTTATATGAATATTGTTATAAAACTTTATTTCAATCGTCTGTAAAAAATGACACAGCATTGCTTGAAGAAGTTATTGGCCATATTCAAACCGTGAGTGAGGCCTGGCAACAAATGCCAGACAATATTAAAAATGCTAGTAAAGAACAATTAGATCGATTAAGAGTATAGTTAAGTGAGTTTAGAAAAAATAAAAATTACTTTATTATCACACTCTAAAAACTTGTTGATTGCAGCTGAAGACCAAAATTGGGAACGTTATTCCGAACTTGAGAAAGATTGGGCTGAGATGTTGCAATCTGCCAAGAATAAATATGGTGATGCATTAAATTCGATTGCTAATGAGTTAATTGCTGATAACCAAAAAATACAAAAAAACATAACTGAGTCACAAAAATCTATTCTTAGTGAATTAGAAAAAAGCACTCAAAATACTGCATCAATTCGATCCTATTTAAAATAAACCTACAAAAAACATTGCCAATATTTTGACATCTTGAGAAAAGCCGTATATAAAGGTTAACCAGGAATTAAACAATTAAATGGCAACTCAATGTCTCAAGAAATTTTTACTTCACTCGTGGGCTCTAGTTCCGCGATGCAAAAAGTTAAAAAACTCATTCTCCAAGTAGCACAAACCGATGCAACCGTTCTTATTTTAGGTGAATCTGGAACAGGTAAAGAGGTGGTTGCTCAAGCTTTACATAACTCTTCTGAACGTTCAAATCGTGCTTTTGTACCTATTAACTGTGGAGCAATTCCTGGGGAATTGTTAGAAAGTGAGCTATTTGGTCATGAAAAAGGAGCATTCACAGGTGCCATTACTGCTCGTAAAGGGCGTTTTGAAATGGCAGAAAAAGGCTCTATTTTCTTAGATGAAATTGGTGATATGCCATTACCTATGCAAGTAAAACTTCTGCGAGTCCTCCAGGAACGAATTTATGAACGTGTAGGTGGTAATAAAAGTTTTGAATGTGATGTGAGAATCATTGCTGCTACACACCGAAACCTCGAAGATAATATTGAAGCAGGTGATTTTAGAGAGGATCTTTATTACCGCTTGAATGTTTTTCCTATTGAAATGCCTTCATTACGAGAACGACCAGAAGATATTATTGAATTATTGGATTATATGTTTGCTCGTATTCAGTCAGAGGGTAGAAAGATTCCAACACTGTCTGAAAAGGCGTTAATCGCGTTGCAGAATTATCCGTGGCCTGGAAATGTTCGTGAACTGGGTAACTTAGCGGAACGTTTATCAATTTTATTTCCAGGCCTGTCAGTAGATTATGACGATTTACCAGCTAAGTACCAGGTAGAGATCGATAACTCTGCTCAATTATTAGTTGCAGAAGAGGTTACTGAACCTAAAGTAAATAACCTGCAAATGGATAATGAGAATGCTCAAATTGATACCCAAGAAAATAATCTAGAAAAAGAGAACATGGGACATGACATGGGGTCTCCAAATTTAGATGAAGGCTTGGATTTAAAATCGTATTTGGTAGAAATGGAGGTACAACTCATTCAAAAAGCTCTGTCTCAGACAGATGGCAATGTGTCTCAAGCTGCTAAATTACTACAAACTAATAGAACTACATTAGTTGAAAAAATTCGTAAATATGACCTTTCTTAATACAGAATTTACTATGAGTAAATGGATTTGATTGATATGCAAGAACAAGAGCGTCTCAAGGAGTTAGAAGCGGCTTTTGATCTGTTTAATCAGACCTCTTTACAGCTTACTACCTCCTATGAAGCACTACAAAATCAGGCGGCTCATTTACAAAGTCAATTAGCCCGTAGTGACCAAGAAAAAAAACGAGTAGCAGATCGTCTAAGTCGTCTTTTGGATGTTTTACCTGCTGGAGTTCTTGTGTTAAGTGACAATAATGTCATTGTAGAGATGAACCCGAGTGCCCAAGAAATTTTAGGTGCTGATGCGGTTAATCGCGATTGGGATATAGTTATTAAAAATGTCTTTCTCACTACCAATGATGCGGGTGAATTAATTACACATAATAAAATGGTTTACCAGTTATCTGAGACCACATCAAATAAGGATTCAAGCCGAATTCTATTGATTCAGGATGTTACTGCTGCTAGGCAGCTTCAGGATCATGAAAGCCGCCATCAACGCCTACATTCTATGGGTGAAATGGCGGCTTCTTTGGCTCATCAAATACGAACGCCACTCTCTTCTGCATTGCTCTATGTATCGCAAATGAACTCTGAACACCTTGATGATGATAAAAGAGAAAAATTTGTTGGTAAGGCGTTAAATAGCCTTAATCACCTGGAGTCTTTAGTAAAAGACATGTTGCAGTATGCAAAAGGTGGAAAGGGGAGTGATAAGGCGATTTTACTTGAGGATTTAATAGAGCAGTTAGAACAGAGTGTTGAGGCTCAAATAAATCAATCTTTAAGTAAGATTCGTTTTAATGCATTTATACCAGGCCTGGTAATTACAGGCGATAAAGATGCATTAATGACTGCTTTGCAAAATTTAGTGGGTAATGCGATTGATATTGTTGGCCAAAGGGCCGATATCGAAGTTACTGTGAATAAAGTTTCTGCCAACAGAGTCGATGTCGTTGTCAGTGATAAAGGCCCTGGTATTGAATCAGATAAGCTAGAAAAGATTTTTGAACCTTTTTTTACAAGTCGTGCAAAAGGAACAGGCCTTGGTTTGGCGGTTGTAAGAGCAATTGCTGAAGCTCATAATGGTGAAGTCTGGGTAAAATCCATTGTTGGTTACGGCACCCAATTTGGTTTACGTTTACCTTTAACATCTAGGAAGGAAGTCTCATGAGTATTGCCAAAATATTAGTGGTAGAAGACGACTCAGAATTACAAGAAGCATTAGTTGATACCTTATCGTTAAACGGTTTTGAGGTAATCAGTGTAAGCAGTGCTGAAGAGGCATTAACCGCTTTGAATGATGAGATTGGTATGGTATTCAGTGATATTCGAATGGATGGCATGGACGGCTACACCTTAATGACTAGAATTAGAGCCATAAAACCTTATTTACCGATTGTCTTAATGACTGCCTACGGTACGATTGAGCAAGCTGTTGACGCTATGAAAGCTGGAGCTGTTGACTACATTGTTAAACCCTTTCAAGCTGGTGTTTTGGTAGAAAAAGCCAAGGTGTATTTTAACCGCGATGCCTCTTCTGAAGATGATTTTGTGGTTGCAGATCCTGCTACACAACAACTAAAAACCATGTCTAAGAAAGTTGCAGAAAGCGATGCTAGCGTTTTAATTAGTGGAGAGAGCGGAACAGGTAAAGAGGTTTTGGCTCGATATATACACATGCAATCGCCACGAGCTAAACAACCTTTTGTTGCAATAAATTGTGCTGCAATACCTGAAAGCATGCTGGAAGCTATGTTATTCGGCTATGAAAAAGGATCCTTTACAGGTGCAGCCAAGGCTATGCCGGGTAAGTTTGAACAAGCACAAAATGGCACAATATTTTTAGATGAAATTGGAGAGATGAAGCCCGATTTGCAAGCTAAGATATTACGTGTTTTACAAGAGAGAGAAGTTGAACGAATAGGTAGTGCAAAGGCGGTTAAGTTAGATGTTAGAGTTTTAAGTGCATCAAATATTGACATGAAAAAAGCGATTGCAACGGGAGACTTTAGAGAGGATTTATTCTATAGATTAAATGTATTCCCAATGCATTTACCTCCTTTAAGAGAACGCCCTAGAGACATTGCTGCGATTGCAGAACGATTGATTCAAAGGCATTGTGGAGCTTCAAGAGTTCAGCCCATGATTTCCGCACCTGCTATGAAGCGGTTAATCCAATACACATGGCCTGGTAATATTCGTGAATTAGATAATGTGATTCAAAGGGCATTGGTTATGATGTCTGGTGATACGATTCAAGACCAAAATATCATGCTAGATGATGGTTTTGATACCTTGCATAGTTTAATGAATCCAACTCAGACAGAGGATGCCAAAGCCGAGTTAGCTGATAATGCTTGTGAAGGGATTGAAGAGTCTGAAAATACTGAATCTACAAATTTTAAACCGCTAGAGTTACCGATGGATTTGAAAGCTCGTGAAACAGAGATGATTTTAGAAACGTTGCGTCAAAATTCTGGCCATAGACAAAAAACAGCCGAAGCGTTAAATATTAGCCCCAGAACTTTGCGTTATAAAATTGCAAAACTTAAAGAGCAAGGTGTGGACGTTCCGTAAAGTCGGTAGTTATCGGCCAATGTTATAAATAGTTTAGGGAATTGTTTGTTTTTTGACATAAAACTGGCATATCAATTGCTGAAAGTGTTTTGAAACTGTGTGATAATAAATTCACATTTTTCATAAATCCGTTGAAATGGCCTAGTACTTATACAGAGTGAATAGAGTAAATGAATCCGATTGATACACAAAGTTTAATGTTACAAATGCGTTCTTTAGCTGCTCAAGCAGAAGCTAAATCGGCTGCTGATGTAACGAATACTTCAGAAAGTGGTCAAGAAAAAGCGGCTAATTTTGCCGAACTTTTAGCGGAATCAGTACAATCTGTAAATCATGAGCAGCATAAAGCCGGCGATATGAAAAACGCGTTTGAACAAGGTGACCCTGAAATGGAATTATCAGAAGTTATGCTTCAAGTTCAAAAGGCAAGCCTTTCTTTTCAAGCCATGACTCAGGTAAGAAATAAACTCGTTGAAGCCTATAAAGATGTGATTAATATGCCTTTATAGTTAGAAACTTACCTTCTAACTAATCGCATTAATTTAAAAAACAAGAAGATTTTATAATGGCAGATCAACAAGCGTCTCTCGACAATTCTCTTAATATGCAGCCACCAAGTGGCACTGGCTCTGCTTTATTAAATAATCTTACTTCTCTATCTGTTGCTAAACAAGTCAGTTTAGTGATTGCTTTAGCTGCTTCTCTGGCTCTTGTTGTGGGTATTTTTTTGTGGTCGCAAAACACAAATTACACTCTGCTTTTTGGAAGTGTTGATGCCAAAGATATGAATGAGATTGTACAAACGCTGGAGCAAGAAGGCGTTAAATACCGCATTGATAGCAGCAGTGGTGGTATTTTAGTTCCTAATGATTTAGTTCATTCACTTCGCATAAAATTAGCTGCCGCTGGTTATCCAAAACAAGCCGCTACTGGCTATCAACTTTTAGATGTTGAGCAAGGTTTTGGTATTTCTCAATTTAAAGAAACAACTCGTTATCACCGTGCTCTTGAAGGTGAATTAGCTAAATCGGTTTCATCTATTAATTCCGTAAAATCTGCTCGAGTGATGTTAGGATTGCCAAAGCGTTCAGTTTTTGTAAGAAAGCAGCAAAAGCCATCAGCCTCAGTCGTTGTTAAGCTTTATCCAGGTAGAAGCTTAAATGAAGAGCAAGTCAGTGCGATTGTCTATTTAGTTGCCTCAAGTATTCCAAATTTAGATGCTAAATCTGTGACCGTTGTTGATCAAAACGGAAATCTACTAACAAATTCAAATGCCAATAATGGCATGCTTCATATGAGTATGAAACAGCTGGATTATACTCGCCAGGTTGAAGAGACCTTATCTAACCGTATTATTAGACTTTTAGCTCCTATTGTTGGCGGGGAGAATAAAGTAAGGGCTCAGGTAACTGCCGAGCTTGATTTTACACAGCAAGAACAGACACGAGAAAACTATGAGCCGGATCCTGAAGCGATTCGCTCTGAACAAGAAGTAAAAGAGATTAATCGTGATCAAGGACCAACAGGGATTCCGGGGGCTCTAACTAATCAACCTCCAAGAGCAGGTATTGCACCTGAAGAAGGCTATAAGGCAAGTAATGATCCTAATTTAAAAAGCTCAAGTGAGAAAAAAACCAAAAACTATGAGCTTGATAGAACAGTTAGTCATATTAAAAATTCAGTAGGTAATATCCACCGTTTATCTGTTGCAGTGGTTTTAGATGATAAAACGAGTCTTGATGCAAATGGGCAAATTGTTAGGCAGCCTATTGCAGAAGACGAGCTACTTCGTTATCGACGTCTAGTCAGTGATACTGTTGGCCTTGATGAGGCACGTGGCGATACCTTAAGTGTTGTAAATGCTTCTTTTGTTACTGCTCCTGCAGAAGTGGTTGAAACAGCTCCTATTTGGCAAGAAACCTGGTTTTGGAACTTAATTAAACAAGTTTTAGCAGGCCTGGCAGTTCTATTTATTATCTTTGGTGTGATTCGTCCGATGTTGAAAGATTTATCTAAGAAAGAAGAGACTTACTTAGAGTATCCTGAGGATGTTCCTGAAGAAGCTGAAGAGTTAGAAAATGTAGATGAGATTTCTAGAGCTCTTGAACAGATGAATGAGGAAGTAGAACAGACAGCAGTAGCGTCTGAAGCCGAATCTGAAGCTGAGCATGAGTTATTGGAGAAAGTACGAACAATTGTTGCGTCAGATCCTAAGGTGGCTGCTCACGTAATTAAACAATGGATGTCTGGAGGCTAATATGGCTGATTCACTAATTGAAGAAATGGGAGATGAAAAAGATATTCCTAAGCTTGATAAAGCTGCCATATTGCTACTTTCTTTAGGTAAAGATTCTGCTGCTAAGGTGCTAAAACACCTAAATCCAAGAGAGGTACAGCAAATTGGTTCAGCAATGACATCAGTTGAAAATGTGTCCCATAAAGACATCCATACAGTAATGAAGTCTTTTTTAAATGAGTTAGGAGATGATGCGTTAGGTGTTGATCCTAGTGAATATGCTCAATCGCTTATGGCGGATGCGTTAGGTGATGGAGGTGGACATCTTATGGATGCAGCACTTCTTGGAGACCAGGTTAAGGGGCTTGAAGCTCTTAAATGGCAGCATCCATCAACCATTTCTAATATGCTTCGTAATGAACACCCTCAGGTAATAGCGATTGTATTATCTTATTTTGATTCTGACCAAGCAGCAGAGGTCTTAAGAGGAATTCCTGAACGATTCCAGTCCGAAGTGATTTACCGTATTGCAACTCTAACGACTATTCAGCCTCGGGCTTTATTTGATTTAAATGATGTATTAGAGAATGCATCAAGTGATGGTGAGGGAGGTAAGCTTGCCTCGATTGGTGGTGAAAAACGTGCCGCAGAAATCTTGAACTTAGTGGGTGGTGGCGTTGATTCTCGTATTTTAGATGATATCTCTATTGAGCATGAAGAAGTCAGTAAAGCTATTCAAGACAAAATGTTTGTCTTTGACGACATCGATGGTATTGATGACAGAGGTATTCAAACAATTGTTGCTGAAGTACCGAGTGATATTCTTATTGTGGCACTTAAAGGTGCAGATACAGGCATTAAAGAGAAGTTCTTATCTAACCTTTCAAAACGTCAAGCAGATATTATGCGTGATGATCTTGAAACTGGTGGACCAGTTAAACTTAGTGCGGTTGAAGATGCTCAGCGTAGCATTATTCAAACAGTTCGCCGTTTAGCCGATGAAGAGAAAATTATGATGCCTGGTGGTGGTGAGGAGTTTGTGTAAGTGGTTGATGAATCTTTTCAAGAAAAGAAATACCATGAAGATAATGAGCAACCTGAGATTGCCACTCTTTTGCCATCTTCTGAAATAGATTCTTCAAATCATATTAAAGCTTGGAAAATGTCAAATTTTGAAGAAGAGACTAAACAAGCGGATAAAAAAGTCTCTGATGAGGTGTATCAAAAAATTCAACAAGAGATGCAGCCTGAAATTCAAAAACAAGCTGAAATCATAAAAAAAGAAACCTACGAAAAAGCGTTTGAGCAAGGTTACCAAGAAGGCCTAAAAAAAGGTCAAGAGGAAGGTTATGATAACGGGAAAACTGAGGCGAAATCTGAGGTTTTTGCTAATCTACAACCTAAGTTAGATCAGTTTGATTCAATACTCTCATCTCTTAAAACTCCTTATGATTCTCTAGAACAGCGTATTTATTCTGAGCTAGTTGATTTCGCATTGCATGTTGCGAAAACCGTTATTAAAAAGGAAGTGCAGGCTGATAAAGAGTGGATTCTAAATACGATAAGAGAATCGGTAGCTGCTCTTCCTGAATCATCTAGTGAGATAAAAATCTATTTACATCCAGATGATTTGGCTTTTTTACAAATTTCTCAGCCGTCAATTTCTGAGAAGTGGTCTCTTCATGAAAACCCTAAAATTGAACTAGGAACCTGTATTGTTAAGCAAGACTATTCAACCATTCTTAATAGTTGGATTGCTCGGTTTGATGAGGTGGTTGAAAAGGTTTCACAAGATGTATCTGATGAATCAGATTCTGTTATCCCAGAAATATCTAATAGTTCAGAAACATCCAGTACTGCGTAATTCAGTAATCTAATTATCCATTTATTGATCAAGAAGATAAGTATGGAACTCACCAAACAATTCAATCAAAACTTGAGCGATAAGTTAACACATCTAACCAAAAGCGGTATTAAACCTCAGGCACTAAAAGTGGCAGGAAGGCTTGTGCGAATGGTTGGAATGACGTTAGAAGTTGTGGGTACATTTGCTCCTATCGGTTCCCGATGTCAAATCATGCGAAGTCATGATTTACCACCGATTGAAGCTGAAGTGGTTGGGTTTCATGATGGTCGCCTTTTTTTAATGCCAATTGGCGATACCAATGGGCTTGAGCCCAATGCTGAAGTACTGCCTGTAGATGGTGGTGTTAAAGTAGGAGTGGGTTATGGAATGCTGGGACGAGTTGTAAGCGGCACCGGCGAAGCATTAGATGGACTTGGAGCTATTGAAACTACCGATTATGTATCTTTAGCAGGAGAGAGAATTAACCCTTTGAGCCGCCACCCAATTCAAGAACCACTAGATGTTGGAATTAAGGCGATTAATGGATTGCTAACATTAGGTAAGGGACAACGTATTGGTTTAATGGCCGGAACTGGTGTTGGTAAAAGTGTTTTATTAGGTATGATGACTCGCTATACGGATGCTGATGTTGTGGTGGTTGGTCTAGTTGGTGAGCGTGGCCGAGAAGTAAATGAGTTTGTTAGAAATAACCTCGGTGAAGAGGGGCTCAAACGTTCAGTCGTCGTGGCAACCCCTGCAGATGATCCGCCACTTATGCGTTTGCATGGAGCAATGTTAGCCACATCCATTGCGGAATACTTTAGAGAGCAGGGCAAAAATGTTTTGTTGTTAATGGATTCTTTAACCCGTTTTGCTCAAGCCCAGCGCGAAATTGCTTTAGCGGTTGGAGAACCTCCAGCCAGCAAGGGCTATCCGCCTTCTGTCTTTGCTAAGCTACCACAGTTGGTTGAAAGAGCGGGTAACGGAATGCTGGGCGGAGGTTCTATTACCGCAATTTATACTGTTCTAGCAGAGGGGGACGACCAGTCTGATCCTATTGTTGATTCGGCTCGTGGTGTTTTAGATGGGCATATCGTGCTTTCAAGAGAAATTGCTGATAGCGGTCGATATCCGGCGATTGATATTGAGTCTTCTATCAGTCGAGTAATGGTAGATATTGTTCCCGATGAACAATTAAATTTGGCCAGAAAATTTAAAAACCTCTACTCAACATACCAGCAAAATCATGATTTAATTAGTGTTGGTGCTTATCGTAAAGGTGCTGATCAAGGGATTGATTTAGCCATATCTAAACATCCTGCTCTTAATGCGTTTTTATCTCAAGGTATTCATGAACAATTTTCGCTAGATGTTTCTTTAGAAGCTTTAAAGTCGACTTTAAGCTAAGTGCTGCGTAGCTAATTGATAGATAGGAACCAATTTGTATTGTTTACTGGCAGACGGTAATGCTTATTAAAGGAAACGATATTTGTGTCACGTAGATTGCAAAGAATCAAAAAAATAGTAGAGCTTGCCGAAATGGAGTTAGACAAGGCGGCTCAAACTTATGCCTATATGCAAACCAGATTAGCTGACGCCAAGCAGCAGCTAGAATCTTTACTTTTATATTGTGATGAGTATGCCAAAAAACCGAGTTCTGTTGGTCAAATTTCTCCCATTCAATTGCAAACCCATAATGCGTTTTCAGAAAAGTTAAGCCAAGCGGTAGTTGCCCAAAAAAATCAGGTTGAAGAATCTGAAAAAATGTTGGTTTTATCTAAAGAAGCCTGGATTGAAAAAAGAGCCAGAGTAAAGTCTTTAGAGGCGTTGTATAAACGTATTAGTAATAATGAACAAGCGATACTTAATCGAGCAGAACAAAGGATGCTTGATGAACTGTCAGCCCAAAAATATATTCAAAATCAGAAAATATCACATTAGTTATTTCTCTTTTTATCAGTGTTTTATTTGTTAGGCATGTATATTGCTTTTCTGAGTTTACGATGCAATGTACAGATGTGAGATACAAATGCTTATAAATGCTAAACCTGCACAAGTTGAACAGCCTCTAGAAGGCTTAAATATGTTGGATAAAGGGCAAGGTTTGCCACAAGGGAAACCATTTTCACAGCTTTTTGCCTCAATGATTAATCAGCCAGGTAAGCAGATTGCTAATTCAGACAAGATGGCTGAAGAGCAAACGATTGGTACTGCTAATGATTTGCCAGTTTCTGTTATTGATGTTTCAGCGTTACTGGAAGGTAAAACAATCCCTGCAAGTCAAGTTGATAATGCCGAGCCTTCAGAGGCTTTTGCAAGCATGCGATTAGATGTAGCTAATTTAGATGTACCCAATATTGATAAAGATTCTGTCAATTTACCAGGCCTGGTAAATTCAAATATTGATGCGGCAAGTGAATTAAGTGCTGATAACAATCTTGATATCGTTGTACAGTCAAACACTGAATCCGTTGATATGGTCGTAAATGATGGTGAAGCCCCTGAGCAAAACAATGTGTTAAACCTAGCTGGTTATCAAGAGGTGGATTCTGTAGATAACCCTATTTTAAGTCAGTCTCAAGAATTTGGTTACAGCGTTTCAGATGCGTCTATTGATGAGTCTGCCAATAATGTGGCAAATGTAACCATGCCTTCAGAGGCTACACAAGAAACGGTTGATAAGTCGGTCGATGAGACAACATCACCAGAAAGCATCCAGGCCAACAATTTGGCAACGGATTCTCTACAAAAAAGTGCAGTTGCCTCGAGTAGTCAGAATGTTACAGGCATGGCATCAAATGTATCTCATGCCGGTGCTACAGTAACCGCCAACCAGCAAGTGGTTAATCAGCAATCCGGTGTCCAGCAACCAGGTAGTCAAACTAGTTCTGCTGCACATTGGGGGGCTTCTAGTTCTGATGGCTCTCAATCTTCTGGCTTTGCTCAAGGTGGTCAATCTGGTTCTCAATCTAACGGACAGCAGAGTGCTCAACCAGGAACACAACCAAATGCACAACCATATATAGCAAATGCGATTCAATCATCGCAGTTTCAAGAGAAAAGAGCTCAAAACATTGAACAGCAAATGGCTGTAAAAGCCACGGATGAATTAATTGTTAAAGCCGATTCCAAAGAAAGTTTGCTGGCAATTGATGGTCTTTCTGGTGATAAAAAGACATTCTTACCACCTGGAATGCAGTCGATTCCTGTACCAGTGAGATCTCCACAGTGGGGCCAAGCTTTTGGTCAACGTGTGGTTTATATGGCAAATAATAAACTACAACAAGCACAAATTACGCTTAACCCAGAAAAGCTTGGCCCAGTTCAAGTCAAATTGCATATAGATAAAGATCAGCAAGTACACGTAAGCATGAATGCTCAGCATCTAACGACTCGTGAAGCAATGGAAAATGCAATCCCAAGACTTAGAGAAATGCTTGAGCAAGCTGGTATTGATCTAGCCTCTGTGGATGTTGGAGAGCAATCAAATTTTGCAAATAATTCTGATGGTGAATCTGGTTCTGAAAACAATGCTAACTCATCTGCGATGAGTGCTGATTCAGATGGGGTTGAGCAATCATTAACAAAAACAACAATCATGTCCGATAACATTGTCGATTTTTACGCCTAGGAGCGAGAGATGAAATTTGAAAAAAGTATTGCCCTATTTGTGGCTTTAAGTACAAAAAATGCCTATGCGGGATCAACTATCGCAGGTATTCCAACTGTTGGATTTGTTGTAATGGCAATGGTTGTTGCTGGCTTGGTAGTTGGTTCTTTGGTGTATTTAATGACATGTAATAAATCGGGTGCTTGTGATCAAACAGAATTAGTTGAGGCTTTGCAAAAGGTAATAAACGAAAAAGATTTGGCCACAACGGTTAATCTTGCCAATGCCGATCCAAAGCTTTTAACCGTTGTTAATAACCTTTTAGAGTTAGCATCAAACCAAGTGACTAAAGAGATGATTGAGAAATCAACCATAGAAGCTAAAGTTGCCGACTTAGATAATCAAATTGAAGAGTTAAATGAAACTTTAGCGGCTTGCTATTCTCAACAGAGTTCAACCAGCTCTGCAAAATTTGATAACAGTGAATTGATGATGCTTTCACAAAAGTTAGCCACTAAGCTTCAGGCTCTTAACTCAGGATCATCTCAAGGCATGGAATCTGCCGGTAATGTTATAACAGAGGTCAGTGGCTTAACAGATGAGGTTGTTCATGCTTCTGGTGTTATTAAACGCTTAGAAGAGGACAGCAGTAATATCGGAACGGTTTTAGTCTTAATTCGTGATATTGCAGAACAAACAAATTTATTAGCATTAAATGCGGCAATAGAAGCCGCCCGAGCTGGTGAGCATGGCCGCGGATTTGCTGTGGTAGCTGATGAAGTGCGTATTTTAGCGGGTAAAACTCAGCAAGCAACAACAGAGATTCAAACCATTATTGAAGAGCTTCAGCAGCGTGCACGAAATGCGGTGCAAGTTATGGCGAGTGGTCAAAACAGAGTGGATTCTACTCAAGAGCAAGCTGGACGAGTAAATGACATATTTAATGGTATAGTCGCAGACCTTTCTGAGTTAAAATCTGCGCAAGAAGAATTGGCTGGCGTTATTCAGCGCAGTTAATGGGTAAAACCATAATTTTTGAGCAGCAATATAGGATGAATAGATGAAGGCAATAGTAGGTACACTCGTCGTAATCGGTACCTTATTGGGTGGTTACTTACCACACGGTAGTATAGGTATTATGATTCAGCCGCTAGAGATGGTTATCATCTGTGGTGGTGCATTGGGTGCTTATATTATTGCCAATCCGGGCTGGGTAGTTAAAGCTGGTTTCTCAAAAGGACTTGGTCTTGCTAAGCCTCACCATGTAAACAAAGAATTGTTTATGGAGTTGCTTGGTCTCATGTTTAAAATCTTTAATAAGGCACGTCGTGAAGGTTTAATGTCAATTGAAGCGGATGTAGAAGACCCTCATTCAAGCGAATTGTTTAATAGTGCACCCAAGGTGGCTGCTGATCACCATGCTGTAGATTTTATTTGTGATTATTTGAGGCTAATGATTAGTGGTGCAAGCAATCCTTATCAGTTAGAAGACTTAATGATTTTAGAACTCGATGCCCACCACCATGAGGCTATGATGCCAAGTGCCGCAATTGGTAAGGTTTCTGAGGCTTTGCCAGCCTTTGGTATCGTGGCAGCGGTATTAGGGATTGTTATTACCATGAGTTATCTTGACGCAGGACCGATGGAAATAGCTCATCATATGTCTGTTGCTTTAGTAGGGACTTTTTTAGGGATTCTGATTGCATATGGCTTTATTGCACCGATTTCGTCTGAACTAGCTAACAGAGCAGAGGCAGAAGGAGCATTTTTTGGTGTAATTAAAACCTGTTTAATGGCCAACCTTAATGGATATGCCCCGCAAGTTGCGGTAGAGTTCGGGCGTAAAGCAGTGCCAAGCCATGAAAGACCTACTTTTACAGAAGTAGATGAATTTTTACAGAGCCAGAAATAACCTCTAGTTCGAGTTAGTTGAAACGCCATGAGTGATGAACAATCCATAATTATAAAGCGCTTAAATAAGTGCCCGCACTCAGCACATGGCGGAGCATGGAAAATTGCGTTTGCCGATTTTATGACGGCAGCGATGGCGTTTTTTTTAATGTTATGGGTTTTGGGTGGAACTAACGACGAAGAAATGAAGGCAATGGCTGAATACTTTAGAGATCCTACGGTAATAGAGTCTTCGCCCATGTCTCTTGTTGAATCAAAAGAAGCGGGTCAAACTTCAGATGCAATGATTGATATGGGAGGATTTAAAGATTCACCAAAAGGCACTGAGGGAAATGAGGATGGTTCGGGTAAGGCGGCAGAAAAAGCTCAAATGGAAGCGATGAAGCTTCAGCTTGAAAAACAGATTGCACAAAGTGACTCTTTAAGTGAATTAAAAGATCAGTTAAAAATAGACGTTACTCCTAATGGATTACAGGTACAAATTTTGGATGATAGAAAACGCCCAATGTTTGAAACTGGAGTAGATTTACCTAAAGAGTATGCATCTAAGTTATTGCAAGAAGTTGGTAAGGTTTTATCGACTACCAGAAATAAAATAAGTATAACTGGACATACCGATTCGTCGGGTTATCACGATAACTCTGAATATACCAACTGGGAGCTTTCAGCAGACCGAGCGAATGCAGCAAGAAGGCTGTTACTTAAAGGTGGGGTTGATAGTAATCGTATTGCACAAACAGTTGGAATGGCGGATACTGTGCCGTTTGATAAAGAAAATCCGTATAATCCAAGAAATAGAAGAATTAGTATTATTGTTTTGAATAAAGAGGCTGAGCAGCGTTTGCGTAGCTTAAGTGATGCAGTACCTGTAGAAGACTTGAGTAAAAAGCTACGACTCACTCCTCAGTAAACCAGAGAAAAGGAAGGAAAAACCATGTCTGAAGAAGATGTTAAAGAAGAAAAGAAAAGCGGTGGAAAAGGATTGATTATTGTCCTTTTGGTTGTGGTCATTCTTCTTTTAGTTGGTATTGGCGCTTTAGCTTTTTTGTACCTGAGTGCTGATAAACATTCAGAAGAAAAAGGAGCGAATGCTGAAGTACATGGTTCAGCAGAGCATGGTACTGATGAAGCTGACGGACATGATATGGGGCATGCAAAAGAGTATTCACCTAAATATAAGCAGTTTGAACCACCTGCGGCAGATGCACCTCCAAGTTATTTTACAATGGATAAATTTGTTGTAAATTTCAATGGAGATGGTCAAGCAAAATTCTTAGCAGTTGATTTGAAGTTTCTATCGTATTACCCTCAGGTAGTCGGTCCAGATGGTGAAATGGAATATTTACGACCTATTCTTAAAAATGATATTGAACGTTTATTGCGAAATCAGCACTACAATGAATTAATCAAACCGGATGGGCCTGATCAGTTACGAGCACAAATTTTAGATGTGACCCGTAAGGTTCTAGAAAAACATAATATTTACCCAGATTTAGTTGAAGATGTTTATATGACACGTTTTGTGATGCAGTAAGGCGATTATAAATGGATGATATTCTAAGCCAAGATGAAGTTGACGCCCTTTTAAAAGGGATGGGCGGTGGTGATGTCGAAACTGAAGGTGATGATACTTCAGGGGGGCAGAGTGCCAAAGTCTATGACTTTACTAACCAAGAGCGTATTGTTCGTGGTCGTCTGCCTGCTTTAGATATTATTAACGAACGATTTGCTCGAGGTTTTCAACGTCATTTTAATGAAATGATTATGGCGAGTGTTGAGGTGACGGCGGGTGAAGTAAAAATCATTAAAATGATTGACTACTTGCGTAATCTATTTGTGCCTACCAGCTTGAATATTTATCGTATTAACCCGTTAAACGGAGTGTCATTATTTACCTTAGACTCAAAGTTGATTTTTACTGCGGTTGATATCTACTTTGGTGGAACAGGTCTACTTCCCTTCAAAATCGAAGGGCGTGAATATACACCTGTTGAAATGAGTATGGTAAGAAGTATTCTTGATATCACCTCTGAGAACATGCGTAAAGCATGGGGTCCAGTTATGGATATTGAGATCGAATACATGCACTCTGAAATGAACCCTAAATTTGCAGGGATTGTTGACCCAACTGATATGATTGTTGTGAGTCCAATCAATGTTCGTTTTGAAGGGGTTGAAGGGCGTGTTGATATTGTCATGCCTTATGCCATGCTTGAACCAGTTAGAGACAAGCTTGAAGAAGGTATGCAAAATCTTCAAGGTGAGAGTGATAATCGTTGGTCAAGAACACTTAAAGAAGAAGCAAAAAATATTGAAATTGATTTAAGTGTGAGTTTAGCTGAACTAAAAATGAATGTTGATGATTTATTAAGAATGGAAAAAGGCGATATTATTCCGCTGGAAATGCCTAAACAAGTTACAGTTAAAGCTGAAAATATTGCCATTATGCGTGGCAAACTAGGTGAAAGCCATGATAAAAAAGCCGTTAAAATAGAAGAAGTTTTACGTCACCCCGCTTATCAAGAGCGAACGATAGAGAATGTTAAGGAGTGGTACGATGAGTGATGAAGAAGATTTAAGTGCGTGGGGCGACGCCTTAGCTGAACAAGCTGATGCAGAAAGTGCAACAGGCTCTGCAGATGCAGATTGGGGAGATGCATTGTCGGAGCAAGCAGATGCTATGAATGCTGAGTCAATTAGCTCGGCGGCATTTGATGAACTCAACGCAGAACGTGGTGGCAATAAAGATAAGGTTGATTTAGATGTCTTAATGGATATCCCTGTTACATTGCAGCTAGAAATTGGTAGAGCAAAAGTCTCTATTCGTAATCTGCTCTCATATACACAGGGTTCGGTTGTTGAAATGGATCGTTTAGCGGGAGAACCTTTAGATTTATTAGTAAATGGAACCCTTATCGCTCATGGCGAAGTGGTTGTTATCAATGATAAGTTTGGTGTGCGTTTAACCGACGTGGTTAGTCCACAAGAGCGAATCAAAAAGTTAAAGTAATGACCATGAAATTAATTAAGCAGGCCTGGTTAACTTTACTATTAACTCTTCAAACTACTTGGGTGTTTGCAGAAGATAAAATGCCTTTGATTGGAGAGAAAGTTACCCAACCCAGTGAATATTTTGGACAAATTATTTTGTCTTTGGTTTTGGTTCTGGTTATTATTTTTATTTCTGCTTGGTTGTTAAGACGTTATGGACGTTTTCCTGGTGTGGCTGACGGCAATCTTAAAGTTCTTGGGGCTTTATCTGTTGGGCAAAGGGAACGTATTTTGTTATTGCAAGTTGGTAAAGAACAAGTTTTGGTAGGGGTGACATCGAGTAGAATAAGTCGATTGCATCAACTTGAAGAAAATGTTGAAGTCCAAGAAAATGTTCCTGTTTCAGGGCAGTTTTCAAAGCGGTTGCAAGAAGCCATTAAGTCTAAAGGAAAATAGTCGACATACTCGTGAAGATATTAAAGCCCTCTCTATTTTTTATACTTACTTTTTTCCCTGTATTGACATGGGCTATGCCTGGTATTCCTGCATTTTCTGTAGAAACGGATGCCGCTGGTAATCAAGATTACACTTTAACCATCCAAATCCTACTCTTAATGACAGGCTTAACGTTATTGCCTGCGGCATTAATTGCAACCACGTCATTTTTGAGAATAGTTATTGTCTTGGCTCTACTAAGACAAGCTTTGGGTACAATGCAAACCCCATCAAATCAGGTTTTGATTGGTTTATCTTTGTTTTTAACACTTTTTATAATGGGTCCAGTGTTAGATAAGGTTTATGACACAGCCGTAGCTCCTTACCTTGATGAAAAAATACAGTTTCAAAAAGCGGTAGAACTCGGATCAAAACCCATGCATCAGTTTATGCTCCAACAGACTCGAGAAGATGACTTGGGTATGTTTGCTGAAATGGCTGATGTGACTTTGAAAGACCCTCAGTCTGTACCATTTAAAGTACTTATTCCTGCCTTTATGACAAGTGAATTAAAAACCGCTTTTCAAATTGGGTTTATGTTATTTATTCCCTTTTTAATTATCGATTTAGTCGTTGCCAGCTTATTGATGTCTATGGGTATGATGATGTTATCACCCATGATTATCTCTTTACCCTTTAAACTTATGCTGTTTGTGCTCATAGATGGTTGGGCTTTGGTTGTTGGTACTTTAGCAAATAGCTTCGTTGTACCTGGAGGTATATGATGCAAGAAGAATTTGTATTAACACTCGGGCAAAAGATGCTTGAAGTAACTGCCATGTTGGCAGCTCCTTTATTGATTCCAGCACTGATTATTGGTTTATTGGTGGGTATGTTTCAAGCGGCCACACAAATTAACGAAATGACGCTGAGTTTTATTCCAAAGCTCGCCATTGTTGGTGTTGCATTAGTTGTTGCAGGTCCTTGGATGTTAACGACGTTAATCTCTTTTACTCGTGAGCTTTATCAAAATATTCCTGCCATGATTGGTTAGTCAGATGTCTTTTAGCTATCCAGAATTTTTGCAACTGGTAGGCCTTTATTTTTACCCATTTGTTAGAATTGGTGCCATGCTGTCAATTATTCCTATTTATGGAATAAGAGCTGTACCTGTGCGTTCTAAAGTTATTTTGACATTTTTTCTTACGCTCGTTATTGCCCCTTCTCTTTCACTTCCTCCGCCCGTTGATCCTTTTACAAATGAAGGTGTACTCTATCTTGTTCAACAAGTTCTAATTGGTTTAGCAATGGGGTTGGTTTTTTTAATTGTCTTTCAGGCTTTTGTTATTGCAGGACACTTGATTGCTATGGGTATGGGGTTAGCATTCGCTCAAATGGTTGACCCAGGAACAGGAGTTAACTCTCCTGTTGTATCTCAGTATTTTACCATTGTGGTGACATTGCTTTTTTTAGCGTTAAATGGTCATTTATTAGTTATTCAGGTAGTGGCAAATAGTTTTGAATACTTGCCAGTAGGGACACATTTTCTTAATTCCGAAAGTTTATGGAATTTAGTCAAATTTGGTAGCTATATGTTTACTGCAGGTGTCTTGATTGCTTTACCTGCTATTACTGCTCTGCTGTTGATTAACGTGGCGTTTGGTGTCGTTACTCGTGCCGCACCTTCGTTAAATATTTTTGCAGTTGGTTTCCCTCTTACATTATTAGCAGGCCTGGTCATGTTGTCACTGACAACGCCTTTAATTTTGCCTCATCTTCAAGAGCTAATTCATCGTGCAGTTGATGTCATTAGCCAATTACGTTTAACGGAGTAAATCATGGCTGAAAATGCAGACGGCAGTGAAAAATCCGAAGAACCCACCCAGAAAAAATTAGACGATGCCCGCGAAAAGGGTCAAATACCTCGTTCCAAAGAATTAACCACTTTGTTAATGACCTTGTCGGCGGCAATTTTTATGCTGATGTATGGCGGCTTTATGATGCAAGACTTTATTGATTTAATGACGAAAGGCATTAGTTTTGATCGAGATGTTGCATTTGATTCTCAGAAAATGATTGATTTAATGATTGCTTTGATTCTTCAAGGTATCTATATGATTTTGCCATTTATTTTGGTGATGGTAATTATTGCTCTTATTTCGCCAACTTTATTGGGGGGCTGGTCTTTTAGTACCAAGGCATTAGCTCCAAAAGCAAGTAAATTAAATCCTGTTTCTGGCATTAAAAGAATGTTCTCAGTAAAGGCGTTACTTGAGTTGGCAAAGGCGTTTGCAAAATTTGCTTTAGTGATGACAATGGCGACTTTCTTTTTATATTTTAGTTTTAATGAGGTATTACAACTTGGTATAGAACCCCTTAAGTTTGCTTTGGCTCACTCTGGGAGCTTAATCGTAGAAGCATTTATTTTTGTCAGTTTATCGTTGTTGATTGTTGCAGCTATTGATGTGCCGTTTCAACTTTGGGATCATAATAAGCAGTTAAAAATGACCAAGCAAGAGGTCAAAGAAGAGTACAAACAACAAGAAGGTAATCCAGAAGTCAAAGGGCGTATTCGTCAGGTTCAAAGAGAGATGTCTCAACGCAGAATGATGCAAAAAGTTCCAGAAGCAGATGTGATTATCACCAACCCTACACACTACGCAATCGCACTGAAATATGATCCTGAAAGTATGCAAGAACCCGTAATTTTAGCCATGGGTGTTGACTTTATGGCGGCACAAATTAGAACCATTGCAAAAGAGAATAATATTACCATGGTAGAAGCCCCCCCTTTAGCTAGGGCTTTGTACTATAATGCTGAAATAGACAGGCCTATACCTTACGATTTGTTTAAAGCAGTCGCTGCTGTTTTGGCTTATGTTTATCAGCTTAAAGAAACTGGTACTGCAGATAAGGTGGATTTTGCAAATTTAGCAATTCCAGCTGATATGAAAACCGAATAAAATGTATATTCAACACACTCAGGTTATTTAATTCATTAATGAACTTTACTCAACTTATCAATAAAGCCAAAGAGAGCTTGTCTAGTAGCTTGGGCATACCTATTGCGGTATTAGTTCTGTTGGGTATGGTGACTATACCGCTTCCTCCTTTTTTATTAGATGTATTCTTTACATTTAATATCGCACTCTCCTTGGTTGTGTTAATGGTGACTCTGTATGCCAAAAGACCACTAGATTTTGCCGTTTTTCCAACCATTATTTTATTAGCAACCTTATTTAGGTTGTCACTCAATATTGCATCTACCCGCGTTATTTTACTTGAAGGTCATAATGGTGGTGCCGCTGCAGGTGACGTTATTGAGGCCTTTGGTGAGTTTGTTATAGGTGGAAACTACGCAGTAGGTTTGGTGGTGTTTGCCATCTTAGTTGTTATTAATTTCGTGGTGATAACAAAAGGTGCAGGACGTGTTGCGGAAGTGTCTGCCAGATTCACTTTAGACTCTATGCCCGGAAAGCAGATGGCTATTGATGCCGATTTAAATGCAGGGTTAATTACTCAAGAAGAAGCTCAAGTAAGACGAGCAGAAATATCTACTGAAGCAGAATTTTATGGCTCTATGGATGGGGCAAGTAAGTTTGTAAGAGGAGATGCCATTGCCGGTATCTTGATTCTTTTTATAAATTTAATTGGTGGGTTTGCAATTGGTGTAGGCCAACATGACTTATCGTTTGGTGATGCGGCTCAGGTGTATACCATTTTGACACTGGGTGATGGTTTGGTTGCCCAAATTCCAGCCCTATTACTCTCTACTGCGACTGCGATTATTGTGACTCGCGTTACTGGTGGTGATAAAAAAGACATGGGGGAGCAGATTCAACTGCAAATGTTTGCTAACCCAAAAGCCTTAGCGACTGCAGCTGGTGTGGTAGGTTTTTTAGGTCTTATTCCTGGTATGCCAAACTTTGCCTTTCTTGCCTTTGCTGGTGTTGCAGGGGGCGGAGCTTATTTAATTCATAAACAGAAAACTCAAGAGCAAGAATCAACACCAATCGAAATACCTGATGAAGAAGAGGCAAAACCAGTAGATTTAAGCTGGGATGATGTTCAAAATGTTGATGTATTGGGTTTAGAAGTTGGTTATCGGCTAATTCCTATGGTTGATCAAGCACAAAACGGTCAGCTATTAGATCGTGTGAAAGGGGTGCGCCGTAAGGTATCTCAAGAGCTTGGCTTTTTGGTTCCTCCTGTACATATCAGAGACAACTTAGATTTAAAACCAAATCAATACCGGATCATGTTAATGGGTGTACCAGCGGGTGAGGGTGAAGTTTTTCCAGATAGAGAGTTGGCAATCAACCCTGGCCAAGTCTTTGGTGAAATTGCTGGTACAGCTACTAAAGATCCAACCTTTGGTTTGGATGCGGTTTGGATAGCACCGACTGACCAAGATCAGGCACAGGCACTAGGTTATACGGTAGTCGATTCAAGTACCGTGGTGGCTACCCATGTCAGTCAACTTATTCAAGATTACGCCTTTGATCTATTGGGGCATGATGAAGTTCAAAAACTGCTTGATAAATTAAAAACGGTGTCACCTAAATTGGTTGATGAGCTTGTTCCTGATAAGTTATCTCTAGCAACTTTAGTTAGGGTATTACAAAATTTATTACAAGAAAAAGTCTCTATTAGGGATATGCGAACAATCTTAGAAACCTTAACTAAGAAAGCAGACACTACTAAAGATGCGGCCGAATTAACGATACATGTTCGTACTGCATTAGGACGTTCTATTGTTCAGGGAATTGTTGGACAAGATGAAGACCTTAAGGTCATTACTTTAGACCCAAGCTTGGAACAGATATTGCTCCAAGCAACTCAAGGGGCTCCTGAAGGACAATTAGCAATTGAACCAGGCCTGGCAGAACGTTTACACACCACTTTAAAAGAAGAATCTCAAAAAATGGAAATGTCAGGTCAATCTGCGGTTTTACTGGTTGCACCGCAAATCAGAGCACAATTAGCAAGACTGTTTAGGTACAGTTTGCCAACGTTATATATATTAGCGTACTCAGAGGTGCCAGAAAACCGACAGATTAGTGTTGTGGCTAGCGTAGGGCAAGGAGGATAACTTGAAAATAAAACGTTATTTTGCTCCCAATATGCGGCAAGCAATGAATATTGTTAGAGAAGAACATGGTGATGATGCCGTTATTTTATCGACCAAAGATACTGGTAATGGTGTTGAAATTGTAGCGGCGTTAGATCCGGATTCAAATAAAAATCAGCCAGAAAAACAAGCTTCTACTGGAAGCACATATAACACATCTGAGACCCAACAAAATCAGTTTAATTCTCAACAAGTTCAACAGCCTAATCCTGAGATCGCTAATATGGCTGAGGAACTTAAAGCCGTTAAAGCAATGCTTGAGAATCAACTATCAGGACTGGCATGGAATCAAACTGAGCAAAATGACCCAGCAAGAATAGAGCTTATTAAAAAATTGGTTAAGCTTGGAGTGGGTTGGGATTTAAGTGAAAAATTGGTCAATAAACTGCCACAAGTCAATAACCAGTCTTGGTCAGCTATTTTGATGCAGATGGAAGAACAGATACCTACTGCAGATAGAGATATTATTGATAGAGGTGGTATTTTTGCATTAGTTGGGCCAACAGGCGTTGGCAAAACAACCACAATAGCAAAAATAGCAAGCCGCTTTGTGATGAGAAATAGTCCAAATGAATTGGCTTTGATTACTACAGACTGTTATAAAATCGGTGCTCAGGCACAATTAAAAACGTTTGCAGATCTAATTAATGTTCCTGTTCATATCGCTAAAACGCAAGGTGAACTTTATGCTCTATTAGCATCGCTTTCACATAAGAGGTTAATACTCATTGATACAGCAGGAATGAGTCAGCGAGATTTGCAACTTTCGCAACAAGTGACTTCTGGGCATGAAGGTGTTGCTACCATTAGAAACTATTTAGTTATGTCTGCTGCAACACAATTATCTGTTATGAAAGATATTGTAAAATCGTTCAGTCAGGTGGTATTGCACGGATGTATCTTGACCAAAGTTGATGAGGCCGTACAATTAGGTAATGTGTTAACTGTTTTAATAGAAGAACAGTTACCTATTGCCTATTTATCAAATGGGCAGAGAGTGCCAGAGGATTTAGAATCTGTGAGAACCAGAGAATTTATTGATCGATTCATTGTATTGGGTCAACAAAATAAAGAACATAATCAAAATGAGCAAGCGTTCCGATTAGGAATGGGAAAGGAGATTTCTGATGCTCAATGATCAGGCAGCAGGATTACGTGCAATGCAGACAAATAAAACAACTTCAAGCAGTGAAACACAACCCGTTAGAGTTATTGCTGTAGCCAGTGGTAAAGGTGGGGTGGGTAAAACAAATGTATCTGTAAACTTAGGAATATCATTGTCTAAGCTGGGTCATAGAGTATTGTTAATGGATGCTGATATGGGTTTAGCCAATGTGGATATCATGCTTGGTCTGCAAACTAAATATAACTTGTCTCACGTTCTAGATGGTGAAAAAACGCTTCAAGAAGTTATTGTTGAAGGTCCTGGTGGGCTAAAAATTATTCCTGCCGCTTCTGGTGTTCGAAGAATGGCACAATTAAGTGCTTTAGAAAATGCTGGAATCATCAATGCTTTTTCTGAGTTAAGTGGTGATATTGACATTTTGTTGGTTGATACTGCTGCCGGTATTGCCGATAGTGTGGTGAGTTTTTGTAGAGCTGCCCAAGAAGTGGTTGTGGTTGTAACCGATGAGCCAGCGTCTATTACTGATGCATATGCTCTTGTTAAAGTTTTAAGCAGAGATTATCAGTTAACTCAGTTTAGATTATTGGCTAACATGAGTAGAACGCCTGGCCATGGAAGACAGCTTTATGAAAAATTTGCTAAGGTTTGTGAACAATTTTTAGATGTTAGCATCGACTTTTTAGGTTCGGTTCCATTCGATCATGATTTAAGAGAAGCTGTTCAGAAACAGGTTCCGGTTACGGTTTACCGTCCAAATAGTATTGCATCAAAGTCATTTAATGATATGGCTAAACAAGTTGAAAGATGGCCAATCCCAAGAGGAGTAACGGGTTATTTACAGTTTTTTGTTGAGAACCTGTTTAATTCAGGGCATTAATAAGGTGGCAATAAGAGCATGAGTGGTACACGTGTTTACGAGCAAGTTCAAAAACAATCAGGTAACGAATTACTTGATTTAGAGTCGTATTTGCCATTAGTTAAGCGTATCGCTTACCATCTTAAGGGTCGCTTGCCTGATAGTGTGTTTGTGGATGATCTAATTCAATCGGGTATTATTGGTTTAATTGAGGCTATGCAAAAGTTTAACTCTAATCAAGGGGCAAGCTTTGAAACTTATGCAGGTATTCGTATTCGTGGAGCTATGCTTGATGAAATGCGCAAAGGTGATTGGACTCCGCGATCAGTGCATCGTAAATCTAGAGAAGTCAGCGATGCTATTCAAAAAGTTGAATCTAGAGAAGGGCGTGAAGCCAAAGATACTGAAATCGCTTTCGAAATGGGAATTGAAATTGAACAGTATCATCTCATACTACAAGACACCAATTCTGCACAACTTCTTTCTATTGACGAGCCAGATCACGAGGAACTTTCTGAAGGTAAAATTATAGGTAAAAGCCACACGCCATTTGCAGAGTTATCAGAAAGTGGTTTTCAAGAAGCTTTAGCTAAGGAGATTGGCAATTTACCTGAAAAAGAGAAGCTTGTTATGGCTCTTTATTATGATGAAGAACTGAACCTTAAAGAAATTGGTGAAGTTCTTGAGGTTAGTGAGTCGAGAGTAAGTCAGATTCATAGTCAGGCAATTAAACGAATTCGTTCTAGAATGTCTGAATGGATTTAAATATTATCTGATACCGAATACTTAATGAGAACGGATAAACAGTGCAGATTAACCAAGATATAAACATTCTAATTGTAGATGATTTTTCTACCATGAGAAAAATTGTAAAAGACCTTTTGGAAGAGTTAGGTTTTAAGAATTTTGATGAAGCTTATGATGGTGAAAATGCTTGGCAAAAATTATCGAATCATCATTTTGATTTGATTGTCAGTGATTGGAATATGCCTAATTTATCAGGTTTAGAATTACTCAAACTCGTTCGTAATGACCCATCTTTAAAAAACATTCCTTTTCTCTTAATTAGTGCAGAAGCAAAAAGATCACAAATTATTGAAGCTACTGATGCAGGAGTGGATGGCTATATTGTTAAGCCCTTTAATTCCGAGACTCTTAATGAAAAGATACATAGTATTTTTAATCAAAGATCCGAACTTTAGCAAAATCTAAAATATCACACAAAATTAACTTAAAGGCGTTTTTTCGCTATTAGTCCCTGCAAGGAGCAGTCAATATATGGCAATCTCAAATCAAATTGATCTACAACAAGCAAAACAGCTTGTAGAAGCTCTTGAAAATCAAGAACATGAGCTAGCTGCAAATATTGTTGATGAGATGACTCAGATTAGAGAAAACGAACTTTTCCAACAGTTAAATACATTAACCAGCAATTTGCATTTAACGCTAAATGAAATTGATGATGACTCACTGTTGATGCAGACTAAGCATGACATTCCAGATGCAACCGAACGCTTAGAATACGTCATTCAAGCTACTGAACAAGCAAGTAACCAAACGTTGGATACAGCTGAACGGGCATTACAAAGTATTGAAAGTATTAGCCAAATGTTGCAGAGTAATCAGCATCAAGAAATACAGGCTGAATTAAGTAAAATAAGTGAAGGTTTAACTGAGATTATGTTGGCTCAATCTTATCAAGACTTAACAGGCCAGGTACTGAATAGAGTTATTTTTGTCATTAGTTCACTTGAACATAGCTTGATTCAATTGATAGAAAACTCTGGCCACGACTATCATTCAATTCCCGAACGTGCAAAAGATGCAGATGAACAAAAATCTCAAGAAATGCAGGGAGTTGGTCCAAATGTCACCACAAATGCAAAGAAAGATATCGTAGAATCGCAAGATGATATTGATGATCTTTTAAGTGATTTGGGTATTTAGGGTTAAACGTAATCACAAAAAATGCTTTCTTTTCGCTTTAATAAATACTCAGCCGTAAATGGCATGAGGATTGCTTTTACTTGGGTATTGATTTCAGTGTGACATACTACACTGAGTAAGGAATAGCCAAGAGGTAAAAGCTGTGGATGAAGAGATTTTACAAGACTTTTTAGTTGAAGCATCAGAGTTGGTTGATCAACTCAATGAACAGCTAGTCGAGCTAGAGCATTCTCCTAAAGATGCAGATTTGCTTAATGCCGTGTTTAGAGGTTTCCATACGGTAAAAGGTGGTGCTGGTTTTTTAGGAATTACCCCCCTTATTGAAGTTTGTCATAGAGCTGAAAATGTATTTGATAAGATCCGCAACGGTGATGTAGATTACGATGCTGTTGCCGCAGATGTTATCTTACGAGCGTTTGATGTCATAAGTGATTCTATTGAATTATTAAATGACGGAGAGCGTGATCTTCCTGAAAATAATCCCACTCTTTTAATAGAATTAGATGCTCTAACTAAAGGGCAAAGTTTGCCAGAAATCCCTGCTGAAGAACCACAAACTCAAGCAAGTTCAGGTTTGCATCTTGCTGAAGGCGTTGATCCTGATGGTGATATGACTGATGAAGAGTTTGAAGCATTGCTTAACCAACGTGATGGTAATTCTACTCCAGCTCAAGCTACTAATGGCTTGCAGCTTGAAGAGGGTGTTGACCCTGATGGTGATATGACGGATGAAGAGTTTGAAGCTCTACTGAATCAAAGGGACGGAACGTCCAGCCAAGAAACACAACAATCAAAAGGCTTGGCTCTTGAATCGGGTGTTGATCCTGACGGTGATATGACGGATGAAGAGTTTGAAGCACTGCTTAATCAACGTGACAGTATAGAAGACCAAATAAATGGGGCTTCATCTTCTCAATCAGAACCTGTTTTGGCTGAACCGATTGTGGCAAAACCAACACCGACCGTTGTGCCAAAAGCACCAGAAAAAACCATTTCTCAAGCAAAATCAAAAACAGCCGTTAATGCTGAATCAAAGGCTCCTGCTAAAAATAACACTGAATCAACTGTTCGTGTTGATACTAAGCGATTAGATGAAATTATGAACTTGGTTGGTGAGCTAGTTTTAGTCCGCAACCGTCTATTAACCCTTAGAGGCGGTGAAGCTAATATTGAAGCTATCTCTAATGCAGTTGGTAATTTAGATCATGTGACCACTGATTTACAAGCTTCAGTAATGAAAACGCGAATGCAGCCAGTTAAGAAAGTATTTGGTCGTTTTCCAAGGGTTGTCCGTGACTTGGCGAGAAAACTGGGTAAAGAGATTGATTTAGAGCTTCGTGGCGAAGAAACCGATTTAGATAAAAACTTGGTGGAAGCTTTGGCTGATCCACTAGTGCATTTAGTCCGTAACTCAGTTGATCATGGTGTTGAGATGCCTGAGGATAGAGTTGCCGCTGGCAAACCTAGAAATGGTACTGTGGTTCTTGCCGCCCAACAAGAGGGGGATCATATATTATTGTCCATTACCGATGATGGTAAAGGGATGGATCCAGATCTGTTACGCCGTAAAGCAGTTGAAAAGGGCATGATGGATGAATTAGCAGCAAATCAATTAGATGATAAAGCTGCTTTTGAATTAATTTTATCGGCAGGGTTTTCAACTGCTGAACAGATTAGTGATATCTCTGGGCGTGGCGTAGGGATGGATGTTGTTAAGAATATGATTACCAAATTAAATGGTAGTATCGATATTCATTCAGTCTTAGGTCAAGGTACAGAAATCAGTATTCGAGTTCCTTTAACACTGGCTATTTTGCCTACTTTAATGGTCTCGTTTGATGAAGATAGTTATGCTATTCCGTTAACTAGTGTGCAAGAAATTTTTGACTATGATGCAAGTAAAACCAATAAAATTGATGGTGCTATGATGGTTAGATTGCGTGAACGCAGTGTACCGTTATATTTTCTATCGGAATGGTTAGCACCAGGTTCGGTTAAAGATGACTATCATGGCAATAAGGTCATTATTGTTTCAGTGGGCAATCAACGAGCGGGATTAGTTGTTGATCAAGTAAATGGTCAAGAAGAGGTGGTTATTAAACCCCTTGGTGTTGGTTTAAGACATGTTCATGGTTATGCTGGAGCAACCATTACAGGTAACGGTAATATTGCTTTAATTTTAGACTTACCTGGCGTTGTTCAGCGTTTTCAGTAGGGAGAGATGAATGGAATTTACTAAAGAATCGTTTTCATCGACATCGCGTGGTGCTCCAGTTTTGGATGATGAAGATGAGTACAAAGGGCCAAGTGCTCGCTGCGTTTTGTTTACCTTAGAAAATGAAATTTATGGTATTCAAGTCAAAAAAATTAGAGAGGTTTTAAGGGTAGGTACAATTCGTAAAGTGGAAGGTGCTGACTACAATATTCTTGGAGTTATTAATGTTCGTGGTGTTATTGTTACGGTTATTGATACAAGAGTCATGTATGGCATGCCAGCTAAAGAAATTAATGACTTATCACGAATTATTATTGTTGAATTAGATGACGAAAAAACCGTAGGAATGTTGGTTGATTTTGTTATGGAAGTAAAAGATATTCCTGAAAATCGCTTTGAAGCATTATCCACAACAAAAGAGACCACTTCTTCGTATATTCAAGGAATTGCCCATTTTCAAGATAATGTGATTATTTTGATTGATGTGGATAACATGTTTAGTTAGTTTAGTTCTCTTTAATATTCTTACTTATTTAAAAGCCTTATTTATTTTGCTACGTGTTTTGCAATATAAATAAGGCTTTTTTGTTAAGTTTATACGCAAGTACTTTAATTAAACTTAAAAATGAATGAATAGAAAATTTGTAGATTGTATCTGATGGAGTTGATGTTACTTTTGCTTAAGTCTTTGAAAACTCTGTATGATCTGGTTGATCATCTAATGGAGATTTACCACTGATTTGATAGGCAAAAATCAGCACTTGTGCCACAGCCTCATAGAGGGCTTCGGGTATTTCGTGATTGAGCTCTACCTGGCTTAAAACATTCACCAATTCTGGATCACTTTGAATGGGTATGTTGTGTTCTTTAGCGGCTTGAATAATTTCTTCAGCAATATAGCCTCTGCCCTTAGCGGTTACTTTTGGGGCCCCTGATCCTTCGTACTCTAAAGATACGGCAAATGAATCTGATAAAGTTTTATTCATCGTAACCCTTAAACACTAAAATTCAGATATAAAAAAACGGCTTAAAGCCGCTTTCTTAAAATGAGAGTTGTTGTTTTAAACCGAGTTTTTCGGCACTTAATTTAAGTATTTCTGGTACTTCTAGCCAAGTAACAGTTTTACCATTATCTATAGCGTTTTTAACCAGAATCATTAAAGTTTGTAATCCAGAAGTATCAACGTTTTCAACTGCCGATGCTTCAATAGTAATGTCATCGTCAAAATCATTAAATTTTTTGTTTAATTCATTGAAATGACTTTCAATATGATGAATTGTTAAGCTTTCAGGAAGTTGAATCACGTTGCTCATTAGTTACCTCTTCACTCTGTTATGTATCATTGAGTAAATTACAATACTCGGCTAATCACAGATAATAATTTTTCAGGGCTAAATGGTTTAACAATCCAACCCGTTGCTCCTGCTTCCTTACCTTTTGTTTTCATGTCACCAGAAGACTCTGTGGTTAAACAAAGAATAGGAGTAAACTTAAAGTTTGGCATAGCTCGTAATGCAGTAATAAGCTCAATACCATTCATATTTGGCATATTTATATCTGTAACGATTAAATCAAATTGATTTTGTTGAGCAATGCTTAAAGCAACTGCACCATCTTCAGCCTCAGTTACATCATGTCCTGCGGATTTAAGCGACATGCTTACCATTTGTCTCATAGATTTAGAATCATCAACAGCTAATATCTTGGCCATCTTTATACTCTCACTTTTTGTTTAAATTGATATTTAACGTTAAATTTTTGGTTTGTTTTATTATACAGACGGCTATTCAATATTTAAGGCTTTTTTAATAGAAGCCAGTATGCCATCATTAATTAATTGGTCTACATGTAGCACAATAAGCATTTTGTCTGAAACAGTTGCTAAACCGTTTACGTAATCTGTATTAATCGTACCTGACATTTCTGGAGCGACTTGTAGTTCTGACTTATTTAAAGCATAAACGTCGGATACTCCATCAACCACTAGCCCAATAATCTTTTGTGAACCAGTATGGTCTTCTGAACGCACAATAATAACAACAGTTGAATCATTATAAGTGACTTCTTTTAAGCCAAATCGAACCCGTAAATCAACAATAGGAACTACTGAACCTCGTAAGTTTATTACTCCCATAACATAAGCAGGGCTGTTTGGTATGGCGGTGGTTTTTTCCCAACCTTTAATTTCTTGTACTCTCAAGATATCCACGCCATACTCTTCTTCACCTAAAACAAAGCTTAAAACTTGATCGTCAACCGATTCGTTTTGTTCTATGTGTTCTTGAATAGCGTCCAAATTCTTATCCATGTTGGTTATCTCTCTTTGGTTGGCTCATGTTGTAATAATTAACTGAAATCGTAATGAGCTTTTGTTGCTGTGTTCAGAGTTCGTCATAATATTAGGTTGAATAGGTATGCTTTTCATCTACCTATTTTCTTATGCCTAACTCAAACGGCAATAGTGAACTTTTCAAACTTTTCATAAACCAAGCAATAACATTGCCAAATGGCATAAAAAATTAAATTTTGATGTCGATAAGTGCCATTTTAGTTGATTTGTCGGTTTTGGGTGGTTTGTTTAAAGCAAGCTGGATGGTGTTTAACTCTACACCTTCTATTTGTAACAGTTGTTTGAGTAAATCCATGTGTTGTTCAACATTTTCTTTTAGTTCTTCTGTTTCACCCCAAACAAAGCAGTCTAGTTGGTTATCGTTGTTTAGATTGAGCTTAACGGACAATAAGCCTTGCGGCAATGTTAAATCAATATAAGCTTCCCATTTAGCTTTGTCTGCTTGTTCATGCTTTCTGATTTCAACTGAATCATTATGGATTCTTTTGTTTCTTTCAAACGGTATTTCTAAAGGGGTTATATTTGGGTTTTCAAACAGTTGAACTTGCTGCACGGTAATGCGGCTAAGAGCTTGATCTAACAAGGTAGAAAGTTTGGTTAAACTGCTCGAGTTGTTTTGTTGTTGTATTGCACTCACTTGTTGTTGAAGTTGTAAAATTTGAGCCTTAATATCATTTTTGAAACTAGTCATGTCACCAGGCTTGCTTTGCTTAAGTTTAGACTCTAAAAAAAGCCCACTCTCAATGAGTTTTTGTTTAATCCACTGTCCATCTGGTTGTAGTTGGTTTTTTGAAGTTAAACTCATTAACTCTTGAACCGAAGTTTGTACTGAAGGCGGCAAAGATTGCAATAGGTTAATTTGTTGAAAAACTTGGCTTATAGGTGATTGTAAAGGAACAAATTGCCGATAGGCCGATTGCACTGTTTGAGAAAGATTATTTAAGCTGTTTGGAGCTGGGTTTTTAACAATTGAAAGTTGCAACTCTGGCGTAACTTGGTTGACTTTAACTTGTACCGTACCAGTTTCTTGAATAGGTGTTTTGGTTGTTGCTAGTAATGTCTGATTACCAATGGTCAATTGTACTTGGGTATTACTTAAGGGTTTAATATCGGCAGTTAGTATGTGTCCAACCTTTAATAAACTCTCAATAGAATTACCAGGCCTGGTAGTTAATAGTAGGTTATTAAGGGTGTTATTAACTGTAGTAACCATATTAACAATACCAACCTTTAAATGAATAGAGTGTAGTTACCCTCAATTATAGGGGGTGATTGGTTTATAAATAAACTAGTTTTACTTGAGAAATTTACAATAAAATAACTAAACCCTTAAAAATAGGCTAATTTTTTGCTTAAACAATTATTATTCACCTCAAATTAGAGCAATATAACATGAGCGAACGCGAATTTGATTTTCAAGACAATGACTTTAATCGTGTAAAAAAAATTGTTTACGATTACGCTGGCATTGATTTAAATGAATCTAAAAAGAATCTTGTCTATAACCGTTTATCTAAACGCATTCGTTTTTTGAATATGCAGACATTTGCTGAATATTTAAAGTTTGTAGAAGCTCAAGGTGAAGCAGAATTTGTACACCTTATTAATGCCATTACGACTAATTTAACGTTCTTTTTTAGAGAAAATCATCATTTTGAATATTTAGCTAACACTGTTATACCAGGCCTGGTAAAAGCCAATCAAGGCAAAAAGAAAATTAGGGTTTGGTCAGCTGGTTGTTCTACCGGAGAAGAGCCTTATTCGATTGCAATCGCCCTAAAAGAGTCGGTTCCAGCTGGATGGGATGCAAAAGTGATTGCCACTGATCTTGATTCAAATGTCGTGGCAACTGGTAAAGCAGGGGTTTACAAGATTGATCGCCTTAAAGGGGTGAGTGAAGAACGAAAAAAACGTTGGTTTTTAAAAGGAACGGGTTCTCAAGATGGGCTAGTTAAAGTAAAGCCTGAGATACAAAAAATTATTGAGTTTGGGCAATTAAATTTAATGGAAGACTGGCCCATAAAAGATGATATTGATGTTATATTTTGCCGTAATGTCGTTATCTATTTTGATAAAACTACACAGGCCAAATTATTTAATCGTTATGCTGATAGACTCCCCGAAAATGGTCATTTATTTATAGGACACTCCGAATCACTATACAAAGTTTGCGATCGTTTTGAATTGCTTGGGCAAACCATCTATAAAAAAATCAAATAAATAGTCGTTCATTTGAACCTTATTTACGTATTTATAGAATAATCGTTATAAAATAACTGGTATAGAATTAACCCAATTATCGATATTTAACAGATACAAAAAGGATTACAGTGATTACACCAATTAAAGTTTTAATTGTAGATGACTCTGCCTTAGTAAGAAAAATGCTGAAAGAAATGTTGTCAACAGATCCAATGATAACGGTTGTTGGTACGGCAATAGATCCTTATGATGCACGCGAAAAAATAAAACAGTTACACCCGGATGTTTTAACCTTGGATGTTGAAATGCCTAAGATGGATGGAGTTACCTTTTTAAAAAACCTAATGCGTCTTCATCCTGTTCCAGTCGTTATGGTATCAACCCTTACAGAGAAGGGAGCGGATGTTACATTTGAGGCAATGGATTTAGGTGCTGTAGATTTTGTTACTAAACCTAAAATTGATTTAGCTCATACCTTTGAAGATTACACATATGAGATTTGCAACAAGGTAAAAACAGCTTCAAGAGTTAGTCGCTCAATGTTGGAAAGGCAATATGCTCGATATGTGTCCAACCAGTCGCAAAAACCAGCCACCGCTTCATACTCTGTAAATCATAAAGTGGATCATACAGTGGATTCTTTATCGGCTCGTTTTTCAGCAACAAGTTCTTTGCAAAGTAATCAACAGGTATCTCAAAGTACAAGAAAGAGCACTAAGCTTGTTGCTTTAGGAGCTTCTACAGGCGGTACAGAAGCAATTAAAGAGGTGTTGATAAGATTGCCTGCTAATGCTCCCGCTATTGTAATTACGCAACATATTCCAGCAGCATTTAGTTTACCTTTTGCAAATCGTATGGATTCAGTGTCACAAATGACTGTGCATCATGCTGAAGATGGGATGGAAATACACCCTGGGCATGTTTATATTGCTCCAGGTGATAAGCACTTAGTTATTGCTAAGAGTGGCACTCGTTTAATTTGTCGTTTAGATGATAGTGAACCTGTTAATCGCCATAAACCAGCTGTAGATGTTATGTTTAGAAGCGTATTGCAAGTGGCCGGTTCAAAAGCTATTGGTGTATTGCTAACTGGCATGGGGGCTGACGGTGCGGCGGGTTTAAAAGAGCTTAAACTTTCTGGAGTGCCGACTATAGCTCAAGATCAAAAAACCAGTGTGGTTTGGGGAATGCCTGGCGAGGCCGTTAAAATTGGTGCTGTAGATTCTGTATTACCGCTTGAAAAGATAGCCAGTAAAATAATGGAACTTGCATAAAAAAATAATTTACAGGCGTGTGATTAAATACCCAATTCTTATACAGCACATGACGAGAAAAATTATTACAAAGCCTATAAAACTCTGTGAGTTTATAGGCTTTTTATTTGTTCATCGATTGTTTATTTACTGAACGTTTAACATTTGATTTATTTATGTTAATTCCTTGTTTAATTGACTGAAAATTAAATCGAATGCTTGCTGATTAATCAATCGATATTTTAATCTTTAACAATCCGAAAATGCTTGGCATATTACATGCTTTGTAAGCTACTAAATACATTTAACTATCCCGTTTTTTGGGCGGTTTTATACCTATCCAATCAGCGAATTAAGGAAAAATCTCATGCTTGATGTCATCAAAACATATTGGTTAGCCTGGTTACTTACCCTTTTGGGCGTAATTATGAGTTTTATGGACATACCCTATATTGCGGGCATGATGCTTATATTGGTCTCAATAGTATGGACTTTACTTGTGGCAAATGTTGCCAAAACACAATCTCATACTGCGGCTAATGAAAAAAGTGTGTCAGTCCCTTCAACACCTACAGTACCTTCTTCTTCCAAAGAGGCTGTAGTAAGGGTTAAAACAGTAGATGAATCACTTCAGCTTATTATGAGTGATGTAGATGCAGTTATAGAGAAAGAAGTCTCTGTAGTTGGTGAAGAGCTATTGCAGGTGAAAACCTTAGTCTCTGAGGCCATTGATACCTTAAACGGTAGCTTTTCTGGGTTGCATGAACAAACCCAAGCCGAGTATAAACTTGTTGTATCGCTATTAGACAACTTAGGCGGTGGAGAAACTTCTAGCGAGATGAGTATTCAAAAATTCTCTTCTGAAATTAAAGTTGTATTGCAATACCTTATTGATCTGTTGACTAACGCAAGTCAACGAAGCAATCAAACTGTGGACAAAATTGATGAGATGGTGGTGCAGATTGAATCTATCTTTCACTTGCTTGAAGACGTTAAAGGCATTGCCGACCAAACCAATCTATTAGCACTAAATGCGGCCATTGAAGCTGCTCGAGCTGGTGAAGCAGGGCGAGGTTTTGCGGTGGTGGCTGATGAAGTTCGTAAACTTTCATTAAACTCCAATGTATTGAATGAACAAATTCGTAAACAAGCTGAACAAGCTCGTGTAACAGTTGATCAGGTGCGAAACATTGTCAGTGAAACGGCTACTAAAGATATGGAACATGCTGTGTCATCTCAAACAAAAGTAGGTACTATGCTTGGTGATCTTGAAGAAATGAATGATGGTATTTCTTCTAAATTGGGTGATGTTTCTGGCATGATTTCAGAGATTGAAACGAGTGTATCAAATGCGGTACGTTCACTTCAGTTTGAAGATATTGTGCGTCAGCTGGTTGAACAGGTGATGAGCCATTTAGATAATCTAAATCGTTTTTCTAATGAAATCAGTGAGTTTTTAATAGAAAATCAAAATACGCCTGCACAATCTGAAAGCGAGCATAAACAACGTATTGAAGAGTTTAGAGCACGTATTCATGAAAAACGTCAAGAGATAGATGCTCATCGAATGAGTAGAGTGAATACAGAAAGTATGGACGAAGGTGAGATTGAGCTGTTTTAGTTTTTCAATCAACTCTAGTTCTAAACAAAAGCCCCGTAAATACGGGGCTTTTTTGTTTTAAGAGGTTTTTAAGTCTTTATGTTATAAACCTAATGTTATAAACCTAATGTTATGAACTTATTGTTAACTAGCCATATTGCCCATTTGGTTATTCCATAAGCTACCAAAGATTAAACTAAAGAAAATCCCCGTAGCGAACACCACATACCAGTAACGGCGCATTTTAATTGCATATTCGCTCTCTTCGTCTGGACGGTCTTTAAAGAAGACAACCATAAAACCAACGGCAGAAATAAAACCGGCAATATTGGCTAAATAGTACCAGTCTGTGAGCATGGCAGTGATTCCTAAAAATAAAATAACCGCATAGGTGATTAGAATTAAACGCATGTGTTTACCTTTTATCAATGTGTTATAAATGTTTTAAAGTTTTTTTTGTTTTAAGAGTTGAAACATATTGTAGTGAATTTATTTGGCTGTAAGAGAGCTTTTTGGGAGTAAATATGTATAAAGTCACATTCTATGTGCCTGAATCACATCTAGATGTAGTTAAAACAGCTATGTTTAATGCTGGAGCAGGGAATATCGGCAATTATGATAGCTGCTGTTGGCAGGTAAAAGGTCAAGGCCAGTTTAGACCTCTTAATGGCAGTAACCCTTTTATTGGTAAGGAGAATACTGTACAAAGTGTGGAGGAATTTCGGGTTGAAATGGTTGTTAAAGAAGAGGGGATTGAAAAAGTGATTACAGCATTAAAAAACGCTCATCCCTATGAAACGCCAGCCTTTGATGTGGTTGAATTATTAGATCGCTTTCATAATGATGAAGAGTGAGCTTCTAGTGAAGATAATAAAGCTCTACTAAAGCTTTATGAGGTATAAAATATTGTAATACTTTTTATATTAGAATTTGTTGATATGTTTATCGGGTTCGATTAATATGAGCTCGTTGTTTCATTACAACACTCCTCTAAAAGAGCTAAGATTGTTCCCCTTATTATGGAACCCCCCAGCTTAAGCATGTCTTAACTGGGGTTTTTTTTGCCCTTAAAAAAGGTTTTTTACAGAAACATTTGTTATAAACTTTTGTAACAAAAAATAAGTTAGCTCAGCCAGCAAAACTAATCTAAAACTAACTTATTGCAAACTCACATTATTTAGCTTTAGCGTGGTCGTCAGCTTTTGTAAATTGAATTAATTCAATAGTAAATAATAGTGTTTTATTAGGCCCAATTGCTTGACCAGCACCTTTTTCACCATAAGCTAACTCAGGAGGTATAACGACTTCCCATTTAGCACCAGGCTTCATTAATTTAAGCACTTCACCCCAACCAGGAATGACATTTTCCATTTTAAACTTAAGTGGTGAACCACGCTTGTATGAGCTGTCAAAGACCTTGCCATCAATAAAGCTACCTTTATAATTTGCAAAGATAACATCATCTTCGGTAGGTGACTTACCTTTACCTTCGGTGATTACTTTATATTGAATGCCGTTTTTTAAGGTTTTTACACCAGGTTCTTTAGCATGTTTGGCTAGAAATGCTTTACCTTCTTTACTGTTAGCAGCAGCTTTTGCTTTATGCATTTCAAGTTGTTTTTGCATCATGCCTTTTTTGACTTCTGCGACTGCATCCATCATCTCTTTTTCAGTTAAACGCGGTTTTTTGTTATTAAGTGCGTCTTCTAAGCCAAGAGTAAATGCTTTTACGTCGATATTTAAACCTTGTCTAGTGAAGTTTTTAGCTAAGTCGCTACCTAAGGTATAACTCGCTTTTTGTTCTGTCGTGGCTAGTGGGTCTGCAGAAAGTGCATTTTGAGATGCAAGTAAACCTAATGATAAAAAAAGAACTTTTTTCATGAAATTGCCTTTAGTTGTATATGAAATTGTATGGGTTTTAATCAATTTACCAGGCCTGGTAAATTGATTAACTCAACTTTTAAAGGTTGTCTAGATACTTCTCCGCATCTAAAGCAGCCATACAGCCTGCACCAGCCGATGTGATCGCTTGTTTGTACATTTGATCCATAACATCTCCAGCAGCAAAAACACCAGGAATGGATGTTTGCGTCGCATTACCTTGCAATCCACTTTGTACTTTTAGATAGCCATTATCCATTTCTAGTTGGCCATCAAAAATACCAGTGTTTGGTGTATGCCCGATTGCAATAAATACACCTGCCACATCAATTTCTTTGGTTTCACCTGTTTGAGTATCTTTTAAGCGCAAACCTGTGACACCCATGTTATCACCAAGAACTTCATCAAGTGTTGAGTTAAACTCAATATTTATATTGCCATTGTCAGCTTTTTCTTGAAGGTGTTTAGCCAGAATTTTTTCAGATGAAAAAGAGTCACGACGATGAACGATAGTCACCTCAGAAGCTATGTTTGATAGGTATAGAGCTTCTTCAACGGCTGTATTACCACCACCAATTACCGCTACTTTTTGGTTACGATAGAAAAAACCATCGCAAGTAGCACAGGCAGAAACGCCTTTACCCTTAAAGGATTCTTCAGACTCTAGACCTAGATATTTTGCAGAAGCTCCCGTTGCAATAATTAGCGCATCACAAGTATATTCACCTGAATCACCAATTAATTTAAATGGTTTTTCATTTAATTCAGCAGTATGAATGTGATCAAATAGAATTTCAGTACCAAAACGTTCGGCATGTTGTTGCATACGAACCATCAAATCTGGGCCTGTTAAGCCTTCTGGATCACCTGGCCAGTTATCAACTTCAGTTGTGGTTGTTAGCTGCCCGCCTTGTTGCATACCGGTAATCATTACGGGTTCAAGGTTTGCTCGTGCCGCATAAACTGCCGCAGTGTAACCTGCTGGTCCAGAACCTAAAATTAATAATTTGCAATGTTTTGTAGCCATAACAATTTCCTTTTAACGAATAAGAGTCGCTTGTATTGTGAATTAAAGTTAAGAAAAGTGCCACCTAGATTGTTATGTAATCCAGGTTATAGTCAGATTCTCTCTTTTTTCTATGCTAAAATTTTAGCAGTTTTTAAAAGACAAACTAGACTAAAAGTCGGTTTGTTTTAAATAATGAATAAGTTCAAGTTATTAGCAAATCTAAATAGGATATAAGCAACTCTAAATGTCTTTTAAATCAGCAAAAATTGAAAAAAAGTCCACTACTGTTAGTAATGAAAAAAGCGGTGAAAAAATTAGCACACTCAAACGTTTTAGTTGGATTCTAAAAGACGGTGTCGTGTTGAGCTGTATTGGTTTAGCTTTTTTCTTATTTATTGTGTTATTTAGCTTTTCACCTACTGACTCAGGTTTTGACTCAGTTGGCGAGAGTCAAAGCTTTAAAAATTACGGTGGGCAAACAGGAGCTTGGATCTCTTCGATGTTGCTCTATGTATTTGGCGTTTTTGGTTTTCTGATTCCCTTTGGTATTTTATTAGCAGGCTGGGTCACACTCAAAATTAGAACGGGGAATGAGCTCGATTATTTAAGGTTTATATTGAGTTTATTTGGTTTATTGCTGTTGATTAGTTCAGGAGCAGGCCTGGCAAATTTATATATGCATCCAGATACTTTAATTGCTTTGCCTTATTCTGCTGGTGGTGTTTTGGGTTATGAATTAAGTAATGCTCTGGTTGGTTCGGTTGATTTATTAGGAGCAACCTTAATTTTATTGGTTATGTTTGCCGTCGCGTTTAGTATGTTAAGTAGTTGTTCATGGCTAACGATTATTGAATTTACTGGTGAAAGTACCTTTAAGTTATATGACAAATTAACAGGCCTGTTCAAAGACAAGGTTATGGAATCTGATAGGGTTAAAGAGCGTGTTCAAAAAATCCATACTCAGGTTAAGCAGGGAGTTAGTCAAATAGCCTCCAATACTACAAGTAATGATGCAGTAGAGGCTAGAAAAAAATGGTTGGCAAAAGTGTTGCCTTCCTCTAAAGATAGCAATTCTGAAATAGAAACAGATTTGGCCAATAAACCAACGGTTGATCCAAAAATTGTTACAACGCCTCTTTACAATGACGAAGCTCCGGTTACTCAAACAAACGCTAAAGTAGCTGGTTCAGATTCTATTAGTACAACAACAAATTCAACTGAAACAACGGATTCTACCGTAGCGGCTCCCCAGGGGTTAACGGTAGGTACTAAGCAAGTCGGTTCTGCTAATGTAAGCATTGTTGAAAAAGCGGAACTACCTAAGCTAGATTTATTGGATATGCCTCCAACTTATGATGAAGGTTTTAGTAAAGATGAACTAACTGCGTTATCTTCCTTGTTAGAACAACGATTACTTGAGTTTGGTGTGACCGTCCAGGTGGAATCGGTTCAGCCAGGCCCAGTGGTAACCCGTTTTGAGATTTTGCCAGCACCAGGTGTAAAGGTGAGTCAAATTAATAATTTGGCAAAAGATTTAGCCCGTGTACTTTCTGTGCAATCGGTACGTGTGGTAGATGTTATTCCTGGTAAAGCGGTAGTGGGCATAGAGATACCAAATGAACAACGAGAAATTGTGGGCTTTAGAGAGGTCTTGGCCTCAGAAGAGTTTCAGTCTGCCTCATCACCATTAACGATTGCTTTAGGTAAAGATATTGCCGGTAAGCCAGTGGTGGCGGATATCGCTAAAATGCCGCATTTATTAGTGGCGGGTACAACCGGTTCGGGTAAATCGGTTGGTGTGAACAGTATGATTTTGAGTATGCTTTATAAGAGTACAGCTGAAGAAGTTCGCCTAATCATGGTTGACCCAAAAATGTTGGAATTATCCATTTATGAAGATATTCCGCATCTATTAACCCCAGTTGTTACTGATATGAGCGACGCCGCTAATGCATTGCGTTGGTGTGTATTTGAGATGGACAGACGTTATCAGCTCATGGCAAAACTAGGGGTAAGAAATATTGCCGGTTATAACCTTAAAGTCAAAGAAGCGATTGATAAAGGCCAACCTATTATTGATCCACTTTATCAACAAGCGGCTAACTTTGGTCATGAAATCGGCGAAGCACCGCCAACACTAGAGCCTTTGCCATTTATTGTTGTGGTGGTAGATGAATTTGCCGACATGATTATGGTTGTAGGTAAAGAAGTTGAGCAGTTGATTGCTCGAATTGCCCAAAAAGCACGTGCCGCAGGGATCCACCTAATTTTGGCCACTCAACGTCCATCGGTTAACGTCATTACTGGTTTGATTAAAGCCAATATCCCAACTCGTATCTCTTTTATGGTAAACACCAAAATTGACTCGCGTACTATTTTAGATCAGGGTGGGGCAGAACAACTTTTAGGTATGGGGGATATGCTCTTTATGCCGCCTGGTTCTGGTTCGCCCAAGCGTGTTCACGGTGCCTTTATGACCGATGAAGAAGTTCATAGAGTGGCCGAGTTTGTAAAATCACAAGGTAAACCTCAGTACTTAGAGTCAATTACCAAAGCTAATAATGGGGCTGATGGTAACGGTGGTATGAACGATGGCGATGCTGAACAAGATGCTTTGTATGACGAGGCTGTTGAGTTTGTTGTGCAAGGTAGAAAGGTCTCAATTTCATCGGTACAACGCCGCTTCAAAATTGGTTATAACCGTGCAGCTCGTATTGTCGAGGCCATGGAATCAGCTGGTGTGGTTTCAACGGCAGGTTCAAATGGTAACCGTGAAGTATTGGCTCCAAAACCACAAGAACAATAAACCTTAATGCAGATTATTTTATAAATTACATGTAGAAAATAACTGTCAAAAACCAACAAAATATATAGACATATACAAAGACATATACAAAGACATATAACAAAGACTTAAATATAAGGGCATACACAGTGAAATTGATTTTTAAAACCTTTGCCACTTTATTGGTAGTGGCAAGTTTAGCGGTAACCAATCAGGCCTATGCTAAAGCTAAACCAGGTAAAGCACTGCAAGATTATGTTAACCAGTTACAAACGTTTAAAGCCGATTTTGTGCAAACCCAACCAGATGAGGAGTTGTTTCAAACCAACCAATCTACAGGGCATTTTGAATTGAACAGGCCTGGTAAACTTACTTGGCAATACTTTCAGCCAGAGCAACAAAAAATCGTGGTTGATGGTCATAATCTATGGGTGTATGACCAAGATTTAGACCAAGTTACCGTGCGACCAATAAACGATATAAAAGCCGAACTACCACTTAGTTGGTTGCTTTATAGAGATCCCATTCAAGATAAATTTAGTATTATTGAATCAGGTGATAAAAACGGTTTGCAATGGTTTAACTTAACGCCAAAAGCACCAACCTATTTTCAAAGCATTGATGTGGGTATGAGAGACGGTGAAATGGTTGAGGTAAAAATGTATCAAAGTCCTACCAATGTGACGAATGTGAAATTTAAAAATATTCAATCTAATCAAGTGATTCCTTACAAAAACTTTGAGTTTAAAATGCCAGAAGGTGCAGACTTAGTAGGTACGCCGCAGTAATGTCTGTCTATCAACCACTTTCAGATCGCTTAAGACCCAAAACACTGACTGAGTATGTTGGTCAAACTCACTTATTGGGTGAACGCCGAGCACTTTCAAGAATGCTCGATTCTGGTCGATTACACTCTATGGTTTTTTGGGGGCCACCAGGGGTCGGTAAAACTACCTTGGCACGCCTCATTGCCTTACAGTCAGATTTGCAATTCATCAATCTCTCTGCGGTTTTGGATGGCGTTAAAGAAGTACGAGCGGCGGTAGAACAAGCCAAACTTCACAGAGAGCAATTTAAGCAGGGCACGTTATTATTTGTGGATGAGGTGCATCGTTTTAACAAAGCACAGCAAGATGCTTTTTTACCGTTTGTAGAAGACGGCACTTTTGTGTTTATTGGGGCAACCACAGAAAACCCATCGTTTGAACTCAATAATGCCTTGTTATCACGAGCTAAAGTGTATGTACTTAGAATCTTAGAAGATGATGAGCTGGCAAAAGTACTTGAACGTGGTCGTGCCTTAATTGAACAAGATTTGAGTGTTGATGAAAAAGTCACGGTTCAGATTGAAGACAAAGCTAGAGAATTACTGATTGAAGCTGCCGATGGTGATGCCCGTAGATTATTAAATAGCCTAGAACAAGCGATAGATTTTGCTGAATTTGTGCCCAAAAAAATATCAGACAATCAAGATTTACCAGGCCTGGTCATTTTATCAGCAGAACATTGTAAAGAAGTCATTCAGGGTGGCGTAAGACGTTTTGATAAAGGTGGTGAGGCATTTTATGACCAAATATCCGCTTTGCATAAATCAGTAAGGGGGTCAGATGCCAATGCCGCTTTGTATTGGTTAGTCAGAATGTTAGATGGAGGAGCTGACCCACGCTATTTGGCACGTCGTTTAATCCGCATGGCAAGTGAAGAGATTGGTAATGCCGACCCTAAAGCATTGCAGTTAGCCATGAACGCTGCCGAAGCTTATGAACGTCTTGGTTCTCCAGAAGGTGATTTAGCTCTTGCTCATGCTGCAACGTATTTAGCGGTGGCTCCAAAATCAAACGCTGTCTATATGGCTTACAAAGCAGTATTGGCCGATATTAAAGAACATGGTTCGCATGAAGTCCCATTGCATTTACGCAACGCTCCTACCAAACTCATGGCCGAGCTGGATTACGGACAAGGCTATCGTTACGCACATGATGAATCAGAAGCCTTTGCGGCTGGCGAATGTTACTTTCCAGAAGATATGATGGAGAGAGACTATTATCAGCCTGTTGAACGAGGGTTGGAAATAAAAATTTCCGCTAAGATGGAGCATCTTAGAAAATTGAATGAAAAAGCCATTTATAAACGCCGCTCATAATGATTAAATAAGATTACTTAAAAAAGTTAACCATAAAAGTTAACCACAAAAGCTAATCAAATTTTAAAAACACGTCAAACGTAACAGGTATAAAGGTAAAGCCAATGATGTCAGCTTGGGGATGGATTGCAATTGCTATGGGTGGTGCATTGGGTGCTATGTCGCGTTTTGCCATGTCTCATCATGTTTATCAATGGTTTGGTCGAGACTTTGCCTGGGGTACCTTGTCGGTCAATGTCATTGGTTCCTTTATTATGGGTTTATCGGCAGTGTTATTGGTTGACAAAATCGCCGTTTCTACCGAATGGCGTGCCTTTATTATGGTAGGTTTTTTAGGAGCCTTTACCACCTTTTCTACTTTTTCTTACGAAACCATGCAGTACATTGAAATTGGTGAACTTAACAAAGCCGTGCTGAATATTGGGGTGAGTGTCATCACTTGTTTAGTTGCGGTTTGGTTGGGAATGTTGGCGGCAAAACAGTTTTAAGCCTGTCAGTTTAAATTTATTGATTTTGATTTTATCGGTTTTAAACGTATTCGTTAATAGGAGATTTCATGTCTTCCGAACACCAAATTTCAACGCCTTTACAGCAAACACCTCTGTTTGCCTTACACCAAGAATTGGGTGCTAAATTAGTGCCTTTTGCAGGCTATGAAATGCCGGTGCAATACCCACTTGGTATCAAAAAAGAACACCTTCATACCCGCAGCCAAGCTGGATTATTTGATGTCTCTCATATGGGGCAAATTATCCTAAAAGGCCCGCAAGCCGCTTTAGCATTAGAAAAGCTAGTGCCCGTTGATATTGTTGATTTACCATTTATGCAGCAACGTTATGCTCTGTTTACTAATGAACAAGGGGGCGTAATGGATGACTTAATGGTGACCAATATGGGCGATTCTCTATTTTTAGTGGTCAACGCCGCTTGTAAAGAACAAGATGTTGCCCACCTTAAAAACTATCTTAATCAAGAGTGTGAAATAGAGGTTTTACAGGACAAAGCTCTACTTGCTCTTCAAGGACCAAAAGCCGCAGAAGTGTTAGCCAAGTTAGCACCAGAATCAACTCAGATGGTTTTTATGACTGGCAAAAAATTAACCATAAATGGCATAGAGTGTTTTGTCACTCGTTCAGGTTATACCGGAGAAGATGGGTTCGAGATTTCGGTAGCGAATCATCAGGCTGAAGCCCTGGCAAGAAAATTATTGGAACATGAAGCGGTTGAGATGATTGGCCTTGGAGCAAGAGATTCTTTACGTTTAGAAGCAGGGTTATGTCTATATGGGCACGAATTAGACAATACAATCTCTCCAGTTGAAGCCAATTTACTCTGGGCCTTGTCAAAATCTCGCAGAGCAGATGGTCAACGTGCTGGTGGATACCTTGGCGACCAAGTCATTATGCAACAAATTGCCACGGGTGTTTCTCGTAAACGTGTTGGCGTTCAAGCCTTGGGTAAAATGCCTGTTAGAGATGGTGCGGAGATTGTTGATGCAAATGATGACCTTGTGGGCACAGTCACCAGCGGTGGTTTTGGCCCATCATTTGGCGGGCCAATTGCCATGGGATTGATAAAAACAGAATGGACACAAGAAGGCCAACAAGTAGGTACAGAATTAAATGCGATAGTTAGGGGAAAAAAAGTCCCTGTAAAAATCGTTAAGCTGCCTTTTATAAAACAGAATTATTACCGAGGGTGAAGGAAAATACCCTCATTCAATTGCCATTTACTCCATGCTCAAAGGGCTTTATAACCAGAGAGCATACCAGGCCTGGTAAATTGAAAATCAAGAACAGATTCAATTAATTAAATGTTAGATAAAACACTGAGGAGAAACTCAATGAGCAATATTAAATTTAGTGCAGAACATGAATGGATTCAAGATAACGGTGATGGCACAGTTTTAATTGGTATTACCGACTTTGCCCAAGCACAGCTGGGCGATTTAGTTTTTGTTGAGTTGCCAGAGATAGGTACTGAGATTAACAAAGGTGAAGAAATTTCTGTGATTGAATCGGTTAAGGCAGCCAGTGATCTGTTTGCACCTGTCGATGGAACGGTGGTTGAAGTTAATGATGCTTTAGATGATGAACCCGAGTTAATTAACGAAGATGCCATGGCAAATTGGATTTTAAAAGTTGAACTTTCTGATCCATCAGATTTAGATGATCTTATGGATGAAGATGCCTATAACGCTCTAACTGAAGAATAAAGTTTAAAGAATAAAACTTAAACATAAGTACTTTCAAAAGCATTCCTTTAATGAGTTTTCATTGAAGAATACGCGGGAGAATAGAACATGGGTAAAAGACTTTTATCTAAACTGGCAAATCGTTCACTCCACGAGCTTCAACAGAGCGAACAGTTTGTAAAACGTCACCTTGGGCCTGACCAAACTGAACAACAACAGATGTTGGATTTGCTTGGTTTAGCAACCATAGATGAATTGTTAGATAAGGTCATACCAAAGTCTATTCGCCGCCAACAACCTATGTTGATTAATGAGGGATTGACCGAGCATCAATCTCTTAGCAAATTAAAAGCGATTGCAAGTCAAAATAAAGTGCTCAAGTCTTTTATTGGTATGGGGTATTACAACACTCTGGTACCACCAACCATTCAACGCAATATTCTCGAAAACCCCGCCTGGTACACCGCCTATACTCCTTATCAAGCCGAAATTTCTCAAGGCCGCTTAGAGGCGATGCTTAACTTTCAAACCATGGTTGCTGATTTAACCGGGCTAGAACTCGCCAATGCCTCTATGTTAGATGAAGCCACTGCCTGTGCAGAAGCCATGACACTTTGCCAGCGAATGAGTAAGTCTAAAGGTAAAGTGTTTTTTGTGGCAGATGACTGTCATCCACAAAATATAGAAGTGGTAAAAACTCGTGCAGAACCTTTAGGTATTGAAGTGGTGGTAGCTGATCCCACACAAGGTTTTGATGATTACGATCTGTTTGGTGTCTTACTGCAATACCCAAGTACCTATGGAGAGGTGAGAAACTTAACGCCTTTGATAGAAAAAGCCCATGCTAAAAAAGCATTGGTGGCTGTGGCGGCAGATTTATTGGCATTAACCTTACTAAAACCACCTGGCGAAATGGGGGCGGATGTCGCTATTGGTAATACTCAGCGTTTTGGCGTTCCGCTTGGTTATGGTGGCCCGCACGCCGCCTATATGGCGACAAAAGATGCCTTTAAACGTTCTATGCCAGGGCGATTAATCGGGGTGTCAGTTGATAGTAATGGGCAAAAAGCCTACCGACTTGCTTTACAGACCCGAGAGCAACATATCCGCCGAGAAAAGGCCACCAGTAATATTTGCACAGCACAGGCTTTATTAGCGGTAATGGCTAGCATGTATGCTGTGTATCACGGGGCGGAAGGATTAACTCAAATTGCCTATAGAGTGCATCGTTTTACTCAAGTATTTGCAACAGGTTTAATTAAAGCCGGTATTGAAATTGAGTATAAAAACTATTTTGATACTCTCAAAATAAAATTACCAGGCCTGGTAAATGTTGTATTGCAACAAGCGGTAACCCAAGGTTATAACTTAAGAAAGATTGATGAAAATAGCATTGGACTCTCTTTTGATGAAAGTACTACGCTAGATGACATTAAAGCCTTGTGGCAAATAATAGCGGCAGAGCACGCTGAGCAATTAACCACCGATTTGTTGCCTGAACAAGCTGTGGATAACTTTGTACAAAGTGTTGAGCAAAGTGTTGTGCAGAGTGTTGTGAAAAACGCTGAACACTCCTTATCATCAGCGATTCCAGAAGAATTAATTCGTGAGTCAGAGTTTTTAACACATCCCGTATTTCATGAGCACCGTTCAGAAACTGAGATGATGCGTTACATGCGAATGTTGGCAGATAAAGATTTGGCTTTAGATAGAGCCATGATTCCATTAGGTTCATGCACCATGAAGCTTAATGCCGCAGCGGAACTCATGCCCGTTTCATGGCCGGAATTTGCCAATATTCACCCATTTGTTCCTCTAGATCAAGCCCAAGGTTATCAACAAATGCGGCTTGAGCTGGAACAGATGCTTTGCCAAGCAACAGGTTACGATGCGGTTTCTTTACAACCTAACTCAGGAGCACAAGGTGAATATGCAGGTTTATTGGCAATTCGTGCATACCATAAAAGCCGTGGCGAACAACACCGTAATATTTGTTTAATTCCAGCATCGGCACATGGAACAAACCCCGCTTCCGCACAGATGGTGGGTATGACAGTGGTGGTCGTTAAAACAAATACCAAAGGTGAAATTGACTTAGAGGATTTGCAAGCCAAACTTGAAAAACACTCGCAAAATTTAGCCGCCATTATGATTACCTATCCCTCAACCCATGGCGTGTTTGAAGAAAACGTAAAAACAGTTTGTGATTGGGTGCATCAACATGGTGGGCAAGTCTATATTGATGGTGCCAATATGAATGCCATGGTAGGGGTTGCCGCACCAGGCCATTTTGGGGGCGATGTCTCGCATTTAAACTTACATAAAACCTTTGCCATTCCGCATGGCGGGGGTGGACCAGGTATTGGACCAATTGGGGTGGGCAAACATTTAGCCCCATTTTTACCAGGGTATGCGGTAATTGAAGACGAGAATGAACCTAAGGAAGTTGGTGCGGTTTCTGGAGCTCCATGGGGGAGTGCAGGCGTACTACCGATTAGTTGGAGTTATATTGCCATGATGGGGCGTGATGGCCTTATGCAAGCGACCTCAGTGGCCATTTTAAATGCTAATTACATTGCCCAACGACTCGCACCGCATTATCCAATTTTATATAGTGACGATAATGGCCTGGTCGCTCATGAGTGCATTATTGATTTGCGTCCTATTAAAGAAGAGTCGGGCATTAGTGTGGACGACATTGCTAAACGGTTAATTGATTATGGTTTTCATGCACCCACTATGTCGTTTCCAGTTGCTGGAACCTTGATGATAGAGCCTACCGAGTCTGAGTCTAAAGTGGAGCTTGACCGTTTTTGTGATGCGATGATTGCCATTAAACAAGAGATTAATGATGTGATGAATGGGGTATTGGATGAACATGATAACCCACTTATTAATGCACCTCATACCGCTTACAGTGTTATGAATAGTGAATGGAATCACTCATATAGCCGAGAACAAGCAGCCTATGCTTTAGAGAGTTTACAACAGGTTAAATATTGGCCTCCAGTAGGTCGGGTCGATAATGTTTACGGTGACCGTAATTTGGTTTGTTCTTGCCCGCCATTAACGGAGTATGAGCAAGAGGAGATGAGTTATGAATAAGTCCATTGTGATTAGCGTATTGGGGAATGATTCACCAGGCCTGGTAAAATCGCTTTCAAAAATAATTGTGGCTCATCAAGGTCAATGGATTGAGAGTCAGATGGCCAGTTTAGCTGGCAAGTTTGCTGGTATTTTACGTGTAGATTTACCGGCAAGTGAATTTGAAGGTTTTAAACAAGAACTGCAAAATGCAAAACAATTAGGGTTAAGTGTTCTATTTGAAGAGGTCTCTGAAAACGCCAATAAAGAGCCTCAAAATCAATTTGAGATTGAGCTGATTGGCCAAGACCAACCCGGGATTATTCACCGAATTTCATCCGCTTTAGCTCAAATTAATGCCAATGTGGATGAACTTGAGTCAGAAGTGATTGAAGCTTCTATGTCTGGCGAACATCTGTTTAAAGCCAATATCAAAGTTCACATTTCCACAGAGGTGCCTGCCAGTGAAATTAGAGCAATATTAGAAGAACTGGCCAATGAGTTAATTGTGGATATTGAACTTTTAGAAGAAGATGTCTAACTTTGTATTTTTGGGAGAGCCTTTTGTTTATAGTCTCGTGCAAAGACGACAATAAGTGGTAAAATACTTCGCAAATTAATTGGCAGAAATCTTAATTTCACAGCTCCCAATGCCAATATAAACTGAATAATCAAACAGAGATAAATAATGTTAGACGCAAAGCTATTACGAACGGATTTAGAAACGGTTGCCCAAAAATTAAAAACACGTGGATTTGAACTCGATACCGCTCAAATTCAAACGTTAGAAGCTCAGCGAAAAGAGCTGCAATCCAAAGCCCAAGATTTACAAGCTGAACGTAATAGCCGCTCAAAAGGTATTGGTAAAGCAAAAGCACAGGGCGAAGATATCGCACCGCTATTGGCAGAAGTTGAAAACCTAAAATCTCAATTAGAAACAGCAGAGCAAGCTTCGGTAGCCGTACAAGCTCAAATTGAAGAGATTTATGCAGGTATTCCAAATTTACCGCATGAATCAGTGCCTGTCGGTTTAAGTGAAGATGACAATGTTGAAATCCGTAAATGGGGTGAGCCAAAATCTTTTGCTTTTGAGGTAAAAGATCACGTAGAACTTTCTGAACAGCGTGGCTGGTATGATAACGATGCCGCTGTAAAAGTGACATCAGGTCGTTTCTCTGTACTTAAAGGGCCAATGGCTAAGTTACAACGTGCTTTAACGCAGTTTATGTTAGATACCCATTCAGAAAGTGGTTATGAAGAAGTCTACGTACCTTATTTGGTTAACCAAGACAGTTTGCGTGGTACGGGTCAGTTACCAAAATTTGAAGCTGATTTATATAAAATCAGTAAGAATGACGAACATGATACCAATGACCGTGATTTGTATTTAATTCCAACTGCGGAAGTACCCATTACTAACTTAGTGCGTGATGAAATTATTGATGAAGCAGACTTGCCAATCCGCATGGTAGGGCATACACCATGTTTCCGTTCAGAGGCGGGTTCTTATGGACGTGATACCCGTGGTTTAATTCGTCAGCACCAGTTTGAAAAAGTAGAGATGGTACAGGTTGTTCATCCAGAAACATCTCATCAAGCGTTAGAAGACCTAACCGGACATGCTGAAAAGATTCTACAAAAATTAGAACTGCCTTATCGTGTTATGAGTTTATGTACTGGCGATATTGGTTTCTCATCAGCCAAAACCTACGACTTAGAAGTCTGGTTGCCAGGTCAGCAAGCGTATAGAGAAATCTCATCTTGTTCTAATTTTGAAGACTTTCAAGCACGTCGTTTAATGGCTCGTTACCGTTCAGGTGAAGGCAAACCACAACTGGTACATACTTTAAATGGTTCTGGTTTAGCGGTAGGGCGTACTTTGGTTGCGGTACTAGAAAACTATCAGAATGAAGATGGTTCTATCACTGTTCCAACGGTACTACGTTCATATCTTGGTGGTGTTGAGGTTTTATAACTCGCATTTTAAAAATAAAACTTCAAGTCGACATAAATAGATTAATTAAATAACCGATTAATATAAATGTATAGCCTTACCTTTTCGCGATGAAAAGGGAGGCTATCCCTATTGGTAAATTGCCTTAAGAAAACACGGGCTGTGGTTGAGCAGTTGGATTCATGTACTCAATTATTTCTTAGGTAAAAGGGAAGCCATCAAGTGAATACACCAGAAATACCTGAATTTAAGTACTCAGACAAAAAAGTTGATCAGTTACTGACTGACTATTTGTATTCACACGCCTATGGAACCGTTTTTATTCATACGGTATTTGGTTTATTAGTTGCAGCAACTTTCTTTGGTAAAGTTGATTCGACCTTGCTTGGCTTATGGCTGGGGGTGTTGCTAGTCAATATGCTTGTCAGGTTTACATTTATCCGTATTTGGTTAAATGCCACCACTGTGCAAAGAAATAAGTCTTGGATGAGGAATATGGCGCTCGGAACATCCCTTACAAGTGGTGTTTTATGGGCGGCTTCTGTTGTTTTCTTAGATTTTCACAACTTACCATTTGAATCCTTAGCCCTAAGTTTAATGGTGATGTCTTTAGCGGCAAGTGCCGCGATGTATTCTGCATTTTTTATTCCTGCCTTTTATCTTTCTGTGGTGCCTTATATTGGCAGTTATCTCATTTACAACTTACTGCAGTTTAGCTTTGTATCTATGATTATTAGCATCGTGCTCATGGTCTTTGGGGTTATGTTGTATGGTCAAGTAAACCGTTTGCATCAAACGCATAAGCAAAATATTATTCAAACATTAAAAAATGAATTTTTAATCGCCAACCTTAAGGAAGCCAATCTTAAATTAGAAGAAACTTCCACAACAGATTTTTTAACGAAGGTTTTAAACAGACGTTCGTTCGATGAAATTTTGAACAAAGCTTGGGATGTGCACAAAAAAAATCAGCAACCGATTAGTTTAATCATGTGTGATATTGATAACTTTAAAGATTTTAATGATACTTTTGGGCATAAAATTGGAGATGAAGTATTAGTGAGGGTTGCAAATAACATCAAGCAACAGATTCGGCCAGAAGATGCTCTGTTTCGTTATGGAGGAGAGGAATTTGTGATTACGCTTCATAATACAAATCTCGATGAAGCATTGATCATTGCTGAAAGGATTCGTAACAATATCATGAATGACCAAATTGAAATTGATGGGGGAGAACAGTCGATAACATTGAGTTTAGGAGTGAGTTCTAAAGTACCTGTCAATGGTTTCAGTGCTTCTGATTTATTGCATGAATCTGACAATATGTTGTTTGAAAGTAAACGAAATGGACGAAATAGAGTGACGTCCGTCACGCAACTGAGTTAATAATGTCCAGACAGTGCTTTACAGACAAGACCCTCACCAGCCTAAAGCGCATGATGTGTATTGGTGATAGTTAACCGGTTTTAAATTAATTAAATGTAAATAAATGCGTTTCAAAATCTACTATTTTTCCATCTTTGATTTGTAGCCCTTCGGATTCTAATAACGCTGTTTTTTTATCTATACCAAAAGCATAGTTGCCAAGTGCCCCATTAGCGTTAACCACTCTATGGCAAGGTACAATAATTGGGTTTGGATTTGCTGCCATGGCATTGCCAACAGCTTGATAGGCTTTGGTACCAAGAGCTTCAGCCATTGCTTTATAAGTGGTGATTTTGCCTTTTGGAATTAGCATCAGTAGGGTATAACATTGCTCATTAAAAGGTAACGTATTGTTTTTTATCTGTTTTGTCATGGGTAAAATACCAGGCCTGGTTGTTTGATTCTATTTTACAAAAAAAAAGACAAAAAACTTAATAAAACGCCTTGCAAAAATCCCTCAGACCTCTATAATACGCCACATCAAAACATGGTGGACTGGCTGAGCGGTTGAAGGCGGCGGTCTTGAAAACCGTTGTAGGTTTGTAGCCTACCTGGGGTTCGAATCCCTAGTCCACCGCCATATTTTGAAAAAAGCTCGTACTTAGTACGGGCTTTTTTTTTGCCTAAAATAAGGTTGCAAGCAATCTTCATCTGTTGGTTGTTAATGAATAATGATAGTAGATAGGGTGTTTGATTAAGTTAAAACTTTTACCGTTGAAAAGAGATGGCAGTCGCTTATAAACTAAAAAGCCCATATCGTTTTAATTATATGGGCTATAAGATAGTACAGAATTTTAATGCTAAACGAATTTATTTAGCTTTATAACTATACGGTTGTGGCTCTTTAGGCTGATTAGCTAATTTTTTTACCGATGATTGCATTTCTACAATCTGTTTTTGTAAAGCGCTTTGTTGAAGCTGTAAGTTTTTAAGTTCATTCAAAATTGTGTCATTGTTGGAATGACTTATCTTGTTATCTTTTAAACCAATTTTTGCTTCAATCTCTTTTAATGTTTTAGTTTGCTGTCTTACTATCCAGCTAATGTCATTCAGTTTTTTCGCGTCGTCTTTATTTAGTCCACTGCTGGTTGTGTGATGAGTTTGCGTTTGTAGTGCATTTTGAGCGGCTAATAGCTTTTCAATTAACGCTTTTAACTCTTTGTACTCTTCTTGTGAGAGCGTTACTAGATTAGTGTGTTCTTCCGTTGGAAGGTTAGCTTTAGCTAGTGCCGTTAATTCTTTAGTATGAGTTTTATCATTTGTCTTGTCATCTGTCTTGTCATGTGTCTGCAAAGCGGTAGCGTTGCTCTTTTCTTTATCTGTAGGCACTGTTTTTTCAGATTCATTTTTAGTGTCGATGACGTCTGAATGATCTTCTGAATTTTCTATTTTATGAATACTTACTGCAGTTTTGCCATGAGTTGCGGTTGATTGAGATACTTTTTGAGTAAGAATTTCAATTACAGATGCTAACTCATCCATTTTGAGAGTGACTTTTTTATCGAGCAGAGTGTTTTCTGTTGAAACCATATCCAAGACGTCTCCTTTAAATTGAGCTTCTTGCTTTTGTATGGCATACATCAAATAACCTATTGCTCCAAGAGCGATCAAGCTAAAGGTAATTGAAGTGATGAGCATAATTGTGAAATTGCCCTTAATAGATTCAATTTCTTTATTGGCGTTACGAACAGCTTGACGCCAATTGAAGTTTGATTCACTAAGTTCTAAAGTCTGCTCTTTAAGAATTTCTGCTTGTTTGATTGCCGTTTTGGCAGCTAAATGACTTTGTTTGGCTGCTTCTTGGGCTGTTTTTGAGGTTTCAAGGGCTAATAAATTGGCATCGGCTGATGCTTTATTATTAGCTTTATCAATTTGTTGTTTTTGATTTGCCGATTGTTCAGAAGCTGACTCTAACTCTTGAGTCGATTGTTCTAGCTGTTCAACTTCTTCTAGTAGGTCGTCCATAATATCGCTCATAGAAAAGGCCTATTCTGCTTTAAGTTCTGTAATTCTAGCTCTAATGCTGTCATTCACAGATTTTAATTGAGTATTTTTTTCTTGAATTTCAGCAAGTCGTGAAGCAATTTCATCACTTGTTTGATTGGTATTTAAGCTAGATAAATCTACACTATAACCTGCTTTTTTAGCCGCTTCAAAAGCTCGTTCAGCCGCTGCAAAAGTAGCTTCAATTGCTTGTTGGGTTTTTTCTGCAGAAGCTTGTGCTTGCTCAGAGGTTGCAATGGCAAGTTGAGTCGCTTCATGAGCAGTTGTTTTAACTTGCTGAGCAATTTCTTGAATAGATTGATCTATATTTATGGCTTCTTCCATTGCTGCAACTGAATGGCCTGCTTGATCAATTAAGGCGATATCTTCACTGTTTTGGTTTTCAGTCACAGCTTCTTGTTCATTTGCTATGTCATCTTCTTCTGGCTGATGAACTTCCGGCTCTGCTTCCAGTTCAGTAGTTGTTTCTTCAATATCCAGGTTTGCCATAGAATCAAGATTTTCGATTTCATCTAAAGCATCTAAATCATCTAAGCCATCATTGGATTCAATATCGTTCAGTAGGGTGTCTTCTGTAACTGGTGCTTGCTCTGTTTCTTCAATGTCAGCTGGGATATCATCAGCCGTCATTTCTACATCATTTAAGCCATCTAAATCTTGTAAGTCTTCTAACTCTTCTAAATCAATATCAGCAGTTTCATCAATATTGTCTAAATCATCCATGTTTAAATCTTCAAGATCTAAATCATCAAGATTATCTAAATCAGCTGCAACAGAGTTTAAATCATCTACTTCTGAATCTGATGAATCGGTAGCTAAATTATCAAGGTTATCCATGTCTAGATTATCTATGTCAATATTATCTAAATCAGCCATCTCAGCAGTTGGATTTTGTACTTCAACTTCTGTTTCAACTTCATCAGAGACCTGAGCCATTAAAGAGTCAAGGTCGTCCATGTCGATTCCTAGGTCTTCAACAGAGTTTTCAATGTCATCATTTTTTGTTGATTCGCCAGAGTCGACTTCAATTTCAGCTTCAGAATCCAATTCATCTAAGGCATTGAGTAATTCATCGGCATCAAAATTTTCTAAATCATCCAAAGAATCATCCGTGTTTTCACCTAAATCTCCCATCATCGATAACATCTCTTGGGTGGCTTTGTCGTCTTTTGTTAAATCTATCTCTGACATGGCGAGGTTTCCTATCCTTAAAAATTGACGCTAAAGTCATAAGTTATTGGTGACTTTGACTGTCTTGTAATCTTGATTATGCAGGTAAATAAGCATGTAGTATGCCATTGAGTGAATTAGGTTTTAATGAGGCTTTAGATAATGAAAAGACTTGGACAATCAAAATGCATTTCTTGTTGATTGATAGGGTGGGTAAAGGTTAACGTTTTAGCGTGTAGCATCAGTCTATTAGCTTGATTTAAGCTCGTAGGATCAGCATAAAGATTGTCGCCAAGTATAGGGTGACCAAGCGATTTCATATGTAGTCGAAGCTGGTGTGAACGTCCAGTAATAGGTGTTAACTCTACTAAAAAACGGTCATTGGCTTGGGTAAGAATTTGCCAAAAGGTTTGTGCTCCCTTACCTTGCTTGAAATCAATCATTTGTAGAGGTCGTTTTTCCCAATCACAACGCATAGGTAGGTTTATATGTCCTGATTGTAAGCTTGGTTTACCACTACAAATGGCATGATAGGTTTTTTTAGTTTGACGGTCTTGAAATTGACGGCTTAGGTGTTTGTGAACCTCTGCAGAGCGTGCTAATACCATTAATCCAGAGGTGTCCATATCTAAACGGTGAACAATCTTAATATCTGGGTAAAGGTTTTCTAGGTGTGAAGCTAAACACTCTTGTTTATCGGGGCCTCTACCAGGAACAGAAAGTAAACCACTCGGTTTATTTACAACGACTATATGATCATCGGCGTAGAGAATCCAGTCAGTATGAAATGTGAATTGTAATGGCGGGGCAGATGGCAAAGAGTGCATTTTTTAAGTGAGCCTTGTAAACTAATGGGCTTATTTTATACGAATGTTTCTTGCAGAAGAAAAAAGGTGTGTCTCTGATGAGTAAAGTCTCAGTTTTGTTTGTTTGTCTTGGCAATATTTGCCGTTCCCCAACTGCTCATGCGGTATTTAGAAATATGGTTCAAAATCAGGGGTTAGAAGATTTGATTGAAATTGATTCAGCAGGAACTGCTGCTTATCATATTGGAAAACATCCAGATGCTCGATCGATGCAAACAGCAAGAGATAGAGGGATTGAAATGTTGGATTTACGAGCCAGAAAAGTCGATTTTGGTGATTTTTATCAATATGACTATATTTTAGCGATGGACGATGAAAATTATCATAATTTATTGGATATGGCTCTACCAGAGCATCACGACAAAATTCAAATGTTTTTAGATTACACTCAAGACTACTCTGAAAGAGAAGTGCCTGATCCATATTATGGAGGAGCTCAAGGGTTTGAACATGTGTTTGATTTAGTAGATTCGGCTTCAGAAGGTTTGCTTAATCATATTAAGCAAAAGCATTTATCTTAATTTACCAGGCCTGGTAAATTTGTAGGGTTGATAAAAAATTTAATAGAAATAACCTGAAAAGAAATATCCTGAAATTTAGGTAATAAAAAAGCACCCAAAACTGACGTTAAGAGTGCTTTTTTGTAGGTGTCATCTAGAAGAGATTATTCTTCAGATGCTTCTACTTTTGTTTCAGTTTTCGGTGCTGAATTTTCAGCTTCATCTGAAGACTCTTTTTTAGAACGAGGCCCGGACGGACGAGGACGACGAGTACGTGGACGTCTTCTTTGTCTTGGCTTTTCTTCATTCTCAGAAGAATCGTCTGATTTTTCCGCCGTTTGCTCTGAATCTACTTTGTTCTCTGTATCTGAGTCAGAAGTTGACTCAGGTGCAGATTTAGGGGTTGATTCAGTTGATTCTACCGTTTCTGCTGAAATTGCTTCAACGGTTGGTGTTTGAGCTTCTGTGCTTTCAACGGAAACAGAATCAGAGTTTTCAACAGGTTTTACAGTCTCTTGAACTGGTGTTTCTATAACTGAGTTTTCAGTTTGAACGTTGTCTGCTGGAGTCTCTAATTTTTTATCTGCGTCAGCTTCTTTAGAAGCATGTTCTGAACCAGGAGCTGGCGACTCAATAGATAATTCAGCAGCACCAGCAGGTGCACGTCTACGGCTGTTGTAACTACGGCTGTTGTAACGGCTGCGTCGACGTTGACCATTGTTGCGGCCTTTTTTATCTTTGTTGTCTGTTGTAGATTTATCTTCAGCAGCATTTTTGTTTTGATCGTTAGTGCTTTCAGTAGAATCCACCGTTGAAGCGTTCTTATTTATTGCTTCATCATTTACAGTGGTTTCTTCATCACGATTACGACGGTTACGATTATTGCGACGTGGTTTACGCGTTTTATCCGATTGAGGCTGAGTAGATTGTTGTGTTTCTACTTCATTTTCTTCTGGACGATTATTGCGTGGTTTTTTATTGTCTGAACGGTTTTCGTCGTTGCGAGCATTACGATTACGGTTTCGGTTGTTACGATTGTCATTACGACCTTCACCGTTGTTGTTACGACGACGGTTATTGTTATTTTTACGCGGATTACGCGGACGAGGTTTGATTTCTTCCTCTTCAGCTTCGTCTTTGCTAAATAACGCTTTCCATACACGTGCAAACAAACCTGGTTTTTGTTCAGTTGTTGCAGCTGATGGTGCGGCAGACTGTGCAGTTTGTGGAGGAGCTGTTTGCTGGATGTTTTGAACCGCAGGCTCTTCTTTTGGTGCTTGTTTAGCTGGTTCTGCAGAGAAGTCTAACTCTGGCATTGAGAACTCTTTAATCTCATAACTTGCGTTTTGAGGAGATTCTTCACCAATTCGAGTACGTTCCATAATGTACTGCGGTGTTTCTAAGTGCTCGTTAGGAACAATCATAATATGCAGGCTGTGACGGTCTTCAACTTTGGTAAGTTGGTTACGTTTCTCATTCAATAAGAAAGTCGCCACATCAACTGGAAGTTGAACAGTCACTCTTCGGGTGTTCTCTTTCATGCTCTCTTCTTCAAGCAGACGCAAGATAGATAAACCAAGAGATTCAACCCCACGAATAACACCAACACCGTGACAGCGTGGGCAGACAATCTGGGTAGATTCTTCAATAGAAGGACGAAGTCTCTGACGAGACATCTCCAGTAAACCAAAACGAGAAATCTTACCAATTTGCACACGTGCACGGTCTGACTTAACGGCTTCTCGTATCTTATTTTCAACTTCACGTTGGTGTCTGTTTGAGTGCATATCAATAAAGTCGATAACCACTAAACCACCTAAATCACGTAAACGTAATTGACGTGCGATTTCACAAGCCGCTTCCATATTGGTATTGAAAGCAGTGTCTTCAATATCGGTACCTTTGGTAGCTCGGCTTGAGTTGATATCAATGGCGGTTAACGCTTCGGTAATATCAATAACAATTGACCCACCAGAAGGTAGAGTTACTTCACGTTGATAAGCAGATTCTATTTGCGATTCAATTTGGAAACGAGTGAACAGCGGAATAGTATCTTGATAAGGTTTAACTTTATAAACCTGTTGTGGCATAACGTGTTGAATGAAATCACGAGCTTTATGGAAAACTTCCATATTATCGATAATTATTTCACCAATATCCTGGCGTAAATAATCACGAATTGCCAAGATAACAATGTCTGATTCTTGGTGAATTAAGAAAGGTGCTTCTTTTTCAACAGAGGCGGTTTTGATCGCATCCCAAAGCTGAATTAGGTAGTTTACACCCCATTGCAGTTCTTCGGTATTTTTGCCAACACCAGCGGTACGGATAATTAATCCCATACCTTCAGGTGTTTCTAAATCACGAAGGTTATCACGAATATCGCTACGCTCATCACCTTCAATGCGACGAGAAATACCACCTGCTTTAGGGTTGTTTGGCATCATCACCACATAAGGACCCGCTAAGGTAATTTGTGTTGATAAGGCTGCACCTTTATTGCCACGTTCTTCTTTTTGAACTTGAACAATAATTTCTTGACCTTCTTTTAGCACATCTTTAATGCTAAAACGACCAGATTCTGGTTTTTGGTCAGGGTAGTATTCGTCGGCAACTTCTTTGAATGGTAAAAATCCGTGACGCTCAGCACCGTAGTCAACAAACGCGGCTTCTAAGCTTGGTTCTATTCGGGTGATTTTACCTTTGTAAATATTGGCTTTTTTCTTTTGGTGGTGTGGGGTTTCCACATCTAGATCGTAGAGGGTTTGACCATCTACTAGGGCAATACGAGTCTCTTCTGCTTGAGTCGCATTGATTAGCATTCTTTTCATGCTCTTCTCTTTATGGTTGAGCTGAGCGACATTTTAAATAGACGAGTGCTAACGAGTGGTTTTACCAGGCCTGGTGAAAGTGTTTAGGCGAGTTGTTTCACAAATGGATTTAAATTTAAGTGGTTAGGCATAATTTAGCCAACTTCATTGTTGGTGCTCTAACTCTGGTGTTATATTTTTAAATCCGGTGTTTAAGAGTTAATGCCGTATTGCAGTAACGTGATTTCATCGTGTTTTGTGTAACATTTTTATCGAGCAAATTGGTGTTTGTTATTGTTTATTGTGGCCAATTTGCTCTAGCCAACAGGTAATATGTTTACCTGAATTTAAAATCCTCTTTCAGCCGGTATTGCTCGTGTCGTTTAAATAGTGTCTTAAGGCTGGTTGTTCTTATTGTTGAGGTTTTTGACCTAATAAGAAGAAAATTTTGCACTGCACTTTTAAACTTCGCTTTATAGCTAAGGTACTTAATGAATTTGAATTTTTTCTCATTTCACTAAGTGGGCTGTTATGTATCGTCTTGTATCTAAAAATGTATGGCTCAGAGTTTTTCTAAATCTGACCGTGGCAAAATAATGCCTAAGCAATTACCTTGAATACAGTCGCTGTAAAAATTCTTGCACTTAATCGAGTGCTACGAGTTCATCACTTAAAAATATAAGCTCGGCAAATATATCACTCATTTTGTTAGTTGGCAATGACAACTTTGTTATATACGAGTAAACTGTGCCGCAATTGGTTAAGATGACGTTTTTGGTTTATTGATTTGCTTTCAATTTAAGTCTCTGTTGTTATAAATTTATTAATGGTTAGTTAGTATTGGTTAGGTTATGAGTGCAAAAGTACAACTGGTAGATGTGGGAACTGAAGACGCTGGTCAGCGATTAGATAATTTTCTAATGCGCCATCTTCGTAAAGCACCTAAAACCCTGATTTACCGAATTATTCGTAAAGGAGAAGTGCGAGTAAATAAAGGTCGAGCCAAAGCTAGTACACGTTTAGAGGCGGGTGATATTGTTAGAATACCACCAGTTAAAGTACCAGAGAAAATTGAAGTTTTAGATTCAGATATTCCTGTGGCACAGCTAAGACGTATAGAAGAGAGTATTTTGTACGAAGATAATGACTTGATGGTGGTTAATAAACCTTCAGGTGTTGCAGTGCATGGCGGTGGCGGTATTAACTGGGGTTTGATTGAAGTGGTTAGAGTGCTTCGTCCTTTGGCTAAACGTTTAGAGTTGGTGCACAGGATTGATAGAGATACTTCTGGCTGCCTGTTGATTGCCAAAAAAGCTTCAGTTTTAAAACATTTACATGCTCAAATTCGTGCGGATCAATTTGATAAACGCTACTTAGCTATTGTGATGGGGACTTGGCCTAAGAATAAACAGAAGATTGACTTACCACTGCGTAAAGATCATTTGCCTGACGGTGGTTGGCATGTGAATGTGGCAAAAGATGGCAAGCAGGCAATTAGTTATTTTAAAGTGCTGCAGCATCTAAAAGGAGCGGATTTAGTTTCGGTTAAATTAAAAACGGGTAGAACACACCAAATTAGAGTGCATGCCTTAGCTCAAGGCTGTGCTTTGATGGGGGATGATAAATATGGTGACCGAGAGGTTAATAAGAAATATCGCCCGTTAGGTATGAAACGTTTAGCTTTGCATGCCCAGTTTTTAGGTTTTACGCATCCAGTAACAGAAGAGAAAATGCTCTTCGAAGCACCTCTTTGGCCTGATTTTATTAAAATAATTGATGCCTTAACAATTAAATAAAGAAAATGTATAGAGTGTTTAGGTAACGCTTAAGCAACTTTAAATATATATAAACGGACTACATTTATGCAAAAATCCAAACAATATAAAGCTGTCATCTTTGATTGGGATGGTACTTTAATGAATTCTGAAGCCCGTATTGTTGATTCAATTCAAACGGCTGCTAGAGAGTGTGGTTTGCCAGTGCTACCGTATGATGAATCTAAACAGATTATTGGTTTAAGTTTAGAAAACGCTATATTGGGTTTGTATCCAAATTTAGATCAGTCAAAAGTGGTGGCAATGTCCGAGGCTTATACTCAATGCTTTTTAGAAGAAAGTAACATTGAGATGGTACCTTTTGATGGGGCGGAAGCACTCTTGCTTAATTTGAAACAACAAGGCGTTAAACTGGCTATTGCGACAGGTAAAAGCCGCAAAGGATTAACGGCAGTATTGGCAGAGACAGGCTTTGGAATCTACTTTGATATGACCAGAACTCCCGTTGAGTCAGCTTCTAAGCCTGATCCATTAATGTTGTCACAGATTTTACAGGAATTTAATCTTACTGCTGATCAAGCGGTAATGATTGGTGACACCTCATTTGATATGGAGATGGCTCAAAACATAAATATGGATAGAGTTGCTTTAAGTCACGGTGTGCATCAAGCTGAGGTGTTAAATGAATATGAACCTGTTGCAACGTTGGATTCGTTAAATGAATTAAATATGTGGTTAATGAATCATATTTAATATTTAGTGAGGTGTTATTGCAATTTACTACACCCCGAAAAAAAAAAGGGGGGGTAGAGGCCTGGTAAAACCTTTTGTAGCTTAAGACTAATGTCTTTAACGGTTCGTTTAGAAGGTTTATTGGTTTGGTTTTTGCGGTAACGCAAAGCCCATTTCATAAAAGATATCCGTTAATGCCATAAGAGGTAAGCCAATTAACGCATTTGGGTCTCTGCTGTCTATTTGTTTAAAAAGGGCTACACCCAACCCTTCTGATTTAAAGCTTCCCGCACACTTAAGTGGTTGCTCAATCTCGATATAGTTCCTAATGACTTCTTTAGATAAGTCTCTAAAGTGCACAATGGTTGTATCTAAGTATTCATAGGTTTTACCAGTTTGAGTATTGCTTACTACCAGGCCTGTAAAAAAAGTAATTTGGTGGTTACTAAAGCTTGTTAGTTGTTGAATGGCATTTTCTACAGTGTGCGGTTTACCAATGGGTTGGTTGTTAAATACGGCACATTGGTCAGAGCTAATAATAATGTGTTGTGGGTATTTATCTTTAAAGACTTTGGCTTTTTCATGTGCAAGTCTTAAAACCATCTCTTTTGGTGTCTCAGTTTTAAGTGGTGTCTCATCAATTTCTGGGGCATCTTGAATGAAAGGGATGTGCAACTTGTCTAGTAGTTGTTTTCTAAAGGGAGAGGTTGAGCCAAGAACAACTTGAGGTAATGTTTGCAATTTTGTCTCATTATTTTGATTTATATCCATGTTTTGGCTCAGTTTTTTGTTTTAATTGTCTTATGTTTAGGGTGTTTGTAACAGGTTGTTTTTAAGGTTAAAAGTCGTAAAACCGATGTTGAATATTTATCCTTGAAGCGTAACAAGCCTAAGCATTTAAAAAATATCCACTTTTTTACACTATTTACAGAGTTTTTTTTGACTTCTTAAGGCTGTCCGAGTATGATTCGCGCCTATGTTTAATAAGCTACCTGATTTCATTGATCCTATTTACTCGGTAAATCATAATAAACGATTTACTGGTCGAGTCAATCAAAGCCGCCTAAAACGCTTGGTTGAAGTGGTTAATGAAGCCGATCGAGAGGTCGATGTTCAGATAGAATTTTTTTATGATAAAGTGCTAAGATTTCCTGCCTTTACCATGAAATTAGAAACCAGTTTGAATTTGCAATGTCAGCGTTCTTTGGAATCATTTGACTTGCCTGTAGCCACTGAAATGAAAGGTGTGTTTACAGAAACGCTGGCGTTAACACAAGATTTACCAGCAGATGTTGAAGTTTACGAGCTTGACGGTGAAAAAATCTCACTGTTTGAGTTAGTAGAAGAAGAACTTTTATTAACCGTGCCAATGGCTCCTGTTGATGAAAGTCGTTCTCTTCCTGAGTTTAAGGGGGCTTCACAAAAAACAGATGCTGAAAATCAGCAGGGTGATGTTGATGACACCACCCAAAAGCCGAATCCTTTTGCGATGTTGCAAGAGTTAAAGAAATAGAATTTAAGATTATAAACTTAGGAGATTGCCATGGCAGTTCAAAAAAGTCGTAAAACACCTTCAAGACGTGGTATGCGTCGTTCACATGATGCACTTGGTGCACCTGCGTTAACTGTAGATGAGACTACTGGTGAAGTTCACCGTCGTCACCACGTAACTGCAGACGGTTACTACAAAGGTAAAAAAGTAGTTCAAGATAAGGCGTAATATATCTTGGCTATTAAAATTGCCATTGATGCAATGGGCGGTGACCACGGTCTAGTGGTCACAGTTCCTGCTTCAATAGATGCTCTCAATGCATATCCTGATCTTCACATTGTTTTAGTTGGCCAACAATCTTTGATTGAAGCTGAGCTAGCCAAACATCAATATGATGCCTCTCGTATTACCATTCAACATGCTGACCAAGTTGTTGAAATGGATGATTTACCTTCCAAAGCTTTAAGAAATAAACGTCAATCGTCAATGCGTATCGCCCTAAACTTAGTTAAGGATGATGAAGCTCAAGCGTGCGTCAGTGCAGGTAATACCGGTGCTTTAATGGCTGTGGCCAAATTTGTTCTTAAGACTATTCCAGGAATTGATCGCCCAGCAATTTGTACATCAATGCCAACCATGAAAGGTCATGTTCATGTTTTAGATTTGGGTGCAAATGTTGGTTGTACGGGTGAAAACTTAATGCAGTTTGCTCTAATGGGTTCGGTTCTGACTCAGGCGGTAGATGACAATCCACATCCACGTGTTGGCTTACTTAATATTGGTGAAGAAGAGATTAAGGGTCATCAGCGAATTAAGGATGCACACCAACTTTTAAATGGTACTTCTATTAACTATATTGGTTATGTGGAAGGCGATGACATTTATAAAGGTGATACGGATGTTGTGGCGTGTGATGGGTTTGACGGCAATATTGCTCTGAAAGCCAGTGAAGGTGTGGCAAAGATGATTTCTTTTTATCTAAAAGAGGCATTTACAAAAAACTTGTTAACCAAGTTAGTTGCTATTATTGCTTACCCAGTTTTAAAGTCTTTTAAAAGCAAAGTTGACCCACGTCGTTATAACGGAGCTTCATTGTTAGGGCTTCGTAAAATAGTAATTAAAAGTCATGGTGGTGCAGACCAGTTTTCATTTTTTCATGCAATAACTGAAGCACGATTAGAAGTAATCAAAAACGTTCCTGAGTTAATTTCTGCAGAGGTTTCTCACTTTTTAGAAAACCAAACTAAGCAAACAGAAACTCACTCATAATCTAAAGACGGCGTGTTAATTTGCCAAAATTTAAGTTGAATTTTGGTGACTTAACCCCGTCTTTTGTTGTATTGTTACCAGTTACGTTGACTGTTTAAGCAGATAATAAAAATATGAATCAAAAAATATACAGCCGTATTATTGGTACGGGCGGCTACCTACCAGAAAAGATCCTAACGAATAAAGACCTAGAAAATATGGTCGAGACTAGCGATGAGTGGATTCGTGAGCGTACAGGTATTGAGCAGCGACATATTGCAGCAGATGGTCAAACGACTTGTGATTTAGCTGAACAAGCTTCATTAAGAGCGATTGATATGGCTGGGATTGATGCGAACACAATTGATTTAATTGTTGTTGCCACGACGACACCAGATAAAATCTTTCCAAGTACAGCATGTCTTCTTCAAAGCCGACTAAATATCCATGGTTGTCCAGCATTTGATGTGCAAGCCGTTTGTTCTGGTTTTGTGTATGCATTAAGTGTGGCTGATCAGTTTGTTAAAACGGGGATGGCTAAAAGAGCTTTAGTAGTAGGTGCAGAAACCTTATCGCGCATAACTGACTGGTCTGATCGCAATACCTGTGTCTTATTTGGTGATGGTGCTGGTGCAGTTATATTAGAAGCTTCTGCTGAGGCGGGTATTTTATCCACTCATATTCATGCAGATGGACAATATGATGAGTTGCTTCATGTACCTTCTGGGCCTTCAAAATTGCCAACGACTGATGCTATTGCTGAGCGTTCGATGCAAATGAAAGGTAATGAAGTGTTTAAAATGGCTGTGAATACTTTAAGCCGAATTGCTTCAGAAACCTTAGAAGCCAACAATATGCAAAAAGAAGATATTGATTGGTTGGTACCTCACCAGGCCAACCTAAGAATTATTAAAGGTACAGCTAAAAAATTAAAGCTGACTGATAATCAAACCGTTGTTACTGTAAATAAACACGCAAATACATCGAGTGCCTCAGTGCCGTTAGCGTTAGATGAAGCGGTTCGAGATGGTCGTATTCAGCGAGGCCAAACCTTGTTATTAGAAGCTTTTGGTGGCGGTTTTACATGGGGTTCTGCCTTAATTAAGTATTGATTTATTAATCACTGCTATCTGCTATGGTTTGTTTTATAAGCCTGGCAAGAATTGTGCAGTGATTGTTGAGCCGGTTAGTTTTATTGCTTTGCTGGCTTGAAAAAGAATAAGAAGTCATAAGAAGTAATAGGAATTTAAAATATGTCATATGCATTCGTTTTTCCAGGTCAAGGGTCGCAGTCAGTTGGGATGCTTGCGGAATTAGCAGAATCTCATTCTCAAGTTAATGAAGTGTTTGCTGAAGCCTCTGATGCTTTAGGTTACGATCTTTGGGATGTTGTACAAAATGACTCTGATGGTAAATTAAACCAAACAGATATTACTCAGCCAGCTATGTTAGCGTCTGGTATTGCCGTTTACCGCACTTTAACAGCTCAAAAAGATGTTGCTCCAGCATTTATGGCTGGCCACTCTTTAGGTGAATATACAGCCTTGGTTGCTAGTGGTGCTATGACTTTACAACAAGGTATCTCTTTAGTGGCATTACGCGGTCAGCTTATGCAATCTGCCGTGCCAGCAGGAGAAGGTGCTATGGCCGCAGTACTTGGTCTTGAAGATGCTCAGGTTGTTAGTGTTTGTGAGCAAGCTCAAGGTGTGGTTGAAGCAGTTAACTTCAATTCTCCAGGCCAGGTCGTTATTGCTGGTAATAAAGCCGCAGTCAATACCGCTATGGAACTAGCGACAGAAGCGGGTGCCTCAAGAGTTGTTCCATTACCTGTTAGTGTCCCTTCGCACTGCTCTTTAATGAAGCCTGCTGCCGAACAGTTAGCTTCAAAACTAGAAAGCGTTGATATTGTGATGCCTACAGTACCTGTTTTACACAATGTTAACTTTAAGCAGGCTACAACTCCTCAAGAAATTAAAGAGTTGTTGGTTCAGCAGTTGTATCGCCCCGTTCAATGGGTAGAAACTGTAAATGCAATGAAAGCTCAAGGTGTTGATTCATTATATGAATTGGGGCCAGGTAAAGTACTAATGGGATTGAATCGTCGTATTGATCGTAAAATGGGTATGCAACCAGTGTTTGACAATGCTTCGCTAGAAAAAGCACTAGCAAGTTTATAAACAACTTTATAAAATATCTAAAATTAATTTGAAGTAAAAAAGTTTTTCATTCGCTTTTTATATAAAACGAAATATAAAGCACGCAAAAAACAAGGTGGAAAAAATGTTAACAGGAAAAGTGGCTTTTGTAACAGGTGCAAGCCGTGGAATAGGTAAAGCCATTGCTTTAGATTTAGCTGCACAGGGTGCAACGGTGATTGGTACGGCAACTTCTGAAAATGGTGCCCAAGCAATCTCTGATTATTTGGCACAAGCCGGTGCTTTGGGTGCAGGTAAATGTCTAAATGTCACCAATGCAGAGGCCATTACTGAAGTATTAGCTGAAGTGACCAAAGAGTTTGGTGTGCCAACTATCTTAGTGAATAACGCTGGTATTACTCGTGACAACTTGTTGATGAGAATGAAAGACGAAGAGTGGGATGATATTATTCAAACTAACTTGAGCTCAGTTTATCGTATGAGTAAAGCTTGTTTACGCGGCATGATGAAAGCGAAAGGCGGTCGTATTATTAACATCGCATCCGTTGTTGGAGTTATGGGTAACGCTGGTCAAACTAACTATGCAGCAGCTAAGGCTGGGATTATTGGTTTTAGTAAGTCATTAGCACGTGAAGTGGGCGCCCGTAATATTACTGTAAATACTATTGCTCCTGGTTTTATTGATACAGACATGACTAAAGATTTACCTGAAGAACAAAGAGCGGCATTAACTGCTCAAATTCCATTACAAAGCCTTGGGCAACCAGAAGATATTGCTAGAGCCGTTACTTTTTTAGCGGGTGATGGTGGTTCATACATTACAGGCCAGACTTTAAATGTAAATGGTGGTATGTACATGGTATAAGCCAATCAAATGGCTTGTAAATCATAAGGTTATTATTTTTTTTGTAATTTGAACGTGATAGAAATCAACAAAAAAGCATTAAATGCTTGAAAATCTTGCAAGATAAGAGGAAAATACGTTCAAAATTTAAATCATTCATTTTTATCATAAAAAAACAAATTGGAGAATTCCATGAGCAGTATCGAAGATCGCGTAAAGAAAATCGTAGTTGAACAATTAGGTGTAGAGGAAGATCAAGTAACAGCAGATGCGTCTTTTGTTGATGACTTAGGTGCGGATTCTTTAGATACAGTTGAATTAGTAATGGCTCTAGAAGAAGAGTTTGATTGCGAAATTCCTGATGAAGAAGCTGAAAAAATCTCTACTCTAGCTCAAGCTACTTCTTACGTTGAAGCTAACCTGTAAGTTAGAACAAGTAATTGACTGAGTATCAGTCAAACGCTTAAAAAAGCCGTTTTTAACGGCTTTTTTTGTATTTAAATACAAAAAAAAGATATTGGTTAAACAGCCTTTTGAATATTTAAGTGAGATATTCACCTACGTCAAGAGATTGTGGTTTAAAGTAAATTTAGATATAAATCTAAATTGATTTATATGTTTAAAGTCTAAGAGGGTGCTATTTTGTCTAAGCGTCGTGTTGTGATTACAGGGTTGGGTGTTCTTTCTGCCGTTGGTTTGAATGTTGAAGAAAACTGGTCAAATATTTTAGCGGGTAATAGTGGAATTGATTACCTTACAAAATTTGATACTGATGCTTTTTCAGTAAAGTTTGGTGGCGAATTAAAAGGGTTTGATGTATCTCAATATATTGTGCCTAAAGAAGCCAAAAAGATGGACCCTTTTATTCATTATGGTATTGCGGCTGGTGCACAAGCGATTAAAGATTCTGGATTAGAGATTACAGATGAAAATGCAGCACGCATTGGTGTCTCAATGGGGTCGGGGATTGGCGGTATTGGTTCAATTGAAACCCAACATAAAGCGATGTTAAAAGGTGGCCCAAGAAGAGTTTCACCTTTCTTTGTTCCAAGCTCAATCATCAATATGATCTCAGGTAACCTTTCTATTATGTTTGGTCTAAAAGGACCAAATATGGCTATTGGTACTGCTTGTGCAACAGGTACTCATTCAATAGGTGATTCAGCTCGTATGATTGAATATGGCGATGTTGATGTGATGGTTGCTGGTGGAGCAGAATATGCAACTACTGAACTTGGTTTAGCTGGTTTTGCTGCAGCACGTGCCTTATCTACCCGTAATGATGACCCTAAAGCTGCAAGTCGTCCTTGGGATAAAGACCGTGATGGTTTTGTACTAGCAGATGGAGCAGGAGCCGTTGTACTTGAAGAGTATGAACATGCAAAAGCTCGTGGTGCAACAATTTATGCTGAAGTATTAGGTTTTGGTATGAGTGGTGACGCTTATCATATGACTTTACCAGCCGCAGGTGGTGAAGGTGCTGCCCGTTGTATGGCAACGGCATTAAATAACGCAAAATTAGACCCAAACAAAATTAACTACATTAATGCTCACGGTACTTCTACTCCAGCTGGCGATGTTTGTGAAACTGGTGCTGTTAAAACTGTGTTTGGCGATCACGCTTATAATTTAGCGATGAGCTCAACTAAATCTATGACTGGTCATGCTTTAGGTGCGGCAGGTGCGATGGAAGCGGTCTTTACTGCATTAGCGATTAAAAACCAAATCTTACTGCCAACAATCAACTTAGAGAACCCAGAAGAGGGTTGTGATTTAGATTATGTAGCAACGGGTGCACGTGATGCCAAAATTGATTATGCATTATCTAACTCGTTTGGCTTTGGTGGTACTAACGCAACCTTAGTTTTAGGTAAAGTTTAAAACCGTTTTGGTATTGAATTTAGTCGAAATTTTGTTATTTAAAATGCCTAAAACTCAAGTAAACTGTATCTTCTTAGAAAATCAGAATTAAACGGTTTATAGATTAAATGACTTTTTCGGCCAACAGTCAGGCGAGTACCTCTTTGGGTTCACAATCGCCGATTATCAACAAGATTTTGCTTTCAGATTTACCAGGCCTGGTAAATCTGAAAACGCCATCTATTGATTTGTCTTTACTGCATCAATTAAACCCTTCACGTTACCCGTTTTTATTAGAAAGCGTGGCTAAAGGTGGTTTGGGTGAATTTGATATTTTAATGGCTTATCCGCAAGAGACTATTCAGCTAACCAATCCAGCTGATGCAGAAAACTTTATAAACCAAGCTCAAGCTCAATTTTCTCAAATTAATCCTGATATTCAAAACCGAGAAAACCTGCCTTTTATTGGTGGTTGGTTTGCCTATTTTAGCTATGATTACGCTCAAGTGGTTGAACCTGTTTTACAACTTCCAAAATCACAGTTTCCTTTAGCAAATCTTACTCGCATTCCTGCTGGACTTGTTTTTGAACATTCATCTCAAAACTTGTATCTGGTTGCGGAGCCTGAGTTTGAACACTGTTTAGCAGAAATAGAATCTGATTTAATCAATGCTTTAGCTCTTAATAACGATGTTTTAGCGGTTAAAGTGAACAGTGATCATGAAGAGCCGGAACAAAAATATTTATCGGGTGTAGAAGCGATCAAAGAATATATCTTGGCAGGTGATGTATTTCAGGTAAATCTGTCGCGTCAATGGCAAGTAGAGTTAGAAAAAAATACCTCTTACTTAGATGTGTATAGAGCATTACGTAAATCTAATCCAGCTCCTTTTGCGGCTTTAGCACATTTTGAGACAGGCTCACAACAATCAAATCTAGATAACCAGGCCTGGCAAATTATTAGTTCATCGCCAGAACGTTTGGTTAAATATCAAAAGCCTTGGGTAGAAACACGCCCAATTGCTGGCACAAGAAAACGTGGTGAAAATGCCCAAGCAGATAAAGCTCTAGTCACCGAGTTAATAGAGCACCCTAAAGAACGTGCTGAACACATTATGTTGATTGATTTAGAGCGTAATGATTTAGGAAGAATTTGCCAACCAGGTACGGTTGAAGTGAATGAGTTGATGGTTGTTGAAACCTATGAGCATGTTCATCATATCGTCTCAAATGTAAGGGGGCAGTTACAAGAAGGTTTATCACCATTGGATATTGTGCATGCTTTATTTCCAGGTGGAACCATTACCGGTTGCCCTAAAATACGCTGTATGCAAATAGTGGCCGAATTAGAACAAATGCCAAGAGAGGCTTATACAGGTTCGCTCGGTTATATCAATATAGATGGTTCATTAGATTTAAATATTTTGATTCGTACGATGATTCAATTTGAACAAAACGGTAATCCCATTGTGCAGTTTAGAGCAGGAGCAGGAATTGTTGCTGACTCTGAAGCTCAAAGTGAATTAACTGAGACTCGTCATAAAGCCAAAGGGTTAGTTAAAGCCCTTGAAACCCCTATAGAAACAGTAGGTAGCTGTTAATGGAGCTGCAAGCCACTTACTGGTTAAACGGCAAGCTACAACAAGAACTTACTGTTCAAGACAGGGGCATTCAGTATGGCGATGGTTTTTTTACCACTATTTTGGTTGTCAATAAACAAGTTTTAAACTGGTCTGCACATTGGCAGCGAATAAAAAATAGTAGCCTGGTTTTGGATTTGCCGCTAATAGCTATTGAGCAGTTAAGCGATTGGCTTGAAGTGGCGTTAAATGATTTTTTTAAAAAAAATGCGGTAAAAGACTGTGTACTAAAAATAGTGATTACTCGAGGCATTGGTGGTGCAGGGTATCAAATGCCTGAACATATAGAACCGAACTGTATTTTTTATATAAAACCTAGTCCTATTCAGATAAAACAAAATGAACTACCTGTAATGGCACCTATGGCAGTCGGTTTATGTCAAACCATGGCAAGTATGGGTTCTTTAGCTGGCGTTAAAACCTTAAATCGTCTAGAAAATGTAATGGCAAAAACTGAGATGGCTAACCAGGGGTTTCAAGAAGGGTTAATGGTTAATGCACAAGATCATATTGTTTGTGCCACGCAATCGAATATTTATTTGATTAAAGAGAATAGCGTTATTACACCGCAAATTACTCAAAGTGGCGTTGCTGGCACAACACGTTACAGCATCAATAGACTGCTTCAAAATTTAGGTTGGAAACTGGAAGAAAAAAATATTTTACTCGCTGATATTGAACAAGCGGATGAGCTGTTTTTAACCAATGCGGTAAGAGGTGTACAACCTGTTAAACAGTTTTTAAATACTGACTATAAAACCGAACAAACTACATTAATTCACCAGGCCTGGTCAAATTGGCAAATGCAAAATGCCACTGATGTGATGAACTTAAAGAGTGTCAAATGAGCGAAACTTCTCAACCCATTCAAGCAGCTGTCTCGATTAAACAAGTTAGATGGTTTATGCGTTTATTGTTTGCAATGAATATTGTTGGCTTAGTCTTAGCTGGTTTTGCTTATTACCAGTATAACGCCTTTGTTACTGAGCCTATTTCACAAAAGCAACAGCCTATTGCCTTAACCATTAAACCAGGTAGCTCGGTTGCTAAGGTCGCTGAACAGTTGCATCAGCAAGGCTTTTTAGAGCACCCAAAATGGTTTGCCCTGTATGTTCGTTTTTTGCAAAAACAACATTTAGTTAAGGCGGGTGAATTTGAGATACAGCCGCAATGGACTGTTGATGAACTGATTTCTGGTTTAGAAAATGCCAAGAGTATCCAATACCCCGTGACGATTGTGGCGGGGCAAACTATTCAGCAAACTTTAGAAGAGATACATTCTCTACCTAAAATTAAAAAAGAGTTGGATATAAACGATATTAAAGGTTTGCAAAAATTGTTTGGTGTTGATGAAAAAATCAATCCAAAATACCCGTATGCCTCTATAGAAGGGCGTATTTTGCCAGAAACTTATTATTATCAATCTGGCGATAGTGATAAACAAATTGTTTTAAGAGCCGCTAAAGCTTTAAATAATGCGTTAGACCAGGCCTGGAAAAACCGAGAGAAAAACTTACCTTATAAAACGCCGTATGACGCCTTAATCATGGCTTCAATTGTAGAAAAAGAAACCGGTTATGCCCCAGAAAGACCGTTAATTGCTGGGGTGTTTGTAAGAAGAATGAAAAAAGGCATGCGTTTGCAAACAGACCCAACCGTTATTTATGGCATTGGTGCTAAATACGATGGCAATATTCGTAAAAAAGATTTGTTAACCACTACCATTTACAACACCTATAAGATTGATGGTTTGCCACCAACTCCAATTGCTTTACCAAGTATTGAGGCAATTAAGGCGGCATTAAACCCTGAGCCAACAAAAGCGTTATACTTTGTGGCTAAAGGTGGCGGACAACATCATTTTTCAAATACATTAGTTGAGCATAATAAAGCGGTTCAAAAGTATTTATTGAGTCACTAAAACTTAGTGATTGATATTAGTGGTTGATAAATAAGTCATTAAAAACGAGTCGTTAACGTAAGTTAAATAACCAAAATTTTACTAGGAAATAAGATACATATGTCTGGTCAGTTTATTACCTTAGAAGGTACCGAAGGTGCAGGAAAATCAACCAACTTGTTATTTATTCAAGAGTGGTTAAATACCCAAGGTATTGAACATATTGTGACTCGTGAACCTGGTGGAACAGAGATTGGCGAAGCGATTCGTGAAATTTTATTGAATAAAGATTACACCGCCATGCATGCAGAGACTGAACTGCTATTGATGTTTGCCGCTAGAGCACAACACTTAAAAGAAAAGATATTGCCTGCTATTGAAGCGGGTAAATGGGTGATATCTGACCGTTTTACGGATGCAACCTACGCTTATCAAGGAGCGGCTAGAGGTATGGCGTTTGAGCGTATTGCTGAAATTGAGCATTGGGTCCAGCAGGGATTTTTTCCGCATACCACTTTCATTTTTGATTTACCGATTGAAGTTGGTATGGCACGAGTCGCTTCACGTGGTGGTGAAACGGACCGCTTTGAGCAAGAAAAGCATGACTTTTTTGAAAAGGTTCGTTCTGCTTATTTAAAACGAGCTGAGATGGCTCCAGAACGTTATACGGTATTAGATGCCAGTCAACCTTTAGAGACTGTGCAAGCAAATATTGTGAAACGTTTACAACTTATGCAGGGCAAATAAATGTCTGCTACGCAATTGGCTTCAATTCGTTACCCTTGGTTAAATCCGCAGTGGCAACAATGGCAACAGCTTTTGGGCCGTTTAGGTCATGCGTATCTGCTTTCTGGCCCCCAAGGTATTGGTATTGAGGCTTTTATAAAAGATGTCGCTCAATCGGTGTTCTGTAAAAACAATCAAACAGGGCAAGCCTGTGGTCAGTGTTCTAGTTGTCATCTATTTTTAACGCAACAGCACCCTGATTATTATCAATTGGCTCGGCTTGAAGATAAAAAAGAGATTTCGGTTGATCAAGTCAGAAACTTGATTAATAAACTCAATGAAACTTCTCACCAAGGTGGTTACAAAATCACTTGGATTGAGGGAGTAGAGTATTTAAATCAGTCGGCATTTAATGCCTTGCTTAAATCGCTTGAAGAGCCTGCCGAGAACACCTTGTTTTTATTAACTACCCATCAAATCGACAGATTGCCTGCCACCATTAAAAGCCGTTGTCAGCAGCTCAACTTTACGCCTCCTGCTATACCCGATGCGGTTGAATGGGTGCACAGTCAAGCCCCTCAGGCAGATGAAGCCCTAGTAAAACGAGCATTACGTTTAAATTGGGGAGCTCCAATACAGGCCCTTAATTGGATTGAAACAGGTTTGTTTGATGAAGATAGCCAGTGGCGTAATGACTTAAAACAGATTCAAACAGGGCGAAAAACAGCCTCTCAAGCCGTTGGCGAATGGTTGAAATTTAAACAACCTGAACGTGTGTTTGATTATTTTTATCAATGGACGGTATCTGCCGTGCGTTCGGTAATGTATAACCCGCAAGAACAACAAAACGTTTCAGACGCACAAGTACAAAATTGGTTACGTTTTCAGCAAGCTGTACTGACGGCTAAACAAAACTGGTTAGCTAATGCGAATAAAGAATTGGTTTTAGAAAGCCTGTGCCTAGAATGGTTAAGCATCCAGCAAAGTGAAGAACCTTTAGAAACCGTTTTTAAATCAAGAATTCAAAAAGGAAAATTAGCGTGATTGTTGACTCTCATTGCCATCTTAATATTTTGCCAGAAGAAAAAGTAGGCACCATTGACGACGTTATTAATAAAGCTAAAGAACTCGGTGTTGAGCGAATTTTATGTGTAGCAATAAACCCAGAACAGTGGCAAGAGGTCATTGATATAGCTGAAAAATACGACTGTGTATATGCCTCTATTGGCGTGCACCCTTGTGAAGATAAAAATGTTGTAGTGAGTGATGATGAACTGCTTAAATTTGCCTCACACCCAAAAGTCATTGCCATTGGTGAAGTAGGGTTGGATTACTTTCATTTTGAAAACGAACCAGATATGACTTGGCAGCATGATCGTTTTAAACAACATATTAAAATCGCTAAGCAACTTGATAAACCTTTGATTATTCATACTAGAAATTCAACCCCAGATTGTTTAAGCATTCTAGAGCAAGAAGGTGCACAAGAAACAGGCGGCATTATGCACTGTTTTGTTGAAGATTTAGCCACGGCTGAAAGAGCGATGGCAATAGGGTTTTATATCTCTTTCTCTGGCATTGTGACTTTTAAGAATGCCAAAGAATTAAAAGAAGTGGCCCGTGTGCTGCCATTAGATAAAATCTTGGTAGAAACCGACTCTCCCTACTTGGCTCCTACGCCGTTTCGCGGCAAAACCAATCAACCTGGTTACACCAAATATGTTGTACAAGAAATAGCCGATTTAAAAGCATTGCCGTTTGATGAAGTCGCCAATGCTACTACAGAGAATTTTAATCGATTATTCAAACTGAGTTAATAAACTAAGCCAACAAATACAAACAGTCAAAGAATATCCTGTTATTCGACAACCAAGCAAAGAGTCAATCTAAAAGAGTCAATCTATGAGAAGTATGGCAATGGAAAAACCGAGAAAAGTCAAAGTGACTGCGTTATCAGACCGCTCATATACCTGGCAACGCATTTATGACTTAGTGGTTCAACACAAGCCGCAACTTATCAAAGCTAATATTATTGCTCTTTTTGCCATGTTAGCCACCGTTCCATTACCGTTATTATTGCCAATTTTGGTGGATGAAGTTTTATTGCATAAACCTGGCCCAATCGTTGGTTTTTTACAAAGCTTGGCTCCTACTGATTGGTATGGCCCGTTCTATTACATTGCAGCGATTACCTTAATTACTATTTGGTTGCGTGGTATGGGGTTGATTTTAGGGGTATGGCAAATGCAGCAATTTACGGTCATTGCTAAAGACGTCACCTTTAGAATTCGTAAAGATCTGCTGGCAAGGGTGCAAGGTGTCTCTATGGCACAATACTCATCAATGGGTAGCGGTAGTGTGTCAGCCACCATGTTAAATGATGTTAATACTATCGATACCTTTTTAGGTACTACTGTAAGTAAGTTGATAGTGGCGGTATTTTCTTTAGTTGGAGTCAGTCTTGTTCTATTTTGGCTAAACTGGGAGTTGGCTGTCTTTATTTTGATGTTTAACCCCGTCGTCGTTTACTTCACCATGAAAATGGGACAAAAAGTCAAAACTCTTAAGAAAGATGAAAACAGTGCCGTAGATGCCTTTCAACAATCATTAACAGAGACATTAGATGCTTTGCAACAGGTCAGAGCCGCTAATCAAGATAGTAACTTTTTTGACCGTGTAAGAAACAACGCCTATTCCATTAAAAAACACTCAGAAGCCTTTACATGGAAAAGTGATGCGATGAGCCGTTTTTCATTTATGATTTTTTTAGTAGGCTTTGATTTATTTAGAGGTGTGGGAATGCTAATGGTGGTGTTCTCAGATTTATCTATTGGGCAAATGATCGCCGTGTTTGGCTACCTTTGGTTTATGATGGGGCCGGTTCAAGAATTGTTAGCTATTCAATACGGTTACAGTGCCGCAAGTGGAGCTTTGCAGCGTATAAATGAAGTTTTGGATTTAAAGCAAGAACCTAAATATACTCAAGAAGTTGATCCGTTTAAAGATAACAAAACGGTATCGGTTGCAGTAAGAGATTTAGAATTTCACTACCCTGGTAAAAGTGAGTCAGTTTTAAAACAACTTAATTTTAAAATTGAAGCGGGTGAAAAGCTGGCTTTGGTTGGTGCCAGTGGTGGAGGTAAAACCACTTTAGTTCAACTTCTTCTTGGTTTTTATGAAGCCTCAGGGGGAGATGTTTTATATAACGATATTCCTATTACCAAGATTGGTCAATCGGTCGTGCGAGCCAATGTGGCTACCGTATTACAGCACCCAGCGTTGTTTCATCAAACCATTCGTTTTAACTTAACATTAGGCCAAGAGATGCCTGATGATGTTTTATGGAAAGCCTTAAAACAAGCACAATTAGCAGACACAATTAAAGAACTAGATGATCAATTAGAATCGGTTGTAGGGCGAAACGGTATTAAATTATCAGGTGGCCAAAGACAGCGTTTAGCGATTGCTCGCATGATTTTGCAAGATCCTAAAATCGTGATTATGGATGAAGCGACCTCGGCATTGGATATGGAAACCGAAAGACGTCTTTATGAAGATTTAGCCGAATTTTTAGAAAACAGAACCACCTTGATTGTGGCACACCGTTTAAGTTCCATTCGTCAGGCTGACCGCATTATGGTGTTTGAAGATGGGCATATTATTGAATCAGGTAGTCATGATGAACTACTTGAACAAGGCGGCACTTACCATAAGTTGTATCGTTGATTTATATCAAACAATATCAATTTACCAGGCCTGGTAAATTGTGTTTTTAAGGTTTAATTTATCTTAGCTATTGAGAAGCCTTTTTAATATATATACACCTTTGATATTCACTTTTAGGCTTCTCGTTACTATTTTTACTTGCCTAAAAATAGTAACCACAAAAAGGGCACCCCGCTCCATAAATTGGCAAGTTCTAAAACTCATTCACTGAAACTTCAGAACTCGCTACGCTCAAACAGCTGAAGTTTTTAAACGTTCACTTCGTTAAGAACTTTGCACAATTTATTCCAAGGGGAATCTTGGCGTTTGTGGTTGGCTTTACTGAATAAAATAGTACCCTATGCTCTCAATGTATCAATGACCACAAGACATGCCAGGCTTGGTAAAAAATACAGCACAATAATATCTAAACAATAGAAATACAGAATTAACGTAGTAAAACCTCCCTTTTGTAAACAATCGTGATTTCACTTAGTGCAGAGGGCGTTAAAACGTTTCAATTGTTTGAGCGTAGCGAGTTTTGAAACGTTAGCCAGCAAGCTTAGTGAAATAGATTGTGTCAGCAGGGGGTCTTTTCTTTGTTTACTTTCTTTGGGCAAGCAAAGAAAGTAGGGGGAAGCCAGGGCCATTGAAACGAAGACCTATAAATATTAAAAAGGCTTCTCAATAGCTAAGATAAATTAAACCTTAAAAGTGGCATGCCCTTTAGTTATTTATGTTTTGCGACCATAGGGTAAAAGAGAAAATCCTGTATTTACAAAATGTAAACACAGGATAGATAGAGATAGGTTTTTTGAAGATTGATTTAGTGTTGAGTATTAAACTCTTCTGCCGCTGCTTTATGGACTAAATAGGTTTTTAAAGCCAATGATTTAGTACGAATATTAAAGGTTAAACGAGCGACTTCATCAAAGTGTTTGGCAAAATGTACCGTCATACCTTCTTGTAAATAATCAGGTAATTCTTGGTAATCTTTGCGGTTATCATCTGGCAAAATTAACTCTTTAATGCCAATACGGCGTGCCGCAATCACTTTTTCTCTTATGCCACCCACAGGCAATACCTGGCCTGTCAAACTTAGTTCCCCAGTCATTGCTAAAGCAGTTTTTAATGGTTCACCACGTGCTAATGAAAGTAGGGCGGTTGCCATAGTCACACCTGCACTTGGGCCATCTTTTGGGGTAGCGCCATCTGGTACATGTAAATGCACAAACGCTTTATCAAAAAACTCAGGATCGGCTTTATATTTATCTAAATTAGAAGAGATAAAGCTATAAGCAATACCTGCTGACTCTTGCATGACTTCACCTAACTGACCAGATAATTTAAAACCACGGTTCAAAGTATGCACACGACTCGCTTCAATAGTTAAGGTTGCACCTCCCATTGAGGTCCACGCCAAACCAGTTACTGTGCCCACTTGTTGATTGACTTTTTCTGGAGTAAAGCGAGGTTGCCCTAGCATTTCTTCAAGCTCATTCACGTGAATTTTGGTTGTTTGTAAATCACTGGTGACAAATTTAAAAGCCAGTTTACGTACAAGTTTAGCCAGTTGTTTTTTAAGGTTACGCACCCCTGATTCACGGGCATAACCTTCAATAACATGGCGAATGGCCGCTGGTGTAATTTGTACTTGGTCTTTTGTTAAACCCGCTTCTTCAAGAAGGCTTGGCCATAAGTGGTGTTTAGCTATTTGTATTTTCTCTTCCGTAATGTAACCCGATAAACGAATCACTTCCATTCTGTCTAATAAAGGACCTGGAATTGAATCTAAGGTATTGGCAGTACAGACAAATAACGCTTTAGATAAATCAAAACGCACATCCATAAAATGGTCCATAAACTCATGGTTTTGTTCTGGATCTAATACTTCTAATAGAGCTGAAGCGGGATCACCTTGGAAAGAGGCTCCAATTTTATCGACTTCATCAAGCATAATTACAGGGTTGGCAGTTTGACAATCTTTTAAGGCTTGCACAAATTTACCTGGCATAGCACCAATATAAGTTCGTCTGTGGCCTTTAATTTCAGCTTCATCACGCATTCCACCAACTGAAAAACGGTAAAATTTTCGCCCTAAAGATTCTGCTATTGAACGGCCTATTGAGGTTTTACCCACACCAGGAGGACCAACTAAACAGATAATAGAACCTGCTACTTCACCTTTAAGCGAACCAACGGCTAAAAACTCAAGAATACGATCTTTTACGTCTTCTAAACCATCGTGACCTTTATCAAGTACTTTTTTAGCTCGTTTTAAATCGAGCAGGTCTTTGCTGTGTTTGCCCCAAGGTAACTGAGTTAACCAATCTAACCAGTTACGTGCCACGTTATATTCTGGTGATTGAGGGTCAAGAAAATTGAGTTTGTTCAGTTCTTCTTCGGCTTTTTTTGTCGCCTCTTCTGAAAGGGCAAGTTTTTCCATACGATCTCTAAAACGATCGGTATCAAGTGTTTGGTCATCTTTAACCATGCCCAACTCTTTTTGAATTTCATTGAGTTGTTGGCGTAAAAAGAAGTCACGCTGATGTTCAGAAAGATTTTCTTCTACTCGTTCACGAATATTAAATTGCAGTTTAGTGACTTCAATTTCTTGCTTGAATAAAGCTAACACTTTCTCCATTCTTTCTGAGAGATTAAGCGTTTCTAGAACGTCTTGCAGTTTGTCATTTTCTGCGGTGGTTAAACCTGCAGCAAAGTCGGCAAGTTGTGCAGGCTCACTTGCACTATAACGGTTTAAAAAATATTTTAGCTCTTCACTGTAAAGTGGATTTAGTGGCAATAGCTCTCTAAAGGCATTCATGATGGCTAGGCCATACGCTTTATACTCTTGATCAGAACCATCAATAATGTCTTTAGGATAATTCACTAGAGCACGATAGGGCGCCTTACCTGAAACCCACTCTTTAATTTCAAAACGCTGAATGCCCTCGGCAATTAATTGAATGTAATCTTCTTTGACTTTAGGGTCGTGAATTTTTATCAGCGTTCCCATTTTGCAGAAATCACTTGGTTCAGCTTTATCGTGATGCTCTGTATTTACAAAAATAATACCGATGTATTTACACTTGTTTTCCTTAATCGCTTCATAGGTTTTTCCCCAACTTTCTTTATTGAGTAAAACTGGTAGCTGTTGACCAGGAAAAAACGGACGTTCTTTTACAGGAAGTAAAAAAATCTCACGCGGAATCGTTAGCTCTGGCTTGGCTAATTGACCAAAAATACTGCCGGGATTATGCACTATATGTTCACCTTCAAGCACGGCATTAGCGGTTTCAATGAGTCTTTTGGCTAAGGCTTCATTCACTTCAATCTTGATTTGGTCTTCATCAATGTCATCTTCATTGTCAACTGGCTCAATGTCGGCAGGCTCTTCATACGAAACTTCGTGATGAACAGAAGGACTATCAACCTCATTATTTTTTGCAGAGTTGTTGTCAATTTCAGTTAGTTCTGGGATTTCATTGCTGTTGTTTTTATCAGTCATATCTTTTGGCTTGTGTCTCGGCGTTGAAACGCATGATTTCGTCTAAAAAAGGAGGAATACCGTATTATAATGTGGACACAAATTAACAGATTCAAGAGTGAAGTATGCAAAATAGTGAAATTAAGATTGGTTTTATTACCGTTTCAGACAGAGCGAGCCGCGGAGAGTATGAAGACTTGGGTGGCCCAGCCATGCAAGAGTGGATTAGCAAGGCTCTAACGAATGAATGGACTGCGGTTGCTAAGGTTATTGAAGATGAGCAAGATGTTATTGAAGCGACCTTAATTGATATGGTAGATAACCAGGGTTGCGGCTTAATTTTAACCACTGGGGGTACAGGCCCAGCAAAAAGAGATGTGACTCCAGAAGCGACAGAAAACGTGTGCGACAAAATATTAGATGGGTTTGCTGAACAGATGCGAGCGGTTTCTTTGAAATATGTGCCGACTGCAATTCTGTCTCGTCAAATTGCGGGTACACGTGGTAGCTGTCTAATTATTAACTTGCCGGGTAAACCTTCTGCCATTGGAGAATGTTTAGAAGCGGTTTTTCCAGCGGTACCTTATTGTGTTGATTTAATTGAAGGGCCTTATTTAGAAACAGATGACAGTTTTGTAAAAGGCTTTAGACCTAAACACGCCAAAAAGCCAACTGCATAAAAACCTTTAGAGAAGATACTATGAGCAATGTGAATTACCAAAGTGAAGGCTTAGATAACGTATTAGATTTTGTACGTTGGGGTGGCACTTTATTTAAAAAAGCCAACTTATTTTTTGGTCACGGCACCGATAATGCGTTTGATGAAGCCAGAGTATTGGTATTTTTTGCTTTGAATTTGCCAGCAGAAATTCCTGAAAACTATTGGCAAGCTAAGTTAACCGCACAAGAAAAACACCAAGTGACTGAACTGTTTCAACGTCGTATAGAAAGCAGAAAACCTGCCGCCTACCTAACTGGCGAGGCTTGGTTTGCCGGCTTGCGTTTTATTGTAAATGAAAACACCTTAGTACCACGTTCACCGATTGCTGAACTGATTGCCCAAAACTATGCTCCATGGATTCAAGACCCTGATTCAGTGACACGTGTTTTAGATTTATGTACCGGGAGTGGCTGTATTGGTATTGCTTCACTTAAGGCCTTTCCTTATGCGGAGGTCGATTTAGTCGATATTTCTGCTGAGGCTTTAGAGGTGGCTAATAAGAATATAGAGCAATATGGTTTAAATGATTTTGCTCACGCAATCCAATCTGATTTGTATTCTGCTTTAGAAGGTAAACAATACGATTTAATTGTCTCTAACCCGCCTTATGTTGATGAAATAGAGATGCAAGCTCTACCCGAAGAGTTTAAACAAGAGCCGGAGCTTGGCTTAGCAGCAGGGCACGATGGTTTAGATTTGGTACGTAAAATTTTGGCAGAAGCCCCTAAATATTTAAAAGACGACGGAGTGTTAATTGTTGAGGTGGGGGTTTCTCAGTATTTTGTTGAACAAGAATACCCAGAATTACCGCTGTATTGGTTCGAGTTTGAAAATGGTGGCGAAGGGGTGTTTGCTATTCAAAAATCCGAGCTGGAACTTTTTCAAGATTTATTAGACGAAAGAGTTGTAAATTAAGGAACAATTAGGGATTGTTGTTAGTTAATAGACGTTTAATCGGCCATGGTAGTTAGTGTCTTTAGACTAATAACCATAGACTTTTAATCATCAATTAATGACTAGCCTTTAAATTACCAGGCCTGGCAAACTTATTGCTAGCTATGTTTTTTAATTATAAAGAGAGCTTTGCTCGAGTCACGGACGAAAGAAAAATTGACGTAAGTGCCCCTTGAGGGTAAAAATTTTTACTCGTTTATAATCTCGTGTAAAGCTCTCATCAAATACTTGTCAGTTAAAAAGCCTCTGTAAAGCTTGGAGTAAGTTATGAAGCACCCTTTTTTAAAGTCATTGATTGTGGCAATGAGTTTATCTTCTTTGCCTGTAATGTCACAAGATACTTCTGGCCCAGTAAGGTCAAAAACTCCACTAGTAGATTTAGGGGCTGAGTTAAAAGCCAAATCAGGTATTAAAACACCAGCAACTACGCCAACAAAATCCCAACAAACAACAACTCAACCTGTTGAAGAACAAGCTTCAACTCCTGCCTTACTAGATACAAATCATAACTCTACAGCCAAAAATGATAAAACCACTCACACCACTGAACATAAAGCCCATTGGAGTTATCTTGGCGATACTGGCCCGCAGCATTGGGGTGATTTATCTGCTGATAATATTCAATGTAAAATTGGTAGTAATCAATCTCCAATTAATTTAAAAGATAAAGCGGGTGTAGGTGCAGCAGGTTTACCACAGTTAGATATTCACTACCTTGATGTGCCACTTAAAATCATTAACAATGGCCATACTGTTCAAGTTAATTACCCTCTAGGTAGCTACATTGAAGTAGGCGGACATCGCTATGAATTATTGCAGTTTCATTTTCATACGCCAAGTGAGCATCAAAAAGATGGTTTTAATTACCCAATGGAAGTGCATTTGGTGCATAAGGATGGAGAAGGCCATTTAGCGGTTATTGGTGTGATTTTTCAAGAAGGTGAAGAGAACCCACAAATACAAACGCTACTTGAAAATTTACCCAAAGAATTTGGTAAACAAGAGATTCATAGAGGGGCAAGTATTAATCCTGTGATGTTTATACCCTCTAACACTGATTTTTATAAATATAGCGGTTCTTTAACAACACCTCCTTGTTCAGAAGGTGTTTATTGGATGGTTTTTAAACATCCTATTGAGGCTTCAATGGAACAGATTGAACGTCTTAAAGAGGTTATGGGAGAGAACAATAGACCCGTTCAAAAACTAAATTCGCGTTCTTTGCTTAAGTCTTGGTCTGAGCAAGTTCAAGAACAACCGCTGTATGAATTTTATTAGTTTTTAATTTACCAGGCCTGGTAAAAATTCAACGACCAGGCCTTATCATCTTCACAAAACAACACTTCTTTAATCTCGTATTTTACTCACGTTATTCTTTATTTTTTCTTTGCTATATCACTCTTTCTACGCGTTTTTTGTTCTTTCAGTTAACGATATTCTTGAAATATTGTTCTTAATTTAGCAACAGTCTTTTGTTAATTAGTGCGTTTTTTCTCTCTCTAATTCTTTGTAAACTAAGAACAAGTTAAAAAACAGCGTGAGAAAATTAAATGCAATTAGCCAACAGTACACAATCTTATGGTTGGATTTCTATCCTATTTCATTGGGTTGTTGCGGTATTAGTAATCGCGATGTTTGCATTAGGTTTGTGGATGGTTTCTTTAGATTACTACTCAACTTGGTATCACACTGCACCCGATATTCATAAGTCAATAGGTGTGTTGATCATGGCAGGGATGTTAATTAGATTGTTTTGGAATCTATTCAACTCTAAGCCAAAACCATTGGGCCAATCAAAGCGCTTAAACAGCGTAGCGAATATTGTGCATTTTGTTCTTTATGTATTGGTGTTTGCTTTGGGAGTGAGTGGCTATTTAATTTCTACCGCTGAATCGCATCCCATTTATGTCTTTAATTGGTTTGATGTGCCGGCTTTAATAGAACCTATTAAAGACCAAGCAGACAAAGCTGGAGAGATACATGAATGGCTTGCCTTTATTTTGATTGGGTTGGTTTCCATTCATGCCATTGCAGCTTTAAAACACCATTTTTGGGATAAAGATAACACCTTAAAACGCATGCTTAAACCATAGGAATTAAGAGTTTTAACTAAATCAAATTTTATAAAAGTAACTTTCATTTTAATGAAAAAATTGTAATCAGGAGAACACATTATGACAAAGCTAAAACAACTCTTTTTATCAGTCGCTTTACTATCGGTTTCTGCGGTGGCTTTTTCGGCCCCAGCTAACTATGTGGTTGATACCAAAGGCATGCACGCCTCCATTAACTTTAAAATTCAGCACTTAGGCTATAGTTGGTTAACCGGCCGATTTGATAATTTTTCTGGTAACTATGTATATGATGATAAAGACTTAGCTAACAGTAAAATCAATATCAAAATAGACACTTCAAGTGTCAGCACTAATCATGCTGAGCGAGATAAGCATTTACGTAGTGCAGATTTTTTAAATGTCAGTAAATTTCCAGAATCAACCTTTGAAAGTACTTCTATAGAGGGGACTGATTCAGATATGCAAGTTAAAGGTAATTTCACGTTAAATGGGGTAACCAAACCTATTGTGATTCAAGCTCATAAAATTGGTGAAGGTAAAGATCCATGGGGTGGTTATCGTTCTGGATTTACAGGTACCACCAAAATTAAGTTGGCTGATTACAACATCACATACAACTTAGGGCCTGCGTCAACTTATGTTGAGTTAGATTTGAATATTGAAGGGGTAAAAAAATAAACGATTTTTAATGTTCAAAGTTGTCAGTTAAAATAACTGACTATAACTATTTGAGTTTTCTCAATGATCCAAGTTAACTAATTGTTAACTTGGATTTTTGTTTTTACGAATTTCAAAAACTAACTATATTTAATTAAGAGATTTTAATGTTCCATCCAAAATACCAAACTATCTTATTCGCTTTTTTTATGGCATTTTTTATGTCGTTTTTAATGTCAGCTATTATCACTTTCTTTAATGTTGGTATTCCCCATAACTTTTTTCATATGTGGATGAAGGCATGGTTTATGGCATTTATTGTGGCTTTTCCAATCGTTACCTTTGTAGCACCTTCTGTAAGAAAATTGGTGATGATTTTAATCAGAACTGAATAAACCCTTAGAAATAATCAATCAAGAATTTATTGAATTATCTATTTCGTTGATAGGGTTCAATGAATTCAATAGGTATTTTTCTAGGTTTATGGTGTATTAAATCAATACAAACATAAGTCATCTGTGCGGTGAAAACCGTTTTTTTGTCGCTTTCTCTAATTATTTCAAAATGGCGTTTGCGTAAACAACAGCCTTGCTGCTCACCTACCCAGGTGGCAATGTGCAATGTATCTCCTAAATAGCAACTGGCCAAGTACTGCATACAGTTTTCATACACCGCCATAATGCGATTCAGTTCACGCTGTTTTTCATGGCTAATTCCAACCGATTTTGCATGTTCCCATGCAATCTGCTCCATCCATGCTAGGTAGCTTTTGTTATTTACGTGTCCTAAAAAATCCAAGTCATCTTGACTAACAATATGTTTATAAATAAAGGGGTTTGGGTATTGCCAATTTAATTGTCTATTATTCGGTGTCATTTGGTAAAAACTCAGCAGTGCTAATATGCAATTTAAGCGGATTTTAGGTAGAATACACCGATTATAACGAATATTGAGAACAGGTTTATGTCTGGTAATACTTTAGGTCAAAATTTTAGAGTCACAACCTTTGGCGAAAGCCATGGTTTGGCGTTGGGTTGCATTGTAGATGGTTGCCCTCCAGGCATGGAGTTGTGTGAAGAAGATATTCAAGCAGAGTTAGATCGCAGAAAGCCTGGAACCTCAAAGCATGCTACGGCCCGCAGAGAAGATGATGAAGTACAAATTTTATCTGGTGTCTTTGAAGGCAAGACCACGGGTACGCCAATTGGAATGATTATTCATAACAAAGACCAGCGTTCAAAAGACTATTCAAAAGTGGCTGAAACTTTTAGACCTGCTCATGCTGATTACACCTATACTCAAAAATACGGTTTTAGAGACTACCGAGGTGGTGGGCGTTCATCTGCTCGTGAAACGGCAATGCGTGTTGCTGCAGGTGCGATTGCTAAAAAATATTTAAAAGAGCGTTTGGGTGTTGAAGTAAAAGGCTATCTTTCACAGTTGGGCCCAATTAAGGTTGAAAATGTAACTTGGCCGTTTGATAACTCAAATGAATACTTTTGCCCAAATCCAGAAAAAAGCGAAGAGATTCGTGCTTACATGGATGACTTGTTAAAGCAAAAAAACTCGGTTGGTGCCAAAATTACTATTGTGGCTAAGGATGTGCCTGTTGGTTTAGGCGAGCCAGTGTTTGATCGTTTAGATGCCGATTTAGCTCACGCTTTAATGAGTATTAACGCAGTAAAAGGCGTTGAAATTGGTGATGGTTTTGCCGTAGCAGGGCAGTTAGGTACAGAACACCGTGATGAGATGACTCCAAATGGGTTTGAATCAAACCATTCGGGTGGTATTTTGGGCGGTATTTCAACTGGACAAGATATTGTGGCTCACATTGCTTTAAAGCCGACTTCAAGCATTATGACTCCAGGTAAAAGTATTAATACATCCGGCGAGTCAATAGAAATGGTTACCAAAGGCCGTCACGATCCTTGTGTGGGGATTAGGGCTACGCCAATTGCAGAAGCACAAATGGCAATTGTCTTGTTAGACCATTTTATGCGTAACCGAGCACAAAATGGTGATGTAGTTCCGCCTATTATGGATCTTGCTCACGCGGGTCAATAATCGCTTTCACAATAAGAAAAGCGTTATAAGACTTAAAGCGGAGTATGAGGTGTAATGCCTTATACTCCGTTTTTATTTGTGTCTTTTTTAGATATAGTTTGGTTAATATTATTTTTACCTTGTGCTCACATTGTATGGACGGTCAAAGTGCATACCAGGCCTGGTAATTATATTTAACCGTATATTGACTCTTGTTGAGGTCTCTTAGTGAGTAAATCGTAAAACAATATGAAAAATTGTTCCTATCAAATAGCTTATAAACAGTTGTCATTTCATTACTTTCTCTACTTTGCTGTATTGGGTACCACGGTTCCTTATATGGGCTATTATTTACAGTCATTAAACTTTAATGCTATAGAGATTGGTCAGCTGCTTGGCATTATGATGTTTACCAAAGTGATTGCCCCAAATATTTGGGGATGGTTAGCAGACCGGAGTGGTAAATCTATTTACTGGGTTCGCCTGGCGACGGTTTTAGCGGCAATTGCCTCGATTGGGTTAATTATCTTTGAGAGTTATTGGGCCATCTTTTTTACCCTAATGGTGTTTAGCTTTTTTTGGCACTCCTCATTACCGCAATTTGAATCTTACACATTTAACTGTTTAGGCAAAGAAGATAAACACCGCTACGGGCAGATCCGTTTGTGGGGTTCTATTGGCTTTATTGTGGCGGTAGTCTCTATCGGTTGGCAAATAGAGCATTTCACCGTTCATTGGTTACCTTTTGATTTATTACTTATTTTACTGGCTGTTTGGGGCAGTAGTTATTTAGTAAAAGATGGCAAGCGATTACCGCATGAGGGCGAAGCTCACGGCTTTATGCAAATTATTAAACGCCCAGAAGTATTAAGTTTATTGGTAGTCAGCTTTTTAGTGCAGCTCTCGCACGGGGCGTACTATGCGTTTTATACCATTCAGTTAGCGGATTTAGGTTATGAAAAAACTACTATTTCCTTGCTCTGGGCTTTAGGTGTATTGGCCGAAATAGCAGTGTTCTTTTGGATGAGCAAAATATTTAGACGTTATGCAGTTCGTTTGCTGATTTTAATAAGTATTGTTTTGACGATTATTCGTTGGGCATTAATTGGTTCTTTAGCCGATTCGGTTTTTTGGATGCTATTTGCTCAACTTTTACATGCTGCCAGTTTTGCATTATTTCATGCCGCCGCCATATATTTAATAGACAGCTATTTTAAAGGCATCAATCATGGTAAAGGCCAAGCGATATATGCCGCTTCAAGTCATGGTTTGGGTGGCGCTTTAGGCATGTTGTTGGCAGGTTACAGTTGGACATTTGGCGGAGCACCATTAGCTTATGGTTTAAGTGTGATTATGGTTATAGTGGCATTTTTTATTGCATTGAAATGGACAAAAGAACCGTTGTAAACTAACCTGACAAACTTACGATTTATTAAAACAATTACATAAATTTAACTGGAGATATTATGCGTTTATTACACACCATGTTACGAGTAGGTAACCTAGAGAAATCAATCGCTTTTTATACGGAAGTAATGGGGATGCAATTATTACGTCAAAAGGAATATCCAAAAGGCGAGTTTACGTTGGCGTTTTTGGGTTATGGCAATGAAGATGACAATACCGTTTTAGAGCTGACATACAACTGGGGTGTTGATAGCTATGATTTGGGTAATGCTTATGGACATATCGCGATTGAAGTGCCTGATGTTTATAAAGCTGCAGAAGCTGTAAAAAATGGTGGGGGTAAAATCATTCGTGAAGCAGGGCCTATGAATGGTGGTGAAACAATTATCGCCTTTGCTGAAGATCCAGATGGTTATCAAATTGAGTTTATTGGTGAAAGCCATGTCAGAACATAAAGCATCCAAAATGGATGTTTTATGTTTCAGGCCTTATAGTTATTGTGCCAATAACCGCAGTTGTAACCTATAAAAGCTTAGGGAATTTTGGCTATTTATAAGGTTATATATGACGATATAATAAATAGTTTTTAATAGGTTTAGAATAAACTTGTTTGCTATAATCCGCCAGATTTTAGTTTTATAAAAGAGAAATATTATGTCTAAGTTTGAAAATGTAACTGTATTAAAAGAAGCATCTGTTTATTTTGACGGAAAAGTGACAAGCCGTACTGTGATTTTTGCTGATGGTTCTAAAAAAACATTAGGTATTATGATGCCGGGTGAATATGAATTTGGTACTGAATTAGCAGAAAACATGGAAATGCAATCAGGTGATGTAGAAGTGTTATTACCTGGTGAAACAGAGTGGAAAGCAATTCCAAATGGTTCAAGCTTTGATGTACCTGCCAACTCTAAATTTGGCATTAAGGTAAAGCATATTGCTGACTACTGCTGTTCATATATTGCAGAATAAGTTCTAAACTCACTTAGAACTTTGTGATAAAAAGCCGATTTACCCTTTGTGAGCATAGGATAAATCGGCTTTTTTATGTCTTTAAACCCAACTAATGAGTATTTGTTAAAGAGAGTCTTTAGCACTATTTGCTTTTTGTTGATCTTTTTTCTTTTTTTGGTATTTGAAGAAAAAGTGCAATCCAAAATGGATCAAAATAAGTAATACAAAAAATCCTATCGCAATTTCGCCAATATGGTGAATCCACATAACTCTATCCTAACGCTTGATTTAGCCAACTAAGGCATTGAATATCCGACAATTGTACTGTGTTTTTGTTAAAATTTGCACACATTAAATTTTAGGAGTTTTCATGAGCGATCCAAGTCAGCCATTTCACTGGCAAAACTATAAAAATGATACCTTGTCAGGGATTACCGTTGCCCTTGCTCTAGTGCCTGAAGCGGTAGCCTTTGCCTTTGTTGCAGGTGTTCACCCTTTAGTGGGTTTATACGCGGCTATTATTGTGGGTATGATTACTGCGGTGTTTGGTGGTCGTCCAGGAATGATTACTGCTGCTGCTGGTTCTTTAGCAGTGGTTATGATGCATTTAGTTATGGAACATGGCGTTCACTTCCTGTTTTTAGCAGTCATTATGATGGGTATCTTTCAGATATTTATTGGGATAATGAAGTGGGGGCGATTTATTAGGATGGTACCTAGCCCAGTTATGCTTGGTTTTGTAAATGGTTTGGCTTTAATTATTTTATTTGCTCAATTTACACAGTTTAAAGACTCTTCTGGTGCTTGGTTAAGTGGTGATAGCTTAAATATCATGATAATGATTATTGTAGCCACCTTAGCGATTATTTATCTTTTACCTAAAATTACCAAAGCGGTTCCTTCAGCTTTGGCGGCTATTATATTAGTCTCTTTAGCGGTTGTTTTCTTTGATATTAATGCCATTACCGTGGGTGATAAAGCATCAGTTTCAGGCACATTAGAGTCATTAGTTTACGGTGATGGTACTGACGGTGGTTTTCAGGGGTTAAGTTGGTTTACTACTCTACCAGAAGGGTTTTGGTCTCTTCAAACCTTATGGGTTATTTTGCCGTATGCGGTGATTTTAACTATTGTTGGCTCAGTTGAATCTTTGTTAACGATGACGTTAATTGACGATATTACTGAAACACGTGGTAAAGCAAATAAAGAGTGTATTGCATTAGGTGCGGCAAACTGCACTGCAGGAGCATTTGGAACCATGGGTGGTTGTGCCTTGATTGGGCAATCAATGATTAATGTTAATTCTGGTGGTAGAGGGCGTTTGTCTGGAATTACAGCGGCATTCACATTACTGCTGATTGTGCTAGTCGCATCACCTTGGATTGAGAAAGTGCCAATTGGAGCCTTGGTTGGATTAATGTTTTTTGTGGTCATTGCTACATTTAACTGGTCAAGTTGGAACATTATGCGAGGTATGACCAAAAGTGATGCGTTTGTAATGGTGTTAGTTACGCTTTTAACCGTGATGTATGATTTGGCAATTGCCGTTATCGCCGGTGTCATTGTTGCAGCATTAGTTTTTGCTTGGGAACATGCTCAACGTATTCTTTTGGAAGAAACGACTGAAGAGATAGACGGTAAATTAACCAAAACATATAAAGTTCAAGGGCCACTGTTTTTTGCCTCTGCTCAGAACTTTGTCGATATGTTTGACCCTAAGAATGACCCAGACTGTGTAAGAATTGATTTTATGCACTCTCGCGTTTATGACCATACAGGAATTGAAGCGATTAATGGATTAACCAAAAAGTATTTAGCGGCGGGTAAAAAATTAACACTTCAGCACTTGAGCCCAGAGTGTCAGGTATTGTTAGAAGATGCTAAAGAGCTTATAGAGGTGAATGTTTCCGAAGATCCGCATTATCATGTCTCAACCAGTGGAAAAGCAGATAAATAAAATGGTTGTGTATATTTGTTGAGAAAAAAGCACCTTTAGGGTGCTTTTTTATTAATTGAATCTATGGACTGAAAAAGAACATGAAATTGATTTTATCATTGATTTCATCATGCTATTTTTCTAAAAGATGATGGCAATCATTAGCTTTTAATGAGAAGATTGAAGTGTTTTAAGGCCTTAAAGATAATAAAGTAAATGGTAACTATGTGCCAAGTGAGCGATCAAAATAAACTGTTACTGAAATATTTCCCATTTGCTGAAAATATTAAGGGTGTGCTTTATGAAAAATAGCAAAAAGTTTATTCAATTGTTGGCGTTAGGCCCTGTTGTTTTAATTCCATTGACTGTTTTCTTTATTTCATCGTTAGTCATTAATTCAGAAAAAGATACTTATCAAAGAGCTCAGGCTCAAATCGAACTCGATTACCTAGAAACAGAAAAATCTCGCATCCGTTCAAAAGTCGACAATATGGTTGATTTAGTCAGCTATAGACAATCCATTATTAATCAGAAATTACATGACCGAATTCAACGTAGAGTAGAGGATGCTCATCGAATAGCGATTACTTTATATAACTATTATGTTAAAAAAATGCCAGAAGCCGAACTTAAAAAGATGATTATTGAGGCTTTAAGACCCTTAGTTTGGAATAACGGAGAAAGTTTTATATGGATATTAGACTATAAGGGTAACTTTCAGCTAGCACCTCACTATTTAAAACATTTAGAAGGTTCTTCTATTCTTGATTTTGAGGATGCGACAGGCCGAAAAATCATTAGAGAAGAGATTGCCATTGCTCAAACTCAAGGACATGGTTTTCTTTGGGATACTTTTACCAAACCTAATGAGTCAATTGATAAGCAGTTTAAGCAACTTGCCTATGTAAAAGACTTTGGTATTTATAACTGGTATTTGGGTTCTAGTGAATATCTGGATACAGCTGAAAAACAAACGAATAGTCACTTAATAGAAGCGATTAATCAAATTGGTAAAGGTGAGTCGAGTTACTTTTTTGTGTTGGATTCAGAAGGCACTATGTTAGTGAATAATGCACGCCCTGATATTGTTAATAAAAATATCCACGATTCAAAAAATAAAGATTTAAACAGACTATACATAAAAATAGTAAAGCAAATTGACAGTAAAAAACAGAATTTTATCTCATATTTTTGGATAAACCCTAAAACGGGATTAAAAGAAAATAAGTTAGCTTTTGTTGAGAAAGTGCCATATAGCAATTGGATTATTGGGAGTGGGTTTTATCCAGAAGCATTAAAGAGAAGTTTTAGCAGTCGTGAGAATCATATAAAAAACCAGCATCAACAAAGAGTGCGACATTTACAAAAAATTACATGGTTATCAATGTTAATTTCTTTAATTGTGTCATCGTTTATCTCATTGATGTTTTATAGAGGCTTTATTCGCTATCATGATGGTTTAATAGCCATTAATGATGATTTAAATGATTTAAATATTGAGCTTGAAAAGCAAGTTTTAGAAAAAAACAACAAACTTAATAAACTTAATCTTAAATTAGATGCTTTAGCCTCTAAAGATGATTTAACCAAGACAGCAAATCGTTCATTATTAATGGACCGTATTGTTGAGCTAATGAACCGAGCAAATCAATTTGACGAGATATTTTCGGTACTTATTTTGGATGTGAATCATTTTAAAAAGGTTTATGAAGATAAAGGTTATGAATTTGGTGACGCGGTGTTACAAGATATTGCTTTATTGATTGGAAGCCAGCTTAGAAGTGTTGATCTAGTCGGTCGTTATGATGGTGAGGAATTTTTAGTTGTGATGCCAAATACCTTGATTGATGATGCCTACTTAAGAGCTCAAAAAATTAGCCAGGTTATAGAGGCAACTGACTTTCATGTAGATAATCCTCTAAGTTTAACAATCGGCGTTGTTGAGTATGTAAAAGGGCAAAAGTTCCAAGAGTTGATTAAGTTTTTACATCAAGCTCTTAAAAAAGCAAAAAATAGCCCTATCACAAATGTTTGCAAGTTTAATGAATAGCTCTTTGTGAGTTGATATCAAGAGTCTGGTGTATAAATGGCAAGTGAAAAAAGAATGTTTTTTCGTTTTGATGTGAGCTTACCTTACTACTTAGAGTCAATGAGCAGTGAGCAGGAATGTTTTCAAACGGATAAAAGTAAAATCATTAGTCCTTCTGAAAAGCAGGATTTAAAAGTACTTAATGAATCTTTAGAACAAATTTTTAAAGATTCTGATCATGTTCAAAACGGTAGTGTAGAGGTTTTTTTAGGGTTAAATCAAAAACTGGATTTTATGGTTTGGTTATTGGAATCTCTTATAGAGGGTGATGATGTTTTAAAGTCTGATCAATATCAGCAATACTGGTATGACCAACAACGTTTTATTATACCGAGCTCTAAAAAATCATCCAAAATTCTACCCTTACTTCAGGCGTTTTCAAACAGAATTGATTTACATATTGATGAATTAATAGATGTAATGAAGAACCGTTTGGGAAGTAATATATTTATTTATGGTCAAAGCCACATTAAGCTTTTTAGTCTTCATCACTATATAAGTGGTCTTGATGTATTAGCAGAAAAGGGCAATTGGCTAGCCCAGATTATTGTTACCTTAACTAAAAAGTTAAATGCTTACGAAACTCTATTGCTCAAACTCAAAAAAGTACACAAAAAATTGTCCGATACCGATAATTGGAATCATGAAAAAGTAAATCTAGGTGAGGGCGGTTTTGCTATTTATAGTGAACAGCATTTTGAATTAAATCAAAAAGTGTGCGTGTTGTTAAAACTTGAAGAGACGTTTATTTTTGCCAAGGCTTTTTGTGTGTATCAAACCAGCCAGACAGATAAATTAAGCTACAATAGAACCGCTTTTCAATTTGAAGAGATCAGTTCAGAAGATAGTGCACATATTGTCAGGTTTTTAATGGCGCAAGAATTGGCTTTTCATCAAGTTAATCATGATTAAAATCGATGAACTTGCTCGGTTAACAAATTGGTAAGCAACAAAACAATTTAGAAAATTTGTAATTTAAAATAAACACACAAAAATAAAAGTCGTTTAAAGATGAAGAGTTCATGAAGAAAACTAAGGTTTATCAAAAAAATATATTATTAATTTTAAGTATCGCTATTGTTATAACGTTCTCTTCCATTTCATTACTTTTGTACCATTTTGAAGGTTACTTAAATTCTGCAGATAAGCTAAATAAAGCAAGAGGGTTAGCAAGCCAAGTTGTTTATTTTGACGAAGGTTTGACTATGTCTGCAAGAATGTACACCATTGAGCAAGATCCAACTTGGTTAGAACGCTATGATGATATAACTAATAAGTTAGATAGCACCTTAATTAATATTCTTGTCTTAGAACCCTCTCTAAAAGAGCTTTTTGAATCTTCCTATGAAGTTAATAACCGTTTAATGATCATAGAGAAAAAGGCAATGAATGATGCGTCTTCTGGCAGAACTGATCAAGCTAGAGACAAGCTTTTTTCAAGTGAGTACTCTAAACTCAAGCTTTTATATGCTCAACAGATTGAGCAAGCTTTAAAAATCTTGTCTGATAAATCAGAGGTTTTAGAACAAGAACATAAAAATGAGTATAATTTTTTTGTTTTTTGGATAGTCTTTTTAATGGTTATCTTTATCTTTATTTGGATTTATTTATTACGCTTTTTACGTGTGAATACCCTAAGGTTAAATGGTTTAATAACTACCGATGATTTAACAGGATTAAAAAACCGAAGAAGTTTTGATGAAGCTTTAAAAAAAGAGTTGCGTAGAAGTATTCGTGATGGAAAGTTATTGATGTTAGCCGTTTTAGATATTGATTATTTTAAACAATATAACGATAGATATGGACATCCAAAAGGGGATATTGTTCTTTCTGTTTTTGGTCAGTTAATGCAAAAGGTCATGCGTAGAGCAAGTGAATATGGTTTTAGATTAGGTGGCGAAGAGTTTGCAGTAATTACCGTTATAGATAAAGTTGAAGATGGTTTATATATCTTAAATAAACTAAAAGAAGAACTGATTAATAAAAAAATTGAGCACAAGGGTAATATAGAAAATCAGATTGTTACGTTTTCAGCGGGTGTTGCTATTCATTATTCTGATGATATCTTGACGGATGAAGATTTATATATCAATGCGGATAGGGCTCTGTATAAGGCTAAAAAATCAGGAAGAAATAAGATTATTGTATGTTCTCAAAACCAAGAGAGCGCCAATGACGTACAAAGCGATTAGTTAATAATTTTTTTGAAACCAACTATGTCAAATTCTGAAGAGTGTCATCCAGATAATGAGCAAAACGCTTTACCAAGAGAGCTCAGTAAAAATCTATCACGAAATGTTTGTGTCTGTTATGACGTGCCAAAACAAGAAATTATAGACAGTGTTTTAAACGGGGCTAAAACACTAGACGAGGTTAGTAACCAAACTTATGCTTGCCAGGGAAGTGGTTGCTGTATTCGTCAAGTAGAGCGTTTAATTGAGTTAGTTGAAGAGCATAAAGAGCAGTTATCAGCAGACAAAACAAACTAGAATAGTAATTAAATCCAGTTAAATTTTAATAGATAAAAATGATTTGTATTACCTTTTATCAGCACCTGTTTGAGGTACCAGGCCTGGTAAAATAGAGTATGAGTTAAAGCTAATTTATGAAGACACCAAAAATAAAAAACAGATCAAATTTAATCAAAACCTCATTCAATACCTTTTCCAATGACTCACCTCAGATTTCATTTCAGAACAATATTCATCTTGTTGTCTCTGACTTAGATGGAACTCTATTAAACCCAGAACATAAATTAACAGCTAAAACTAAACAGGCTGTTCATGACTTAGTTAAACAAGGCACGCCATTTATGTTGGCCACGGGGCGACACTACCAAGATGTTTATTTAATTGCCGAACAGATTGGTGTAGAAATGTGTTTAATTACTTCAAATGGTGCCAGAGTTCACGATCATAAAGGTAGATTGCTTTATGAGAATCACATGCCAGCAAACCTTGTTGAGCGAGTATTAGAGTTGTCGCAAAATTTTGATATTCATCGAAATATTTATCAACAAGATTTGTGGTTAGTTGAAGAGCCACATGAATCTTTGCTGGCCATTCATGAAGAGTCAGGATTTGAATATAAGTTTAGAGATTTTTCACAAATCGATTTAAATCACATTGATAAGATTTACTTCACCGCTGAACATTCTGTTTTGCAAGATCTAGAAAAAAGGCTAACCCAAGAGGTTGGTGACCAACTGTATATTACGTTTACCTCTCCCGAATATTTAGAAATCATGAATTTAGGGGTATCGAAAGGGCAGGCTTTACAAATGATTTTGCAACAACGCAATATCAATGCTGAAAATGTGATGGCGTTAGGTGATGGTATGAATGATAAAGAGATGTTGGCTTTGGTTGGGCATGGTGTGGTTATGCATAATGCGAGTGAAAGTGTTAAATCACTTTTTCCTGAGCTTGCTATGGCTAAATCAAACGCGCAAGATGGCGTTGCAGAATATTTAAAGGCAACTTTACTGATTTAGCTATTCAATTTACCAGGCCTGGTAAATTGAATGTATGGAATTTTTTGAATGCCAATGCATTATGAAGTAACGACGACCAACGATTTACGCTTTATTGATTTTTGAATTTGCTGAATAATTACGGTAATCAAAAACAGCACACCTGCACTCACAGCAATTGAGGCCGAAATTGAGCTATCAATCAAAAATGCTACTGCATAACCTACCACCACAGCGGCTTGAGAATAAGCAATGGCAATCCAAAGCATAGATTTAAGTGATGCAGCTAATAGATAAGCTGAGCTAGCTGGTATAACCAGTAAAGCAACCACCAAAATAGCACCTACCGCATCAAACGAAGCAACCGTTGTCATAGAGACTAAGGTCATTAAAAAGTAATGCCAAAATACGACATTAATCCCTAAAGAAGCGGCAAGACTGGGGTGAAAGGCAATGGTTTCAAGTCGTTTAAATCCTATTAATATACTCACCAACACAATTATAAATACCGTGCCGATTCCCCAAAAAGCTCTAGGGCCTAGCTCCCAACCGTGTTCAAGGCCGCCTAATGTGATGGTGTCAAATGGCACAAAGGCAATTTCACCGTACAAAACGCATTCTTGGTCAAGGTCAATTTGCCCGGCATAGAGAGAAACTAAAATAACGCCAGTGGCAAAAAACAGGGTAAATACGATCCCAATACTCGCATCACTTTGTAGTTTACTGACTTGATGTAAGGTATTACTTAACCAAGCGGTGAGTAAACCTATTACAACGGCACCGCTTAACATAACGGGTAAAGAGCGACTCTCAGTTAATAAAAAGGCTAATACGATACCCAGTAAAACCGAGTGACTGATGGCATCTCCAATTAAGGCTTGGCGGCGTAAAATTAAAAACACACCAACTAAAGCAGAAGAGGCTGCAACTAAGCTCGCAGTGGCGATAATCCAAATGTCATTTATGCCCATTTCGGCAATATGTTGAGTTAGCATTATGAATTACCTCCCTTATTATTAGGGTTTAAAGAGCTGTTGTTTGCAGGTATTGGATTGCCGTGTGGATCGGAGTTCGCGTTGGCAAGTTCTAGTGCAAGTTGTTGCTCTTGTTCGGCGGTTAAAATATGTTCAATTCGTTCAGCTTGTTTATGAACTTGTTCAGGGGTTAACTCTGCTTGTTCGTTGAGGTAGTTCTCCCATAAGCGATGACGACGGGTCAGTTGTGTAGCTAGTTCTAAACCTTGAGGTGTCATTCTAAAACCTCGTGAAGAGGACTCGATTAATTGTTTTTTACAGAGCAATTTGAGTGTTTTTTGTAAATCAGAACTCGGTACACTGCGTAAAGCTTGAATGTCGGCTTGGTTAAAATCTTGTTGTTCCAGAGTGTTTCTTTCTAGCAATTTATAAAGCGTTCTTAAGATATTCTCTTCAGCCACTTTTTGACGTAATTGTTTGTGCTCTAGATGTTTTTTTATTAAACCTTTATTAGGTGCAAACAATAATGAGATAAAAAATAAAGCAGATAAGCTAACCACCATCCAGGGACCTGTTGGCATGGCTGGAGCAATATAGGAAACTTGGGTACTAATGATGGCACTTACACCACCAATTATGGCAGACAATACTAATAGATGACTTAGCTCATTACTCCAAAAACGAGCAGCTGCAATTGGGGTAAGTAATACCGCAGCCATTAAAACAACACCCACTAGTTGTAAGCCTACCACCACAGACATGACGATTAATAAGGCAAGCAATAACTCATAAGCTTGAACATTGACTCCAAGGGTTCTGGCGTAATTGCGGTTAAACGTAATTAAACGTAATTTTTGAAAAAATAGACCAACCGCTAACAGAATGGTAACGGCAACATAACCCAGTAAACGAATATCGTCTTGAGTCATGGCCGCAGCCTGACCAAAAAGGATTTTGTCTAGTCCGCTTTTATTTTCAATGTTAAGGCCTTGAATATAAGAGAGTAACATTAACCCTAAGGCAAAGAAAAATGACAGGGTAATCGCTAAAGCGGCATCGGGTTTGATTTTGGTGTTTTTAGGTAACCAGTCAATTAAAAAGAAACCAATAAAACTGCTTGTTACCGCACCCAAAAACATCACCCAGGGATCACGGGTTTGAAATAGCAAAAATGCCATCATTACACCAGGTAAGGCCGCATGTGCAAGAGCATCACCAATCAGTGAACGTTTGCGTAAAAAAGCAAAGGCTCCAATTACAGAGGCGCTCATGCCTAAAAGCACGCCGCCAAAAAGAACCCATACGGCATTCATGTCTTCAAATTGCCAAAATGTTAATAGGTTTTCCCAAACAGAGCTGGACTGAATAAGCGTAAAATCTTGCATTTTAGTTAGTCCGTATCGTGTGCTTGGTTGAGTTTAGTTCGGTACATCTCTTCGGTTAAATCGTTAAGTAAAGAGAGGCGGCCACCATAAGTTTTGTTTAGGTTCTCTTTAGTTAACACTTCTTCAACGGGGCCTGCCGCTACTAAACGAGCATTGATGAAAATAATCCAATCAAAATATTCGCCTACGGTATTCAAATCATGATGAACGCAGACAATCGTTTTGCCTTGTGCTTTGAGGTTTTTAAATAATTCAATAATGGCTTTTTCTGTTGAGACATCTACTCCAGCAAAAGGCTCATCCATTAAATAAAGCGTTGCCTGTTGGGCTAAAGCACGAGCTAAGAAAACACGCTGTTGCTGACCACCTGATAGCTGGCTGATTTGTCGATCTCTAAAATCCCACATTTGTAGGTCTTTTAGGGCTTGTTCTGCAATTTGAATATCTATTTTAGTTGGACGTTGCCACAACTTTAAATGGCCTTGACGCCCCATTAAAACAACATCCATTAAATTGATTGGAAAGTCCCAATCAATTTCTTCTCTTTGAGGAACATAAGCAGTAGAAAGACGTTTTTTAGCTAACGGTTCGCCAAAAAAGTTAACCTGGCCTTCAATAATAGGTTCTAACCCCATAATGCCTTTAAGTAAAGACGATTTACCGGCTCCATTTGGGCCAACAATAGCGATAGTTTTACCTGATGGAATGCTAAAACTTACATCAGTTAAAACGGGTTTATGATGGTATCGCATACTGAGATTTTCAACTGAAAGTGGCGGGATGTTATTGTTTTTCATAATGATCGTTTTTCATATTGTTTAATTGTTCTATAGCGAAGGGTTGATTGCTACTGTGTTATTGTTAGTTTTTTAAGGCTTGTACAATGGTTTCAACATTATGTTTGACCATGCCAAAGTAATTACCAGTAGGAGTTCCTGTTAACCCCATTGCATCTGAATATAGTTCACCACCAATTTTAATTTGGTGGCCTTCCGCTTTAACGCCAGCAACTAAAGATTGAATAAAGCGAGGAGAGACACTGGTCTCCACAAATACCGCTTTTACCCCATTTTGAATAATCACATCTTTAAGTTTTTTAATGTCTTGCAAGCCAAATTCAGCAGCAGTGCTCACGCCTTGTAAACCCATTACCTTGATGCCATAAGCCTTGCCAAAATAGCCAAATGCATCGTGCGCGGTAATTAATACACGCTGTTTTTTTGGAATGGTTTTTACCTGCTCAATAATCCATTGATTTAGAGCATTCATCTCAGCAAAGTATTTGTCAGCTTGGGATTGATAGTATGTCTTGTGCTCTGGGTCTATAGATTGATACACCTCTAAAACACGTTGACCAGCTTGGTGCCATAATTTAAGGTCAAACCAAATATGTGGATCAGGGTGTTTACCGTGTTCAAGTAAATCATGCTGCGATATTTGATCACCTACTGCAAAGACCGCTTTTTTACGAGAAAGCTTGGTAAAGACGTCTTGCATTTTGCCTTCTAGGTGCAGGCCGTTATAAAAAATAATATCGGCTTTAGTGAGTCTACGAAGATCTCCTTGAGTGGCTTTATATAAATGCGGGTCAACTCCGGTTCCCATTAATGGGTTTACCTCAACGTATTGGCCGCCAATGTTTTTAGCTAAGTCTGCAATCATTCCTGTTGTGGTAACAACATTAATTTGGGCTTGAGCATTGAAGCTAAAAATAAAAACAATAAAACCTAAGATTAGAGGCTTTACACGAGAGTTGGTTTGAATCATGGTGATTTCCGTAAATTATTATCAATTATTATTTAAGGCTAAATAAAAAATTAGCCAAGGCTAATTAATAAAATATATCTTATCATTAAAATATAAAATGTTCTAGATATTTAGAGGTTTGTTGTTGAGGAGTATGTTAGGGCAAATATATGAAAAAAAAGAGAAAAGGGGATAAAAAATAACTGGAATAAATAAGGTGTAATAATTGGTTTAATAGGCGTTTATTACAGTAAATAAACGCCAACTATTTAAAATGCTATAAAAGCGTAACAGCCTGTTTTATCTAAAACTTAAAGATTTTACGAGCGGGTTTTTTAGGTTTTTTGGCTTGTTTAAGTTGTACCATTACCTCGGTGTGCACGGTATGTGGAAACATATCAATTAAGCCGGCTTTTTGTAGTTGATAACCTTGTTTCTCAAGTTCTTTGATGTCACGAATCAGTGTCGCAGCATTACAAGAGACATAAACAATAATTTCTGCTTTGACTAAATGCAGTATTTTACTGATTTCAAATGCCCCTTGTCTGCCAGGGTCTAATAAAACTCTATGGTATTTTTGCTCTCTAAACCAAGGGGTTTTTAGGCACTCTGCAAAAAGGTCAGCTTTGTAAAATTCAGCATTTTCAATCTGATTGGTTTTGGCGTTATGTTCTGCGGTTTGGGTTAGTTCAATAAGACCTTCAATACCAACCACTTTTTTAACCTTCTGAGCAATTGGAAGTGTGAAGTTGCCGACGCCACAAAATAGATCAAGCACTTTATGTTGGTCTTCTAGCTCTAACCAATCAATCGCTTGGTTTACCATTTGTTGATTTTGTTCTGCATTTACTTGCACAAATCCGTCAGCAGGAAAGTGAATATCTAAGCCGTTTAATGTGTATTTGGGCTCTAAGTTTGTAGGTTCCTCCAAAGCACTATTAGTAATAAATACCCCATTATCTGCTTCAACAAAGCTAATTTCTTTGTGGGCTCGGCTTGCTTGTTGTAAAAGCTCTGAGCGATTTTCTTTGAGAGCTTTATTTAAATTAGGCGTTAAAACAGGGCATTGCTCTATATCAACCAGTTCATTGGTCGCTTCTATTCTAAAGCCTAAACGGGCAATTTTATCTTGCTTACTAATAGATAGACCAAAACGAGCACGGCGACGATAGTCTGTATCTTTACCAATAAGTGGTTTTGCAATTTTGCATTTTTTGGCATTGACTGCCTGAGTTAAGCGGTTAATAAAATTTTCAGATTTCCAGTGACGTTGTGCATCAATGCTGAGGTGTTGCAGTTGACAGCCACCACACTCATTATAGACTTGGCAAAATGGTTGAGTTCTGTCTTGAGAAGGTGTTTCAACTTCGATTAACTGAGCTTCATCAAATTTATCTTGCTGTTTTATAATGCGTAAACTGACAATGTCACCAGGTACCGTATTGGCTACAAAAGTCGTTTTACCTTCTATACGAGCCACGCCTCTACCATCATGGGTGAGGCTTTCGATTTGTATTTGATTGTGTGTCTGGTTTTGCATTTTATGCCTTTTAATAATGAGTTTTTTAATTACCCTGTGCTCACAATATATGGTCGGCCACAGGGCGTACCAGGCCTGGTAAATTGTGGTTTTTAGTTAATCAATGCCTAAAAGTTTATGTGTTTGTAAACTTAGCTTCCATTTTGGATGGGCTAAACAATAGGCAACCGCTTGCTTAATATTTTGTTGAGTAATGTTTGGGTCTTGATCATCCATAGGTTGTAGATAAAAGTAGTCAAAATCTAAATCAGCTACTTTGTCTGGCATTAATTCTGGTTGCGGAAAGACAAGTTTTAGTTCATGTCCTGAATCCAGAATAATAGGAGCGTTGGCTTTTGGGCTCATACAAATCCAATCGATTCCTGTAGGAGCTGTTTTAGTTCCGTTGGTTTCAACTGCAATTTCAAATTTGTGTTTATGTAAAGCGGTGATTAAGTCTTCATCCACCTGCAATAATGGTTCACCACCAGTTAAAACTACAAATGGGTTTTGGTCGCTATCGTTTGGCCAAAAGCCTAAAAGGTGTTGGCACAATGCTTCGGCGTTAATAAATTTGCCGCCATTTTGCCCGTCTGTGCCAATAAAATCGGTGTCGCAAAATTGGCAAACGGCATCAGATCTATCGGCTTCACGGCCTGTCCAAAGGTTGCATTTACTCATGCGGCAAAAAATAGCAGGTCTTCCACTATGAAACCCTTCACCTTGGAGTGAGTAGAATACTTCCTTGACCGAATAACTCATTTTTGCTTCCTTTTGTCTTAATTTGACGATTTCTGTGGCTATTTTACTATGTCGAATAAAGGATGAAGTGATATAATTTCGGACTATTTTTTAAATGTTTATAACAGTTGGGTTTAGAGCAATGTCAGCAAAGACTTTATACGATAAATTGTGGGATGCACATGTAGTGCGTCAAGAAGATGATGGAACGGCGTTAATTTACATAGATCGTCAGTTACTGCATGAGGTAACTTCACCGCAAGCGTTTGAAGGTCTGCGTCTAGCTGGCCGTAAACCATGGCGAATAGATACTAACTTGGCAACCTGTGATCATAATGTTCCTACTACTGAATTAACTGGTGGTGCAGAATCAATTGTTGATCCAGTATCACGTATTCAGGTAGTGACATTGGGTATGAATGCCCGTGAATTTGGTATTACAGAATTTGGTATGGGTGATATTCGTCAAGGTATCGTACATGTTGTTGGCCCAGAAGAGGGTGCAACATTACCTGGTATGACGGTCGTTTGTGGTGACTCACATACCGCAACTCATGGTGCATTAGGTGCTTTGGCTCACGGTATTGGTACCTCTGAAGTTGAGCACGTATTGGCTACTCAGTGTTTGATTCAGAAAAAAATGAAAAACATGTTAATCAAAGTTGATGGCAAGCTACAGCCTGGTGTTACTCCAAAAGACGTGGTTTTAGCGATTATCGGTAAAATTGGTACTGCAGGTGGTAACGGTCACGCGATTGAATTTGGTGGCCAAGTATTTCGTGATATGTCTATTGAAGGGCGTATGACAGTTTGTAATATGGCTATTGAAGCTGGTGCCCGTGTAGGTCTTGTTGGTGTAGATGAAAAGACGATTGAATATGTTCAGGGTCGTCCATACGCACCTAAAGGTGATGATTGGGATGCGGCTGTAACCGCCTGGATGGACTTGAAGTCTGACGAAGACGCTGCGTTTGATAAGGTTGTTGAAATAGATGGTTCAAAAATTGAACCTCAGGTTTCATGGGGAACCTCACCAGAAATGGTGTTGGATGTTAATGGTAAAGTGCCTAACCCAGCTAATGAATCCGATGCAGTTAAGGCTGGTGGTATTGAGCGAGCTTTAAAATATATGGGCTTAGAAGCCGATATGCCAATTAAAGATATCCCTGTTGATTTTGTATTTATCGGTTCTTGTACAAACTCACGTATTGAAGATTTTCGTGCCGCAGCTGAAGTTTTAAAAGGCAGAAAAATTTCAGATAAAGTTGAGCAGGCTTTAGCTGTTCCAGGTTCAGGTTTGGTTAAACAACAGGCTGAGCAAGAAGGATTAGATAAAATCTTTATTGAGGCTGGTTTTGAATGGCGTAACCCAGGTTGTTCTATGTGTTTAGCAATGAATGCCGATAAGTTACCAACTGGTAAGCATTGCGCATCGACTTCAAACCGTAACTTTGAAGGTCGTCAAGGAGCAGGTGGGCGTACTCATTTGGTGAGCCCGGAAATGGCAGCGGCGGCAGCGGTTGCTGGTCACTTTGTTGATGTTCGTGACTACCTTTAATAGACAATAGCGGAGATATAAAATGGAAAAGTTTGTAAAAAAGACCGCCATTGTGGCACCAATGGATCGTGCTAACGTAGATACCGATGCCATTATTCCAAAGCAGTTTTTAAAATCAATTAAACGCACTGGTTTTGGGCCTAACTTATTCGATGAGTGGCGTTACGAAGATGTGGGTGAGCCTGATTCAGATAATTCTGGCCGCCCATTGCGTAAAGAGTTTGTATTAAATCAGCCACGCTACCAAGGTGCAAAAGTGCTTCTAGCACGTGAAAACTTTGGTTGCGGTTCAAGTCGTGAACACGCTCCTTGGGCATTAAAAGATTACGGTTTTGATGTGATTATTGCGCCAAGCTATGCCGATATCTTTTTTAACAACAGTTTTAAAAACGGTCTATTACCAATTGTTTTAGATGAGGCTATTGTTGATGATTTATTTAATGAAGTGCATGCACAAGAAGGTTATCAATTAACGGTTGATTTAGAAAATCAGCAAATTATTAAGCCAAACGGTGAAGCGATTGCTTTTGAAGTGGATAGTTTCCGTCGTCACTGTTTGATTAATGGTCTAGATGACATTGGTTTAACACTTCAGCATGAAGCAGATATTAAAGCCTACGAGGAAAAAACCAAGAAAACAGCACCTTGGTTGTTTGCGGGTTGATAACCTGTGGTTTGTAGATTTACCAGGCCTGGTAAAATTGCAAAAAAGTAAAAAATTACAAGTTTATAAAGTTAAGAGTATTTAAAAATGACACAAGAAGTATTGATTTTACCTGGTGATGGTATTGGTCCTGAAATTACGGCAGAAGCTGTAAAAGTATTAGAAGCATTAAAAAAGTCTGATGGTTTAGATATTTCGACTACAGAAGATCTTGTTGGTGGTGCAGCTTATGATGTTCATGGAGTGCCTTTAGCAGATGAGACCATGGCAAAAGCTCATGCGGCTGATGCAGTGCTTCTTGGTGCGGTAGGTGGTTATAAGTGGGAATCACTTGATATCTCTGTTCGACCAGAGAAGGGGCTTTTACGTTTACGCTCTGAAATGCAGTTGTTTGCAAATTTACGTCCTGCTTTTTTATACCCTCAGTTGGCAGATGCTTCTACGCTTAAGCCTGAGGTGGTATCAGGTTTAGATATTTTGATCGTACGTGAATTAACGGGTGGCATTTATTTTGGTCAGCCTCGTGGTATTCGTACTTTAGAAAATGGTGAACGCCAAGGTTTTAATACTTATGTGTACTCTGAATCTGAAATTAAACGTATTGCTCATGTGGCTTTTCAAGCGGCAATGAAACGAAACAAAAAGTTAACTTCTGTAGATAAAGCTAATGTTTTAGAAGTAACTGAACTATGGCGTGAAATTGTTGACCAAGTTGCGGTTGAATATCCAGAAGTTGAAGTAAAGCATATGTATGTTGATAACGCAGCTATGCAGTTGGTACTAAACCCTAAACAATTTGACGTTATGGTAACAGGCAATATGTTTGGTGATATCTTGTCTGATGAAGCGTCAATGCTAACAGGGTCTATTGGTATGTTGGCTTCTGCTTCTTTAGATGCAAACAATAAAGGTATGTATGAGCCTAGTCATGGTTCGGCACCTGATATTGCAGGTCAAAACTTGGCAAATCCATTAGCAACAATCTTATCTGCGGCAATGATGCTTCGTTACTCTTTAGGTCGTGAAGATCTAGCTGTAAAAATTGAAAATGCAGTGGGTAAAGTACTTGACCAAGGTTTGCGTACGGGTGATATTTACTCTGAAGGTATGACTCGTGTTTCTTGTAGCGAAATGGGTGATGCAGTCGTCGCCGCACTTTAAGGCTATAAAGCAAAAATTAACCCATGAGAAATTACTTTACCGTCACTATTAGTGATGTGCATGGTTCGCGCCATTACTCCTTTAAGCATTTTATTCGACAGTTTGCTTGGCTGATTGTGTCTATATTTTTGCTTATTTGGACTGTTGGAGCAGTTTCTCTGTGGTGGTTAACTTACCAAGCTCATGAAATGGAAGCCCATAATCAAAAGATGGTTGAAACCTATAATCAGGTTTTATTAAAAACCAAAAATGATTATCAACATCTACTTGATGAGAAAAGTGATATTGAGAAAGACCTTGAGAAGAAAAATGCTCAGGTTGAATTTTTAGATCAATCTTTACAAGGTTTAGAGAGTTTAGTCGGGATTGACCCTGAAGAGCCTGAAAAGTTACCTTATAAAGAGCGAGTTAAGTTAGTTCAGCTCAATACGTTAGGTAAAAGCCTAATGTTAAGTATGATTCCAAGCGGGCACCCAGTTGCTAAATTTGAGGGGATTACCAGCCCATTTGGTTATAGGATTCATCCTATAACGGGTAAACGAGAGTTTCACGGTGGCTTGGATTATCGTGGCCCAATTGGAGAAGATGTGCATGCAACCGCAGAAGGGGTTGTGCAGTATTCAGCCTATAACGAAGAGAGCGGTTATGGTAACTTAGTCACCGTTCTGCACTCTAATGGGTTTAGAACACGTTATGGACATCTAAGTCAGCGCTCAGTTAAAGAAGGCGACATTGTTACTAAGGGTCAAAAAATAGGCGAAATTGGATCTACAGGTCGTTCAACAGGTCCACATTTGCATTATGAAGTATGGTTTTTGCATCATAGATTAAACCCACTACCTTTTGATAAGTGGTCAATTGAAAACTATGATGGCATTTTTACAAAAGTTAAAGGGGTACCATGGGCATCTTTAAGTCAAAACGTCAACCAAATCGTGCAGAAGGTGGGAAAACAATTATCGCCGAAGGCTGCAAAATTAGCGGTGAAGTAACCGAATTAAAAGGTTCTTTGCATATTGATGGCTATGTAGAAGGTGTTATTGATAGCGAATTTGATGTTTCGATTGGTGTTTCAGGTCAAGTAACAGGCCTGGTAAAAGCAAGAAGCATTGTATTGAGTGGTACGCTTGAAGGTAAAGTGGCTTGTGAAAAGATTGATATCTTAAAAACAGGAAAGTTGATTGGTGAGTTGATTAGTGGTGAGTTGACCGTTGAAACAGGTGGTAAGTTTATTGGTCAAAGTCATGAGATGACAGAGGGTGGTATGATTGTGAGTTTGCCAGAAACTTTTGCTCAATTGAATCGTACAAATAAACAAAATCACGGTAGTCAACCAACGATTGAATCTAAAGAGATCGAAAGAAAAGATATCGATTCTGAAGAAGCAGATAAGCCTCTTGAATCGTAGCTTTTGAAAAAGCCATTAAATTGAAATTAAAATAATTAAGTGTAACGTTAAGAGTCTTCTTGACGTTTTGAAGGAAGAAAAAATGACAAAGTTATATGATGTTGCAGTGGTTGGTGCTACAGGTGCAGTTGGTGAAACAATTTTAAAAGTACTTGAAGAGCGTAACTTTCCCGTTGGAACTTTATATCCATTAGCAAGTAGCCGTTCTGCGGGTAAAAAAATTGAATTTAATGGTGCTTGGGTAGAAGTATTAGATTTAGAAACGTTTGATTTTTCAAAAGCACAAATTGGTCTGTTTTCACCTGGGGCTAGCGTGTCTAAAATTTACGCACCAAAAGCCGCTGAAGCGGGTTGTGTAGTTGTAGATAATACGTCAGAATTTCGTTATGACGATGATATTCCATTAGTTGTTCCCGAAGTTAATCCTGAAGCGATTGCAGGCTATAAAACTCGTGGCATTATTGCCAATCCTAACTGCTCAACAATCCAAATGTTAGTTGCTCTTAAACCTATTTATGATGCTGTTGGTATTAGTCGTATTAACGTAGCTACTTACCAGGCTGTTTCAGGTACTGGTAAAGAAGCGATTGAAGAATTAGCCAAACAAACGGCTAATTTACTGAATATGAAGCCAGTAGAAACTAAAGTTTACCCTAAGCAAATTGCCTTTAACTGTATTCCGCAAATTGATGTGTTTATGGAAAATGGTTACACCAAAGAAGAGATGAAAATGGTGTGGGAAACTAAAAAAATCATGGGAGATGATTCAATTTTAGTTAACCCAACAGCGGTACGTGTTCCTGTATTTTTTGGTCATAGTGAAGCGGTTCATATTGAAACCAAAGAAAAAATCTCTGCTGAACAAGCCAAAGAGTTATTTAAGAATGCCGAAGGTATTGTGTTAATAGATGAGCATGTCGATGGTGGTTACCCAACGGCTGTAAGTGACGCGGCAAACACTAACCCTGTTTATATTGGTCGTGTACGTGAAGATATTACTATTCCGAACGGTTTAAATATTTGGGTGGTTGCGGATAATGTTCGTAAAGGTGCTGCGACCAATACGGTTCAGATTGCTGAAGTGTTAATTAAAGACTATATCTAGTTTCGTGAATAAAATTGCACTTTGTGTTGAATATATAGGCACAAATTATTGTGGTTGGCAGAGACAAAGTCACTGTGATTCAGTTCAAGCACAAGTTGAAAAAGCGTTATCGAGCATAGCGGCTCATCCTGTTGATGTGCATTGTGCGGGTAGAACCGATACTGGTGTGCATTCTGTTGGGCAGATTGTGCATTTTGAGACATCAGTATCGCGGCCTAATAAAGCCTGGGTACAAGGGGTAAATACTCAGTTACCTGATGATGTTCGCATTAGATGGGCAAAAGAGGTTGAGGATGATTTTCATGCTCGCTTTTCAGCTGTTGCTCGCCAGTATCGTTATGTTATTTATAACCGAGAGGTACACTCTGCTGTTCTTAATGGAAGAGTAACCTGGGAACCTTATAAGCTTGATGAAAGCTTAATGAATGCGGCGGCACAAAGTTTAATCGGTGAAAACGACTTTAGCTCTTTTAGAGCTTCAGCGTGCCAAGCTAGTCACGCAATGCGTGAAGTTCAGTCTATTAAAGTCTCTCGTAAAGGAGATTTTATTTTCATAGACATACAAGCCAATGCATTTTTACATCATATGGTTAGAAATATTGCGGGCACCTTAGTTGAGGTAGGTAAAAAACATCAGTCCGTGAACTGGGTGGCAGATTTGCTTTTAGCAAAAGATCGAACGCTTGCGGCAGCAACCGCACCAGCAAGTGGTTTATATTTTGTAAATGCTATTTATCCACAAGAATTGCAGATTCCACAGGTTGCTCTAGATGAAGTGTTATGGCAATAATATTTCTTAATTCAAAGAGTATGACGATAAAGCTAAGAGCGTAGAAAATGACACTAAGAACTCGTGTTAAAATTTGTGGATTAACTTCAAGAGAAGATGCTCTTTTGGCAGTGAACGCTGGGGCAGATGCCATTGGATTAGTTTTTTATGAGCCTAGTCCAAGACATGTTGAAATAGACCAGGCCTGTAAAATTGCTCAATCTATTCCAGCGTTTGTGACTAAAACGGCCTTGTTTGTTAACCCTGAAAAGGCTTATGTTCAACAAGTTTTAGATACGGTAGCTATTGATTTACTACAGTTTCATGGTGATGAAACAGCAGAGTTTTGCCAACAGTTTGGAAGGCCTTATATCAAAGCCGTTCGAATGCAAGAATCTACAGACCTAGAACTCTTAGCTAAAGAGTTTGTAAGTTCATGTGGATTATTGTTGGATGCTTATGTAGCAGGTAAGCCAGGTGGAACGGGTGAAAAATTTAATTGGGAATGGATTCCAAAAGAATCTGATTTACCCATTATTTTGGCAGGTGGATTAACGTCATTAAATGTCAAACAAGCAATTCAGGTAGCGTCTCCTTGGGCGGTGGATGTGAGTGGTGGTGTTGAAGCTTCAAAAGGCATTAAATCATCAGAAAAAATTAAGCAATTTATGCAACAAGTAATGAGTACAGTTGAATGACTATAGATTTTTCAAAATTTCCAGATAAACATGGACACTTTGGGCCTTACGGTGGGATTTTTGCCCCAGAGACCTTAATGGCCGCTTTAGAGCAGTTGAATCAGGAATATGAAAGTGTTAAAAATAGCCCTGATTTTTTAAACGAGATTGCTGATGATTTAAGAGATTACGTTGGTCGTCCAACCCCGCTTTATTACGCTGAACGATGGTCTAAAGAGTTGGGTGGTGCCAAAATTTATTTAAAGCGTGAAGACTTAAATCATACTGGTGCACATAAAGTTAATAACACCATTGGTCAGGCTCTTTTAGCAAAACGCCTTGGTAAAACACGTATTATTGCTGAAACAGGAGCGGGTCAACATGGTGTTGCTAGTGCAACAGTCGCAGCTCGTTTGGGTTTAGAATGTGTGGTATATATGGGGGCGGATGACGTTGTTCGTCAAGCTCCTAACGTTATGCGTATGAAAATGCTCGGAGCTAAAGTTGTGGCAGTTGAATCTGGTTCACGTACTTTAAAAGACGCATTAAACGAAGCGATGCGTGACTGGGTAACGAATGTAGATGATACTTTCTATATCATTGGTACGGTTGCAGGTCCACACCCTTATCCTGCAATGGTACGTGACTTTCAAGCAGTGATCGGTGAAGAAGCACGTCGCCAAATTTTAGAAAAAGAAGGTAAATTACCTGATGCTCTAATCGCTTGTGTTGGTGGTGGTTCAAACGCAATTGGTTTGTTTCATAAATTTTTAGGTGATGAATCTGTACAAATTTACGGTGTAGAGCCTGCCGGTCACGGCTTGGAGACAGGTGAGCACGCAGCTCCTCTTTGCAAAGGAACGCCTGGTGTGTTGCATGGTAACCGTACTTATTTAATGCAAGATAAAAATGGTCAGATTTTAGGCACGCACTCTATTTCTGCTGGTCTAGATTATCCTGGGGTTGGGCCTGAGCATTCTTGGTTAAAAGATATTGGTCGAGTTAATTATGTGGCGATTGATGATGAAGAAGCGTTACAAGGTTTTAGGGATTTAACTCGATTTGAAGGGATTATTCCTGCTTTGGAATCAAGTCATGCTTTAGCTTATGCAACAAAATTGGCACCTACAATGCGACCAGATCAGACAATTATCATAAACTTGTCAGGCCGTGGTGATAAAGATATGAATACCATCGCACAAATTGAAGGTTATGAGTTTTAAAAATAGCAGCAATAGATAATGTTGTTGTTTTTAATAAGAGAAAAATCATGAGTAGAATACAGAAAACATTAGCAAACCTAAAAGCCAATGGCAAGACTGCATTGATACCGTATATTACTGCGGGAGATCCAGAGCCAAACGCTACTATTGGATTAATGCATCTTTTGGTAGAAAAGGGTGCAGATATTATTGAATTGGGAGTGCCATTTTCAGACCCAATGGCAGATGGTCCTGTTATTCAAAAAGCGGTCGAGCGTGCTTTAAAGCATAACGTTAGTTTGGATGATGTTTTAGAGTTTGTACGAGTTTTTCGTGAAAAAGATGATAAGACTCCAATTGTCTTGATGGGGTATCTGAATCCAGTTGAGGCTGAGGGTTATGAATCTTTTGCTAATGCTGCAAGCTCGGTGGGAGTGGATGCGGTATTAACGGTAGATATGCCTCCTGAAGAATCGATGGGGTATAAAGAAGCTTTAGAATCTAAGGGGTTAGACCGTGTTTTCTTAGTTTCACCGACAACACCAGAAAGCCGCTTACAAGCTGTGAATGAGAAAGGCAGCGGTTTTGTTTATTATGTCTCTTTAAAAGGGGTTACGGGTTCAAAAGAACTTGATGTGAAAGATGTAGCAATACAGTTAGAGAGATTAAAAACCCAAATTACTCACCCGATTGGTATTGGTTTCGGAATCAAAGATGGTGAAACGGCTTATGAAATGGCTAAACTAGGCGATGCTGTTATTGTCGGCTCTTCATTAGTGACTTTGATTGAGGCCAATGAGTCTAAAGGACTTTATGATATTCATTTGGCTATTGGCGAAAAAATGACCGAATTCCGCGATGCGATAGATCGTGCAGATGCAAACAAATAAACCACAAAGAATGTAAATTGAAACGCAATTAGATGGCATTTCAGCAGGAGAAAATATGAACTGGTTTGAAAAGATTTTACCAAGTATTAAGCAGGTAACAGAGCGTAAGAAGTCTGTTCCAGAGGGGCTTTGGACTAAATGCCCTAAGTGTGAAAGTACTTTATACCGCTCTGAAGTAGCACGCAATCAAGAGGTTTGTCCTAAGTGTGATCATCATATGCGTTTGGGTGGTCGTCAACGATTAGAAACTTTTTTAGATGACGGTAGTTTTGTAGAAACCTCGGCCAATGTTACTCCAGTAGATGCTTTGAAGTTTAAAGATTTAAAAAAATATAAGGATCGTATCTCAGCGGCTCAAAAAGCGACTGGTGAAAAAGACTCCTTCATTACTGGTTCTGGAACTATCGAAGGTTTGCCTGTTATGGTTGGTGCTTTTGAATTTAAGTTTATGGGTGGCTCAATGGGATCTGTTGTCGGTGAGAAATTTGTCCGCGCAGTAAATGAAGCTATTGAGCGTAAAACACCATTTATCTGTTTTTCAGCTAGTGGTGGAGCACGTATGCAAGAAGCATTGTTCTCTCTAATGCAGATGGCGAAAACTAGTGCGGCTTTAGGTCGATTAAGAGCTCAAGGTTTACCTTTTATTTCTGTATTAACTGATCCAACAATGGGTGGGGTTTCTGCGAGTTTTGCGATGTTAGGTGATTTGAATGTAGCCGAGCCAAAAGCATTAATTGGTTTTGCAGGCCCACGTGTTATTGAACAAACTGTGCGTGAGAAACTTCCAGAAGGTTTCCAGCGAAGTGAGTTTTTATTAGAGCATGGTGCTATTGATCGTATTATTCATCGTCACAATCTTAGAACTGAGTTGGCTGATATTTGTAAGATGCTTCAAAACAAGCCTGCTTAATATTAGTTGATGTTGCTATATTATTATCGCTTTAAAAATTACTTAACCTGCGAATCTAAAATACCCGATGATAACTCCAAATAACCAGTCAAACCTCACACAATGGATAGACTGGTTACTGCATTTACATGCAGATGAAATTGACTTAGGGCTTGAACGTATACGTTTAGTCGCTAATCAAATGCAAGTTACCAAACCTGCACCTTTTGTAATTACGGTTGCAGGTACAAATGGTAAAGGTTCAACTGTAGCCATGTTGTCTGCTATTTTAATTGAAGCAGGCTATAAGGTTGGCACTTACACATCTCCTCACATTTTAGAGTTTAATGAACGTATTCAAATTAACAACCATGCGGTTCATGATCAAACCATTGTCGACGCCTTTGCCTCTATTGAAAAACAGCGTAAACAGACTAAACTTACCTATTTTGAATTTTCTACTCTAGCGGCTCTCTCAATTTTTAAAGAGTCGCAATTAGATGTCGTTGTCTTAGAAGTTGGTTTGGGTGGTCGGTTGGATGCTGTAAATATTGTAGATGCAGATGCCTCAATTATCACAGCAATTGATGTTGATCATATTGATTGGTTGGGTGATGATCGCGATCAAATTGCACTAGAGAAAGCGGGAGTTATGAGAGCAGGGCAAATATCAGTATGCTCTGACCCCAAACCACCTAAAACGTTATTAGAATTTTCTAAAAATCTTGGCGTGCAATTTAGCTGTTTATCAATTGATTTTACCTATGATCAAACACGTAATAATGACCAGGCCTGGTTATTTAAAAGTTTAAATGATAATGAATCAGCTTTTGAATTTACTAAGCCTGCATTACATGGTGATTTTCAGCTACAAAATGCCTCGGGCGTGGTTGGTTTGTTGTTTAAAATTCAAGACCAAATACCTGTGACAGTTGAGCAGATAGATTCAGGATTAAAGAAGGTTAAGCATCCTGGACGATTGGACTCTAAGCGAATAAATCACCAAAACTGGTTAATTGATGTGGCTCATAATCCGCAATCAGCCATGGTATTAGCGGGTTACTTAGAAAAACAGACTGAACAACCCAAAGATCGCATTGCTATTTTTTCGGCATTGAATGACAAAGACATGTTGCCGATGGTTCAGGCGATTGTGCCCTATGTAAAAACCTGGGTAATTGCAGATTTAGCTATTCCAAGAGCATCTGACTTAACTCGGCTTAAATCTATTTTGATTTCGGCTGGTGTTGATGAAGTAAATATTACGGAATACCGCTCTATTGATTCTGCTGTTCAAGCAGTAACGATAATGCCAAGCTGCGATGTTTTGGTCTGGGGTTCATTCTTTACGGTTTCGCAAGCATTAATGTCTATTAAATGTATGAAAGGGTGTTGGTAGGTTCATGGATTTAGTCAGTAAATATCGTTTGATAGGAGCTAGCGTTTGGTTGTTTCTATTAGTGTTGATTGTGCCACAATGGTATAGCCATCCAGTTAATTTTGTTCCGGATGGAAAGGTTAAAGTTGAACCTAAAAGTACCTTGCCGATTATTGAACATGCATATCGATTACCGGATAGTAATGATGAGCCTCTTACTGATGGGCAAACTTCTCACAAAGAACAGTTAAATAATAAATCTTTTCAAGATAATAAAGCACCTGTTTCGGAAGAGTCTGTTTTAAACAGTAAGTCAGAATCTGACTTTCAGAATATGCAGGAAATAATTAAAAAGGCTAATAACATTGCCTCAAGTGAAAAATATAAAGGCCAATGGATTGTGAGATTGTTAGCTTTTGAGGATATCAAAGCTGCAAACGATTTATTAGGCCGCTTAGAACCTAATTTTAAAGTTTATATTAAGTATTATGAAAAAACCCAAATGTACTCTGTGAGAACAGGTCCTTATCTTTCTCAAGCTAAAGCTGACAAAGATAAGGAGAAATTAGATAAAATGTTGCATACCAATGGTGAGGTTGTGCAATTACCTTGAGGCCTGTTTTGGGCTCCCCATGAAATCATGGTTAATCAAAGCTATTTAGTAAGTAAGAGAGTGTACGAAAATGTGCGGTATTGTTGGGATTGTGTCGGGTTCTGGAAATTATGTTAATCAGGAGATCTATGATTCCCTGACTATTTTGCAACATCGTGGCCAAGATGCAGCGGGGATTGTTACCTGTAAGGGTGGACGTTTTTACCAGCGTAAAGATAACGGAATGGTTAAAGATGTTTTTAGAACTAGGCATATGCGTGATTTGCACGGTAATATGGGTATTGGCCATGTTCGTTATCCAACAGCAGGTTCATCATCAAGTGCAGAAGCTCAGCCATTTTATGTTAATTCACCCTATGGTATTGCCATGGGGCACAATGGTAATTTGACTAATGCAGAAGAAGTTGCCGATGAAATTTACCGCACAGACTTGCGTCATCTTAATACCAACTCTGACTCTGAGGTTTTGCTAAACGTATTTGCCCATGAGTTAATGCAGCATAAAAAGCTGTTTATTGATCAAGAAGATGTTTTTAATGCTGTTAGAGGTGTGCATAAACGCGTTAAAGGTGGTTATGCCGCAGTGGGAATCATTTCTACTATTGGTGTTGTTGGTTTTCGTGATCCTTTTGCACTTCGTCCTATTGTGGTTGGTAAGCGTGTAACTGAAAAAGGTACTGACTATATAGTTGCTTCTGAGTCAGTTGCTTTGAGCGGTTTAGGATTTACTATAGAGAAAGATTTAGCGCCAGGTGAAGCCGTTGTTATCACAGAACAGGGCGAGATTTACTATAAGCAATGTGCAGAAAATCCTCAGTATTCACCATGTATTTTTGAGTACGTCTATTTTGCTCGTCCAGATTCAATGATGGATGACATCTCTGTTTATAAAACACGTTTACGTATGGGTGAAAAGCTTGCAGAGAAAATTCTGCGTGAATGGCCTGATCATGATATTGATGTTGTTATGCCAATTCCTGATACAAGTCGAACTTCAGCGTTAGAACTGGCTTCTAAACTAGAGTTGCCTTATCGTGAAGGTTTGATCAAGAATCGATACATTGGCCGTACGTTCATTATGCCGGGTCAGCAACTTCGTAAAAAATCGGTTCGTCAAAAACTCAACCCAATCGACCTTGAATTTGAAGGTAAAAATGTATTACTGGTTGATGATTCTATTGTCCGTGGTACAACTTCAGGACAAATCGTTGAAATGGCAAGGGAGTCTGGTGCTAAGAAAGTATACTTTGCATCTGCAGCTCCAGCAGTCCGTTATCCTTATGTCTATGGTATCGATATGCCATCAGCTTCGGAATTAGTAGCAAATGGCCGCACAACAGAGGAAATTGCTGAGTTTATTGGAGCAGATAAACTTATTTACCAAGATTTAGAAGATTTAATCGAAGCCGTTAGTGTAGGTAATGAAAATATTCCAAAATTTGATACATCTTGTTTCAGTGGTGAATATATAACGGGTGATATTTCTCCTGAATATCTAGCTTCTTTAGACACAAGCCGCAATGATACTGCTCAGTCAACAAAACAAGAACCAGGGCAAGAAACCGTTGGTTTACATAATGGAAGCTAAGATTAACCGTTTATGAATGAATTTGATATCGAAACATTAGCCGTTAGAGCAGGCTATCAACAGACGGCTGAACAAGAAAATAGCGAGGCGATTTTTCCGACTTCAAGCTTTCGTTATAAATCGGCAGCTCAAGCAGCAGATCGTTTTAGCGGTGAAGAAAAAGGTAATGTATATTCTCGCTTTACCAATCCAACGGTAAGGGCCTTTGAAAATCGTTTGGCGGCAATGGAAGGTGGTGAATCTTGTGTAGGCACAGCTTCTGGAATGTCAGCGATTCTGTCAACCTTTATGGGATTGCTAGAGTCAGGTGATCATATTGTTTCATCTCAAAGTATTTTCGGTACAACCAAAGTTCTGTTTACTAAGTATTTAGCTAAATTTGGTGTTGAGGTAAGTTTCGTTTCTCAGACTGATGTTGCTGAATGGCAACAGGCCATTCAGGCGAATACGAAAGCGTTTTTTTTAGAAACACCTTCTAACCCTCTAACCGAAATTGCTGATTTAGAGCAATTAAGTAAGATTGCTAAAGCAAATAATTGTTTGTTAATTGTTGATAATTGCTTTTGTACCCCTGTTTTACAAAAACCATTAGAGCAAGGTGCTGATATTGTCATTCACTCAGCGACTAAGTTTATTGATGGCCAAGGTCGAGGTATCGGTGGAGCGGTTGTTGGCTCAGAGACTTTGATAGAAGAGCATATTCGTGGTTTTATGCGAACTGCTGGCCCGACAATGAGTACCTTTAACGCATGGATTTTTTTAAAAGGCTTAGAAACTTTGCCTGTAAGAATGAAAGCTCACTGTGAAAATGCAAAAGAGTTAGCCATTTGGTTAATTGAACATCCAGCAGTTGAACAGGTGTTTTATCCAGGTTTAGAGTCGCATCCGCAATATCCACTAGCTTGTAAGCAGCAACTAGCTGGTGGTGGTTTAGTGAGTTTTAAGGTTAAAGGATCTCAAGCACAGGCCTGGAAAGTTATAGATAGCACTGAAATGCTTTCTATTACAGCGAATTTAGGTGATGTTAAAACAAGTATTACTCATCCTGCCACTACTACGCATAGTCGAGTAGATCCTGAAGCTCGTCTAAAAGCAGGCATTACAGAGAATTTAATTCGAATTTCTGTTGGTTTAGAGTCAATAGAAGATATAAAAAGAGATTTGCAAAAAGGTTTGTCGCAGCTAATTTGAATCATAGCTAGCTTGTGATAAGTCTGGCAATGTTAATCATTGCCAAACTTGTAATAATTATTTTGGTAGTGGTAGTTCAGTATCTTCACTTTGGCGATAGATAACACAAATTTTACCAATAGTTTGCACAAGCAAGGCACCTGTCTGTTCAAGAATATAGTCTACAATTTGTTTTCTATCTTCTCGATCAGCAGAAGCCATTTTGATTTTAAGAATCTCATGGTGTTCTAAAGTACTTTCAAGTTCCTTCATAAGGTTTTCTGTTACGCCGTTTGCTCCAATAATAATCATTGGGTTAATGTTGTGAGCAATTCCACGCAAATATTTCTTTTGATTGTTTGTTAGTTTTTCAGGTTGGCTCATTGAATATTCCAGTAGAAGTCATTATTAATAATTTAAGATTGTATATATTGTAGTTGAAATCTCATTATGGCGAGAAGTAAATCGAGTGCAGGTTGGTTAAAAGAACATTTTGACGATCCTTATGTACTAAAAGCAAAACAAGAAGGTTGGCGATCGCGAGCCGTTTATAAACTTCAAGAAATTGATGATAAAGACAGGCTTTTTAAGCCTGGCATGTGTGTAGTAGATTTGGGTGCAGCTCCAGGCGGTTGGTCACAGTGGACGACACATAAAATTGGCAATAATGGTGAGGTATTCGCTTTAGATATTTTGCCTGTTGAGCCATTTGCAGGGGTAACCTTTATACAAGGGGATTTTCGTGAAGATGATGTTTATGAAAATTTATTAAATGCACTTGATGGTCGAGATGTAGATGTTGTTATTTCTGACATGGCACCGAATATGAGCGGTAATAAAGGCGTAGATATTCCAAGAGCCATGTACCTGGTTGAATTATGTGTTGAGTTAGCAGATCAAGTCTTAAAAAAAGATGGAGATTTATTAATGAAGGTATTTCAAGGTGAGGGTTATAACGAACTTATAAGTAATCTTAAGTCAAAATACAATAAAGTAATTACTCGTAAACCTCAGGCTTCTAGGACTCGAAGTAAAGAGATATACCTTTTAGCTCGTGGTAAAAAAGTTTAATTTGTTATTGATAAGGCTTAATTGTCTATAAGCTTTATTTATGGCAAAATGTGTTAAAGTAGTGCTATAAATATTTGATTGGAATGCACCTGTGGTTAAATGGTCCCAGGGCAAATAGGAAGTAAGGGTAATCATGAAAAATGATATGTTAAAAAATGTACTGATTTGGACTGTCGTAGCAATGGTGCTTATGTCAGTTTTCAATCATTTTAGTACTCAAGGCCAAGGTTCTTCAGGTCGTTTAGACTATTCAGACTTTATTGAACAAGTGCATCAAGGGCAGGTTAGCAAAGTTTCTATTGAAGGAGCTACTATTCGTGGTGTCTATATGAATGGTGATGCCTTTACTACCTATAATCCAGGTGATCCTGGTTTAATGGGTGACTTACTTGATTACCATGTTAAAGTCAGTGCAAAAGCTCCAGAGCAACAAAGTGTATTGATGCAGATTTTCATCTCTTGGTTCCCTATGTTGTTACTGATTGCCGTTTGGATTTTCTTTATGCGTTCGGTCGGTGGAGGCATGGGCGGTAAGGGTGGCCCAATGTCATTTGGTAAAAGTAAAGCAAGAATGCTGACGGATGATCAAAACAAAGTAACTCTTGATGATGTTGCAGGAGCTGACGAGGCTAAGCAAGAAGTTGGTGAAATTGTTGATTTTTTAAGAGATCCAACTAAATATCAGAATTTAGGCGGCAGCATTCCTCGTGGTGTTCTAATGGTAGGGCCTCCTGGTACAGGTAAAACATTATTGGCCAAAGCAATTGCCGGTGAAGCAAAGGTGCCTTTCTTTACGATTTCTGGTTCTGACTTTGTAGAAATGTTTGTGGGTGTTGGTGCTTCACGTGTTCGAGATATGTTTGAGCAAGCTAAAGCACATTCACCTTGTATTATCTTTATTGATGAGATTGATGCGGTTGGTCGTAGTCGTGGCTCAGGTATGGGCGGCGGTAACGATGAGCGTGAGCAAACATTAAACCAGATGCTTGTAGAAATGGATGGTTTTGAGGGTAATGAAGGTATTATTGTTATTGCTGCCACTAACCGTGCAGATGTATTAGATCCTGCTTTACTTCGTCCAGGTCGTTTTGATAGACAAGTTACTGTTGGATTGCCAGATATTCGTGGTCGTGAACAAATCTTAAAAGTTCACATGCGTAAAGTGCCTTTAGCTGATAATGTTGAACCATCTTATATTGCTCGTGGTACTCCTGGTTTTTCAGGTGCTGATTTAGCTAACTTAGTCAACGAAGCAGCTTTGTTTGCCGCACGTAATAACGATAAGTTAGTGACCCAAAGACATTTTGAACAAGCAAAAGACAAAATCCTTATGGGTGTTGAACGTAAGAGTATGGTGATGAGTGAAAAAGAGCGTCGAATGACGGCTTATCACGAAGCTGGTCATGCGATAGTTGGTTGGATCGTTCCTGAGCACGATCCTGTCTACAAAGTGAGTATTATGCCGCGTGGGAGGGCATTAGGTGTCACGATGTATTTACCAGAGGAAGACAGTTATAGCTACAGTAAACGTAAGTTAGAAAGTCAATTATCAAGTTTGTACGGTGGTCGTATTGCAGAAGAACTAATTTATGGGCCGGATGCAGTTACAACTGGTGCAAGTAATGATATTGAACGTGCAACCATGATTGCTCGTAACATGGTTACAAAATGGGGGTTGTCAGACAACCTAGGTCCATTAATGTACGAAGAAGAAGATAAGGGCGGTTTTATGGGTACGTCTCGTAATGCCAATGTTTCTGGTGAAATCTCAAAAGAGATTGATCATGAAATTCGTAGCTTAATTGACCGTAACTATAAAAGAGCAACTGATATTTTGACTGAGCACTCTAAAGAATTAGAGTTAATGACAGAAGCATTAATGCAGTACGAAACGATTGATGCTGATCAAATAAAAAATATTATGGAAGGTCGTCCAGCAGGTGAACCAAAAGGTTGGCACGATACTGACGATAAAGATTCAGGTTCCTCAATGAAGGCATCTGATGATGCTCAAAAAGAAACCGTAAAAAAAGATGAAATGGTTAAAGATGATTTAAGTGGTGACGATTCTGCAAAAGATGCAGAAAATGGTGAGCCAAAACTTCATTAAGGTATCGTTTTATTTCAATTAAGCCCCGTTTTTCGGGGTTTTTTTTTGAATAATACTATTTGGATGATGAATTAATGTTCAATTTGCATGACGAGTTACAAAAAATAAATATTACCAGGCCTGGTATGCCGTTAGTTATGGGAATTCTCAATGTTACCCCTGATTCATTTTCAGATGGTGGAGAATTTTTTGATCAGAAGCACATTGAATCAAGGGTTTTACAAATGATAGAAGAGGGCACGGATATTATTGATATCGGTGGTGAATCTACCAGGCCTGGTGCTGAAAAAGTCTCGCTTGATATTGAGCTGGAAAGGGTGTTACCTGTAATAGAATGGATTAAGGCTAGGTTCAATGTGCCTGTATCCGTGGATACTTATAAAACTAAAGTCATGGCCGAAGCTATATCCCTCGGTGCAGATATGATTAATGATGTCAACGCATTGCAGTCTGAGGGGGCGGTTAAACTTGCCTCAGAAACAGGGGTTACCGTTTGTTTGATGCATAAAAAAGGTAATCCGGAAAATATGCAGGCTGCACCCTATTATGATGATGTCATTGAAGAAGTTAGTCAATTTTTAGAGGCTAGAGCAAAGGCGTGTTTGTCCGCTGGTATTGAAAAAAATAAGATTATTCTCGACCCTGGGTTTGGCTTTGGCAAGACTTTAACGCATAATACGCAGCTGTTTAATGAACTGTCAGATTTGCTTGATTTAAATTATCCAATATTAGTTGGAGTATCTCGTAAGAGAATGATAGGCGAGTTACTTGATAATGCAACATTAGAAAAAAGATTGCACGGTAGTGTTGCAGCGGCAGTTCTGGCAGGAATGAAAGGTGCAAGTATAGTCAGAGTGCATGATGTTGCTCCAACGGTGGAAGCACTTAAAGTTGTTGCTCATCTAGTTTAAGTACTATTCTAGATTGACTAAAGGTAGTTAATATATGGATTTAACACAAAAAAAATACTTTGGAACGGATGGTATTCGTAACCGAGTTGGTTCAGGTATGATTCGACCTGATCAAATTTTAAAACTGGGTTGGGCAACTGGCAAAGTAATGAAAGCTCGTGGTGAAAGTCGAGTTATGATTGGTAAAGACACTCGTATTTCAGGTTATATGTTTGAATCAGCTTTGGAAGCTGGGTTTATAGCTGCTGGTGTAGATGTTATATTGCTTGGACCAATGCCAACACCAGCGGTCGCTTATTTAACGCAAACCTTTCATGCTGATGCCGGTATTGTAATTAGTGCTTCTCATAACCCCCATCATGATAATGGAATAAAGTTTTTTTCATCACAAGGTAAAAAGATTAGTGATGAAATTGAGTTTGCTGTAGAGGCCGCGTTTGAACAAGAAATTGATGTTGTGCCTTCAGAGCAGTTAGGTAAGGCCAAACGTATAGAAGATGCTCCAGGTCGCTACATAGAATTTTGCAAAAGTACTTATGATGCAGTAACTAAGCTGGATAGCTTTAAGATTGTTTTAGACTGCTCACATGGAGCAACGTATCATGTTGCTCCTCATGTTTTTGAAGAATTGGGTGCTGATGTATTAACGATTGGTGCTGAACCAAATGGTATTAATATAAACCAAGAGTGTGGGGCTACACACCTAGATGCATTGCAAAAAGAAGTCGTTAGTCAAGGTGCTGATTTAGGTATTGCTTTCGATGGAGATGGCGACCGAGTCATGATGGTTGATTCAAGTGGCAAAATTGTAGATGGTGATTTAATACTTTATATTTTAGCTACTCAATCAAAATTTGATGTACCTGGTGTTGTTGGTACAGTAATGAGTAACCTTGGTGTAGAGAATGCCTTAAAAGCAAAAGGTATTCAGTTTGATCGATCTTCAGTTGGTGATCGATATGTTATGCAGAAATTGGTGGAAAATAATTGGAATTTTGGTGCAGAACCATCCGGACATGTCTTGTGTTTGAATAAAACATCAACAGGCGATGGAATTATTGCAGCGTTACAAGTTATGTCTGCAATTGTTTCTTCTGGTAAAACCTTGGCTGAATTAACGTCAGAAGTTGAGTTTTATCCACAGATTTTAATAAATCAAAGAGTGGATGATGCTCAGGTTATTATGCAGTCGGATGAGTTAAAAAAAGCAATTTCTTTGGCAGAACAACGTCTTGCAGATAAAGGTCGGGTTTTAGTGCGAGCATCTGGTACTGAACCACTGATTAGAGTGATGGTAGAAGGAGCTGATCGTGAGCTTGTAGAATCGCTTGCAGAAGCATTAATTAATGTAGTTAAATCAGAAATTTCGTAAAAATGCAATATTGTTTTTCAATCAAGAAAACGCTAATATTGTAAAACTTTTGTGTTGGAGATTAGTAATGAGAAAGCCATTTGTCGCAGGGAACTGGAAAATGCATGGTTCAAAGGCGTCTATTTTGAGCTTGGTAACAGGTTTAAATAGCCAAACAGATCAACTTGGAAATGTTGATGTTGCTGTTTGTCCGCCTGCTATCTATATAGATTATGCTAACCGTACACTCGCTGGTAACGGTATTTCTGTAGGAGCTCAAAATATGGCAGAAGAGCCAAGTCAAGGTGCTTTTACAGGGGAAGTTTCAGTTGAAATGTTAAAAGACTTTGATTGTAGTTATGTCATTTTAGGTCATTCAGAACGCCGTGCTATTTATGGTGAAACGAATGAAGAGATTGCAGAAAAAGTGAAGGTTGCTTTGTCTGCAAATGTTACGCCTATTTTATGTGTTGGTGAGACGCTTGAAGAGCGTGAATCAGGCGTGATGGAGCAGGTAATTGCAAACCAATTAGATGCGGTTCTTGATTTGGTTGGTATAGACGCATTTAGCCGTGTTGTAATTGCTTATGAACCAGTTTGGGCAATAGGCACTGGTGTGACTGCCTCTCCAGCTCAAGCACAAGAAGTGCATGCATTTATTCGTGGCAAATTAGCTGGTCTAAATCCAGCAGTTGCTGAAAAAGTTATTATTCAATACGGTGGAAGTGTTAAGCCAGACAATGCAAAAGAGTTGTTTGGTCAAGCGGATATCGATGGTGGGTTGATTGGTGGTGCTTCATTGAACGCTGACGATTTCATCGCAATTTGTAAGGCGGCGGGCTAATCATGTTTGGAATCGTATTAACAATACATTTAATTATTGCATTAATTTTAATTGCACTTGTTCTTGTACAGCATGGTAAAGGTGCAGATGCTGGAGCAAACTTTGGTGGCGGCGGTTCGTCGCAGTCAGTTTTTGGTAGTTCTGGTTCAGCAACATTTTTGTCAAGAATGACAGCAATCGTGGCTACTATTTTCTTTATTACAAGTTTAGTGTTGGCTTACATCGGAAGTCAGCAAGCTAAAGGTTATCAGAGTGTAACTAAAGCACCAATTGAAACCAAAGTAGAAGAAAATAATAAAACTCCATCAGCACCGGTTGTGCCTGAGTAAACAAATAAAGCCGATGTGGTGAAATTGGTAGACACGCTACCTTGAGGGGGTAGTGGCGAGAGCTGTGCCGGTTCGACTCCGGCCATCGGCACCATATTAAATACTGCTGCAATGTTGCAGCAATCAATTAAACGCTAGACGAGGCCTAAAACCCATGCTAGAAAATTATCTTCCAGTCCTAGTTTTTATTGTTCTAGGAGCTCTTTTTGGAGTTGGTCCAATTTTAATCGGTTACCTTTTGGGACCGCAAAAACCTGATTCAGAAAAAAACTCTCCATATGAGTGTGGTTTTGAAGCATTTGAAGATGCACGTATGAAGTTTGATGTGCGTTTTTACCTTGTAGCAATCTTGTTTATTATTTTTGACTTAGAAATCGCTTTTCTATTTCCATGGGCAATCGTCTTAGATGAGGTTGGTACTTTTGGTCTATTAGCTATGGGTGTGTTTTTATCATTACTAGTCGTCGGTTTTATTTATGAATGGAAAAAAGGAGCGCTGGAATGGGAGTAGAAGGCGTTTTAAAAGAAGGGGTTGTTACCACTTCTGCTGATAAATTAATTAACTGGGCAAGAACGGGTTCTTTGTGGCCAATGACTTTTGGTTTAGCTTGCTGTGCTGTTGAGATGATGCACGCAGGGGCTTCTCGTTATGACTTAGACCGATTTGGTATTATTTTTAGACCAAGTCCACGTCAGTCAGATGTAATGGTGGTTGCAGGTACATTAGTTAATAAAATGGCACCGGCTTTACGAAAAGTATATGACCAAATGGCTGAACCACGTTGGGTTATTTCAATGGGTTCATGTGCAAATGGTGGTGGGTATTACCATTACTCGTATTCTGTTGTGAGAGGATGTGATCGCATTGTGCCCGTTGATGTTTATGTACCAGGTTGTCCACCAACTGCTGAAGCTCTGTTATACGGAATTATCCAGCTACAGAATAAGATAAAACGTACTAACACGATAGCTAGATAAGAATAAGAAAGTAGACATTACTATGAAACAGTCAGTATTAGATTTACAAAGCAATGTTAATCAAGCATTAGGAGAGAAAGTAGTCTCTTCTAACATCGGTTTAGATGAGCTTACGATTGAGCTTTCTCCACAAACAGCATTAGATGCATTTGCCATATTAAAGGATGAGTTAGGATTTGAACAGCTCATGGACTTATGTGGTGTAGATTATTTAGATTATGGACAAGCCAACTGGGAAACCATGACAGCAGTTAACAGTGGGTTTAGTCGTGGTGTTTTTGATTTTGCCGAAGATGAAGAAGCTTCTGAAGCGGATTCTATGGAAAGACGCTTTGCCGTTGTTTATCACTTATTATCAGTAAAAAACAATTTACGTTTACGCGTGAAAGTGTTTCCTGAGTCTACACAAATGCCAATCGTCGATAGTGTGATTGACGTTTGGAATGTCGCTAATTGGTTTGAGCGTGAAGCATTTGATCTGTTTGGAATTATTTTCAAAGGTCATCCTGATTTACGTCGAATTTTAACGGATTACGGTTTTGTTGGACATCCTTTAAGAAAAGACTTTCCTCTTACAGGAAATGTAGAAATGCGTTATGACTCAGAGAAAGGCCGCGTCATCTATGAGCCTGTTTCTATTGAAAATCGAGTCAATGTACCTCGTGTGATTCGTAAGAAATCACCAAGCAACGTGTAATTAGGAATCAAATATGCCTGAAATTCGTAACTATACTTTAAATTTTGGTCCTCAGCATCCGTCTGCGCACGGTGTATTACGTTTAGTGTTAGAGCTAGATGGTGAGACCATTGTAAGATCAGATCCACATATCGGTTTATTACACCGTGGTACAGAAAAATTAGCTGAATTTAAGCCTTATAACCAGTCAATTGGTTATATGGACCGTTTAGATTATGTTTCTATGATGTCTAATGAACATGCTTACGTTATGGCAATTGAAAAAATGCTTAACGTTGAGGTGCCAGAGCGTGCTCAATATATCCGTGTTATGTTTGATGAGATTACACGTGTTCTTAACCATTTAATGTGGTTAGGTGCTCATGCATTAGATATTGGTGCTATGACAGTATTTCTTTATGCCTTCCGTGAGCGTGAAGATTTAATGGATTGTTATGAAGCTGTTTCTGGTGCTCGTATGCACGCGACATACTACCGACCTGGCGGTGTGTACCGTGATTTACCAGATACCATGGCTAAATACGAGAAATCTAAATGGAACTCTGGTAAAAAATTAGACCAGTTGAATGAAACGCGTGAAGGTTCTTTGCTTGATTTTATTGAGGCATTTACAGAACGTTTTCCTGGTTATATCGATGAGTATGAGACTCTTTTAACCGATAACCGTATCTGGAAGCAACGTACCGTAGATATTGGTATTGTTTCTCCTGAACGAGCTTTACAGTTAGGTTTTACAGGTCCGATGTTACGTGGTTCAGGTATTGAATGGGATTTACGTAAGAAACAGCCTTATGAAGTCTACGACAAAATGGATTTTGATATTCCTGTAGGTGCAACTGGTGATTGTTACGACCGTTATTTAGTACGTGTTGCTGAAATGCGTGAGTCAAACAAAATTATTAAACAGTGTGTAGATTGGTTAAAAGCCAATCCAGGTGCGGTTATGACTGATGATAACAAAGTTGCTCCGCCATCTAGAGAAGACGCTAAATCAAATATGGAAGCGTTAATTCACCACTTTAAACTATATACAGAAGGTTATACAGTTCCAGAAAGTGAAGTGTATTCAGCCGTAGAACACCCTAAAGGTGAGTTTGGTATCTATATGGTATCTGATGGTGCTAACAAGCCTTATCGTATGAAAGTTAGAGCACCTGGTTTTGCTCACCTAGCATCATTAGACGAAATGGTTAAAGGCCATATGATTGCAGATGTCGTTTCAATCATTGGTACGCAAGATATTGTATTCGGAGAGGTGGATCGATGAGTTCAACAGAGACAAATACAGCTAACTTTATTCAGGGTGATGTAAAAGCCCGTATTGATAAATGGATTGCAAATTATCCAGAAGATCAAAAAAAATCAGCTGTAATGCCTGCGTTAAGAATCGTTCAAGAATGTCACCATGGCTACTTAACGAATGACTTAATGGATCAAATTGCTGAATATTTAGAAATTACTCCAATGGAAGTCTATGAAGTTGCGACTTTCTACGGAAACTATGAACATGCCCCTGTTGGTGAAATAAAGCTGTGTATTTGTAACAGTATTTCATGCATGTTACGCGGCAAAGATGACATTGTTAAATATCTAGAAACTAAACTGGGTATTAAGCCAGGTGAAACAACTCCTGATGGTCGTTTTTCAATCAAAATGGTTGAGTGTTTAGGTTCTTGTGGTGGTGCTCCAATGATGCAAGTTGGAAAAACTTATTATGAAAATCTAACTGAAAATTCAATTGATCTACTACTAGAAGAGTGGGGGAAATAAATGGTCGTACAAAACGAAAACTGTTTCCGTTTAAACCACCTTGATAACTCTTGGGATATTGATGTTTATATCGCCAATGGTGGTTATGAAGTCTGGAAAAAAGTGGTAGCAGGAGAAATCGAACCCAATGAAATTATTGAAGAAGTAAAAACTTCTAATATTCGTGGACGTGGTGGAGCCGGTTTTCCTACGGGCTTGAAATGGAGTTTTATGAACCGTTTCGCTCCTGGACAGAAATACATTGTTTGTAACTCTGATGAAGGTGAACCTGGTACTTTTAAAGATAGAGATATTCTTCGTTATAACCCGCATGCATTAGTTGAAGGTATGGCTATTGCAGGCTACGTTATTGGTGCCTCTGCAGGATATAACTATATTCGCGGTGAGTTCTGGGAACCGTATCAACGTTTTAATAATGCCATCAAACAAGCAAGAGAAGCTGGCCTATTAGGTAAAGATATTCTTGGTACTGGTTGGGACTTTGATTTATATACTCATTTAGGTGCTGGTGCCTATATTTGTGGTGAAGAGACCGCTTTGATTGAGTCAATTGAAGGTAAGAAAGGTCAGCCACGTTTTAAACCACCATTTCCAGCGAGCTATGGTTTATACGGTAAACCTACAACAATTAACAATACTGAGACCCTTGCTTCAATTCCAATGATTCTTGCTAAAGGTGGAGATTGGTTTAACGACTTAGGTGTTGAAAATGCTGGTGGAACAAAATGTTATTCAGTATCTGGACATGTTAATGCACCAGGAAACTTTGAAGTTCGTATGGGTACGCCATTTAAAGATTTGCTTGAACTTGCAGGTGGTATCTGGAAAGGCCGTGAATTAAAAGCGGTAATTCCTGGTGGAGCTTCTACAGCTATTTTGCCAGCTGAAAAAGCCATGGCAATGAATATGGATTATGACTCTATTGCTAAAGCAGGGTCGTTCCTTGGTGCTGGTTCGGTAATTATTATGGATGATCAAACAGATATCGTAAAAGTAATGCAGAATTTAGCACACTTTTATTGGGACGAATCTTGTGGTCAATGTACACCATGCCGTGAAGGAACAGGTTGGTTATACCGTGTTTTAACTCGTATTGTTAATGGTAAAGGTCGTCCTGAAGATATCGTGGCATTAAAAGATGTATCAGGAAAAATTATGGGTAATGTAATTTGTGGTTTAGGTGATGCAGCCACTATCGCATTAACCAGTGCTTTAGAGCACTATGAGCATGAATTCCAGCACTATATTGAACATGGTTGCAGTATTTTAGATCGTAAATAATCGTTTTGGATTGTTTACGTAAAATAAGTTAGAAAACTTAGGTTATAGAATTATGGTAAAAGTTGAAATAAACGGGCAAGTTATTGAAGCACATGAAGGGGACATGTTGATTGATGTCGCTGATGATGCTCAAATTGCCATTCCCCGTTTTTGTTACCACAAGAAATTGTCTATTGCGGCTAACTGTCGTATGTGTCTTGTAGAGGTTGAAGGAGCATGGAAACCACTTCCAGCTTGTGCAACACCTGTTACTGATGGTATGAAAGTTCATACTAAATCAGCAAAAGCAATTGCTGCTCAGAAATCCGTTATGGAATTTCTGTTAATAAACCACCCTTTGGATTGCCCAATTTGTGACCAAGGTGGTGAGTGTGAGCTGCAAGACGTAGCAATGGATTATGGTGATGATGTTTCTCGCTATTCTGAAGCTAAACGCGTTGTCAGCGATCGTGAAGCTGGGTCTTTAATTAAGACTGATATGACACGTTGTATTCATTGCACACGCTGCGTACGTTTTGGTCAAGAAGTTGCCGGAATGATGGAGTTAGGAGCTACAGGTAGAAGTGAATGGATGGAGATTGGTACTTACATTGAGAAGTCAATTACTTCAGAGATGTCAGGTAACATGATCGATTTATGTCCTGTTGGTGCTTTAACGTCTAAACCTTTCCGTTATACAGCTCGTTCATGGGAACTAAAGGCTCATAAATCAATTGCCGCTCATGATAGTATTGGTTCACATATTACAGTTCATACAAAAGGCAATGACGTTAAGCGTGTTGTTCCTCGTGAAAATGAATCAATCAATGAAGTATGGATTTCAGATAGAGATCGCTTTTCTTATGAAGGTGTTAACTGTGAATCACGCTTGACTCAACCAATGATTAAACAAAATGGTGAATGGAAAGCAACTGATTGGGAAACGGCACTTTCTTTTGCTGTAACAGGTCTTCAGGATGTCTTAAAAAGCTCAACAGATATTGGTGTTTTAGCTTCAGCAAATTCAACTGTTGAAGAGTTGCATTTATTACAAAAATTAGCTCGTGGTTTAGATGTCCACAATATTGACTATAGACATCGTCAAGTAGATTTCAGCTCAGATGTGACTGGTTTTAATATGCCTTCGTTAGAGCATGGTCTGACAGATGTAGAAAAACTTAAATCAGTTTTATTGGTGGGTTCTTACCTTCGTAAAGAATTACCAATACTTAATCATCGTGTTCGTAAAGCGGTACAAGCTGGTGCTAATGCATTTGTTGTTAATCCTGCTGCATATGAATTCAATTATAAAGTGTCAGATCTTTCAGATAGTACAGGAGTGGTATTTATTCTTGCAGGCATTGCTAAAGCCGCTTGTGATATCAAAGGAATTGACCAGGCCTGGTTAAATGATGTTTCAGTTACTGAACAACAAAAACAAATTGCTCAAAACCTTATAGATACTGAAAATGCCTCTATTATGGTTGGTCAATTAGCTCAAAATCATTTGGACTTTTCAGTAATTCAAAAGCTTACAGCGATCATTTCTGAAGTAACTGGTGCAGCATTAAACGTGCTTCCTTTGTTTGCTAATGAAGTGGGTGCACATTTAGTCAACTTTTTACCGGCTAATGGTAAAAATAGTGCACAAATGGTTGCAGATGGAATGCAGGCTTTCATTAATATGAATATTGAACCAGAAGCTGATTTTGCGAACGGAGATTTAGCATTGAAAGCAATGCAAGATGCTAAATTTGTTGTGAATTTAACCGCATTTGATAGTGAAAATCAGCGTTCTTACGCAGATGTGATGTTACCAATAGCAACGTTTACTGAAACTGCAGGTACTTTTGTTAACGCTAATGCAACAAAACAGTCTTTTAAAATGACCGTTGAGCCTAAGGGCGATGCTAAAGCTGCCTGGAAGGTTTTAAGAGTACTTGGAAATATGTTTAATATTGATGGCTTTGATTACACAAATTCTAATGAAGTATTGAGTGAAATCTTAGATAACAGTGTTTCTAAAATCAATTTAGTTGATTTAGCTTGTGAATTACCACAAAAAAATAATGATGGTGATGTTCAGATGATTTCTCCATATCAGGTAGATGCGATTGTTCGTCGTTCACCATCACTTCAGGCAACCCCTGATGCAAATATTGAAACAATGGGTAGAGGGTAGAGTTGATGTTTGATGCACTTCAAGCCTTTTTATCAGGCTTTTTATTTGATTGGTTAGCAATCGTTATTACCCTTGTTTTACAAGCTGTAGCTGTTGTTTTACCTATTATGCTTGTGGTGGCCTGGTTAACTTACGCTGAACGTAAAGTTATTGGTTATATGCAGGTTCGTATGGGTCCTAACCGTGTTGGACCAGTTGGTTTATTGCAACCAATTGCTGATGCATTAAAGTTAATGACTAAAGAAGTTATCTTTCCTGCACAATCTAACAAGTACTTATTTATTATTGCCCCAGTATTAGCTTTAGCCCCTGCTGTAGCAGCATGGGCAGTTATTCCATTTTCTGATGGTATGGTGGTAGCTGACATTAATGCAGGCGTGTTATATGTTTTAGCGGTCTCTTCAATTTTAGTTTACGGAACAATTATTGCCGGTTGGGCATCTAACTCAAAGTATGCATTTTTGGGTGCTTTACGTGGTTCCGCACAAAAGATCTCTTATGAAATCGCTATGGGCTTTGCATTAGTTACTGTATTAATGATTGCTGGAAGCATGAATTTAACAGAGATTGTTAATGGTCAAAAGGGTGGTATATATCACTGGTACCTATTGCCATTATTACCAATGTTCTTTGTTTATTTCATTTCTGGTTTAGCAGAAACAAACCGTACACCTTTCGATGTTATTGAAGGTGAAGCAGAAATTGTTGCAGGTTTCCACGTTGATTACTCTGGTATGACATTTGGTGTATTTATGCTTGCTGAATATGCCATGATGATTTTGATCTCCTTTATGACATCAATTATGTTCTTGGGAGGCTGGTTATCACCTTTTGAAGGTATTCCAGTACTAGAATCATTATTTGCATGGGTTCCACAATTAGGTTGGTTAGCATTTAAAGTATCATTCTTATTATTTGTGTTCTTATGGTTACGTGCCACATTCCCACGTTACCGTTATGACCAATTAATGCGTTTAGGGTGGAAAGTATTAATCCCAGTAACTATTGTTTGGGTATTCGTTGTTGGTGCAATGCAATACTTTAGCTTTGGTCCTTGGTTTAATTAATAGAGGCTGACATGGGTAAATTTTTAAAACATCAAATTAAAACCTGGGGTCTTACTGAGCTATTTAAAGGGCTTTCAGTCACAGGTAAATATCTTTTCAAAAGAAAGATAACAGTACGTTATCCAGAAGAGAAAACTCCACTTTCACCTCGTTTTAGAGGTCACCACGCTTTGCGTCGTTATGAGAATGGTGAAGAGCGTTGTATTGCTTGTAAATTATGCGAGGCAGTTTGTCCTGCTAACGCAATTACGATTGAATCAGAAGAGCGTGAAGATGGTACACGTCGTACAACGCAATATGATATCGATATGTTCAAGTGCATTTACTGCGGTTTTTGTGAAGAAGCTTGTCCAGTAGATGCGATTGTTGAAACACGAGTGTTTGAATATGAATTTCACGAGCGTGGTCCGCATATACGCACCAAAGAAGATTTATTGGCTTTTGGTGATGAACATGAAGAGCAAATCGCTGCAGATCGTGCAGTTGATGCTAAATATCGTTAATAGGAAAGTAGATAGTTATGACATTTGAACAATTTATATTTTACCTTCTTGCTACGATTGCCACTATTGCAGGCTTAATGATGATTTCAGTTAAGAACCCTGTTAAAGCAGCTCTTTGGCTTGTTCTTGCTTTTGTATCAACAGCAGGTATTTGGATCATGGCTCAGGCAGAATTTCTAGGCCTGGTACTTATCCTGGTTTATGTAGGTGCAGTAATGGTACTTTTCCTTTTTGTAGTCATGATGCTAGACATCAATATGGCTATTCTTAAAGAAGGCTTTACAAAATACTTACCTTTAGGGGCAATGGCAGCAGCGGCTATTTTTGCAATGATGTATTTGGTCTTAGGGCCAGAACATTTTGGTCTAGAAGTCACAGGAGCACCTGTAACTCATGCCGCAGATTTTAGTAATACAGAATCAATTGCTATTCCTCTATACACAACTCATGCTTATGCATTTGTTTTGGCTGCAGTACTTCTTTTATTAGGAATTGTTGCGGCGATTGCTTTAACGCTACGTCGTAGACCAACAACAGAAGTTCTCTACCAAAATATTGATAAACAAGTTAAAACACAAGCAGCTGACCGCTTCCGTATGGTTAAGATGGAAACCACCATCGAAAAAGATATTGTTGCTAAAGAGGAGGATGACAAATGATTGCTTTATCTGATTACCTAATCTTTGGTGCTGTGCTTTTTATGATTAGTATGGCGGGTATTTTCTTAAACAGAAAAAACGTCATTGTTTTATTAATGGCAATTGAGCTACTTCTGCTTGCTGTTAATACAAATCTAGTTGCGTTCTCACATTATTTAAATGATGTGACGGGTCAAATTTTCGTATTTTTTATCTTAACCGTTGCCGCCGCAGAAGCTGCAATTGGTTTAGCTATAATTGTTTTAGTATTCCGTAATCGTAAGAGCATCAATGTTGATGATCTTGGATCACTGAAGGGGTAGTTGTTGATGTTGCATACAATTCTTATTGTTATTTTACTTGCCCCTTTAATTGGTTCAGCTATAGCTGGTCTATTTGGCCGACAAGTTGGTCGTAAAGGTGCTCATTATTCAACCATAGCTGGTGTTGCTGTTTCTACAGTATTATCAGCTTATGTGTTCTTTGAATTTGTACTAAAGGGTACTGATGCCTATAACGCAAGCTTATATACTTGGTTAGTGAGTGATGGTATTAAGTTTGAACTTGGCTTTATGATTGACCAACTATCTGCCACTATGATGTTGGTGGTGACGTTTGTATCGTTAATGGTTCATATTTACACAATTGGTTATATGGATCATGACGAAGATTATGATCACGATAACCCTTATTACCAGCGTTTCTTTAGTTATATCTCATTGTTTACATTCTCAATGCTTTCATTGGTTATGGCTAATAACTTCCTACAACTATTCTTTGGTTGGGAAGCAGTAGGTTTAGTTTCTTACCTATTGATTGGTTTCTATATGAAACGTGAGTCAGCTATTCAAGCAAACTTAAAAGCCTTCTTAGTTAACCGTGTTGGTGACTTTGGATTTATTTTAGGTATTGCAGTCGTTTTTGTTTATTTCAATACAATGGACTACAACGAGTTTTTTGCTCAGTTAGCGGCTAATAAAGATGTGATGATTGAAATTGTTCCAGGTGTTGAATGGTCAATGATCACTGTTATGCTGATTCTTCTATTTATTGGTGCAATGGGTAAATCAGCCCAAATGCCTTTACATGTTTGGCTGCCAGAATCAATGGAAGGTCCAACGCCAATTTCTGCATTAATTCATGCTGCAACAATGGTAACTGCTGGTATCTTCATGGTGGCTCGTCTATCACCAGCATTCGAACTATCTGAAGCAGCACTAAGTTTTGTCTTGATTATTGGTGCGGTAACGGCTCTTATGATGGGCTTGTTAGGTCTTATACAGAACGATATTAAGCGTGTTGTTGCTTATTCAACACTATCGCAATTAGGTTATATGACAGCTGCAATGGGTGCATCAGCTTATGCAGCAGGTATGTTCCATGTACTAACACATGCCTTCTTCAAAGCATTGTTATTCTTGGCTGCTGGTTCAGTTATCATTGCCATGCACCATAAGCAAGATATTCGTGATATGGGTGGATTGAGAAAGTATATGCCAATTACCTATATTACTATGTTGATTGGTTCTTTGGCATTGATTGGTTTCCCAGGTTTTTCTGGTTTCTTCTCAAAAGATAGTATTTTATTATCATTAGGAGAATCAGAGAGATACGGTGCTAGTCTTGCATATGTACTCTTATTAATGGGTGTATTTATTACAGCATTTTATAATTTCCGTATGTTCTTCTTGGTCTTCCATGGTAAAGAAAGTGAATACGTACGTACTCATCAGATTAAAGAATCTCCTTGGGTAGTGACTGTGCCATTAATTTTGCTATCAATTCCAGCATTACTAATGGGTATTCCAATGATTGAACCTATGTTAACTGGGGCATATTTTGGTGACTCAATCTTTGTACTACCTCAGAATGATGTCATGTCAGCGGTATACAGTGACTATTATCATGGTGTGATCAATTTTATATTGCATTCTTTCATGACATTGCCTGTTTTCTTAGCATTATCAGCGGTTGTTCTAGCATGGTTTATGTACATTAAAGTACCAACTATTCCTGGCAAGCTAAAAGCAATGTGCCCTAGAGGTTTCTATGTTCTAGATAATGCATACGGATTTGATCGACTAAATGAAATCATTTTTGTAGAAGGTGGTCAGAAATTAGGTAAGTTCTTTACCCGTGTTATCGACGTTAAGTTAATCGACACAGGAATGGTAACCAATGCCTTTATGACAGTTGCTAATTCAGCAGCTGCATTACGTCAGTCTCAGACTGGTTTTATGTATCACTACGCGTTTGTAATGATTTTTGGTCTGCTAGCAATGCTAGTTTGGACTCTGTGGTAATTAAAAGAATAAGAAGAAGGGAATAGACTACATGCTATCAAGCTATCCTATTTTAAGCACGCTAGTGTGGCTACCAATAATTGGTGGTCTGCTGGTATTATTTGCTGGTCGTAATAACGACACAGTTGCTAAGTGGTTATCACTTGCAATTGCGGGCCTCACTTTTATTCTTTCACTTCCTTTGTGGATTAATTTTGATGTCACAACGGCTGCAATGCAGTTTGAAGAAAATATCCCTTGGATACCTATGTTTAACATTAGCTATCACTTAGGTGTAGATGGTTTATCAATGCCTTTGGTATTGCTTACTACCTTTACTCAAGTGTTGGTTATCGCTTCTGCATGGGATGTTATTAAAGAACGTGTAGAACAATACATGGGTGCTTTCCTTATTATGGGCGGTATCATGGTTGGTGTTTTTGTTGCACTAGACTCGATTCTTTTCTATGTGTTCTGGGAAGCATTATTAATCCCTATGTTTATCGTTATTGGTAAATGGGGTGGTCCTCGTCGTGTTTACGCAACAATGAAGTTCTTCCTTTATACGTTCTTCGGTTCGGTATTCATGTTGGTTTCATTTATCTATATGTATTACCAATCAGGAAGCTTCAGTATTCTTGATTTTCAGGCCATGCAATTAGGTATGACCGTACAAATCTTAATCTTCTTGGCGTTCTTAATTGCTTTTGCAGTAAAAATTCCAATGTTCCCGGTACATACTTGGTTACCAGATGCTCACGTTGAAGCTCCAACGGCAGGTTCTGTTGTACTAGCAGCAATCATGCTTAAGATGGGTGGTTATGGTTTTGTTCGTTTCAGCTTACCAATTACTCCTGATGCATCGATGACATTAGACTGGTTAGTCATTGTATTGTCGTTAATTGCTATTGTTTATATTGGTGTTGTTGCAATGGTACAGAGTGATATGAAAAAGCTTGTCGCTTACTCTTCAATCTCTCACATGGGGTTTGTAACTCTAGGTATGTTCTTAGTGTATGACATTTTGCAAAACACAGGTTCTATCCAAGGTGCTCAAATCGGTATGGAAGGGGCCATGGTACAAATGATTTCTCACGGATTCATCTCTGGTGCCATGTTCTTAGCCATCGGTGTGTTATACGACCGCATGCATACTCGTGAAATTTCTGCCTATGGTGGTGTTGTTAATAAAATGCCATGGTTCGTGTTCTTTGCTGTTCTATTCTCAATGGCTAACGTAGGTTTACCAGGAACCTCTGGGTTTGTAGGTGAGTTTATGGTTATCATCAGCTCATTTAAAGCGAATCTTTGGTACGGTACTTTAGCGGCATTAACCTTAGTTATTGGTGCAGCTTATACCTTATGGATGGTCAAACGTGTATTCTTTGGTGCTGTTACAAATGAAAATGTCGAACAACTGTCTGATTTAAATAAACGTGAATTTGCCATTATGGCTGTTCTAGCTGTAGCTGTTGTTGGTCTTGGTGTTTACCCAGGTCCAGTCATGGATGTTATGCACACGTCTGTCGCGAACTTATTAGTTCAAGCTACAACTTCTAAACTTTAATCGGATATAGGTGAGTTAATTATATGAATTTTGTTATTCCGTCATTCGCACCAGCTATCCCAGAAATGGTGCTTTTAGGACTCATTTCTTTTATTTTGGTTGCAGATACTTTCTGGTCTAAACGTTACCAATTTGCCACATATTACGCTACTCAAGTTAGTTTAATTGTTGTTGGCTATTTAATTATTACAAGCTTTACTACCGCCCCCGTCATTACATTTGACGGTAGCTTTATACGCGATAGTTTTGCTGATGTTCTTAAACTTTTCACCATTATAGTGAGTTTAGGTGTCTTCTTATTCTCTCGTGAATACCTGCTACAGCATAAATTTTTCACTGGTGAATTCTTCATCATCGGGTTGTTTGGTGTATTGGGTATGTTCGTGATGATCTCGGCTAATAACATGATTACCATGTTTATCGGTTTAGAAATCATGTCTTTAGCAATGTACGCCATGATTGCATTAAGAAAAGATTACGGACAGGGACTTGAAGCTGCCATTAAATATTTTGTATTAGGTGCTCTTGCAACAGGTATGTTGTTATACGGTTTCTCAATGATTTATGGTGCTACTGGCTCTATTACTTTCCCAGAAATGGCTAAGATTATTGCCGAAGGCAACGTAGATAAAGTTGTCTTATCTTTTGGTGTCGTGTTTGTGGTTATTGGTTTAGCATTCAAATTAGGTGCTGTACCATTCCACATGTGGATGCCTGATGTGTATCAAGGTTCACCAACAGCGGTTACCTTATATTTAGGTACAGCACCTAAATTAGCTGGTTTTGCAATGTTATATCGTTTGCTTGAACAAGCTTTACCAGGCCTGGTAGAAGACTGGCAATCGTTAATTATTATGATTTCTATTCTTTCAATTGTGGTTGGATCATTAATTGCGATTGTTCAAGATAACCTAAAACGTATGCTTGCTTATTCAGGTATTGGTCATGTTGGTTTCTTACTGCTTGGTGTTATTGCAGCCACGCCAGAAGGTTACTCAGCAGCAATGTTCTATGTGATTGTCTATGCCCTGACAGGTGTAGCTGGATTCGGTATGATCGTTGCACTATCCAAAACGGGTAATGAGTTTGATAAAATTTCTGATTTTGCAGGATTAAACAATCGTAACCCATGGTTAGCATTTATGATGTTAATCGTACTATTCTCTATGGCTGGTATTCCACCATTCATAGGGTTCTGGGCAAAAATCATAGTCATTGAAGAAGTTATCAAGGCTGGATTTACTTGGATTGCCGTAATCGCGGTCATCATGGCTGTTATCAGTGCTTTCTACTACTTAAAAGTCGTTAAAGCGATGTATTTTGATAAACCAGAAGATAATTCACTTATTGAAACAACAAGCTCAGGTTCAAATATTGCAGTTAGCTTATTTGCCATTGCTTTATTAGTGTTAGGTTTAGTGCCTAGCTCATTAATAGATCTCTGCTACAATAGCTTAAAAGCATTATAAATAATAATAAATAAAGCTCGTTTTACGAGCTTTTTACGTTTAAGGGTAAAGTTATGGATGTCAATCAAGCAGTATGGTTATTACTTGTCACAGCAATCGTTTTAGCTAATATTCCGTTTATACTATCAAATAGACTGTTTATTTTCTTAAAGGTGCCAGAGAAGTCTATATGGATTAACTTGGCCGAATGGTTCTTATACTTTATAGTTACGGGCTTATTTGCATATTTGCTTGAAAATAAAAGTATGGGGCATGTAGCACAACAAGGTTGGGAGTTTTATACCATTACCTTTTTCATGTTTATTATCTTTGCTTTTCCTGGCTTTATTTACCGCTATAACCTTAAACAATTTATCCAAAAAAATAATGCGTAATACGGTATTTTAAATACTTTAAAAGGGAGCTTAAAATGCTCCCTTTTTTGTTTTTAGCACTTCAAAACTACTGCCAATAGTATGTATTAGAAAAAACTTAAATAAACTTAGCATTTAGGGTTGTAATATTTCTGTAACCCCCTATAATACGCCACATCGAAACGGAAACGTTACGAATTACAAATTGTCGCGGGGTGGAGCAGCTTGGTAGCTCGTCGGGCTCATAACCCGAAGGTCGTTGGTTCAAATCCAGCCCCCGCTACCACATTCTAAAGCCAGATATTCTCTTATGAGATGTCTGGTTTTTTTATGCCTGTTATTTAACTTAAATTACACCAGGCCTGATGAATCCGCTTATTTTTTCAAGAATAAAAATTAATTTTACTCTGACCCCAATTATTTGCAATTATTTGTGATTTAAGGGGAGGTGGGTTCGTTTTTATCCGGCCTTGCATGCGCCATTATTTTTATTTTTCTAAATAATGAGGTTTGATTGAAAAATGCACGAGAAACTCTTTGGTAATACGAGCCTGTAATCATCAAAGCGAAAAAAACAATAAACATGATTGATAATAAGTTTGCAATACCCACCCTATGTATAATGTCAGTTAAACCTGTATCAATGTTGTTTTTTGTAAATATTAAAGTGATTATAGTGATAAGGAATGCCAGTGCGAATCTAGCCATTAGCAATGAATCTTTATGTGCCATTTCAGATTTTTCTGAAAAATGAGTTATCAATTCTCCAAGTTGTTCAGGAAGAAGAGTTGAAAGGTCGCTTTCATTATTAGTTAACTTAAGGTTCTTTAATTCGGCATTAACCAGATTTTTAGGGTTCTCTAATGTTTTTAACAGCAAAATTGCAATAATAGTTATGGTTATCAATGAAATTAGTATTTCCAAATCCGAATCCTTAATAATTTTTTCAATTAAATTAATATTACCAATATAAAAATTAAATGGACACAAAAAACCTAACAGAAATAGAGTATGTTTTTTGTAGACGTAAACATTACGTTCCTACAAAAGATTATGTCACTCTCCCGTAAAATAGTGGTATGTTAAACTAGGTTTCTTTGAAATCAATAGGTTATCTTGTATGTATCATTTATAGCTTTGTGCAGGGTAGACGAATGTCATGCTAATCTAAATTCTTTCGTGTAGATTTTTCTAGTTTCTTAAAAAGTAACAAGCCAGTTAAAAAAGTTATAGTGCTTATACCAAGAGTTTTGTATGCGAAGTCACCAAAGTAACTCATGACACCACCTACTAATAGTCCAATAAAACTTAGAATTAGAAGGAGTTGAATAGCTTCACATTTACTGACATCATCACGGTTGTCAAAAAGGTGTTCACATTGATTGTCTGATGAATAAGTCTTTTCGTAAACTTCACCATTAGAACTGGTTACTTTGCGTTTAATTGTCGAATCCTTTTTTGATGGCTTATCACTGTCTAAAATTGCATACAGGATTGCGTAAGGTAAAGCTGAAATAAAGGCAATTACAAATAAGATGCCAAGAATAAACAGTGCTGAATACACTAGTAAATCATATAAAAACTCCATAATTCCTCTCTTAAAATTATTGTTTTATATTTTTAACTTTTCTTAATTCGAAGTTTTTACGCTTGCAACTTTATTAGCGATGGTTTCTGCGATATGCTTATCTAAATATTTATGCTGAGTATCAATCATCACTAATGGAACATTGGCACTTTCAAAAGCTTCGGTGACAAATTGATCTCTCTTCTTCCGATCTTCTCTTTTGTGAGATGGATCATTTAACTCTACTGCGCATACTAGATTTAAATCTGTATCTGTAATTACAAAATCGACATGCTTTTGACTAATTTGTGAAAAAAGCCAATGCCAACCGCTTCCCTTTTCAAATTTATTTACAGCAGGAGTGATAATGTCTGAAATTCTTACTTTGCCAAAAACTTTTAATTGGTCACCAGCTATAGATTCAAGTACAGATAAAAATTTTTGTTCAGTAGGAGTAAACAGATTATCTAAAGCACGATATTTAATTTCAGTTTTTGAAGAATTATTCTTTTTGAGTTGATCTGACCTTGAATCATTTGCGGACTTAATTTTAGATGGAGTGAGGTTTATAATTCTTTTGTACTGTAAAAGTCCAAAGGCAATAATTATAATTGTGAATATGAAGGCGATATACCCAAAAATAGACACTGTAAGGTTCCTTATGATTTAGTAGCTACGAAATTGGCTTTCACATGGTTCTCCATCATTGTCTCCATCCATTTTTGTATTAGGGCAGTTTTCTATAAAGAATTTAGCCTCTTTATATGATGTCATTTGACTACAATATTCTCGTCCGTCACATTCATAAGCCATTTTGTAAGCATCTTCTGAAACTTCTTTATGTCCAGTTGCACTATTAGATTTTTTCAAATAGCTCCAAGTACTTATGGATATAACAAGAAGTAATATAATTGTCTTCATGGATAAGAATCCTATCTTCAAATTAACATTTTGTACCAGGTAGTTTATTGGTTTATTTACGTATGTGCAATTTATTGTCGGAATCTTGAATATTGTAATAGTTGAGCTAACAAATTTTTATAGCTTTGGATAAAGTCGGCCAAAGTCGTTTAACCGACTATTAGGGTTGTTGAGGGTGTTATTAAGTTGTTGATATTGGTATAAATAGTGGCTCATAATCCGTAAGTTGTTTAAAGTTGGATTAAGTAGTAATGAATTAAAAAAGGAGAAGATAAATTCTCCTTTTTTATTGCTTTTTATATCTGCTTGAATGCTTTTAGAAAATGCTTTGGATGGGCGTGAAAACGAATATGATCTTCTGAATTTAGGCGCTTTTTGCATTGTTCGAATGCTGGGGCAATATACCCCCAATCAGCGGATCTACTGAAATAGATGACATAATCGATTTTTGAACCTTTCCATTTGTTCTCAACGGAAACAGATTCGTCGTTAGTCTCTATAGATTTGATTTGTATCCGATAGTAGTTGCTATCATCAGCAACGACTAAATCAGTTTTCTTTCCATGGTCAATAGCAGGAATTAAAACTTCCCAACCATCACTTGATAACCAAGCAGAAGCTAGTTGTTCATATGAAAGTTGTTTGTGAGCAGCAAGAGTAGTTTTTTTGATAGGGTGATTTATTACAGGCATAACAAAATCCTTATTTAATTAAGTTTAAGTTATGCCGCTTCTTGTAATAAGTATACAAAAGCGATCCGAGCAGTGAGGTAACCTAAGCTTACTCCGAATTAGATGTTCGTGAACAATCTATTTAAATCTTACATTGCGATGTGTCGTCAGGAAGTGTTTGATAATTTTTTATAAATTATTAAACAACCTATCTTCCCTTGCTAATGAGCAACAATGTTAAATAAATTATAGTGGTCTTAAGCGAGATTGCAATATTACTTCACAAGTAAAGCTATTATTTACAAAGTTGACTAAAGTAGTTTAACCGTATATTAGGGTTGTTGAAAGCATTGTTAAATTGTTGAAACAATTAAAAATAGTGGCTCATAACCGGAAGGTCGTTGGTTCAAATCCAGCCCTCGCTACCACATTCTAAAGCCAGATATTCTCTTATGAGATGTCTACTTTTTTATTGGCAAAATTATATTTGTCTGGGGTTTGTACGATTCTCTTAAATTTAACTTTTCTGTTTTTAATGACTTCTTTTTCTTATTAAGATGAGTAGTGGAGCCAAGACAATAAAGCTTAGCATTACCGCTGAAAAGGTGTCATTAAATGCGACCATCATTGCTTGCCTATTTACTTCGTTTGTTAATGCGATGATTGATTCTGGCATTTGTACGGTTAAGTTTTGGGTTGCGAGCCAATTTACCACTTCTGGGTTATTAACTTGTATATGACTGCTTAACCCTACCTGGCTTTGATGATTACTATGATTTAAAACGGAAATGGCGATGGAGATACCAACTGAGCTACCAATAGTTCTTGCCACATTGTAAATACCGGCTGCTTGGCTGGTTTGAGATTTTTGAAGGGTTTCATAGGCTAAGGTTGATAAAGGCACAAATATCATTCCCATACCAAACCCTTGAACGACGGCAGGGATGACAAAGTTAATTTCGGCTGAGTTTAAGTCTTGAATACTGAATAGGTAGGTTCCAGTTGCTGCAAAGCACAAACCTGTTGCAATAATCCAACGTAAATCTACATGGTTAATAAATCGTGAAATGGCAAACATTCCAATTGCAGAAGCAATTCCTCGAGGAGCCATTACCAGGCCTGCAGTTTGTGCATCATAGTTGAATAGGTTTTCAAGCATTAAGGGTTGTAATGCAATAGTGCCAAACAGACCAAAACCAAAAACAAACATCATAAAACTAGCCGTTGCTAAATTGCGGTCTTTGAGTAAAGCTAAATTAACAATACTGTCTGCTCTTCCCCATGATCGCCATACAAAGGTGATTAACGCAAGCATACTGATTAGGGCTACGGCTTGAATCGTCATAGAGTCAAACCAGTTGTCATCATTGCCACGGTCTAACATAAACTGTAAACAACCAATACCCAGTGCCAAAAGCCCAGCACCTAACCAATCGGCTTTTACTTTTTGACCTGGTTCATAGTTGAGTAACGCCCAAGCCATCATAAAGTTTAAAGCACCCACGGGTAAATTAATGTAAAACACCCAACGCCAATCAAGATGATCAGTGATATAACCACCTAAAGTTGGTCCTAGTACAGGGGCTAACATAATGCCAACACCCCATAGAGCCATGGCTTTCCCGCGTTCTTCCTTAGGGAAAGTATCAACCATTATTGATTGAGATAGAGGTACAACAGAAGCACCAAAGAAGCCTTGAAATAAGCGGAAGATGACCATTTCGACTAAAGAGTCTGCTTGTCCACATAAAGCTGATGCGACTAAAAAACCAGTAATACTGATGAGCATTAATCGTTTACGACCAAACATTTTTACCCAAAAGCCAGTTAAGGGGATCATAATCGCTTCAATGACTATATAACTGGTTAACACCCAGGTAATTTGTTCTGAGGTTGCACCCAATGCACCCATCATGTCGGGCAAAGCAACATTAACAATCGTCATGTCTAAAATAACCATGATGGTAGTCAACATCACAGTTATCGATATCAACCCTCTGGGTACACCCGATTTAGCGATATTAATCTCTGGAGCTTGAGTAACCGACTCAGTCATGTCAATTACTCAGTAGTAGAGTGGGTATCTAAAGTTATGGTAGCACTTGCACCAACTCTTAAAGCTTGGAGGGCTTTGCTATCATTTTTAGTCATATCTATATGGATTCTAATAGGAAAACGTTGAGTCACTTTTACCCAATTTCCTGTCGCATTTTGTGAAGGTATCATTGAAAATGCAGAACCACTAGCAGGGCTGATGGAATCAACATGACCCGTCAAAACTAAATTTGGAGCTAAATCTAAAACAATCTTGGCGGATTGCCCTGTTTTAATCCTGGGTAAATCAGTTTCTTTAAAGTTGGCTATAAGCCAATAACTATCATCACGAATCAATGGAAACAACTTCTCACCGGTATTCACATATTGACCTGGCTGCACATTAAAGTCTCCTAAGACACCATCATCAGGTGCAGTAACATAGGTTCGTTGCAGATTTAATTTAGCTAAATCTACCGCAACATTAGCCGATGCAATTTGTGCTTGAGCCTCAGATAATTTTGCTTGTGATGCTCTTATTGCTGATTCTGCTGCATTTAATTTTGACTTTGTTTCTTTGAGTTTATATGTGCTTTCATCTTCTTTTTGTTGAGAAGAGAGTCCTTTTTTAGTCATACTTTGAATACGTTTATTATCGATTAACAAATAATCGTATTCACTTTGGAGCTCTTTCTTTTGTGATTGAACATTGTCAATATTGGCTTGGGCAGATACTGCTTGGGTTTTGGCCAGAGTTAATTGAGCCTGTGCTTGGTTTAAAGCCAGATTAAATTGACTTGGATCTAAGCGTAACAACAGCTGACCTTTTTTAACGTGTTCAAAAGGCTTAACTTTAATTTCTTGAATGGGAGCTTGAACTTGTGGGCTGATGTATACACGGTTGGCATCTACATAGGCATCATTAGTAGAAGGGTACTGAGCTTGATATTGCCACCAAAAATAGATTGCTGAGCCAAGTGCTATCAAGATAGCCAAAATGAGCAATTTTTTTAACCATTTCATAAGCAAAATCCTATTAATGTTTTTGTTTACATATTTCTTTTCTTATAAGAAATTGTAGCTAACTTTTAAGATAGTAGTCTGTACGAACTGTTGAATGTGTTTGAGAGTAAATTAAGTAATTTTTTACATTGAAGTCATTCTTCAAGTTGCTAAATTCTTTTAACACATTGAAAGATTGCATGGTTTTTAGGTATGAATGTTAGATATTAGCAAGCTGTGGTTAAGCTCTACATGTATTTAGACGACTATGTGACAAAGAGAGTTATGAATTGAATTGGTTAATTTTTTAGCTAATTTTTTTTAGTTCCTTATAATGCATCAAACTTAATTTGTATTTCAATGAATCTAATATAGTAAATCCAATGATATTGGCAATAAGATCACTACTTTTTTATTTAGGACATTATTCTAATGTTGTTGTATTTGCGACAATAGGCTTAATGTTACAAGTGCTACCCTTAAAAAGACGTCTACAGTTTATGCGTCTTGGTGTGCGTATAAGTCTAATTTGGTTAAGGCTTACTTGTAATATTAAGCATGTTGTTCATTACGATGATAGTCTTGTTGAAGATCAAGCAAGTATCATTTTATCTAGACACGAATCGACTTGGGAAGCATTAGCATTTCATTCTATTTTTCCTTTACAAATCAATGTTGTAAAAAAAGAGCTTAAACACATACCTTTTTTTGGTCTTATTTTGGTCATTATTGAATCCATTTTAATTGATCGAAATAAAACTTTTGAAGCGATAAAAAAAGTAAAAAAAGAGGGACACAAAGCTTTAGTAAATAATTTTTGGGTTGTTATCTTTCCAGGTGGTACTCGTATTAAACCCGGAGAAGAATCTGATATTAATTCAGGCGGTGCAATTTTAGCTAAGCAAGAAAATGTACCAGTGTACTTGGTTGCCCATAATGCGGGTGAATTTTGGCCTAAAGGTACTTTTATCAAAAAACCAGGTGTAGTTGAAGTCTATGTAAAAAAATTGAATGGTGTTTCTGATAAGGATATTAAGTCTATCAATTTGGAAACTAAGGAATGGTTTAAAAAAGCCTACCAATAAACACTATATTGTCTCTGTTTTAATGAATAAACCTTGAGTACATTAGAGCTTTATTATGCGTGTTTATACTGTTTTCTTGTATAATATGCATCTTTAAAAATTAGTTAAATAGTTAGGAACAAAATTATGTCGGCATTAACATCTGAGCAGCTTGAAATAGCGGAGTTGATTATAGAAGCTGTAAACCTTGAAGATATTGAAGCCCAAGACATTAAACCTGATGATCAAATTTTTACAAATGGATTAGGTTTAGACTCGATTGATGCACTTGAAATCTCCTTGGAATTGAGTAAGAAATATGGCGTTAAAATCGGTGCAGGGGATGAAAATGTTAATGAGATTTTTTCATCAGTTGCTTCATTAACTGATTATGTTCAAAAAAATAAAAAGAGCTGATTATTTTCAGTAATGCTCTTACCTCATTTATCAAGTCAATCTCAGGAAGGTTTTCACCAGGCTTGGTTGTCAGAGCCATTTATACTTCATCAAAATGAAGAGAAAGCCTTAACTCGAAAAGAAGTGTTTTTAGCTGCGGAGCAATTCCGCAAACTTCTTTTCGATAAAAATCATAATTCACACTTTTCTTTATTGTTGCTATACCAGCAGCGACACCATTTTCTTATCGCTTTATTAGCCGTTGCCATGCAAAAAGGTCGTGTTGTTTTACCTCCTAATTTGGCAGATAAAACCTTATCTAATTTAAAAGTCGATATGCCAGAACTTATGGTTCTTAGTGATGATCTACCGCATTCTTTAGAAAGTCAGAATCAGATTCAGTCGGTTGAGATTGATAAAGTTATTCAAGGTGTGAAAGATTCAAATACCGAGATTAGCGATCAGTGGTTAAGCGATACATTGGAGAGCATACAAGATTCAGAGATTTGGCTCTATACTTCTGGTTCAACAGGCCTGCCCAAAAAAATCATTAAAACTTGGCGTAATATGATTAACTCAGCAGAGTTAGCGATAGAACGATTCTCTCTAATGGAGCCTTGTTATATGGTGACAACAGTTCCTTCGCAACATATGTTTGGTCTTGAAACTTCAATATTTTGGCCTCTGTTCTCAAGGGCATCTATTTGGTTTGATAAGCCAATGTTTCCAGAAGAGATTGTTCATGCTTTAAATGCAAATAAAGGGCAACCAAGTTTGCTTGTATCAACACCATTACATATTAAAAACCTTGTGTCTTCTTCAACTGAATGGCCGAATAGTCTGAGTCGATTATTGTCAGCAACCGCTCCTTTAACTAGAGAGTTAGCACTGCAAGCTGAATGTGAAATGAATGTTAGTGTTTTTGAAGTATATGGGAGTACAGAAACCGCATCTATAGCCTCAAGGCAAACCGCTCAGTCAGACGTTTGGCAGTGCTATTCAGGTGTAAGATTTACCAAAACCCGAGATGGGGGTGTTTTGGTAAAAACAAAAGGCTTGGATAGTTTTCAACCGTTAAATGACAAAATAGAGTGTTTGGATGAAGCTAGCTTTAGACTCGGAAAACGTAGTACAGATCTGATTAAGGTGGCAGGTAAAAGAGCCTCGCTTTCGGAAATCAATACCCATTTACAAGGGATTTCTGGTATTGTTGAAGGCGTCTTTATTCAATGTAAAACCTCTGAAAGATTAGCGGTTTTTGTTGTGTCCACATTACCTAAATCGGATATTTTGGCCGAACTTAGAAAATGTATCGACCCTTCTTTTTTGCCGAGGTCGATTTTTTATATGCCAAAGCTTCCTAGAAATGAGTTAGGTAAGGTTTTATATAGTGACTTATTTGAAATGTTGCCTCGCAAGATTCTTAGAATGTTTAATGAGTAGTTATGAAAAAAGTTGATTCATTTAAAATTTCTGCAAAACATCCAAGTCTGGCAGGACACTTTCCAGGGAACCCAATTGTACCCGGCGTCGTCTTGCTGGAACAGCTTGAGTCAATGATTAAAAAGCATCTGGCTGGTTGGGAAATCATTGAGTTAATTCAAGTAAAGTTTTTATCTCCGACTCTTCCTGAAGAGGTGATTGAAATTGAAATCGATCTGAATCGATTACATGAACATAAAACGCTATCTTTCAATTTAAATCATGTTGTTTCGGGCCAAAAAAAAGTCACTGGCAAAATCAAATGTGCAGAGTTTAACGATGGATAAACCGAACTCAAGTTGGCAGCAAGAAAAAGAGATGTCTAACGGCTTTTGGCTTAGTTTAATTATCAATTTAGCCATAAAACTTCCACGTTGGAGTGTACGTTTGTTGCTTTATCCGATTGTATTGTTTTATGTATTGATTGCTCCCCAAAAACGTAAGGTTTCAAGGCATTATTTATCTAAGGTTTTGCCAGTAAAACCGAGTATTTTTCATGTTTATAAACATTTTTTTTGGTTCGCTGCCGTTTTGTTGGATAGGGTTTATTTTTTAACAGGTAAATATCATTTATTCACCATTACTTATCATCAGCGACAAGAAGTTATTGATTCCTTTGTTGATAGTCCTGGGCAGTTTTTTTTAAGTGGTCACTTTGGCAGTGTGGACGCTCTTAAAACTCAGGCGATGGATAAGCATTATGAAATAAAGCCCGTTATTAAGCTTGAGCATAATCAAATTGTTGTTAATTTGATGAAACAATTGAATCCAGAATTTTATGAAAATGTTATCGCATATAAAGGATTGGAAACGACTTTTGAAATTTATGAAAATTTAAAGTCGGGTACCTCTATTGCACTGTTAGCAGATAGGCCGATAGGAGACAGCAAGACATTGTTGGTTGATTTTTTAGGTGATAAGATTTTGCTACCAGCGGGTATTTTCGAGATGGTTAAGCGTTATCCATTTCCCACTAATTTTTTCTTTTCTCGATATGAGGGAGGAAACCGTTATTATGTTGAATACATACAAATGAAGCCAAATCCTAATGATACTGTACAAATGATTGCTCAAACTTTTGCCGATGCATTGGCTTTACAGTGTAAAAAATCACCCTATAACTGGTTTAACTTTTACCCTTATTGGATTGAAGCTGATCATGAAGTGTAACCTGTATGTATTTAAAGTCATTGCTCTAATTGGCCTGTGTTTTCCTGGATTAGCCTTTTCTAATCAGATGGATGTAGCTACCTTATTTAAGGCTTGGAGTCAGGTTGAAAGTGCAGATAAACTTTTTACTGAAGAGCAGTTTGATCCTTTGCTTGAAATTTCACAGAATAAGTCGGGTGTGATGCATTATCGTGCACCTAATTTTCTTGAACAGCATTATAGGAAGCCGTTTGAGGGCAAAATAACGTTTTCTGATAACGTGGTTAAGATTGATTTTCCCAATCGTAAGTTAGAGTTATCTATTGAGAATTCTCCTGAAATTACATTATTCTCAAGGACTTTTCTGAATATTCTTAATGGTAGGCTTGCTCTGGTAAAAAAAGACTTTCAACTCGTTTTTTTGGATGAAGAAAATAATCATTGGAAACTCCGATTGATTCCAATTAATCAGTTAAAAAAACAGATTCAAGAAGTATTATTGGTGGGTGATAAGACTGAAATACAATCGATTCTGTTTACCCAGACTTCTGGGGATTGGCGAAAGCTTTCATTGCAAACTCTGCCAACGAATTCTACATTACTAAAATGATGAATCGCCTGTTCAATTTTCAGCCATTAATCTGGATTTTTATTTTCATTTTTTTGTGGGCTGGGTGGACGTTTTATTTTAATAAATCTCCATTTCAAAACAACATCAGTCAATTTTTTCCAAACCAACAGAGTATTGAGTCTCAGTACCTAAAAAACCGATTGGCTGAAACTCAGGCAACGAGTTGGTTAATGCTTGCTATTAAAGCAGAGACTTCTCAACAAAAGCAGAATGAGCTGAGCCAGTCTGTTAAATCTCAACTATTAATTTTGCCAGGTGTAAAACAAGTCTTAAATGGCTCAGAAATTTTTCAGAGTCCACTACAAGGTAAATCTCCACCAAAACTTTACCCTTATCGTTATTTACTCACACAATTTGAGACTTTAGAGCTTCAATCTGATATCAAGAAAAGATGGCAAGAGTACCAATTAGGATTTGTATTGGATAAACACTGGTTGTTAGATGATCCTACTTTTCAGTGGGGAATCTATCAAAAGCAGTTAAAACCTAGTTCGCAGTTGGCCAAAGAAAACGGTGTGTGGGTCAATGTTGAAAATAACCGTGCATTATTATTGATTAATAGCCAAAAAGATCCTCAAGTTCTTTCTGATATTTATGACAACCTAGTCTCTATTTTAGGTAAAGATCATTTTCAGTTATCTGGCTCAGACTGGGTGTCTTTACAGGCCGAGCAGCAAATTAAACAGGCGGTTAACTGGATTACGAGTTTAGCGGTTGTTATGGTGTTTTTAGCTCTTTTTGTGGCCTTTCGCTCAACTAAACTCATTTTTTATAGCAGCTTACCTCTGGTGGTTGCTTTTTTAGTGGGGATATTAAGCACAATTAGCTTCTTTGGTCATATGCAGATGATTACCTTGGCTTTAGGTGCAATTTTATTAGGTGTGGCGATTGATTACCCCATTCACACCATCTCTGCATATCAATCTAGAAAAACATCTGTGGTATTAAGGCTATGGCCAACGATTCGTTTGGGGGCGTTAACCAGCGCGTTTGGATTCTTGATGTTGTGGTGGACAAATATTGAAGGTTTGCAACAGATAGCGATATTTGCTTCAAGTGGCCTGTTATCGGCGTTATTGGTGACTTATGCTCTCAGGCCATATTTGGCTGAGTTTTATAAGTTTGATGAGGTGAAAGAGGTTAATGACTTAGCTAACCTAAAAAAGTCTGTTAATAACAGTATTAGTGGCTCTTCTAATTTGATTTTTTATGTTTTACCAGGCCTGGTCATTATTACAGCCGTTTTATATTTCAAGCCAATCCAGTGGCAGGATGATATCGCTAGTTTAAGTCCGGTTTCAAAAGATTTAATTTCTACAGATAAGCAATTAAGAACGCTGTTTAACTATCAGGAAGCAGGAAAAAAACTACTTTTACCCGCTAGTAACATTGAATCACTTTTGCAAAAAGAAGAAGATTTATTGGCTGAGTTAAATGCATTAAAAACTTCAGGAGCAATAACGCAGTTTCAAATGCTTTCGCAGATTCTTCCTAGCCAAGTTGAGCAAACTCATCGTCAACAAACTTTACCTGATTTAAATTCCCTTAAAACGGAGTTAAGCCAAGCTGTGGAGGGGACGGGGTTTAAAAGCAAACATTTTCAATCCTTTGTAAATAGCGTAGAACAGAGTAAGAACTTACCTTTGTTGACGTATGCTCAGTTTATCGATTCGTCAGGGAATTTCGCACAGTTAGCCAAGCAATTAGCATTGCCTATATCTGATCAAATGATTGGTGTGATTAATCTGTCAGGCGTGTCATCGGATCAAGCAATCCAAGATTTTGTGACAAAGCATCGTGATACAGGCCTGATTTATTTTAATCAACGAAGTTTGGTGGCCCAGCAAATTTCAGAGATTCGTACTAAACTCTTCCAAATACTCAGTTTTATTATTGCGGTGATAGCCTTGAGTCTTTGGTTGAAATACCGAAATATCAAACCAATATTAACGGTTTTAGTTCCGATTTTAATGGCCATGGGTTTTACATTAGCGACCTTTGCATTACTGAATGTTTCGCTGAGTATTTTCCATTTAATGAGTCTAATGCTGGTAGCAGCGATTGGAATTGATTATGCATTACTGTTTTTTGAAGGTGCTGTGCAAAAGGAGGATGGTAATGAATGGAACCGTTCAGTACTCGTGGCATTTTTTACTACGATAGGTTCGTTTAGCATATTAAGTTTAAGCCAATTAGCATTGCTTAATGCGATTGGCTTAACGGTGCTTATTGGCGTTTTTTGGGTTTACAGTTTGTCGTATTTTATGTCCAAGAGATTGGCTATAAAAAACGATTATTGAGATAACAATGCTAATCTTGAATGATATTAGGTGACTGGGTTAAGGATTTAACCAGGCCTGGTAAATTCATACCTTTTCTTAATAGTTTTTTTGCAACCATTAAGGTAATTTGAGTAATATCAAACCCCGCTCTAAAGTGGCTCGCTCTTCTATTCTCTGCATAGATCGTATCGATTGGAATAAAGGCAAAGCCATAGCCTAAGTGAGCCGAGTCAATTAACACTTCACTTTCAAATACAAAGCCTGATTTATTCTCATAAGGTAGTTTTAGTAATTTAAGCAGGCTAGAAGGGTAGAGTCGAAACCCCGACTGGCTATCCGCAATGGGTTTTCCTGCCGCCCAACTGACCCAAAAATCGGCAATGCTATTTGCAATACGTCTTGAACGTGGAGCGTTTTTCCGATCTTTTAATCTTGATGCGATGCATAAATCGTTTGGATTTTTTGCAAAATGAGCGAGCAGTTTTGGAATATCTTCAGGGTTATGTTGTGCATCTCCGTCCAGAGTTATAACTGCCTCAACCCCAAATGATAACGCTTTCTCAAAACCAGCTTGTAATGCCTTTGCTTTACCCCCATTAACAGGTAAATCCACTAAAATGGCATTCGTTTTTTGAACCAATTCGGCGGTATCATCCTGCGAGGCATCATTTACCACAATCACAATTTTTGACTGTTTCAATGCCTCTGTAATCACATTGGTGATGGTTAAGGTTTCATTGTAAGCGGGGATTACTATTGCAAAATTAGTCATCTAAATTTGGCATCCTTTGCAGGTATTTATTGGTAGTTTTATAAAACTTTATTGAGCATTCTTTGGTTTTTTAGAATTTTGCTGAGAAATAAACCCGTATGGTACCAGTTTAAAAATAATGCTTCTAAAGATAATTTATATACCTGGCTTAGATTAAGTTGATAAGTTGCTTCTGCAGGTAAACAAATACTTTTGAACCCTAGGTTGTTCGCTATTGTTGAACAGCGTAATAAGTGGTAACGATTTGATATAACGACTACGTTTAACGGTACTTGTTGTTCAAGCAACAGTTTTCGAGTCTGTTTTAAATTTTCTAAAGTGTTTTTTGATTGGTCTTCTACGAGGATATTAACCTTTTTCTTTTGGTTGGGATGGCATTCTGTGAACAGTGAATTGAAGTATTTTAAGCCTGCTTGTGCTTCACTGACTGTATTGGTATGAGTGCATCCACCCTGAAAGATTAAGGTCTTAGGAGTGTGTGTTTCTAAAGCTTGATAGGCAGCAATTATTCGTTGTTTATATTCTAAATCTAATTGATTATGTTGTAGTTTTTTTCCAAATATAATCCAAGTGCCAATGGTTTCTTTAGGAACTGCTGTTTTAGATGCTACATTGTAGGCTCGATAAAACTGCCATATTAAAGGCAGACCTAGCAATATTGCGGCCCAGATAAAAGAAAGGGATAGCATTAATATGCCATCCCCGTCTACTCTGTGTTGATAACTATTAGAACTATTTCTCAACCGATTACATCACGCTTAACTGTACTTGAATATTTCTATCTAAATTACTAATCCAACCATTATAGTTGCTATGGATTGTCTTATCTTCGGGATTGTAATTTAAATTTTCACTTGATTGATAAATCAAACTATATGAATCTTTAGAATATGGAATGCTAATTTTAGCAACATGTGTTCTCAATAAAAGAGTTCCTTCTAAATGAGTTTTGTCTTTAACTTTAATAATCCATCCTAAAGATGCTCCGGCTCTAATAATGGCATCTTTAACTTGTTTACTAGACTGAATATTTGACGGCACGGCATGCTGCTCAACATCATGTACAGGTTTAGTTCCACAACCCGATAAAGATAGGGTTAAAAGGAAAGCGGAGAAAATATAAAAAATGTTTTTAAAAGTCATCTTGATTTGCATATTGTTTGCCTTTTAGGGTGAAAATAAATGTATATCTATTTAGTTATTACGAAAACCTGATTTCAAAATTATAAATTATTTTATAGTGTTGATGATAAGTAATTTACACCATTCCACCATTAATAGAGATAACTTGTCCTGTTACATAACTCGCCTTATCCGAGGCTAAAAAGCTGACTAAATCGGCTACTTCTTGGGTTTTTCCTGCTCTTTGCATGGGGACGACTTGTTTTAATCTTTCTGTTGGAAAGCTAGAATTTGCCATCTCACCCTCAATAACACCAGGTGCAACCACATTTACGGTAATTTTACGTGATGCCAATTCAAGTGCTAATGATTTACTTGCTCCAATTAATCCTGCTTTTGCGGCGGCATAATTGGCTTGGCCACGATTGCCCATAATTCCTGCTACAGAAGCGATATTAATCACGCGACCCCAGCGAGTTCTAATCATAGGAAGTAATAACGGTTGGGTGACATTGAAAAAACCATCCAGCGAAACTGAGATGACCTTTTGCCACTGTTGATGTGTCATTCCTGCCATGACAGCATCATCATGAATACCGGCATTATTGATTAAGACTTGCACAGGTCCTGTTGCTAATATCTTTTCAAGGCCAGCTTCTACAGCATTAACATCGGTTAAATCAAAGCAAATTGCATGGGCTAACCCTCCTTGATTATTGATGTTTTCAGCGAGTAATTCGGCTTTATTTAATTGTGAGTTAGCATGAATCCAAACTTCATAACCATCCATAGCAAGTTGGTTTGCGATGCTTGCTCCTATATCGCCACTGCCTCCAGTGACGAGAGCTTTTATTCTTGATTTTTCTGTCATATTTTGCCTGTTGAACCTACTTTTTAATCCGAATTTGGATGTACTACCATAACTTTTGCTGAACAAACGTATCCAAACTGAGCGTCGGTAATCGTAAACTCGTAGAGTTTACTGATTTCATCACGCATAACGGCATTTGCTTTGATCTCTAAAAACTCCGTGAGTGGGTCAAAATCTCCCCATTTTACGGCTTTTAGCATGGCAATATACCCTAGCTTAGGCTGGTCATTATCTGAATCTCGTTCCAGTAACCCACCATGTACCGCTATCGCTTGGGCACCATATTCAATTAAATGCATTTTTGAGAGTTTGCCATCCGTTTTCAACGGATTGTCTGTATTGAGATGCGATTGTGTTCGGCAAACAATCTCTTCATTGGAGAAAGTGATAACTTGTTCTAATAAACACATGCCACCAGCATGTGGAATCATGGCTTCAATATCTGATTTGCTCAGAATAGATGTTGCTGTCACGTTAGAGAAACCTTAATAAAGTTATTTCGATTTAATGGAAAATGGATTTCTGAACTTTCTCTGTTTGACTCAAACAACACCAAAGATTGCAAAAGCGGATAGGCTTCTGCTGCAGGTAAGCCTGAATAGGGATTATTAAAAGAAGTGGCTGTTGGAGTCTGTTGTGTAATTGAAAGATTAAGAGCAGGGTAGTCAGTTTGTTGATTTGAGTCACTGGCGTCTAAAATCATTGAAAAAGCAAATGGAATGGCTGCATTTTGTGAAGCATCCTTTGGTATTAAATCATCTAACGGCAAATCATAAATGACCATTAAAACTGGCTTTGCATAATTTTGTGATTGCAATGTCGCTTCTAATAGACCATTTGCTATTGCGTACTGGCCTACTGAAATAGCACTCGCAGGGGATTGATTTTTTTGACCTATCATCCAATAACCTGCTGGTGCGTTGTGTACCGAATTATGGAATTGTGTTGGCGATATCATCGGTTCTTCTTCAGCAACAGTCTGGCACATTCTGGCGGAGATGTGGGTATCACCATCTTTACTCACAAATAAAACGGGTAATTTGCTGTCTGCCTGCGGATAACGCTGTTGAAAATGAGTGAGCGCTTCTTCAGCGGTTTTCAATGCCAGCTTAATGGTGGCGGTAGTGCGACGACGTTCATTTGGTGGCAGAAAGGTTGGACTGTACTTTTCTAACGCTTCAGATGTGTCTGGTGATTGGTTTTGTAGCATCATTGATTTAAAGTTTTCAAAATTTACCAGGCCTGGTGCAGTAAGACCAATACTAAGTATTTGAGCTTTCATTACACTGACTCCATTTTTAAAATCACTGAGGCGTTATTACCGCCAAACCCAAAGGAGTTACTCATGACATATTGTAGCTTCTGATTGGTTTCTGTAAGTTGCAGGGTTTCCAAAGGGATATTTACCGTGGAGTGTTGCAGTTTTTCAGTTAACTGAGGGTCTAAATGGGTTAAATTCAAATTTGCTGGTACAAACTGTTCTTCTAGTAGCCATTGGCAAAAAATGATTTCTGTGATTCCTGCTGCACCTAATGTGTGTCCAGTAAAGCCTTTGGTAGAACTTACCCAAGTTGGAGAGGCTTCTGTAGAAAGGTGAGCAACAGCAGAGATTTCTGAGAGATCATTGCTAGGAGTCGCTGTGCCGTGCAGATTAATATAATCAATATCTTCCATGCTAATCTTAGCTTGTTGCATAGCGGCCAACATCGCTAATTGTGCTCCTTCTCCTTCTGGATGTGGGGTTGATATGTGGTAAGCGTCACTACTTTCGCCAACTCCCATAACTTTAATCAATGGATCTGGGCCTGCGGATTCTTCAAAAGGTGATGTGTTGCTTAGCAGCATAAAACCACCAGCTTCACCAATATTAATGCCATTTCTATCTTGATCTAGTGGTTTACAAATCTGTTCACTAACCAAGCCTAAAGCATTAAAGCCGTGTAGTGTCGTCAAACATAAGGTATCCACTCCGCCAACTACGACGGCATCTACAATGTCTGCATTTAGCCAACGTTGTGCCACTTCAAATACCTTGGCACTTGATGAACAAGCGGTAGATATGGCAAAACTTGGACCTTCTATCTCTAGTGCTTGACTACAAAATTGAGCTAAAGAATCCATTTGCTGGGTCGTTTGGTAATTATATTCATCAGGTTTTAGTTCATTTCTAAAAAGATGTTCCGTAGCCGCTATCCCTGAGGTACTGGTACCAACCACTAAACCAATACGATGACGACCATGTTTTTTAACCAGTTGATTTACTTTAGATAAAAAGCCATTCTCTTGCAGGGCTTGCCAAGCTAATTGATTGTTTCGGCAAGCGTATCTTTTAAAGGATTCGGGGAGCTGTATGTTTTCAAGATTGTTTACTACACCTAAGAAAGTGTTGATGCTGGGAATTCTTATATGAAAATTCGTTTGATTTGATAATCCTGTTTTTTCAGTTTTTAATGCTTTGATGTGTGCTTCTTTGTTTTGGCCTAATGGCGAAACTAAAGAGGAGCCTAAAATGAACATAAATCGACATTTCCGTGAATATTTTTAATCTATAATGTACGCCAATTTTAGTACAAAACAAGATAACATCCCAATGAAGTTTCCATTTAAATTTTCAAAACTGACTGCACAACAAGCAATGTATGAAGCACAAAAGATTGCGTTTTCGCCTATGACTTTTCAGGCTGTCAGAATTGCCTGGAAGCGAGGTTTGTTACAACTTCTTTCGGATACACCAGAAGGGCTGACGCCAAAACAAGTGGCCGAAAAGGTTGATATGAGACTGTATGGCGTGCGTGTGGTCTTGGAATCCTGTTTGAGTGTAGGGGTGGTTGCGTTTGAGGATGAAAAATATTTTGTAACCAAAACGGGGCAGATGTTTTTATACGATGAAATGACTCAAATTAATATGAACTATAACCATGATGTGAATTATTTGGGGATGTTCTATTTAGAAGAATCAATTGATTCAGCGACACCCGTTGGCTTAAATAAAACGTTTGGTGATTGGCCGACTATCTACCCAGCACTAACGGCTTTACCTGAACCGGCTAAATCTAGTTGGTTTGAGTTTGATCACTATTATTCAGATAATGCCTTTCCAATTGCTTTACCTCATGTTTTTAAAAGTTCACCTAAAAAGCTTATGGATATTGGCGGAAATACCGGTAAGTTTTCAATGACAGCGGCTAACTATAACGATAATGTGAATATCACGATTGTTGATTTGCCCGAACAGTTAGCCGTTGCTAAGACGCATATTATGCAAGCCGGGTTGCAGGGAAGAATCAACACTATTCCTACCAATATGCTTGATCATTCTCAGGATTTACCGCTTGGCTATGATGTTATTTGGATGAGTCAGTTTTTAGATTGTTTTGGGGACGAAGATATTATTGCCATATTAAAACGCGCCGCTCAAGCGATGTCAGCAGACAGCAAACTATTTGTTCTGGAAACGTATTGGGATAATCAACGTTTTGAAGAGGCGGCATTCTGTGTTGTAAATACCTCTCTGTATTTCACGGCCTTGGCCAATGGTACTAGTCGTATGTATCGTTTGTCAGATATGCTGGGCTTTATGGACGAGGCGGGGTTGACGGTTTGTAATACCGTAGAAAATATTGGCAAAGGTCACACTCTTTTAGAAGCTCAATTAAAGTAAATCTTAAATAAGAAAACCTTAAAAAGAAAAGCTTAAATAAGCAAAACTTTATGGCTTTTTACTTGATGTTTCTTTGATTTTTATCAAACAGCCAGATTTGTTTAAGTGGTATTTTTGAAAGTCGGTATAAAAAGGTAAGTAAAGAGCTACCTCTATGATGAGGTAAAAATATTTGCCGGATGTAAAACTCACCAATAAATAAAACAACACTCCCTAGATAGAAAAGCACTGCGATATAGCTTAGCGATAAAAACGTGAAATGAAAAAATAGCGAGTTTAATTTCAGTAACCATAGGCTTAATAAAAAACTTAGCCAAATCCAGGTCACTATTCGTGTGTACTGTCGTTCTGCAAAAGTATCTTCCGCATCCATTAAAAGAGCATATCTTGTGATGATAGGGGTTTTATCTTTAAGTAGGCTCCAAGCAAATAAAGTCAGTAACAGCGTTAATAAGATAAAAGTAAATGACTCTATGAGGGTTTTAACTTCTGCATCACCCCAATAGAATAAGGCAAACAATCCCGCGGTTATGCTTAGACCCCAAATGAATTTATGCGCCATTATTCATATCCATAAACTCTGTCTTTAGACCGTAAAAAATTCCAGGTAAGCGTTAAACCATAAGTATGGCTAAACTGATTATCAATCAAAGGGCTGTCTTTGTATACGGCTTGGCTTAAGTCAAAGCCATGCCAAAAGGCACCAAGCCAAAAGTTGTCAAAATGATAACTTAAGCCAACGGTATAGTTCACACCAGAAAACCCTTCTGTCGATTTATAGAAAGGGCGTTCATTCGATGCATACTGGAGAGGAACGCCGTAGAGATAATTATGATATTCAGAAGAAGAGTATTGAGCGGATACGCCAGCTGTTAATTCAATACGATTTTTACTTGAATAAGCCTTTTTATAAGAATAGCTAACTCCTGGACTGGTTATCCAACCTTCTGTATGTATGGTTTTGAAGTCAGAGGCAATAATTGCTTCAAATGGGAATTCAAATTTTACGGTATTGGCTCCGTTGTTAAACAGGGCGTATTTTAAAACAGGTCCTAGTCCGATCGAACCATCTAAATCATTCATTCCTGCCCGTTTAGCATTTTCTTTACTTGAAACGGGGATGTTGCCTGAAGCACTTAAATCTAATTCAAAATTGTTGTTTTCAAAGAAAGGTTTAACCACTTTATTGTTATTAATAGAGAAATCTTTCCCGCGATAGACAATATATGGAATAGGTAAAACAAGCGTATTTTGCTCTTTTGACCCGGGGTAATCAGGGTATGAAATCATGCCGGGACCTAAACCGAACTCCCACTTAGGTAAGCTTGGCTCAGCGTAAATAGCTTGAGGCATTCCAGAAGAAAATAAGATCGTTATTAAAAGTAATTTTTTCATTTGTAGGTGTCTAAGATGGGCCGTTTTAAATGTGCCGTCTAAATGCTTATTTAATTCTAGGCGAGTGATTAAATATTTTACACTACTTGGTTAGGGGCTAAAACACTAAAGCTGGATAGGTGTTTACTTAATGAGTAGAAGGGGGAGTGTAAGAAACATAAAGCTTCTTACACTTAGGTCTTAGAGAGGGTTTTTACTGAGCTAGATTTTGTTTTTTCTCGATTGATTTAATATTAATGAGCATGGAAATAGAGATGATTAACGCGATCACAAAGAATCCAGAGAATACATATAAGGTTTCAGAATAAGAACCTGTAGCATCTTTGACCATTGAGATGATTAGAGGGCCAACTAAACCAGCCGCAGCCCATGCCGTTAAGATATAACCATGAATTGCACCAAGTTCTTTGGTTCCAAATATATCTCCAATATAGGCCGGTATTGATGCAAACCCTCCACCATAACAAGACATAATAAAATATAAGATTACCTGGAATAATATAATTTCAGTAATTGATGGTAAGACATAAAATGCAATGGCTTGGGTTGCAAAGAAAATGATATAGACAATAGGTCTGGTTAAATAATCCGATAATGAAGCCCAGAAAATTCTGCCCGCACCATTAAAAATTCCCATTAAACCAACAGCCGCCGCGGCTATCAATGCAGATACACCTAGAACTTCTTGTAACAGAGGAGAGGCAACACCAATAATTGCAATACCACAAGTAACGTTGATAAATAGCATTAACCATAGGCCATAAAAGCGCGGCGTTTTAACGGCTTCGTGTAAACCAAGCATGGCAAGATCAGTTTTGAGTGTTTTATGACCCGCTTCTACTTTTTTCTTAAAGCCTTCTGGTAAATATCCTTCTTCTGGTTTTTCTAAATACATAGCAGAAGCGAACATAATCACAAAATAAGTGACACCCAGGGTAATAAAAGTTGATGCTACGCCAATTTCAGAAATTAATACTTTAATAGTTGGTCCCCATATTGCAGAAGCAAAACCAAATCCCATAATGGCTAAGCCTGTTGCTAGGCCTCGTTTGTCTGGAAACCACTTTACGAGTGTAGAAACCGGAGAGATATACCCGATACCTAAACCACACCCGCCTAAGACTCCGTAAAAGAAATATAGCAGGAGTTTTGATTCCATTAATATGGCTAAACCAGACCCTGCAGTACCTAAACCAAAAAGTACGGCAGCAATAATAGCGGCGACTCTTGGACCATTGCGTTCAACAAATTTGCCCATCAACGCGGCAGATAAACCTAAGAAAAAGATGGCTATACTAAATGCAATCGTTACATCTGTTAAAGTCCAATTCATTTCATCTTTAATTGGGTTAACGTACACACTCCATGCATACACAGAACCAATACATATATGAACCCCAACGGCTGCTAAGGCCATAAGCCATCTATTTTTTTTCATAGATTAAATCTCCTTTAAATCATATTCGGGAAAAATTTAAGTAAAACGGTTTAATGCGGCGTCAATTGCCATGTTAATCAAATTTGATTTTCTCACCGCTAAAAAGAATATTGATTACCTTTAATTTTTATATCTCACAGGATAATCCAATGCTAACAGCCTGATAATGTGAAATAACTGATGGACATAATATGCGATATTACAAATCAAGTCATGAGCATTGGAGTGTGAAAAATTTAATGGCATTATAAGAATTTGAGAACCATTTAAGAAACTTAAAATAAGGCTTTTTATCTCATTTGGTTGCTTACTTTTTAAATTAGCAAATTACCAGGCCTGGTAATTTGCTTTTAACTCTATCTTTTTTATTGGTTATAGACCATAAAAGAGCACTCTCTAGGCTTAGGCTAACGGATGTTCTCAAATAAAGTTGGTTAAACTCTACTTTGTATCCGCACTTCCGCACTTCCGCAATTCCGCAATTTCACAATTTCACAATTTCTCAATTTCTCAATTTCTCAATTTCTCAATTTCTCAATTTCTCAATTTCTCAATTTCTCAATTTCTCAATTTCTCAATTTCTCAATTTTCAGTTCCCAATTTGCAAATTAATACTTATCAAGTTATTACGAATTAATGAAGTTTGATTTTTATAGAATTTAATTTTTATTAAAAGTAATAAAAAGTTCTTGTAATGAAAGTTTTGTTTAGGTAGTATAAGAACAAATAGTTCATAAGGAGAACATTTTGTGAATTCTAATCATTATGTATTAACCATTTCTTGCCCTGATAAGACTGGAATTGTTTCTAGAGTATCTACATTTTTGGCAGAAAATAATTGTTTAATAAATGAAGCAAATCACCATGCTGATAAAGAGTTAGGCATGTTTTTTATGCGAAATGAAATTTCTAAACTTAATATCTCTGAGGAAGAATTTCAGACTGAGTTTAGTGTGATTGCTGAAGAGTTTGATATGAAGTGGAACCTTTCAGCATGTGCAATTAAAAAGCGCGTCATCATTATGGTGAGTAAACAAGATCATTGTTTATATGATTTGTTATATCGCTGGAAGTCTGGAGAGATGGACTTTGAGATCCCTTGTGTAATATCTAATCATCTAGATTTAAAGTCATTGGTTGAATGGCACGGGATTCCATACGTTCATATTCCCGTAACGCCTGACAATAAGCCTCACGCATTTTCTGAAGTGGTTAACTGGGTTGATCATTATCAGGCCGATACTATCGTCCTTGCAAGATACATGCAGATTATTCCCCCTGATTTGTGTCAAAAATATCCAGGACAAATTATCAATATTCACCATAGTTTCTTGCCTTCATTTATTGGTGCCAAACCATACCATCAAGCATTTGATCGCGGCGTTAAGTTAATTGGTGCAACTTGTCATTACGTTACTGAAGATTTAGATGCAGGACCAATCATTGAGCAAGACGTTAGACGTGTTTCACATAGTGAATCTGCAGACGAGATGGTAATGCTAGGGAAAGATGTTGAAAAAAATGCATTGGCTCGTGGCCTTAAATTTCACCTAGAAGATCGTGTTCTTTTAAGTGGTAATAAAACAATAGTATTTGCATAGGAGTTTGAGATGCCACTTAGATTATTAAAGTACGCTTGGAAAAAACCAGAAGATGAGTTGCGATTTTTCCCTGAAGAAAAACCATTAGAAAAAGAGTATGACGTTGTCATTATTGGTGGCGGTGGACACGGAATGGCGTGTGCCTACTACTTAGCTAAAGAGCATGGAATTACCAACGTTGCTGTTTTAGAACAGGGCTATATCGGAGGTGGAAACACTGGCCGAAATACAACCATTGTTCGTTCTAATTATTTGACTTCTGAAGGGGTCAAATTTTATGACGAAAGCCTCAAGTTATTTAATGATTTAAGTGAAGACTTTGATTTGAATATTTTTTATTCAACTCGTGGTCATTACACCTTAGCTCATACAGACAGCTCTTTAAGAACAATGCGCTGGAGATCGGAAGTAAATAAACATCATGGCATTGACAGTGAAGTTGTTGATTCTGAAACCATCCAAAAAGATGTTCCGTATATGGATATTGAATGTAATGGTCAACATCCTGTCATGGGTGCACTTTATCACGCACCTGGTTCTGTTGCGAGACATGATGCAGTGGCTTGGGGATATGCTCGTGGAGCTCAAATGCGTGGTGTTGAAATTCACCAAAAAACCCAGGTAACAGATATTAAAACGTTTGCTGGAAAAGTGGTTGGTGTTGAAACAAATAAAGGTTTTGTTAAAGCTAAAAAAGTTATCTCTATGGTGGCTGGATCCTCACCTCGTATTACTAATATGCTGGATATCAAAACACCAATAGAAGTCTTTCCTTTACAAGCTTGTGTTACCGAGCCTGTTAAGCCATTTATGAATACGATTGTGGTATCAGGAAGCTTACATGTTTATGTCAGCCAATCTTCAAGGGGGGAGCTAGTTATGGGAGCCTCTGTTGATCCTGCCGAATTACATTCTACTCGTTCAACCCTTGATTTTGTTGAGGGGCTAACCGATCAAATGATGGATCTATTCCCTTTTACAAGTCGCTTAAAAATCATGCGTCAGTGGGCAGGGATGAGTGATATTACGCCAGATTTTGCACCAATAATGGGTAAGACCAATGTTGAAGGTTTTTATTTAGATAGCGGTTGGGGAACATGGGGTTTTAAAGCGACACCAATCAGCGGCAAAACAATGGCTTATACGGCGGCGACAGATCAAACACATGAGTTAATAAAACCCTTTAGCTTGGATCGTTTTGAATCATTTCAACTTGTTGGAGAAAAAGGGGCGGCTTCGGTCGGTCACTAAGGAGATTGTATGAAATTTATAACGTGTCCACCAATTGGGAGAAGAGCTTTAAGTGAATTCACTTATGGCGGTTTGGTTCAAGACGAACCAGAGTTTGAAGGAATAACAGAAAAGGCGTGGACTGATCACTTGTTCTATCGACATAGTAATCCTCAGGTACAAAAAGAGTGGTGGTATCACCGCGCAACAGGTATGTGGTTTTTCTTTGAAAGAAATACGCTAACGGACGTTATTAGCCATGTCAGCATTGCAAAAAGGATTGTTAAATGAAACTTAGATTAATAAAACAGCCTTTAGAGTGGATTGATAGAGATACTGAGTTCACGTTTCAGCTCGAAGGTCAAAAGGTAACAGGTTTTAAGGGTGATGTTATTACCAGTGCTCTTTGGGCTAGTGGCAACAAAGTGCTTGGACGTAGTTTTAAATATCATCGTCGTCGCGGTGTTTTGACAATGGCTAACCATGATATTAACGCGTTATACCAATCTTCCGATGAGGTAAATATTCGAGGAGATGTGGTTGAAGTTTCTGATCAACAAAGCCTTTTGTCTGTTAACACCTTTGGAAACCTTAATAAAGATGCTGGTTCACTTGTTGAACTCATATCTAAATTTCTACCGGTTGGTTTTTATTACAGAGCTTTTTACTCTCCTAAATTTTTATTCCCAAAATGGGAGTCTCTAATTAGACACATGGCAGGTTTAGGGAATGTAGATACTCGTTGGACAGAGCAGAGAAAGCATAAGCGTTACCAATATTGTGATGTTGTGGTTATTGGTGCTGGGCCTTCAGGGATGAAAGCGGCCATTAAAGCAGCACAGCAAGGTTTAGATGTTTGTTTAATTGATGAAAATACCTTTATAGGTGGTTCTTTAGATTACCAATATGCTAATGATGAGTCTCAAGTTGAAAACCGAAAAACATTAAAAGACACGATTGCTAGTATGCCTAATATTGATGTGAAAACATCTTCTTATGTGGCAGGTGTTTATGGCGATAAGTGGTTAGCTGTTAATACAAAAGAAGGTTTAATCAAAATTTCGGCACTGTCTATTGTGGTGGCAACAGGCGTATTTGAACAGCCAGCGGTATTTCGTAATAACGATTTACCAGGTGTTATGAATGCCAGTGCAGCACAAAGATTAATTGCTCGTTATGCTGTAGCTCCGTGCGAAAAATCGGTTGTGCTAACTTCTAATATTGAAGGTTATCGAGCAGCACTTGACCTTCATAAAGCTGGGATTTTTGTTTTAGCGGTTTTAGATTCAGGCGAATCAAAAGGTGAATGGTGTGATGCTGTTACTGCTTTAGGCATTCCAGTGTATAGAAATATTGAGCATATTGAAGCTCTAGGTAAAAAGTCTTTGTCTGGGGTTTTGTTTAGTGTGAATGGTAAAAGTCACATCATTGATTGTGATGGCTTACTCATGAGTGTTGGCTGGGCACCTGCAGGTGCTCCAATTTATCAGTTAGGGGGAAGCTTTTCTTATGACTATAACGTTGAGCAACTTACACCTAAAACATTACCTGATGGGTTATTTTCTTGTGGCCGTATAAATGGGGTTTTTGATATTGAAGACCAATTAAAAGACGGTGAACAAGCAGGGTTAAATGCGGCTGAATACGTTAAAAATCAAACCTTAACACCGACAGTAGATTTGACCTCAAGTATTGCCCACTCTCATTCTTACCCAATTTGGGATCATCCTAAAGGCAAAGCGTTTGTTGATTTTGATGAAGATGTTCAGTTTAAAGACTTGAAAGCGACGATTGCTCAAGGTTTTGACAATATTGAACTAATGAAACGTTTTTCTACCATTGGAATGGGGCCAAGTCAGGGTAAGCACAGCAATATGAATGGTATTCGTATTTTGGCTAAATTAACAGGCAGAACCATTGATGAAGCGGGCTCAACAACCGCAAGACCTATGTTTCATCCTGTTCCAGTTTCTCATCTAGCAGGTATGCGTTTTAGACCAGAGCGTCTAACCGCACTGCATAGCCAACATGTCGCAAAAAATGCCAAATTTATGGAAGCGGGTAATTGGTTAAGACCAGAGTATTATCAGAGTCAGTCTGATAGACAGGCTTGTATTGATGCTGAAGTAAATGCGGTTAGAAGCTCAGTAGGACTGATTGATGTTTCTACTTTAGGTAAGTTAGAAATATTTGGTAAAGATGCCGCTGAACTGATGGATCGTCTTTATACCATGCGTATGTCAAACATGAACGTTGGGGCAAGTCGTTACGCTGTAATGGTCGATGATACAGGTGTTATTACCGATGATGGTGTTGCAATTCGCTACAGCGAAGAACATTACTATGTCACAACTACAACAAGCAGTTCAGATGCCGCTTACCGACTTATTCAAATGAAAATCATTGAATGGGGATTGGATGTCACTGTGCTAAACCGAACAGGTCAATTAGCCGCTATGAACCTAGCAGGGCCAAATTGTCGACGTATTTTGTCACAACTGACTTCTTTAGATTTAAGCAATGAAGCTTTTCCTTATTTGGCAATGCGTCAAACAGAAGTTTGTGGTCATAAAGCAACTCTTATAAGGGTCGGCTTTGTAGGTGAACTTGGCTATGAAATCCATCTTGAATCTACAAACGCAGCGGCAGTTTGGGATGAAATTATGAATAAAGGTCAAGAGTTTGATATCAAACCATTTGGTGTAGAAGCTCAGCGAATCTTAAGACTTGAAAAAGGCCATATTATTGTAGGTCAGGATACTGATGGATTAATGAATCCTTTTGAAGCGGCAATTCCTTGGTCAGTTCATCTTAAGAAACCTTATTTTATAGGTAAGCCAAGTTTAGAAAAATTAAAGAGCTTACAAAAGCGTAAATTGGTTGGGTTTGAACTTGTCAAAGAACCTGTTGGGGAAGCTCCTCTTGAATCGAACTTGTTTATTGAGCAAGGCGAGATTGCAGGCAGAATTACCAGTGTTTCTTATAGCCCATCTTTACATAAAACTATTGGTTTAGCAGATGTTTCATTAGCATTTTCAGAAGTAGATACCTTGCTGAATATTAAGCTAACCAGCGGTGATTTTATTAAAGCTAAGGTTGTTGCATTACCTTTTTATGATCCAAAGGGTGCTAAGCAAACTCCTGAGGAACTTCCTGAAGGAGAGGTCGCATGAAAATTCAATTAACAAAACACAGTTTGCCAAATTTAACAGTTTTGAGAGGAAAAAATTTACCGCAACTGATTGCCAAACTTGAAATAGCGAATCCTGAATTATTTAAATATGAACTTTTTAATAAAGAAGAGTTCATAGCCAACTTAGGTCAAGAAGAGATTTTGATTAATCATTCAAAATTTTCTTACGACCAACTTGAATTACAACAATATGCATTCCAACGAGGGGATGTGGTGATTACCTTGTCGGGAGATTGGCGAAATTTAATGTCTGAAGTTTGTGTATTTGATTTTAGACAAGCCAAACCTGGTGATTTTGTAATGGTTTTAATGGCGGGTGTAGGCGTCTGGATGCTTATACCTGAAGAAGGAGAACCCGTCACGATAGGATGTGACCCAACTTATGGTCAGTATTTTATTGAAACCTTGGAAAAACAAATCGAAACATCCCCATTTTTAAATTAGGAGTGTCTAAATGACTTTAGAAGAAGCAAAAAAATTACTTAAAGACAATGAAGTTAAATTTATTTTAGCCCAGTTTGTCGATATTCATGGCGTAGCTAAAACTAAATCTGTTCCTGTTCACTGTCTAGAAGATATTGTGAAAAGTGGTGCAGGTTTTGCAGGTTTTGCAGTTTGGGGATTAGGGTTAGAACCTCATCAAAGTGATTATATTGCCAAAGCTGATTTAAGCACATTATCTCTAGTGCCTTGGCAGCCTGGTTATGCTCGAGTTTCTTGTACAGGCTATGTAGATGGCGAGCCTTATGCATTTGATTCACGTCATATCATGTTAAAACAAATTGAAAGATTAAGTGCTAAAGGTTGGACGCTTAATACTGGTATCGAACCAGAATTTAACCTGTTAAAGAAAGATGAAACAGGGCAAATGGTTCCATTTGATGAATCAGATACTTTGCAGAAGCCATGTTATGACTATAAAGGGATGTCTCGTTCACGTCACTTTTTAGACAAATTTGTTGATTCGTTACAGCAAGTTGGTTTTGACGTTTATCAAATTGATCATGAAGATGCCAATGGCCAGTTTGAAATTAACTACACCTATAGCGATGCTAAAACATCGGCTGACAGAATTACCTTTGTAAAAATGGCAGGTAGTGAAATTGCCAATGAAATGGGAATGACCTGTTCATTTATGCCTAAACCAAATTCTAATCGAACAGGAAATGGCTTTCATTACCATCTCTCTATGACCGATGAGAGCGGCACAAACTTATTTGCAGATGAAAGTGATGAAAACGATCTTGGATTATCAGAAATGGCGTACCACTTTATGGGTGGGCTTATTCACCATGCTAAAGCTCTGTGTGCATTTTCAGCTCCTACCGTTAACTCATATAAACGACTTGTAGTTGGGCGTTCATTGTCTGGTGCTACATGGGCACCTGCGTTCATTAGTTATGGTGATAACAACCGAACTGCAATGGTGCGAATTCCACGCGGCCGTTTAGAGTTTAGACTTCCAGATTCTGGTTCAAATAGCTATTTAGTTACTGCTGCAATTATTGCTGCAGGATTAGACGGAATTGAGAAAAAGTTAGATCCAGGTACACCTAAAAATATCAATCACTACGCATTGTCATTAGAAGAAATTGCTGATTTAGGGATTGAAACTTTACCACAGTCATTAGGTGAAGCCGTAACAGCTCTAGAAAACAGCACGGTGTTCCATGAACAGCTTGGTGAAGACTTTGTTAAAGAATTTATTGATATAAAACGCATGGAATGGGTTGAATACCAGAGACATGTTTCAGATTGGGAAATTAACCGTTATGCGGATTTCTTTTAAGGAGAAAAAAATATGTGCGGAATTGTAGGTTTATACCTTAAAAATCAAAGTTTAGAGAATCAGCTAGGTGAATTGTTTGAACCTATGTTGATTGCTATGACAGACCGTGGTCCAGATAGTGCAGGATTTGCTATTTACGGAGATGAAGTCGAACAAGGTATGGTTAAGATTACTCTTCAACATGAAGATGAAAATTACCCTTGGCACAACTTAGCAGGGCAACTAGAAGAAGATTTTAATACGTCAGTTTCTGTTTTACATAATGCAAATGCCGCTGTATTTAAGATGAAAGGTGATGAAGCTTTAGTTAGAGAAGCTATTACTGAATATGCTCCAGACGTCAAAATTATGAGTGTGGGTTTATCAATTGAAATTTTAAAATCAATCGGTTTGCCAGAAGAAATTGTTAAGAAATTTAATTTAAAAGGAATGAAAGGTTCTCACATTATTGGCCATACCCGAATGGCTACTGAAAGTGGTGTAAGTATGGAAGGGTCTCACCCTTTTACAACGGGGATGGACTTATGTTTAGTGCATAACGGCTCTCTTTCAAACCACAACCGTTTAAGGGAAGAATTAAAAGCCAAAGGCATAACTTTTGAAACAGAAAACGATTCTGAAGTTGCTGCTGGATACCTGACTTGGAGATTACAAGAAGGCGATACCGTTAAGCAAGCGTTAGAAAGTGCCATTGATGATTTAGACGGTTTCTTTACCTTCACAGTTGGTACTAAAGACGGTTTTGCAGTAGTTAGAGATCCTATTGCTTGTAAGCCAGCGATTATTGCAGAGACAGATGATTACGTTGCAATGGCTTCTGAATACCATGCGTTATCTACATTACCAGGTATCGAGAACGCCAAACTTTGGGAGCCTGATCCAGGCAAAGTGTATTACTGGGGTAAAGAGTAAACATTTAGGGTTTAAGTAAAGGAAATACTATGAAATTCAATCTAAAAGAACAAAGTGTAAGAGAGTTAAATCAAGCACTTCATAATTTGCCTGAATCTTCTACTGAAACTGTTTTAGTTGAAGGAATCAGTGGTGATCATAATTTATGTGTGGGCCTTAATGCACCAGTAAATATTGAGATGCAAGGTCATGCAGGCTACTACTGTGCGGGCATGAATAAACATGCAACAGTTACGATTAATGGAAACGTTGGGCAAGGCGTTGCAGAAAATATGATGTCAGGAAAGGTTCATGTAAAAGGTAATGCAAGTCAGTCTGCTGCCGCAACAGCACATGGTGGATTACTGGTTGTTGATGGTGATGCCGCAGCTCGTTGTGGAATTTCCATGAAGGGTGTCAATATTGTTGTTAAAGGTTCTGTTGGCCATATGAGTGCTTTTATGGGTCAATCAGGTTGTATGGTGGTTTGTGGTGATGCGGGCGAAGCTTTGGGTGACTCTCTTTATGAGGCTCACCTGTATGTAAAAGGCAAAGTCGCTTCTTTAGGTGCAGACTGTATTGAAAAAGAGATGAGGCCTGAGCATATTGAAGAACTCCAAGCCTTATTAAATGAAGCAGGTTCTGATGAAAAACCAGAAGACTTTACTCGTTATGGTTCTGCTCGTCAGCTTTATACCTTTAAAGTTGATAATGCCTCGGCGTACTAATTGGTAAACCAAGTGGCAAACTAAATAGAAAGAATAAGGAGTCTATCATGACTGATAAACAACCAGGTTTGAAAGAATCGGCCACTTTTAGCCGAGATGTTATTAATGAAATTCAACGTGCTGCAGATACCGGAATTTATGATATCCGTGGATTTGGTGCCAAAAGAAAAGTACCGCATTTTGATGATCTTCTATTTTTAGGTGCAAGTATGTCACGTTACCCATTAGAAGGGTATCGTGAAAAATGTGGAACGGATGTTACTTTAGGAACCCGTTTTGCCAAAAAGCCTATCAAATTAGATACTGTTGTAACGATTGCAGGTATGAGTTTTGGTGCTTTATCGGCCAATGCCAAAGAGGCATTGGGTCGTGGAGCAAACATTGCAGGTACTTCAACCACTTCTGGTGATGGTGGTATGACACCTGAAGAGCGTAAAACCTCTAAAACCTTGGTGTATCAGTATCTACCTTCTCGCTACGGCATGAATCCAGATGATTTACGTAAAGCCGATGCGATTGAAGTTGTACTTGGACAAGGTGCTAAACCAGGTGGGGGCGGTATGCTTTTGGGTCAAAAGATTTCAGACCGAGTTGCTTATATGCGAAACCTACCAAAAGGGATTGATCAGCGAAGTGCTTGTCGTCACCCAGATTGGACTGGCCCAGATGACTTGGCCATTAAAATTCAAGAATTACGTGAAATCACAGATTGGGAAGTACCTATCTATATCAAAATCGGTGCGACACGTACTTATTATGATGTGAAACTTGCCGTAAAAGCAGGGGCAGATGTTATTGTCTTGGATGGTATGCAAGGTGGTACAGCTGCAACGCAAGATGTGTTTATTGAACACGTTGGTATTCCTACTATGGCGGCACTTCCGCAAGCGGTACGTGCATTACAAGAAATGGGTATGCACCGTAAAGTACAATTAATTGTTTCTGGTGGTATTCGTAGTGGTGCCGATGTCGCTAAATGTATGGCATTAGGAGCAGATGCGGTAGCCATTGGTACAGCAGCACTTGTCGCTCTAGGTTGTAACCATCCTAAATGGGATGAAGAGTACAAAAAAATTGGTTCTGCGGCAGGTTATTACGACGATTATCATGAAGGCAAGTGTCCAGCTGGTATATCAACGCAGGATGAAGGTTTGGCTGCTCGTTTGGATCCAGAAGATGCTGGACGACGTTTAGCAAATTATCTACACGTTCTAACCTTAGAGGCTCAAACTTTAGCAAGAGCTTGTGGTAAATCGCATCTACATAATTTAGAGCCAGAAGACTTGGTGGCTTTAAATGTAGAAGCAGCTGCCATGGCTGGTGTTCCACTCGCTGGTACGGATTGGATTCCAGGTAAAAAAGGGTATTCATAAGGTTATGTCTGCACAAATAATTGACGGTAAACTTGTTTCTCAAGCGATTAGAGAAAGGGTCAAAGATGCTGTTGATATGCGTCAATCTCAGGGGTTAAGAGCTCCTGGGCTTGCTGTTATATTAATTGGTGAAGATCCAGCCTCAGCCATTTATGTAAATAATAAAAAGAGGGCTTGCGAGCAAGCAGGTTTGGTCTCAAAAGCTTGGCATTGGCCTGATTCAACCACACAAACGGAACTATTGAATTTAATTGAACAATTGAATGATGATTCCTCCGTAGATGGTATTTTAGTTCAACTGCCTTTACCTGAACACATTGATACTGAAACGGTAATTGAAGCCATTCATCCTGACAAAGATGTAGATGGTTTTCACCCATATAACATTGGTCGGTTAACGGTACGCATGCCAACACTAAGGCCTTGTACACCTTTTGGTTGTATGAGTTTGCTCAATCATTATGGTTTATCTGCTAAAGGTAAGCATGCGGTGATTGTAGGAGCATCAAATATTGTTGGTCGTCCGATGTCTTTAGAGCTTTTGTTAGCAGGGGCCACCACAACGGTTTGCCATCGTTTTACTGAAGATCTAAAAGTACATGTGGGTATGGCAGATATACTTGTCACAGCCGTTGGAAAGCCTAATTTTATTCCAGCAGACTGGATTAAACCAGGAGCAATTATATTGGACGTTGGTATCAACCGTTTAGAAGATGGTTCTCTAACGGGAGATGTTGATAAAAATGCGATCAATGTGGCAGGACACGTAACTCCTGTTCCAGGTGGTGTTGGTCCTATGACAATTGCTACTTTGCTAGAAAATACTCTTAAGTCATGTGAGCGACGTCAAGGGTTTTAAATGAAATAATGATTATTGCCAATATTTAATAGGTTGTTTTCAATAAGCCGTATTCAAAATTGAATACGGCTTTTTTGCTTTAGCGAATGAAAGAGCTTTGCCCGAGATTTATGTTTATGCAAAAGTCTCTATGAGTATTTAAAAAGTTATTAAGATTAAAGGAAATTTTGTGAAGGTTCTTATCGTTAAACATGCCGTTTTTGAAAAAGAAGGGAATATGGCAGCTTGGCTGCAAAAAAAACAAGCTGATGTTGTGTATCTTAATTTATACGAATCTACTGTTTTTCCTGACCCTAAAACATTTGATTTAATTGTTTTATTGGGTGGCCCAATGAGTGTAAATGATGAGGAGGAGTATCCATGGTTGGTTGCGGAAAAACGATTTGTCAAAGAAGCTTTATTGTTAGATATGCCTATCTTAGGTATTTGTTTGGGGGGTCAACTTATCGCTAATGCATTGGGTGCACCTGTAACCTTAAATAAAGAGACTGAAATTGGTTGGCATACTATTTCAAACAGTACATCAAATAGCACTTCAAACAAAAGAATATTTCAGTTTCCTGAGCAAATGCCAATTTTTAACTGGCATGGAGAAACTTTTGCTTTACCTACTGGAGCAGAATCTATAATGAAAAGTCAGGCCTGTGAAAATCAAGGTTTTCAGTATGGTGGGAAAGTTATTGGGTTGCAATGTCATCCTGAAGTGACACCTGAAATTATTCAAGACTGGATTGACGAAATAGGTGAACAGATGGTTCAAGGTGAGTTTGTTCACACCCCAGAACAAATGTTTGTTGATGTAGAGAATAAAGTGGCACAAGCACAAATACAGCTTGAAAATATGCTCGATTTTATTACGATAAAAAAGTAATAAAGCGTGTTAGATTAAGTCAATTTTTTAAAATTAAATAGCCTTTTGAAAGGCTATTTTTTATCTAAAAATCTACAAAGGTTTGGTAAAAACTCCCAATTTAGTGTGATTAAAGTTCCGTTTTTCGTAAAACTCAATCGCAGGTTGGTTAGCCAAGTCATATACCAGCTGTATTCTATTGCAACCTTGTTCTATTGCCCACCTCTGTATGGCTTCGATTAATTGGTGTCCTACACCATTACCACGGTATTTATTAGCAACAATTAAGTCTTCCATCCAGGCCGATTTTTGTCCTGTTGCGGTAGAGATTACCCATTGTGCTGTACACATCCCAACCAGTTTTTCATTGTCGCTTAAAGCGACAAAAGCACCGCAATTTTGGTCTTGAATAACAGCGGATAATCCAGCGTGGTGTTTCTCTGGTGAAAATTCAAAATCAACTTCTATTTCAAATAAAACTTTTAGTAACTGAATCATGTCTGGTATGTCTTTGCATTCAGCTGGTCTAATTTTCATTGTCGTTATCCTTAAATGGCAAGTTAACTTGCGGATTAGTGTTTAAGAATTATAAGTAATAAAAAAGGCCGCAAAGCGGCCATTTTTATAAAAGAGATCTTTGCATGTATGGAGCGCAAAGGTCTCTAAGGTAAGGTAGAAATTACTTTTGTGTAAATTCTGGGTAAGCTTCCATACCGCATTCTTCCCAATCCATACCTTCTTGTTCTTCTTCTTCCGTAGGACGAAGTCCAACTGTTTTCTTAATAATAAACAAGACAATCATTGAAGTAATAAACATCCAAGCAAATGTAGCAACTGTACCGACTAATTGTCCAATGAATGTTGCATCAGAGTTACTAAACAATACAGCGAAGATACCCCAGATACCAGCAGTACCGTGAACAGAGATTGCACCAACTGGATCATCTAATTTAAGCTTGTCCATGAATACCACAGATAACACTACGATCACACCACCAACAGCACCAATAATCATGGCTAAGCCTGGTGTAGGGGCAAGAGGTTCGGCAGTAATAGATACCAGGCCTGCTAAAGCACCGTTTAAAACCATTGTTAAATCTGTTTTACCAAACATAAATTTACTTAGAAGGGCAGCAGCAATCATCCCCGTTGCAGCAGCGGCATTAGTGTTTACAAAGATTTTTGCTACAGCATTGGCTTCATCAACGTTTGAAACCATAAGCTCAGAACCACCGTTAAATCCAAACCAGCCCATCCATAAAATAAACATACCTAAAGTAGCCATTGGTAAGTTCGCTCCAGGAATCGGTTGAACTTCACCTTTTGGTCCGTATTTACCTTTACGTGCACCCACCATAATGACAGCAGCTAATGCAGCAGCAGCACCCGCCATGTGAACCACAACAGAACCTGCAAAATCTTGGAAGCCTAATTGGTCTAACCAACCACCACCCCATTTCCAGTATCCTTCCATAGGATAAATAAATGAAGTCATAACAACTGCAAACACTAAGAAAGGCCATAGTTTCATTCTCTCAGCAACCGCACCTGACACAATAGACATGGTCGCTGCTGCGAATACAGCTTGGAAAATAAAATCAGACATACCTGAATAGTAAGGAGCATCATCTCCACCAGCTAAAACAGCTTCTACTGTATTGTCAGCACCTAATAAAAAACTTAAGTTTGGTAGGTAAGCACTTATTGCGTCGGCAGGGTACATTACGTTGTAACCAATGATTAAGTACATAGTGCAAGCAACACTGTATAACAATGCGTTTTTAGTTAAGATTTCAACTGTGTTTTTACTACGAACTAAACCTGCTTCCAGCATTGCAAAACCAGCCGCCATCCACATAACTAGCACGGCACTCATTAAAAAATAAAACGTATCCAATGCATAGGATAGTTGTAAAAAATTTCCTTCCATAATCTACTCCAAACTTTTAAAAACTATAATGCTGCATCACCAGTTTCTGAGGTACGAACCCGTACAGCTTCTTCTAATGGCAAAACAAAAATTTTTCCATCTCCTGTTTTGCCTGTTTTTGCATTGTTGACAATAGCCTCAATAATGCTCTCTAAAACATCATCTGGCACGGCTATTTCTAGTAAAACCTTTGGAACAAATGAGATTTGATACTCTGATCCTCGGTAAATTTCTTGATGACCTTTTTGGCGACCATAACCTTTAGCTTCTGTAACAGTAAGACCAAACTCTCCTAATGAAGATATAGCTTCGCGTACGTTATCAAGCTTATAAGGATTTATGATCGCTTTAATTAATTTCATGGTGCGACCCCTAAATACAAAAGATATAGAAAAATGAAATGAATCAAGCTTCTAATCAAATTGATTATTAGCTTGATTCAAGGTGGTATGGAACAAATACCAATGAGGATTAAGAACGTTTGGTGCCAAAAAAATTAAAAGATATTTAAATCAATATGTTAGGTGTGTTTTCATGGTTTTTTATTCCTTACAGGAATAAAAGTTGCACCATGGGAGGTTGGGATTTTCCTATTATGGTGCAGGCTGATTGTAGATTATGATGTTTAGAAATCGTATAGGTACTTCAATCAATTCTTCAGGACCGTGTGAAACTTTAGCATCGTAAGTTAGAGAGTCACCGGGTTTCATATGGTAGTTTTTTTTGCCGTGACGATAAATCATCTCGCCTTCAAGAAGGTACATAAAAACCGTACCTTCGTGACTAAATGTAGGAAAAACCTCACTTTTATTGTCCAAAGAGATAAGAAAGGGTTCAAAAGCTTTATTAGGTCCATTGTCATAAGCTAATAGGTGATAAGTGTGGCCTACTTTAGTTCCACGACGAACCACTTCCAATCTTTCATTGGATCGTATTAATTGTGCTTGGCTTTCTTCATTATCAAACTCTTTGAATAATGCAGATATAGGAATTCCAAGTGCTCTCGCGATTTTGAGAAGAGAATCTAAACTAGGCGAGACTTGACCATTTTCAATTTTACTTAACATTCCTCTACTAATGCCTGATTGTTCAGCTATATCAGCAATAGTAAGACTCTGTTTTTTTCTGGCTTTATTGATTGTTTTACCAATATGCAGGTCTAAGCTTTGTGGTTGTTTAGGAATCATGTCAATCTTTCAATTAGTGAATAAAGTTTACGTAATTATAACGCTAACTTATTCATATTTTGAATGATAAAGTTATATATTGAGTATAAATAAAGAGGGGATGACGTCATCTATTGGACATCTATACGCTTGCTATAAAGACGGGTATTTTGATTTATTGTATTCTAAATAGTAGAAAATACTGGTTATGATCTGTAACAAAAAGCAATAATTTACGGTGTTTTGTAACTTATTGCTTTTTTCTATTTTTTGTTTAGTTTTATTGGCTATTGGCCATAAAAAGGGCACTTTCTAAGCTAAGGCTTACTGACATAAAACCTGATTTATGGCAAAAAATAGTGTCAGTTAAACCGGTTACTTCATTCAGTTCAGTATCTCTTAAACCTCTAAACCTTTGAGGTAAGTGATTTTCTTGGCCATTACAGTACACACCAAATTGCTCTTCACTTCTTGGGTAAACGACGCGTTTTATTTCTGGATGTGAGGTAATGAAATCTTTAAAAGGTAAGTTTTTGTCTAATACTAAAATACCGTTTTCAACTGTTTTAGCATACTCTTCTAATTCCACTACGACTTCAGCCTCTTTTATCGCCGCCTTGATAAAATTATTGAGTATCTCAGTAGTAAACTCTATGGCTTTATTAAAAGCAATTTCTTGTTTCTCAGGCTCGTCAGAAGATTCGTTCATCATCGCAATAATTTGAGAAACTGATGGGCGAGGGTCATCTAAATACATGCCATTATCTACGGCATCAATATCGGCAATCAGTTTGTCATCTACCCATTGGGTTGCAAAAGCAACTTCATAATCACCTTTTAACCCTTTTATATTAAAAATGCGTTTGGCGTAATGTCGCCAAATTAGGCCTGCTGTAGCAAATGGGATTCCGTTGTCACGTTCTTCAGTAAAACTATTTTGGTGATGGTCAAAACGTAATGTTTCTGGATTGTATTCAGCACCAACATCCAAAACGATATCGGCTTGTTTAATAATCTCCTCGTCTCTAGTTCGAGTAATTTGACGCTTTTCAACCATTAGCACCATTGATATGGCAAAGACTTCGTCGGCATGAAAGCGACCTGAGTGAGTAACAAGCATGGATGTTCCCTTTAGGTATGTAAATAGTGGTTATTTGTTAAGGTTTTCTTGGTTTGTATTTTAGCGTATTTGTCGTCTATTTGGTTTATAAACGCTTTTATGTACTAGGGCTATTTTTATAAATACATATTTACCAGGCCTGGCATGCCCTGTGGCCATCTAAAACTTTGTAAGCATAGGGTAAGTCACAAAACTGTCATCTATTTGTTACTTAAGTTTTAAAAAACCTTTTTAGAATAAACGCAAGTTTTGAGTTTTGTTTAGATTCTATTGTTGAGATTCCTCTGCGGAGACTTATTAACATTTTGCTTGTATTGCATAGGTTTTAAGTGATTCGTATTGAGCAAGTAATTTGAACAATATTATCTAAACAAATGATATTTATTAGTTTTATATTTTAGGAAAACACTATGCGTTTATTTTCTTTATTTGCAGTAACGACTTTAACAGCTTCAATGGCATTAACTGGTTGTAATTCAACTGAAACAAAACAAGCAGAATCTAAGCCTGTCGCAAGTAAAGCGGCAGAAGTTACAGCAACTTCAATTACCTTGTTTGAGTCTCATGATGAAGGACGTATAAATATTTTTTACGATCTTCCAACTTTTAAAGGATATAAATCAGTTGGAGAAACCTCTTTTAGATTGACTCGTATTGGTGCTGGTCCAAATGGTGAAACGGTTGTATTTGGTTTGCCAAAAGAAGATAAGAAAAAAGGGGCAAACACACCTGCTGCTATGCTTTGGGATGGTAAAACAAGCTACGATAATTTTTACGGTGAAATCTATGCAAATAATCGAATCTATGTATTTGATAACAAAGATGACATGGATTTTGTTCGTAAAATTGGTGAGCCTACCTTTATGTTTACCGACATTGGTGCAGGACCAAATGGTGAGACAGTTGTATTTGTTTTAAACAAACAAAATAAAAAGAAAAAACCGGTTGATTTAATTGCAAAGTTTAAGGCAATGCATGCAGGTTCTTAGTAACTAAATTTAGCATTTAGTTGTATAAAAAGCCCGAATTTCGGGCTTTTTTTGTTTTTAAGGACTGAACTTATACCTTCTAATGACAGAGCCATAATTTAATGACTCATAGATAAAATACAGATATACTGAGAATGTTATAAATTCCAACCTTTTTAGTAATGTTAAGTGTGTAAAGTGAGTTTAAATGCCTGATTCAGTTGATTTAGAGCAGCTTATTTCTGTTATTTCTTTATTGCCTAATCCTGTGGTGATTAATAGATACCAAGAGTGTACAGATAGCGACTATTCAAGTGATGAATTTGTTTATGTAAACCCTGCCTTCGTCAATTCAATTGGTTACACCGTTGATGATATTCCAGATGATAAGACCTGGTTTGAAAAATCCTGCCCAGAAGAATCTTATAGAGACTATATTACCCATTCTTGGTATTCGTCTATGGAATCTAATCGAAAGAATCAAACAAAATTTACCTCTTTATCAGTCAAAATTCGTTGTAAAGATGGGGCTGATCGTTGGTTTCAGGTTACAGCGCATCCTGAAAAAAGAGTGGTTGGCGATTATCATTTAATTGTTTTTGTTGAAACCGATACTCCCGATGAGGTTATTCAATCTCTACAGACTAAATCTGAACGTTTATTTCAAAAAAACCAAGATTTAAAAATAAGTGAGCAGTTATTAGCTGAAACTCAGCGTATTGCCAAAATTGGTAGTTGGGAAATTAACTTGCTTGACGGCTCCCTAAAGTGGTCTGAAGAGATGTATCACATTTTGGGTGAGGACCATGAATCATTTCAACCTACGCTTGATAAATTTTATTCCAAGATTTCTGAAGAAGAAAAAAAATTAATTCAAGCAATGATTGAAAAAACAATCGAAACTGGCGAGCGTGTTTCAGTTAGAGAAAAAGTTCCTATTGGTGACAATGAAGATGATTTTGTCTATTTAGAAACATTTTTTGAAGCAATTTATGATGAAAATCATCAAGCAATAAAGGTTCTTGGTTCATCACTTGATATTAGCGATAAAGTCAACTTACAAAATCAAAGCAATGAATTGGCAGATTTAATCAGAGTTGCTCACCAAGAACTTTATATCGTTGACTACGACACCGATCGCTATTTATATGCTAATGAAAGTGCTTCTTTGAACACGGGTTATTCCAATGAAGAGATTTTGAGTTTTACGATATATGAACTTAATCCTATGCTTACACCCGAACACGTTAAACACCTTAAAGAGGTTGGCGATAATCTTAATAGAATGAGTAATATCTCTTTACATAAACGTAAAGATGGCACGACTTATCCCGTGCACGCCACTCTTCAGCGAGTTTCTTATAAAGGGAAAATGTGTTACGCCATTTTTGATGCCGATATTTCAGAATTACATGCGGTACAAGAGGCATTAAAAACGCAGTTAAATTTACTGCAAAAAATAGTCGATACTGTGCCAGTTAGAATTTTTTGGAAAGATTTAAACGGCTGCTATTTGGGAGCTAATAAATTATTCTTGCAAGATGCTGAACTAGAGTCTCAGGAAGATCTTATTGGAAAAACCGATGAAGATATGGTTTGGGCCAGTTCCAATGCAGAACAATATCGTAAAGATGATATTCAGGTTATGAGTACTGGCAAGCCACTTTTGCAATTTGAAGAAAACCAAATTAAAGGAAGAGGTAAAGACATTATTCTTTCAACATCCAAGGTACCTTTGGAAGGTGTAAATGGAGAAGTTATTGGTGTTTTAGGCACCTATGAAGATGTGACTCAACAACGCAAGAATGAACAAATGCTGATTAGCCAGCAAGAGAATTTGCACTATCAAGCTTATCATGATGCTTTAACAGGGCTGCCAAATCGTCTTATGTTAGAGGACCGGCTCGAGCATGCTATTCAACAAACAAAACGTCACAGACAAAAATTTGCACTTATCTTCTTAGATTTAGACCAGTTTAAACAGATTAATGACTCTATGGGGCATGATGTTGGGGATCAGGTTCTTCAAGAAGTGGGTAAAAAATTACATACCTGTATTCGAGACTCAGACACTCTTGCAAGAATTGGCGGTGATGAATTTACCATTATTATGAATGAAGTAGAGCAGTTAAATGACATCTCTATTTTTGCTAAGAAACTCATTGATATTTCTAAAGAGCCTGTATTTATAAAAGAACAAGTTTTTTATCTTTCTAGCAGTTTAGGTATAAGTGTTTACCCCAAAGATGGTCAAACAACAGAGGCATTGCTTAAGTGTGCAGACGCAGCAATGTATAGAGCGAAGGAACAGGGTAGAGACAATTTTCAATTTTATACCCGAGATATGACCTTAGCTGCCTTTGAACATGTTGCTATGCAAGCAAGTTTAAGGCAAGCGATCAATAAAAATGAATTCATAATTCACTACCAGCCACAAATTAATGCCGCAACCAATAAAATTGTAGGTATGGAGGCTTTAGTCCGCTGGATGCATCCCGCTTTAGGCTTAGTGGTACCCAATACCTTTATTCCTTTAGCAGAGGAGACGGGCTTGATTGTTGAGCTAGATAGGTTGGTCATGAAAACCGCTATGCAACAATGGTCCGACTGGCATCAACAAGGTATTGATCCAGGGATTTTATCTATCAACTTAGCGGCTAAACAACTTCAGAAAGCAGATTTTATTTACTATTTAAAAGATTGCCTAGTTCGTAGCCAGTGTAAGCCAGAGTGGTTGGTTTTTGAAGTGACTGAAAGCGATATTATGAAAAACCTAGAAGTCATCAATTCTTTACTGCTTGATTTGGGTGAAATGGGAGTGAAGATTGCGATTGATGATTTTGGTACTGGTTATTCATCGTTGTCGTATTTAAAACGTTTACCAGTCACCAAATTAAAAATAGATAGATCTTTCATTAAAGATTTGCCTAATGACGAAGAAGATTGCACCATTACTAAAACCATTATTTCTATGGCAGAGAGTTTAAGTTTAGAAGTTGTTGCAGAAGGTGTTGAAACCGTTGAGCAAAAAGACTTCTTATTACAGAACGGTTGTCAGTTAATACAGGGTTACTATTACTCAAAACCCGTTCCTTCTGAAGATATTCCGCTGATTATAAAACCTTGGTTATAAATTTTAAGATTAACTCACTTAAGATTAACCCAATTTTTAAAAATTTAAAAAGTGGGTTTTTTAAGCCATAGGTTGTGTGCGGATTTACAGATTAACGTTTATTTAATGGCAATAAATTGCTGCATTTTCGGTTTAACCGTTTTAAATTTTATAGGTGTTATGTCTGGTAAACCATTTTTAAATGGTGCACTTTTTTCGCCCTGAACAAGCGGCTTTAAGTAGTCTATAGCCTGTTGTGTTACATCCATTCCGTCTTCAGTTAGAAAGTGTTTAGGCACAGTTTTTTCTAGGTTAGCTACTTCAATTAATGGCACATTAATAAATTCAAAGGTAAATGGGGCTTCAGAAGTCACTTTTACAATTGGCAATACACCGTGTTCTCCTTTTATTGCCGCCATTACTGAGGCTTTACCTGCTTGGTAAGCAATTTGCCAGTCGGTTTCAGAGACTAAGTGACTTGCTGAGCGTTGGCAATAGTCAGGAACACTGTAATGCGTTTTGCTGTTTAAATGTTGCCCTACTAAGTGTGCAAGGGTTGAACCCACACCACCCAGTTGAATATAGTCTCGTTCATGAGTATGTTCAATTGTGGCAATAGAAATATATTCACCATTCTCATCCATTAACCCTTCTGATACCGCACAAACACAAAAACCTTTAGAGGCAACTAAGGCGTCTACTTTATCTAAAAAAGCCTGTTTATTAAACTTGCATTCAGCGGGTAAAACGATTAACGGAGCATCCGGGATAACTTCCTTTACCAGGCCTGCAGCAATAGTTAACCAACCTGTATTGCGCCCCATAGCTTCCATAATATAAAACTTGGTTGATGTTTGATACATTGACATTACGTCTAATGTGGCTTCTATAAAACTGGTTGCAACGTACTTTGCGGCACTCCCAAAACCAGGACTGCAATGAGAGATATCTAAGTCATTATCAACAGTTTTAGCTACGCCAACGCATATAACTGGGTGACCATTTTCACAACAATAGTCAGCAACTTTCTGAGCGGTAACCATTGAGCCATTACCACCGTTATACAAGAAATAGCCAATATCGTAAGTTTTAAATACTTCTAACACACGCTGATATTGCTCGGGGTTATGCTCTAAAGGATCAAGGTCAAAACGGCATGCTTGAAAAGCCGCTCCAGGTTGGTATTTAAGTTGGTCTATTGTGGCATCGTCAATATCAGACAAATCTACCAAATCTTCTTCAAGTACACCTTTAATACCATTAATAGCGGCGTAGGTTTTACCAAAAACGTTGGGGTGTTGTTGAATGGTTTCAAGCACTGCAGCAGCACTGGCATTAATTACGGCGGTTACTCCACCAGCTTGTGCATAAAGTATATTTTTAGGCTGTTGTGGTTGAGCTACATTCACGGTCATATTTCCTGAGTTATTTTTTTGAAAAAGAAGAGCGTTTTGTACGAGCTCACAAATGAGTAAAAATGGCTAAAATCTCACTGCTTTTGGTTTTAAAACTTGTTTCAACCATGATCCGTACAAAGCTTTCTAGAAAATTAAATTATAAAGAGAGTCAATTTGAATATTGCTAATTATTTATGAACAAGTACCACTTGTTGGTTTTGTATTTTTAATTCTACCAGACCTGTTAAAAGAGCAACCAGTGAATGGCCAATTAATTCTTCACGCCAACCTGTTAATAATGCTTGATTAGGATTTCTAACCAGTGAGAGTAAATCCGTTTTATTAATTAAATGATTCGCCATGATATTGTACTCAAGAGCAATCTGGTGAATATACGCATTAGCAAAATGCATTAAAACTTCTTCTTGAGGCGTCTCTTTTGTAGGCTTCGCTTCTTGCTTTGGTAAACTGTCTTGTGGAAGGTTAAATACTTCATCAATCAGTTCAATCCACTGTTCACCATACCCCTTAACTGACGAGGCCTTAATATTAGGCACTTTATATAATGCTTGCACGGTTTGCGGTGGTCGTTTGGCAATATGCACAATGACTTCATCACTCATAACCCATTTTTTAGGGCGGTTGTTTTCAATGGCAAACTCTTCTCGCCACTTAGCCAAGGTATTTACAATTGCCAACCCTTTGCCACGTAGTCCTTTGGTACCTTTGACTTTTTCGCCTGCCTTAAGAGGGTTAGGCTCATACAGTGATTTATCTAGCAGAGCGTTACAATCTTCTATCACCGCTTGCAGTTGAGTATCACTCAATTCTACAAGGTATTTTTCATAAAGCGGTGCTAAGTAGCGAACATCGTCTAAAGCGTATTCTATTTGTTTATCGGTTAATGGGCGATGATGCCAATTAGTTCGAGTTTGGCTTTTGTCTAATTTCGTATTGAGTTCGTTCTCAATAACTCGGGCAAATCCTGCAATATCGCCATGTTTTTTAAAAATAGCGGCGATTTGGGTATCAAAAATAGCGGCAGGCATTTGGTTTTGTAGTTGATACAACACCTCAATGTCTTGGCGAGCGGAATGAAATACTTTAACCACCGATGTATCGGCTAATAATTTTACAAGAGCATTAAGAGGCTGGTCACTTTCAGCGGTTTCTTTAATGGCGATAGGGTCAATAATCGCCGCTTGTCCTAAGCAATCCTGAATTTGTACCAAGCTTAATTCAGAAAAATAAGTATCAACGCGCACAAATTCTGTGTCAATCGCAATCCATGTGATGGTGGAATTTGCTAGAATCTGTTGGCAGTAGTCATTTAGTTGTGATTCAGTCAGAATCGATATATAGGCTTGATTTGTCATAGTCAGTCAAGTTTAAAAGTTAGTTACTATTAGAGCAAGGATAAATCAGTGAAACCGCAAAAAATACACATATTAGGCATTGCCGGAACCTTTATGGGTGGTATCGCCCAAATTGCCAAAGCCATGGGGCATGAGGTTACGGGATCTGATAAAGCGATTTATCCTCCAATGAGCACGCAATTAGAACAAGCGGGCATTGGCGTAATGGATGACGATTCAATTGAATTTTTAAAACACGAGCCTGATGCGGTTGTGGTGGGTAATGCTAAAAGCCGAGGTCACGTTGCAGTAGAAGCCACGTTAAATGCACAGCAAGTGTATACCTCAGGTCCACAATGGCTGGCAGAACACATTTTAAAAGATCGCTGGGTAGTCGCAGTTGCGGGTACGCATGGCAAAACCTCAACCGCCTCTATGGTGGCGTGGATTTTAGAGTTTGCTAAATTGAACCCTGGATTTTTAATTGGCGGCGTGCCAGAAAACTTTGGTGTTTCCGCCCGTTTAGGTGATTCGCCATTTTTTGTAGTAGAAGCCGATGAATATGACACGGCATTTTTTGATAAACGCTCAAAATTTGTCCATTACCACCCAAGAACCTGTGTACTTAATAACCTTGAATTTGACCATGCCGATATTTTTGATTCGGTCAAAGATATTCAAAAACAGTTTCATCACTTAGTTCGTACGGTGCCGGGCAATGGCTTGATTGTTATGCCTAATTATGAACCTAATTTAGATGAAGTCATCACACAAGGTTGCTGGACACCAATTGAAAAGCAAGGCTCAAGTGCTGAATGGAGTTATAAGCTTTATGAGCAAGATGGTTCTGAGTTTGAAGTGATGTTTCAAGGCAGTTGCTTAGGGCGTGTGGTTTGGCCATTAACAGGATTACACAATGTAAGAAACGCACTTAGCGCGGTAGCTGCAGCCGTTCATTGTGGCGTACCTGCACGTATAGCGGTAGAAGGGCTATCTAAGTTTACTGGGATTCGTCGCAGAATGACATTAATTGGCGAAGTTCAATCAGGTCCAAAGCAGGGCATTAAAATCTATGATGATTTTGCTCATCACCCAACTGCAATTGAAACCACTTTAAAAGGGGCGAAAAATCAACTGTCAAAATCTACCAGGCCTGGTAAATCTGGTAGATTGATTGCGGTGTTTGAACCTCGCTCAAATACTATGCGAATGGGGATTCATAAAGCGACTTTGCCGTTAGCTTTTAAAGAAGCCGATGCCGTCTATGCGTTTATTGATGATGATTGGAATTGGCAATTACCAACAGAACAATTTAGCCAACCTGTACACGTACAAAATAGCTATGAAGCTTTGTTAGAACAGTTAGTGAATGAATTACAACCTGGTGATACCGTTGTGATAATGAGTAATGGCAGTTTTGGTGGTATTCACCAAAATTTATTTACCGCATTACAAGAACGTTAAGGCCAATAAAGACTATGTGGGCATTATTAGAAATAGCCATCTTACTCTTAGTAGTAGGGTGGATTGTTTGGATGATAATACCACCCAAGCCACCTAAGTGAATGTATAGAAACGTTACCGCAGCTCGAAACCACACTCTACAAAAAAGCATAATAGCCTGGTCACCTTTTCAATTAGGCTTAAATACCAGGCCTGGCATGTTCTGTGGCAATAAAAATTATGTAAGCATTGGGTAAATGTATTTCTTCTGGCAAACGGAGTTGGTGCATTGCTCCATGAATATATCCATTTGGCATTAACGTATTTTTAGACAATGCTTATTTTGCTATCGCTGCTTTTGATAACGTTTTTAGCAGGCCAGATATCTTATTAAATACCTCATCACAGCCTTTAACCTGATGGCGTTTCTTTAGGTAATCAGGATTGTTATAAGTTAACCAAACTAAATGATTGGCATCTTCAGTTACCATTACCTTTTGAGGTAAATCTATCGCAATATCTTGAGCACACTGCATTAAACGTGTCCCCACTTTAGGATTACCAAAAATAATCACTTCGGTTGGTCGTAATGTTAAATTTACACCACTGGCATTTTTTTGATGGTCGATTCTTGCAAATACAGTTATCCCTTTGCTTTTGGCAATATTTTCAAAACGGTCAGCCGTTTCTTTTACCGAATAATGACTTTGGTATTTAACCAAACCATCATCAGCAACAACTGAAAATGATGTACAAAATAAAACTAAAGCTAATGGTATTAATCTCTTCATTTCTATATTCCTGCGAGTTAAATTTTAGTGTTTTGAAAGATATAGAGATAATAATTATCTGACTTTCATTTTTATAACTAATTTATCCAATCCGTGAATTTTTTCCACAAACCATCCAACGTGTCTAGAGAATTACTCCAAACACTGGCGCTCATTGCTTTGGTTGTTTCCCAAGTTTCACTGCTAAAGCCCTTTGTATCTTCCCAGGCCTGATCGACTATTTCGGGTACGGCTTTTTTTACCGATGTAACTATTTCTTTTGAGTCTTCGTTTGCAGCAATTAAGCACTCGTTAAAATTGAATTCTTCTTTCTTATTGAACAATATGTTTTCATCTTCTTGAAGTTCTTTTTTATCTTCACAATATTCATAAACCTCAAGCCCTGCTATAGTTACTACCACTCCTGCTGTTCCAATAGTTGCAGCAGCTACCGCTGAGGAAGCAATTTTTTGACTTGAACGCTTAACATATTTTTTTGATACAGCCAGCTTTTTCTCAGCATGTCGTTTTTTCATGTTTTCAACGACCTGTTTGGAATTTCTTAGTTCATTCAGTGTTTTAGTAGAAGTAGAGGCGAGGCCAAAAAGGCCTAAGATTCCATTTAGAAATGTCGATACCACAAAAGTAGCAACTATCAATGTAGTGCTAATTGTTATAAAAATGGTTTTAATCATTATTGATTCCAGTCAAAGCCAGCTTATTCTATTGTCTCCATATCTTAGCATTAACGATTAAGAGAAGCGTACAGCGTTTACGCAGAACGCTTTAGAGACTTGTTAAAGCAGAAAGTTTGAGATCGTTACTTAAGCCTTTGGAAAGCCATTATGCCAATTAATATAAAACCAAAAACAGGTTTACCAGGCCTGGTAATTCCGTTTTAATATTTAATATAAAAGGTTATTGTTTTTCTTAAGGTATAACTGTAATTAAGGAAGTTAGTTATACAAGCATGACAAGAAACCTAGTTACTAAAATAAATTCGTAGTGAATTACGCTGAAAATAATATGCGATTTCTACTGAAAACGGTTGTTGCAAACGGACGTAGATGTTCTTACTATTTAGGGTTTAATAGTGCATGATTAAACCATGTTGATTAAGGGTTTTTTAAAGGAAATAAATATGGTTTATTTGTATTTGGGTTTAGCGATTTTTTTTGAGGTGGTTGCGACCAGTTTTTTAAAGCTGACTGAAGGGTTTACTAACTTATGGCCTAGCGTGATTGTGGTGGTTGGGTATGGGTTGGCTTTTTATTTTTTAGGACTAACGTTAAAACATTTGCCTATTGGGATTACTTACGCCATTTGGGCAGGGCTTGGCATTATTTTATTGGCGATTATAGGCATGGTCTTTTTTAAGCAGGTGCCAGATATGGCGGCTTGGATAGGTATGGCACTAATTTTGGCTGGAGTGGTTGTGATTCAGGTGTTTTCTAAAACATCCGCTCATTAGTTTTAAGCGATTTTTGCAAGAGAAATGCTTTAAATAAGTAAGTCACCAAAGCCCCAGATTAATGTCCCGGTTATTAAGGTAATGTGCGTTAGATGGACTTTCTTTTGATGCCAACGAGATGGGGTAATATCGTCTAACTCTTTAATGGTGTTGTGGCTTTCTAAACTGTCGTAAAGGATTTTAAGTTCACCGTGTAATAAAGAGTATTCGCTCATTACCGCAAAAAGTACAATTAAGCTCCCAAAACGAGCAAACCAAAGTGGTTCGAGGGTAAGGCCTAAAATGAGACCAACTACGCCAGCTAACCAAGAGAGAAGTAATAATAAACCGCTTTTCTTTTTCATATTGTCTTCCTGATGATTAATATCTATTGTTGAGCTGAATTATAGGGCAAAAACCTTTTTATCAAGTGGCTTGTTGGGCCGATAGTGCTTTAAGAGTACATCAGACCATATTTGAGCACGTCTAGGTAGACCCTTTTCTAAATATTCTTGAACTTGTTCAAGTACCGCTTGTTTAAAAGGCTCTGATGGTTGGTTGTTTAAAGCAATATTATCGGCACTAAAATGAAAGGTAAAGTCGGCTGACTCTGAGAATATCCATTCTAAAGCTTGTGGTTTGATTTCTACTCTTTCAAATTCGGCCTGGCGCTGCTCTGAGCGACCGTCTGGTTCATACCAATAACCAAAGTCTTCTAGTAATCGCCGCTCTTTACCTGCAACACACCAGTGTGAAATTTCATGCAAGGCACTGGCAAAAAAGCCATGGGCAAAAATAATTCTATGGTGTGGGTGGTTCTCATCAGCAGGGCGATAAACAGGTTCTTCTTCACAGCAAATTAATTGAGTGTTATGACTTGGAATAAAGGTTTGATTGAAAAGCGTTACAAGGGTATCTGGAGTGTGGGACATGAGATTTTGAGTAATCGAAGATGAATAGAATTACCAGGCCTGGTAAAAGTAAATTATCACACCCCGTAAGGGGGTGATAAAGGCCTGGTAAAATCAGTTTTTATAAACAGGCCATAACTTTACGTGCGGCTGCAATGGTTTTTTCTACGTCTTCATCGGTATGTTTTGCAGAGATAAAGCCAGCCTCAAAGGCCGATGGGGCAAGGTAGATGCCTTCATTTAACATGCCGTGGTAAAAGGCTCTAAATCGATCCATATCGCCTTTGGCTACTTGGGCAAAGCGACGGATATTTTTCTCTTCAGTAAAGAAGAAACCAAACATACCGCCCACCTGATTGGTGGTGAATGGAATGTTATTTTCATCGGCAGCCGCTTGCATGCCTGCTAATAATTTTGCTGTTTTAGCGGTTAAGTTTTCAAAGAAACCGTCTTCTTGAATCATTTGTAAAGTCTTTAAACCTGCCGCCATCGCTAGTGGGTTACCAGATAAAGTACCAGCTTGATAAACAGGGCCAAGCGGGGCGATATGTTGCATGACTTCACGTTTACCACCAAATGCACCAACTGGCATACCGCCACCAATCACTTTACCGTAAGTGGTTAAGTCTGGTTGTACGTTATATAAACCTTGTGCACCTTGTAGACCAACACGGAAACCACACATGACTTCATCAAAAATCAGTACCGCACCAGACTCGTCACAGACTTCGCGAAGCGTTTGTAAAAAACCTTCTTCAGGAGGAATGCAGTTCATATTGCCCGCAACGGGTTCAACAATAATACAAGCGATTTGATCACCAATTTCAGCAAATACTTTACGCACTTCATCCGAATCGTTATGAGTTAAGGTTAGGGTTTCTTCTGCAAGGGCAGCTGGCACACCAGGGGATGAAGGTACACCAAGCGTTAAAGCACCAGAACCGGCTTTTACTAATAATGAATCTGAGTGACCGTGGTAACAGCCTTCAAATTTAACAATTTTGTCACGCCCGGTATAGCCACGTGCTAAACGAATGGCGGTCATCGTAGCTTCGGTTCCTGAGCTCACCATACGAACCATATCCATTGATGGAATTAAGTCACAAACCAAATCGGCCATTGTCGTTTCAATTTCAGTTGGGGCACCAAAACTTAAACCTTTTTCGGCTTGTTGCTGAACAACTTTAACCACTTCTGGGTTGGCATGACCTAAGATTGCAGGACCCCAAGAACCAACATAGTCAATGTACTGTCTATCATCGGCATCAATTAAATAAGCCCCTTTGGCTTCTTTAAAAAATACAGGATCTCCACCAACCCCTTTAAACGCTCTAACGGGTGAGTTTACGCCACCTGGAATATGTTTTTGGGCGGCTTCAAATAGATCATGTGACTTACTCATGGAGATTCCTTTTTGGTAAAGCTGTTAGAGGCAGATTTTTTGGCCTTTAAAAAGCAGAATAGGTTCGCTAAATTGTGTCGGTATTATAGCGTGAATTGTTGTTAATTATAAGCGAGCTTATTGCGGTTAATTAAGTTTGTTTAAGTTTGTACAAGTTTGTTTAAGGTGGATTATTAATATTTGTTAATGTTGGTTAATGCTGATTATTCTGCTCAAACAAAAGCTGAATCTTTTTGGCTTTTTGTTGTATATCTTTATGAGCAAAGACACCTTGAATTACGGCAACAGAATCGGCTCCGGCTTCTATGAGCTGGTGTGCATTGTCTATGGTAATTCCGCCAATTGCCACAATAGGGATCTGTAATTGTTGTTTAGCAATTGTTAAGGTAGATATTTCTGCTTGTGGAGCATTAGGTTTGGTTTTTGATGGATAGAAACGACCAAAAGCCACATAGTTAGCTCCTAGACTTTGCATTTTTTTGGCACGATTAATATCGTTATAACAGCTCACGCCAATTATTGCATTCGGCCCTAATTTTTCACGAGCTAAAGTAATATCAGCATCATTTTTGCCAATATGAATACCGTGAGCCTGTACATTTTTAGCGAGTTGAATATCGTCATTAATAATGAACCAGGCCTGGTAATTTTGGCAAAGCCCTTTGAGCTTTGTGGCGAGTTCAAGTTTTATTGCTGGGTTATTGACTTTGTCCCTAAACTGAACAATTTGAGCACCACCTAAAAGTGCTTGTTCAACCATTGCTAGGATGTTGCTACTATTCATTAACTGAGTATCAGTAATGACATATAAACCAGATAAAGGTTTGTACGTGGGCTGGGTCATAAAAGTATTTCTGTTGAGAAAAGATAGGTACTCCTTACTCATTATGTTTTGAGTAAGGAGGAAAGGGCTTTAGATTAAAGTTGTGGGCTCATTTGTTTGATGCGTTCGGTCACTTTGTCAAATTGTAATTCGCCTACTTGCTGATAAACAATTTTGCCATTTGGAGCAATTAAAAAGCTTGTTGGTGTGAGTAAAACATCACCAAATGCTTTAGCCAGTTTGCCATCCGTATCCATTACAAATGTAAATGGGTATGGGTTGGCTTTAATAAACTTTTCTACTTGTTTAGCAGGATCATAATCCATTGATACGGCAACCAGTTCAAAACGATCACCTAATGTCTTTTTCATTTTAGCAAGGTCAGGCATCTCTTTAATGCAACCAGGACAAGAAGTGGCCCAAAAGTTCACTAAAATGGGTTTCATAGGTTTGCTTAATTGAATGGTTTGGCCTTCTTTACTGGTAACGGTTACGTCAGGTGCGTTGCCTAATCCATCAGAAAACACAGTGAGATAAAGTAGGGTAGAAAGTAAACCTACAACAAAAAGTCCAAAAATTTTACTACCGATATTTTCCATATTCTTCTCGAGGTGTACGTTATTAGTTAATGTTTACTTAATGCGTTGTAATAATGAGACTATTATATTTGTACTAATGGTTTGAGTACAAATAGAGCAAAGGCTAATAGTTATAATAAACGATTATTAAAATAGTTATTGCTCAGGCATAAAAAAAGGTCATCTTAAAAATGACCCTTTTCTGGTTTTCTTAGTCTGCTTAGAATATTACGTCGTTGCAGGTAAATGGCAACTAGTTAACTTTCATTGTCAGACTTTTTTCATTATTCTTCAGTAATAGTTTCTACGCCGTTTGCTGTTCCGCATAAGAAAATATCCGCTTTACGAGCTGCAAACAATCCGTTTGTTACCACACCTACAATGCTGTTCAATTCATTTTCCATTGCAACAGGGTCAACAATTTCTAAACCATGAATGTCTAAAATTACATTACCGTTATCTGTTATAAAACCATCACGTAAAACAGGTTCACCTCTAAAACGCTTAACAATTTCACGAGCAACATAGCTACGTGCCATTGGAATCACTTCAACAGGTAGCGGAAACTTACCTAAAACATCTACTTTTTTGCTGTCATCGGCAATACAAATAAACTTTTTGGCTACTGCTAATACAATCTTTTCACGAGTTAAAGCACCACCACCACCTTTTACAAGGTGAAGACCTGGATCAGCTTCATCAGCACCATCAATATAAACTGACATTTCAGCAACACTGTTTAAATCAAAAACAGGAATTCCGTGACCTTTAAGACGTTCTGCGGTTGCTTCAGAGCTGGCTACTGCACCTTCAATAGTCCCTTTGATTTTTGCAAGCTCGTCAATAAAAAAGTTGGCTGTTGAACCTGTACCTACACCAATAATGGTATCTGGAACAACGTATTCAATTGCTGCTTGAGCCACTTTTTGTTTTAGTTCATCTTGTGTCATGAGAGACCTCTTCTAAATAGTTATTGTTTTATTTTTTGTAACCGACAATTCTAATCAATTGTTGAGGTAATGTATAGGGGATATTACGGATTGTTTAAGATTAGGCAGGAGTTTGAATTGCTATAAAGTTTGTTAAATTAGCTGGGAATGAGTTTTTTCTGAAGGTTAAAAAAATAACCAGGCCTGGTAATTCAGAACTGGTTATTTTCAAAGCTAAATTGAATGTTGTTGATTCATTTTGAGAAGCCTTAAATGAGCAACAAATTTGGCTTAATTACTCTTTTAAAGGCTTGGCTTCTTTAAGCGTTGGCGACTCTTGAACCTTTGGTACTTTAGGGATCAGTGCCGGTGGTACAGAACCTTTTTCTCGTGGGTACATTTCAACCACTACACCAGACTGAGTAACATAGTACATATCTGGATAAACATGAACTGATTTAAATGTCATTGGAGCAATTTGACGAGATTTTTCAGCTATTGGTTTGCCGCGAGACATATACATGCCGCACATTGTCATACTGGTTTCTACTTTGTGTTGGTCAATTAACTTATGATCTTTTTCACTAAGTTGTGAGCGCAAGTCTAACTCTTTCATGTGTTTAGCACGATCTTCGTCAGTAGTTAATGTTGAATATTCAACACACAAATCAAGCGTGGGTACTTTTGATAAGGAACCATCACGTTCTAAAACTTTTTTTGCGGCATCCGTCTGAGCATGAGCATAAGTAGCCATTGACGATACAACCATTAACCCGATTGCCATAGAGGCTTGTTTTATATTTGTTCTCATAACGTTCTTCTATTTTGCTAATAAAATTTAATTGGTGGTAGATTCTACCAGGAAAAAATTAATTAATGCATATGCTCTTGTGAATGCTCCATCATATGTTCATGATTATGCTCTTCCTGATTCATATTCTGTTTCGGCATAGGCATTTTATGATTCATCATCATGCCTTTAATTGATTTAACCGGCATTGACACCGTTTTGGAGCTACCGTCTTCAAAGTTAAGTTTAACGTTAACTGTTTGTCCCATTTTTAAAGGTTGGTGTGGGCCAATTAACATAATGTGCAAGCCGCCAGGTTTTAGTTCAGTTTTTCCGTCTGCTGGCACCTCAATAAATGGAATCTTACGCATACGCATGACACCGTTATCGTTTGTATGAGTGTGTAGTTCAACGGTTTTTGCTACACCTGATTCTGCTGAAATGATTTTTAAAGGTTTATTAGATTTATTCTCAATGGTCATAAAGCTTGCACTTGCAGGAGCTCCAGGAGGAACTTCGCGAGCAAAGGGGGCAGAAATGGTTGCTTCTTCAGCTTCATTGGCAAATGCCGCTAAGCTGGTTAGAGAGGTGATAATGCTTAAAGATAAAATACTAAGTGTTTTTTTCATGGTGTATTCCTTTTTTGAGAGCTTTGCATGAGTCATGGACGAAAGAAAAATTGACGTAAGTACCCCTTGAGGGTAAAAATTTTTACTGATTGAGGCCTGAAACGCAGTTAATAGCTAGCTATTAACAAGTTTTAGAACAAAAAGCAGTTAAATTTTAGCCATTTTTATTTGTTTGTGATCTCGTGCAACGCTCTCATTGTTATTTATTTTTCATATTCTTGAACGGTTTTTACAAACACATCCGGTGAAGTGGCATGAGGAAGTTGTTTTTGCAGTTTGCCATTTGGATCTACTACATAAGTAAAGGCTGAGTGGTCAACGGCATAGTTAGTACCGTTATTTGGATCATCTACCTTAGCGTATACAACGCCATATTTTTTTGCCACTTTCGCAATTGTGGCGGGATCACTGGTTAATCCAATCATATTGGCATCAAAATAGTTTACGTACTGCTGTAAACGTTTTGGGGTATCACGTTCAGGATCAACTGAGACAAAAATAATTTGTAAACCGTCTTTTTGTTTTTGAGTAAGTTGATGATAAGCAACAGAAATGTTACCTAAGTTGGTTGGGCAGATGTCAGGGCAAAAAGTGTAACCAAAATAAAGTAATACAAGTTTGCCTTTAAAATCACTTAACTTGATATTGCCGTTAATGCCTTTCAAGGTAAAATCACCACCTTTAGGTTTTTCATCAGAGATAATTTTTGCATGATTGTTTTGCGGTTGTTTAAAAGGTTGAGCAACCCAAATAGTTCCTAGAACAATACTTAAAGCAACGATAAATAATACGACTTTTGTATTCATTGAAATCTCTTTATTTTGTTATAAAAGGTTAATTTTTTACTTCTTTAAAGACAATAAAGCCATTCATTTTGGCAATGAATGGCTTTATTGTATAAAGATATTTTTTGCTAAAAAGTAATTAAGTATTAAAATTTAGCGTTTAACTTAGCCCAAATAACACGGCCAGGTTCATAGACTTTATAAGTATTACCAGACGTAACGTCTGTGCGGTTCATATATGTGTAATAGGCGTGGTCAAATAAATTATCAACTCCGGCAGAAAGTTTAAACATTTTATTAATTTTATAATGACCAAATACATCAACCGTATTCCAACCAGGAGTAGCTAGTTCATTAAACTCACTATTGACTGAATCTTGGTTTGTTGCAAAGTTAAAGCGTGAACCTACGTTCCAGTTAGAAGCTGAGTAATCTGCAAAAACACTACCCGAAAGCGGTGCAATATTGCTTAGGTTGCGATGATCGGTTTCATTGGTTCCATTAGCTAAGCTTGCATTACCACCAACAGTGATGTGTTTTGTCGCTTTAACACTACCAGATGCTTCAATACCGAATAATGTTGCATCTTTATTTAAGTAAACGGTTCTATTTGCAGGTGTAATAGATGCTTGATTGTTACTAGAGTCACGCAAAATATAATCATTAACAACATCATAGTATGCCGATAATGACCAGTTTGAATCTTTAAAATCTTGTGAGACACCAATATCAAACTGGTTGTGTTGCTCTGGTTTTAGGTTTGGATTACCTACCCATGCTCCAGTGCCACCTTTAACTATATACAATTCAGTTGCATCAGGATAACGGTGAGTTCGGCTTAAAGCTGTGAACACATTTAAATTATTATCGTAAGTACGTTCATAACGAATTAAGCCATTTAAATTAGCATCATCGTTCTTTGTTTCACCGTTATATGTAGTTGCGTAAGTTGAAGAGTATAAGTTAGTTGCTAGGTTTCCAGTATCTGTTGCAGTATTGGCTTTATTGGCTTTTGATTCAACAGCATCGTAACGAAGACCTAAAATAACCTTTTGGTTGTCTTTAAAGAATGAGGTAGATTCAGCAAAGATACTCTTAGTTTCTGTTTTAACATCAGGCCACATAAACCACATGCTTTTATCATTTTGGGCATTTGATAATGTAGACATTTTCTCAACGCCTTCAAACTGCACACCGTAATCCAGTTTAGTATGTCCGAACATACTCGTCGCTTTTATTTTTGCGCCCTGTGTTTTAACATTGGTCTTGTTTACAGACAACTTACCAGTCGTATTATCTCTTAAGGTGTAGTTATCCATAACATGGTCAACTTCTGAGTTGTAGAGATTAACTTCAATATTTTGAATGTTTTCAGAAAGGTTGGAGCCTTTATAGTTTAAACGTGTGGTTGTACCATCGGATTTTGGTGAATCCATTGATGCACCAGCAAATAGAGCGTCTTCAACTAAGGTGTTTTCATAAGAGAAACGAAGTTCATTGTTTTCATTAGGAGTCCAACCTAAATCTACGTGGCCTTGCTGGCTTTCATAGCTTGATTTAACAGTATTGTTATCACCATCTTTATAGTTATCAGCTGATTTTTTTGAGCCTTGTAGAACAATGTAACCTTTATTACCACCTGCAGAAACGGTGGCGTTCATATCTTTAGTTAAACCATTACTTGTTGTGCCTAAATTAATTTCACCGTTATAAGGTTTACCTTCTTCAAAGGTTGGTGCATTACGTTCAAAAAGAACAGTACCACCTGTACCTCCTGAACCGTAAGTAACTGATTTAACACCTTTAATAACAGTAACTTCATCAAAGCTACTCATTTCTGCATAAGCAGTTGGTGGATCCATGCGGTTAGGGCAACCACCTTCAATTTTAGCACCATCAATCAGTACGTTTAACTGTGAAGCACTTTGTCCACGAATCACTAGATCTACACCGTGACCTCCCATGCGAGAAGCGTCAACACCTGGTATTTGACGTAAAGTTGTACCTGTTTCTGAGTTTCCGGTATCCAATAATGCAGATGCTTCTACTGTGGTTTGTTGCGTTTGTTCTTTTGTTGTAGAAACCTCAATTGGATCTAAATCTGTTGCAAAAGCATAGCCTGGTGCTAAGCAAGCTGTAAGTATCGCAATATTGATTTTTTTGTATGAAAACATCTCTACCTCTACGTAAATATTATTAATTGAATTGCGGTGTATTGTAAGTATTGAGCAAGTAAAACACTTTTAAGAAAGTGATGAGTATAAGGCTCAAAGCTTAACAGGTGATGAGTATACTATTGAGTAAGTTTTGATTGTTGATAAGGGTTAAGAAAACGATAAATAGGTGATTAAAATTATTTTTGATGGAGTATTTAGAGAATTAATTAGTGAATATTTAACATGTTTATTAGTTACAGCTGATCTAAATAAAATTCACCAGAATAAATGGTTAAACAATTATAAATAAGCCTCTATATGCATAAGTTATTGCTCTGCCTGAATGCTATAATAAATTAAATTTTAAACATTGCATTGCAGTGGTTCTGTTTTGATTTAAACTCTGAATAAATACTGCTTATTTTTAGGAATATAAATGCCAGAAGAAATTCTCAAAAGAGCCTTAATGGCTCCTATTTATGATGTTGCTAGAGAAACCCCTCTGGAACTTGCTCCATTATTATCAAAAAGACTACAAAATAATATTTGGTTAAAGCGAGAAGACTTACAGCCTGTTTTTTCATTTAAATTACGCGGTGCTTATAATCGCATGGTGCAATTAAGTGATGAAGAGAAAAAAGCTGGTGTTATTGCTGCATCAGCAGGAAATCATGCTCAAGGTGTTGCTTTGGCAGCCGGTAAACTTGGTGTTAAAGCCACGATTGTAATGCCTGAAACCACACCTCCTATTAAGGTAAATGCAGTTAAAGACATGGGCGGCAATGTGGTGTTAATTGGCGATTCTTATGACCAGGCTTCAGCGTATGCAAAGAAGTTGGTTGAGGAACAAAAGTTAACCTATATTCATCCTTATGACGATTTAGATGTTATTGCCGGTCAAGCTACTGTAGCTCTTGAGATGATACGTCAAAAAAGCAAACCGTTTGATGTGATTTTTGTTTGTGTTGGTGGTGGTGGTTTGATTGCGGGTATTGCTTCTGTCATTAAACAGGTTTCTCCTAAAACCAGAGTGATTGGAGTTGAACCAGAAGATGCGGCATGTATGACTGAAGCTTTAAAAGCCAACAGCAGAGTAGTTTTAGATGAGGTTGGAATTTTTGCTGATGGTGTAGCCGTTGCCCAAGTAGGGGAGATTCCTTTTAGAATTGCTACAACCTGTGTGGATGAAATGATTACCGTTACAACGGATGAAATATCTGCAGCGGTAAAAGATATTTTTGAAGATACTCGAGCAATTGCTGAACCCGCAGGGGCTTTAGCTGTAGCAGGGGTCAAAAAGTTTGTTGAGAAATACCAAATATCTGGACTGAATATGGCGGCCACAGTGAGTGGTGCCAATATGAATTTTGATCGTTTACGCCATATTTCTGAAAGAACGGAATTAGGTGAAAAACGTGAAGCAATTTATGCGGTTACTATCGATGAGACGCCAGGTAGTTTTAAACAGTTTTGTGAATTGTTAGGTAAACGCCGTTCAATTACAGAATTTAATTATCGTTTTTCAGATGAAAATCATGCGGTTGTTTTTGTAGGTGTACGAACTGAAGGTGGAATTGCTGAAAAAGAAGCTATTTTGTCAGAGCTAAAAAATGCAAACTATCCTGTTCAGGATATGACTGATAATGAAATGGCTAAGTTGCATTTACGGTATATGGTAGGTGGCCATGCTAACGGCGTACAGAATGAGTTGTTGTATCGTTTTCAATTTCCAGAACGTCCTGGTGCATTATTAAACTTTTTAATTCACATGAGTGAAGAGTGGAATATCAGCCTGTTTCATTACCGTAATCATGGTGCAGCCTATGGCCGTGTTTTGGTTGGTGTTCAAGTGCCCCCAGAACAACATGCAGACTTTGAGGCTTATTTAGAAAGTTTGGGTTATCCTTTTGTTAATGAGCAAGAAAATCCTGGATATCAGTTGTTTTTACGCCCTAAAAATGACTAAAGTAACCTTAGTTACTATTAATTGTTTGTTAATTAGAAACCATGCTAGTCATGGTTTTTTATTATTTAATTACACGCCTATTAGGTGATTTTTTATGATTTGTATTTCTAAGTATGTATCGATACCTGATGATGAAGTTGAATTAATCGCGATTCGTTCACAGGGTGCGGGTGGTCAAAATGTGAATAAGGTCGCTTCAGCAATACACTTACGGTTTGATATTAATGCCTCTACACTCCCAGAAATTTATAAGTCTAAACTGCTTGCTTTACGAGATAAACGAATCAGTAAAGAAGGGGTGCTGATTATTAAAGCTCAAAAGTTTCGTACCCAAGAAAAAAATAGAGAAGATGCGATTCAACGATTAATTGAGTTGGTTAAATCAGTAACGGTCGTGGAGAAGGTGAGAGTTGCTACAAAACCAACAAAAGGTTCCCAAAAAAGGCGTTTAGAAGGTAAGTCTAAACGTAGTCAGATTAAATCATTGCGTGGTAAGTTGGATTATTAATAGAGTAGATGTAAAGAGTGTGCTTGGTATTGCCAAATTTGACAGTGGTAATTACTTTTACTTTATTAATATTAGAGAACCAATATTAGAACTAATATTAGAAATTTGTTTTATAAATAAACAGGCCTGGTAATACCAGGCCTGTAAAAAACATAAAATGGATGATGAATTAGTTTGCAGGGTTTTCTGCTAACTGTTTCTCTTTATGTTTGCGGGCGATTTCATCCCAATCTATATTGTTACACTCTACGCACTCTTCTTTAAGAATACCAAGCATAACGAGTAAAGAGTGAATTTTACAGCCTACGCAAAAACCAAGCGTTGCTTCAAGCCACATAAAACCAAAACAAACCCATACCAGTGTTAATGGAATCCAGTAAGGCAAGAAGTTGTAAGTTTCTGGTAATAAAGTAGAACCAGCAATCGCATTGACCCATCCTGCAACGGTGCTTGGATTAAAGAATACTAAACATACCAAAATAAACGAAGAGCCTAAAGTCCAAGCAAAACGTTTTGGAACAAGAGGTTTCCAAACAGGTGGAACCTTACGGGCTAAAAAAGCAGAAATATAAACGGTTGGTGAAAGTCTTGAGGTGATGACAAACATACCTGCAATCATTTCAAACAATCCATAAAAAAGCACACCTGTTTGAAGAGTCCAGTCATAGACACGTCTTGTTGCTTCTACTTGGTAGATGATTTGGTCATCCCAGTTTGTATCGTAAGTATCTACGGCTGTGTTTCCATCTACAACCCAATGGCTACCAAAAACCGCATCAAAAAGTGTTATCCCCATAAAGATTGGAATTAAGAGTAGGATCCCTGCACGAATACGAACGGCAACATCATTGATAAAAAGGGTTTGCTCCTTTACATCTCGAAACCATAAATTTTTAAACACATCGAGCATACTTTGCTCCTTATCTAACTTCAGTGACAAATTGGCCTAAATAATTTAAAAAAAGGGCCTTTCATTAAGAGACCTTAGAGTATCCAGATTATTTCATCTAGGGTCAATTCAGTATATTTAATACTAAAGCAAATTAGTTTTATCTAATATGTTGTGAGCCGCCTATACGCCTATGTAAAGGGTGAGGGCTACTAAGATGCCATTATTGTTTATTAAGCTGATCACAAATGTTGTATTTTTCTAACTCATCAAAACTTGGAGGGCTAGGCATAAATTGGTTTTTTTCCATATCCTTCGTGCAAGATTGAATGGTTTTAAACGCTTTTGAGTTAGTTATTTTCTTACCAAAAGCTACCGCTTTGCTTTGAGCTTCTTCACGTTTACCTTGTTTGCAAAGTGTATTCAGTTCGTTTTCAAGTTGGTTGCTTTCTGATTGGTAGTTTAGTAATTCGTTTTCATCTACCTGCATTAAACACTCTTGCATTTTGTTCATCTGAGCAATCATGTCTCTCATATTTGGAGTATCTAAACCACTCATGTTTTCAGCATAAGAAGGTGTTGTCATGCCAAAGCTAATAAGTAAGAAAAGAGATGCTTTTAATATGTTTTTTTTAAGTATGGTTTTCATGATTTAGAGGTCTCAGAATATAGAGTTAAAACTCAAAAAGATAAGAATTTGGTTTGGGTTAAGAATGATAAGATGCACAAACAATACTGCATTTATCTAGCTCTAATTATAGAACTAGATTTTCAATATAACTCTTAAATCATTATGACAATGAGAATATTGCAGAGTATTGATGATTAGTCTTTACCCAAGGTGAGTGCAGGGCGTGCAAAAACTAAGCGGTGTAAATATATGTTAAGTAAAAGTTAAGTAAACTTTAATTAAGTAAGTCTAATTGGCGTTCATTAAGCTTTTGATCTTCATTAATACGGCTTGAAGTTGGTCCTGTTTGGTTTTTGTATTTGGCATCGGCACGTTTATTGTATGGTTTTGATGCGGCACTTGAGAGTGTTTCAAAGTTGATGGCACAAATATCCATGCCTGGTCTAAGGGCTAAAGGTAATTTACCACTGTTAAATATTTCTAAAACAATCTGGCCATGCCAGCCTGGATCAATTCGGTGAGCGGTAACGTGAACCATCAAGCCAAGTCGAGCTAAACTTGAACGACCATCAAGCCAGCCAACTAAATCGTCAGGAATGGTTATAGATTCAAAAGTCGCTGCAAGAGCGAGTTCACCAGGGTGTAAAAAGAACGCTTGATCTTCAGCGATTAAAATTTCATCACCCATTACGGTATCCATGATTTTTTGAACTTCGTCTTTTGGACCACTTAGATCAATGTAAGGTGCGGTGTGGTCATTAAAGACTCTAAAACGATTGTCTAAACGTAAATCAACACTGATGCCTTTGATTTTTTCAGGGCCTGGTTCTGGGCTTATGACGATTTTACCAATCTTAAGATGTTGGATGATGTCTCTATCACTTAGTTTCATATGGTTGTTTTCAATGTTTTTTTACAAAAAGTTGGGTGGCTCTGCTAAAGAGAGTGTTATGGTTTTTTCTTCTTTATTAACTATGCGTATTTTACCTGGAAAATAATTATATTTTGGTAATAACCACAACTCAATATTTACATGGTTGCTAGTAAAGCTGTATTTAACCGCATCTAAACTGTCATCAGCAAAGTCTAAATCAACAAAATTGTGCTTATCAGTGGCTTTATGGATAAGCTTATCTTGAAAATTGCTATCTTGAAGTGTGAAGTTGTCAATTGGTTGTTTGTTTAATATAGCGTGCTGAATGGCATAAGCAATCGAGACACTATCAAATAGATTTTCTCTCATTGGCCATTCACGTTTTTTTTGTGGGTAATCAACCATGTCTGTTTTAGCGTTATAGGTGAGATTGAGGTGTTTTTCTTTGGCTTTATCACCTTTATAGCTGATACCCAGCTTGTGGTAGCTTAACCAATTTAGTTGATTGTCGTTTTGAAGAAGCTGAACCGTTTCATGAGATGAGTCTTTAAAAAATGCAGCTGCTAAACCTGATGGCTTAGCATCACTTTTTAATGTGCACTTTTGTTGTTGGCAAATAAAACTTTGTTTGGCTTGTCCAAGAGTAATGCCTATCGCTTCCACATCAAATACCGCTTTAAAGTTTGGTAGCTCAACAGAATATGCCGGTAGAGAAATAAATAAACTCAGAAATAACATGATAAAGCCCACTAAGCTTTGACAAACTTTATTTGAGCGGTCTAGCAAAAGGCTGTTTTTAGCTAAGCTCTTTGGGTAAATTATATTATTTTCTTTTGCCAACATAGAGTGTCTCCATTTAACAAGCAAAGCGAGTAATATTTACAGCATGCGTTAATTCAGTGTATTTAACAATAGCGGAGTGTGAATACAGCTTTGATTTAACCAGGCCTGGTTGTTTTTTAATTCCAGTTTACCAGAAACAAACCATTCAACTACTTGCGGGTACGCAATATGTTCTAAGGTGTGGACTTTATTAGCAAGAGTTTCTTCGGTATCCTCAGCGTTAATATTCACTTCGGCTTGCAAAATAACTGGCCCACCATCAAGTTCAGCTGTTACAAAATGAACACTAAGACCGTGTTTAGAATCGCCTGCCTCAAGAGCACGTTGGTGTGTATTTAACCCCGTGTATTTAGGAAGAAGGGATGGATGGATATTAAGCATTTTGCCTAAATAATGTTTGGTAAATTCAGTGGTCAAAATACGCATAAAGCCTGCTAGCACCACTAAATCAATCTCAACTTCATCAAGAGCTTTTTGCAAAACGGCATCAAAAGAGTCACGTGTGTCGTACAGTTTATGGTCAACCACTAAAGTTTGGATATTGGCATTTTGAGCTCGGGTAATGCCATAAGCATTCGGACGGTTAGAGATAACCAGGGCTATTTCATATAAATCTGAGTGAGATTTTTGGTGATCAATAATAGCCTGCAAGTTAGAGCCATTGCCTGAGATAAGTACAGCGATTTTTTTAGGGGTTTTAGTCTTGGTTGATAGCATATTGATTGGCTGATTTTCTTGTGAGGCTTGAATAAAAACAGTGATGAGCTTTTGTGGAAAGATAATTTTTAAAAGAGTCTTTAAAACAATTATTGTTGTTTCTTTTAAAAATTAACCTGAATTAATTCCCCCTCAAACTTAGTTTGAAAGGGAATTAAACGATGTAATTAACCTTGAACCAGTTTTACGGATGGTTCGGTTTGCTTTGAAGCTTCAATTTGACCAATAACTGAAACGGTTTCACCAGCATTAGTTAAAATCTCAATCGCTTGATCTTTAACAGATTCATCAACCACAATAACTAAACCAATACCGCAGTTTAATGTGCGATGCATCTCTTCAAATTCAACATTGCCGTTAGCTTGAATCCAATCAAATACCGCAGGACGATTCCAGCTATTGGTATTAATGTTAGCCATTGTGTTGGTAGGCATAACACGTGGTAGGTTTTCTAATAAACCACCACCAGTAATGTGTGATACGGCATGAATATCAACTGATTTCATTAACTCTAATAAAGATTTAACATAAATCTTAGTAGGAGCCATTAATGCATCAATAAGTGGTTGACCATCCATATCCATTTGTAAATCAGCATTACTAACTTCTAAAATTTTACGAATTAAAGAGTAACCGTTAGAGTGAGGACCTGTTGATGCTAAACCAAGCATAATATCGCCAGCTTTTACTTTAGAACCATCAATTAAATCAGACTTTTCAACAATACCTACACAGAAACCAGCTAAATCATAATCACCATCTGGGTACATACCAGGCATCTCAGCGGTTTCACCACCAATTAATGCACAGCCTGATTGTAAGCAACCTTCACCAATTCCTTTTACAACGTCAGTGGCTACAGGTAGGTCTAATTTACCTGTTGCATAATAGTCTAAGAAAAATAAAGGCTCTGCACCTTGGACAATTAAGTCATTTACACACATTGCAACTAAATCAATACCCACTTTGTCATGTTTGCCGCTATCGATAGCCAAACGCAATTTTGTGCCAACGCCATCGGTACCTGAAACCAAAATTGGATTTTTGTACTTGGTCATATCCAATTCAAATAAAGCACCAAAACCGCCTAATGAAGCAGGAACCTCTGGACGAGTTGTGGCTTTAGCAATGGGTTTGATGGCATCAACCAATGCATTACCTGCATCAATATCAACACCAGCGTCTTTGTAACTAATGGATTGTGTATTTGTTGTCATATTCTCGAATCTATCATTTAACGGTTTAAAATGCGGGTTTTAAAATGAGTTTGGTTACTGACTTAGATACTGATGTAATTTGTCAGTAGTATTTCGTAATTTTCAAGGTTTAACGTTATTGTTGCGTTTAAGCGTTGAAAAAAGCTGACCATGTCAGGTAAAAGTCTATACTGACTTTACGAAAAAATATTATGATATTGTAACGAAATTTTGAGAGTCTGATATGAGAAGTTTTCACCAATTATTGGTAATTTTAGGTTTGTTGGCAATGTCGCTCAACTCTTGGGCTAATTCTGCTGTTATGTCTGCTGTGATGCCACAAGCTTTTTTTAGTATTACGCTACCTTATGATGAAGAGTTGGATGGGGTAAAAACGCCAAGTGATAAAAACTCAAATGCGAACAGTTTGCTCTCTCAAAAAGCTCAACAAGGCATGAGAACTTTATTATTGCGTCTTACTGGTCAACAACGGTTGTTGAATTCTAAAATCGGCCAAAACTATATTCAGAAAGCAGATAGTTGGTTGGCAAGCTACAACTTTAAAGCAAGACAAGAAGATGGTGTAACGGTTGGTCAAAATGTTGAATTAAATTTTGATGAGACTCGTCTTAAAAAATCTTTTGAAGAGAATCATATTAAACTTTGGTCTGCTTTTGAGCGTCCAAAAACTTTAGTAATGGGTTCTTTTGTCCAGCAAGGACGTTTAGTTAAACTGAATACAGAAATTTTAAACTATCGTGTGGATGTTGATTTTAGAGACTATCCTAAAACATTGGGTTTACCTGTTTATATTCCAGATGAAAATACGGGATGGATATATCCAGTGGATCCAGAACATGGCTATGCCAGAATTCAAGAAGCACTGCTGAGCCATTCTCAACAAAATTTATTGAGCTTTAAATTGCTTGCTAAAGGAAAAGGCCAGTATGAACTGGTTTGGTATCTATTTAGTTTGTCAGGTAAAACCTTATTAAAGGACAGTTATTATGGTCAAGATCGCCAAGCATTAATGCAGCAAATGTTTGAATCTGTCATACAACAATATGTTAAGTTAGCGGCGGTTAAAAATATACGTAAAAATCACATCTTAATCAACGTAAATCAATTAAAGTATGCGGATGAAGTAAATCAGCTTGAACAAGACTTAAAGTCTCAGCAGCCGATGATTAGAAGTGCCGATTTAATCAGTCTGTCAGCGGCTGGTGCACAGTTTGATATTGAATACCAGGGTGATTTACAGAGCGTTCTTGATTGGTTGAAAAGTTGGAATAAGATCCAATTTGTTAGTTTATCTGCGGATAAACAAGAACTGGATGTCAACGCGATAGAGCAGAGCTTTAAACCACAATTTCAAAATAAAACCGAGCCTGCTAGTCAGTCGGATAGATAAAAGGTTCGTTAATGTTTGTACAAATGCCATTAAAAATAGGCTTAAGAGATGATGCATGCTTTCAAACCTTTGTAACTGAGCAAGAGTCTTTGGCGGTTGCTCTCAATAGTTTACAGGCCGCATTGTTAAAAAACAGTGGTAATGCTTTTTATCTTTACGGTAAGGGCGGGGTAGGTAAAACTCATTTATTACAGGCGGCATGTCGTTTTGTAACTGAAAAAGAGAAAGCCAGTGTGTATTTACCCATGAGTGATGTCGGGCTACCTTTAATACCCGACGTATTGCATGGTTTAGAACAAACACCATTGGTGTGTTTAGATGATATGAACCACTTGATAGGGGATGCAAAGTGGGAGATTGCCTTGGCAAATCTCATCACAAAATCAAGCGTGCAAGGTCATACGATTGTGCTTTCTGGCGAAAAAGCGATTAACGATTGGGATATTCGCACCCAAGAATTGGCTAAAGCCCTGATGAATGTCTTGCCGATTCATATGCAAGGTTTAGAAGAAAAAGCCGAAGTGATTGAGGCTCTCAAAAGACATAGTACAAAAATGGGGTTTGACTTACCTAGTGAAGTGGGTAATTTTTTGGTTAAACAGTTTTCTACGGATTTACAAGAGTTGCTTGCGGTACTTAAATTATTAGAGCAAGCGACTTTGGTTGAAAAAAGACGTTTAACCCTACCGTTTGTAAAACAAGTTTTAAAACAGGCGTAACAAGCTATTTGTTAAAGCGACTTATTAATCGTATGGCAAATAACTTTTTGTCTGACAGAATGAATTAAGGAATAAAAATGTATTTAAAAAAAATAGTCTTTACAACTTTTATGATTGCCATGAGTTTCTTGGTAAGTATGAATACTTCTTATGCTAAAGAGCAATCACAAGATGTTGAATTTGTTGATTTAGATGGTAAATCGATTCATTTGTCAGACTATAAAGGTAAGTGGGTAATTATTAATTTATGGGCAACTTGGTGTCCACCATGTTTGGTAGAAATTCCTGATTTAGTTATGTTTCAAGATGCACACAAAGGTAAAGATGCGGTTGTTTTAGGGGTGAACTATGAGTCAAACGACCCGCAAAAGGTGAAAAATTTTGCCGAATCACAAATGATTAATTATCCTGTAGTTCGTTTTAAAGGAAAAGTAGATGGTAAAACCACTCCATTTGGTCCTTTAAAGGGATTACCTACCACTTATATGGTAACGCCAGAAGGTGATGTTGTTGCAGCAAGAGTGGGAATGGTTGACCAAAAGATGTTAGATACCTTTATGTCACGTTACACTTCAATGCAAGACAAAAAAGAAGAAACTGACAAAAAATAGTAGTAACTTTTATCATTAAACAAAATAAAAATTGATGATATATTTGGTTATTATTTACTTTGGTTTTTAATTAAAGCCATTAGATTGAAAACAAAGAGGGCATTATGTTGAAAAGAAATTTTATGAATACAAAAACTTTGCTGGCTTTTTTATTGAGTACTTTTATGCTGTTAATAAGTCATCAAGCTTGGTCAGCTGATGATGCATTCTTTGATGAAACCTTTGGTAATTATCAAGATGAATTAGAAACAGCAAAAGAACAGGGTAAAAAAGGGGTATTTATCTTCTTTCATATGGATGATTGTCCATTTTGTCACCGCATGCAAACTACCTTTATGAAAGATCCGGACGTGATTAAGTTATATAAAGATAACTTTATTACTTTGATGCATGATATTGAGGGTAGTAATGAAATTACTGATTTTGATGGTACAACTGGCACTGCTCAAGAACTTGCTGAAAAAAAATACCGTGTAAGAGCAACACCAGTAATGATGATTTTTGGTTTAGATGGCAAACCAATGGTTAGATACACTGGCCCAACAAGAACCAAACAAGAGTTTAAATGGTTGGCAGATTATGTGATTGATGGTAGTTACAAAAAAGAGTCATTTACTGCTTACAAACGTGCCCGAAAAAAAGCAGAAAGAGAATAAGTTAAGTCAGTTGTTACAACATTCTTAGTCTTTAATTTGTTATACAGTCAATATGAGGTCATATCATTGATCAACAAACTTATTAATACACCGCCAGATTTAAGCCGAGTAATTCAGCATAGGCTTAATAGTTCGGTAGCTGCGACCTCTGTTGCGGCATTAACCCGTCAGAAAAATAGACTAAAAACTTGGCCTGTTTTGACTCTTTTTTTAACGGCCTCTTTAACCTGCTCTTCAGTGGTGAAAGCCCAAACGGATTCTACCGAAAATGCTCAGCAAGCCTCTTCAAAACCTGTGGCAGAACAACCTGCACCAAGCCTACCAAATCCATTAGATTTAAATACACTGCTAAACACTTATGCGGATAAATCTCCTGAGATTGATATGCAAATGGCAAATATTGATTTGGCAAAGGCTAGCCTGGACGGAAATCAAGTTGGTAATGCTTGGAAAGCCAATATTGAAGGACGTTTAGGGCGAAGGGAATTTGCAGAAGAGAGTCAGCCATACAATTTATTAGCTTTACATGTGGGTAAAGTTCTTTACGATTTTGATCGTTCTGACAGTTTATTGCAATCAGATCAATCTAAATTAGCCCAACAAACTGAAATGCTTAGTTTGATGGAAAACAAACAGCGATTGAATGTTGTTAAGGCATATTTAAATGTCTTGTTAGCAGACTTTCAATATCGTATTGATAACGAAGCGATGGCGGTAGAGTATGTTAGTTATGATAAGGTTAAAGATAGACATGCTATTGGCCAGTTATCAGATGTAGATTTACTTTTATCTGAGCAAAAATATCAGAATTCGTTGGTTAAACGTCAACAAGCTGAGCAGATGCAACTGCAGACACGTATTGAATTAGCTAACGTAATCGGTTTGCCTGATACCCGGCCTGATGAATTAAAATTACCTGATTTAAAAGCTTTTAATAATCGTTCAGTTAAAGATGTGCAATTGCAAGATTTACAAAAGCAGGTATTGGCAAATAACCCTCAATTAAAAGCCTTAAAACAGGCACAACAAGCACAAATTTATGCTTTACAGAATGCTCAAAAAACCTCATCGCCAACAATAAGGGCAGATGCTTGGGTTGGTCCGTTATCTAGCTACCCTGAAACCAAAGAAGGCAATTGGATGGCCACGCTATCAGTTGATGTACCTTTGTATGACGGCGGTGCAAAAAGCTCTGCTATGGCTAAGGTACAAGCTCAATTAAATAAGGTTAAGGCAGAATCTCAGCAGTTAGAGCAAACGTTAAGATCTGAAGTATCTGATATTTATTTTAAATTGAAACTTCTAGGTGCTGAAAAGAAACAACATCAAGTTTTTGGTGATTATGCAGATTTGTATTTAGATTATAGTCGTGGCTTATACGAAAACGAAAGCTCAACCGATTTAGGGGATGCGATGGTTCGTTTATCAGAAGCCAATTACGATATGGTGGCCTGGAGATTTAAGCAAGCTTTACTATGGCTGCAGTTAGATTATCTACAAGGCAAAACCGTCTCTATAACGCCAGATAAAAATCAACTAGCTCAAACGGATGTTGCTAAATAAACTGAAATGTTTATTAAGAGCAATATCAGAAGCAATGCCAAAATTTGAATAACCGATTTAAAAGAGTAATCCTATAATGATGAAAATTAAGGAAACCAACGTGACTAAACAGATTAAACAAGGGTTAATGCTTGCGACATTATTGTTGGCAAGCAGTATGGCTCATGCAGAGAATGCAGCCGTTAAAATTGGTGCTTTAGTAACGGGTCAAGTCACTAAGCTGTATGTAACAGAAGGGCAAACCGTCAAAGCGGGTGATAAATTACTTGAGATTGATTCAAGTCGTTATCAGGCTAAGTTAAGTTTGCTTAAAGCACAACAAAATATGGCTAAATTAACGCTAGATGATGCCAAGATTGAGTTGAACCAAGCTAAAGACTTGTATGATAGAACCGTGACTTCAAAACGAGCCTTAGATGCTTCTCAGTTACGTTATGATATTGCCCAAGCTCACTACCAAGAAACCAAAGCGGCAGTGGCATTACACCGAGCTTGGTCAAAATATGTGTATGTTAAATCACCAATTGATGGCAAAGTTGCTAAAATACTCGCTCCTAAAGGCACCACGGTATATAAAGAAAATACCCCAATGTTAGAGTTAGAGTCACAATAAAAGACTTTAAAAAAAATAAAACAATTTTCTCTAAGTTTATAAGGGATTATAGCCACAGGGCATACCTGGGCATACCAGGCCTGGTAAATTGTAAAGTCACTTTAACGTTTATATGAATAAGGATTAACATGCTGCAAACACGTCTAAAATATGGTTTTAAATATTGGAAGTTGGCTATTCACCTTATTTTTAAGACAAAACACTTTGGTGTAAATAATTTGTGGTGGGCTCAACAGCCTTCTGCAATTGGTTGGCACTGGTATCAAATTTTATTTGGAGTGTTAACGGTTTTTCCGATTTTAAGAAACTATCAATCTTTAAAAGTACGTAGTTGCTTAGGCTGGTTGCCTGAGTCTGAATGTATTGCATTGGGCTTCAAACCAAAATAGACTTAAAAACCATAGAGTTAACGGAATAGTCGTTTTTATTTTTTAAAGCCCGATTAAGTTTGGGTTTTTTTATGTCTGATGTTTTATTCTGGGACTAACTGCTCACAGCGATAAATCCCTCTTGAACCTGCTAACTGCTTGGCAAGTAGAGGTAAAGATTCTTTGGCTTGTTTCATTAAGGTCCAAGGAGGATTAATGACAATCATGCCACTTGATGTCATGCCTGGTGCTTTGTCTTTTTCAATGCCTAATTCAAATAACTGAATATTTTTAATACCACTTTTAATAAACGCTTTTTCTATTTCATCAATACGGTAGCGGTCAACTACTGGGTACCACAGTGCGTAAGTTCCAGTTGCAAACTTCTTATGGGCTTGAATTAAAGTGTCCGTTGCGGTTTTATAATCTTGTTTAACCTCATAAGGTGGATCCATCAAAACATAACCACGGCGTTCTTTTGGCGGTAGCTGGCTTATACATGCGTGAAAGCCATCTTTTTGAAACGCTTTAATTCTGCGATCTCCTCTAATGTTTTGCAGCAAACTCTTAAACTCTCTTGGGTGTAGCTCAAAAAGACTCATACGATCTTGTTCACGTAATAAATGTTGTGCAAACCAAGGAGAGCCCGGGTAGGTTTCTAAGGTTTCTGTGGTATTAAAGGTTTTAATTAAACTAATATAGGTTTTTACCAGGCCTGGTAAATTGTTTGCCTCTTGCTCTGATAAGTTCCAGAGTTTAGCAATACCATTTATATACTCTTGGGTTTTTTGAGCTTCTTTGTCTTTTAAAGAAAATGCCCCTGTACCTGAGTGTGTGTCGAGATAAAAAACAGGGTTAGGTTTTTCTGTTAAGTAGTTAAGAATATGTGCACTAATACTGTGTTTTAAAACATCTGCAAAGTTGCCTGCATGAAATGAGTGTAAATAACTCAACATAAAATTTTTACCTTAATAATAACCGTTTATTCTCTTAGAGACTTTCATGAGTGAGGTGCAAAAAAGTCTCTCTTAAATCAAAGAGATTAACGTTTGTTCTTTTTATAGCGTGCTCTACGTTCTTTTTTAGCTTGTTCGCGAGCCTGTTTTTTCTCTTCTTTTAAGAGTCTTTGTATGGCCACTTGTTTTAATTCTTGTTCTATCATCTCTGGGGTTTCTAATGAGAGGTTACCGATAGAATTATCACGATATTCCATAATTAAAATTCTGGATACTTTATCTAAATCGACCATACCGCCAGAACGTAAGCAACCACGTTGGCGACCAATAGCTTCAAGAAGTTCCATATCTGTATGCGGTAATTGTTCTAAGTTAAAACGTGTTTTTATCTCTTGTGGATAGGCTTCAAGAAAATATTCTGCTGCATAAGAGGCAATATCTGGGAGTTCAAACGCGGTTTCTTTTATTCCACCTGTGATGGCTAGACGATAACCACTGTTTTCATTTTCAATATTGGGCCAAAGCATACCGGGAGTATCAATTAGAGTAATGTTCTCTTCTAATTTAATACGTTGTTGATTTTTGGTTACCGCTGGTTCGTTTCCTGTTTTGGCAATGGTCCGTCCTGTAATATTGTTGATTAAGGTTGATTTACCCACATTTGGAATACCAATAATCAATGCGTGAATGGTTTTAACGCTATTGGCTTTTTCTGGCACCATTTTTTTAATAAGACTAAGTAGCTGTTGGCGTTTATCGGCATTCTGTGTATTAAATGCTAAGGTTTTAATGGTGCTTTCTTGCTCCATATGTTGTTGCCAAGTTTCAGTAATTTCAGGATCAGCTAAATCCGTTTTGCTTAAGATTTTAATGGTAGGTTTATCTTGGCGAATTTCTTCAATAAGCGGGTTTTGACTGCTATAAGGAATGCGAGCATCAAGCACTTCAATAAAAACATCCACTTGGTTAAATATTTCACGCACTTCTTTTTGAGCTTTGTGCATGTGACCTGGATACCATTGAATTGCCATTTTATTACCTACTTTTTACGTCAATTGAGAGTAAATCATCTGTTTTCAGAATGCCCATATTATAACGGACAGAACTATAAAATCGTTTTTAATGTCATGTAATTTCAGCAATGTAACAAAATGAACTTGTATTGTTTTTTTGTTTGCTTTGATGGTCTATTATTAAAAAGTCGTTTATTAACAATGACTAATATGTTTGAAATTAAATTTAGGATATGTCTTAATGATAATAACCTAGTAAATAGGTTGGTTTTGTATTCTTAAACTAGTTTCATAGGAGGGCGTCATGGCTCAAGTAATTAGTACACAAAATACACATCACCATTACACTGAAAGCGGCGAACATATTGTTTCAAAAGATGTCGGTGTTGCTAGAATTGGTACATGGTTAAAACAGGGTTGGATGGACATCGCTCATGCACCATTAGCCTCTTTGTTTTATGGTGTCTTAATGGCTTTCACAGTTTATGCAGTGCATGCTGTGTTTAAAAATGAACCATTAATGCTATTTAATTTATCCACCTTTTTCATTATGTTAACGCCATTTTTGGCAACCGGGCTGTATGCCATTTCGATTAACCTCTCTAAAGGGCAAAAGCCCGATCTGTCCCATTCAATGTTTGCTTGGCGTAAAAATACCACTGAGTTTGCATTGTTTGCATTAGTGCTTGGTATTGTTATCGCAATTTGGGGGCGAATCACTCCTTTAATTGCGGCTATTGTTAAATCGAATAGTCTATTAATTGTAAACCCAGATATGGGGGTTATGGGTTTTATCGCTTCTGATTCAGGTATGACATTTATGGTCTACTTCTTAATTGGTGCGGCATTTGTCTCTGCATTTGTATTTGCAATTAGTGTAGTGACCATCCCATTACTGTTAAGAGATAACAAAGTTGGTGTAATTTCTGCCATGGTGTTGAGCTTTAAAGTGGCAATGGAAAATAAATTAACTATGGCTGTTTGGGCAGTGTTGATTGCAAGCTTAATCACTTTGGGCTTGGTCACTTTAGGATTGGCTATGATTGTTGTGATGCCTCTTTTAGGTTACGCAAGCTGGCATGCATTTAATGACTTGATTGAAGTGGATGATTAAAGCCATCAATTATAAATTGTTTATAGAAGAAGCTCTTTTCTGTAAGGCCTTCAAATAAAGTCTTGTTTGCGGTCTTAAAAAGCAATCAAGGTTATATGACGCCCAAATAAATACGGCCATACAGATTTACATAAAAACAAAAGACCAATTATTAATTTAAGTTTAAACACAGCCCTAAAATTTATTTTTAGGGCTTTTTTTTGGATTTGAGTTTTTGCTTATTGATGTCAAAAAGAGGCAAAAATTATATAGAGACCAGTAATAAGAAGGGTTAGTTAAGGATAATATAAATTTATGAACATATTAAAAAATATAATTTCCTACTTTTTTACTAGGTTTTTATACTGGAAGTGAGGTAATAAATAAGTAAATAGCTAACAAAACAATTTCGGGATCTTTAGTGTTTAAATTAAGGAGTCCTATTGTGGCTACTGTTGCAAATCTAATGCCTAAGATGAGTGCTGAACAAACTTATATTCCAGTTCGTTCAGCCACCATCTCAAATCAAAATGGTCAAACACATAATCAGGTTTGCCAGTTCAAAGACAAAGAAGTCGATATGATGCCTGGTCAATGGGCAGAACCAGGAAACCCAACTCCATACGAATTACGAATAACCATTCAAACGTGTAAAAGACTTTGGTATTTAAACAAAGAAGCACTTACATACGCAGACTGTGATCAAGAGACCACTCTCTATAATATTAAAGTGTTAGAAAAACTCTATATCCATCTAATGGATTATTTATCAGGATGAAAACTTAAGGGCAGGTAAGCATAGATAAATTCATTTTAAATGAATTATCTATGCAATCAGGTTTGATGCTATTTATTTACGGAACATTCTTAATAAAAATCGTCCAAATAAGAAAATGGCAGAAATCATCCATACATATACAAACCAACGTGCAAATTCATAAAAAGAGGTAAATTGCCCCTCTAAATGCGAAAGGCCTTCAACGGTTAGTTGGCCGTTTTCTTGGGTAGAAAGTGCTACTAAAGCAACAATTAAAAAACAGGCTGCAATCAAAGCACCTAAATAGAGAAAGATTTTTTGAAAAATATCCACGGTAAAATCCAGTTAACTAGTCATTAAATTTAATTACAAATTGTAGCATGAGAAAATCTAGTAGACCTTGTGAACTTGCTCGTATTGGCTCGTATTGGCTCGAGTTATTGATTTACAGCGGTTAATTCTTCAGAAAACTCTCTAAACTGACCTTTACCAGCACGCTTGGCTTGATACATGGCCATATCCGACGCTTTTAGAAGTGAGTGGCGGTCAAAAGAGTGTTGAGGATAGTGGGCAATACCAATACTTGATCCAATATTAATTTCATTGTCTTTGATATAAAAAGGCTGTTTGAGTCTATCTGTAATACGTTGAGCAATTTCCGTTGACGACAGACTACTAGAATGTGGTTCATAGTAAAAAACGAACTCATCCCCACCTACACGAGCGAGTAATGAATTGTTTGGAATCAGTTTACTAATCTCTTGACCAACTTGTTTAAGCAATACATCTCCAATGTCATGACCCAGCGTATCGTTAACGTTTTTGAAGTTATCTAGGTCTAAAAACATCAAGGTTATTTCAGTCTTAGAATTTAGGACATTTTCCAAAGTATTGTAAAGTTTATGACGGTTAGCCAAGCCAGTTACGCTATCCACGTTAGCCAGGTTATCTAAGGCGGCTTGTGTCTTTTTCAGGTGAGTAATGTCCGAATGAATAAAGCTGTAATGGGTTGTTTGAGTTGTCTCATGAAAGATTTTTTGAATGCTAATACGACTTGCCAGGCTGATTTCATTATTATCATCAAATAAGGTTAATTCTCCACGCCAAGCTCCTTCTGACTCAAAAGTTGCAATGATGGAGTCGTCAACTTCATTTTGTAACCCGTTAATTAACTCAATGAGGTTAGAGCCCTTTAACTCTTCTCGAGTTTGGTTTAACGATTGGCAAAGCGTATTGTTGCATCGTTGAATTTTTAGATCATCACCTGTAATGGCAATACCTTCAAAAGCGTGTTCAATAATAATGGAGTCTACTTCTAATTCGCTCTCTATCCATTTTTGTTCACTCACATCTATGCGAATGGCAAAAATACGTTCAATCTCGCCATTATTATTCAAATAAACTTGACCTTTATCATGAACCCAAATGTAGTGGCCGTCTTCATGCTGAATACGGTGAGTACACTCGAATAAGTGCTCTTTACCACTCAAGACTTTAAGAAGTTTTTGTTGTACCGCTTTTTGATCTTTAGGATGTATGCGGTTTTGCATGTCGTGCAGATTATTTAATAGTACATCTTGCTCAAGGCCCAGCATTTTCTTCCATTGTGATGAATATTGAACCTCGTTGGTTTTTACATTCCATTCCCAATAGGCAAATTGCTCGTTTTCTGTTAAGGCTTGAATTCGATAGTTTTCTTTTTGGTGAGCTTGTTTAAGTGCCTTAATCGCCTGTTTATTTTGTTGAGATTGCCATGCAATTACTTTTTGTATGCTTCGGGTTTGCAAAGTACTAAGTAGCGATAAGGCGAATAGAATGATAAAAAGAACAATAAGAACTTGTTCTGAACTCCAAGGTAAAAAAGATATATCAATAAGAAAAGGAGGAGATAAGGTATACCAAAGACATACAGCGAGACTAATCCATAGTAATAAGATAACTAGAGGACGAGTTAAGAATAGCAGTGTATTTGTCATTGTATGTAATACTGTGAAGTCAGATTTAATATAATTATAACCTTATATTTTTTGCATGGTTATGGAATAAAAATAGGCAGGTATAAAATAATTATTTGTAAGATATGACTATTATCTTTCGCTAGCGTTATTTTGCCAGGCCTGGCTTAATTGCGTTTTTACTTCTGCATCACTCACCTGAGTAAAATCAATGTAATATTGGCCTATAGAGCCTAAGTCATTAGGTTGTATAGGGCAGATAACATTATCGACCAATTGACTAATTTCTTGAATTGTCTCTTCAGGTGCGACTGGAACAGCAACGGTAATAGACTTTGGGTTTTGGCTTTTAACGGCTTTTATTGCTGCTAGCATGGTTGAGCCAGTTGCTAACCCGTCGTCAACTAAGATAATGTTTTGATTAGTCAGCTCGAGGGATGGCTTTTCGCCTTTATATAATATTTCTCGACGTTTGAGTTCTTTAAGTTCACGAGCTTTTACTTCATTAATGTCTTGTTGAATTCTATAACTTTGTATTACCGATTGATTGAGGGTTTCAATATTACCACTCGCGATAGCTCCCATGGCAAGTTCAGGAAATTGTGGAACGCCTAACTTTCTAACCAGTATAAGATCAAGTGGTGCGTGTAAAGATTTTGCAATCTCATAAGCTACAGGAACACCTCCTCGAGGAAGTGCAAGAATTAACGGCTTGCTGTATAAAGGCTTATTAAGTATTAGCTGAGATAGCCACTGACCAGCAATAGAGCGGTTTGGAATAGGGGGGAGCATTTTTGAGTGCATATAAAACCTCAGTAATTATCTGAAATTTAATAATTTTTATTGGTTAAAGGGTATAGATATGAACCGAAAACATCAAGTAGAAAAAGTGGATAGAGATTGAAATAGATAAGATTAAACAGCCTCGATGCTAAATATCGAGGCTGTTTATGGGACGTGATTAAGCGTTTAATTTAGCCATTAAGAAATCCATGAAACCATCAGCATCAACATCTTGTGCTTTTTCATCACGACGATATTTGTATTCAATTTGACCATTATCTAAACCACGTTCACCAATAACGATACGATGTGGAATACCAATTAAATCCATATCTGAGAACATAACACCTGGGCGTTCGCTACGGTCATCAAACAATACTTCAATACCTTGAGCCGTTAGTTCTTTATACATCGCTTCAGCAGCCTCTTTTACACGCGGAGACTTATGCATTTGCATCGGCACGATACATACTTGGAATGGAGCGATAGATTCAGGCCAAATAATTCCTTTATCATCATTATTCTGTTCAATGGCTGCGGCAACCACACGGGTCACACCAATACCATAACAACCCATTTCTAAGACTTGAGAGCGACTATTTTCATTTTGAACGGTGGCATTTAAAGCGGTTGAATATTTATTACCAAGTTGGAAGATGTGCCCAACTTCAATTCCACGACGAATCTCAATTTTGCCATTACCACATGGGCTTGGATCACCTTTGACTACATTGCGAATGTCAGCCACTAGCGTCGCGGTTGCATCACGATCCCAGTTTGCACCTGTCATGTGATAGCCGTCTTTATTGGCACCACATACAAAGTCACTCATGTGAGCCGCAGTACGATCAACAATGACCGGAATCGTTAAACCACATGGACCAATAGAGCCTGCTTTACAACCTACAGCAGCTTGAATTTCTTCATCAGTTGCCATTTCAAATGGTTCAGCAACTAAATCTAATTTTTCGGCTTTGATCTCATTTAATTCGTGGTCTCCGCGAATCACTAAAGCCACAACAGGTGCTTGTTCCGTAGCACCTTTAACTAATAAAGTTTTAACAATTTTCTTTTTCTTAAGCTGTAAGAAATCGCACACTTCTTCAATTGTGTGTTTGTTTGGAGTTTCAACTTCGGTCAAAGTTTCGGTCGCTTCTGCACGTTCACCACGTGGTGCCAAAGCTTCTGCTAATTCAACGTTAGCGGCAAAATCTGACCCTGTTGAGAATGCAATATCATCTTCACCCGATTCAGCCAATACATGAAATTCGTGAGAACCGTCGCCACCAATTGAGCCTGTATCGGCTTGCACAGGGCGAAAATCTAGACCTAAACGGCTAAAAATACGATTATAAGCATTAAACATTTCATCATAAGTTTCTTGCAGGCTTTCGCGATCCATATGAAAAGAGTAGGCATCTTTCATAATAAATTCACGAGAACGCATTACCCCAAAACGAGGGCGAATCTCGTCACGGAATTTGGTTTGGATTTGAAAGAAGTTTGCTGGTAATTGTTTATAACTACGAATCTCTTTACGGACTAAATCAGTGATGATTTCTTCGTGAGTTGGCCCAAGTGCAAAGTCTCTGCCGTGACGGTCAACAAAACGTAACAGTTCTGGGCCGTAATCTTGAGCACGACCTGATTCTTCCCATAGTTCCATTGGTTGTACAACTGGCATTAAAACTTCTTGAGCACCAGAACGATTCATCTCTTCACGAATAATGGCCTCTACTTTTCTTAAAACACGCACACCTAAAGGTAGCCAGTTGTATAAGCCGCCAGCTAAAGGGCGGATAATGCCAGCTCTAAGCATGAGTTGGTGACTGATAACCACGGCATCAGATGGGGTTTCACGTGTGGTAGAAATAAGTAAGTTAGAAGTTCTCATGATAGGGAAATGACCTTGAATTTTCAAAACGATTAAATTGGGCGTATTTTAGCATGCCAAAAGGTTCTGAAAAATGATTATGTTATCAATACGGATTTGATTTTTGGCATTATTAAAGGATGTTTGAATTTACCAGGCCTGGTAAATTATTGTAGTTTGCTAAGTTTATTTTGGGTTATTTTGGGCTATTGTGAGTTATTTTGATTTATCTTAGGTTAATCTAAGCTTAACCTAAGATACCTTTTGACGCAGGATAGTGCGGCGAATAAATAAACTGATACTTGCCCAGTGAAAATGGGCAATAAAGGTGTACATCACCAAGCCAATAAGAGTACCTAAAACCATATTGCCAATGTAAAACGGTTTCCAGATAAGCGGAAAGACTTGATCAAACCAAAGTTGCGAGCCAACTGTAATATGTGCAGAGGCGGTGAATAAATCTGGCGTTCCTAACATCCAAGTACCAAATTCATAGCCACCATACCAAATTGGCCACATTGTTAACGGATTCGTCACCCAAGCAAGAGCGGTGGCCAATGGGATATTCGCTCTAAAGAAGTATGCAAACACAGAACCTAAAACCATTTGAAATGGCACCGGCAGCATCATACAAAATGAGCCAATTAATCCGGCACGAGCAAATGACTTACGGTCACCAGCCCAGTAAATGCGATCTTGAAATTTGGGGAAATGCTTATTTAGAAATGCAGAACGTTTGGTTGCTCTGCCAATACGATGCACTTTCAGTTTTAGGTATCTAATCATATTTTTGAGTATATCAGATAAGTCTAATCTTTAACCTGCTAAATCATGGAGTTAGTTTGACTAACGGGTGAAAGGAGGTATTAAAAGTTATAGGTTTTTGATGGTTGTTGGGCCAGCAAGAGCTTGATGTACCGGCATTATCTCAATGTTATTGATATTAACGTGAGCAGGTTGTGCTAATACCCAACGAATGGTTTCTGCTACATCTTCAGACCTTAACGGTTCAAGTCCTTCATAGACTTGATTGGCTTGTTCTTTATTACCTTTAAAACGTACTAAAGAGAATTCACTTTCATTTAACATGCCTGGTTCAATATTGGTTACGCGGATTGCCGTGCCTAATAAATCTGAACGTAAATTACTTGAGAACTGTTCCACAAAGGCTTTGGTTGCACCATATACATTGGCACCTCTGTAAGCATAGCTACCGGCAATAGAACCAATATTAATAATATGTCCGTGATTACGTTTTACCAGGCCTGGTAAAATTTGGCGAGTTAAAAAAGCTAATGATAGACAGTTGGTATTAATCATTGTTTGCCAATCTAACCAATCCGTTTGATGAGCAGGGTTTAATCCCAGTGCTAAGCCTGCATTATTTATGAGAATATCAATTTGTTTAAACGGCTCTGGTAGTTGTTCAAATGCTTTTAATAATTGAGGGTGGTCATTGATGTCGCAAGCAATAGTGTGGCACTCACTAAACTCAGAAAGCTCAGTTTTTAATTGATTAAGCAGTGACTCTCGGCGGGCTAAAAGAATAAGTTTAACGCCTTGTCTAGCCAAAACCTGTGCGGTCGCTTTGCCGATTCCGCTTGATGCTCCTGTGATTAGTGCAACTTGGTTTTTCATAATAACTCTCAATAACTCTTATTTTGATTTTTGATGTTTATTGTAGAGAGCTTTTTGCTTCTTACAAGAGGGTTATAACAAACGTGAACCTATCTCAATAATCACAAAAACGGTACTACTGAAGAACGCGATTAACGAAATAAAACGCGGTGAATTAAAACAGTTTTCAACTTTAGGTTGCTGGGCTTTTATTTTCCATAAGGCTAGGTTTATAACAGAAAAAACAATCAACATTATTAAAGAAGTTAATTCAGCTAAGGAAGCTAAATTACCAATTAAGGCCATAATTAAAACGATAAGTCCTGCAATGACTGTGGCAACAACAGGGGTTTGAGTTATAGAGTTTACACGCCCTAAAAAACTGGGTAATTGATGGCGGCTGCTTAGGCCGTGTATGACTCTGGATGCCATAATAATCTGAATTAAAGAGCCATTAATAATCGCTAAAATACTGATAATGGAAATAATTTGTGCAGATTGCCCTGTATGAAATGTATATAAAGTCGCCAATGGGGCTTGGCTTTTGGCTAACTCTTGCGGAGCAATAGAAAGAATGGCCAATAACATAATCAGTATGTAAAGAATGGTGGTAATAATAAGAGTCAAAAATATTGCCATAGGCAAATTATATTTTACATTTTTTACCTCTTCAGCAACATCCACCATATCTTCAAAACCAATAAAGGCGTAAAAAGCCAATAGGGCTCCACTAAAAATAATGCCTAAACTGGTTAGGTTAAAGTCAGGAATTAACAGATTACCCAGTTCGGGTAGGTGGCTAATGGCACCTTTACTGATATAAATCATCCAGATTAAACCACCTACCTCTATTAACGTGATTAAGCTGGCAAGAAATACCGACTCTGCAATGCCATAAATGGCTAAAGCGGTTAAAAATAGGGCGATTAATATAATGGTGATATTTGTATCAATATTGATGAGCTGTTGAATATAGCCAGAAAAGGCATTGAGCAAGGCGGCGGCAGAGACCAGGCCTGCAAAAATGACCAAAATACCAATGAATAAAGCAAATTTAGAAGAGTGAAAACCCTGTTGTGTATAAAGTGCAGCACCTGCGGTATAAGGGTAACGACAAGAGAGTTCTGCAAAAGATAGGGCGGTAAGTCCAGCAAGAATGGCAGCGGTTAAAAATGCAATAGGAGCTAAGTACCCAGCTTGATTGGCTAATTCACCAACTAGTGCATAAATGCCAGCACCAATCGTTGTTCCTAGCCCATATAAAATAAGTTGGGGAAGCGACAAACTTCGCTTTAAGGTCGTTTTCATCCATTTCCTAAAAATATTGGACTAAGTTTGCACTAAGTTTTTGATGTATTTTGATATTTTTATAAGTTTTAAAAAACGTCTACCAAGTTATTAATTAAAAACGCTGGTTCATACTGATTCCTATACCAGAATCGTCCGGATTATTGATTGCGTTTAGCTGCAAGTGAGATTGTTTGGTTGTTTTAAAGTTAAAGAAGAGCTCTACCGTATCTGGATTAATATTGCCTTTTTGATGATATTTAACGGTTTGAGTTTCAATATCTCCATTAGCATTCATGCCGGTTGGCAGGGTTAAATTAATATCGGAATTTAACAAAGTATTGTAGTTATAGGCTTGCACACCCCAGCTAGAATGGTTGTTTACTTGCTGTAAAACACCAAATTTAAATTGACCTAGTTCAACATTTTTAACGTCTAAATAACTACCGCTGGCCAATTGAGAATTTAGCAATTGGCCTGTTTGATATTGTCCAAATAATTGGGTTCCGTTGTTGTTGTACTGCAAAGCAAAGGTATTCATTTGGCTTAGGTTTTTATCACCAAAAGAGAAAGTTCCTGTTCCTTGTATTCCCATTAACGCATCCTGCTCTTCTCGTAATTGAGAAGAAACATTAATCGCAAAACTAGGTGTTAAATGGTAATTAACACCCACAGATTGCAGCTTGGCAAAGGTATGGTTATTTTGCACACCTTTTAGGGTAGGGGTTTGTTGTTCTTGAACAGCACTATATACAAATAAACCTGGAGTGATGTTTTGCATAATAGCTAAAGAATTACCAAAATCGTTTAGATTATTAGAATAAAAGTTTTGGCTTAAAGGGGTAAATTGAGACTCTACAAAACCATTTGAGCTATTACGAGCGTATTGAATTGCGAGTTGATCGTCTGAGATTTTAAGGTTTTTTAAATTATTCTCATTGTTGTAATCAAAACCAGCACTCACTGTAAACTTGGCAACTTCAGCTTGCGTGGTCAAACCAGGTTGAGCATTGGCCCAATAACGGTTCCATTCAATAGGTGTTTTTTCAATTTGAATGGCGGGAGTAATATCTACTGAAAAATCACGGTTGTAATTGTCAAAATAGGCGACGGATTTTAATGCCGATAAGCTAGCCAAGCCGCTTAATGAGGCAGGTACTTTAAGGGTTGACTCGCTTAGTGTGTAGCTTTGTTGGGTTTGCTGAGTTGATGCAGTAGATTTCAAGTTGCCAACAGGTGTTAAGGCAGCTTGTAAATCTAAAAGGCCTACGCCGTATGTTTCTGGAGCAGCGTAAATCCCACTGTTATTGGCGGTTGTCTTTAAAATCTCTACGGCTTGCTGAATAGTAAGTTGATCCCATGAAGATAATAATACCGCTAAGCTTCCACTTACAATTGGAGCGGCCATAGATGTTCCACTATAAGAAACCGTTCCTGTCGTCGTACTACCGTCAGCCGCTTTAATAGTGACACCAGGGACGGAAATAAATGTATTTTGAATTGCTGACATCACCGTTCCATCACAACTGGTGTCGGAAGTTCCTGGTACATCACTACAATTTCCTGGATAGTTTGAAAAGCTAGCGATACTACCACTATCGTCTAAAGCAATAACCGATAAAACCTGGTTATCAATACCCGTTTGTATAGCTAGATTTTTTGCGGTGTTATTATTGATAAAATGTTCAGCTCCAACAGGGTCACCAATTTCGTCATCTCCCCCATTACCAGCCGACACAATTAGGGCTGTATCGTTGTTTTCTAAAATTGTTTTATAGGCATTTAATTCGCTAGAGGTTCCACCCTGTGTAGAAAGATTTACCATACCGCTGATTGAAGTATTCATAATAGGAGTTTTATCAGCTAAATAGTCTGCTGCGGCGAGAACCGCAATGTTGTAGGTTTCTACGTTATCTTGAAACACATTAACAGGTAATAGAGTTGCTTCAGGTGCAATACCATATTCGCGGCCTAATGCAATAGAGGCAACATGAGTTCCGTGATGATAATCGGTATCAGTATCTATGTAATTATCAGAATAAATTAGCTGGTCGTTAATTGCATCATATTCAATTCCAGCAGCATCTAGATAATTGACTCGACTGGTTCCATCATCTCTATAAAACTCGATGTGGTTGGGGTTGACACCAGTATCGATAGTACCGATCGTAATGCCTTGACCTTTATAGCCGGCATCCCAAGCCGCGGTTGCATTGATTACTGTTTGTTGTTCTAGGGTTCCAGATATTGCTGATGTACCTAATGAGTCATAGGTTACCGGAACAAGTGGATCTCCATCAACATAGATGACAGTGGGCGTATTGTCGGCGGGTATAATGGTTTCACCGCCACCACCTCCTCCGCCGCAAGCGGTTAGGCTTGAGGCGATAAGGATAGTGAGACTTGATTGAATTAACCTTTTTTTAGAAAAGTATGTATTCTTTTTGTTATTCAAAGAAGAGTTAAGTTGCTTCGTTGTCATTTCTAAAAAATCCTGTTAATACCAATATTTAGAATTTAAAGCCTTTTAATAAAGAGTCTTTCAGTTTATCTTCTACTTTTTTCTGAACATCTTTCACAACTTCATCTTTTTTCTTTTCAATTTCGGCTTTGGCTTTGCCCTCAATTAAAGAGGCTAAATCAAGAGAGATAGAAGGATCTGTTAAATTTCCTTTAAGTTTAACTGGAATGGTTAAACCATTTAAATCCTTAAGATCTTCACCCCCTTGGCCTTTATCTGAAGCAACAATTTTTGTTTTAACAAGATAGTTAAGTTGTTCTTTGGCAATATCTACTGTTCCTGAACCATTAACACGCATAAAAGGTGCTTGAGCAGACAGTGTATTAGTATTCACGACACCATTTTTAATAGTGACATCGGCAATTAAAGAGCTAAAGTCTGTTTGTGGTGTTTTATCTTGAACGGTTGCTGGTTTACCGCTGATTTTAGCTTGAGCGTCACGAATCGTTTGAGCTAAGTTAAAGCCTTTAATAGCACCGTCTTTTAAATTCACTTTGGCAGTTCCGTTTAGATTTTTCTTAAATTCACTTACACGTTCACCTTTGGTGGTTATATCGGCATTAACTGTACCAGTTCCTTGAACTTTGTCGGTATCGGCAACGGCAAGTAGCACATCGCCAATTGGTAAATTCTTGGTGTTAGTTTTAACGCTATATTTAGGTATTTTTCCACTTACATCTAAACCTGCTATAACAACTGCTTGAGTATTGAAAATATCAGCTTTAAGAGGGTTCACCGTTAATTTACCCTTCGAACCTTTTGTCGTCATAATGATATTTTTTGGGTTGAGTTTATCGTAAGTTGCACTACCTACTTTGATTGTTCCATCAATTGTTAATTTACGCAGTAATTCAACAGGCAGTTCAATTTTGGCCTCTTCAGTTGCCTTTGTTTCTGGAGCAGGAGTAGCTTTTTCTGATTTAGGCGGTAAATAACGATTTACATTAATTTTATTTAACGCTAAATCATAACTGATATTTGGCGCATCAAACTGGCTGACCGATGCCTTACCTGTTAGTTCACTGTCGTCTAAAGTCAGTTTTAGGTTGTTGACTTTAACGGCTTGGGTTTTACTCGCAAATTGCACGCCTAACTTAGCTGCAAACTTAGTTAACGTGGTTTTATCGCTCATTTCAGGTAAGGTGACTTTCAGTTGTGTAAGTAGGTCACGTAAATTGGTTTGAGCAATATTCAAGTTGGCATCAACAATTGCATCAGAAGTGATTTGAGTGGCTTTTACACTTCCATCTGCGGTTAAATTTAATAGTTTTAAAGTCAGTTTAGGAAGCTCAGCAGTTTGTTTTGTAAGATCGATGTTAGCGGAGGTATTAAGATCAATAGTAGCCGAACCATTAGGAATACTTTCTCCTTTAACGTCTGAATTTAAAGCAATCTGTTTGGCACTAAAAGACTGGTTTTTAATATTTCCGCTTAAATCGGTGATATTTAGTTGCCCTTTAATTTTTTCTAAAGGGAATGATTCTCCACCGTCCACATCATAATCAATTGATAGGTTAGGGAGAGAAAGCACATCGTCTTTAATTGCAAATTCGGGTAGATTAATTTTAGTTGTGGCCTGCTTAACTGGGATGCCTTTACCGCTAACCGTATTTTCAATGTTCAGGTTGCGAATGGCATACTGACCGTCTTTATCTAGTTTAGCTTCTACATTGATGGCTAATTTATTAGACAGTTCTGGCTTACTTACTTCAGTATCAGCAGATAGGGCGATAGAAAAGAACTCACCAAAATTAATTGCACCACTACTAAGGTTTAGGTTTTTTAAGGTCACATCTTGCTGGTTTTGTGCATCATGCCATTTTACAAGACCATCTTTGATATCAATTCCGCCAAAATTTAAAGCGGCCAATTTATCCATTGGGTTTTCAGAAGACTCGTTGTCTTTTTTCTCATGATCGCTTGTTTCTGTGCTTGGTTTAACTAAGTCATCCCAGTTGGTTTTACCTTCAGCGTTGCGTTCAAGATTTAATGAAAGTCCGTGCAGGGTAAGAGTGTCCACTTCTAGTTTTTTGCTCAGTAACGGCAGTATGGCTGCACCGAGTTGGACTTTGTCTATTTTTATAAATGGAGTGTCATTAAATCCTTTTGCATTGCTGAGTGATGCGGATTCTAAGTTAATTCCTAGATGCGGAAAGATTGAAAGACTCATCGTTTCAACTTTAAAGTCGCGGCCTGTCTCTTTTTTGACTAAGGTGGTAATTTCATCACGGTAATCATTTGGATCGACTGTAACCACAATTACCGCAACGGCAATAATAATTACGGCAACGAAACCAGCTAAAACTTTAAGAATTAAACCAAATGCTTTCATGTGATGACTCCATCGTATTTTTACGAGCTTTTAATATAAAGAATATTAACAGATGAGTAAGACGAATCAATCTTTAGTTTATGAATTTTAAGTTAACTAGTTTCAAACTTGATTCAAACTAAAAGCAAGATCTTTAGCTTTATTGGATAGGCGTGTAGACAAAAATAGGTACATTTAATAAATTTTATCAATGTACCTAATTCTTTGAATGGGCGGGTTAAAAGTGGTCAAGAAAAGATCAAAAAATGTTCAAGAATATTTAGGGTTTTTTAATCCATTTTCCATCTATTTGGATGTATAAGCCAGAAGGTGTCTTTTGAATAGCTTTTTTACCTGCTAAAACTTCAATTTCACTTAAAGGAACGTTATGGTTTTGAGCAAGCTTTTGATATTGCTCTTTACGTGCTTGGTTAATCAGTTTTACAACTTCTTGAGCATCGTTTTGGTTTTTTATGACACCTAAATAGCCATTAGGTTGTTCACCCACCAGGCCTTGAGATTTAGCAGATCCTAACTGACTCATCGCTGCAGATAAATCCATTGACCAAACGTTGGCAGAAAAAGCTAATAAAATGCTCAGCATTAAAACTTGTGTCGATTTAAATAAAGTAGTCATCATTACTCTCCTAAAATAAGCCGCTAGAGCTGCTAAACATGTTATCGAGTTGTTTATCGATTTTAATTAGAATCTCATGTTGAATCTTAACGTTTAAGTTGATGTTTATAGGTTCATTAGGTAACGCAACTTGAACAGAAGGGGTGCAAGCTGTTAGTGAGCTAAAGGCAAAGGTTGCAATAATAAATGCACTTAATAAGCTCTTTTTTTGATGGGTTAATAAATTCATTGGTGTTGTGTGTGAGAGCATAGAAGACTCCATCTAGGTTAAATAACTTAATTCAAGTTTAGCAGATTAATAAACATCAGCTGTAATCTTGTTATTAATTTTTATATTAGCTTTACTTTTTAGTCAGTTTTATTGTTGAAGCTTTTCTTGGATGCGTTTTTTAATGGTTTCACTAACTTGATTACTTAACTGCATAGTTGTGATTAAGGCTGGTAAGTCCTCTTCTAAATTAATATTAAAATTGACTTGTCTACCATTTTCAACATTCGGATTTTTACCTTGTAAATGCAGTGTTAAGTGTAATGTTTTATTGGCATCATAAGTGACATTACTGTCTAAAACAGAATAATGAAAGTCTTCAAGTACGGTAAACACAAACTGCATACTTTGATGAGTTTGTTTAATGCTCGGAGCCGCTTTATATTGTATTAATCCACCAGGAGACTTTGCTTTGATTGCTCCTTTATCTAGAGTAAAAAAAGGCTGCTCTTGCAAGTTTAGACTAAATGGTAAATTGCCATGAATAATACCGCTACCTTTAATTTCTGCTGATGGGTATTGCTCTAATAAGGCTTTAATATCAATTTGAGACAGATGAAGTTGGCTGTTAATCGGTTGGCTTAAATCAAATGTTTGATTGTCTAACCAGGCCTGACCATTAAATAGTTTAGTATTAAATTGCGTTAATTTGAGTTTGCCTTGTAACCATGAATCAATCGATGTTTGGTAGTTTCCGTTAAAGACGGTGGGACCAAAAATTAAACCATGATTAATTTGTTTAATTTCTAAGTTATTAAACTCTGTTTTTAAAACGCCATGATTTAAGCTTAAATTAATCTTGCTGCTTACTTGGTTTAGAGTTGTTTCATTATAAATGCCACTTATACCTTTGGTATCTATTTCGGCCTTTGTATAAAGGATATTTAGCAAATTGGTATTATCATTTAAAGAGGATAAGTTGAGTTGTGTATTGCCTTTAGCTTTTAATTGGCCACTTCCTAGGGTGAGGAGTTTAGGCCAATCTTTAAAGGTTTTTTGAATTGGATTGCCTGCCAAGAGGTAAATATTGGGGATTTCCCAATCAGTGTATAGATTGTTAGGTTTATAAAAAGCATTATGAAAAACGACCAGGCCTGCTTTATTTGAAACACTGCCTTGAATATTGAGTTGATTGATTGAGCTTAATGTATTTGGTAGCTGGGATTGAATTTTGCCTCTCAAAGTCCATGCAAGTGGCTGTAGGTTTTGTTGCTCAACGCGATCTGTTTTTAATATATATTTAGCGGTGAATTGCTTTGTATTCAGTTTGTTAACATGGTCAGTGTTATTTGGATTTTTTGCATCAAATTTAGGTGCTAATTTTGGATTAGACAGCACTAAATCGATATTCTTCATTAATATCTGTTGCTTGTCTTTGGGCGAATAATTCAAATCTGCTTTAATGTTAATCGACTTCGCTGAAGCTTGTATTTCATCTAAAAACAAAGCTGGTTTGCTGTTCAGGATGAGATTATTTGTATTAATCTGCATTTTGCTTAGAACTAAGTTTTGGTCTTTATCTGAATAAACACCCGTTACATTAAATTTAGGTATTTGCAGATTAATATTAGAAACATCTAACTTGCCATTCAATTGAATCTCGCCAGATAGCTCATTGAGTAATTTTTGATTTGTTAAAGCAAGATTAACTTGCGAGAAATTTAGCAACCCACTATTTATGTTTAACTCTGGCGTTTTAGAAAGTTGAACTACACCCTCTGCTTGAAGTTTGGCAACGGCATCAGTCGCATTTTTTGAATTGATTGAATTGATTGAGTTTATAGACAGTTTAAAAGGTAAGGAGTTAAGTTTATCAATCTCTGTTACTTGTTTTTGAGATGAGCTTGCCAAGAATTTAAAGTCTTGAAAGGGTTTGATTTGTTGATTATCAAATAGCGCGATTGGTAGGCTTCTATGAAAAAATCCATTAGCATCTAAATCATAGGATTGGATCATGCCATTTTTAAAGGCTAGATTAGCTTTGATTGAGCCTTGAATAGAACCAATAGATGGGATAGGAAAGGGGGCGTTAAATTGTGCCTTTATTTCATTTGAAAACGCAATGGTGTTCAACAACTCAGCGATAGTTGTTTCAGTTTTAATACTTGTGAGTGAATCTACCAAAGAATCTAATTGAATAGTTGTATTTGTTTTTACTTCAAAATCAGAAGCAAAGTCTGAGTTTGAATTTGCAGACTCCTGACTCTCGAGGGCACTAACGTGGGGAGTCTTTACCGGCAAATACTGATTAAGATGATCTAACTCTAATGGCTGGCCAATCCAGTTTTGATAGATGGCTTGGATGTTTTGCCACTCTTTATCAATCGTATTATTTTTACCAGGCAATAAACCAGAAAAATGGTTGTGTACTGATAGTACTGGTAATTTTTGTTTTTCAGTAATTTTCCCCGCCTGAGAAAATTGCATGAGATTTGCGTTGCTATTAACGGCCTTTAGCTCACTATCAATTTTATATTCCAAACCTGTGTATGCATTATTTGAAGTATTTGCATTGCTTTCATTAGCAACATTATGGCTTTTTATATTGCTAGGTATTTTGATTAAAAGCCGAGTTTCTAACTGTGGGCTAGCAATCTCTTGGTCATGAAAGTTGAGGTGTCCTTGTGCCTGAATATCAGTATGTGTATTAATTATCTTTAAGTCTGCTGAACCTTTAACTGAGCATGAGCTTTGTGGGCAGGGTGCTTGAACAATAAAAGAAGTAATGTTTATTTTTTTAGGCAAGAATGCAAACCATTCAGGTTTGTTTTGAATGTTTTGTAGTTGACGTTTAAGGTTTTCAATCGTTTTATCTATAGAGTGCTTAGTATCCACTTTCGTTTGATTTTGCTGTGAATTTAAAATATTAATTTTAACAATACCAATTTCAACTTTGCTTAAAGTCAAATACGGAAAAATATCGTTTTTAGAGTCTGATTCACTTGAAGAGAAATGAATGTTTTCTAGTTGGATATCGAGTTGGTTATTAAAGGTGAAATCAATGTTTTTAAAGTTTAACGAACGATCTTTAATTTCATCAAACTGCCAGGAGTAATTACTGATTTTTTGTTCGGTCAGTTGCTGATTAATTAAATAGAGTGACGCTGTTATGACAATAGCTAAGAGTGCAATTGGCAAGAGTGCACTGATAACTAAAATTTTAGAAATACTACCTTTCCGGGACATTGTTCAATTCGACATTATTTATTTTTGCATTTGGCAACGGCATTCCAATAAGCTTGATTGGCATTTTTATCATTGGTTTTGCTATCCCAGAGATGGCTTTGTTTATCAATGCAGAGTTTTTCTTCTGATTTGCCGCAAGCACTAATTGAGAAAGTAACGACAAACATGCACAACCAGGTTAATAGTTTAGTTTTTGAGTGAATAGTTTTTGAGTAAAGAATAGATAAAGTATTCATAACGATCCCCGCAAATTATTTGTGTCGTAGTTTAGTGTTATATAAAAACGAAATTTAACACAATATAAGTTGAACTGAATTATCAGGATAACTATAAAAATGAAAAACGTCTATTTTTTGATGAGGTAGTTTCAAATAATAGGAGTAGTCATTTTTATATCGATAGGAAAACAGGTTGTTATTCAGTATCATAAGCATTAATAAAGCAAAATTTTGTGCGTTTTGGATGTGTGTTCATTCATTAAATAGAAATAAAAGGTCATTATGGATTCAATAGAAACACAGCTGTGGACTCAACGGTATTCAGATTATTTACAATCTTTGCCATCCAGGCCTGCACGTATTGTTTATCAACGTGATAGAGCTAGAGTAATTCATTCAGCTTCGTTTAGGCGTTTACAAGCTAAAACTCAAATATTTGGGTTAAGTGAATCTGATTTTTATCGTACTCGGTTAACGCATTCTATGGAAGTAGCCCAAATTGGATCTGGCCTGGTTGAGCAACTGATTACTATTGGAATGAATGAAAACGGCAAAGATGCTGATTACATGGAATGGTTACCGTCATTTTATTTGATTGAAGCCATCTGTTTAGCACATGATTTGGGACACCCGCCTTATGGTCATGGAGGAGAAGTCGCTTTAAATTATATGATGCGACATTATGGTGGCTTTGAAGGCAATGCTCAAACCTTAAGAATCTTAGCTCAATTGGGTGAATACACCGCTAAAAATGGCTTAGATCTATCGCGCAGAACGGCTTTGGGGGTGATGAAGTATCCTGCGATTTATAATGATGTTATTGCTTCAAACACAACATACCTTGCTCAACTGCAAGAACCTCAAGTCGATGATTTTAGAACCTTGCAGATGAATCGTTGGTCACCACCAAAAAGCTTGTATCTAGAAGAAAAAGCCCTGTTTGATTGGGTTTTGGCTCCATTTTCAACAGAAGATAAATTGCGTTTTACGCAATTAATTGACTGTAAAGGCTGTCATCGTCAAACCCAATATAAAGCACTAGATACTACGATTATGGAGTTAGCCGATGATATTGCTTATGGTATTCACGATTTAGAAGATGCCGTTGCTATGAAGATGGTCGCTCGTGAATTGTGGCAAGCTGAAGTGATGGAAAACCCTTCATTTAAAAAGTACGCTTTATGGGACGATTCAATGACGGATTTATTGTTTAGTGAATCTTCAAAAGGGCGAAAACATGCGGTCAGTAAAATGGTAGGTATTATGGTCGAGTCTATTTTTATGGATGAAAATACCGATTTTGAACACCCATTGTTGCGTTATCAAGCCCGTTTAAAAGAGGGTGAAACGGCGGTTTTGGAGTTGTTAAAAAACTTTGTTTTTAAGAATGTGATTACCATCCCTGAAGTTAAACAAATGGAATACAAAGGCCAGTTAATTGTTTTGGAGTTGTTTAAATCACTTAGAGCAAACCCAAGTGCTTTATTGCCATCTAACTCGTTTGAAAAATATCAAAGAGCTGAGACCGAACAAGCTAAGCAGAGAGTTATTTCAGATTATATTGCTGGGATGACAAATACCTATGCTTCAAGGCTTTACGCTAAATTGTTTACTCCAACTCAGGGTTCAATTTTTGATAGGTTATAGTGTTTTAATTGGATTTGAGTTGGTTTAAATGGATTTAAATTTAGGGTTAAATTTAATGTTTAGGTAAGTAGTATTTTTTTGCAATAAAGGGCTTTATTGAATTCAAGCTCTTTAAGTTTGCATCTTGTTTTTGTTGATTCAATTCTATTTGTGTTGGTTCAATTTGATTTAGATCAAGGTCTTGTTCAGCTAAATTACCAGGCCTGGTAAAATTATATTTTGATAATTGTTCTAAAGCCCAATCAATATGCTCATCTACTAAAGAACTGATTAACCCTCGTTTGTTTTGTAATGCAGTGATGGCTAGATTTGTATTTTGCTGCGTACTTTGCATATTGCCAATAGCAACCGCTAAATTACGATTCCACTGTGCATAACCAATACGGCGAATTGCTGAACCTTCAAAACGTTTCATAAATTCGGTTTCGGTCCACTCCCAAAGTTCTAAAAGTGTAGCAGAATCCATGTCATTCAGGGTTTTGAACGCAGATTCATTTGTTGGTTCGGTAAATTTATTCCACGGACAAACAAGTTGGCAATCATCACAACCATAAATACGGTTACCCATCAACGCTCTGAACTCGGTTGGAATTGAACCTGTAAACTCAATCGTTAAATAAGAAATACAACGCCTAGCATCAACAACCGCATTATCAACGATTGCTTGGGTTGGACACTCTACAATACACGCGTTGCACGGTCCGCAACCTTGTTTGGTAAAAGGGGCATCAACTGGTAAATTAAGGTTGGTGTATATTTCACCTAAAAAGAACCAAGATCCAGCTCTAGGATGAATAATCAAACTGTTTTTACCAATAAAACCAAGCCCCGCTTTTTCAGCAATCGGCCTTTCAAGTACGGGAGCACTATCTGAAAAAGCCCGATATTGAAAGTTTTCAGTAACGTCATCAATTTTATTGGCTAAAGCCTGCAAACGTTTACGCATGAGTTTGTGATAATCTTTACCTAATGCATAACGTGATATATAAGCCTTATCGGTGGAATGCAGTTGCTGAGTAGCATGACTAGAATTAGAGTCAAAATAGTTCATGCGTACACTAATAATGGCGGTTGTACCCGGCTCTAGTTCGTTTGGGCGAGTACGTTTTGTTCCGTGCCGCTCCATATAAGCCATTTCGCCATGAAAATTTTCACCTATCCAGTTAAAATAATCGGCCTCATAAGCTGATAGCTGAATATCAGAGATACCAATATCTGCAAAACCAAGTTCTTTTCCCCACTGTTTAATTTGTGAGACAAGCGTTTCGGGAGTCATATTGGATAAATTGTTGCAAATTTGAGCTGGTTTCATGTGTGATAGTGTATCAAATTAGAATTGTTGCAATTGCACCACATATTGAGTTGGTAGCAAGAAATAAATTGCATGTTAGGCGGAATTTTTATGAGTGTAATGAACAGATATCTAACCTTGCTAAACATAGATGAGTGAAACTGATGAGTATAGAGATAAAACTACTTAATGAATCTGAAAGTATTGATTTTGCAAGGGAAATGGCATGTCTGGTAGAAAAGAATGGTGATTTTAAAGATGGGTTAATGGTCTATTTATATGGTGATTTGGGTGCTGGAAAGTCATTTTTTTCACGTGCTTTTGTACAGTATTTTATACCAGGTCAAAAAGTCAAAAGTCCAACCTATACGATAGTTGAAAGTTACAATTATTCTATAAATACGATACATCATCTTGATTTATATAGACTTTGCGATCCAGAAGAGTTAGAGTATTTAGCTATAAGGGATTTGCTGAAGAAAAATTATGTGGCTTTAATTGAGTGGCCACAAAAAGGAGCCCCGATTTTACCTAAAGCTGACGTTGAGTTAGAGTTTGTTTACCAGGACGAAGGTAGAAAGGTTGTGGTCAAAGGGGTTTCAGATAAAGGCAGGTTGCTAGAACAGCAGATAATGGCTACAAACTAGTTAAAAATGCCAAAAAAATGGCGTTTATAGTGGCACGTTATTTGTTTGTATTGTCTTGAGAGTAAGCGAAAGTAAAAACATAAAAAGGCTAAATGAATGAAATCGCTAAATTTGACTAAAAAAACAATTACCGTAACGTTGGCGGCATTTACACTTTTGTGGATGCAAAATGCTATTGCTGGTGGTGACCTGTCATCTATGCGTATTGGGCAAGTTAAAGATAAAACGCGTGTTGTGTTTGATTTAACTAAGGCTCAGACATATAAAGTGACTGAACTGGCAAACCCAGCTCGTATAGTGGTTGATTTTTACAATACAGATAATTCACTCTCATTTAAAAAGAAAATTATTACGGATAGTCGATTATTTAAAATTCGTGTATCAGATAACCGTAAACGTGTAAGAGTTGTTTTAGATTTACACAAATCGCCAGAATATAAAGCTTTTATGTTGGATGACAAACGCAATAAATCTAGACTGGTTGTTGATTTAACCGATAAGCATAGAAAAAACATATCTCATGTTGCGGTTAAAAAAACAGTTAAACCAGTAAGTCATGTCAAGGTTGCAAAAGCATCTATAGCAGTGAAGCCATCAAACAAAGCTAATCTAGCAAATTCAAATTCCAAACCCCAGCAGACTTCTCAAAAAGCTTTAATAGAACATTCAAATCAAAATAAGAGTGTGGTTAATACGACTAATAAAAAAGTCGTTCCATTAGTTAAATTGGCTAAAGTTAATAAATCTGGCCAAGCACTTAAATTGTCTAAACCTGACAATGTTATAGATGAAAATACGCAACGCCTTCTTAATAAAGAGAGTGCTATTTTAGCGGCTAGTCAAGAATTTATTGTTGCGATTGATGCAGGGCATGGAGGTAAAGATACTGGAGCAATTGGCTATAATCATATCTATGAAAAAGATGCGACTTTAAAAATGGCTAAAGAATTGAAGAAAATCATAGATTCTCAACCAGGCATGCATGCTGTTCTTACGCGTGATAGAGATATTTTTATTCCGCTTTCTAAACGTGTAAAAATTGCTAAAGAAAAAAATGCAGATCTTTTTATCTCCATTCACGCCGATGCTTTTCATGACCACTCTGTAAGAGGAGGTTCTGTTTATGTACTTTCTGAGCGTGGTGCAAGTAGCACTATGGCCAAATTGCTGGCTAGAAGTGAAAATGCTTCATTACAAGATGTAAGTTTAGATGGTATGGACCAAGATGTTGCATTTGCTTTAAGTGATTTATCAAGAGAGGCTAATGTTAAATCAAGTCGCAAGCTAGCTTCGACAGTTTTAAAAGAGATGCAGAAAAAAGTCAAAATGCATAAGCATTCGGTACAGTCTGCTGGTTTTGCTGTTTTAAAATCCATTGATATGCCGTCATTGTTGATTGAGACCGCTTTTATTTCAAATCCACATGAGGCTCGAAACTTAATGAGTCATGGTTTCCGTGTCAAAATGGCAAGTGCGATTGCTGATGGTTTAAATAAGTACGTTAAGCAACAAACTAGAAAGCCGCAATGGGGTGATACACTTTTTGTTCATTATAAAGTACAAAAGGGCGACACTCTCTCGCAAATAGCGGCGAGCTATGAGGTAAGTACACACACATTAAAGAAACTTAACGGCATTAAAAATGCTAACTCTCTTTATGTTGGTAAAAAACTTAAAATTCCAGTATCAGATAAATTGGTAGCGGGTATCTAGCTTTAAATTTAAAAAATAGCAGATAATAAATTTAATTATCAAATTTATTCTATAAGGCACCTCATTTATTGAAGGTGCTTTTTTGTTTTTAAGGGAGCTTAATTTAGATTAAGAAATTTAGATTAAGAATTTAATGGCTAAACAAAGCTAATAAAAAGATTACTTCAAAGTTAACTTCAGTCAAATAGGTTGAAACCATTTTCAGTTAAAACCCCATCTAAAGGGACATCCCAAGGTTCTTTTGGTAGCTTTTCTACTCTTTGGCATTCATGAGCCCAGCCGATCAGTTTTGTTGGATGGGTTTTGTTTTGTATTTTAAATTCAAAGGTGCGATCGTAATAACCACCACCCATACCTAGGCGATTGCCTTGATTATCAAAACCAACTAATGGCATAAAAACCCAATTTATCTGTTTACCATCTAAATGTTCACTATGAGGAACTGAAGGCTCTAATATTCCAAATTGGTTGGCGGTTAATTTACTGTTTTTAGTATAGTGAGCAAAGGCCATGTGCCATTCATCTAAAGTTTCTAAAACAGGTAAATACACTTCATGTGCTGTGTTTTGCCAAAGATATTCTATGGTTTTTTGAGTGTGTAACTCACCATCTTGGGATAAGAATAAGGCGATTTTTTGAGGTGTTTTAAATTCAGTTGAAGTTTCAATTAGCTTTTTTACAGCTTCAAAGGCTTGCTCAGAATGTTGTGATTGCTGAATAGGTGATAAGTTTTGGCGAATTTCTCTAAGCTGTTTACGTAAGCTTGTTGAGTCAAGAGTCATCATGGATTGAGGTTCTCGATAAAAGAAAAAGCACATAGCCACCAAACTAAAATCCCTAGACCGTAAAGTCCAGGTGGCAGTCTCCTCAAGAAATTTAGGCTTCTCGGGTTAGCCAAGCTAACGAGATGCACACCATTTCAAGTTTCTGACCCCAATATTGTAATTATCGGAACGGGGTTTATGTTTGGTAACCATATGCCGTGAAGTAATTATACCAAATTGATTAAAGTAAATGCTTGAGGAGTGAGTGTTTTTTTGACTAGTTTTATTAATCGATTGATGTAAATATCACTAATAATAAGTAGGCTTGCTTAGAGTTTTACGTTTTGCCTAATAAGTTTAGCTGCTATAAGATTAGGAGTTTGATGTGTTTTCTAAAGAAGCTTCGTTGGCAACTTGGTTGATAACGGTATCCAACTGATCTTCTAGTCTTAGGGTATATTGGGTGGTGTCTTCTTTTAGCTGAAGATAGTCAAAGCATAAATTAAGAGCAACCATTAAAACTTTGCTTTCGCCTTTAAGTCCTGGAAGTTGGTCAAGTTTATCTTCCAGTAGAGTGGCCGCCTCAATTAATTTGTCACGCTCGTGGGCTTCACATGGAATTTCAAAAGTATGATTCATTAATGTTAACGTTAGCACGGTGGCACTCCTGGCTATTGATTTTAAAGAAAAGCATTTGAAATAAAAGGAGATTTAATTTCTTAAAACTTCAGATCGCTTTTTTGTTGTTTTGGTTTAACGATTAGATTAAGCGTTAACCATTTCAATTATGATATTATTCCCCAATCGTAGAAGTTTAACAAGAGATAGTTGTAATGGATTTTGATCAAGTCAATGAGGTGATTGCACCTTTTCCAGAACTCGAGTCACCTGCTTTTATACAAGGTATGTTGATTGGTTTATTGTGTGGTGATAGTGATATTCAAGAAGCGGTTTGGATAAAAAAGCTAATTGAAGAAGCTCAAATTAAATCGGTAAAAGAGTCATTTTTAAAAGTTTTGGATGAAGTCTTTCAAGAGACGAATAAGGGGATGAATGGTTCTGGTTTTGAACTTAATCTTTGTATTCCTGATGACTCTGAATCTTTAGTGTTTAGAGCCGCAATGTTAGGGCAGTTATGTGAAGGTGTTCTATATGGTTTGGGGCTAATTGGTGCTCTAAATGAATCAGAAAATGAGATTCCAAAAGAAGTACGAGAGTTAGTGGATGATTTTGGTCAAATTTCGCGAATTGATGTCGCAGGTTTAAGTGATTCAAAAGAATTAACTGATGCTGAAGAAGCCGACTTTATGGAATTAGTTGAATTTGTGCGTGTGGGTATTTTAACGATTAATGAAGAGTTAAATCCAACTCAAGCACCGCCTATTATGGATGCTATGCCTGATTCTGATACACTGCACTAAAACAACTTATACATAAAATAACGTAAAAATCAGATTGAAATGTGCCTAAGTCACAAACAAGATTCAGTAAAAGAGTAAATCGATGGATAATCCCCTTTTTTATCAAAAAAACCGCCAATCTTTACTAGAAAAAATGCCTAACAACAGTGTTGCGATTATTGCTTCTGGTGAGGAGCAAATTCGAAATCGCGATGTAGAATTTCCTTTTAGAGCGGATAGTGATTTTATTTATTTAACCGGTTTTACTGAACCTGACTCCGTTCTATTCTTAATTAAGCAAGATAACACGCAAAGTGTGCTTTTTTTGCGTCCAAAAGATCCAGAGCAAGAAACCTGGCAAGGAAGACGTTTAGGTGTTGATGCGGCAAGTAAAACTTTATTAATTGACCAGGCCTGGTCAATTACCGAGCTTGATGAAAAAGCAATTGAACTTCTTGAAAACATAGAGTCAATTTATATCAGTTTTTCTCATCTTGCTGATTGGAATGAATCTTTAAATGATTGGATTGGTTTGCTAAAGCAAAAGGTTCGTAAAGGTATTTCTGCTCCATCTAATATTTGTGATTTAGATAAAATTCTTCATGAAATGCGAGTGTTTAAATCTGAGCAAGAAATTGAGTATATGCGTAAAGCGGCTCAAATCTCGGTAAGTGGTCATTTAGCAGCGATGAAAGCGGTTTTAAATAGTGATTATGAATATCAAGTTCAAGCTGAGCTTGAGTCTGCTTTTGTAAAGCAAGGGTCACCGCGGGTTGCATTTAGCTCAATTGTAGCTTCTGCTGAAAATGCCTGTATTTTGCATTACACAGAGAACCGTTCAAAAATTAATAAACAATCATTGTTATTGGTTGATGCAGGTGCCGAATGGCAAAGTTACGCTGGAGATATCACCACAACTTTTCCTGCCAGTGGTAAGTTTTCAAAACCTCAAGCAGAGCTTTATGAGCTGGTTTTAGATGCTCAGCAAGCAGCCATTCAAGCCATTAAACCTGGGGGCAGTTATGATCAAGCCCATCAGGCATCGGTTAAGGTGTTGACAACAGGCCTGGTAAAATTAAATATTTTGCAAGGTGATGTGGATGAGCTGATTGAATCAGAAGCTTATAAAGACTTTTTTATGCATGGTACTGGCCACTGGTTAGGTATGGATGTACATGATGTGGGCGAATATAAAGTTAACCAGCAATGGCGAGATTTTGAAGCAGGTATGGTGGTGACAGTTGAACCTGGCCTGTATATTTCAGCAGAACACGAAAATGTTGATAGTAAGTGGCACAATATTGGGATTCGTATTGAAGATGATGTGCTTGTTACACAAACGGGTAATGAGGTTTTAACAACAGGCTTACCAAGAACCGTTAACGAGATTGAGCAATGGATGGCATCTTGTCAAGAGTAACGTGTCAGGACTAAGGTTCTGCTAATTTCACTTTATCTCTTTTGGTAATTGAAAATAAATTTGAGCAAATACATTTATGACAAATAACACCAATCAAACTAAAAAAACTCACGCAGATGTTTTTATTGCGGGAGGAGGTCCTGTTGGTTTAATGCTTGCAATAGGCTTGTCTCAGCAAGGTAAAAAAGTCGTGTTGGCTGAGCGTTATTTGCCAGAAGAGAATGATCTCTCAGATGTGAAAAATTCATTTGATGGCCGAGTGCTTGCTATTTCAAAAGGATCACAAGTCTTTTTGCAAAATATTGGTGTTTGGAGTGATTTACAAAAAATTACCACGCCCATTGAGCATGTTCATGTATCCCAAAAGGGTTATATGGGAATTACCACCTTACACGCTGAAGAAGTTGATGTTGATGCTTTGGGGTTTAGTGTGCAGTCTAGTGATTTAGGAACTGTGCTTTGGAAGTGGGCAAAGACCTCTAAAAATATAACGCTATTGTGTCCGGCAGTCGTAGAAAATTTTGTTCAAACAGATGAATCAGTGGAAATAACCGTAAAAATCAATTCTGAGCAAGAGTATCAAAACGATAGCCAAAAAGACATAGAAAATCATAATTACCAGATTATCTCAGCTCAGGTGGTCATAGGTGCAGATGGCACTCAATCAAAAGTTAGAGAGATATTGGGCTTGGCAATTGAAGAGAAGTCATACGATGCATTTGGCATTTTAGCTCAAATTGAAACAGAGCAGCACCCACATGGTTGGGCTTATGAGAGGTTTACTAAAGACGGCCCTGTTGCTTTGCTACCAATGCATGGACATGCACATAAAGCGGTTTTGGTTTGCCCAAAAGATCAGGTCGATCATATTATGGGATTAGATGATGAAAACTATCTGGCCTTGTTTGCTTCAAAAATGGGTGAAAGATTAGGGCGTTTTGTTAAGGTGAGTCCACGTATCGCTTATCCACTTAAAGAAACTTATGTGCCTCAAATGACCAAAGGTAGAGCGGTATTGATGGGTAATGCCTCACATACTCAACACCCAGTTGCTGCACAAGGTTTAAATCTTGGTATTCGTGATATTGAGGTCTTTTTAAAAGGTTCTTTACAGCAAACAGATTTAGGTGATCAGACCTGGTTAAATGAGTATGCTTCACAAAGAGAAGTAGATCACCAAAAAGTAATGGGATTAACCGATGGTTTAATTCAGATTTTTCAACACTCGTCACCCGTTGTTGGGCATCTTAGAGGAGTTGGTTTAATGGCTATGCAGGCAATGCCAGGATTAAAACGCAGGTTTTCTAAATTTGCTATGAGAGGTCGTCAAGTATGAGCCATGTCACAGAAGAAGCCAATTCATTGAATAGAGCCGCTGGTTTAACTGAAAAAGTTTGGGATGCCATTATTGTCGGTGGTGGCATGGTAGGTGCCGCAGCGGCTTTAGGTTTAGGGCAGCAAGGCATGCAAGTGTTATTGCTTGAAAAAAAGCCCATAGATTTGCAATGGGATAAGGATTCTCCTTACCAAATTCGAGTGAGTGCTTTAACCCGAGCATCCGAAAAAATTTTAAAAAATCTTGGTGCATGGCAAGGTATCGAAAATCGACGTTATCATCCATTTACCGCTATGCACGTTTGGGATGAAATTACACCAGGAGAAGTGCATTTTTCTGCTCAAGAAATGAACGAACCTAATCTAGGTTACACGGTAGAAAACGACATTATTCAAGCGAGTTTGTGGGAGCAGGTTGAAAAATGTGAAGGCATAGAAGTTTTATTTGATGCCGAACTTGAAAGCTTAGAGTTTAAAAATTACCAGGCCTGGTTAGGCATAAAAAACATTGGGGTCTTGCAAACTCATTTGCTGGTTGGTGCAGACGGAGCGTCTTCTAGTGTTCGTCAATTAGCTAATATTGGTTTAGATACTCATGATTATGAGCAATGTGCTGTTGTGGGTTGTGTAAAAACCGAGCTTTCGCATCAAGATACTTGCTGGCAAAGATACACTAAAGATGGTCCGTTTGCGTTTTTATCAATGGATAATAATGTCAGCTCAATTGCTTGGTATCTACCTATAGACAAAATGCAGTGGGCATTAAGTTTATCTGACGACGATTTTGCCAGAGAGATTTCTCAGGTTTCTGAGTATAAGTTAGGACAAGTGATTGAAGTATCTGTAAGAGGGGCTTTTCCTTTAGTGAGAAGACACGCTGAGCACTATGTTAAGGCAAACTTGGCATTAGTAGGTGATGCTGCTCATACTATTAATCCACAGGCTGGACAAGGTGTAAATCTTGGCTTATTAGATGCTGCAGCTTTGGTCGAGGTAGTCTTAAATGCGAGAGCGGCCTCCAAAAATTGGGGAAGTTTTGCTGTATTAAGAAAGTATGAGAGATGGCGTCGTGGTGATAATGCGATTGTGCAACGGTCTATGGAAGCTTTTGACTGGCTGTTTAAGCAAAATGCCTCTTTAAAAGCAGTAATTAGAAAGCCATTATTGCCGCTAGCTAATAAAATGACATTAGTTAAGAATTGGTTGATGAGTCAAGCTTTGAACGGCAGAGAAGCTTTACCAAAGCTTGCTAAGAACGTGCCTAAAAGTGAATAAAATTTAAAGATGATTAATAAAGTTTAATTAAGCTATGCAAATGAAAATAAATGTTTTATTAGGTGTTGCGGGTGTTAACAAGTTAGAGTCAGAGAAAGCTCTTAAGGTTGGGAGATTATTCCAGTTTTTAGTACTTTTGGCTTTATTAGTTGTGTTTGCACAAGTCGTTATGTCTTTTACGGACTTCGCCATTGAGGCAGATTGGGTAACCAATACTGTTTGGCTAGTGTTTTTTTTAGAGTTAGTAGTTAACCTCTATAATGTTAAAAATAGAGTAAGGTACTTAAAAGAAAACTGGCTAAATGTGTTAATTGTTGTCATAGCTTTCCCAGGTGTTTCTTGGGGTAGTGAGTGGGCTTTAATCGTTCGTTCACTGCGTCTGTTATTATTTGTTCGTTTTTTAACTAGTTTCTTTAAAGATTTTATCTCAATATTAAATCGCAATCGTTTTGGTCAGATCTTGGTAGCATCTGCTTTTATCATTTTTGGAGCGGGTGCACTGTTTGCATACATAGAAGATAAAAGCTTATGGGATGGTGTTTGGTATTCTTTAGTGACTATTACCACTGTGGGTTATGGTGATATTGTTCCCACCACTCAGTCCGGACGAGTTTTTGGCATCTTTTTAATTCTTTTTGGTGTAGTCTTCTTCTCTTTAGTTACCGCAAATATTGCTGCGTTTTTAATTGGTTCTGAACAGCGTAAACTGGAAATTGATATTCTTGATTATATGAAGGCGACTGAAAAACGTCTTATTAGTCAGCAATTAATGAACGATAAGCATGTTGATCGTATTATTCAACATATGAGTAGTGAGATTAAAGAGCTTAAGATTGAGATTCAAAAAATCAAACATGATAAAGAAAGCAGTAGATAGGCTTTTTAATCTTATTTTTACGCTTTATTTATAAATAATTAGGATTTGGTTAACCTGTTAATAAATGTAGTAAAGTTACATATTTTGAGGCGTTTTTGTGTCTTGGTAAGCAATAAGTTAAAAAAGCTTTATATGCAGATTAAGTTCATTGACTTTTTATAAGTAAACGCCTATATTCATTTCACTCAAATTCAGTTTATAGAGCATAAAAGGAAATTACGGATGGCAGATAGACGTCTTCAGGTTTTTCACACTGTTGCAAAGGTCATGAGCTTTACTAAAGCAGCAGAGACGCTTCACATGACACAACCTGCGGTAACATTCCAAGTTAAACAGCTTGAGGATTTCTTCAATACTCGTCTTTTTGATAGAACTCACAATAAAATCACTTTGACAGATGCTGGTAAAGTCGTATATGACTATGCTGATCAAATTCTCGAACATTATGAGAAGATGAATAGCAAAGTGCGTGAGTTAACAGGAGAGGTAACGGGAACTTTAGTGATTGGTGCAAGTACGACCATTGCAGAGTATATGTTACCAAGCCTTTTAGGTGCATTTAAAAAGCAATTTCAAGATGTAAATATTCGTTTACAGGTAGGTAATACTGACGCGATTGTTTCTATGGTTGAAAACAATATGATTGACTTAGGTTTGGTTGAAGCACCTGTGCAAAATAAAAACCTAGAAGTTGATGTTTGTCGTATTGACGAGATGCAGCTGATTTGCCCTCTAGATCACCCATTAGCCAAGCGCGATAAGGTGACTGTTGAAGACTTCCGTAAGTATGGTTATATTTCTCGTGAAGAGGGGTCAGGTTCGCGTTCAGTTATTGATACATATATTCGTGAGCAAGGTTTTAGCTACAGTGATTTGAATGTGGTTATGGAGCTAGGTAGTCCTGAAGCGGTTAAAATGGCTGTTGAATCTGAAGTTGGCTTAGCTGTTGTTTCTCGTACTACACTTTCAAAAGAGCTGCGTTTAGGCACTCTTAAAGCAATTCCGTTAGATCCTCCTATTTTACGTCCTTTTTCTCATGTAAGACAAAAGCACAAATTCCGTCATAGAGCAGTAGGCGAGTTATTAGAGTTTGCAGTGGAGTATTGTCGTGACAGAGCTACTGAGTTAGGCTTTAGAGTACCTACTGAAGATGAACAATCTTTAGGTAGAACAAAATAAGTAGAACAAAGTAAATAGTTTAGTTAGATAAAATTATAGTTTTACTTTATAAAAAAAAGGCCCGAAAGGGCCTTTTTTGTTTTCTATGATTTAACTTTACTATAAGTTGTCAGATGCAAATTCTGCTAGTCTAGAACGCTCGCCTTGTTGTAAGGTGATATGAGCACTGTGTTGCCATTTTTTGAAACGATCAACAATATAGGTTAATCCTGTAGTTGTTTCAGTTAAGTAGGGTGAGTCTATTTGCCCAATGTTTCCTAAACAAACTACTTTTGTGCCTTCGCCTGAACGAGTTACTAGTGTTTTCATTTGCTTTGGCGTAAGGTTTTGTGCTTCATCAAGAATAATGAATTTTTTCTGAAAAGTACGTCCACGCATAAAGTTCATTGATTTTATTTTTATACGTTTACTTAGTAGGTGCTGAGTGCTCTCTTTTTCCCAGTCGGTATAGCCATCAGAGTCTGTCAAAACTTCGAGGTTATCCATTAAAGCACCCATCCAAGGGGTCATTTTCTCTTCTTCCGTACCTGGTAAAAAACCAATGTCTTCACCAACAGGAATCGTGGCTCGAGTCATAATAATTTCATTGTAGATATTTAAATCTAGGGTTTGCTCAAGAGCTGCTGCTAATGCCAGTAGGGTTTTTCCTGTTCCTGCTGTTCCTAAAAGAGAAACAAAATCGATGTCAGGATCCATTAGGTAGTTTAAAGCAATATTTTGTTCTGTATTTCGAGCATTAATACCCCATATGGAGTGATTGGGGTTTTGATAATCATGCAGATACTCTAAAATTGCATTGTTATGGTTTACTTCTCTAACGATGGCGTTAAACCCAGCATCGTTTTGGCTAATTAGGCATTGATTTGGAAACCATTTAGATTTTTCATCAATGGCTAGTTCATAGAAAGTTCGACTACCTTCTTGCCAAGACTTCATTGAATGGCCGTGTTTTTCAAAGAAGTGCGGTTCAAGCATTTCCCAGCCCGTATAGAGTAAATCAGCATCTTCTAAAACGCGATCATTATAATAATCTTCAGAGTGTAGCCCTACGGTTGAAGATTTAATACGCATGTTTATGTCTTTCGTGACTAAGGTAACATTTCGTTCGCTGTATTTTGTTCTAAGAGCTAGGCCTGTTTTTAAAATATGGTTGTCAGCTTTATGGCTAGGTAAGGAGCTTGGTAGATCAAATGCTAATGGTTCAGTTTCAAAAAAAAGTCTTCCTAGGCGTAAAGATTCCTGGTTTGGGTTAGGGTGAATTCTTTCAAGCGAAAGACCGGCTTTAATATCTTCAAATGTTGCATCACTGATTATTTCATCAATCAAACGATTGGTTTCACGAACGTTGCGTGAAACTTCTGACATTCCTTTTTTACCCGCATCAAGTTCCTCTAGAACAGTCATGGGGATGAAAATATCATGCTCTTCAAAATTAAATAGAGCCATTGGGTCGTGCATTAATACATTGGTATCTAAGATAAATAACCTTTTAGGTTCATTGGTCATGATGCATCCTTTACGGGTTTACTTGGTGGGTACTTAGAGTTTTTATTACATTTTGTACTTGGTTTATTTACATGGTTTTTATGAAGTCCAATACTTCTTGAGCGTGTCCTTTTACTTTTACATTTGGCCAAATGTGGATGAGAGTTCCTGTTTTATCAAATAAATAAGTGCTTCTGACTATTCCCATATATTCTTTACCAAAGGTTTTTTTCATTTGATACGTACCAAAAAGATTACAAAATTCCGCTTCTGGATCGGATATTAAATCGAATGAAAAGCCTTGTTTGGCTTTGAAATTATCATGTCGTTTCATGCTGTCTAATGAAACACCAAATATTTGTGTATTGTGCTTTTTAAAATCTGCTTGGAGTGCTGTGAAATCACGTCCTTCGGTTGTGCACCCCGGCGTGCTGTCTTTAGGGTAAAAATAAATAACGGTATATTTGTCTTTTAAGTTGGTGTTGGTAAGGGTTAGATTTGATGTTGCATTTACTGAGAAGGGAGGAAGTTTTTCGCCAATTTTTATACTCATTAATTTTTTTCCATATTTAAAGGTTGACGGTTTCAGTATGCCCAACTTTTTGAAGCTTATCAACCGTATTTGATTACTGGGTTTACATATTTTTACCTAGACCACGTTAAGAGGTTCGAGGTTAATAAATTTAGACACTCAAATGGTCTATTAATTGGTTGAAGTGTCGTGGTGGAAAGGGTAATATTACACTTTTTATATTACTGTAAAATGAATGGAGAAATTCACCGTGTTTAGAGGCAGTATGGTGGCGTTGGTCACACCGATGTTAGAAGATGAATCAGTCGATTTTGACGCCCTAGAAAAATTGGTGGAATTCCATATAGCTTCTGAGACGGATGCCATTGTTGCAATGGGCACTACTGGCGAATCCGCAACATTAGACATGGATGAGCACTGTGAAGTTGTTCGTTTTGTTGTTGAAAAAGTCAACGGTCGAATTCCAGTTATTGCTGGTACTGGTGCAAACTCAACCAGTGAAGCGATAACGCTGACACAAAGTGCTAAAGATGATGGTGCAGATGCCTGTCTATTAGTGACACCATACTACAATAAGCCTACTCAAGAAGGGCTTTATCAGCACTATAAGAAAATTGCAGAAACTGTTGATATTCCTCAAATTCTTTATAATGTGCCTGGTCGAACTGCGTGTGACTTATTACCAGAGACAATAATCAGACTTTCCAAAATAAAAAATATTATTGGTGTAAAAGAAGCAACGGGTGATATTAGTCGTGTAGCTGAAATCCTTGCTGGAGTTACACCTGATTTTGATCTTTATACTGGGGATGATGCTTCTGCTGTTGATTTTATTCTGGCAGGAGGTCATGGAGGTATTTCTGTTACAGCTAACGTCGTTCCAAAACAATTACACGATGTTTATGCTGCAGCCTTAGCTGGGGATGAGGTGATGGCTCGCGATTTAGATGTTTCTTTACGGGCGTTGCATCGTGACTTATTTGTTGAGTCTAACCCAATTCCCGTTAAATGGGCCGTGTACAAAATGGGGCTCATAGGGCCTGCAATACGTTTGCCACTAACCCCATTATCTGAATCTTACCAACCTGTTGTGCGTAAAGCACTTGAAGAGGCTGGTGTGGCACTTAAATAAGTGTGTTTTATTTACTAATAAAAAGGTAAAAAGTTTTATGCGTCTTTATGCAAAAACATTTGTATTATCAACATCAATAGCGACGTTGAGTTTGACTGGTTGTTCTACAATTTCCAATATGTTTGGTACCGATGGTAGCTACAGAGACAACGAGGCAAAATTAGTTAAATCACTTGAAATGCCACCTAATTTATTTAACCCCGCCAAGCCTAAAACAGAAATGGATTTAGCTCTAAAGAAAGCTGAGCAAGATGCTTTAGCTGAAAAAGATACTTACGATTATATCCCTAACTTTAAAGCTAAAGGCGTAGCAATTAAGAGTAATCTTTCTGAACGATGGTTGGAGCTTGAGTCAACCAATAGTGAACAAGTTTGGTCTAGCTTAAAACGTTTCTTTACCTCTAAAGGGTTCTCTATAAAGGAAGAGAGAAAAGATATTGGCGTAATGAAAACAGATTATCTTGCTCGTAAGGAGTTAGTTCCTCTTGATGATGTTGGGCCTATTACTAGAATGCTTAATAGCTGGCGTCCAGAGTTAGCTGATGGTGTATATGAAAAATACACTGCTCGTGTAGAAACCGATCCAAAAGACGGTGTGGTTAGAGTTTATATTAATAACAGTGAACTATTTTCGCCTGATGCGAATGAAGCTCGTGATATTGACCAGCAGTGGAGAATTAAACCTTATAACCCTGCATTAGAAGCTCAAGCTTTATATGAAGCGATGGTGTTCTTTGGTTCAACCAGTGAAAAAGCTTTAGCACAATTGAAAGTAACCGAACAAATGATTGAAGTTATTGACGGTGAAGAATTGGATGGGTTAGCTTTCCGTAGTGATATGGAAAGTAGCTGGAGTTATTTACAAGCGATGATTTATCGTTCAGGATGGTCAATCGATAACGTTAAAGCTTCTACAAATGAGCTTTGGGTTAAGGTGCCAGATTCAGTCAAAAAAGATGATTCGTTCTTATCAAGTCTTGCATTTTGGCGAGATTCGGGCAAGAAAAATCTACCAGAATTTATTAAGTTAAAATTAACGCAATCTGAAACAGATGCTGATAAGGTTATTTTGACCGCTAGAGCACCTGAAAATGCAACACCATTAAATGCTAAGCAAAGACGTTATGTCTTTGAAAGTCTTGGTTTGTTAGCTAAATAATCAGACGTTACTTTAGCCCTCAATTTTTGAGGGTTTTGTTTTTGTATAAGGGTCAAAAAGTATGCAAGTTATCTGGGGAAATCCAGCTCATTCAGCTTATCGTTTAAATCAACTTCTTTCTAAATTACAGAAAATTGGAAGTATTGCCAGTGTGCAATCTCAATTTATATATTTTGTAGATTTAGAAGGTGAATTATCTTCCACCGAATTAGCGCATCTTAAGGTGTTGTTAAATAATTCAGAGGCTGATGTAACTGCTAAATTATCTTCTGATAGTTGTATTGTTACGCCAAGATTAGGGACTATATCGCCTTGGTCATCTAAAGCAACAGATATTACGCATACTTGTGGAATTAGCCATGTTCATAGAATTGAGCGTGGTATTGTTTACACTCTTACAGGTATTTCAGAAGCTGATAAAACAGCAATGGAAGCCGCTATTCATGATCGAATGATGGAGCAAGTTTCTTATGATTTTGAATCATTAGAAGGATTATTTTCTCATCAGTCACCAAAACCTTATTCTACGGTTGATATTATTGGTGGCGGACGTGAAGCTTTAGCAAAAGCCAACGTTGAAATGGGGCTTGCTTTAAGTTCTGATGAAATTGACTATTTAGTTGATGCATTTAAGGGGTTAAATCGTAACCCTGTTGATGCGGAATTAATGATGTTTGCTCAAGCAAACTCAGAACATTGTCGTCACAAAATTTTTAATGCGGACTGGACAATAGATGGTCAAGATAAACCAAACTCATTGTTTGGCATGATCCGAAATACTTTCCAAAAAAATCCAGAAGGCGTATTGTCTGCGTACAGTGATAATGCCGCAGTTGTAGAAGGTTATGCTGCATCCAGATTTTTTCCAAATCCAGAAACTCATCAATATGAAACGCATAAAGAAAATGTGCATTTTCAAATTAAAGTAGAAACTCATAACCATCCAACTGCAATTTCTCCATGGCCTGGTGCAGCTACCGGTTCTGGTGGTGAAATTCGTGATGAAGGAGCAACCGGAAAAGGCTCTAAACCTAAAGTAGGTTTAACTGGTTTTACAGTTTCTAACTTAAACATTCCAGGTTTTAAACAGCCTTGGGAAAGGGATTATGGGAAACCTGGTCGCATCGTCACTCCTTTTGAAATTATGATGGAAGGTCCTTTAGGTGCTGCAGGTTTTAACAATGAATTTGGTCGTCCGGCAATAAATGGGTATTTCCGTACCTATGAAAATACCTTTACAACCCATGATGGCGAAGAGGTTCGTGGTTACCATAAGCCAATTATGCTTGCAGGTGGTCTTGGAAGTATTCGTGAAGAACATGTACAAAAAGGTGATATCCCAGTTGGTTCAAAGTTAGTTATTCTTGGTGGGCCTGCAATGTTGATTGGTCTTGGTGGTGGGGCAGCTTCATCAGTAGATACTGGTGCAGGCTCAGAAGCTCTTGATTTTGCTTCAGTTCAGCGCGAAAACCCAGAGATGGAACGTCGTGCCCAAGAAGTGATTGACCGTTGTACTTATTTAGGTGAAGACACTCCAATCGCATCCATTCATGATGTAGGCGCGGGTGGTATTTCTAATGCTTTCCCTGAGCTTGTTAATGATGCAGGTAAAGGCGGGCATATCGATTTACGTTCTGTACCTAATGACGAACCTGGAATGTCTCCAATGGAGATTTGGAGTAATGAGTCTCAAGAACGTTATGTTATAGCGGTTCATGCAGACAAAATTGAGCAGTTTGAAGCGATTTGTAAGCGTGAGCGTTGCTTATATGCGATTGTGGGTGAAGCCACTAAAGAGCAGGAATTAATTGTTAACGATACGGTGTTTGATAATAACCCTGTGGACATGCCTTTAAATGTGCTTTTAGGTAAACCACCTAAAATGCACAGAACCGCTGAAACGCGCAATATTCCACAAGCGGGATTTGAAACAGCTGTTTTAGATTTTAATGATGTTACTGAACGTCTATTGAAGCTACCTACCATTGCTAGCAAGAATTTTTTAATCACGATTGGTGATAGAAGTATTACTGGTATGGTTACGCGTGACCAAATGGTTGGTCCTTGGCAGGTTCCTGTTGCTAATGCGGCGGTAACTTGTGCTGATTATAATGGTTATACAGGTGAAGCAATGGCTTCAGGTGAGCGTCCTCCTGTTGCATTGATTAACCCTAAAGCCTCGGCACGTCTTTCAATTGCCGAAGCGATTACCAATATCGCTTGTGCCAAAATTGAAAAAATGAGTGATATTAAAATTTCAGCTAACTGGATGGCTGCTGCTGGCCACCCTGGTGAAGATTCTGCATTGTATGATGCAGTTGAAGCGGTAGGTTTAGAACTTTGTCCTGAGCTTGGCATTGCTGTACCAGTTGGTAAAGATTCAATGTCTATGAAGACTGTTTGGCAAGATGGTGATGAGTCTAAGGCTGTCATTTCACCAGTATCACTCAATATTACAACATTTGCACCTGTGCAAGATGTTCGTAAAACTGTAACTCCACAGCTTAGAACCGATTTAGGTAAAACTGAATTATTAGCAATTGACTTGGGTAAGGGGCAAAACCGTGTTGGAGCAAGCTGTTTAGCTCAGGTGTACAACCAAGTAGGGGATGTTTCTGCTGATTTGGATGATTCTGCTGACTTATTAAATCTGTTTAATGCTACTCAGGAAATGCTAGCTGATGATTTGATGATTGCTTATCATGACCGTGCTGATGGCGGTCTATTAGTAACCTTATTAGAGATGGCTTTTGCTGGGCATTGTGGTTTAAATATCGATGTCTCTGAATTAGGTTCAGAAGCGATAGCGGCACTGTGTGCAGAAGAAGTTGGTGTAGTGATTCAAGTTACTACCTCAAATAAAGAGGCGGTTACTTCAATTCTTAATAAATACAACTTAGCTTCAATGTCACATTGGATTGGTAGTACTGCGGATAATGATCAAATTGTTATTAATGCACACAGTAAAACTATGCTTGATATGCCACGAAAAAAATTACAGGCCTGGTGGTCTGAGACATCTTATCGTATGCAATCGCTTCGTGATAACGAAAACTGTGCACAGCAAGAATTTGATGCGATTGAAAACGATGCTAATACCCAAATTTCACCAGTGGTGACATTTGATGCAAATGATGATATTACTGCAGAATTTAACGGCAAACCACGTCCTAAAGTAGCTATCTTACGTGAACAAGGTGTAAATGGTCAGCAAGAGATGGCTGCGGCTTTTGATAAAGCTGGTTTTGATGCCATTGATGTACATATGACTGATGTGTTATCTGGCTCTGTAAAATTTGCAGATTTTAAAGGCCTGGTAGCTTGCGGTGGTTTCTCATACGGTGATGTTCTTGGAGCTGGACGAGGTTGGGCTAACTCAATCCTGTTTAATGAGACCGCGCGTAGCGAATTTGAAGGATTCTTTAAACGCCAAGATACCTTTACTTTAGGTGTTTGTAACGGTTGTCAAATGTTATCCAACTTAAAAGAAATTATTCCTGGTGCTGAGGGCTGGCCTGCATTTGTACGTAATGAATCTGAACAGTTTGAGGCACGTTTTTCTCAGGTTCAAATTCAAGAATCGCCTTCTATTTTATTAAAAGGTATGGAAGGAACACGCATTCCAGTGGCTGTTGCTCATGGTGAAGGGCGTATGGATTTTGGAGCAGGTTCTTCTGCAGATGTTACAGGCCTGGTAGGTTTACGTTATGTTGATGCAACTGGAGCTCCGACAGAAGCTTACCCATTTAATCCAAATGGTTCAGAGGCAGGAATGACTGGACTAACTACACCTGATGGACGAGTTACTATTATGATGCCTCATCCAGAACGTGTTTTTAGAACAGTTCAGAATTCATGGCATCCAGATGATTGGCAAGATGATGCACCATGGATGCGTTTATTTAGAAACGCTCGTAAATGGGTTGGTTAATTTAGATTCATTAAATGAAAAAAATGAGTAAAAAATAGTTTATTAGCAACTTCTAATAAGTTTTTTCTGCTAATTGATAACTTTCATTTATTTGACTTTAGGTGGACGAACCCTTAAATTGTTCTGACTAAATTTAAAAGCCCTTGTTTTACTAAGTAATACAAGGGCGTTATTTTCATTAAAACGGAGAGACCTATGTCTTTAAATCGTCGCGAATTTCTTCACGTAATGTCTATGGCTGCTGCCGCTGGAATGTTGCCTGGTACCGCAAGTGCAATGTCTGGTGGAGCTGATAAAGCAGCTATCGCTAAAGCTTCTGATGAAATGTATAACCAGCCTATGAAAGGTAAAGTTCGTCTATTACACATCACAGATACTCATGCACAGTTAAAGCCAATTTATTTCCGTGAACCTAACGTAAACTTAGGTACAGGTCCTGCTTTTGGTAAACTTCCGCACGTTGTAGGTCACCATTTATTAAAAGAATTGGGTTATAAAGAAAATACTCCTTTGGCTAATGCGTTTACCTACCTAAATTTCCAAGATGCTTCTGAGCAATACGGTAAAGTTGGTGGTTTTGCACACGTTAAAACACTTTTAGATAAACTACGTGAACAAGCGGGTGGTAAAGACAATACATTAACTATGGACGGTGGTGATTTATGGCACGGTTCAGGTACTGCGTTATTTACACGTGGTATGGATATGGTTGAAGCATCTAACATCTTAGGTGTTGACGTTATGACTGGTCACTGGGAATTCACTTATAAAGAAGATGAAGTTCTTAAAAACCTGAATGCCTTTAAAGGTGAGTTTTTAGCACAAAATATTCGTATTAAAGAAGATTCTTTATTCGGTGATGATTACAGAGATATGGTAGACGCTCACAATGGCGTTGGTCTTTATGATGAAGATGAAGCTCGTGCATTTAAACCTTATACTGTAAAAATCATCAATGGTGAGCGTATCGCTGTTGTAGGTCAAGCTTTCCCACGTACTGCTAACGCAAACCCACAGTCTAACTTCCCAGATTGGTCTTTCGGTCTTCGTGAAGATGCTTTACAAGATACGATTGATAAGATTCGTGAAAAAGAAAAAGTAGCAGCTATTGTTATGATTTCTCACAATGGTATGGATGTTGATATTAAGATGGCTTCACGTGTAAGTGGTCTTGATGCTATCTTTGGTGGTCACACGCATGATGGTATTCCAAAAACAACTCCAGTTAAAACTCCTGAAGGTGGTGTTTGTCACGTAACTAACGCTGGTTCTAACGGTAAGTTTGTTGGTTGTATGGATTTAGATATCCAGAACGGTAAATTACGTGGTGTTGACTATAAGTTACTACCTGTATTCTCTAATGTTCTTGCAGCTGATCCTGAAGTTACAACTTTCCTTGATCACCTATACACTAAGAAATACGATGAGAATGTTATTGAATCACGTAACCCAGATCGTGCTGTAAATAAAGATCGTCTAGGTAAAACGTATGGCGAAATTCTTGGTGAAGAACTAGCTGTTGCAGAAGATACTCTATACCGTCGTGGTAACTTCATGGGTACTTGGGATCAGATTATCGTAAACTCACTACGTGAAGAGCACGATACTCAAATCGCAATGTCTGCAGGTGTTCGTTGGGGTACTTCAGTATTAGCTGGTGAAATGATCACTATGGAACGTGTTATGGATGAAACATCTATGACTTACGGTGAAACTTACAAGTCAGAAGTAACTGGTGCTCAAATGAAAGATATCCTAGAAGGTATCTGTGAGAACCTATTCCAAAAAGACCCATACCTACAGTCTGGTGGTGATATGGTTCGTCTTGGTGGTATGGACTACGCTTGTGAACCAAATGGTAAGTTTGGTAGCCGTATTTCTGAAATGCGTCTAGATGATGGTACGCCTTTAGAAGCGAACAAAACATATACTGTTGCTGGTTGGGCACAGGTTGAAGCAGTTGGTCAAGGACGTCTTATGTGGGATGTTGCAGCTGACTACCTACGTAACAACAAAGGTTCAACTAAGCTTAAGAAAGTTAACCATCCTAAGCTTAAAGGTGTTAAAAACAACCCTGGTATCGAAGCATACGAAGGTGAAATGGTTTAATTCATTTAGATTTAAACTTTTAACACTCAATAAAAAGCCGGCTTTATGCCGGTTTTTTTATACCTTGAATTTTAACTAAAAAAACATATTCTTAAATTTGATAAACCGTTTTAAAACTTAATGAAAGCAATTTAATTAAATAAATTCTTAAGAAGTGGGTTGAGTCGATGTAAAAAGATGGCTCAGGGCTTTTAATAGATGCCAATGCGTGTGGTTTAAAGCCAAATCATGGAACAGATATCCAGATTATATTTAAAGAGCCTAGGAGTGAGCTTTAATAATTTAGTGGTTTCAAAAATAATTTACCAGGCCTGGTAAATTGTATTAAAGGTGACAGAGTTGTTTATTAATTCTATGCAAGGCCACGTTATTGCCCTTTAAATCTTCATATTGAACAATGACTTCGTTATCTAAACCTTCGCTCTGAATGGTATAAAACAAATCAGTTTTACAGTAGCTATCAATAATATCTAAGGTAAAGCTCTTTTGAAAGTTAACTCCGTTTACTCGGCTTGCAGTTTCTGCAATTTTGTTTACTAAATTTTGGTAACAAATTTGTGGGTTATGGGTCACTTGAATAATGATTTGATTATTTTTCTGAAAGGTAGAGATATGATTGATACCAGGGTTGTTTTTAAGATTAAGTTTGGATTTTAAGGTATTGTTAAGATTGTTAATCAAATCATAATCACCAATCATTTTTGGTTTCTCGATCTCATCATTATCATTGGCTACAGAGGTCGCAGGCAAGAGAAGCAAAGTGCTTATCCAAATAATAGTGAGTTTTGATTTAATCATAGAGAGTTGGTCAATTGGTTGTATTTATCTTTCACACATTATAAATAGCTAATTAATGAAGTTGTAGCTTAATATTGAATGTTTAATGCTTTGTTCACTATCAACAAAAAAGCCCTGTAAGAGGTTCTTAGCAGGGCTTTTTATTTATTCATTCATATTTAGTTTTGTTTATTACTGAATTTTTAAGTATGAATAACCTTCACTTTGTAATATTGCAATTTCAGCGACACCAGAAGGGACAAATTTAATACCCTTGTACACTTTGCTTTGTGGTAAGCCTACTTCGTCACGAGTTTTGTCACATAACTCTACTTTAACGCCACGAACGTTAATGAGAGCATCTAAACGTCCTTTAAGTTCAGCTCGTCTATCTAAAAGTGCTTTATCGGCTTCATAAGGCGTGCCTTTTAAATCATCATCGGTTGTAAAGCGTAAACCATAGCCTACAAACACCAAATGCACATCAGCTTCCATTAATTCAGATTGATAATAGTTCATGATGTTGTTAATAGAGGTAAGGGTGGCTGAGTAGCGAGTAGGGTCTTTAAAATCGACATGGTAAACCACCTTAGCCCCATCATCAGCAGCTTGAGTGGAAAAAGAGGCTAAAGCAAATGACACTACCAGTAGTGTACTAAACACATTTCTAATAATCTGTTTCATTTTTAAGATTCCTTTTGGGGGATTAATTGGTTTAATAAACTGTAATGTTTAAATTACTGTAATGCTTGATTCTTTATTATACCGCTACATAATTCGTGTAATATCACGGGTACCTTCTGCAGCTTGAATTGCATCATTAACTCGTTTGAATAATACCTGACTATCTTCTTCTTTCCCTCGCAATTCTGTTACCCCTGCATGGCTAGTTAAACAAGTGGTTTGGCCATCATCTAATTTAATGGTTTGTGTTTGAATCGTTTCTTGTGCCAGTTTAGCAATGCGGAAAGCATCAACGGCTTTAACTTCTGGTAAGACAATCATAAACTGATCACAACTTAAGCGTCCTACGTAACCAAGGTCTTTAACAATGTTTTGAATAGCGTGTGCTGCTGTTAAAATTGCTTTGTCGCCCATCTCATGACCATAGCCATCGGTAATACGCTTAAAACAATCAAGATTGATTTTAGCTAATGAAAGTGCTTGGTTATTTAAGCGTGCTTTATTTAGTTCTTCATCAACTAAACCTAAAAAGAAGTCTCGATTAAACAAACCTGTTAAAGGATCAGTTGAAGATAGGTGTTCAATTTGTTCTTCCATATGTTTACGGCTAGTGATGTTGATTGCTAGCCAGATAACGGCAGGTTGATCATAGGTGCCTTCAGTCACAGGATAAACACGAGCTTCATACCATTGACCACCTGAAGGTCCTTCTTGAACACCTTCTACTTCATTGTTAGCCAGTTGGTATTCAATTTCTTGAAGTTGGCCCGAAGCGATAGCACGCTGAACCACTTTTAAAAAGCGATTAGCCATCTGTTCCGGTAAAACATCATGGTATTTTTTGCCAATTAAGCTAGAACCATCTGCATACAAGTTACGAGCTTGCCCGCCAACGATGTCTAAGTAAGTTCCATCTTGCCCCATTACAAAAATCGGATCAGGCATGGCATTTGCAATGGCCTCTAAATGTGATGCAGTAGTAAGAATTTCCGTCATAACTTAATCCTTTTAATTCTTTGTAATTGGCTTGTATTTAATGCGGTGTGGCTGAGCGGCATCTGCACCTTTACGGCGTTTTAGATCTTCTTCGTAGTCTGAGAAGTTTCCTTCAAACCACTCAACGTGTGATTCACCTTCAAAGGCGAGCATATGTGTTGCAATTCGGTCTAAGAACCAACGGTCGTGGGAGATAACCACTGCACAACCTGCAAACTCTAATAATGCTTCTTCTAAAGCACGTAAAGTTTCAACATCTAAATCGTTAGTTGGTTCATCTAATAATAGCAAGTTTCCGCCACTGCGAAGTGTTTTGGCTAAATGCACACGGTTACGTTCACCACCGGAAAGCTGACCAATTTTCTTTTGTTGGTCACCACCTCTAAAATTGAAGCGACTGCAATAGGCACGAGAATTGACTTCTGTATTACCCACCATGAAGATTTCATCTCCTTCAGAAATCTCTTCCCAAACGGTTTTATTATCATTGAGAGCATCTCGACTTTGGTCAACATAAGAAAGTTGCACGGTTTCACCAAATTCAATGGTTCCTGAATCTGGTTGTTCTTGGCCAGTTAGCATTTTAAATAATGTTGACTTACCAGCACCGTTAGCACCAATAATACCTACGATTCCCCCTTGAGGTAGGCGGAAGTTTAAATCATCAATTAACAAGCGGTCACCAAACCCTTTTGAGATATGGTTTACTTCAATTACTTTTTCACCTAAACGTTCAGCAACAGGTATAAAGATTTCACTGGTTTCATTACGTTTTTGACTTTCTTGTGAGCTAAGCTCTTCAAAGCGTGCTAAACGTGCCTTAGATTTGGCATGGCGTCCTTTTGCATTAGAACGAACCCATTCCAGCTCACTTTTAATTGTTTTCATGCGAGCCGCTTCAGATTTAGATTCTTGTTCAAGACGTTTTTCTTTCTGTTCTAACCAAGAAGAGTAGTTGCCTTCATAAGGAATTCCTTCACCACGGTCAAGTTCTAAAATCCATTGAGCGGCGTTATCTAAGAAATATCTATCGTGAGTGATTGCGACAACCGTTCCAGGGAAATCAAGTAAAAAACGTTCTAACCATGCAATCGATTCGGCATCTAGATGGTTAGTAGGCTCATCTAAAAGTAGCATGTCTGGCTTTTCTAGTAAAAGTTTGCATAGAGCCACACGGCGTTTTTCACCACCAGATAGATGAGAAACGTCAGCATCCCAATCAGGAAGACGAAGGGCATCAGCAGCAATTTCAAGGGTTCGTTCAATATTGTGACCATCTTTAGCCTGAATAATGTCTTCAATTTCGGCTTGTTTTTTTGCTAGGGCATCAAAGTCTGCATCAGGTTCTGCGTAAGCAGCATAAACCGCATCTAGTTCCGCTAGAGCATCTTTAACTTCTGAAACGGCCTCTTCAATATTGCCACGAACAGTTTTAGTTTCATCAAGCTGAGGTTCTTGGGCTAAGTAGCCAATTTTAATACCCGGTTGTGGCCTTGCTTCACCGACGATGTCAGTATCGAGACCAGCCATGATTTTTAGAAGGGTAGATTTACCTGAACCATTCAAACCTAAAACGCCAATTTTGGCTCCTGGGAAAAACGATAATGAGATGTCTTTTAAAATATGACGATTTGGCGGGACAACCTTGCCCACGCGGTTCATGGTATAAACAAACTGAGCCATGTATCTTCCTAACTTTGTATGTGTTTTGTTAATTAATCTTTGTTAATAGTAGCTATAAATTTAATTTAACAAACTTTACCTAAAAACCGACATGATATAAAGCTTTAAATCAAAGACGTTTCCATTAAAACACTATATGTTGTGGTTGACTAAATAATTGATTTGGTTATTTGCCGTAAAACAGGTAAAATCGTCATCTTTGAAAATACAGCAATTTTTTGAAACGGAGAGCCGTAAACATGTTCACAAAATCAATGACTATCGCAGGTTACGATGATTTAATCGCTGACGCGATAAAAAACGAAGAAAATCGTCAAGAATCTCACATTGAGTTAATCGCATCTGAAAACTATACCAGCCCACGTGTTATGGAAGCTCAAGGCTCATATTTCACAAACAAATACGCTGAAGGTTATCCTGGCAAGCGTTACTACGGCGGTTGTGAGTTTGCAGATGTTGTTGAGCAAGCAGCTATTGACCGTGCCAAAGAATTGTTTGGTGCTGACTATGCAAACGTACAGCCACATTCAGGTTCTCAAGCAAACGCAGCAGTATATCTAGCGTTGTTAGAAGCTGGTGATACGGTTCTTGGTATGAGCTTAGCTCATGGTGGTCACTTAACTCACGGTTCTCATGTTAGCTTCTCTGGTAAGCTTTATAATGCCGTTCAATATGGTATTGACCCTGTTTCAGGACAGATTGATTACGATGAAGTTCAGGCATTAGCTTCTGAGCATAAGCCTAAAATGATTATTGCAGGTTTTTCTGCATATTCTCAGGTGGTTGATTGGGCAAAATTCCGCGAAATTGCAGATTCTGTTGGTGCGTACTTGTTTGTTGATATGGCTCACGTCGCTGGTCTAGTTGCTGGTGGTATTTATCCTAACCCAGTTCCTTTTGCAGATGTGGTAACAACTACTACTCATAAAACATTACGCGGACCGCGTGGTGGTTTAATTATTTGTAAATCTAATCCAGATTTAGAGAAAAAATTAAATTCTGCAATTTTCCCTGGTGGTCAAGGTGGACCTTTGGTTCACGTTATGGCAGCAAAAGCGGTAGCTTTTAAAGAATGTTTAGAGCCAACTTGGAAAACATACTGTGAAAACGTAGTTAAAAATGCACAGGCAATGGCTAAAGTATTTATGTCTCGCGGTTGTGATGTAGTTTCAGGCGGTACAGAGAATCACTTGTTCTTAGTAAGCTTAATTGAAAAAGGTTTAACAGGTAAGTTGGTTGATAAGGCGCTAGATGAAGCTCATATCACTGTTAACAAGAACTCAGTGCCAAATGATCCAATGTCTCCGTTTGTAACGAGTGGTATTCGCGTTGGTACAGCGGCTGCTACATCACGCGATTTTAATGAAGAAGATTGCACAAACTTAGCGACTTGGATGTGTGATGTAATCGATGCTTGTGATCAAGAAAATGAAACTTGGGATGAATCAGTTATTGCTGATGTTCGTAACAAAGTTTCTGCTTTATGTGCTGCTAAGCCAGTTTACAAGTAATCCAAAAAAGGTTCTTATTCAATTGAATAAAACCACTTTGAAACTGTTTTTAATATAGCAGTATCTAAAAAACCACCAGGCCTGGTGGTTTTTTGGTATTTAAAATTTACAAATTCAAATTAATTTTTTTCTTTATTCAACCTTTTATATTTAGTTAAATTCGTTTTTATTTTTTTAAAAAAATAAGCAAAGGAGCTTGCTATGCATTGTCCATTCTGTAATGCGTCAGACACCAAAGTGATTGACTCACGTTTAGCAACAGAAGGTGTACAAGTGCGTCGTCGCAGAGAATGTATACAGTGTTCTGAACGTTTTACAACTTATGAGTCTGCTGAACTTTCTTTACCACGAGTGGTTAAGAGTGATGGTAATCGTGAAAAATTTGATGAATCTAAAATCAGAAGAGGCTTAATTAAAGCCTTAGAAAAACGACCAGTATCTAGTGATGCTATAGATCAAGTTGCTAGCCAAATGACAAAACGTTTAATGTCAGAAGGTGTACGTGAGATTCCATCTTCACAATTGGGTGAATGGGTTATGGATGCCTTGCGTGATTTAGATCAAGTTGCTTATGTACGCTTTGCTTCTGTATATCGTTCATTTCAAGATGTAAATGCTTTTAGAGAAGAGATTGAACGTCTTGTTAAAGTTACTACTGCTAAATAATCTGATTGTAATAATTAGCTTATAGCTTAAATAGGAAGTTGTTTTGTCTCACTCTAAACTGCTTGAATCTGATATTTTTTACATGCAAAAAGCCCTTGAGCTAGCTAAAAAAGGGTTGTATTCAACAAAACCTAATCCTGCGGTTGGTTGTGTATTAGTTAAAGATGGCATAATTGTAGGTGAGGGGTGGCATCAGAAAGCTGGGCAACCTCATGCTGAGCGAGTGGCTTTAGCTAGTGCGGGTAATAAAGCACAAGGTGCAACTGCGTACGTAACCTTAGAACCTTGTTCGCACTTTGGTAGAACGCCTCCTTGTGCAGATGGCCTAATAGAAGCCAAAGTTGCTAGAGTCGTTGTAGCAATGAGAGACCCAAATCCTCTAGTATCTGGTCAGGGGATTAAAAGAATTGAAGATGCTGGTATTGATGTTTTGGTCGGTGTTTTAGAAGAAGAAGCCAAAGCGATTAATTTAGGATTTATTAGAAAAATGGAAAAACAGTTACCGTTTGTTAGGTTAAAAATGGCTAGTAGTTTAGATGGACGCACAGCAATGAATAATGGTGAGAGCCACTGGATTACTGGCGAGGAGTCGCGTAAAGAAGTTCATAAAATGCGTGCACAAAGCGGGGCTTTAATTACTGGTATTGGTACTGTGTTAGCTGATAATCCAAGTTTAACGGTTCGGCTAACCGATCAAGAGTTAACGGAGTTAAATTTATCACAAGATAATTGTCATCCAATTAGAATCGTGCTTGATCCAAATTTAAGTATGCCAACAGATGCTAAAATGCTCTCTTTGCCTGGTCGTACTATTTTAATGACTTCCAAAGAAACTACAGACCGAAGCCCAGAGCTGGTTGAAATGTTTTACAATCATGGTGTGGAGCTTGTTGCTGTGTCAGCTCAAGATGATCGCTTAGATATAGAGTCTATTTTGCGTTATCTAGCTGAAGTAGAAGATGTTAATGATGTCATGGTTGAATCAGGAGCGATTGTTGCAGGTGCATTTATGCAATCTGGCCTGGTAAATGAATTGCATAGTTTCATTGCTCCGTCTTTAATGGGGAATACCGCTAAACCAATGTTTGTTTTGCCAGGTATTGAATCAATGGATCAAAAAATGAACTTCAAAATTCAATCGATGGATCGTTTTGGCGAAGATATTCGATTAATTTTGGTGCCAAAGGAAGCGATTTAAATTATGTTTACTGGAATTATTCAAGCAGAAGGTACTATTGCTAACATTGAGCCTAAAGATGGCGACTGGAAAGTAACGATAAATATTGGCAAATTGGATATGAGTGATGTTCAAGTTGGAGACAGTATTGCTGCTAATGGCATCTGCTTAACTGCGATAGAGTTCAATGACCATCAATATGTTGCAGATGTTTCTGGAGAAACACTCAAGGTAACAAATGCGGGTGACTGGTCAACAGGTACCCCAGTGAACCTAGAAAAAGCATTGACCTTGCAAGACCGTTTAGGCGGACACCTTGTTAGTGGGCATGTTGATGGCGTAGGTCAAGTTGTCTCAATTTCTCAAGATGCCCGTTCATGGCGTTATGAGATAGAGGCACCTATTGATATTTGTAAATATATCGCCGCTAAAGGCTCAATTTGCATTAATGGCATTAGTCTCACTGTTAACCAAGTAAATGATTGTGTATTTGGTGTAAATATTGTGCCTCATACACGTCAAGAAACAACCATTAAACATTTAGAAGTTGGCTCAACAGTCAATTTGGAAGTCGATTTACTTGCTCGTTATCTTGAAAGAATGATGACGGCACCACAAGCACCACAAGAAAGTAAAATAACCCCAGAATTTTTAGCTGAAAACGGATTTAATTAAAAATGCTATTAAACACAATAGAAGAACTGATTGCAGATTACAGAGAAGGCAAAATGGTCATCCTTATGGATGATGAAGACCGCGAAAATGAAGGTGATTTGTTAGTTCCTGCAAGCACTTGTAGTGCAGAAGATATCAACTTCATGGCTAAGTATGGGCGTGGTTTAATCTGCTTAACCCTAACTAAAGAGCGTTGTAATCAACTGCATTTACCGTTAATGGTAACCAATAATACAGATCAAAACGGTACAAACTTTACTGTATCTATTGAAGCCGCTGAAGGCGTGACAACGGGGATTTCTGCAGCAGACAGAGCCGTTACCGTGCAAACTGCGGTTGCAAGAGATGCCGGGCCAGCTGATATTGTTACCCCTGGGCATATATTTCCGTTAATGGCACAACCAGGTGGTGTATTAACTCGTGCTGGTCACACAGAGGCAGGGTGCGATTTGGCTCGCTTGGCAGGAATGGAACCAGCATCAGTCATTGTTGAAATTATGAATGAAGATGGTTCAATGGCTCGTCGGGAAGACTTAGAAGGTTATGCAAAAGAGCACGATATAAAAATTGGTACTATTGCAGATTTAATTGAATACCGTTTGCAGAATGAGAAAACCATTGAACGCGTTTCTGAATGTAAATTGCCAACACGATTTGGTGATTTTAAATTGATTGGTTATCAAGATATTCTTGAACAAAAAGCCCACTTTGCTCTAGTTTATGGAAAAATTGAAAGTGACAAACCAACTCCAGTTCGTGTTCATATGCTTGATACATTATGTGATGTATTTGGCTCGCAACGTAAAGAGTGTGGTTGGTCTCTAGATAAAGCGATGAAGCAGGTAGCTGAAGAGGGTGCTGGTGCGATAGTAGTGTTACGCAAACACGAAGATGCTACGGAGTTACTTGATAAGATCCAACAATATCAAATGAAAGACTTAGGTGTTAATTCGCCAGATCGAATCTCTGATGATGACACTAAAACTTACGGTCTTGGTGCACAGATTATTGCTGATTTAGGCATTAAAAAACTTAAAATAATTGGTTCGGCATGGGGCATGAAAGCTTTGGGTGGTTTTGGTTTAGAAATCACTGAGGTGATTGCTAAAAAGGACTAATTTATAAATGGTGGCTTTTGCGACTAGAATTAGTTTTTAAACTAGACGATTTATGGCAAAATAACTCGCTAATACAAATAAAAAGAATGTAAGAGAAGTAAATTATGGAAATGATTCAAGGCAATTTAAATGCTGAAGGAATGAAGCTTGGTTTTGTGGTAACGAGATGGAATAGCTTTGTGGTTGATCACCTTGTAAAAGGCTCTATTGAAGTGGTAGAAAGACATGGTGGTTCTGCAGATAACATCACACAAGTGTTGGTTCCTGGTGCGTTTGAAGTCCCTCTGGCTGTTGAAAAAATGGCTGCTTCTGGTAAGTATGATGCAATTGTTGCACTGGGTGCAGTGATTCAGGGTGGTACACCGCATTTTGATTATGTTGCCGGTGAAGCGACTAAAGGAATTAGTAGTGTTATGCTCAAGTATGGTGTACCTGTTGCATTTGGTATCTTAACGGTTAACTCTATTGAGCAGGCGATTGAACGTTCTGGTACTAAAATGGGTAACAAAGGTGAAGAAGCAACCGTTTCTGCAATTGAAATGGTTAACGTGTTGAAGCAGCTTTAATGAAAACAATTAAAGATATCCAACCAGGTCAGGGTGAAGAAGTTATTGAAAAAGAAGGCCAAATTACGCCACGTACGCAATCACGTCGTGTCGCTATGCAGGCACTTTATCAATGGCAAATGACCAATGAAGAAGTTCCAGAAATTATTAAACAGTTTAATGAAGATGGTCTGCTTGAAGACTTAGAATTTGATTTCTTCAAAGAGCTTTTAACTGAAGTATCAAAATCGACTGAAAGTTTAGATGCACTTTATGCTGACTATTTAGATCGTTCTGTTGCTCGAATCGATCCTGTTGAGCGAGCCATTATGCGAATGGGTGTTTATGAACTGCAATCTAAAATTGAGATTCCATACAAAGTTATTATTAACGAAAGTGTTGAATTAGCTAAACGTTTTGGGGCTGAAGAAAGTCATAAATACGTAAATGGTATTTTAGATAATGTGGCTAAGCAATTACGCTCGGCTGAAATGGCGTAAATTACATCGCGTTGTTTACACACGCGATTTACATCAAATATCTATTTAATGAGCCTCGTTAATCCGAGGCTTTTTTATATCATAAAAAAATTAAAAGTAGAGTTATGGCGAGCGAATTTGAATTAATCAAAACGTTGTTTCAACCTTTATCAAAAGGACTTTCAGAGGATGAAATAGGTATTGGTGATGACGGAGCTGTATTGAGTGTTCCAGAGAACCAACAGTTGGTTGTGGTTACCGATACCTTGGTTTGTGGTGTTCACTTTCCTGAAGATACCACTGCTTATGATATTGCCTGGAAAGCCGTGGCGGTCAATTTAAGTGATTTAGCCGCTATGGGGGCTAAGCCGGGATTTTACTCTTTAGCATTAACCACTCCTAGCAATGACCAGGCCTGGTTAACTGATTTTGCTAGAGGTTTAGCTGATATTTCTACTTTATATAAAATACCGTTAATTGGTGGAGATACCACTAAAGGACCTTTGACGATTACAGTCACAGCCCAAGGTTTTGTTGAACATGGTAAAGCTGTAAAAAGGTCAGGTGCTAAAGCGGGTGATGTTATTTGTGTTACTAATACCATTGGTGATGGTGCTTTGGGGTTGTTAGTGGCATTAGATAAGTTACCAGGCCTGGTAAAACATGATATGAAATTAGAGCAGCAACACTATCTATTAAATGCATTAAATCGTCCCAAACCACAATTGGAGTTTGGTGAAAAAATGTTAGGGTTTTCTAACAGTGCTATCGATATTTCTGATGGATTATTTGCAGACTTAGGGCATATTTTGGAGGAGTCTAATAAACTTATTAAAACTGGTGAGCCATTACTTGCTGCTAGAGTGGATCTGGACAATTTACCTTTATCAGAATCTGCCCGTTTGTATATTGAAAAAACAGATGATTGGAAAACGATTTTAACTGGCGGTGATGATTATCAACTTTGTTTCACGCTTTCATCTGAACAGTTTGTTTATGCTAGCAAACTGGCTGAGGAGGTTGGAATCTCTATTTCAAAGATTGGTCAAATGGTGGAATCTGAAATCATGAAATCTGATGCGGATAAAGATGTGGCAAATATAAAATTAACACTTAATGATAAGTTATTTAATTTGGGTGAATCAAAAGGTTATCTCCATTTTTAAAATAAAAAAGCCTGGTGATAAAAATATCACCAGGCTTTTTATTTTTTAATTTTTAACATTGTTAAAACTTGTGTTTAAGTCTATTTATTATGTTTATTTGTTATTAAAGGCTCTTCTTGCTTCAACACCTTTAGAAAGGCTTTCAAGTACTTTTTGACTGTCATCCCAATCAATGCAAGCATCTGTAATGCTTTGGCCATAGTTTAATGGCTGGCCTGGCTCTACGTCTTGGCGTCCACCTACCAGGTGGCTTTCTACCATTGCACCCATGATATAAGGTGAGCCAGCAGCTAGTTGCTCTGCAATAGATTCGGCTACCACAATTTGTCTTTGATGTTGTTTACTGCTGTTAGCATGACTACAGTCAATCATTAACTTGTCTTCAACTTTTGCGTCTTGCAGTTGTTTTACTGCGTCGGCAACGTATTCAGGTTCGTAATTTGGTCCATCGTTACCACCTCGTAAAATAACGTGACAATCTTCATTTCCGTTAGTTTCAAAAATAGCTGAATGACCGTCTTTTGTTAAAGACATAAAAATGTGAGGATTGTTAGCTGCACGGATAGCATCAACGGCAATTTTAAATCCGCCGTCTGTACCGTTTTTAAAACCGACAGGGCAAGACAGGCCAGAAGCAAGCTCACGGTGACCTTGGCTTTCGGTCGTGCGAGCACCGATCGCTCCCCAAGAGATTAAATCAGCAACGTATTGAGGTGAGATTAAGTCTAAAAATTCAGTGGCAGCAGGAACCCCCATGTCGTTAACGTCGCGCAATAGTTCACGGGCTAAACCTAAACCTTTGTTGATTTCAAAGGATTCGTTAAGGTTTGGATCATTGATTAAGCCTTTCCAGCCTACCGTGGTTCTAGGTTTTTCAAAATACACACGCATAACAATCAGTAGGGTGTCTTTGTATTTTTCAATTTGTTCTTTTAATTTTTTAGCGTATTCACGAGCTGCACCAGTGTCATGAATTGAACATGGGCCGATAATCACTAATAGGCGGTCATCTCTACCTGCAAGGATATTGTGAACTTGCTGACGTGTATCATAAACAGTTTGTGCGGCCGCTTCCGTAATAGGAAATTGCTCATGTAAGTCACGAGGAGAACGTACTTCAGTAATGTTTTTGATGCGTAAATCATCTGTTTGATACTGCGTCATATTGAAACCTTAATCATCAATTTATTTTCAAATGTATTTCTATTATAAATACATAAAGAGCACTCTTTATAAAGTACCCTAGGATTTGTCGCGATATTATGCCATTTTATAATGGTATTTGCTTTATCAATTCAATTAAATAACAGTGATTTCTTATGTTTTTTGATTTGCGTTTTGAATTTACCAGGCCTGGTAAATTTTTTATATAAGATTTTTTATTACAAAAAACTTGAAAAAATCCTTTTAGATGCCAAAAACTCAAAGGATAACTATGCTAAAATTGTGGCGTTTTAAAATTCTGAAGTATGGACTAGAGAAGTGCATTGTAAATATATTATTGAAGGCGTTACTGAAGACGGACGCAAATTTAGACCGAGTGATTGGATTGATCGCATCTCATCAATGGGTGCATCTTACGATATGCAAAGATTGGTCTATTCAGACATGCTGCATCCAGAATTGTATGAAGGTCAAAAATGCTTGATGATTGATATGGCGCTTGAGCAAGAAAACCCAGGTATGTTTCGGTACGTAATGAATTTTGTAAAAAGTAATGGCCTAAAGATGACACAGGTGTGTGATCTTGATGAATCTAAGTTAGGTGCATAAGACTCTCTTTTATAAAAAGAGATAGCTGTAATTAAATGGCTATGGCTATTTAAGCTTCAAGTGATGAAGTTTAACTACAAAAAAGCCCCTATAAACAACTGTTTATAGGGGCTTTTTTGTATGTGAAGTTTTAGTCTTTAATTAAAACTTATTTTTATTTTAAAAAATATTTGCCCCTAAAAATAAGGTTGCCCAACCGCCCATTGCTAAAAATGGTCCAAATGCCAGTGGCGTATCTTTACTTCTGGTTTTTAAAATTATGCCAACTAAGCTGACTAAAATACTGGTTAAAGCGGCAATTAATATGATTTGTGGTAAAGCAATAAAGCCAAACCAAGCTCCTAAAGCAGCTAATAGTTTAAAGTCGCCATACCCCATGCCTTCTTTTCCAGTTAATAGTTTAAAAGCATGAAAGACGATCCAGAGAAGTAGGTAGCCAATGGCAGCACCCCAAATGGCATCAATCGGAGTGGCAAACAGGGTTTGAGAATTAAATAGTAAACCTAGCCAGAGTAAAGGCAGGCTTAAGTTATCCAAAATCAGTTGATGTTCATAATCAACTACAAAAATAGCGATTAATATCCAACTAAAAAGTGTAGCGGCAATACCTTCGGTAGTTAAGCCAAATTGCCACATACAAATAATGGTAAAGATAGCGGTGCTTGCTTCAATAATTGGGTAGCGAGGCGATATTTTGCTTTTGCAGTTATGGCATTTACCTTTTGTATACAGCCAGCTAAAGAGTGGAATAAGTCTATACCATGGCAGATTGGCATCACATTGGGGACATTTTGAGCCGCCCAAGCTAATTTCTTTAAACTGTAACTCCTCTTCTAACATCATGACTCGGGGTAATCGCCAAGTGAGCATGGATAAAAAACTACCAATTACTAATCCAATTATGCCGCTGAAAATAAGAAGTTGGGGAGTGGAAAGTTCTGTCATGTTATTAACTCTTGAAAATTAGGTTTTAGACAATCTAAGCAAATTTGCGTTTGGTTGTTTAAGTTGCTCAGTGGTTTTGATTTTATCTGGCAGTCACTTTATCAAAGATTGTAAATAATGCCTATGTTGTTTCTATATTTTCGTTGATTGTGTTGAGCTAAGCGTGGCTATTCTTTTGGGATTAAAAAATAATTCTTAAAAGCTGCCTTAAGGTGTAAATCTGTTGTTAAAAGTGTTATGAATTCCTTTATAATACTTTGTTCTCTTATTGTTAATTAACCAGGTCGTGTTAAGTGTCTTTTTTTAAGCGTTATTTGATTGCAGGGTTGTTAGTTTGGTTGCCATTGGGTGTGACTATTGCAGTCATTAAGTTTTTAGTTGATTTGTTTGACCAAACATTGTTGCTAATACCTCATGATTACAGGCCAGAAACCTTATTGGGGTTTAATATTCCAGGCCTGGGTGTTGTTTTATCCTTTTTGCTTATTTTGATAACGGGGATTTTTGTTGCCAATTTACTAGGTAGTAAAATTGTAAAGTTGTGGGAAGCCTTTTTATCAAGAATTCCGTTGGTGCGTTCAATCTATAATGCAGTAAAGCAAATTGCAGAGGCGGTTTTTGGTTCTGGCGATCAAACTTTTGAAAAAGCTTATCTCATTGAATATCCAAGAAAAGGGTTGTGGACACTTGCTTTTCAAACGAGTACACATCAAGCAGAAGCTCAGAAAAAGACCAGAATGAATGATGTGGTTAATCTATTTGTGCCAACCACACCAAATCCAACCTCTGGCTTTTTTATTATGGCGAATCGTCATGAAATTGTAGAGTTAGAAATGACTGTTGATGATGCTTTAAAAATGGTGATTTCAGGTGGTGTGGTTGTACCAGGTATGAAAAAAAATAAAAACACTAAAGTAGAAGGGCCTGATAGTCTTCAAGGAACTCAAGGGATTGAAAAGGTTACACCACCCATTAGTGAGAAATAGTCAGTAGCTTTGTACTTCTGGCGAACCAAGGTGGTTTTTAGAGCTTTTTAATAAGCTCTAACGTTAATAGAACAAAAGATTAACAAAACAAATTTATTTTAGAGGTTGTGCATTTAGCAACCAAAGCAATAACTACGGCTTAGTTGTTTAAATTAAGCTGTTAATTTATTAAAGGTATTAAAGAGTATGCGTACGCAGTATTGTGGGCAAGTTACAGAAACATTTATTGACCAAACCGTAACCGTTGCAGGTTGGGTTCATCGACGCCGTGACCACGGTGGGGTTATCTTTATCGATTTACGTGACCGTGAAGGTTTGGTGCAAGTGGTTGTAAACCCAGATACAGCAGATATTTTTGCCAAGGCTGAACGTTTACGTTCAGAGTGTGTATTGCAAATTACAGGTCAGGTTATCGGCAGAACAGAAGGTACAATTAACCCAAATATGACAACGGGTAAAATTGAGATTGTTGCAACAGAACTGAATGTGTTGAGTATGGCTGAGCCAATTCCATTTCAGTTGGACGACAAAAATGTTGGTGAAGAGACACGTTTAAAATATCGATATATTGATTTACGTCGTGAAGAAATGCAGCAAACCATGATGTTGCGTTATAAAGTGACTCGTTCAATGCGTCGTTATCTTGATGATAATAATTTCATGGATATTGAAACGCCGATTCTGACTAAATCAACACCAGAAGGTGCACGTGATTATCTAGTGCCAAGTCGTACTCATCAGAATAAGTTTTTTGCTCTTCCTCAGTCACCACAGCTGTTTAAGCAGTTACTGATGATGTCTGGTTTTGACCGTTATTATCAAATTACCCGTTGTTTCCGTGATGAAGATTTACGTGCTGACCGTCAGCCTGAATTTACTCAGTTAGATATTGAGACTTCTTTTATGGAAGAAGATGCGGTCATGGATGTAATGGAAGGTTTAACTAAGACCATCTTTAAAGAAGCAATTGGTCACGACTTTGGTTATGACTTTCCACGTATGACTTATGCGGAAGCGATTGAGAAGTACGGTATTGACCGCCCTGATTTGCGTATTGATATGCAGTTGGTTGATGTCGCTGATCTATTGCAAGATATCGAGTTCAAAGTATTTGCAGGTCCTGCTAAAGATCCCAAAGGACGTGTTGTTGCACTTAAAGTTCCTGGTGCGGGTGCAATGAGCCGTAAAGATATCGATGCTTACACTAAGTTTGTAAGCATCTACGGTGCTAAAGGTTTAGCGTACATCAAAGTAAATGATTTATCTGCGGGTATTGATGGTCTGCAATCACCAATCGTTAAATTCTTCCCTGATCAAGTTATGGAGATTATGGAACGTGTTGGTGCTCAAGATGGCGATATCGTATTCTTTGGTGCAGATAAAGCCAAAATTGTAAACGATGCTTTAGGTGCGTTGCGTGTCAAGATCGGTGAAGATTTAAATATGCTAAACGGTCAGTTCAAGCCTGTATGGATTGTGGATTTCCCAATGTTTGAAGAGGATGAAGAAAATGCTCGTATGACGGCCATTCACCATCCGTTCACTCAGCCAAAAGCAACCACAGAAGAAATCTTAAACCATCATGCTCCTGAGCAAATGTTGTCTAAAGCGTATGATTTAGTCATTAACGGCCTAGAAGTGGGTGGTGGTTCTGTGCGTATTCATGACACTAACATGCAAGCAGCGGTGCTTAAATTATTAGGTATTTCTGATGAAGAAGCTCAAGATAAGTTTGGCTTCTTATTAACAGCACTTAAATATGGTTGTCCTCCACACGCTGGTATGGCATTTGGTTTAGACCGTTTGGTTATGATTTTAGGTGATATCGATTCCATTCGTGATGTTATTGCTTTCCCTAAAACTCAATCAGCAGCGTGTCTATTAACAGAAGCACCAGGCCTGGTAGATAATGCTCAACTTGAAGATTTAGCACTTAGATTTAGAAAACCAATGCGTGGCGAAGCGTAAAAAAGTAACAAAGCAAAGTAATCCTAGGGAATGAGAGAGTAGATTGTATGTCACAAGTGATATCGACTAAGTCAACGGATGTACCGGTTCAGTTAGAATCGCGTATTCAACAATTGGCATCATCTGCTCCGACTCAACCTTGGCTGAATAATGCAGATAAAGAAGCATTAAAGACTGAAATTAAGCAGTTATTAAAAGCTAATAATGCTCAGTTGGTCGCCCATTATTATGTCGATGATGAGCTACAAGCTTTAGCAGAAGAAACGGGCGGTACCGTTGCCGATTCTTTAGAGATGGCTAACTTTGGTGCTCAGTCTGATGCCGATATGCTGGTGGTTTGTGGTGTGCGTTTTATGGGTGAAACGGCTAAAATGTTAAGCCCAGAAAAAACCGTCTTGATGCCAGACTTAGAAGCCACTTGTTCTTTAGATGTAGGTTGTCCAGCGGATGAATTTGCCGAGTTTTGTGCACAACATCCGGATTACACCGTTGTGGTGTATGCCAATACTAGTGCTGAGGTCAAAGCGATCGCAGATTGGGTTGTTACCTCAGGTAATGCGTTACAAATCGTGACACATCTAAAAGAGCAAGGTAAAAAAATTATTTGGGCTCCAGATCGTCATCTTGGAAACTGGATTGAACAGCAAACCGGTGTTGAGATGATTCGTTGGCAGGGGCATTGTATTGTGCACGACGAGTTCAAAACCTTTGAGCTAGAAAGCCTAAAACAACAACACCCAAAAGCCAAAGTTTTAGTGCATCCAGAATCTCCTTCTGAGGTAGTCAATTTGGCTGACATTGTTGGTTCAACCAAAGTATTATTAAATGCGGTGGTTGATCTTCCAGATGATGAATTTATTGTGGCGACTGATTACGGTATCTTTTATAAGATGCAGCAATTAGCTCCCAATAAAAAGCTCTATATTGCACCTACAGGCAGTAAAAAAGACTCTTGTAATAGCTGTGCACATTGTCCTTGGATGGCGATGAACGGTTTGCAAAATTTGCGTGACTGTTTAAAAAATCATACTGGTGAAGTATTGGTGGATGAAGAAGTTCGTCAAAAAGCCTTGATTTCATTACAAAGAATGCTAGATTTCTCAAGACAGGCAGGCCTGGTAAAATCAGCAAACTAAAAGCAATATTTTAGAGCGGGTGTTTAAGCCCGCTTTTTTATGTAATTGGTTTTATGTTCGCTGTTTATGTAAGCCATTTTTAAAGTTTTTAAATAGATTTACCAGGCCTGGTAAAACAGGTAAGAGAGAAGAATTTGCCTAAATTAAAACGCATATTAGGGATTGACCCAGGTTCACGTAAAACGGGTTTTGGTATTGTTGAGTCGGGACGTTATCACCCCAACTATTTAGTGAGTGGCGTAATTCGGGTTGAAAAGTTTTCTGGTGCGATGCGTTTAAAAAATATTTTTGAATCAATTTGCCAAATTATCGACCAATATCAACCTGATGTGATGGCAGTAGAAAAAGTCTTTGTCTATAAAAATCCAAAGTCAGCCATTACATTAGGGCAGGCTCGTGGCGTAATTTTATGTGCGGCGGCCATTAAAGGTGTGGATATTATGGAATATACGCCGACTCAAATTAAAAGTACGATTGTCGGAAAAGGTCACGCCGGTAAAGATCAAGTTCAATATATGGTTCAAAATATTCTCAAACTTACAGATACACCGCAAGAAGATGCGGCAGACGCCTTAGCGTGTGCTTTGTGTCATGACCGTTATATGTCATTAGGTATTGATCCAGAGCTGATTTCTAAAGGCTCTAAATTTTAAGGAACGTAAAACGTGATTGGATTTTTAAGAGGGCAGTTGGTTCAAAAGCTACCGCCAATGATGGTATTAGATGTGAATGGTGTCGGTTATGAAATAGAAGCCCCTATGTCTACTTTCTATCAATTAGAAAAAAAAGAGGGTGACATTACCATTCTTACGCACATGCATGTGCGAGAAGATGCCATGTTACTTTTTGGTTTTGCTACTGAATCTGAACGAGTACTTTTCAAAACACTGATTAAAGTGAACGGTGTTGGTGCAAAGATGGCATTAGGAATTTTATCAGCCATGTCGGTAAATGAGTTTTGCAGTTATGTTGATAACGGTGATATTTCAGCCTTAACGCGTATTCCTGGCGTGGGTAAAAAAACCGCCGAACGTTTGCAGATAGAAATGCGCGATAGACTCAAGCCGATTGTTGAATCTGGCATGCTGGATTACCAACCAAGTATTACTGATTCAGGTAATCAAACGGCCATACCAACAGGTGGTTTTGCAAGCTCAATACAGCAGTCAGCCTGTGAAGCTTTAGTTGCGTTAGGATACAAAAATACCCAGGCAGAAAAAATGGTTGCAGGGGCTTTTGAAGAAGGGTTAACATTGGAAGCACTTATTAAACGTGCCCTACAGGGAGTAAAACTGTAGATGATTGAAACAGATCGCATAATTGGCAGTCAAGAGGTTGCTGATGACATCTACACAGCTCCTTCTGTAAGACCGCAACAGATTAATGAATATATTGGTCAGCAATCGGTTCGTGAACAGTTACAGCTTTCTATGGATGCCGCCAAGATGCGTGGTGAAGCTCTAGACCATGTATTACTTTATGGACCACCAGGCCTGGGAAAAACGACTTTATCAAATATTATTGCTCAAGAAATGGGCGTGACGTTGCGTCAAACCTCAGGGCCAGTTATTGAAAAACCGGGCGATTTAGCGGCGATACTAACGCGTTTAGAGCCGCATGATGTGTTGTTTGTGGATGAGATTCACCGCCTAAGCCCGATTGTTGAAGAAGTGTTATATCCAGCAATGGAAGACTTTCAAATAGACATTGTGATTGGCGATGGCCCAGCGGCACAAAGTGTAAAAATCGATCTTCCGCCATTTACCTTAGTGGGAGCGACTACAAGAGCTGGCTTATTAACTTCGCCACTGCGTGATCGATTTGGATTGGTACAACGTTTAGAATTTTATACCCATGAAGAACTCACTCAAATTGTGACACGTTCTTCGCATATCTTAGGTATGCATTCAGAACTAGAAGGTGCTCAGGAAGTTGCTCGCCGTTCTCGTGGTACACCTCGTATTGCCAATAGACTGTTAAGACGTGTACGAGATTTTGCACAAGTAAAAGGCGATGGCATTATTACTCAAGCTATAGCCGATTCTGCTCTGAATTTATTAGAAGTAGATACACTTGGTTTAGATAAAATGGATAGACGTTTTTTAGAAACCTTAATTCATAAGTTTGACGGCGGGCCGGTTGGTATAGATAGTATGGCAACAGCTTTGGGTGAAGAGCGTGGTACTATTGAAGATGTAATTGAGCCATTCTTGGTTCAACAAGGTTTTTTAGTGAGAACGCCAAGAGGCCGAATGGCGACATCACATGCGTATAAACATCTGAACTTTGAACAAATTGCAGAATAAAAGTAATATAATTACATTTTAAAGTTAGGGTGAGTTTTGTTAAGCTTAGTTCGCCTAAATTAATTAATTTGATTAACCTCCAAAGAAAATGGAAAGAGAAGACCATGAACGATAGTGATTTAATTGAAACTGTATTAAGTGCTAGCCCAGTTGTACAAGCGGTTATGGTGCTATTAGCAATAATGTCGTTAGCCGCATGGTCGGTAGCATTTGCTAAATCGTATCAGGTCAGAAAAGCTATGCGAGAAGCCAAAGAATTTGAAAAAACTTTTTGGGTTACTCAAGAGCTATCAGGTTTATATCAAACGATAGAATCAAATCGTAATGAATCTGCAGGTCTTGCTTTAATTTTTGCGGACGGTTTTAAAGAGTTTGCTCGATTAAAGCAACAAGATGTTCATGATGCTTCTGATCTGATTGTCGGTGCTCAAAGAAGCATGAAAATTGCCTTTTCAAAACAATCGGATAAATTAGAAAACCACCTATCATTGCTAGCAACCGTTGGTTCTTCAGCACCTTATATTGGTTTGTTTGGAACGGTTTGGGGGGTTATGCATGCTTTTCAATCTTTAGGTGATGTTCAACATGCTACCTTGGCATCCGTTGCTCCAGGTATTTCTGAGGCATTAATTGCAACGGCAATTGGTCTGTTTGCCGCTATTCCTGCCGTTATTGCATACAACCGTTTAACGAATCGTGTTGACCGTTTATTAAATGAATACGAAAACTTTGCTGATGGATTTTTAACTCTATTGCAACGCCAAGCCCATACGGTAAAAATACAAAATTAATCAATGATTACTGACAGATTTTGTGACGCAATAAAAGAGTTTAGGGAAAAATATGCAAAACGGTTTTCGAAGCAGTAGACAAAAAAAACGCCTAATGGCGGAAATCAATGTAGTGCCATACATTGATGTTACCTTAGTGTTGTTGATTATATTTATGGTTACTGCTCCTATTGTGCAACAAGCGGTTACTGTAAATTTACCGCAGACTCCAGAAATAACTAAACAAACCAATGCTGAAGTTACCGAAGAGAACAAACCTTTTGTTATTACGGTAACCAAAGACGGCATGTATAAAACGTCTGAACAGCCTGAAATTGTTTTAGGTAACAAAGATATTGAAAGCTTGGTTGCTGAAGTTATTGCACGTTCTCAATTAAATAAAGACCAAGTGATTTATATTCAAGGCGATCGCCAAGCACCTTATGGCAAAGTAGTGCATATTTTTGTATTACTAAAAGCGAATGGTGTCGAAAACGTTTCATTAATGACTGAACCTGAAATGGTAAAACCGTAATGTTGAAATTTATTGTTAAACATCCTATTTCTGTATTTTTAGCCGTGCTTCTTCACGTTACTTTAATTACTTTATTCAGTATTAAATGGCTAGATCAGCCTGAAACTATCAAAATCTCATCTGATGGTGAAGCCAACCAAGAAATTAAGCAAATTACTCAGCTCGAGCCTATGAAGACCTTTACGGTTGATGCCTCGCAAGTTAAAGCTCAGCTTGAAAAAATTAAGGCTGAGCAAGATGCGAAACTTTTGGAACAAAAAAATCTAAAAGCCCAAACAGCCGAAGAGCGCCAGCGTTTACAAGAGCTTAAAAAGAAACAACAAGCTGAAAAAGCGAAAGCTGAGAAAGCAAAATTATTAGCAGAAGAACAAAAACGTAAAGCCGATGCCCAACGTAAGAAAACAGAAGAACAAAAACGTTTAGCACGTATAGAAAAACAAAAAGCAGACGCAGAACGTAAAAAAGCTCAGCAAGCTCAAAAAGCCGCTTTAGATGCTGAGAAAAAAACCAAAGAAGCGAAACAAAAAGCAGCTTTAGCTGAGAAACAACGCCAAGCTGAAGAACAGAAAAAACAAGAACTACAAAAAGAGCTTGCACAGAAAGCGGAAGAGAAAAAAGCACTTGAAAAAGCGGCTTTAGAAGCTAAAAAGAAAAAAGAGCAAGAACAAGCTGCGGCAGACCTGCAACGTCAACTTGATGAAGAAGCTGCTCAGCAACGTGAAGCTCAAAAACGTAAACAAATGCTTACTTTAAAAGAGACATACATCTCATCGATTACGGCAAAAGTAAAAGATAACTGGCGTACACCTGCTCGTATCTCTCCAGATGCACAGTGTGATTTAAATATCACTCAGTCACCAAGTGGTAATATCACGAGTGTTAAAGTACTTAATTGTAATAAATTTGCGAGTAAGCAGTTTAAAGAAGCGGCTGAAAAAGCGGTTTATAGAGCAGAACCTTTACCAGCACCGCCGGTTAAAGAATTGTTTGAACGGGAAATCACATTTCAATTTAAGCCTTAATATTGAGTGCTTTGCATGAAGTTATAGAGGAATAAAAAAGGTTAAAATTTTACTGTTTTTCTGATGATCAGCTGTGTTTCGAGTCTTAACCAGTAAAATATGTTCACTTTTTTTGTCGATGTCTCATGCAAAGATTTTATATAGTTTGTTAGTGTTATAAGTATTGAAAAATACTTTTTGATAGCAATAAGAAAGACGAACAATAGCTTAGCTTATTAAACAAATTCAACAAATTTACCAGGCCTGGTAAATTTGTTTGGTTTACGCATAATTCTAATCATAAATTCTAAAAAAAACGGTGATTACATTGAGTTTACAACAGAATCTACATAAAAAAATGCTGGCTAAAATACAGCCTATTTTACTGAGTCTTTTAATGGTTGCATCTTTACCAGCTTGGTCAGGATTAACGATTGAAATTAACGAAGGATATGAAAATGCTCTGCCAATTGCGGTAGTTCCATTTGGTTATACTGATTCTGTTGTTACTGGTCAAAACAATACGACTGCACCAACGGCAAAACAAACCGCTCCAGTTGATATTGCTCAAATTGTGGCAGCCGATTTAAGAAGAAGCGGTAAATTTAGCCCTATATCAAGAACGGCTTTACCGTCAACCCCCAATGAGATTGAGCAAATAGATTTTGATGATTGGAAGGCTTTAGATGTTGATAACATGGTTATTGGTCAAGTCGTTTCTGAAGGTAATGGACTGTATCAGATAGATATGCGTTTTATGGATGTATTACGCAAAAACCAAGTAATGGGTAAGCGTTGGACTCACATCCCAAAAGCAAAACTTAGACAAATTGCTCATCAAATTAGTGATCTGATTTATGAAGAACTCACTGGTGTTCGTGGTGCATTTAACACTCAGATTGCTTATGTAACTTTGCAAAAAGTTTCTGGTAAGCGACTTTATACTCTAGAAATAGCTGATTCTGATGGTTATAACGCCCAGCCGATTTTAAAATCAAAAATGCCAATTATGTCTCCAAGTTGGTCACCAGATGGTAATAAGCTAGCTTATGTCTCTTTTGAAAGTGGTCGTTCAAATGTCATAGTACAAAGCTTGGATGGCAAGTACCGTAAAGTTATTGCCAACTTTAAAGGGATTAACGGAGCTCCTGCTTGGTCTCCAGACGGCAAAAAAATTGCTCTAACGTTATCTAAAGATGGAAGTGCCGATGTCTATATTATGGATTTAGCAACCCAAAAATTACGCCGCTTAACACGAAACTATTCAATTGAAACCGAAGCTGCATGGGCGCCAAATGGCAACTCATTGTTTTTTAACTCTGACCGTCGTGGTCAGCCGCAAGTATTTCAGGTGTTTTTAGATACAGGTGAAATTCGCCGTGTGACTTTTGAGGGCAAATATAATGCTAACCCAGAAATTTCTCCAGATGGCAGATACCTAGCGGTTGTGCATGGAGATGGTGGTTTTCACATTGCCTTGCAAGATTTGTATACTAATGAATTTACTGTTTTAACGAAGACTTTTTTAGATGAGTCGCCAACATTTTCACCTAATGGTGAGATGATTCTTTATGCCATGAATAAAAATGGCAAGGGTGAGTTAGCAGTGGTTGCCATTGATGGTAAAACATCACAAACATTAAAAGTAAAAGATGGCCAAGTACGAGAACCTGCTTGGGGTCCATATTTAAATTAACCAACAAGCTGTTAAACCATTATTAGTATTTAAATTTTCAATATTTAAAATAGTTTTTTAGGGGATAAAGATGAATATAGTACAAAAAGTATTTACGATTGCTGCAATCTCTATGCTAGCAGCATGTAGTTCTTCGCCACAAAAAGGTGGTGGCGATGGTGCTAATGACCCAGAAGTAACAACAGATACTGCTCCTGGTGTAGGTGATGCAGGAAATGGCGTTGAGGTGATTCCTGCCAATGGTACCCAGGTAGAAGACGGCAATATGGTTGATGGTCAATCATTAGATGATATGAAAATGACCGATGTAGATAGTATTTACGAGCCAGTTATTTATTTTAAGTATGACCAATATGAATTAGATGATAAAGCAACAGAAAATGTGCGTTATCACGCTAATATCTTATTACAAAATCCAAAAGAAAAATTAATCTTAAAAGGCCATACTGATGAGCGTGGCACACCTGAATATAACTTAGCTTTGGGTGAGAAGCGTGCTAAAGCAGTAGAGCAAGCCATGATGTTGTTTGGTGTAGATCAAAGCCGTATTGAAGTTATTAGTTTTGGTGAAGAGCAGCCTGCAGTCCTTGGTAGTAACGAGCTAGCTTGGCAAAAAAATCGTCGTGTTGAAATCGTAATTAAATAAGGAATCGTAATGCGTAAAACACTATTAGTAACTGCAATGACAGGTTTGTCTTTAAGCTTAGCATTGCCTACTTATGCTGCTACTACCGGTAATTTAGAGCAAAGAGTTAACCGTTTAGAACGCATGATGGATAACCCTGTATTGCTACAATTAAGCCGTCGTTTAGGTGAGCAGCAGCGTGATATACAATCTTTACAAGATGAAAATGATCGTTTGAAAAGAGAGTTAAGAAATATTCACGCTCTTATGGATAAACGATATAAAGAGAGTGATGAACGTTTAAGTGTACTTGAAGGCAAAACGCCAAAAACAGCGAGTATGTCAGTACCTGAAAATGACTCAAGCTCGGTACAAGAAACATTGCAAGATGAAGTTGAAGATCAAGCTCAAACTCAACCAGGTGAAATGCAAACGGTTGCTCAAGAGAATGCTCAATCAACACAGCAAGCAACCACATCAAACGTTGATAGTTCTGTTCCTTCTGATAAGCAGGTTGCCGTTTTAGAAACTCAATCGGCAGGATCTGAAAAGCAGGGTGATGAGTCAAAAGTGATTCATACTCGACCAGCAACGGATATAGAAAAAGAAAAATATAAAGATGCATTCGCAGAAATGCGTGCCTCAAAATATGATAAATCTATTGCTAGCTTTGAATCGTTTATTAAGCAGTATCCAGAAAGTGAACTTGCTAGTAATGCCGCTTATTGGAGTGGTGAGGGCTATTTAATTAAAGGTGATAATCAAAAAGCGTTAGACTCTTTTTTGATGGTTATTCAACGTTATCCTAATTCAACAAAAGTACCTGATGCAACTTTACGAGCAGGTGATAGCTATAGCAACTTGGGTGATAACAAAAAAGCTGAAGCATTGTATAAGCAAATTATAGAATCACGTCCAAGTAGTCGTGCGGCTCAAAATGCCCAAAAGCGTTTGGAGAAGCAATAACATGTCTGAGCAAGTAAATTTAACAAGCAACTCAAAACCCAAAGCCGTTGTTTTATTGTCTGGTGGGTTAGATTCCGCTACTGTATTAGCTATAGCAAACGCGCAAGGGTATGAATGCCATACCATGAGTTTTGATTATGGGCAGCGTCATAAAGCAGAGCTAACTGCCGCCCAAAACCTGGCTAAAACTCTTGGTGCAAAAACCCATAGAGTAATGAGTATGGATATGCGTGCTATTGGTGGGTCGGCTTTAACAGATGAGTCAATTGCGGTGCCTATCTCAGGTGTAGAAGAAGGCGAAATTCCAGTGACTTATGTGCCTGCCCGAAATACCGTTTTTTTATCCTATGCATTAGGTCTAGCAGAAGTGCTTGAGGCTGATAATGTATTTATCGGTGTTAATGCAGTTGATTATTCTGGCTATCCAGACTGCCGTCCTGAATACATAGCCGCATTTGAAACTCTAGCAAACCTAGCAACTAAGGCTGGAGTAGAGGGGCATAAAATGCATATTCAAACGCCATTAATTAACCTGACTAAAGCAGAAATTATTCAACAAGGGATGAAAAACGGAGTTGATTACAGCTTGACTGTTTCTTGTTACAAGGCGGATGATTTAGGGCGTGCTTGTGGTGAATGTGATTCATGTCGCTTGAGAAAACAAGGGTTTAGCGATGCAGGTGTTGCTGATCCAACAATTTACCAATCTTAAGCACGAGAGTGCTTTGTGATAAAAGTTAAATAAATCTGAAATAATTGCCAAAATAGCTTGCACACTTTTCATAGACTTGTATAATACGCCCCATTCCAAGCGGGTCGTTAGCTCAGCTGGTAGAGCAGTTGGCTTTTAACCAATTGGTCGTGCGTTCGAATCGCACACGACCCACCATTTACTCTGGGTTTGTTTGGAAATATTGAGCTGTTTAAAATGAGTATAAATTTTAAATAACGATTTGGGTCGTTAGCTCAGCTGGTAGAGCAGTTGGCTTTTAACCAATTGGTCGTGCGTTCGAATCGCACACGACCCACCATATTCTTAAACCCCGTGCTTAACTCAGTTAGCACGGGGTTTTTTATTGCCTCAATTTTTTTAGGCTGTTAGTTCATAGAATGCGAGTCTTGCATTTTACCAGGCCTGTATACAGTCTTGTGGAGTAGCATGTTTATATTACTACTCTCGTTATGAGTTTATTCAGGTGTATTAAAAGCTCGATCACCAGCATCGCCCAAGCCTGGGTATATAAATTTGTTTTCATCTAATCTTTCATCAATCTTGGCAATCGTTATTGATATGTCTGGATGACTATCTATCACAGCTTTAACACCTTCCGGTGAGCCAATGATATTTAGGCTAAAAATCTGCTTAGGGTGATGTTTTTTAACTAAGGTTATGGCATCGGATAAGGAACCACCCGTTGCAAGCATTGGATCAAGCAGAATTACGGTTTTACCTGAGCAGTCAGGTAAACGTTTATAGTAAGTTTTAGCTATATGGGTTACTTCATCACGTTTCATTGCTAAAAAGCCATTAGGTGCATCAAGAAGAAGGCTTTGTAAGCCATTTAGCATAGGCAAGCCAGCACGCATTATTGGAATTAACACTAAATCAGACTGGTCAATGAAGTCAAAAGGTAAATCACCGTGCCAAGTAGTAATGGTTTTGTTTTGTAGGCTTACTGATTGGCAAGTTTCATAAAACAGTATTCTGCTTAATTCCTCAATGGTCTGTTGAAATTGATTGGCATTGGTTGTAGTTTTACGTAAACGGTTAACCAGTTCAGTGACTAATGGGTGTGAAAGTTCCTTAACCATAAAAACCTCTTTGTTTTTTCTGTAACAGCTACGTTTATATTAAAGTACTATGAATTGGGCGTAAAATGATAAAAATTTTGGAGAGATATGTAGAGGTGTGTTTGGTTTATATGTTGTGTTAGATTTGAGTTGGAGGCTGATTAATATAAAGGCCTGCCATACCCATAAAAGAGTAACCAGGCCTGGTAAAAGTTATAAGTGATTAGCTGCAATTGTGCGTAGCTTACTGACTTCTAAGCCTGCTTTATCAGCAAAGCCAATTGCTCTAGTAAGGCGAGCTGGTGCTGAGCGCCCCATGCAGCCATGTTCAAGGTCTCCATTAATCGCTTCTAATAAACCTTCCATCAAACGTTCTCTGTCATTTGATGTCTCTGTTAGCCAATCTTGAATATCAAGTACATCATTGGCTACCGCTTGCATAACGATTGAATGCTGTGTTTGCAGCTGATCTACATTACCGCCTACTTCTAGACCTGCAATATTGGTGGTGAGGATGTAGAGGTTCTTGCGAACTAATTCATAGGTTAACTCTTCTTCCGAATCTAAAATGAAGCTGGGTAAATCAACCTGAGCAAGAGCATTAAATACCAGTTTTGCATTTGCACCAAAAATTGGCGAGGGGAGTACCACTTTGCTGTCCATGCCTTTTTTCTTTTCAAACCAAACTGAGATAACGGTCGGGTTTTCAATTGCAGCCGCTTTCCAATCTTTAGGCAGTAGTTCATTTTGAAGCAAGATAACGCGGTCTTTCCATACTTGCGGTATGTCCGCTAATGTTTGTTCAATATCAGCTTCACCTACCGCAACCAAAACAGCGGTAGGGTTGGGAATGTTTTTGGCAACAATATTAGTATCCATGTCTCGAGTAACGCCTTGTACAGGATATCCTAGACGTAAAAAACCACGTGCAAAAACACTGCCTAATTCACCTAGCCCGATGACGATAATGGGATCTTTCATTTAATGACCTCTATAAGAATAATGGTTAACTTAATGAGACCTTTGCATGAGTATAGTTATGGTTAAAAATGGCTAAAATCCAACATCTATCAGCCAAAAAAACACGCCCAATAGCTCGCTATTCTGCGTGTTTTTTGACTAAAATCTGCAAAAAAAATTTACATTTTTAATTCGCACCTTACTCGTGCAAAGGTCTTTTAATATTTAAATTGTTGTCTATTTTGATTGTGCAATCTTGCACCAAAATGGCTTAAGTTATATCAACACCATGTAAATTTGAGTGTAGAATATATGGATTAAAAGACTATCCGAGAATCTTAACAATGAATGAAAAAAAAGCAAAATTTACTTGGCACTATTATGTGATGGCGTTTGGGGCTTTATTAGCAATGTTAGCGGCTACTTTAGGAACTCTAGGTGGGATTGTTTCTGGTCTGGCTATTGCTATTATCAGTCATCCTAAAATCCAGTTTCAAGGAGTGGCTCGTTTTGTGTTTTATGTTTTATTTATGATCTTATATGTATTTGCTTTTCCAGATGCCGATGTAGTTAGAGAGATGATGACTAATCATTAAGTTATTATTTTAAATAGTTAGCTTAAGTTGTTAGTTAAATTAAATATCATGAAATACTTTTTAAAAACGTTTGTTGTTAGGAATGCTTAACATGGCTTCAACTGCCTTAGAAGATTATTTAAAAATCATTTATAAATTGGAAGATAGCGGTTCTATAGATAAAGGGGTACAAACTTCTGTTATTGCTGAACGCCTCTCCATTTCTCAAGCTTCAGTTTCAAATATGATTAAAAAACTGGCTGATAACGGATATGTCTCATATGCACCGTATTACGGTGTAAGCCTAACTGATTCAGGTCGTAAAATTGCCTTGAATATGGTTCGAAAACACCGAATATTAGAACAGTATCTTGTTGAAAGATTAGGGTATTCTTGGGATGAGGTTGATGAAGAAGCCGAAGTTTTAGAACACGCTATCTCAGATAAACTCGCCAATAGAATGTGGGATGATTTGGGGCAGCCTACTCATGATCCACATGGTTCACCTATTCCAAATATCGAAGGAGAGTTGGTTAAACACAATTGGCAGTCGCTAATTGATATGCCTTTAAATCAATTAGTTTGTGTAAAAAGAATTAAGAATAGAAGTCCAGAAGAACTTCGTTATCTAGCCAGTATTGGTTTAACCACAGGCGTGAATTTGGTAGTTAAAAATAGGGCTCCATTAAATGGTCCTCTACTCGTTGAAATTAATGCGGACGAGCTTCACGCTATAGATTACAGATTGGCCATGGCATTACAGGTAAGCAAAATAAAGTGATTAAAATGCAATCAGAAAAATTATTTAATGAAATGCTTGAAGGGTTAACCACGGCAGTACTTTGGTTAGATAGTAACGAACGAATTCAATTTATGAATGTTGCTGCAGGTGAAATCTTTCAAGTAAGTCCTAATCGCATGATTGGAGAGAGTTGGCAGAATGTTTTACCAGGCCTGGTAGATAACTTGGCAGATTCGATTGATAAAAAACTCACTATTCATGAATATACGCTCAATGTACAGGGTTTAGAAAAAATCCGAGTGAGTGCCATTATTACTCCGTATGAACTATGTGGTCAGCAAGGCTGGTTATTTGAAATTTACAATACAGAAAGGCATCACAGAATCGTTGAAGAAGACGAGCGGTGGCACCAGTATGAAGCAGGTAACTTACTTATCAAAACCTTAGCTCATGAAGTTAAAAATCCTCTAGCTGGTATTTATGGCGCCACCCAGTTGTTGCAAAAACGTTTTGGCCCTGAAGACAAAGAATCTTCTTTTTTAGAGGTGATTGCAAAAGAAGTACTGCGTTTAAAAAATTTGGTAAATCGTATGTTGGGCCCTGAACAAAATAGTGAAAAAGCTGAGCATAACGTGCATGAATTAATTCGATATGTTTTGCAGATTGTAGAGGGTGAAAAGCCTGAAAATGTCTATATTAAATTAGATTATGATCCAAGTATTCCAGACATTTATATGGATTTTGAAGCAATGGTGCAAGCACTGCTTAATCTAATTCAGAATGGTATTCAGGCGATGAAAGATACTGGCGGGTTTTTAACTATTAAAACGCGTGTAGAGCACAAATTTACACTTGGAGCAAAAACCTATCCGTTGGTGGCTAGTATCAGTATAAAAGATGAGGGAGAAGGTATTCCTGCAAGCGTATTTGACTCAATTTTTTATCCAATGGTAACCAGTAAAAAAGAAGGAACAGGCTTAGGTTTGCCTGTTGCACAAAATGTATTACGTCAGCATGATGGGCTGATTGTTGCAGAGAGTGAACCGGGAGATACTGTGTTTACAGTGTACCTGCCCTTGAATCAAAAGGAAAATGATGCATGACTACAGAAAGCAATACTAATTTAAACAATGAAACAATTGAGCCAATTGTTTGGGTTGTGGATGATGATGCATCGATTCGTTGGGTCTTGGAAGCGGCACTAGAAGATAGGCCTTATTTGGTTAAGATATTTGATTCGCCTTTAACCGCGTTAAAAGCGTATGAGTCATTTCCACCATCAGCGGTGATTAGTGATGTAAGAATGCCAGATATGGATGGCTTAACCTTTATGGAAGCTTTGCATGAACTAGATAAGCAAATTCCTGTCATTATTATGACCGCTCATGCAGATTTAGATACGGCAGTAAAATCCTTTCAAAGCCGTGCTTTTGAATACCTTCCTAAGCCATTCGATATTGATGAGGTTTCGGTTTTGGTTGACCGCGCAGTAAAGCGTTTTCAATCAGGGGGTGTTAAACGCGCAAAACGTAGCCCAAAAGCTGAGAAACAACCTCTTAATATCATTGGTGCAGCACCTGCAATGCAAGAGGTTTTTAGGGTTCTTGGACGAGTTTCTCAATTAGATGTGACTGTATTGATTAATGGTGAGACGGGGACTGGTAAAGAGTTGGTTGCCCAAGCATTACATGAATTAAGCCCACGATCTGAGGGGCCATTTGTGGCTCTTAACACCGCAGCCATTCCAAGAGAATTATTAGAGTCTGAATTGTTTGGTCATGAAAAAGGCTCGTTTACCGGTGCACATTCACAGCGTGTAGGTCGTTTTGAACAAGCTGATGGCGGAACTCTGTTTTTGGATGAAATAGGGGATATGCCCGTTGATTTGCAAACACGCTTATTACGTGTATTAAATGATGGCAGTTTTTATAGAGTTGGTGGTAAAAGTGCCATTAAAACCAATGTAAGAATTGTGGCCGCAACACACCAAAATATGGAGCTCTTAGTTCGTGAAGGTAAATTTCGTGAAGATTTACTCTATCGCTTAAATATCATTCGTATTAAAGTCCCTGCTTTACGTGAACGATCTGAAGATGTTCCACTTTTACTGCGTTTTTACCTAGAAAAAGAAGCTCGTGGATTAGGCTTAGAAGAAAAAGTTCTCAGTAAAGATGTTGTGAAGTTCTTATCATCACTGCCATGGCCAGGTAATGTTAGGCAGCTTAGAAGCTTGTGTACCTGGTTAACCATTATGGCACCAGATAAAACTGTATATATGGACGATTTGCCGTTAGAGTTGCAAAATCCAAGCAGTGATATTTGTGAAGAGGCTTCAGGGGATAACTGGGAAAAACCTCTAAGAGAATGGTCAGAAGAATTTATTAAAAGTGGCCGAGAAGGTTTGCATACCGCAGCAGAACAGATCTTTGAAAAAGTCCTCATTGAAGTTGCTTTAAAGGCATCTGCTAACCACCGCCAAAAAGCGGCGGTGCTATTAGGTTGGGGGAGAAATACCTTAACCAGAAAAACCCAAGCGTTGGGCTTAGACGAATAACTTTTTACCCTCTATTTTGAAAACGTTTGTTTACCTTTAATACTTGGTTTGTTATTTGCATGGCGTTATAGCATGCAAAAATAAGCCAAGTCATTAGTTTGATTTTGTCAGAGAAAATATATGATTTTAGAGTTTTGGAAGTATTTAACCACCACCCCTAAGATTAAACAGGCAAAAGAGATGGGATATGTAAAAGAAGCTATTGCGATGGATGCAAGAGCTAAACGTTGTCAGAAAGAGTGGGATGAACACTATCAAAACTGCCGAAAAGTTATATTGAAAGCAGCAGAAAGGGCTGTGCAACATCGCACGGTTTTAATCTTTGGAGCGGGTTCATTGAAAGACGTACCAGTAACTGAACTGGCTACTCAGTTTGAACAAGTTTATTTAGTTGATTTGGTTTTTTTAAAGTCAGCACAAAACAAGGTTCAGGGGTTAGAGAATGTTTTTTTAATTGAACATGATGTAACCGAGTCATTAGATTGGATTTCACAAGGAGAAGCCGTGGTGCAATCACCTTCTGCCTGGTTAGACGATACTACAATTGATTTAGTGGTCTCTTTGAATCTTATAACACAACTTCCTCTTATACCTGTTAGATGGCTTATTACGGATTTTAATTTATCTGAAGAAGATGCGGACATTGTAGGTAAGCAGCTTATTTTTGCTCATATGCATTATCTTAGACAGTTTTCTGGCGAGGTTTGCTTAATTGCAGACCGTTTAGATATCGAATTTAATGAACTCGGTCAAGAAATTGATCGTTTTGACCCTTGGTGGGATGTAGAGCCTCCTAAAGCAGATTTTAATTGGGAGTGGCAGGTAATACCTTTGGGTGAAAATGGCTCAAATAAATGGCAAAAAAACTATGTTGGCGTTAGTTTTTTATAAAACCGCACATAATAATAGTACTCTTGTATAACTCTTTATTTATACACATCATTACGCTTGTTAATCTACTGGCCTGAAAGTCTTGATAAAATATGTTCATATTTATTTATAGGATAGAAAAATGGCAGTTTTAATTGAAGGGTATTCAATTGTTCTAAATAAACAAGAAGCGGTGAAAAACCAAAAGGCACTCGATGTTTTAGGAGCCGTAGAAGGTACTTTACATCCAACCGCAATTTGTTCAGACCAAGATTTACTAAGAATTGGTTTTGTTGATTTAGCCCAAGCGAATGAGTTTTTAGCTGCATTAGAAGGTGGTGGTTTAATTCAAGGTAAAGAGATGGTAATGGTCTCTCAATTTGGAGAAACAGAAACGCCTACAGATTGGTTAAAAGTGCAGTTTACCAAACTTAAAGATAATACCTTAATCTGCATCGCAACTTTACAATCTGATGAACCTGTTAAAGGTGTTGCTATGCCAAAAGGCTGGCGTTTAGAAACTTCTTTATTGAAACGTTATTTTGAAGAGCGTTCTGTTTATATGCATGAGTATTATGAGTTGGTGAGAGAGGAACCGATGCATGATATTTATAAAAACCGTGAAACAGGTGATGAGGTTAGGTTGCTTAAATTGACTATGAAACCTATGGATGAAGCGGAACTTCAATAGTAAGTTATGTATTACTGATCTAGCTACTGATCTAGCTGAATTATATAGCGAGATTATTTCGATTTTACCAGGCCTGGTAAATTTGAAAGTTATTTTAAATTAAAGTCATTTGACTGACGCTAAAATTAAGGCATAAAAAAAGGGAAGCAAATGCTTCCCTTTTTTATTAGCTTTTGAAATCTAAACTGTTAATTAAACAGCTACGATGTTCTCAGCTTGAGGACCTTTAGGACCTTGAGTTACTGTGAACTCAACTTGCTGACCTTCAGCAAGAGTTTTGAATCCGTCACCAGAGATAGCACTGAAGTGAGCAAAAACATCTGGACCAGATTCCTGTTCTAGAAAACCAAAACCTTTAGATTCGTTGAACCACTTAACGGTTCCTTTAACTGTATTAGACATAATAATGTACCTGAATTTTATAAATAGAGTTGTGTCATAAAATAATTATGACTTGTGTAGCAGTGGAAATCTTGACTTTACTTTAAAACTTCAGAACGGGTGTTACGAATAAAACAACGAAATGTAGGATATAAATTTTAGGCTTTCTTTCTTGCTAGGTATAACCATACAGAGATTATTAGGAAATGTCTAGTAATAGTTTTTTTATTTAAAAGAAAATGGTCATGGTAGGATTTGTTGTGTGATTTGAGTTTATTATTTTATAAAATAATAAACAAAAACGCCACGTAGTTGTTGGCTAGTAGCGTTTTTAAGGAAAGTTAGTTAGGTTGGAAAACTATTAAAGAGCTTCTGCACCTGTTTCGCCTGTACGAATACGAATTGTTTGCTCGATACTGGTTACAAATATTTTACCGTCACCAATTTTACCTGTTTGCGCTGCTTGAATAATTGCTTCAATAGCAGAGTCAACCATTTCACCTTTAATAGCAATTTCAAGCTTAAGCTTTGGTAAGAAGTCCACAACATACTCTGCACCACGGTACATTTCTGTGTGACCTTTTTGACGTCCATATCCTTTTACTTCAGTTACGGTCATACCATGAATATCAATTTCATGAAGAGCATCACGAACGTCATCAAGTTTAAATGGTTTAATTACTGCGGTAATCAGTTTCATATTACTTCCTTAAGAGTTAAGAGCTTAGTGTTCTGCTTAGTCTTCTATTGTATTGTTTGAATCGACTTCACTGTTGATTGGATATTTTGCCAAATGTTGACCCATTTGAATAGGGGTATCTGGACGAATCTTTCCTAATTCAGGTAATTGACCTTCAGGAGTGAGTAAAACCACGGTTGACCCCATGTTGAAACGCCCAATTTCTTCACCTTTTGAGAAGCTAATGTTTTCATCAGTGTAATCCCAGTGTTGGATAGTAGGTTCATAATCTGGCGTAACTTTACCCTGGAAGACGGTTTCCATACTACCTACAAAAATCGCTCCAACCATAATCAAGCAGTAAGGACCTTTTTCACTTTCAAAGCGTATAACTAAACGTTCATTACGAGCAAACAGACCATCTACAAGGCGAGCAGTGGAGGGATTAACTGCGAATAAATCTCCAGGAACATAGGTCATAGAAAGTAATTTAGAATCAACGGGAATATGAACACGGTGGTAGTCTTTGGGTGAAAGGTAGATAACGGCGGCTTCACCATTCTGGAATTTTTTAGCATATTCAATATCACCACCTACAAGAGCTTCTAATGTATAGGTGTGACATTTGGCTTGAATGATTTTATTGCCTTCAATGTGTGTTGACTGACTGATTAAGCCATCTGCAGGGCTTACCCAGCTATCTGGAGAGTTATCAATAGGGCGTGCGTCCGGTTTTAATTCTCGGGTAAAAAAAGCATTAAAGTGTGGATAGTTCTCTATATTTTCGTCAGCCGCTTCGCTAATGTTGATACCGTAAATTTTGGTAAGTAACTTAATGACATTATTTTTAATCCAAGGGGTTTCAATCTGCATAAACCCATGCATGCCACTAGAAAGCAAATGTTTGGGGATAAAATATTGTGGGGTAACCTTTATCAGGTCCATAAGTTTTGCCATTACCAAGCTTTCCTTAAAAATAAATAAACTAGTCTAAGTTATGGGATTCTAAAGTAAAAGATTCAAGGTGGCTACTGCATATTTTAATTGCTTTATCAATCAATAGTACAAAGAGAGATGTTTTTTGAGGGAATCAATGAATAAAAATGGGCTTTTTTGTAGCCAATATATTATCCCTGTTTAATTGTAAATCTATGATGTTTTGGGCTATTTAATGTATAATTCGCGCAATTAAATATTTCATAGTAAGGAAATTAATCATGTCTGACGTAAAAAAGGTCGTTTTAGCCTATTCTGGTGGTTTAGATACTTCAATTATCGCTAAGTGGTTACAGGATGAATATAACTGCGAAGTTGTTACTTTCACCGCTGATATTGGTCAAGGTGAAGAGATTGAACCAGCACGAGCTAAGGCTCAAGCAATGGGAATTAAAGAGATCTATATTGAAGATTTACGTGAAGAGTTTGCACGTGATTTTGTTTTCCCTATGATGCGTGCCAATGCGATTTATGAAGGTGAATACCGTTTAGGTACTTCTATTGCACGTCCGTTGATTTCTAAACGTTTAGTTGAAATTGCTAAAGAAGTGGGTGCTGATGCCATTGCTCACGGTGCAACAGGTAAAGGAAACGATCAGGTTCGTTTTGAATTAAATGCGTACGCTTTAATGCCTGACGTTAAAGTTATTGCACCTTGGCGTGAATGGGACTTAATGTCTCGTGAAAAACTGATGGCGTATGCAGAAGAGCATAATATTGCCGTTGAAAAGAAAAAAGGTAAAAAATCACCTTATTCAATGGACGCTAACTTACTGCACATCTCTTATGAAGGTGGTGTCATTGAACACCCTGAGAATGAGCCAGAAGAAGATATGTGGTTATGGACAGTTTCACCAGAAAATGCTCCTGATGAAGCGACTTACTTAGATATTGAGTTTGAGAAAGGCGATATTGTTGGAATTAATGGCGACAAGATGTCTCCTGCAACGGTTATGGAATACCTAAACAAAGTGGGTGGTGAAAATGGTGTTGGTCGTGACGATATCGTTGAAAACCGCTTTGTAGGGATGAAAGCTCGTGGTTGTTATGAAACACCTGCTGGAACTATTATGCTTAAAGCACACCGTGCAATGGAATCTTTAACATTAGACCGTAATGCGGCTCACCTTAAAGATGAGTTAATGCCTAAGTATGCTGAGATGATTTATAACGGTTTTTGGTTTGCACCAGAGCGTGAAATGCTACAAGCATTGATTGATCAGTCGCAAACTTATGTTACTGGTAATGTACGTTTAAAACTTTATAAAGGTAATGTGATTATTGTTGGGCGTACGTCTGAGTTCAGTTTATTTGATGAAGCAATCGCAACTTTTGAAGAAGATGGTGGTGCTTATAACCACAAAGATGCAGAAGGGTTTATTAAGTTAAATGCCTTGCGCCTTAAAACAGCAGCAAAAAAACGTCTTAAATAATTAATTTATTAATTATTTTAATGTGTTAGTTTACAAAACAGCGTTATTTTTAACGCTGTTTTTGTTTCTGAGTTTGTAATTTTATTCTATGTTCAATAAGTGCGAAAGTTATGTCTAATAAATCCCCACGTATTCCTAGTTTCTCTGAGTTAAGACAACATCCATTATTAATGCTTGGTTTTGGTTTTGGCTCAGGTTTATCTCCAAAAGGACCAGGTACTGCGGGAACTCTTTTAGGCTTACTTTTGTTTCTCCCTGTTTTGTTATGGTCAGAAATTGCAGCATGGATTTTATTAACGATAGGCTTATTTGCTGGGAGCTATATTTGCGGTAAATCATCAGAATATATGCAAGTGCATGATCACGGTGGCATTGTTTGGGATGAGTTTGTAGGTATTTGGTTAGTATTGATTATGCTTCCGTTACAAAACTGGCAGTATTGGGTACTAGCATTTGTTGTTTTTAGAGTATTTGATATCTTTAAGCCTTGGCCAATCAAAACGGTTGATGAAAAAGTTTCAGGCGGGTTTGGTATTATGCTTGATGATGTATTGGCCGCGATTTATTCTATTATCCTAATTTGGGCTGTTTTTTTATTAATGGCGAGCCGTTAAGTTATATAAAGTTATTTATGGTGAACCAACTTTATAATTGATTATAAGTTTTACTTTGTCTATCATTAATAACTTTAAAACTGTTGTGTATATAAAAAAATACCTTTTTAAGGTATATTACGCACCAAAATTACAGTATAAGTGGGAGTTAGAATAAAAATGTTTATTCCATGCGATGATGCAAAACGTTTAGTAAAAGAAAAAAATGCACAGTTGGTTGATGTAAGAACTCCTGAAGAGTTTGCTATGAGTAAACTACCTGGCGCGATCAATATCCCGCTTCAAGATATTGACCGTGTTGGAGAGAGCATGTTAGATGCGGATTTACCAGTAATTGTATTCTGTCGTTCAGGGCAACGTTCACATATGGCAATGCAAATTTTGTTGTCGCAAAATTTTTCCGAGGTCTATAACCTCGGTTCATTTATGTCTTGGCATCAATGTCCAGATCTATAGCATACAACAGCTAATCTATTTAAAAATAAAAGCACTTAAAGCACTTCAGTTTTAAGTGCTTTTTTTGTATTGATAAACCTAAAAAGTCTTTAAGGATTTAATATGAAACTTGCATTGCATTGGCAGATTTTAATTGCATTAGTTTTAGCCGCTTCAATGGGGGCATATACGGGTACAGAAGGCACTATTTTAGGCATTCATTGGTTGGCAATTTATACCTTTATAGGCACTTTATTTTTGAATGCTTTAAAGATGATTGTTGTGCCATTAGTTGTGTCAGCCATTATTACAGGTATTTCGAGTGTTGGTAGCCAAGGTGGTTTTGGCCGCTTAGGTATGAAAACACTAGGTTATTACGTTGCCACCAGTTTTATAGCTATTTTAATAGGCCTGGTCTTAGTCAATATTATTCAACCAGGTGTAACAGGAAACCCTCCACCTCAAATTGAAGCTAATGAGCATATTACTCAAGCGGTTCAAGGTAAATCAGCTGGTGATGTGGTTGAGGTTTTTTTAAGAATGATACCTACTAATATTGTGAACGCGGCTTCACAAGGTCAGATGCTAGGTTTGATATTTTTTAGCTTGTTGTTTGGCTTTTTTATGACGCAGCTTAAAGGTGAAGTAGCTAATACTATGAATAACTTTTGGCAGGGAATTTTTGATGTCATGATGTTAATTACAGGTTTAGTCATGAAGTTTGCTCCCCTAGGTGTTTTTGGCCTAGTAGCCGCTTCGGTTGCTAAAACAGGGTTTGATCAATTTGGTAATCTTGCTCTATTTTTTATGACAGTAGTGGCGGCACTGTCAATTCATTTCTTTGTGGTTATGCCGATTATTCTGAGAGTGTTTGGCGGTATTAAAAACCCATGGTTACACTATCAAGCAATGGCACCTGCATTGTTAACCGCATTTTCAACTAGCTCATCGTCTTCTACGCTACCTGTTTCATTAAATGCCGTTGAGCACAGAGCAGGGGTGTCTAACCGTGTAACAAGTTTTGTATTGCCATTAGGGGCTACTGTTAATATGGATGGTACCGCTCTTTATGAATGTGTAGCTGCTATTTTTATTGCTCAGCTTTTTGGTGTACAACTAGACTTTGCCACTCAATTGTTAATTGTATTTGTTGCCTTGACGACCTCAATTGGTGTAGCAGGCATTCCATCAGCAAGTTTGGTGGCAATCAGTATTATTTTAGTAGCAGTAGGGCTTCCTGCAGAAGCAATTGGCTTATTATTAGTAGTCGATCGATTATTAGATATGATGCGAACAGCGGTGAATATCTTTAGTGATTCAGTAGGTGCTGTCGTTATTGCTAAATCAGAAGGTGAGAAAAATATTCTGGTTTCTAAAGAATTTTAGTGTTGTAGTTTTTAGGTTTTGTCATAACTTTAAAAAGCTAAAAAGGTTTGCTATACAGGCCACATAAAGTGATTAAAATTGAGAATGTAAAAGGATAACCCATTGAAAATTATCATTGCAGATTTAGCAGGCCTGGTAAGTTTACAAAATGAAGAGAATACTCTAAAAATAAAAGACTCACTTAATCAATGTATTGAAAATTACAGCGATGACTTTGTGCAGGATATGAGTCATATTAGCCAAGCAGCAAATTACACGGGTAATATGCGTGTTGATGCTGTAATTCATATTAAAGACAATCTATACCGTTGTGATTATAGTTATGATTGGGCCATTGCTTGGACTTGTTCTGGCACTCAAGAGGCCGGAAGAGTTAAAGAGAAAGTAAGGTTTACTCTAAGCCCAAATGGTGAACTAGAGTTTAAATTTTTAAAATTCGATTCTTAACTTCTCAGTCACTAATACGTCAGGATTTTAGAACCGCATTTATGCGGTTTTTTAATGTAGGGGGTTTTTAATTAAAGATCGGTTTACTTTGCTGGAAAATCGATAAGTTGTGGGCCATTTGCATCGATTTTTATGATTTGTGCTACAGGGCGCCAATCACCTAAAACCCAGCGATGTAAGGTTTTGTGCTCGGCTTCAATAATATGATGATCTGGTCGGTGTGTATGTCCATGGATCATATGAGTGACTTGTGGAAATTTTTTAAACACTTCACATAAGCTTTGTTGGTTAACATCCATTATTTGATTTGGCTTTTTTTCAGTAAAGTCACTGGAACTTTTACGTAACTTATTTCCAATATAAAGTCGGCGTTTACGGCATAAACTTAACAGAGCCCATTGAATAAAACGGTTTCTTAAAACCTTACGCATACGCTGGTAGCCGATGTCATCGGTGCATAATGTATCACCATGTAAAAACAGATAAGGCTCGTTATATAATGTGATTAATGCAATATCTTCAATAATCGTAATGCCGGTGGCCTGGCAAAAGGCTTTTCTCATTAAAAAATCACGATTGCCATACTGTAAATAAATTGGCAGACCTGCATCAGTCAGTTTTTTGAATTCAGTAATAATTTCGGCATACATCTCTAAACCTACGTCATCACCTACCCACATTTCAAATAAGTCGCCTAAGATATATAGCGCTTCTGCTGATGGAGCTTCCTGTTTTAAAAAGTCCATAAAGGTCTTATTGATGGGGTGTTTATGCATTGGTTGAAGATGTATATCTGCAACAACAAGAGTGTAGGGTAAATTTGGGGAAGGGTGTGTTTGTTTCATCTATTTCTTCTTTGTAGTTAGCCCAATTTTACCAATAAAGAAAGCTAAGGGGTAAATTCATAAATGAAAAAAACCAGGCCTGTAGAAATGCTCTAAAAATGTATATAAAAGAGCAAAAGACCTGGTTTATAAAGGTTGTAGTCAATATTTAGAAAACACTAAATACAACACTCAATGCAAAACTAAACGTTTACAGCATAGTTTTGAAAAGCTGAACTAGAGATATAATTAATCTTCAATCAAAGTTGTTTTGGTGATGGTGATGTCCTCTACAGGTACATCTTGATGTCCGCGTCGAGAAGTAGTTTCTACGCCAGCCATTGCATCAACCACATCCATTCCCTCAATAACTTTACCAAACACGGCATAACCCCAGCCTTGAGTATCTTTACTTGTGTGGTCTAAAAAGCTATTGTCTTTTAGGTTAATAAAAAACTGAGTAGTTGCTGAATGTGGATCCATAGTACGAGCATAAGCTAATGTTCCGCGTTCATTTTTTAGTCCGTTATCAGCTTCGTTCTCAATAGGTGCATCTGAGTCTTTCTCCTGCATGCCTTCAATCATGCCACCGCCTTGCACCATAAAGTTTGGAATGATGCGGTGAAAGATTGTGCCTTTATAAAAACCATCCATCACATAGTGAATGAAGTTTTCTACTCCAACAGGAGCCTTTTCACTGTCTAGTTCAACGGTGATGTTTCCCATAGTGGTTTCAATAATTACTTTTGACATGCTTTATCCTTTTTTATTCTTTAATTTATTGGCTGCGTATTCTACTTGATTTGACGGGCTTTGATGATTTTTACCGTTTTTAGTGGTACATCTTTCATACCATTTTTAAAGCCAGTTTTAACGTTACGAATTTGATTTACGGTTTTCATGCCACTAATCACTCTACCAAATACTGCATATCCCCAAGCACGAGGTGTTTTTTCACGAAAATCTAAAAAGGTGTTTTGTGCTACGTTAATAAAAAATTGTGCTGTAGCCGAATTTGGATCATTTGTACGAGCCATTGCCACAGTTCCAATACGGTTACGTAAACCATTGTCGGCCTCATTAGGGATTGGAGCATGAGTGATTTTTTTAGTAAAGTCTTCAGTAAAACCACCTCCTTGAACCATAAAGTTTGGAATCACACGGTGAAAAATAGTGTCATCATAAAAACCTTCATTTACATACTGTAAAAAGTTTTTAACTGTTTTTGGAGCTTTATCAGGATAAAGTTCTAATACAATCGTACCGTATGTCGTTTCAATTAATACTTGAGGGTTTTCTTGAGGTGTTGCTTTAGCTTGTGGTGCCGTAGATTCAGCAAAAACAGCCGTGCTTACAAATAAGGTTAACAGGCTCGCTTTTAAGGTTAAAAACAATCTTCTTGTCATGATTCACTCCAAAATTATTGACGTATATAAGATACAATAGCCGCATTCTAACACCTAGTTTTAATAGACTTAAGTCCTTAAGAACGGTTTTTACCTATTTAACGTTGAATTTTAATGATGATGTCATTATTTAAGGTCATTATTTCAAGATTCACTTAAAGGTTCTTTAAGGGCTGTTTAATCTTAATTTGGCTGGGTAGTGTTGCAAAACATACAAATACACAAAAATCACAATTTTATAGTAAATAAGTAGATAAACTTATTTCGCTTTTGACCATACGATAGGAATATTATGAGCCTACAAATTTATAATACTGAAAGCCGCAAAAAAGAACTTTTTACTCCAATTCACCCAGGTAAAGTTGGGATGTATGTATGTGGTGTAACAGTATATGATTTGTGTCACATTGGCCATGCTCGTGTAATGGTGGTGTTTGATACGGTAGTTCGTCATCTAAGAGCCTTAGGCTATGACGTAAATTATGTAAGAAATATCACAGATATTGACGACAAAATCATTAAACGTGCTTTAGAAAATGGTGAATCTATTCAAGATCTTACCACACGCATGATTGCTGAAATGCACGCTGATGAAGCAGCTATGAACGTCTTAAGACCAGATATGGAACCTAAGGCCACAGAGCACATGGATGATATTCGTCAGATGATTGGTACATTGATTCAAAAAGGTTTTGCGTATCCAGCAGAGAATGGCGATGTATATTTTAAAGTTAAAGCGTTTGATTCTTATGGCCGTTTGTCAGGTAAAAACACCGATGATTTAGAATCTGGTGCTCGTGTTGATATTAATGAAGTTAAACAAGATCCATTAGATTTTGTTCTTTGGAAAGCTTCTAAAGAGAATGAACCTAGTTGGAATTCAGATTGGGGTAATGGACGTCCAGGTTGGCATATTGAATGTTCAGCCATGTCCACCAAATGTCTAGGTAATCATTTTGATATTCATGGTGGAGGTATGGATTTATCTTTCCCACACCATGAAAATGAAATAGCTCAATCTGAATGTGCTACTGGTGAACATTATGTCAATACTTGGATGCATTGCGGTTTTGTAAGAATTGATGATGAGAAAATGTCTAAGTCGTTAAATAACTTTTTTACGATTCGTGAAGTGTTAAAGATGTATCACCCAGAGGTGATTCGTTATTTCTTACTTTCTAGTCATTACCGTAGCCCTGTAAATTATTCAGAAGAAAATTTAAATAGTGCAAAAGCGAGTGTAGGGCGTTTATATACCGCTATCGAAAACGTAGATTTGGCTTCTGCTACTCAACCTACTGAAGGTACCGAGTACGAAGCAGAATTTATGGCAGTTATGAATGACGACTTTAATACACCTAAAGCCATTGCGGTGTTATTTGAATTGGCCAAAGAAGTTAATAAAACTAAATTACCAGGCCTGGTCGCTTTACTTGTGAAGTTAGCAAATCAAATTGGGTTATTAGAACATTCAGCAGAAAGCTTTTTTAAATCTCAACCGAATGATTCAGATTTAACTGATGAGATGATTGCTCAACTTATTGAAGAAAGAAAAAATGCAAGAGCAGAAAAAAACTTTGCTCGCTCAGATGAAATTAGAGATTTATTAGCTGAACAGAAGATAGAATTGTTAGACAGTGCAGAAGGAACAACTTGGCGAAGAGGTTAGTTGTGAGCCTTGTATTTTAAGGGGATATGCTAGATTTAAGGAGGTAAATAATTTCCTTAGTAAAAATAAGTGTATATAAAACAGCTACTTAAAATTGCTTATAGATTTTGCTTATTAAGCCAAAAGTATATTTATATTTGACAAGATAAGAGAATACTAATATACTTTAGTCATTCATGTTTCTTCATGAGTATCCTCCTCTGATTATTTCTATTGAGATAATGTATTTAAACCCGAGTCGTCCAACTCGGGTTTTTTTTGTCTAAAAAAGTATCTTGTTATCTATTAGAAGCCATATTTTGAAGTAAATGAGCTAAAAAGCTATTTAATAACTTCTATTAATAGTTGAATTTTAAGGGTGTGCGGGATCTGTATTTTTAATATTCTTGTGTCCAATTGGCGGCATCACATCTTTTAGACGGTCGTATTTTTTGTTCATTATTGATTTAAATATGGTCGTGTATTCCAACACGGCTTTTACATAAGCACGAGTTTCTGAAAAAGGGATTGAATCAATCCACTGATCTGCTGGAAGCATTCCTGTTTTTGGAATCCAAGAATCAACCCTGTTGGGGCCTGCATTATATGAAGCAGTTGCTAGTACTTTTTGGCCTGCGTATTTATCACTTAAATAACTTAAATAAGCACTGCCAAGTTGTATATTGTTTTCTGCTTTTGATAAATCTTGATAAGAGACCTTTTTTACACCAATCTTTTTACCGATATATTTGGCTGTTTTGGGCATTATCTGCATTAAACCAACCGCACCTACTGGTGAACGAATATCTTCAGAAAAAGCACTCTCACGTCGCATAATTCCGTAAATCCAAGCTGGATCAATATTGTTTTTATTGGCATTTTGCATAACCGGTTCTTTGTGTGGGGTTGGAAAACGCAAACCTAAATCATGCCAATTTTTTGCTTTAGCTAAGCTACGAATAGATTGTGAGTATTGTTCCCATTGATAGGCAAGAACAGCAATGGCTTGTAGTTCATTACTATCAACACGTTTAAGCAGTTGATACCATTCACGCTTAGCACTTAACGGCCAATCAACCGCCATGAGCTCTTGTATACGTTGTAGCTCTGGGTATTTTTTAATTAAATATTTAGTGTCTCTTTTTTTAACTGGGTTAGGGTTAAAACGATAAGGTTTATTGAGTTTATCAGCGGCTAAAAACCCATAATAATTTCGTTGTTTAGCAAGTTGATTATAGATATCATTTGCCTCTTTATGTTGTTTAGATGCCTCTAACGCTCGTGCTTTCCAATAGAGCCACTGTTTATCTTTCTGGTTTTCTGCTGGCATGAGTTCAATGGTTTCTAATAGAGTTGCCCAATCTGATTTTTTTAATGCTACTTGAGCTTGCCAACGTAGGGTGTCTTTGTTTTTAGCAGAACTTCCATTAACTTCATCCAAGTATTCCTCAGCTTGCGGAGCATATTTATAGGCGGTTCTTAAGGCAATTTTGCGTTTAAGTACGGCGTATTGGTCCTTATTTAGCCCGTACTGTTCATAAAAGGTATTTAAGCTGGTGTTGGCCAAGTTAGGATTTTTGGATGCGAGAGAGCGAATACCTTGCGTAAAAATACTTTTTTTAACGGTAGGTGAGATACTCTTTGGAAGAGGTTTAGCAATTAATTCTGGTTTTTTATAGACTCGTATCCAGTAGTCGAGCATAGCTCTATCTTTTGCAGATAAGTCCTTGCTTAGTTTTTTAGCAAGATTGATTTTTCTTTTACTCATGGCGAGTTCAATACGATGCCATAACATGGTGCCGGTCAGTTTTTTGTGATTACGAATAAGTTTGTCTAGTGGCTTGCAGGCCTTATTTAAATAGGTCTGGTCTTGCCAAATAGGCTTGGCTAACTCTAATGCTTTAGAGACTTGCTTGCGATTAGCAAGGGCTTGAATGTGGTAGCAACGTAGGCTTAAAGATTTTTGAGGTTTATAGTTTTGAAGAAACGTGGTCCAGTGTTTTTTATTGGCTAAATAGGTAAGCCATTTGCTATAGAGCCTATCTCCCAGATAATTATTTTTGTTATTAGCAATAAAGGCTTTAATTTGTTTTTTAGGTGTCGTGGCTAAATGTAAGCGGTAGTCGTGGTAATTAATATAGACAATTAAGGGATAATTTTTTAGCTTTTTTTTATAATTGGCAATCGCTTTACGATCATTGCGTTTAATCGCCTTATAGGCATCTAAAAAATCTTGTTGTTGTGGTGTTAATAACGATTTATTGGGTTGAGCATTAGCGTTTAGCGGGATGGCAAAGAGGGTTATTGTTACAACCCATAAAAAGGCATAAAGAGTTTGATAAACGTATTGAGGTGACAGGACTATTTTTTGAGCACTATTTGTTAAAGGTGCCGTATTTATTACTGCTTCAGTATGGCTGCTAGCATAAGAAATTTTGGGATTTCTATCAGTCAAAATCAATTCCATCGTTGGTGATTTTTAAGGTTCACGTATTGAATGTTTAAATAAACGAGTGAGTTAAACCTGTTTTATTTGAGAATACGGATTTTTACTTTTATTGTGATTTTAATAAGTGATTATATCGAGTCAATATATTAAGTAATTTTACGGCTTACTGAGACAATTAAAAGTCTTTTTGAAGCTTTTGCTAAATTAATCTCTTTTAAGATGATTTAAATCATCCTTAATTAACCTTCTTGCGTGGCTGATGATGCAGGAATCTGTAATACCTGTCCAGGTTGTAAAAAAGTTTTGAGCGATAGTTTATTAAATTTAGCTAAATGAGTAGCTGAAATTTGGTTTGCCTTAGCAATATTCCATAAGTTATCACCATCTTTAACAATGTATTTAGTTGCTAAATCATGTGGAGCTTGGCTCCAAATAGTGAGTTTCATTCCTGGCCTTAGTACTTTGTGAGTAGATATGTTATTCCACTTGGCAATCTGTACTGTTTTAACCTGATAACGTTTAGCTAATAGCCATAAACTCTCACCTGACTTTAACACATGCACAATTTTATTATTTAATTTAGCCGTCGTTTTTATGGTTTTGCTTGTCTTATTTTGTGACGTAAATATGGTTAATTTTTGACCCTGCTTTAATCTCGTCTTAGGTGGTAGGTTATTCCAGCTTGCTAGCTGTTTAATGCTGGTATTGTAATGCTTAGCTAATTTCCATAAAGAATCACCTGATTTAACCGTGTGAATATGTTTTCTTTTGGTTAATGAATTTGTTTGATTATCAGCTAACTGTTTTTGTTGTGATTTATGGCTTTGGTTTTTTTGAACCGCTTTAATCGTTGAACTATTTTTAGCTAAAGTAACGCTAGAACGATCTACAGGAATAGGGATTAATAAGGTTTTGCCTGCACGTATATTTGAATTTTTCATGCCATTAAGTTTTTTAATTGCACTAGATGAGGTTTTGTATCGATAAGCGATAACACTCAAGCTATCACCAGGTTTAATCTTGTGCTTTTTCCAATGTACTTTAAATAAATGCGAATCACTTTGCAGTAATTGTGCAAATTTATCGGCCTTTTTAATAGGCAGTAAAATATGATGTTCGCCATTAGGTGGTGTAGCAGGTTGGTAGTAGCAAGGATTTAATTTTTTAAACGTTTGGCTTGAGGTGCTTGATACATTGGCAACTTGATGTAAAGAAACTTGTTTATCAAGGGTAAATATTTTAAAGAAAGGTTCGTTATCAATTGGTTTTAGGGTAACGTCAAATTTTTCTGGATTTTCTACAATATGTGCTACTGCCAGCAATTTTGGAACATAACCTTGTGTCTCTTTTGGAAGGTAGCGTTGAATTTCCCAAAAGTTGGGTTGATAATCTTTAATTCCAGGCTGCTCTTTATGGTCTTTACGATACTTGCGTTGAGCACGATAAATATTACCCAGGCCGGCATTATAAGAAGCTAAAGCCAGTAACCAGTCGTTATTATTTGATGCATATAGCTCTTGTAAATAATCAAGAGCAGCCGTCGTGCTTTGCACAACATCTTTACGTCCGTCATACCACCAGTTACGGTGAAGGTTAAAAAGGTCACCAGTGCTTGGTATAAATTGCCAAAGACCAACAGCACTTTGATGTGAGCGTGCTCGTGCTTTAAAACCACTCTCTACCGCAGGTAAAAGGGCAATTTCAAAAGGCATATTGCGTTTTTTTACTTCATTTAATATGTAGTATAAATATGGCTTAGCACGTTCAGAAATAAGTTTTAAATGCGTTTTGCGCTGGTCATAAAAATGTAAATAATTATCGTATTTACCATAATGCTCATCAGCTAAATTAAAGTTATGGCTCATTTCATCCCAAATATTTGAGTAATGAATTTGAGTGGCTACTTCAAGATTAATTTTGTCTGGGGTAACGTCAGTTTTTGCTGGCTGAGCATTGTTTTTATGGCTGGTTATTTCACTAATGGTAGTAACGGGCTTTATTAATGAAGAGTCAGTTGATTGAACTGTTTGGGCTTGATTGGTTACACACCCAGTTAACAATACAGAACTTAACCCAATTCCAACAACGGCAGAAGCTACGTTTTTGTAACGGTGCAATATTTGCTGAATGGCTTTGTGCAGAGGTACATTTTGCATAGTCGTTTTGGTTGTTTTTTGTTTATGGGTCATGTTTATTATTTTTTTGAGTTAATCGTTTTTTGGTGTTTTGTATCTTGGTTAATTTCTGTTGTAAATATGTTTCAATTTTTTATTAGCATGCAAACAAATTAGTTTTGCCTGTCAAACTCATCTTTCCATTCTCTTAAGGTCGCAAATAAGCTGCTAGCATTTTCGCTAGCTCCACGTTCAACAAGCTTGCGTTTAAGTTCTGCGGTATCAAATCTTAAAAATGGATTAGTTGCTTTCTCTTCACCCAGAGTAGATTGTGGCTCTTTCAGTATTGATGGGTAATTAATATGAGTCAGTTCAATTCGTTTTTGCAAGTCATTATTTTGAGGTTCAACTAATTTAGCAAACGTAAGATTGGTATTGGTATATTCATGAGCACAGTAAAATGCTAAGTTATCGGGTAAGTTTCGTAACTTCAAAATAGATTCACTAAACTGCTCAACGGTTCCGCCTAATACTCGTCCACAGCCTGCGGTAAATAAAGTGTCACCACAAAATAGCAGGGTATCGTTATAAAACGCAATGTGGTCTTTAGTGTGGCCAGGGGTATCTAAAACGGTCAATTGCACATCATCTGTTAAGGTTACAATATCACCTTCTTTGCATTTTACTTGAATAGACGAGTGGTTTGCTTTTGCTGGACCATACACCGTTGTATGGGGGAAGTGGCTAAGAATGTTTTCAATGCCGTTAACATGATCACCATGCTGATGCGTGATTAAAATACCTTTAGCGGTCAGTTGATTTTTATTTAGATAATCAATGACTTGACTTGATTCTCCAGGGTCAATAATCCAGGCCTGATGAGCGTCGTGCATAATCCAAATATAATTGTCATAAGTGCCAATGAGAGCGGGTAAGCCAACGATATTCATATAAGATGCAAAAACCAATTGTTATAATTGGGCTTATTCTATCAAAAATACATAAAAAAATACTGGGAAAAGAGCCATGAATGTGGGATTTCAGCAGTTTTTAGAAAAATGGTTTGCTACCTCACCCGGAGAGGTGGTTTATGAACAAGAAAAACGTCTGGTTGATGATGCATTACATAACCTTTTTGGTTACTTTTTAGTGCAACTTGGATGTGTATCTAAAACCAGCTTATTAGCGAGCAGCCGGATTTCATGCAAGCTATTAGTTGATGAAGTTATCTCACCTAAAATAGTAAACAGTAAAGATATTTGTTGGATACAGGCAGAGCTTGATTTTTTACCCATAGGTAAAGAAAAAGCGGATGTGGTTTTTTTACCGCATACCCTTGAAACGGTTGATGATCCTTACTACCTTCTGCGTCAGGTAGATAGTATGTTATTGCCAGAAGGGCATATTGTAATTACTGGTTTTAATTCATTAGCTTGCATGCCATTAAGGTTAAAACATTTTTCTAAATTATCAGGGTTTAATGATGCCCATTATCGTCGTGTAGGCCGTTTAAAAGAGTGGCTTGAGGTCTTGGGTTACGATGTAAAAACCGTAAAATACAGCTCGGTAATGTGTTTTGCTCAAAATGAGAAATATAAATTCTGGGCAAAGACCATAGAAACCATAGAAAAAGGTTTTAAACGAATTGGTTTAGATTTTGGAAATGTTTATTGTTTGGTGGCAAGAAAACATGTCGATTCACCAACTTTAGTTGGTTTAAAATGGCATTTACCTAGGTGGCAAGGTATTAGAAATGGTGCCGTTGCCTCTCAACGATCAGGTTCATATAAAAAACAACCAACAGACAAAAAGAACCTGAAAAAGTAATCATAATTTTTAACTTTTATTGTGTTTTTTAGTTATTAAGTTGACTGATTTACCAGGCCTGGTAAATTCAAAAAAAAGATAAAAACTGAGTTAAAAAGTTCTAATTAAATGCCAATACTAATCATCAAATAATCATTAATTAGTCATTAATTAATCACTAATAAAACAACCAATTAAAAGAATCAAAATGTCATTACAGAATACGTCAATTGTTTATGCCTTTACCGATGGAGGCTGTCGAGGCAATCCAGGCCCTGGAGGGTGGGGTGTTCTTTTGAAATACGGTTTACATTTTAAAGAGCTTAACGGTTTTCAAGAAAATACGACCAATAACCAAATGGAATTAATGGCCGCTATTCAAGCATTTGAAGTGTTAAATCGAGCGAGCGTGGTTCATATTACAACCGATTCACAGTATGTGAAAAACGGCGTAACAAAATGGATGGAAGGATGGCAAAAAAACGGTTGGAAAACTTCAGCCAACCAACCCGTAAAAAATAAAGAGTTGTGGATTCGTTTAGACGCGGCAATGCAAGGTCATAAAGTACAATGGTTTTGGGTTAAAGGCCATTCTGGTCACCCAGAAAATGAGCGGGTGGATGAATTGGCCAATTTGGCAATTGATGAATTACAAATGATGAGGCAAGGTTAAGCTGTTAATAGGTTAAGGCCAATTACGCGAATATGTCTTTTAAAATTGAGTCATTTAAACCACAAACGAATTCGCCTTAGTAATTTATCGTTGTTACTTAATTAGTTACCAGGCTACAGATTCACCACATTTTTTTGAAATTTCTTCTAACTTCTTCTCATGCAAAATGGTTTCAGCATCAGAGGCTTTAATGACTCTTAATTGAGGTCGATCACTTCTAATTCGTACTTGAATATCTTCATTATTGGCGTTTTGTTGACTGTCGGCATTTAGTATTAGGGCGGTCTGTCCACCAGTCATTGCCAAATATACATCGGCTAAGATTTCTGAATCGAGTAAAGCCCCGTGAAGAGTACGATTTGAGTTGTCTATATACAGACGTTTACAAAGAGCATCTAATGAGTTTCTCTGACCAGGATAGGTTTTACGAGCCATTTTAAGTGAGTCTGTTATCACGCAATGGTCTTCTATCTTCCCCCATTTATTGTTAGGTAAAAGAGAGAGTTCATGGTTAATAAAGCCTACGTCGAAAGGGGCGTTGTGAATAATAAGTTCTGCACCCTTTACATATTCCATAAAGTCATCAGCAATTTTGGCAAAGATTGGTTTATCTTTTAGAAAGTCATCGGTTATACCGTGGACCTCAATCGCTTCTTGCGGCACAGAACGTTCTGGAAAAACATATTGATGATAATTGTTGTGAGTAAGACGGCGTTTCACCATTTCAACCGCACCAATCTCAATAATCCGATCACCATTTTGGGGTTCAAAACCTGTTGTTTCAGTATCTAAGATAATCTGACGCATTTGTATTCTCTTTACGGTAAAATATCGTCCATTATTTTAAAGCAAAAAACCTGTTCACATCACATTAAAGTATTAAAGGGTCAGTTATGAGAATTAAAAAAGGCAGCCGTGTAACATTTCACTATGAGTTACGTGATGATAAAGGCAATATCATCGATTCAACATTTGACTCAGACCCTGTGATCTATATTCAAGGTGAAGGCGAAATTATTGAAGGCTTAGAAGAGTTTTTAGAAGGTGAAGAACCAGGATTTGAAGCCAAAGTAACTATTCCACCAGAAAAAGCTTATGGTGTTACTAGCCAAGATTTAATTGTATTTGCCGGACCAGAAAATTTTGAAGATAACGTTGAAATTGAAGTCGGTTCAACTGTAGAAACGGAAGACCCAGATGGAAATACGGTGGTATTTCGTATTGTAGAAGTTACTGAAGATAAGGTTTATTTGGATGGTAATCATCCATTAGCGGATAAAACCTTGGATTATAAAGTAGAAGTCCTAGAAGTCCATTAAAACGGTTAGATTGTCCTCTAACACCGCCATTTCTTTGTCAAAAACGGTCGAGTACTATTCGTACACTCCCTTGTTTTTCCTTGAACTGGCAGTGTTATAGAACAATCTAACTCGTTTTAACTGTCATCGTTACAAGCTCTAACACCGCCATTTCTTTGTCAAAAACGATCGAGCACTATTCGTACACTCTCTTGTTTTTCCTTGAACTGGCGGTGTTAGAGGACAATCTAACGTGATTTGATAATGGTGATAATAGCTCTTCTTGATCACCAGGCATTAAAAAAGCCCGATTGAATTTAAATTCAATCGGGCTTTTTTGTAGGTCAGGTTTTAAGTTGTAATTTAGTCGCGGTTTAGTCGTCTAAATTACCGCACTTTAAGTTACCTGGTACTGAGATATCAATACGTTTTGGATTAGGTAAATTTAAACCATCCATAATGGTTGAGAAGTCTTGGAAAGGTTTGCCGTTACCAGCACGGGTATTAAACTGCTTCTCTTCACCAATGGTACTTTGAGTAAAGCCTTTGTAATCATGTGCAGGAAAAACTAAGGTATCTTCAGGTAAGTTAAATAGCTTTTCAGTTAATGAGTGGTACATATCTTCATTGCTGCCTAATTGAAAATCTGTTCGTCCACAATCACGAACTAATAATGTATCGCCAGTAAAAGCAGCACCATCAATCAAGTAAGTAATATCATTATTTGTGTGACCTGGTGTGTGCATGACTTTAATCTCTTGCTCTCCCAGTTTAAATACATCACCTTCAACCGCTAAAATATCAGCACATTCAGAGCCTGAGTTTTTGTGTACGACAATTTTTCCGTGAGTACGTTTACGAATTGGGCCAGCACCCGTAATGTGGTCGGCATGAATATGGGTTTCTAAAAGATACTTAACATTTAAGCCAAGTTCTTCAATATGCTGAATATCACGGTCAACCTGTTCTAACACGCAATCAATTACCGCCGCTTCTTTGGTTGCTTCGTCCCATAGTAAATAGGTGTAAGTCCATGTGTCGTAATCAAATAATTGGCGAATTTTCATGATGCTAGTCCTTAATTGGTTAGGTGAAAGCTGAATTGTTGAGCTACGTATTGGCAGCGTATTCAGTAATGTATTTGCTATAATACAGCTTTTAAAGACACCTTTATAGTCGCAATATTTGTTCTTAAACAAACTTTCGATATAAAAAATTAATCTGGTTATTATCTATAGTTATGGCATCATCGTCAACCACCAATTTATCAGCATCAAATACAACAAGTGCAATACCAAGTGAAATACAAAAAAATATTTCTCGTTGTATGATTAAAGACCGTTATTTTTTGCAAAAAGAATATAAGAAAGCGGCTTTAGATGGCTTGTCTGAAGCAGAGTTAACAAATCACCAGGCCTGGTTGTCTTGGAGTGAGAAGTTACAAAACTCCCTATTAAAAGTAGAAACACGTCAAAAAACCGTGCCCAATATTGAGTACGATGATGCTTTGCCTGTTGCCAGTAAAAAAGCTGAACTGGTTGATCTGATTAAAAATAATCAAGTTGTGGTGATTGCTGGTGAAACTGGTTCAGGTAAAACCACACAGATTCCTAAAATCTGTTTAGAGGCTGGGTTAGGTGTGCACGGTAAGATTGGTTGTACTCAGCCAAGACGACTAGCCGCTCGCAGTGTAGCAGAAAGAATATCAGAAGAACTTGGTTCATCTCTTGGACAAATCGTCGGTTATCAAGTGCGTTTTTTAGACCAGGTGCATGAGAACAGTCTAATAAAAGTGATGACGGATGGTATTTTGCTAGCCGAAGTACAAAATGACCGTTACCTAAGCCAGTACGAAGCAATTATTATCGATGAAGCCCATGAGCGTAGTATTAATATCGATTTTTTGCTCGGTATTCTTAAACAACTCCTGCCTAAACGACCAGATTTAAAAGTCATTATTACTTCTGCCACCATAGATACTCAGCGATTTGCAGACCATTTTACGATTGCTGGTAAACGCCCTCCGGTTATGGAAGTTTCAGGTAGAACTTACCCTGTTGAACTGCGTTACCGACCTTTGTCGGTGTATAAAGATGATGCCGGTAATGAAATTGAACAAGATATGGTTACAGGCATTGTTGATGCAATTGATGAGCTAGCTCATGAAGACCCATTTGGTGATGTCTTGGTGTTTCAGGTTGGTGAACGAGACATTAAAGAGACCGCAGAGGCATTACGCAAACATCAATTAAAAAATACCGAAATTGTGCCTTTATATGCTCGTTTATCAATGAGTGAACAGCAAAAGGTCTTTCAAACCTCGCAAAAACGCCGCATTATTTTAAGTACCAATGTGGCCGAAACCTCATTGACTGTTCCAGGCATTAAATATGTGATTGACCCAGGCCTGGTAAGAATCAGCCGTTATAGTGTTAGAAATAAAGTTCAACGTTTACCCATTGAAAAGATTTCACAAGCCTCTGCTAATCAACGTAAAGGGCGTTGTGGTCGTGTAAGTAACGGTATTTGTATTCGCCTGTATGACGAAGAGGATTTTAAAGCTCGTCCAGAATTTACGGATCCTGAAATTCATAGAACATCTTTATCTTCAGTTATTTTGACAATGACTCAGTTAAAACTGGGGGCGGTGAATCGTTTTCCGTTTATTGAAGCCCCTAGCGATAAATCGATTAATGATGGGTTTAGGCAGCTTCATGAATTAGGTGCGTTAGATGACAATCGCCGTTTAACGGAAGAAGGTCGTCAAATTGCTCGCTTACCGATTGACCCGAGTGTGGCAAAAATGGTGATTGAAGCTGAGAAAAATGGCGTTTTGCATGAGGTTTTAGTGATTGCGGCGGTATTAAGTATTCAAGACCCGCGTGATATTAATGAAACCACTATGCAAGCGGCTCGTAATGCACATAAACAATTTGAAGATGAACGTTCTGATTTTCTGTTTTTCTTAAACCTTTGGCGTTTTTATGAACATCAACGCCGCCATTTAACCCAAAACAAACTGCGTAAACTTTGTAAAACCAACTTTCTTTCTTATATGCGAATGAAAGAGTGGCATGAACTCACTTTGCAACTAGAACAAAGCCTTAAACGTATTGGTATGAAAATAGGTGAGTTACATCTATATGAAGAGGTTCGCAATAGAGGTCCGCAAGGTCAAGAGGGTGAGGTAAAAGAACGTTTAAGCGATCTTCACAGTATTGCGGTGCATCGCTCACTTTTAGCAGGCCTGTTAGGTAACGTCGCTACTAAAGACGATGAAAAATCTTATCTAGGTGCTCGCAATACCAAGTTATTTATTCACCCGAGTTCATCGTTATTTAAACGTAAGCCAAAATGGATATTATCAGCAGAGCTGGTAGAAACCACCAAACTCTATGCTAGAACCAATGCCAATATTGATGTGCGTTGGGTGGAAGGTCTTGCTAAACATTTAATCAAACACAGTTACAGTGATCCGCATTGGCAAAAGAAAGCGGGACAGGTTGGGGCTTATGAGTCAATCACTCTCTATGGTTTGCCGATTGTTACTCGTCGGCATTGTAATTATGGGCCAATAAACCCCGCAGATGCCCATAAAATATTTTTACGCCACGCGTTAGTTGAAGGTGAACTGTTTACCAACGCTAAGTTTTTTGTGCATAACCAAGCTTTGATTCAAAAAATAGAAAAGCTAGAACATAAACTTCGTCGTCCAGACTTTTTGGTAGATGAAGAGGTGTTGTATCAGTTTTATGATGAGCGTATTCCCAAACATATTTACAGCAAACCCGCCTTTGATAAGTGGGTGAAAAAAACCGAAAAAGAGTCGCCTCAAACCTTACAAACTTTGTTCTTAACTGAACAGGATTTAATGAAGCAAAAAGCCAGTGAATCTTTGTTAGTTGATTTCCCTGACCAGGTGCATTTGAGTAATCAAATGTCATTAGAGGTGGACTACCATTTTGAACCAGGTCAAAAACGTGATGGTTTGATTTATCACCTGCCGTTATCTACCTTAAATACCGTAAATGTTGAGGATTTTGAATGGTTAACACCAGGCCTGTTAAAAGAGAAAACGGCTTTTTATATAAAATCGTTACCTAAATCGTTACGTAAGCAGTTTATTCCTGCTCCACAATATGCCGATTTAGTTTTGACAGAAATGAATCCTGAAAAAATATTAAGTGGTTCCAAAAAAGAGCCATACCTAAATCAATTGGTTTGGGCATTAAATCGCCGAGCCAATGTTAAGGTGTCGCTGAATGATCTAATGGATGTTGAACTGCCAGATTATTTAATGCCGTTTTTTGTTCTGGAAGACGATAAAGCCCGAAAGCTTGCAGAAAACAGCAGTCTAATGGCATTAAAAGATGAGTATCAGCATTTGGTTGATGCCAAAATTCAAAAACATCAAGCTAAGCAGAAATCAGAAGATACGGTAATTACTGAATGGGATTTTGGTGATTTGGCTGAGAGTCAAACCATAAAAAGCCAAGGTAAAGAGATGTTGGCTTTCCCGGCTTTGCAAGTTCAAAAAGATAAGATTGTATTGGGCTTAATGGGAGAGCAACAAGCGGCGTTAGAGGCCCATGGCCAAGCGGTTTTAAAATTGATTGAGCGATTATTGACTGATAAATCAAAATACCTACAAAAAAAGCTGCCTATGCAAAAAGCCTGTTTATGTTACGCACCTTATGGGACATGTCAGGATTTAACCCAGCAAGTGATAGACCGAGCCTTGCATGATTTAGTCCCTGCTCCTGAGAAAGTGAGAACTCAGAAAGCGTTTGAAGAGACATTAAATCAAGTGCAATCCAATTGGATTGATATTGCTCAACGAATTGCTAAGCAAGTTAACACGATTTTTACCCTGCATCAGCAAGTGGCTAAACAGGTTAGGGGGCGGGTAAACCCTCGTTGGTTAGCCTCAGTTTCGGATATTCAGCAACAGTTGGATGATTTAATCTCCAAAGACTTTGTTCGTAATACCCCAGATTTTTGGTTTAAACAGATTGAACGATATTTAAAAGCTCTACAAGTACGTTTAGAAAAGCTTGATTTAGATCCAAATAAAGATCAAAAATCGATTCGTGAGATTCAACCCGTTATCGCAAAATATCAAGAGATGGCTAAAGAACCGGCTTATCAAAATTTGCCAGGCCTGGTAGATATCCGTTGGATGATTGAAGAATTACGTATTTCATTATTTTCACAACCGATGAAGACAATTAAACCAGTATCAATTCAACGAATTGAAAAACAGATTCAAGCTTTATAAGCATTTTTGTTACCGCAAAACAGTTAAATTAAATAGTTATTCTGTATCAGCTTTTGCTAATGGAAGTGGTTGTTTATGCTTATTTTCTTGTTTCGGTGATAAAAGCGTTTTACACTTATATAGAAAGATTGATTTTATGCATTGCTTTGATGCATGAATTATTATGTATTAATACTCTGCAACGCTAGATAAGGATTCGAATATGAAAAAACGTTTTAACTTTAAGACCACGGCATTTTTATCAACAGCTCTATTAAGTTCAGCTCTTTTGTTAGGTGGCTGTTCAGGTGATAACGATGATGCTACCCAGGCTCAAGCACCAGCTGAACAACAAAATACCATGGCGGTAAAACAGCCAGAACCAACCGCGGCACCTAAAGAAGCTTTGCAAGCAGAGCCAGCAGCGAGTAATGAAGAGACGGTTGCTAAGGTAGAAGAAAACCTTGATGCGATTAAAGAACAAGTGGTAACGGATAAAGTTGAAGATGCCAAAGAAGAAGTAGCGGCGGTTGTAGCTGCAGCTCCTTCTGGTGAAAAACTCTATGCCACTTGTGTGGGTTGTCACGGCGCTAAAGCAGAAGGTGGGGTTGGTCCTCGCTTAAATAACCAAAAGCCAGAAGATATCGTTGCTAAACTTAAAAAATATAAGTCTGGTGAACAAATGGGACCAATGACTGCAATGATGGCTCCAATGGCATCTGGTCTTAGTGACGATGATATGAAAGCTATTGCTGACTATGTGACTACGCTTTAATTTAAAAACGTACATTTACGCTAAAATTTAAAGAGCACCTTTTTAGGTGCTTTTTTGTTTAAGAGATTTGTATATTCAATTTTTTACGCATCTTTCAAATTACCAGGCCTGGTAATTTTATAAATTCAAATGACTAACTATTGAATACTAACCACATTAAATTAAAGCAGTTTTATGTCAAATCTCAGTGGTTATGGTTTAATACCCTCTAAAATTAGTAGAGAGGCTTTGCTTTGACTGCATCATCTGAAAAACGTTTAAATAAATTCATTAGTGAATCGGGGTTTTGTTCCCGCCGTGAAGCGGATCGCTTTATAGAGCAAAACCGTGTCACTATTAATGGCAAAAAGCCTGAATTGGGTACAAAAGTCCAGCCAGGTGATGTGGTTAAGGTCGATGGTAAATTAATAAAAGCCAGTGCAGAAAACAAATCAGACCGTATTTATATTGCCTACAACAAACCAGTAGGCATTATCTGTATTACCGATAGTAATATTGAAGACAATATTATTGATGCAATTGGCTATCCGCAAAGAATTTTTCCGATTGGACGTTTAGATAAGCCTTCAGAAGGGTTAATTTTTTTGACCAACGATGGTGATATCGTCAATAAAATTTTACGAGCTGAAAATGCCCACGATAAAGAGTATATCGTTACCGTAGATAAACCAATTACTGAACAGTTTGTTGATCACATGTCTCGCGGAGTGCCTATTTTGGGTACGGTCACTAAGCCTTGTAAAGTGACTATGCAAAGCCGTTACGTATTTAAAATGATTTTAACGCAAGGCTTAAATCGTCAAATTCGTAGAATGTGTGAACATTTAGGATACAACGTAACTCAGCTCAAACGTTCAAGAATTATGAATGTTGAATTAGGTGATTTAAAACCTGGTCATTGGCGGTATTTAACAGAACAGGAGATGAGTCAAATTAATGCCGCTGTTAAAGATTCTAAAAAAACGGCTAGCGGAGTACGTTCTGGGCCTAAAGCACAAAATTTTACCCGTCAAGAGTATCGAGAAATTCTTAGAGAGCGAGAAGAGGGCAAAAAGTTAGCCGATATTGCTAATAATTCAAAAAAGCCAGTGCGTTCTCCCGTTCGTTCTAATAAGCAGAATGAAAACAAAGATAACAAAGCAAGCAAAAACAGTCGAACATCTGAACGCAAGTCAGCAAAAGTTCAAAAAGTTCCACGTTCAAAAACGCTAAGGCTAAAACCCAAAAAATAGATATTTTTAATGCGTTAGTTTCATTGAGCAAGCTGGCGTTTTTTAATCCAAATCAAATGATAACCATGTACCGTTTTAATCGGTCCAATCACGGTTTCTAATGGGGCGTCGCTAAAAATTGCCTCAGCCATTTCAGTTACAATCACCTCGGGTTTTACTAAACCAATATCGCCACCAATTTTAGCCGAAGGACACTTTGAATATTCTTTAGCTAGTTCACTAAAGCTTTCTAAACTCTCAATTTGTGGAATCAGCTCTAAACAGGCTTGCTCAGTGTCTAATAAAATATGATGTGCCTTGGCTCGAGAATCTGGATGAATCATAATGTAATCTTTTAAGTATGGAAGGGGGCAATTAAATATAAAAATACAGACTAAAAATACAGACTAATATAAGTGGACGTTATTGCTGTTGTCACGAATCTATTTAATCAATAAACCCCAAAATATAAGATTGTTGATGTCTGTATAAATAATACTATTTCAGTATTTTGCATGAATAAGGGGCATTTTTACAAGACTTGGTTATACTAGTAATATGAAAATTTTGGTATAGAACGATTAGTTTTTAAATATGACAAAGAATCAAACCTCTCTTTTTTTAGCAGTATTCACTTTTATATTTTTAACTTTATCCACTAAAGCATATGCAGTTGATGGTAGAAAAGTAATCTACTTAAATGAGACTGAAAAAGCTGTGCTTATGATAGAGATGCGTAACTTTTTACGTGGTAGTCAAGAAGTGCTAGACAATTCTTTAAAAGGCGATTTAACTTTGGTTCACCGTACGGCTCAGCCTCTTGGTGTGAAAATGCTTAAAAATTTACCAAAAGATATGACCGATAAAATGCCAAAAACGTTTTACGCCATGCTCAAATCACTGCATTATGGTTTTGCAGAAATTGCTGATGTAGCAAAACGTCCAGATACTGAACCCAAAGTGATTATGCAAAAATTAGCAAATATGCAAAAACTTTGTGTTGCTTGTCACGCTAATTTTCAGTTAAAGATTAAAAATTAAAGATTGTTCTAAATAAAGAGCTAAAACGAATAGCTAAAACAAATAATTAAAAGCATTAATTGTTATTAATTAGTCTTGATCGTAATCAAACTCATCATCAAATTCTTCGTCAAACTCGTCTTCTAATTCTTGAGCTTTTAATTCGGCTGGTTTTTTAGTGCGATTAGCTGGTCTAGCAATCACTTCTAAATAAAATGTCTCTAAGTTTTCTGCTAGAGCTTTATCAATGTATTGGCCAATCTCAGCTTCATGAATTTCTGTGCTTTCAGCCTCATTGATTCCATATTTACAATCAAAAGCCCAAAAATCTGAACCCTTTGGTAAAGCTTTACTTCGCTCACGTTTAATATATTTTTTTACTTCACTTTTAATCGCATCCGCCAAACGTGCAGGTTGGATTTTTTCGTGAGTCAGTTTAAAAGTTTTTTTCATGTTTTTCTCTATTATGAATAGGGGGTTAGATAATTTAGGGATTATAGAGTATTTTACTTTTTAGGCTTTATTTATTCACAACCTATCTTATTTACATTCTATAAAGCTAGATAATGTAGAGATATTTCTCTTAGTGTTTTTTATATTTGCCCCAGTTCTGTTTTGATTTAATGTAAAGCTGTTCAATTTTCTCTCTAGCCCAAGGCGTTTTTCTTAAAAATGTTAGGCTTGATTTTAAACTTGGATTACTTTTAAAACAGTTAACTGGCACTTTTTCAGCCAGGCCTTCCCAACCATATTGTTCTTCTAGCTCTATTACGATATTTTTAAGCGTTATGCCATGCAATGGATCTTTAGGGTGTTGGCGTTGTTGGTTATTTTCTTGGCTGTTGTCACTATCTGATTTGGTCATATTGTTATCTTAATCTTATTGGCTTAATTTACTGATTTTCTGGTAATTTATTTTTGGCTTCTATCCATTGTGCCATATATTTGGTACTTTTATGTTGATGATGATTGAGCATGGCACCAACAAAATTTTGTGCTCTATGTTGCTGAGAGTTTTTCTGTAAATAATTAAGTTCTTTAAGTAAGTTTTCTCCAAAACTATCTGGAGTGTCTTTATCTGATTTATTTTCATCTAAAGTTCTATTACTAATATAACGTTGTAAAACATTCATATAGCCAATTGTTTGATAATTTTTCCAGGCCTGGTCATCTTGATACAACCTAATTGCGGCTTCTGCAAAATCATGAGTATTGTTAGCAATAGCTCCTGGCCATTTGTCTGAACCGTTGTTATTTAATTCTTTGTTCATCATCGATTCAGAACCGATTAAGGTTGTCACGCTAGGCGTACCATTTAACATCGCCTCGGCCAGTTTACCTTTAATGCCTGCGCCAAACCGCAGTGGAGCAAGTAACACTCTTGCTTGAGCAATAACCTTAAACGCATCTTGTGCCCAACCTTTAACTAAAAAACCCTGTTTGGGATTATGCAGTGCGGTGGCTTTAGGTGGCGGGTAAGCACCATAAATATGCAGTTCAGCATTGGGTAATTGTTGACGAATTTTTGGCCAAATAGACTCTTTTAACCATAAAACGGCATCCCAATTGGGTTCATGTCTAAAGTTACCTATTGTGACAAAGTGTTGTCTTTGTTCAAAAGTGGGCAGGCTGGATGGGTTGATGGAGGTATACAAAAAGGGCAAATAAAACAGTTGTTGTTTGGGTATATGAAATTGTTGATGTAATAACTCCATCTCAAACTCAGAGATCATTAAGGTTAAATCACAGCGAAAAATAGCTGCAATTTCGCGTTTTGCAATATCCGACTTTGCCATTTCTTGAAATAACCAGGCCTGGTCATTTAATTTAAGATTAATTAAATCAATCTCTTTAGGTTGTGTTTTTAAGTAATTTTTAAGTATTTGCTGACGAGAAGCTCTGAGTGAGTGCAAATCTTCGGTATTTAAAACTCTTATCGCTTTTGGCGCATATTGTTCAATCCGCCAACCAAACTGTTCTTCCATCATAAATCGATCAAAAATTACCAGGCCTGGTTGGAGCTGTTTAATAAATTGGTCAAAACTTGAATCATTTAATTCAATGTTTTGTTCTTGAATACCGTATTGTGTTAAGTCTTCTTTGTGTTCACCAAGCTTAGCAGGGCTAGCAAAGGTAATTTGCCAATGGTCTTGTTGCAGTAGTTGAATAAGTTGCATCATTCTTGTGCCTGCGGCTGAAGAATTAGGTTCTGGCCAAACATAGCCGATAATCAATAAGGTTTTATTTGTTGGTTGGTTCAATGTTTTATTCAACTTATGGATTGCTCAATTTAATAAAATTCATCCTAACCAAAGTAAACTAGGGATGCTAAGTAGCTAGCTTAAATTACGTTTAAAGTATGGTTATGAGTTGAATTTTTGGAATTTAGACATATATTGTAAACGGATTGGTAAAAGAACTGTTTAGAAAGTCGGTGAGTCGTTAAGTTGTTTATTAAAGCGGGCATGTCGTTTACGTGGTTTAAATTGTCCAGACATAAAAACTAAACCATAGATGAAGAATTAAGAATCAGGAATTGAGTAATGAAACATAAAGCGTTAAAAACTATTTTTATGGCGAGTTTGTTAATTTTAACATCGCAAGCTCAGGCTGGCTTATGGGATGATACAAAAGAAGCTGCCGCCAATGCGTGGCAAAAAACCAAAGAAACTTCATCCGACATTAAAGACGGTGCAGTCAAAAAATGGAACGAAGCAACAGCTGATAAACCAGATAACTCTTCAGATGATTCAGGATCTTTGTCAGACATTAAAAAATTAGGTGATAAACAGACTTACGTAAAGGCTTGGGAAGGTATTAAAGAAAGTGCTAAAAACCCAAACAAGCCAGATGTGGATGAAAATGGAATTCCTAAAAACAACTGAGCTGGGTTATTTGGCAGCAAAGAGCCTTTAAATTAATTAAGCAAGATGACAAAATGAAGCCAGTAAATAAATATGTGGAGTAAAGATGTCACTATCTAAAAAAACAAAATCCTTAATAAATATGTTTGGCGGTATGGCATTTTTACTGGCCAGCATCGTTACGGTTTCTAGCTTATCCGGTTGTGAAAAGGTTGCTAATAGCGCCAAAAACTTACAGTCTGATTGGGTAGGTTTAAAGCGTAATGTTGAAATTTATAGTTGTATGACTGGTAAATTAATAAAAGTTTATCGTGGTGATGTGCGTTTAAACCCAGAAGATGTACATGGTACCTCTTTGTTAGTAAACGGTAAAAAAGTACATACTAACCTTTGTTATATTATTTCTGAAATTGGCACAAAAGAAGAACCGTTAATTAAAGAGAACTTTATTAATGAGCAATCAAAATAGTCTCTAAATTGTTTTTTCTATACAGGTAAATAGATTAAAAAGGCGGTAATTGCATAGGCCTTTTTAAAAGAATTCTGCTATTATGACAGGCATTAAACAAGGTGTAAGTTTTGGTTTGTTTTTTTACAAATTAAAAAATTAAGCATAAGTGACCAGGCCTGGTAAAAGAGGCCATAATATTAAATAGTAACGGTGAAGTGAATGCTGAATCCATTGGCAGCAAACCAAAAAACGTGTAGTCAATCTACAACAAAAGATTTTATGAATAAAACACAATCAAAAACAGCAGGCTTGGTTTTAGCTGGCTTATTAGCATTTAGCTTAACAGGCTGCTCAACCGTTGGTAAAGGTGTTAATGCTGTGGGTTCTGGTGTGGTTTATGTAGCAGAGAGTGCTGATAAAGCCATTAGTGATGTTAAGGTTGATAAAACCGCTGATGACCAGTTTACACTTACCGAAACGTTTTATGAACCTGTGAGAAGTTTAGACAGTTGGTCAATGCGTATTGAATCTAGAGAGTTATGTCCACAAGGTTATGTGTATGTGAACCGCAATGCATTTAAGTCGTCAGAGTTTGCGTATTCTGATGATCAGTGCGTTGGAGGTAAGTCTTGTGAATATAAACTACAGTGGCAAATCCAATGCCAGGATGTACCTAAAGAACCATTTAGTTTGTTTGGTAAAACTTGATTTAGACTAGTTCTTAAACGGACTTTAGATTTTAATTACCGTGAAATTTAACGGCAATACAATCATTAATATTTGATTAAATAGCCACAGACATTTGTGGCTTTTTTGTAGAGGTTTAAGCATTCGCGTAAAGGAATCTTTAAAACCTCTTCTTTTAAAAGATTGGTTTAGCTTAGAAAATAAAGTGAGTTTATTATTACTATTTTAACTCGGCATTACTTGTGGCTCATTGCTTTATCTATTATTGCGGTTTGGCAGGCAATAGAGATACATTCCTGGCCAAAATCATGGTTAACGTTAGTTGAGTATGCTCCCTATGCCATTATGGTAATAGGTGGTTTTATTAGTCTTTGGCTCAATAGAATTCAGCCATTTCTGGTTTTATTCTCTATTTTTTTAGTCAATCTTCTGTTTTTCTATTTTGCCCCTTCTGAACAAGTTTCTATTGCACAATCAGTGCTGTTTCCTGTGGTGAGTTTATTGCTGCCATTAAATATTTTTTTATGGTCTCTATTGCCCGAAAAAGGCGTGCATCATAGACAATACAATGGTTTTGTTGCCGCGGCATTTTTGTTACAAGCTTTGTTTTTTTATTGGTTAATGACTGAATTACCTTTGGCTTGGGTTGCGTCAATTGCTCAGCCTGTTTTTCCTGGTTCAAAACTGTATCATCTGACATTTGCAAGCACCTTGGCTTTTTTGATTGCAGGTTTTGTTTTGTCTATGAAACTGAATTCGCTCCGTCAATTAAGAATTTTTAATCATTCGGTAGTTTTTATTCTTTTATTGATGGCGTTTGCATTAAATCAATATCACCAATTAGGTGTTATGGCTTGGGTTTCATCTATTGCAGGGTTAATCATTATTTTATCGCTAGTATTTGATGCACATCATATAGCTTATACCGATGAACTAACGGGGCTAAAAGGGCGTAGGGCGTTAAATGAATCATTTATGAGTCTCGGAAAACGATATGCGATAGCTATGGTTGATATTGATCATTTTAAACAGTTTAACGATACCTATGGTCATGATGTAGGGGATCAAGTTTTAAAAATGGTTGCCGCAACGTTAGATACCGTTTCTGGTGGTAAAGCGTATCGCTTTGGTGGTGAGGAATTTACCCTAATCTTTAAAAACAAATCGATTGATTCTATTATTCATGAGTTAGAACGTTTGCGAGTAGATATTGCTAAAGAAGTTGTTTATGTGCAAGTAGAAGATGCTACAAATACAGCTAAACGCGGTAAAGCCAAGCCAGCTGTAAAAGAGGTGAGTGTCACCATTAGTTTAGGTTTAGCCGTACCTGATAAAAAACATACCACCCCAGAACAGGTACTTAAATTTGCTGATGAAGGCTTATATAAAGCCAAAAGAGCAGGCCGTAATAAATTAGTCGTAGCAAAAGATGCTGAAAAGCCTGCTAGAAAACCCAGAGGCAAAAAACCGCCAATTGTGAAAGACTGATTGAAAAAAAACGATTGATCAAAGAACAATTTATTAACTATTAAATTAAAAACGTATTAAGGGAATTAGAATGTCTAACAAAGCAAACTCACCGTTACCTGTTGTAGAAGAGAACAGTGAAATAGCCATTACCTTTAAACTTGAATTACCTGATGGTACTGTTGTTGAAGAGACTCCAGAAAACGAACCGATGCGTTTTACCTTGAGAGATGGAACATTTATTAACACTTTAGAAGATTTATTGGTCGGTTTGGAGTTAGGTACTCAAGCAAAGTTAACTTTATCTCCAGGACATGCTTTTGGGTTTCCAGACCCTGATAATTATCAAACCATGCAACGCTCGGATTTTCCAGCCGATATGCCTTTAGAAAAAGGTTATGTTATTGGTTTTAATACCCCTACGGGTGAAGAAATCCCTGGCACTCTTTATGAAATTGATGAGAATGAGGTGGTTGTCGATTTTAATCATCCATTAGCAGGAGCAACCGTAATTTTTACCGCTAAGATTGAAGAGATATTTTAGATTATCAAAAGGTTAGTTACTTTTGGTAATTTGGTAAAGGGTTATTAATTTTAATTACCAGCTAGAATTTAGTGATGTTCATCATGGTATTGCTTCATGTGACCTTCGCTGCAAAAAGTGTCTTTGCCATCAAAATAGGCTTCTGCTTGAGGTAAATGCACGCCACATAACGCACATCTCACCATTGTTTCAGGATCTGGCTGGTTCTCTTTTTCCTGTTTTTTTAGTGCTTCCTGACGTTGTTTTTCACGAATTTCAATCACTCGATTAAGAGTAAAACGAATAATGAAATAAATCAGGATAACAAATAATAAAAATACAATGGCTCTCACGGAGTCTCCTCAAAAATGATTAAAAATTTTGTCTGAATTTTACCTAATAGATAAGATTATAAATCGAATTCTCTGTTTATCGTTAACTATCCTTTGCCTGTTTATAAACCAGTTTACAAATCGGTTTATAAATCCGTTTATAAATCCGTTTATAAATAACACCCAAAATAGAGCGTTTAGGCCTAATTTAAAAGTAATTAAAACGAATTGTTAATGCATTCAAAGCCTAAAAATCATACAATAAACTGATTATTATTCTTTAAATATTTAATCCAAAATTTAGTCATAAAAAATTTATTTCTAGCCGTTTTACTTGAGGCCTTTACTCGTCTAAAGATCTCTATTTGCGAAAATGGTAGTAATGAATTGATAGAGAAGCGTTTACATGAATTTACATGAATATCAGTCAAAAGCCTTGTTTTCAGAATACGGCATTGGTGTGCCACAAGGGCAGTTGATTACCAAATTAGAACAATTAGACTCAGCCTTAGATGCGGTAGGTGAAAACGCATGGGTAGTTAAGGCACAAATTCACGCCGGTGCTCGCGGTAAAGCGGGCGGTGTTAAATTAGTCACTAGCCGTGATGAAGCCAAAAAAGTTGCAACTGAATTACTGGGAAGCAAACTAGCCACGATTCAAACAGCGGGTAAAGAACTACCTATTAATAGTCTTTTGATTGAGCAAACGTTAGATATCGAAGAAGAGTTATATCTAAGTTTAGTGGTAGATCGTGTTACTCGAACTCACACTTTTGTTATTTCTGCAGCAGGTGGTATGGATATTGAAGCGGTGGCAGAACAGAGTCCAGAGAAAATATTAAGTGTGCACATAGATCCAACAGTTGGTGTGATGCCTTACCAATGCAGAGAAGTTGGTTTTGCATTAGGTTTGACGGGTGATGCATTTAAACAAATCGGTCAGTTAATGACGCGTTTTTATAAACTTGCGGTAGATAAAGATGTTTCTCAGTTAGAAATAAATCCTTTAGTTAGAACCTCTGATAACGCATTAATTGCGTTAGATGCAAAAGTAAATATTGATCCTAACGCTCTTTACAGACAACCAGGCCTGGTAAGTTTGCGTGACTTCTCCCAAGAAGACGAGCGTGAAGCCAAAGCATCGGAACACCAGCTTAACTATATTGCTTTAGACGGTGATATTGGTTGCATGGTAAATGGTGCAGGGCTTGCAATGGCTACGATGGACTTAATTAAACTAAATGGTGGTGAGCCAGCTAATTTTTTAGATGTAGGTGGTGGTGCGACTCCTGAGCGTGTGGCTGAAGCCTTTAAATTGATTTTGTCTTCATCTGAAGTGAAGTCAATTTTGGTCAATATATTTGGCGGTATTGTGCGTTGTGATTTGATTGCAGAAGGGATTATTCAAGCGGTACATGAGGTGGGGCTAAATATTCCAGTTGTGGTCCGTTTAGAAGGCACCAATGTAGAGCTTGGTAGAGAAATTTTAGCCAACAGTGATTTAAGCATTATTACGGCAGACGGCCTTGCCGATGCAGCACGTAAAGTAGTAGAAGTGGCAGGAGCATAATTTAGATGAGTATTTTAATTGATAGCAACACTAAGGTTATCTGCCAAGGATTTACAGGAAAGCAAGGCACGTTTCACTCAGAGCAAGCGATTGCTTATGGCACCAAAATGGTCGGTGGTGTTACCCCGGGTAAAGGTGGGCAAACCCATTTAGGGTTACCTGTATTCAATACGGTTGCAGAAGCGGTTGAACAAGCTGGTGCCGAAGCTTCTATGATTTATGTTCCCCCTGCGTTTGCGGCAGATTCTATTATTGAAGCGATTGCGGCAGGCATTAAAGTGATTACCTGTATTACTGAAGGGATTCCGGTTGCCGATATGCTAAAAGTGCGAGCAGTTTTAGAAAAATCAGATGCTTATTTAATTGGCCCGAACTGCCCAGGGTTAATCACTCCGGGTGATGGTGAAGAAGGGTGTAAGATAGGTATTATGCCTGGACATATTCATCTACCAGGTAAAATTGGGATAGTGTCACGTTCTGGAACGTTAACCTATGAAGCGGTTCATCAAACCACGCAGAATGGTTTAGGACAATCAACCTGTGTAGGTATTGGTGGTGACCCAATTCAGGGTATGAATTTTATTGATTGTTTGACCTTGTTCCAAGATGACCCACAAACCGAAGGTATTATTATGGTGGGTGAAATTGGTGGCCAAGCAGAAGAAGATGCGGCTGAATTTATTAAAGCCAATGTCACTAAACCTGTTGTTGCTTACATTGCAGGGGTAACTGCACCAGCTGGTAAACGTATGGGGCATGCAGGGGCAATTGTTAGCGGCGGTAAAGGAACGGCTGAAGCTAAATTTGCCGCTTTAGAAGATGCAGGCGTGACCGTTGTTCGTTCACCTGCAGACTTAGGCCAAGCTATGAAAGCTCTTGTGGGTTAGAAGAATTTGTAGTGATGGTAGGAGGGGTATTATTTGATACCCCGTATATCAATCTAAAACGATAAAAAATTGATTGCAAATAAACTTACCAGGCCTGGTAAGTTTATAATTCAAAGTAATAGTTAGCGTTGCTTTACACTTTATTCTTTAACAAAGATTGTTAAATGCCTTCCGTTGTATTGGTTAAGGAATCGAGATTGAATCGGTTGGCTTCTGGCAACGCCAAAATTGTCAGATCAAGGCGTGAAGTTGCCGTAATGTCTAGACCTTACAAAACTTCACGACGCAGAGCTGGTAATTTTGGCTAAGCTCCTGAGGACGGGGCTTAAAGCCCACCTCGTCGTAGTTTGACCATAGAATTGACTGAGGCTGGCGAGTTACGCATAGAGTAGGTGGGCTTTAAGTCCTGCAGAAGCTCAAACAGATTTAATTGGAAGTTTCTTAAGGACTCCTTAACTTCTTATCGACACAGAAAAGAGAGATTCTCAATGACTCAAAATGTAACCGTTGTTATGGGCCAGATCGACCCAATTGTGGGTGATATTTCAGGAAATGTGGATTTAATCATTGCGGCTGCTAATCGAGCTAAAAATGAATTAGAAGCAGATATTATCGTTTTTCCAGAAATGACTATAACAGGGTATCCGCCTGAAGACTTATTACTACGTAATGGGTTATACCCTCAGGTAAACGTGGCTTTAAGTCGTTTGTGCCAAGAAGTAACGGATATTGTTTGTGTCGTGGGTTACCCAATGATGGATGAATTGGGTGAACGTTTTAATATGGCGGCTTGGATAGAAGACGGTATGATTCAAGCCAGTTACATAAAACAAAATTTACCTAATTACAGTGTGTTTGATGAACAACGATATTTTACGGCTGGCCATAGCCCTTGTGTCATTGACTATAAAGGGATTCGCTTTGGTATTTTAATCTGTGAAGATATTTGGAAGATTACACCTTCTACTCAAGCAAGAGATGCTGGTGCGGATGTTATTCTTAATCTAAATGCATCGCCTTTTTCTGAAGAGAAACATCAAGATAGAATCGCTACGTTAAAAAGACGTGTAGATGAAATAAAAAAACCGATTATCTATGTTAATCAAGTTGGTGGGCAAGATGATTTAGTGTTTGATGGCGGCTCTTTTGCTATGTGTGCTGAAGGCGATGTTTGTGTGCAAAGCCCAGAGTTTAAAACCGATTTAATGCCCGTTAAGTTAGTTAAACAAGCCGACTCAGTGGTGATTTTAGAAGGTGAAAAGTCACTTCTTGTTGAAGGCGAAGCTCGTGTTTATGAAGCCCTTAAAATGGGTGTAAAAGACTACGTGAAAAAGAATGGTTTTTCTGGTGTGCTTTTAGGTCTTTCTGGAGGTATTGATTCAGCATTAACTCTAGCCATTGCCGTAGATGCTTTAGGGGCAGATAAAGTAGAAGCGGTTATGATGCCGTTTCGTTATACTGCCGAAATCAGCAAGCAAGATGCCGCTTTGCAAGCCGCGACTTTAGGTGTGCAGTATCAATCTATTCCCATTGAAAATATGTATAACGAATTTGAAGCGGCTTTAGCAAGTAGTTTTGAAGGTTGTGAAACTGATTTAACAGAAGAAAATTTGCAAGCCCGTATCCGTGGAACTTTATTAATGGCTTTGTCTAACAAATCAGGCAAGATGGTATTGGCAACCAGTAATAAAAGTGAAGTGGCGGTTGGGTATTCAACACTCTATGGTGATATGGTTGGAGGTTTTTCGCCGTTAAAAGACGTGCCTAAAACTTTAGTGTATCGTTTAGCGAAGTACCGAAATTCATTGTCAGATTGTATTCCTGAGCGAGTCATTACTCGACCACCATCAGCTGAGCTAAGACCGGACCAATTAGATCAAGACTCTTTACCTGATTACGATGTATTAGATGCTATTATTAAGTTTTACGTAAAGCAAGATAAAACTCCAGAAGAAATTATTGCTCTAGGTTACCAAGAAGATGAAGTTCGTAAAGTGATTAGATTAATTGAACGAAGTGAATACAAGCGTCGTCAATCTGCACCAGGTATTAAGATTACTCAAAGAGCTTTTGGGCGTGATAGACGTTATCCAATAACCAGCCATTATTCAGAGTAGTGAATTGTGTGGCATTAGCTTTATTGCCAGATTAACTATGCATAAAAATTTAGATAATAAAAAACCGTTTTACCACACCAGGTAAAACGGTTTTTTTATTTAAGTATTAATGTAAGAATTAAGTTAATTAGGCTATCTAACTAAAGCTAAAACATCTTTTTAAACTTAGCCCACCAAGAATCATCTTCTTTATTTTTAGTGGCTTTTGAAACATTATCTTTAGCTGGACCAAAGTTTAAATTGATAGCTTCTTTGTCTGCATTTTTGTTCAATTCATATACACGTTGAACATCTGCTGCTGTTTCAGTCATGCCAAGTTTGCGGTAAGATTTTTCTAGCATTTTTAAAGCCTGTAACGTTACTGAAGCTTGTGGATAGTTTTCCAAAATGTATTCAGCACGGTTTGCTGAGGCTAGATAAGCCTGTTTTTTAAAGTAGAAATCAGCCACTTTAATTTCATGTCTAGCCATTTGATTTCGTAAAATAACTAAACGTTTACTCGCTGCGATAGCGTATTTACTATCTGGAAAACGCTTAATTAATTCATCGTAATAATCAAAAGCACGTTTAGCAGATTTAACATCACGAGTGGCTGGGTCAGTGATGTAGTTATCTAACCAACTACGAATAATCGAATCTGCTGCTAATGCCTTTAAATAATAGGCATAAGCAAGTTGTTTGTGTTTAGGAAAGAGCCTAATAAACTCATCCAATTCAACAATGGCTGACTCTGGCTCATCATATTTATAGTAAGAATAAGCTAGCTCTAAGTGAGTTTGTTCTGCATAACGACCATATGGAAAGTACGCTTTTAACTTTTCATAGTTTTCAATGGCAGTACCCCATTGTTCGTCCTTAAATGCGTCGGTTGCATCGGTATAAAACTCTTCTACGGTTTTTTCATCATCGGGTTTTTCTATTAAACCGTTAAGGGTTGAGCAGCCGTGTAAAGTTAGGCTTGAAAGTAACAATAAGGATAGAAGTGTTTTTTTCATGTTTATTCGGTACTCTTAGGTACAATAGGCAACAGGGCATCTTGAATAGGTTGATTTTGTAAGACTTAGCTAAGTTCTTCAGTTCTTTGTGGTGAAAGATGGCAAGGTTTAGATATTCCCTCGCATTCACGACCCGATCTTAAAAACTTGACATTGCTAAAATTAACCTGAGGTTATTCAAGTAGTACCCATTAATAAATTGCCAATGATTGTATCACAAATATTGTAAATTCAATGATTGCCTTTATATTAAAAATAGATATAAAAACAGATATAAATGTTTTCAAAGAATTCTAATAAAAAACCGTAAATAAAGCGGTTTTAATATCAAAGACTTAACAAGTAAAGGTTTACTTTTGACACAACAAACACTGACAGCCATGATTCCGCATGATGCCCTTGGCGAACGCCTAGATGTAGCATTATGTCCGCTATTTTCAGATTATTCTCGCAGCCGTATTCAGCAATGGATTAAAGATGGCAATGTTAAATTAGATGGTGAGGTTTGGAAAAAACCAAAACTTCCTGTGTTGGGTGGAGAACAGGTTGAGTTAATTGCTGAGATTGAAAATGCAACTGAAATTCCAGCTCAAGAAATTGAGCTTGAAGTGGTGTATGAAGATGATTCAATTATGGTCATTAATAAACCACCAGGTTTAGTTGTTCATCCTGGGGCTGGAAATCCAGATCAAACTTTAATGAATGCATTATTGTTTTATAACCCGGCTTTGCGTGAGGTGCCAAGAGCTGGAATTGTGCACCGTTTAGATAAAGATACCTCTGGTTTGATGGTGGTAGCTAAAACCATTCAAGCTCAAACCAGTTTGGTTGATCAGCTTCAACGTCATGAAGTAGAGCGTATTTATGATGCGGTATTAGTGGGTAAATTAGCTCGTGGTGGAACCGTTGATAAAGCGATTGGTCGTAGCCCATCAGATAGAAAAAAGATGGCAGTGCGTGCCTTTGGTGGCAAAGAAGCAGTTTCACACTACCGAGTATTAGAACACTTCAGAGAACATACTCGTGTGCGAGTTAAATTGGAGACAGGGCGTACTCATCAAATTCGTGTACATATGGCTCACTTAGGTTTTCCATTGGTTGGCGATCCTGTTTATGGTTCACGTTTTAGAATTCCTAAAAAAATGCATGAGGAATTTGTTCAATTTTTACGAGGTTTTCATCGTCAAGCATTGCATGCGGGAGCATTAAGTTTAAAACATCCAGTTACGGGTAAAACCATGAAATGGAAAGCCCAGATGCCTGACGACATGTTTGAATTGATTGATGTGCTTAGGGAAGATTTAGAAGCCTATGAATCGCAACAGTTAGGTTATGATGAATTTGACTACGACAATGGTGTTGAAGTGGAATGGGTAACCGATGAAGATATTCCTGAGTAATTAAAAGCACTAAGGGTTTTTGATGTTTATTAGTCCAAACTGGCCTGTGCCTAAAAATATTAAGGCTTTTTGCACTACTCGAAAAGGTGGAGAAAGCCTAAGACCGTTTGATTCTTTTAATTTAGCAATTCATGTCGATGATGATGAACAAGTGGTTATACAAAATCGTGCTTTATTGGTTGAATTAGCCCATCTTCCCTCTCAACCCGTTTGGTTAAATCAACAACATACCGATAAGGCTTTAGCTTTAACCTCAGAATCTAGGTTTGCAGAACCACCCATTGCAGATGCTAGTTGGACAGATACGCCTAATGTGGTCTCTGTCATTATGACGGCTGATTGTTTGCCTGTTTTGCTCACAGATATGGATGGCACTTGTGTTGCCGCAATACATGCTGGTTGGAAAGGGTTGGCAGATAATATAGTCACTAAAACGATTCAGGCCATGCCAGTTAAACCTCAAAAATTAATGGCTTGGATTGGGCCAGCAATCTCTAAAAATCAGTTTGAAGTAGGCCAAGATGTATTTGATGCCTTTGCAGACATTGATATTGATAATAAGGATTATTTTGAAGTAAAAGATACTCAGCAGAATAAGTATCTTGCAGATTTACCAGGCCTGGTAGAACGTGAATTAAAGCAAATTGGTGTTAACCAGGTTTACCAAAGTGGTTTGTGTTCTTATGAGGATGAAGAACATTTTTACTCCTACCGCAGAGATGGTAGAACAGGGCGCATGGCTTCTTTGATTTGGATTGAATCTTAAGCACATTTAGGTTGAGTAAACCCATTTATAAAATAGGCCAGAACTTTTGACTAAAGGCCTTCAACTAAGGCCTGATGATGCAATTATTTACCAAAAAGAATAAATTTCTCAGCACGTTTAATGTCTTCAGGTAAACCACTTAATACTATATGGTCTTCTAAACGCATTTTGGTTTCACCATCAGGATGTTCGCCACGAACATGTCCGCGTTTAATGGCATCTACATTCACATTGAATTGACTAAGATCTAAATCCTTAAGTTTGGCTCCTAATGCATAGCTAGAGCTTTCTATTAATACACTATGAATAACCCCACTCATAACTTGGTGCTGTTCTAAAGGATTATCATCTTCACCGGGGTAAACACTTTCAAGAAGTTTATAGCGTCCTTTACGAGCATCTCTTGTGGCTCTGAGCACTTTACTAGGTTGTTGGCCAAGCATTAACATTAAATGAGAAGAGAGCATAATGCTCGACTCAAAGGTATCAGGAATAACTTCAGTTGCTCCTGCTTCAATCAAATCATTAACGTGAGAGTCATCCAATGTTCTAACCAGTATTGGAATACTCTTGTTTATTCTACGGATGGTTTTTAAGATTTTAATGGACGCATGAAAGTCGCTAAAAGTAATCATAATCACTTTTGCTTTATCAATTGATGCCGCATGCAAAATAGTCTCTTTTGCAGCATCACCATAGTAAACGCGTTCACCGGCAGCACGGGCTTCATGAACACGTTTTATGTCCATATCTAAAGCCATAAATTCTTGGTTAGAAGCGTGTAAAAAACGCCCAACAGTTTGCCCTACACGCCCAAAACCACACAAAATAACATGCTCATTTATATGCTGGCTGTCTTTTAATATGGTGTTTTCAATTTCGCTGTGATTTGCTGAATAAGATTCTTTATGAATCATTTTTGCAATCTTGCCATTAAACTTAACTAAAAATGGGGCGATAGACATGCTTAAAACCGCAGCAGTCAGTAAAATATTGCCCATCTCTTCTGGGAGCAGTTTGTAAGTAAAGGCTAAAGTCATTAGTACCAAGCCAAATTCACCTACTTGCGATAAAGAGAGGGCAATACGTAGCGATACTCCAGCTTCTTTATTAAAGAAGCGAGACACTAAATAAAGCACAGCTCCTTTAACCATAAATATACTGATAGTTAGAGCAATAATTAACAAAAAGTTATTGGCTAAAACATCAATAGAAATAAGCATCCCTACGGTAACAAAGAACAGGCCTAGTAAAATATCTTGAAACGGTCTAATGTCAGATTCAATTTGGTGACGGTACTCGGTTTCACTTAACATCATGCCAGCTAAAAATGCCCCCAAAGTCATGGATAAACCCATTTCTTCAGTAAAGGCGGCGGCACCTAAAGCAACTGTAAGAACGGCAAGGGTAAACAGTTCTTGAGACTTAGCTGAGGCAACTTCATGAAACAGTGGGCGTAGCAAGTATTTACCAATAAGGTGCATGATAATAACCACCAAAACGCCTTTGATAAACGCCATAGTAAGAGCCATTGCTAAGGCATTATCACTATCACCACTCATGGCCAAAGCAGGGATTAAGATTAATAGCGGTATCGCTATAATATCTTGAAAGATTAAAATACCTACTGCCGATCGGCCATGCCGTGACTGAATTTCAGACTGTTCGGTTAATTGTTTTATAACAATAGCGGTGGAAGAGAGAGCAAAGGCACCTGCAATAACAATATTGGTATTGCTATCTAGCCCTGCTAAATGTCCAATAATATAAATGATGGCGGCGGTGACTAATACTTGTGTAGTGCCAAGTCCAAATACTTGTTTACGCATAGCAAACATTTGTGAAATAGAGAACTCTAAACCAATAGCAAACAATAAAAATACAATTCCAAATTCGGCTAAAAGACTAATGGTCTCTTCTTTTTGAATAAAACCAAATACATTAGGGCCAACAATAATACCCACAATGATATAACCTAAAATAGGAGGGAAGTGCATCCTTCTAGAAAGCGATACAGTAATCACCGCTATGGCTAAGAGTAATACAATATTTAACAGTAAATGGTCTTGCACTTTAGAGTATCCGCATCGTGTTAATAAATGGTTTGAAAAGGGGTGTTTTTAATAAACAATATTAATGTTTATTAAAAGTGTTTAAGTGTATTTTTTATGTCTTTTTTAAGATTTAGTCATCTTAAAACGCATTGATAAATCAATACAGCGTAGATGTTTAGTAATTGCCCCTGTAGAGATGAAATCAACTTCAGTGTTAGCCAACGTTGCAAGGTGTTGAATTTCAACATTACCCGATACTTCTAGTTTTGCTCGGTGGTTTACCAAGGCAACCGCTTTATACATCATTTCGAGTGTAAAGTTGTCTAACATAATAATATCTGCACCGCCTTCTAAGGCTTCTTGCACTTCGCTAAGGTTTTCAGTTTCTACTTCTACGGTTTTACCAGGATGTTGAAATTTAGCTAAACCAATTGCTTCAGCAATTCCACCAGCGGCAATAATGTGATTTTCTTTTAATAAAATTGCATCATACAAACCTATACGATGATTTTGACCACCACCGCAAGCAACGGCATATTTTTGAGCTAAACGTAGGCACGGCAAAGTTTTACGTGTATCCAATAGCTTGGTTTTTGTGTTAATTAGAGGTTTAACATACTCAGAGGTTGTCGTTGCAGTGCCAGACAGAGTTTGTAAAAAATTTAACGCTGTGCGTTCTGCAGTTAATATGTTTCTTGCAGAACCTTTTATTGTGCAGATTAATTGGTCTATTTCAACCTCTTCACCTTCTTCACACAGCCAATCTACTGTAAGGTCTTCGTCTACTTGCCTAAAGACTTCATCAAACCAAGGACGACCGCAAATAATGGCTTTTTCACGACAATAAATATTGGCAACCGCTTGAATGTTTGGAGGGATGAGACCGGCAGTTAAATCGCCGGTTTTTATATCTTCATCTAAGGCGGTAGTAACGGTTTCTTCTATATTCTCAAAATAGTTAATGTCATTCATAGTTGTTATTTATTTTGGCTTTGATGGTTTTGGGTAACTAGATAAAACTGTGAGTTTTATATAATGAGTTGTATGATACGGAGAGTATTATAACCAGTGTATTATATAGATTTTAAAGTATCTAAATACGTATTATTCATATCTATATAATTTACTGTACATCGCTTTTGTTTATGCCCGTTACAAAGTGAGCTAATAACATAATCATAAAAACCAAAAGAAAGTAAATGCAGCAAAATACACAACAAGACTCACTTAACAGTATTAGAGTAAACAAACAAACCGGCTTAATTGAACAGGGGGTTTTTATTCAAAGTCCCAATTTTGATGAACGACCAAATCAAGAATTACCAGGCCTGGTCGTTGTGCATGGTATTAGTTTGCCGCCTAACCAATTTGGTGGTGAAGGCATTACTCAATTATTTACTAATCAATTAGATCCTAATGCGCATCCTTATTATCAAACTATTCAACATTTAAAGGTTTCTGCTCATGCTTTAATTCGTCGTGATGGACAAATTATTCAATATGTCCCTTTTCATAAAAGAGCATGGCACGCAGGGGTTTCTGAATATGAAGGCCGAGAACGGTGCAATGACTTTTCAATAGGGATTGAATTAGAAGGTACAGACCAAACACCTTACACGGCTTCTCAATACAAGGCGTTATCCCAGTTAATTAAAGCTCTTTGGCAAAGTTACCCAACCATTAAAAGAGAAAACCTAGTTGGGCATTGTGATATTGCACCTGGTAGAAAAACCGATCCAGGCGAGTATTTTATGTGGTCATCTCTCAATAGATTGTTAGAAAGCTAAAATTTTAGATGCATTGAGTTAACCGGCAGGTATTAAATGCCAGTTAATACAAGGGCGATAACATCATTTTTATAGCCATCGCCATTTTTATATTCTCGATAACCATTACTGACTTTATAACCTACAAGATAGGTCGTGTTATTCCATATCCAGGCAATAGTATCATTTTCCCCATTTTGTGCTTCTAACACCTTTTTTGGTATGTTGAGTGTATCCTCTGGATTTATAACAGGATTTGTAGAGGATATAACCTTTCCGTCGCGATCAATATAGGCACTAAAAGTGGTTTGATTGATTGCATCATTTAGATACTTGGGTTGGGTTTCATTTAGCATTGCACTAAATTCTGGTTTAGAGTCAAATACTAGAGCAATTCCACCAACGTTAGTATTTAAGTCCTCCCAAGCTTTTACTGGTGCATGATAAATGTAAGTATATTCATTATCATACAGCTCAGATTTGTGAAAATCTGATACTGTGTAAGATTGCGTGTTTTGTAGTTTTAAACAGCGTGCCGTCTCGGCAGGCCGAGGCATAATCGTTCCCACGATATGGTTTTCTAATTCATTTGAAACGGCCAGTATTTTGCCAGAATTGTCATACAGAATAATATTGGTATAAACCGTATAGAGGCTGTTTATATAACTAAGTACTTTAGTTAGTTTTTGACTATTTTCTGGGGTAATATTCCCCGTTTTATGGTTTGTGGTTAAGATTCGTCTAAAACTACTATTTAATGCCCACCAACGACAATCGTTAGCTCTTTCATAAAGGTTTCTATCCATAACATCAATCGATAAGGCCGCACTAAATGACGTTTTTGATTGAATGGTATCAATCAAAACTTGATGAATGTGTCTGATAAAACGAGAAAAAATATCCTGAATTTCTAAACTTATCACTTGAAAGCGATCCAGTATAGGCAAGAATGATTTTACCTCTCTTTTTAAAGACATAATTTTTCCGTTTAGAATAACGGTTAAAAGTAGGGTGCTTACTTTTAGATTAGTTTGTTCTAAATCTTTTAAATAAAGAGGCGATTCACTCGGTATTTCAATGCCCAAATCTTTTTTGTTGTGTTTATCTTTAAAGGCATCATTCATTTCAATTTCAGCATACCCAATCCATGGTAAACCAAAAAAACCTTGGTAGCCTGTTGTTGTGGTTGAGCACCTTAGTGTATTTCCCACTCTTTCGGGGGATGAGTTTTTTGTAAAAGCAGTGGCTGACTTATTACTATGAGAATTCTTACGGTTGTTAGAAGCAATAACCTTTTGCTCTTCATCGAAAAGCATCAAGGTATAGCCTGTTTCGTTGTCAAGTGAATCAAATATCCCATTCATTTCCTCATCAAAGTTAAAACTTAGGCATAAAACGCCAAGGTTTTGCTCAGTTCCGTTGGGATTGGTTTGAGTGATTTTTTTTGCATAAATCAAAGACGATTTTTTTGCGAATAAGTCTGAATTACGAAAAACTTCTACATAGTCTTCTTGTGTATTTAACGCTTTTTTAATCAAAGGATCTGTTGAATGTTTTACTGGGTTAGACTTATTTAATTTTGCCTTAACTTCACCATTTGGTTTGACTAGGATAATATCGTCATAAACCGAGTATTTAGCCACATACTCCTGAATACGTTGATCAATAAAGGCTTCATCTTCTGGGGTAATATGCTCTTTAGCCATAAACTCGACAAGGTCATCATCCGTCGCTAAAAAACCTACGTCTGCGGTTCGTTCAAATAAGTTACGAATTAATATATCTATCGTAGTTTGAGCTTTTAGCATAATTTCACTATTTGCCTGGTTTAAGTAACGACCAATCAATTCAGAAATCATAATGTCTCTTAAATTTTGAAACTCTTTTTGAGTTTCAACAATTGAAACTAACAGTTGAGCATCAATGTTCTCATTATTAATTTTGCCAACCATGCCAACCGTACTCCACCATAAATCCTGGTGCTCGAGTTCGTCAATATAGCCTTTTACTGCTGGGAGGTAATTAATATAAGATTTGTTTTCCTGAGAATGGTTTTTTTGAGTCATTTTTGAGTTTTCTTAATAGTGTAATTAAGCCTCGGTTTAAGCAGATTGCATTCCAGTTAAGCCTAGAATACGGATTTAAGTAAAATTTTATGGTTTTATGTACGTGATTTTTTCAACCTAGTTATGCACTTTAACTATATGTTTTTTTGATATGGCAAAAAATAGAGAAATATATTGGTTCTCAATAGCACACTTCTAGTGCGAATGGATTGGTTGCAACCTTTGAGGCTAAAACTATCATGAATAGCGTACAGAAAATAAAAGCGGTTAAATTAGACTTGAACAAATGAAACGGTTTACTTGATTAGTTTTAAGTTTGGATTTTACAAATATTTGACAGATAAAGGGAGGGCTAGTTAAGCAATCCATCCCGTTTTTTTGTTTTGTGCTGAAGCTTCTTTTTTGGGGCAAAACTTTAAACACTCCTCTCCTGAAGTTTCAAATACCACATGGCTTGGTATACGTTTGGTTTTAAAACCAAACGCCTTGCATCCTCTAGGAGCGTGGGTATCCCAAGTAATATAAAAATATTGGCATTTAAAGCAGTCTATTTGATTAGTTTTTTTCATGTGAATGTATAAAATAAGTAAATTCTTAAATAAATAGCACTGTGCTATTATTCAAATCAGGTTATAAGTAATAGTTATTAAGCATAAGTAAAGCTTTAGAATAAGTTGTTTGTTATCAACTAATATTCAATTATTTACTATTTAACGTTGATTTACGTTGGGTTTTCTTAATAATGTATCTAAATAGTAGATTAACATTCTACTAAAAAATTAAATGTTTAAAAGGGTAATCAAATGAGTAAAGTTGGCCTATTCTACGGAACGGATACAGGTAATACAGAACGTGTTGCAGACATGATTAAAGACAAAGTGGGTGCAGATATTTGTGAAGTACACGATATCGCTTCTGCTAGTGCAGATGATTTTGCAAAATACGACAAAATTATTCTAGGCCAACCGACTTGGTATTATGGTGAGTTGCAAAGTAGCTGGGATGATTTTTGGGAAGACTTTAAAGGCATCGACTTTACGGGTAAAACCGTGGCTTGTTTTGGTTTAGGTGACCAAGCCGATTACTCAGAATACTTTTTAGACGCAATGGGGATGATGCATGACATCGCCGTTGAAAACGGTGCTACACCAGCAGGTTATACCTCAACCGATGGTTTTGAGTTTGATGAATCAAAAGCCGTAACTGAAGACGAAGAATTCTTTGTAGGTTTAGGTATTGATGAAGACCAGCAACCAGAACTCACGGCTAGTCGCGTTGACGACTGGGTTGACCAAATTAAAGAAGAATTTGGGATTTAAGTTTTAATAAAAAAAAAACATATTTTCTGTAAATTTACAAAATTTAATAAAACCGCTTATGTTCGTAAATGTAAGCGGTTTTTTTGTTTATAAAATTCATAAAAAGCCTTTTTTTAAAATTCTAACTAGGTTCACCAGCTTTGTTTACAATAAAAATATTATAAAATTAATTTTACTTTCTATAAAAAAAACGATTTAAAAATAAGGGGTTATTATGTTTGGGGGTGTTATTATGACAAGAAAGATATTTACCATATACATCGTACTTCTAATTAATCCTGCTGTTTTTATTTTATCGAGATTCAATAAAATGAAATAAGCTGACTAAATTCAAAAGATGAATTATATGCCAAAATTTGTAAATCTAAAGTTTTTCCTACCTACGTTACTTATTGTTATTATTTTAATGCTTATTATTTTTCAAATGGATAAAGTCCAGGGAGAAAATAGAGAAAAAAATAACATTATTTCTACTAATTTACAGATCGCACAATTAATACAAAATGATTTTAGTATTATTAATTCTGACCTTATGTACTTAGCAGGTGAGAATGAAGCAATTGCCTATTTTCAAAAACCGAGCCCTAAAAAAAGGGCTGATTTAGAAGAGCATATCCTTAATTTTTCTAAAAATCATACAAATTACTCTCAACTAAGGTATCTCGATTTACAAGGTCAAGAAGTGGTACGAGTAAATAGAAAGGGGGGGCATTCTGAATTAGTTGCTAAGAAAGATTTGCAAAACAAATCCGACCGGTACTATTTTATTGAAGCTCAAGACTACCGTGTTGGAGAAATCTATCAATCTGTATTTGACTTAAATGTAGAGCGTGGTGTTATTGAAAAACCAATCAACCCAACAATACGCTTTGTGACTTCATTGCAAGATTCACAAGGTAAAAAATTGGGGTATGTAATACTCAACTTTAATGCGACTATTCTGTTGCAGCAAATAACAAAACTTGTCACAGATGTTAGCTCTGCTACAGATAAACATTTTTCTGTTATGAATCAACAAGGTTATTACTTTTTAAGTGACTCTCCAGAGAAAAATTGGGGGTTTATGTATGACCAGCCTGATAATACATTGGCTGTAAAAAATCCCAAATTGTGGGAAAAAATACAACATGTTATTGATGATGAAGGCTTTGAATATGACGGTGTTTTTTATGTTGTCCATCGGATTTATGGCAGAACAGGAAATGGATTAACTGGTGAATCTTCAACGTTGTTAAATAACTACGCCAAAGATATGCCATGGATTATTTTAGGTCAACGCTCATTAGCATCTCTTTCAGGAGAGTCCGGTTGGCAAGCTTATTGGGTTTATTTTATTGCTTTTTTATTGATCATAATTGTTCTTATTTCTTTAGGTATTGCTAATCGTTTGACGAAAACAATTCAAAACCTTACTGATCGGGAATGGACTTTGCTTAAGTTCAATAAACGTTTTGAAGCTTTAATTGAATCAATGCCCGAAGGTATATTAATACTAGATAAAGCTGGGTGTGTTGAAGTAGCAAATAATGCTGCTGAAGAAATTTTAAACCTTAAAGAAGCAAAGATTAAAAACCAACCTTTTGAAAATATGCTTCCAGGAATATTTACAAAAATGCAGTTTCAAACTATGGCCGATTATTTTTTAAACCCTCAAAAAATTGCTATAGAACAAGATGACGCTTTTTCTTTTGAAAGAGTTGATGGAACCGTTGTTTTATTAGAAGTAAAAATAGTGCCAGTCGTTTTAGGTGATGAAGTTTTAGCCATTGTAATGCTAAGGGATGTTACCAGTATTATTGAGCATCGAGCTAATATGCGCCAAGTACAAAAAATGGAAGCGATAGGGCAGTTAACTGGTGGAATTGCACATGATTTTAACAATATGTTAGGTATTGCAATGGGTAATCTTGAATTGTTAGAAATGAATTTAGCCGGTGATGAAAAAGCTCTTAAAAGAGTAAGTAAACTAAATAATGCTTTATTAGGTGCGGCTGATTTAACCCAAAAGTTACTTTCTGTTTCACGTAAAAAAGCGTTGAGTATAGAGACGGTTGACTTAGACTTATTAATGAAAGATGTCTTACAGATGCTTTATCGTTCTGTAAAAGAGCGTATTCGAATTCACTATATTTCAGAAGGTTCTTTACCTAACGTTAAAATTGATCCAAATGAGTTAATTAACTGTTTAATTAATCTTGCTGTTAATGCTCGCGATGCTATGCCAAATGGCGGTGATATTTTCATTAAAACAGAATTGGTTGAGTTGGATGAGGATTACACCAGTCAATTAAGAGATGAGGTAGCACTTGGTCAATACGTTTTGATAGAGTTTAGTGATACTGGTTCAGGTATACCAAAGGAGCTTATTGATAAAGTTTTAGAACCATTTTTTACAACAAAAGAAAAGGGTAAAGGAACTGGGCTTGGTTTGGCTATGATCTATGGTTTTGTAAAACAGTCTCAAGGCCATTTACGTATCTATAGCGAGCTTAATAAAGGAACAAGTATTCATATTTATCTGCCTGTTTTATTAGAAGATGAAATGGTAGTAAATCAGCCGCAAAAACAGACTGAAATTGTTGAAAAATCTTTAGAAGGAATGAAAATTTTAGTGGTGGATGATGAAGTTGATCTTGCTGAAGTGTTAACTGAATATATCTCTTTTGAAGGGGTTGCATGTGATGTTGTTTATTCTGGAGATGACGCTTGGTTAAAGTTACAGGCCGAACCGTATGATTTAGTGTTTTCAGATATTGTAATGCCTGGAGAGCTTGATGGTTTAGGGCTTTATGAAAAAGTGAAACAAAGCAATATGGCAACTAAAGTTATATTAACGAGTGGTTTTTCTGAAGAAATGTTGAAAAAACAATATGGATTTGATCCTGATATGACGTTTGTAAGAAAACCTTACAACAGAAGCCAAATTAAAAAAGCATTATATGAAAAATTAAATGCATTTGGAGATGTTCTATGACAGCACAAGTATTCATATTGGATGATGAAATTTCGTATGGAGAGTTAATAGCTGAAGTTGCTGAAATGCAGGATCTTGTTGCGGTATATACAGATAATCCAATGGATTTTGAAGTCACGTTTAATAAACATCCGATGATAAAAATATTATTTTTGGATCTTAATATGCCAAAACTAGATGGTATAGAGATATTAAGGATATTAGCTGAGAAAAACTTTAGTGGTAATGTTGTTCTTATGAGTGGATTTGATGCCGCTGTACTAGAAACGGCTCGGGTTTTAGCGGATGAATCAGGGTTAAATCTACTAGACCCAATTAGTAAACCTTTTAGTTTACAAAAAGTAGCTGAAATTTTATCTAATCAGGATTTTGATTCATTAAATCTTAATGAAAATGTTGTTAGTTTGAGCGAACCAAAAAGTCAATTATTAAGCCGAAAAGAAGTTTTAGATGCTCTGCAAGAAGGTCGTTATGAAGTGCATTTTCAGCCTCAAATTTGTATGTTAAAAGGCGAATTAAATGGTGTTGAATCATTGGTAAGGTTGCTAGATAAGGATGGTGGATTAATTTATCCAGACCGTTTTATACAGGTAGCTGAAAAATATCACATGACAAAGTTGTTACTATCATGTGTATTAAGTGGCGTAGTTGAAGCGTATATAAATCACTTGCGATTTTTAGGGGATTTTACCATCTCTATAAATGTATCCGCACTTGATTTAGATGATTTAAATTTTCCAGATAACCTAAATAATTTAGTACAAAATTCTTTATTGTCACCAAGTAAAATTATTGTAGAAGTGACTGAAAGCAAAGCTATTTTACAAATTAAAACAGGGCTCGATATTCTCGCTAGATTAAGACTGAAAGGCTTTCAATTATCTATAGATGATTTTGGAACAGGTTCGGCAGTATTATCAAATATTAAAAAAATGCCATTCAATGAGTTGAAAATTGACAAATCTTTTGTTGATCGCCTGTTAGTTGATTATCGTACTCGATCAATTACTCAAGATTTAATCAGTATGGGGCATAATTTAGGGCTTAAAATTGTTGCAGAAGGTATAGAAGATCGAGAAACAGAGCTGATATTAAAAGGCATGGGGTGTGATATTGCTCAAGGTTATTTACATGGCAAACCTATGCCAGCTGCAGACTTGGTGGAATGGTTTAAAAAACGAATTCCACATAAGTAAAAAATAACTATCAATAATCGTAAATTAAATTTGCCTGCAAACTCATTTTTATGGATTGAGGAATGAGTTGAGTAATTTAAAAATGGGATTTAAATTCAAAAAAAAACTAATTTTCTAATAAAGTTTTTCGTTTTTTACTGTTCTAAACAACTCAATTACCAAGTTACCAATCACGTTATTAATAAAGGGTGCTTAGCTCTTCATCTGACATACTCATAACTTCTTGTTCTAAGCTATTAATTGCAGCAAGTAACTCTTCAGAAATAGAAATTAAATTTTGCATTAATTCTTGTGCTTTCTTTTCATTTTTTGCACGTTGCTTTTCTTTTGAGTTGAACATGCCTCCTAAAATGCCCTTTTTAGGTTTTGAATACATGACTTTATAGATTTCCATATATACCTGGTGAAGCATGGCATGAGGTTTATCAATGGCAGAATAATTGTTTAAATTAGCCAATATTTGCCCTTGACCATAATACCATTGCCCAAATTTACAATTGGTATGTATCACTGGAACGAGGTTTTGGTCGATAGAAAAACCTGATACAAGAGCTTGGGCATAAGCACGCCATTGAATGTGGGCTGTTTTAGCAGCTCTTAACTGTGCGATGATCTCTTTTTTTGTCATTTTTTTCACTCATTTTGTATATTTAGATTTTCGGCAGTTATTAAATCTTTAACTAGTATTGTATGAAATTTAACGTAGTTAGAGTAGTGATAAGATACTATAAAATGGGAATTGTTAACGAATTTTTTAATAAATTGATAACAGAATGAAGTGTAGAATAGTGTAATAGGTTTTATTTCTTATGCAATATTGTTTATTACTTACTATTTTGTTTGGAGTGTTTTCTAGCTACCCAGTTTTTATACACATGGTGTCGCCAAAGCAATTTAATCCCTAGGTAAGAGGCGAGACCTAACACTAAGCCAACAACAATACTGCCTAGATATAAAGGCAGCCAAAGCTCACCTAACACATTTACAATCCAGTGCCAGCTGAGTTCAAAATTCAGAGTTTCTTGGGCTTCATCACCTAAAATAAATGACCCAACTAAGTAGTTAAAGTAAAAAATGGGTGGCATTGTGAGTGGGTTACTTATCCATACTAAAGCAACACTTAACGGCAAGTTAGCTCTAAATAAAATCGCAGTAAGGGCTGAGGCCACCATTTGAGATGGGATGGGAATAGACATCCAAAATAGACCAATAAAAAATGCCTTAGAAACAGAGTGTCTGTTGAGATGCCAGATGTTTGGATTATGAAGCCATGTGCCTAAAAATCCCAAACCTTTCATTTTTTTTATTTTGTCTGGTGTAGGTAGGTAGCGTTTAATGTATTTTTTGGGCATGTTTATTCAGTTTGTTTTAGGTTTTTTGGTAACCGTTATTCTATGTTACCAAGTGCCTCAATTTCCACCTTTATGGGTGGGTGGGGTATTGGTAGTTTTAATGGCCTGGATTTTGTGGTTTATTGCTTTCCATAAATCACACCATTTTTATTTCACAAAACGTACTCAAACCGTTGAGCAAAGCCTATTTACCGTTTCTATAAAAAATCGACTTTTTCATTTATTGTTGAGTGTCATTATAGGGATGAATTTGGTTTTCTGGCAGGCTTTTTTTTCGCCAAAAATTCCGCAAGAAGTTTTTAATCATAAAAATATTTTAGATATTAAGGTGTTAAGTCTTCCGGAGGTGGTAAAAAGTTCACATTTTACCAAAATCTCGTTTAAGGCAACTTTAGCTAATATCGATGTTGCAAACCGTCAAGCCCCTTCCTTTAAAACCACTAAAAAACCAACTTATGCTATCAACACAAACCTGGATAGCGACAGGATTTACCAGGCCTGGTATATCAATCAACCAATCATTAAGCTCTCTTGGTATTTAGATAATGCTGAATATGAAACCTTATTGAAACAATATAATCTGCCCAAGGTTGGTCAAGCTTGGCGGTTTTACGCCAAATTAAAAGCCAATCATGCCTCTATGAATATAGCTGGGAGAGACTATGAAGCTTGGTTATTTCAAAACCATATCAGTGCTAAAGCAACGGTCTCAGGTTTGCTGATTAAGGATTCCTTAATTCATAATCATGCTAACGCAGCTTCTAAATCGAAGACTCAAAATACGGCAATTAAGTTAGAAGAGGCCTCTTCTTTAAACTGGCGAGTGTGGCGAGCGAGTGCTGTTAACTACCTTGATAAATTGTTTGCCAACAGTCCCTTTAAAGCGATTTATTTAGGCATTTTGGTGGGAGATAAATCGGCGATTAATAACCAACAATGGATGCTTTTTCAGCAGACAGGCACGATTCATCTCATGGCGATTTCTGGTCTTCATATGAGTATCGTCGCTTTAATGGGTTTTTTGGTGTTTAAGTTAATGTGGCGATGGATTTTTTACCGTTATCAAAGCATTACTTTACCTACGTTTGGGGCGATAGGCGGTTTGGTATTTGCCACAGTGTATCTGTTTATTTCAGGAGCAAGTATTCCAACCCAAAGAGCTTGGATTATGGTGGCAACGGTATTAGGTTTTTTATTGGTTAGGCGCCAATTTCAACCTTGGAGTGCTTTAGCCATGGCCGCTTTTTTAGTGGTTGTTTGGGATTCACGAGCGGTTTTAAGTAATGGCTTTTGGCTCTCTTTTTTGGCGGTGTCATTTATTTTTGTGGGTTTGAAACTTTTTCAAGACAAGAAAAACTGGCAAAAGTTGATTGCCATGCAAGTTATGTTAACCGCTGGGTTAGCTCCGTTTCTTTTATATAGTTTTTATCAAGTACCGATCTACGGATTATTGGCTAATCTGGTTGCCGTGCCGTTTGTAACAATTATTGGATTACCGGGTTTGATTGTTGTGATAGGTAGTAGTGTGTTCTCTACAAAATTGGCGGATAGTTTGCTTGAAATCATAGATTGGTTTTGGCAGCAACTTTGGGATTATTTAATTGAAATCACTAAACTTACTCGGCTTGCAAATCACGAAAATCTTAACATGGTAACAAGCCATCATTCTCTGTTTTGGGTGTTTGCAGTGAGTGGTGTTTTATTGCTTTTTATTTGGCTTTTTAACTATTATCAAAAACCAATTCAGCAAAAAATCATTTATAGTCGAGGTTATTTCTTATTATTTGTTTTGGGCTATTTTTTGGTGGTAGCTTTGTATCCGTATTCTGCAGAACGACCATTAAGTGATTTTGGAGATTTGAATAAAAATTCTATAAATCAAAATTACCAGGCCTGGTTAACAATCTTAGATGTTGGGCAAGGCCAATCGATTGTGATTGAAACGGCCAATCATGTTGTAGTGTATGACACGGGAGCAACCTGGGGAGCTAATACGGATGCGGCTAAAGTGGCGTTGATTCCCTATTTAAAAGCTCAGGGTTGGCAAAAAATTGATTTATTGATGGTAAGCCATAGCGATATTGACCACGCTGGCGGTACGCCCAGTGTTTATCAGGCGTTTAAGATTATTCAAGCCGTAAGTGGTCAACCTAAACAAGTCAATCAACAGTTAAATAAAAAGCTTAATCAAGACAACAAAACGTTAAATGATCAAATGTCATTTTTATCTAATGTAAATCTTAGCAAACAACCTATATTTACCCAGTGCCATGCAGGGCAATCTTGGTCTTTTGATGGAATTAAATTTGAGGTTTTATCGCCTTTTATTGACTCTAAATCCCCATTAAAATCTGATAATGATTTGTCCTGTGTTTTAAAGGTGAGCAATAATTACCAGGCCTGGTTAATTACGGGTGATTTAAGTGAAAAGGGTGAACAATATCTAATTAAATATTATCAATCTAATACATCTGAGCGAAATCAAAATCAAAAGCAAAATCAAAAGAAATTTAGTCATGTAGATATATTAAAAGCCAACTTATTAGTCGCAGGTCATCATGGTAGTAAAACGTCAACTTCACAGGCCTGGTTAAATGCTGTACAACCTAACAAAGTGGTATTTTCTTCAGGGTATTTAAATCGTTATCATTTTCCTTCATTGCAAGTTGTTAAACGTTTAAAGCAGCAAAGAATGCCATCCATATCTTGGTGGAATACCGCCTGTTCTGGTGGTCTTTCTTTTGAAATGAATCAAAGCAGTACCATTTTGCGTTATCAAGCTCGCAAAAAACAGCGTAAATGGTATCATCACTCCTGTTTAACATCTGAGCAAGGAACCTATTTTCAGTGAGTTGGCCTACATTTTGGAAAAAGAAACAGTGGCAAAGTACTCTGTTGCTCCCTTTATCAAAGCTAGTATGCTGGGAGGCTGCTCGCCGTTTAAAACGTTTTGAAGCCGAACCACCATTAAAACAGACTAATGCCACTGTAATCGTAGTGGGTAATATTGTGGTGGGTGGTACAGGCAAAACGCCTTTTATTATTTGGCTAGCCAATCAATTGCAAAAGCAGAATTTAGCGGTGGGTATTATTAGCCGCGGTTATGGGGCTAAAAATAAACACTGGCCGTATTGGGTAACTAATCAGAGTTTAGCAACCGAGTGTGGTGATGAGCCTTTAATGTTAGCTAAACAAACAGGTTGCCCGGTGGCGGTATCACCGAAACGAGTAGAGGCATTGGCGTTGTTAAACCAAAAAGCCAAATGCGATGTTATTATTAGTGACGATGGTTTGCAGCATTACGCCTTGCAGCGTGATATTGAGATTGTGTTAATTGATGCACAACGTCAGTTTGGCAATGCTTGTTGCATTCCTTCTGGCCCTTTACGTGAGCCTCTTTCCCGCATAGAAAAAGTCGATTTTACCGTGTGGAATGGTTTATCGGTCAATCAGCCGATTCCGCAATTGGCGTTCAATCAAAAAAAAGCGGTAAGCATGCAATTAAAAGCACATGCTTTTAGATTGGTTGGTAATCCGGCAGTAGCGCTCAGTGTTGCCGATTTTTTAGAAAAATACCCCAGTCAATCTGTTAAGGCCATTGCCGGTATTGGCAACCCGCAACGTTTTTTTAATACTTTGCAAGAGATTGGTTTACAGGTGGATGGTACTGAGTTTAAAGATCACTACGCTTACCAAAAATCGGACTTTCAACGGCTGTTAAGTCAGTCATCAGTAGCAATTGATCAAAAACCATTAATTATGACTGAAAAAGATGCGGTAAAATGTACCGACTTTGCTAAAACAGAAATGCATTGGTGGTACTTAGAAGTATTGCCAGAATGTGATGTAGCAATTGTTGATTCAATCGTTAATACAATTGTTGAAAGCGTTTCACAATAAATTCTTAACCAATATAAGAGCAGAAAATGGATCCTAAATTATTAGAAATTTTAGTTTGCCCAGTAAGTAAAACCAAACTTATCTTTGACAAGGCAAACCAAGAGTTGATTTCAACCGCAGCCAATTTGGCATTTCCGGTAAGAGATGGTATTCCAATTTTACTTGAAGATGAAGCACGTCAGCTAACTTCTGAAGAAGCTGAAACTTTTCGTAAACAAAAAAGCTAACGGCTAACGTAGATTCTTTATATGTCATTTTGCATTATTATTCCTGCACGTTTTGAATCAAGCCGTTTACCGGGTAAACCATTGATGGATATTCACGGTAAACCGATGATTCAATGGACTTGGTTACAAGCTAAACAGTCGGGGGCGGAACGTATTATTATTGCCACAGAGTCCTTGCAAGTGAAGCAGGCCTGTGAAGCTTTTGGTGCCGAAGTCTGTTTGACAGGTGACCAACACCAGTCAGGTACAGAGCGTATTGCTGAAGTTATTGAACTTTCTGGCATTGCCGACGATGAAATTATTGTAAACGTTCAGGGTGATGAGCCCATGTTGCCTGCGGAATTAATTCACCAAGTTGCCGAAGGTTTAGAAACTCATTCACACATTCAAATGGCGACTTTATGCGAGCCAATTCATTCTGTTGAAACGGTGTTTGATCCGCACGCTGTAAAAGTTTCTAGAGATGTTAATAACTACGCCATTAACTTTAGCCGTGCACCATTACCTTGGTCTCGTGATACCTTTTCTCAAGAGGTTAAAACTTTGCCAACTAATTGGGCGTATAAACGCCATATTGGTTTGTACGCTTACCGTGCAGGTTTTGTTAAGCAGTATGTGGCTTGGCCAGAGTGTGAACTTGAACATGTAGAAAAGTTAGAGCAATTACGTGTGCTTTGGCATGGCGTGAATATTTTGGTGTTAGATGCGTTGTGTGATGCCGGTGTTGGTGTGGATACAGCAGAAGACCTAAAGCAAGTTCGTAACTTGTTAACTCCAAATTAACCACTGATTACTATGCTTAAATACCTTACCTTAATGGCCATAATTTATTTTTTTTACTGGTTAATTAAACAAAAAATCCGTAATCGTAAATTAGAACAGCAGGGCATAGTGGTTGAGCAAAAAGGCTTAAGACCCATAACGCTAATGAGTATTGTTATGGTGGTTATGTATGGTGGTTATATGCTCTATTTTTTGATTTTTGCCAATAACGCTTAATTTTTAAAAACGTATCTTCTCTTCAAACATTTTCTCGTTCTTATGTTACGGTTTATTGAGAGTCGGTTTTTCTCTTGCTTGGTCAATTAGCCTACATAAGTCAGGCAAATTCTCAATAAAACGTGCAGTTGGTCTTTGGTATAAATCATTATTCAAAAGATAAATTTGTTGGTTTTTAACCGCATCCAAAAATGGATATTCTAGCCATTGTTGTTTCCAACCATTTTGAAACTCTTTTTGCCCACCTATTAAAAATACGTCTGGGTTGCGTTGAATCACGCTTTCAACATTAATTTCTGGCGCTAAAATGGGTAGGTCTGCAAAGACATTTTTTGCTCCACAAACATTCATCGCCAAACTAATAAACTGTTTGCCATTAACGGTCATTAAGGGTTTTTGCCAAACCTCATAAAATGCAGAAACTTGCTGTTTTTGGCTATAAATAGCTTTTAATTGATTTAAGGTTGAGCTTAACCTTTGGGCTTGGTGGTTTGCAAATGTAGCAGTGCCTGCTTGTTGACCAATTTGACTGATAAAATTTGGAATATCTTGCAAAGTTTGTATCTGTGTTAACCAAACCTCTAATCCGAGTGACCTTAATTTGGCAATATCTTGTGGCCTAATAGATGACTTCCATGCAATGATTAAATCGGGTTTAAGCGCCAATATGGCTTCTATGTTTATGGCGTGAGAATTACCCACAGAAGGGAGCTGTTTGACTTGGTTAGGGTAGTCTGAATAGTCACTCACACCAACTAGATACTGACCTGCACCAGCAGAATAAACCAGCTCTGTAATATGCGGTGCCAAAGAGATAATGCGGTGTTTTGGCATAGAATCGGCAGACCAGGCCTGGGAATTTATAAAAATCAAACATAAACCCAGTAAGTGCAGAACTAGCAAGCGCACGGTAATAAGCCTATCCCAATTAAGCATCGCATTTCTCAATATTGAGGAGCTGAAATAAATAAGATTGAAAACTCATTATAAATCCACACCTTTTTGAGCTCTAATACCATTTGTATAGGCGTGTTTTTCATCTTTAATATCTGAAACCGTATCGGCTAAATCGCGTAATTCAGAAATCGCTGATCGACCAGTTACCACAACATGTTGCATCTCTGGACGATTTTGAATGGTATCGAGTACTACGTTTTTATCTAGATATTCATAACTTAATAGATAAGTGAGTTCATCTAAGACGACTAAATCATAGCTTGGATCGGTTAACATTTTAGTGGCGATTTCCCAGCCTTTTTCAGATGTGATAATGTCTTGTTGTCTATCTTGAGTGTCCCAAGTAAAACCGTCACCTAATACATGCCATTCGCAATTAGGTTGTTGTTTAAAAAAAGCTTCCTCACCCGTATCGGTACGGCTTTTAATAAACTGGCAAACACCCACTTTCATTCCGTGACCTAAAGCACGGGCAACCATACCAAAGCCTGAAGTTGATTTGCCTTTACCATTGCCAGTAATGACAACGAGTATGCCTTTTTCATCAGAAGCTCGGGCAATAGAGGCATCAATTTGGGCTTTTTTTCGCTCCATGCGAACCTTGTGATATTGGTCTTGTTTGTTTTCTGATTCACTCATATTGGTTCTCTGTGATTAATTAAGAGTTAATGTTGTTTGATTGCATAATGGTTAAAACCGCTTGTAGATTTAAATTTTCTTCAAGCATATCTGCCAGACGGTTAATTTGTTGTTCTTGATGGTTATTTTTATCAAACAGAATTTCCGTTGCAAAGCCTGCCCAAGTTAATATCTCGTTTAATGCTTGTGGCGTGTCAAAAATACCGTGTAAATAGGTGGTAAATATTTGATTATCTGCAGAAATCATACCATTCGTTTGTTGATTATCTAATTCAATGGCAGGCTGGTTTATATTTGAACCTCTGGCTGGATCATGAGTTGCACAATTAGTTGGGTAATCAGTTGGATAATCGGCTAGATAATCAGCTGAAAAACTCGTTACGCCGCAATGAATCTCGTAGCCTGAAACCTTAACCTGTTTATGGTTAATGTGCAGTACACCATTAACTTGCTTTAAGGTTTTTTGAGGTTGTAAAGTGGTTTCATAATCACAAATTCCCAGGCCTGGTTGTTTTAAATTTGAGCTTTCAATGCCATTTGGATCAAATATCCAATTACCTAACATTTGTAAGCCACCGCAAATACCAATCAGTTTGCCACCGTATCTGAGATGTTTTGAAACTTGAGTTTGCCAACCTTGTTCAATTAGCCAGTTAAGGTCAAAACTAACATTTTTACTGCCAGGCAAAATAATTAAATCAGCAGGGGGAATAGCTTGTTGGTGACGGATGTATTCAAAATCAATGTCTGGATGAAATCGTAAAGCATCAAAATCGGTATGGTTGCTGATATGAGGCAAAAGAGGAGCAATGATTTTAAAGCGTTTTGGTTTTTTATACTCAGAGACGGTTTCAGAAATAGCGTCTTCAGCATCGAGTTGCAAACCGTGTAAATAGGGTAGAACACCTAATATCGGTTTATTGGTTTTGGCCTCAAGCCAGTCTAAACCGTCTTGAAGTAAAGCAATATCACCTCTAAAACGGTTAATGACAAAACCTTTTATTCGATCTCTTTCAGATTCTGATAAACAAGCCAATGTGCCAATAATGTGAGCAAATACGCCACCTTTATCAATATCAGCAATTAAAATAACTGGGCAATCCACTTCTTCAGCAAATCCCATATTGGCGATATCGCCTTTACGTAAATTGACTTCAGCAGGGCTACCAGCTCCTTCAACTAAAATAGTTTGGTACTGTTTACTCAGAATGTGAAAGGAATCGAAAACCGCTTTTGCGGCTTTGGGTTTATAGTCATGGTAATCCAGTGCTTCTAAATTACCAATGGAGTGCCCTTGCAAAATCACTTGAGCACCCGTATCGGTATTGGGTTTTAAAAGTACAGGATTCATATGAATAGAGAGGGGAACTTTAGCGGCTTGAGCTTGTAAGGCTTGGGCGCGGCCAATTTCTCCACCGCAAGGGGTAACGGCACTATTCAGTGCCATATTTTGGGGTTTAAATGGGGCAATTGAATAATTACGTCTTGCCAGAACACGACATAATCCCGCAACTAAAGTACTCTTACCTGCATCCGATGTGCAGCCTTGAATCATTAAGCAGTTTAAGCAGTGCGATGAATTTTTCGTGTTCATGGTTTATAACGTCTTATTCATTATAGGTTGCCACGTATACCAATAAAGAATTGACGGCCACCATTAGCATAAACATAATTAGGCGTAATATTGGTAGCAGGGTAGTCGGCTACACTGGTTACATAATCTTCATCGGTAAGATTGACTACTTTGGCATACAGATTTAAGTTTTTATTCACTTGGTAATCCGCATTGAAATCAGTCACAAAATACTCACCAATTTGAGCACCTAATTCATCGTTAGCTGAATAATTTTTACCTATATAACGAGTTTCTAAACCAAGATGTAGATTATTAATGCTGTAGTTATCAAGACTTACATTAGCTTGTTGCTGAGGGATATAGGCCTTCAGTTCTCCATCAGAGTTTTTGGCTGTTAGCCAAGTTGCGTTCATCGTAAAATGCGTATCAATAGAGTTAATCTCTTGCTGGTAGCTTAGCTCCCAACCTTCTGAGGTTGTTTTTCCATCGGCATTAATAACATAGTTATTCGGCCAAAAACCTTGCCCTTCAAGTAAGTCTTTAGTCACGCTATTAAAATAGGTAATTTCGGCACCATAAGCTCCCAAAGTAAATTCATAACCTTCAACCGATTCTGGTTTAAGTTCAGAAGGGTTACTTGTTCTAGTCACTTGATATATAGAAGGGGCGTTATAGCCAGTGCCGTAATTAGCGGCCACAAAAACTTGATCCGTAAATTGGTTTTTGAAGCCTAATTTACCAGTGGTTGCGTTATCAAATTTGTCATATTCGTCATAACGTAATGCCTCGTTTAAAACGAGTGAAGGAGTTAAATAATGGCTATTTGCGATGGCATAACCCATATTGGTATATTCGGTTTTGCTTAATACATCTCTAGAATGCTTTTTCTCAATTGAGATATTTAAGGCATTTTTTTTGCCATATTGATAACCTAATTGCCCGCCAAGATTTTCAATTAATCCCTCAGTTTGATAACCGCTACTAAAAGAACTATTTAAGATTTGTTGGTTAACAAATAGACGGCCATTGATTTGATCTTGTTTATATAAATATTGCAGTTGGCGGGTGGTAATCTCATTGCTGTTGCTGTCAGTGTCACCATCAGGATTGCTTGACGGGTCATATTGATTATCAGCGGTTAGGGTTTTAATCATTGTTTCAATACGATGAGCGGGAGTGATGTTTAAGCCCATCTTAAAAGAGAGGTCAGTTTGCTCAAAGCCATCACTTTCGTAATCTTTTTCATCCCCTTTATAGGGTTTTACTGCGGTAAACCCGTCTGTGTCAATGTGGTCAAAATGAATAGCAAAATCAAACTGCTTGTTATTGGCTCCTAGAGTAGTAGAGATTTTTTTGGTGTTATTTGAGCCTAATTCAACATTTACATTGGCCATTTTTTGGCCTTTGGTGGTAATGATATTAATCACACCGGCTGAAGCATTTGCTCCCCAAACACCAGACTGCGGGCCTTTTAAGATTTCTATACGTTCTACATTACTCAATAACATATTGGCAACGTTTGCTCCATAGCCAGCTGGATCGGTCTGTTCTATGCCATCAATTAAAATTAATACTTGGCGATCTGAGGAAGAGGATCCTCTAATAAAAATTGAACTTGATTTACCTAAACCACCAGTGCTTTTAACCGATACACCAGGTACCGTTCTAACGGCTTCGCCTAAAGTTTGATAATTTTTTTGTTCAATTTCTTCTCGTGATATCACTGAAATTTGGCTAGTGACTGAATTAACGTCTTGAGCCATGTTATTTGCAGAAATAACAATATTATTAAGAGATGTGGCATCAGCTATGGCTGATGATGAAAAAGCAACTAAAATAGCCGCAGAGATTTTTGAAAGTTTCATGATTTTCCTTCTATTCATAAATGAACGAAGGCAAACGGACAGGCGTGGTAAATGATGGTTACCACACCCCGCAAGGGGGTGTAAAGGCCTGGTAAGATAAATTACTCTAGTGAATGTTAAAAACATTGGTGTATTTGGCTTATCTCCGTATTGCCCACCGCAATCGGTTTTGAGATATCGCTTTAAAAATAAAAACAAAATAAAGGCGATACACTCCATTTTCAGGCCGGTATCCGGGCTTAAGAGCAATTTCAGATTGCCTTCTCAGAACTAAAGTTCCAATGGCAAAGTAATCTGTTTTCTCTATCACCGTTGCGGGGGCAGCGTAGGATTTACAAGGTTAAACAAAGCTTTTGCTAAGTTAGGCCTGGTGCACCAATCTTCCCGTTTAACTCGAGACTTTATTTTTTATAAAAAAGTTTCAAGCACCTGAAAATCAGAAATTCTACAAGTATACTGAGCAAATGCAAGCGTTTTAGTTAGGTTTATCGGTTTAAGGAGCGAGGAGGAAGTAGAAATGCCTGGTCAGGACAAAAGGCGTGGAGAGAGGAGCCTGTTTTTTGTGGGGTAGGTTTATATAGCCTCCCCACATCTCTTAAAGTATTAGTTATACAACTATACAACTATGAAACTATGCAACGTAATGGGTTTTTGATGATTCATATAATTCAATTAACGTATCTACCTGTGGCTGGTCGTATTCACGTAAACCGCTCATCACCATGGTTTTATACCCTTTACCCACTTGTACATCTTGATCCATAATGGCAAATTCTAAGCGAACGGTGCCACGCTTTCCATCTACAACTAATTCGCTATTATTTAGTTCAAGTGCGGGGTGACTAACATCAAAGTTGTCAAATTCAAAAGCCATGCTTTCATAGATAACCATCGGTCTCTGTGGGTTAATCATGACATTATGTTTCTGCATTAATGGCACTAAAATATGCGGAAAACTGCGTCCAGAAAATGCCACATAGGCTTTGGAAAACGCTTCAATGAGTGTCATATCTTGACTGATTTCACCATCACGTGTGACATTTAAATAGGGTTTATCGTTACCATCTTTAATGGTGAAGCTGGGTTCATTGGTATCTGGAATGCTCAGTTCAACACCTTTACCGACCATGCCTGTGTAATTGAATATCATCTTTTTCGATAAACCAAGACGAGCCAACGTTAACGCAAATAATAAGTCACCAGGCACACAAAAACGCTTAGAATCTGGATTGTGTAAAGGGTTAAAGTCATCTGAAATTTCTTTGGCAAAACGGCTGCCTTGTTCAGGTGTGATTTTAATTAAATTGTTCTGAATAACATGAAAAGCGTCTAAATACATAGTTTCTCGGTTTAATGATAATAAGTAAAATTAACAAGTAAAAAATAATAAGTAGGGAATGATACTCAAATATATGAAAATAATCATCTTTTACTGCTAATTATTTTTACGGTTAATACGCCAAAACGGTCTAAAAATACTCTATAAAAGGCCTTTTTATATGCTTTTTAAGCAGATGCTCACAATCATCAAGTCTCATTTTTTCTTGTAGATCTAGAATGAATATCAATGAGTTTATATTAATAGGTTGATCGCTAATCCTACAAATACCAAACCTGCAATACGATTTAAATAAAGTTGAGCTTTTTCTGATTGATTTAACCAATTCCCTAATTTGCCAGCAACCAATGAAATGGTAATAAATGAGCCTAAACCCAATGCCATAAAAATGGCCCCAAGCATAAAGACCTGTGAAATTACTGGACCGTTTTCAGCTGAAACAAATTGCGGTAAAAAGGCCAAAAAGAAAACCGTCACTTTTGGATTAGTGATATTCATAATAATTCCGCGTCGATAGAGTTGGAACGCTGTTTTGGGAATATTTTTCTCTGCTTTTAGTTTTTCGGAATGTGCGTTAAAGGCTTGCCACGCCAAATAAAGAAGGTAAATAGTTCCGAGTGCTTTAAGTACCGTAAAAGCAAGATGGGAGGCGAGTATGATTGCCGCTACGCCAAAGGCGACTAATGAAGTATGAAAGATAAGACCTGAAACCAAACCGAGTGTGACTGAAATCCCTGTTTTTGGTCCATGAATTGCCGATTGAGTAATGACAAAAATAAGATCGGGGCCAGGAGAGTTAATTAGTACCAGTGAGGCAATAATAAAAGGGATAAGCGAATCAGCGGGAATCACGGAAGTATTGTTCTCAATTATAGGTTTTCAGTTTTAAAACGGATTTAGTATTGTTTCTGTAACTAGGTTATTTTAATCAGGCCTATTTTAACCAGGATGTCACGAAGACACGAAGATTTTTAAAGTTAGAAGATATTTTTAATTTTTCTTTTGCTTGATACGACTGTCTCATACACCAAAAAATATGAGGCTAAATACAAGAATCAAAAATATACCAGGCCTGGTAATTTTAAAGACATAGTCACTTTATCTCTTTGTATCTTCATCTCTCCATTTATTTATATCGTAGAAGTTCACAATTAAAAGATAGCACCATAGCCACGAAGTTTTAAAAATTGGCTATTCTTAATTTGGTTTGTTTTTGTCAGAACAAGCAATAGGGTAAAATACCGCCACATAAAAAATCATTAAAAGAAACGGTAGGCAAAATTATGGCAGGTTCACTCTTTGATCAGTTGAAAAATTCTGGTTTGGTAAATGATAAAAAAGCTAAACAGATTCAGCGTGAAAAACAGCAACAGTCTAAAAAAAACAAAGCCAATAAAACCAAGAAAGGTCAAGTTGTTGTAAGTGAGTCGGCACAACTAGCTGCTAAAGTGGCACAAGAAAAGGCCGAACATGATCGCCAGCTAAATTTACAACGTCAGCAAGAGCAGGCGGAAAAGGCTAAGCAGGCCGAGTTATTGCAAATTATAGAATCTAATCAGCTCAAAAATTATGAAGGTGATATGGCCTATAATTTTGTGGATGATTCTTTAGTAAAAACCCTAAATGTGAACACTAAAACACATAAACAATTAAGCCGTGATGCATTGCGCATTGCTCGTTTTAAAGGTGGTTATGCTTTAGTTTCTGCAGAAGTTGCTGAAAAAATTAAACAACGAGATGAATCTGTGTTGATTGGATTAACGACCTCAGATGATTCAATGTCTCAAGAAGACAAAGACTACTACGCAAAATTTGAAATCCCAGACGATTTAGTTTGGTAGCTCTTTTGTCTAGATAAATAGACGGCTCTATATTTCTAATTTTTTCTATATCTTCCATATTGTAGGTAAAAGCCATTTTCTGACATTATCAGAGTATCTGTTTTTACCCGATTTCTTATCTAGTTATTTCTGAATCATTTTTATTTTGATAAGCGTGGAGTTGCGTTCATTTATTATTTGTTATTTTCTGTGGTTCCACGCCTATTTTGTAGTAGTATGAATACAAATTTTTTGTGAATTTACCAATAAATTCAATAGCAAATTATAGCCGCTAATTAAATATACAAGGACATCAGAAATGAAATGCAAAGCAGCAGTTGCCTGGGCACCAAAACAACCGTTAGAAATTGAAGAAGTTGAAGTAGAAGCACCTAGAGAGGGAGAGGTGTTATTAAAGGTGATTGCATCGGGTGTTTGTCATACTGATGCATTTACTTTATCTGGTGATGATCCAGAAGGCGTTTTCCCAGCGATTTTAGGGCATGAAGGTGGTTGTGAGGTGGTTGAATGTGGCCCTGGTGTTAAAGATTTAAAACCTGGCGACCATGTAATTCCTCTGTATATTCCTGAGTGCGGTGAGTGTGAATATTGCAATTCAACTAAAAGCAATTTATGTCAATCGATTGCTAGTACGGTTTGGACTGGCTACATGCCAGATGGAACCCGTCGTTTTTCAAAAAATGGTAAGCCTATTTATCACTATATGGGCTGTTCGACTTTTTCAGAATATACCGTTGTTCCAGAAATCGCTCTAGCAAAAATTAATAAAGCCGCACCTCTTGAAAAAGTGTGTTTGCTTGGTTGCGGTGTGACGACGGGAATTGGTGCCGTTCTTAATACAGCTAAGGTTGAACCAGGATCTACTGTAGCCGTTTTTGGTTTAGGCGGGATTGGTCTTTCTTGTATTCAAGGTGCCGTCATGGCTAAAGCTTCTCGTATTATTGCTGTCGATATTAATCCTAGTAAATGGGAAATGGCCAAAGCATTAGGGGCAACTGATTTTGTAAATCCTAGAAGTGTAGACGGCAAAGTTAGTGAATACATTGCAGAGATTACTAAAGGTGGTGTTGATTACTCATTTGAGTGTATTGGTAATGTCGATGTCATGCGTGATGCGCTTGAATGTACTCGTATGGGTTGGGGAGTTTCTACCGTTATTGGTGTAGCTGGTGCAGGCCAAGAGATTTCTACCCGTCCATTTAACTTAGTCGTAGGTCGTACTTGGCAAGGTAGTGCTTTTGGAGGCGTCAAAGGGCGTACTGAACTACCAGGTTATGTTGATAGATACATGAATGGTGAAATTGAATTGGATTCCATGGTAACTCATACCATGGGGTTAGAAGACATTAACAAAGCTTTTGATCTCATGCACAGCGGAGAAAGTATTCGCTCAGTGATTATTTTTTAAGATAGCTCTTGCTGAAAGAAAACTATTTTTAAAAATAAGGGAAAACGAAATGAATCAAAAAATCAAACAGATAGAAAGTATTAAGGAATTTGGTGGTTTTTTAAATCGCTACACTCACTATTCAGATACCTGCAAATGTAATATGACATTTTCAGTATATTTACCGCCGCAAGCAGAAACTAAGGCTGTTCCTGCTTTGTACTGGTTATCAGGGTTAACCTGTACTGATGATAATGTGCGAGTTAAAGCGGGGGCACAACGTTATGCTGCCGAGCATGGTATTGCCTTAGTGATGCCAGACACTAGCCCACGTGGTGACGATGTAGCAGATGACGAAGAACGCTATGATTTAGGAAAAGGTGCAGGGTTTTATGTAAATGCAACTCAAGAACCTTGGGCACAACACTATCAAATGTATGATTATGTTACTGCCGAATTACCCGATTTAGTTGAGCAATATTTACCCATAATTACAGGGCTGAAATCGATTAGTGGCCACTCAATGGGTGGGCATGGTGCATTAATATGTGCATTAAAAAATCCAGAGGCCTTTAAGTCTGTTTCTGCTTTTTCGCCCATTTGTCATCCTATGCATTGTGGTTGGGGGCAAGGTTGTTTTAACGCGTATTTAGGCGAAGAAAACCTGAAAGACTGGGCGGATTATGATGCGGTTAAACTGATAGAAGATGGTGCTTTTTGTCCAGAGATTTTGGTAGATCAAGGTACAGCGGATGAGTTTTTAACAGAAGGTCAGTTGCAGCCAGAAAGTTTACAAAAAGCGTGTGAAAATAAAGGCATAAAATTGCAATTAAGAATGCAGGATGGTTACGATCATAGCTATCATTTTATTGCCACATTTATTGGTGAACATATCGCTTATCACGCAAACGCACTTTTACAAAAATAGGCACGACTTTTTGCCTTATAGTTTGTTTTAACTACTCACCTCTGCGGCGTTTAATCTCTTCATACGCCGCATTGATATCCTGCATTTTTTCAGTAGCTTGCTGAATATCTTTATCCTCCATTCCTTGACCGTGCATAAAGTCTGGATGATGTTGTTTCACTAATTTACGGTAAGACTTCTTGATGATTGAAAAATCATCAGATTCTTTACATTCCAATATTTGATATGGATCTTTGTCTTGAAATGTATTGGCATAAGAACCTGCAGTACCGCCACGAACCTGATCAATAAAGAGTTTGATTTCTTCTTCGCTAAATTCAAACAACTCACCAATTTCAAAAATAAGCTGTTTGGTATTGTCTGACAAGCCATCTAAAGAGGCAAAAGAAATCATTTGCAATAAAGCACCACGGCGTACTTCAATGCCAGCTTGTTTTAAGGATTGGCAATAATAAGAAGTAGGGTTGTCATCTTTTTTGGCTTGATTCGCTAAGGCGAATAGGCGTTTTTTAGCGACTTCAATAATCGTGTTTGGCAGACCCGCTTGTTGCATAGCATGAGCCATTGATTTGATGGTGTCGCTCATGAATTCAACTTCTAGGCGACTAATTTGTCCATCACTTTTGGCGACTTTCGCCATAAGAGCAATAATCTCTTCTGGCACACTTAAACGAGATTTACTGTATTGATTGGTTGTAAAGTTTTTGTAAGCCTCGTCAAAACTATCACTGTTTTTAACAGATTTATAGGCATCTACACCAATATCAACCGTTTTGCGTGAACCTTTAAACAGGAGGTGGATAATCTTTAAAAAGATAAAAACAATAACTAACAGTAAACCTTTAATAAAACGCAATGTGTTTCCTTTAAGTCTTTGAGGGTGGATTAACTTCGATAAATGGTTTCAATAAGATGATAACCAAACTTGGTTTTGATTGGGCCGTGAACAGTTAAAACGGGTAATTTAAATACCACATTATCAAACGCTTTTACCATTGTCCCTGGTGCAAACTCACCTAAGTTTCCGCCTTTCTTTTTAGATGGGCACAAAGAATGTTTTTTAGCTAAAGTGGCAAAGTCAGCTCCTTTTGCTAATTGTTGTTTGATTTTATCGGCTTCATCTTTGGTTTTTACCAAAATGTGTCTTGCACAAGCTAGGGCCATTTTAAGTTCTCTTACAGGTAAATTGGGTCAATTATAATGTTTGTGGCTGTCGTTCGCAGTAATCTTAACTTTGAATTTACCAGGCCTGGTATGCTTGGTGTCTAAAAAGTTTGGTAACTATAAGTTAAAAGTGTTTTTTATTATGTGTTTATTTGCCAAAAATTAGTCTCTGTAAAGACTACGTTATCTTGAATAACAGGCTCTCTTTAGTGCTATAATTTGCGGCATTAATTTCTTTACAAGCCTAATACAATATTAGGTTTGTCACACCCGCATTTGAACAGGTTTTAAATAGATGAGTAACAACGGTAAGTCCGAAGCAGTTGAACGCCCAGTTAATTTTATTCGCAATATTATCAATGAAGATCTAAGCACTCATAAGCATGATGCAGTGCAGACGCGTTTTCCACCAGAGCCTAATGGCTATTTGCATATTGGCCATGCTAAATCAATCTGCTTAAACTTCGGTTTAGCTGAAGATTATAAAGGTAAATGTAATTTACGTTTTGATGATACCAACCCCGCTAAAGAAGACATGGAATATGTTGATTCAATTAAGCAAGATGTCAGCTGGTTAGGTTTTCATTGGGCCGGTGAGGTTTGTTACTCTTCTAACTATTTTGATCAGTTTTATGCATATGCTGTTGAATTAATTGAAAAAGGTTTAGCGTATGTTTGCTTCTTAAATGCAGAAGAGACTCGTGAATATCGCGGTAACTTAAAAGAGCCAGGTAAAGATAGCCCATATCGCGATACCTCTGTTGAAGAAAATTTAACCCTATTTACCAAAATGAAAAATGGTGAGTTTAAAGAGGGTGAATGTGTATTACGTGCCAAGATTGATATGGCGTCTTCATTTATGTGTATGCGTGATCCAACGTTATACCGTGTGCGTTTTGAACACCATCACCAAACGGGTGACAAGTGGTGTATCTACCCTATGTACGATTATGCACACTGTATCTCAGATGGTATTGAGGGTGTGACTCACTCATTGTGCACATTAGAGTTTCAAGATAACCGTCGTTTGTATGATTGGGTGTTAGATAATTTAAACGACTTCCAAAAACCTGACCGTCCGCATCAATATGAGTTTTCACGTTTAAATCTTGAATACACTGTGATGTCTAAACGTAAATTGCATCAGTTGGTGGACGATAACTTAGTAGAAGGTTGGAATGACCCACGTATGCCAACCATTTCTGGGATGCGTCGTCGTGGTTATACATCGGCATCGATTCGCGATTTTGCAGAACGTATTGGTATCTCTAAAGTAGATAGTATGACTGAAATGACTATTTTAGAAGCCGCAGTACGTGATGATTTAAATGTGGTTGCTCCTCGTTCAATGGCGGTGTTAGACCCTATTAAATTAGTGATTGAAAACTATGAGGGTGAACCTCAAGCATTAATGGCACCAATCCATCCGCAAAATGAAGAGATGGGTAAACGTGAGATTTTCTTTGGTCGTGAGTTATATATTGATCGAGCGGACTTTACTGAAGTTGCACCAAACGGTAAATTCATGCGTTTGGCCTTAAACAAAGAAGTGCGTTTACGTAATGCGTATGTGATTAAAGGCGAACGAGCTGACTACGATGCCGATGGCAATGTTACCACTGTTTACTGTACTTATGACCCTGAAACGCATGGTAAAAATCCAGCGGATGGACGTAAGGTTAAAGGTGTTATTCACTTTGTAGAGGCAACGAAAGCAATCCCAGCGGAGTTTAGATTATATGATCGTTTGTTTACCGTTGAGAATCCAGCAAAAGAAGATGATTTTGAATCGGTGATTAATCCGGAATCATTAACCATTAAACATGGTTTTGTAGAACCAGGCCTGGCAAATTCAGAGCCAGAAAAAGCTTATCAGTTTGAGCGTGAAGGTTATTTCTGCCGAGACAATCAATCTGGTGATAATCAAGTTTATAACCGTACGGTTGCATTACGCGATACTTGGTCTAAAAAATAATCAGCTTTATTAAAGGTGATTAAGTAAAAGGAACACATAAAATGATGCGAATTTGTGGGGTCGAACTAACAGGCAATGATGCGATCATCTGCCTATTAACGGTAGATAATGAGATATTTAATTTACCTGACTGCCGTGTACGTCGAGTAACTTGTCAAAACCCAGATACATCTAATGATTTGCAATATTTTCAAAAGACGTTTGTACAGCTAATGAAAGATTACCAAATTGATACGGTTGTGATTAAAGAACGTATGAAACGCGGTAAATTTGCCGGTGGTGCTAATGGTTTTAAGCTCGAAGCGGCCATTCAATTAGCGAGTGACTTAAAGGTGGTTTTAATGAATCCAACAGACCAAAAAGTGCACTTAAAACATTACCCTCTGCCAATCAGTTTTGCGGAAACAGGGCTTAAAAAATTCCAAGAAACGGCATTTATGGCGGCGTTTTCGTACTACGCTAGTAAACACGTTTGGTAATGAATATCTGAACCAATAAACGAAGTGCTCAGCTGAAAAGCAGAAAAGACACGAAAGCACGAAGGTTTTATGTATTTGTTTTATGCAATCTTGTTAAATTTTGAAATCATAGTTTGATTGCGCTTTTTACAAATCAGCTTTTAATTTTCATTTCTTCGTGTCTTCGTATTAAAAAAACAAAAAAGCAAAAAACATAACTATCCCATTCCAATTAAATGAGTATTCCCATGCCAAGCAATTTTGAACATCTTGATTTACCTAAGGCACAGTTAAATAACCTAACGCAATTGGGCTATACAACGATGACGCCAATTCAAGAAGAGGCCTTACCTTTGGCATTAGGTGGCCATGATTTAATTGCTCAAGCAAAAACGGGTAGCGGTAAAACAGCGGCGTTTGGTATTCCTATGCTGAACAAGTTGGATATGTCTAATATGACGGTTCAAGGATTGGTCATTTGTCCAACACGAGAGCTAAGTAATCAGGTTGCTGAAGAGCTTAGACGTTTAGCTCGTTTTAAATCTAATATAAAAATCATTGTTTTGTCGGGCGGTATTCCAATGCGTCCGCAAATTGCTTCGTTAGAACATGGTGCTCATATTGTGGTGGGTACGCCTGGGCGTTTAAAAGATCATATTCAAAAAAATAACCTGGATATTTCTCAAATTCATACTTTAGTCTTAGATGAAGCTGACCGTATGTTAGAGATGGGCTTTAAAGAAGAGATGGTCGATATTATTGGTTACACACCACACACGCGCCAAACCTTATTGTTCTCAGCAACCTTTCCGGATGATATTGAATACATAAGTCGCCGTTTTCAAAAGAACCCAATGCAAGTTGCAGTTGAGTCGCATCATGATTCAGCAAGTATTGAACAGCTGTTTTATATGTGTCATCACAAAGATAAATTGGCGAGTTTAGTGCGAATATTGTCAGTCAATGAGTTTGAACATGCGATGATTTTTTGTAACACCAAAGCCTTGGTGCAAGAAGTCATGGATTTTCTGGAAGAGAAGGGCTTTGATGCCGTTGCTTTGCATGGCGATATGGAACAGCGTGAACGTGAGCAGATTTTGATTCGTTTTAAACACCATAGCACCAACTTCTTAGTAGCAACGGATGTTGCCGCTCGTGGTTTAGATATCGAAGCTTTACCAGCCGTTATTAACTATGAACTGCCACGTAATCAAGAGACTTACACTCACCGTATTGGACGAACTGGGCGTGCAGGCTTGGAAGGTAAGGCAATTACCCTTTTTACTGAAAAAGAGCGTTATAAGTTAGACCATTTAAGCAGTTACCAAGGTCATGCACTTGAGTATGAGTCCATTGAGCGTTTACCGCAGTCACGTTCTAATCGAGTTCAACCAGAATACGTTACTCTGTATATTTCAGGTGGTCGTAAAGACAAAGTACGCCGTGGAGATATATTGGGGGCGATTACTAAACAGATTGGGTTAGAGGGTAAACACGTTGGCAAAATAGATGTGGTTGATCACTCTAGCTACGTAGCAATTGAACGTGGCTATGAAGCTGAAGTGGTAAAAGGCTTAAACCAAAATAAAATTAAAGGCCGTAAGTTTAAAGTAGGGCGAGTTTGATACAACTTAACAAACCTAATTCTTCATACTAAAAAGCGATTTACCACCCTATGCTCACGATATATGGATGGTCACAGGGCATGCTTATCTAGACTTGGTTAGTTGCAATGATCTTTAAGAGATTGTTAAAGTTCTTTTACAAGCTCGAGCATTTGAGCGGCATGGCCATCTGGTGAAACGCCATATTCAACATAAGTCAGGGTGCCTTGTTTATTAATAATAAACGTTGAACGAACAATTCCCATTTTAGAAACACCATTTTTCTCTTTTAACTGCCATACACCAAATGCATCACAAACTTCACCAGAAGTATCGGCTAATAAATCGACCTTAAGTCCAAACTTATCAATAAAAGCTTGGTGACTACCACAATCATCTTTACTCACTCCAATCACGACAGTATTCGCAGCCGCAAATTCTGCAGCCAATTTAGTGAAATCATTGGCTTCAATCGTGCAACCAGGCGTGTCGTCTTTAGGATAAAAATACAACACAATATTTTTATGACCTTGGTAGTCGCTTAGCTTAACAGCTTCGTTGTTTTGATTGAGGCTGGTAACGTTTGGGACTTGGTCTCCAATTTTTAACATAATGTATTCCTTTGATTGTAAAACTTTGCTGTAGATTTATTTTTTATTATTGAACTCATATCGTAATCAATTTTACGATGAGTTTCGCCCTTAAAGTTTTTGTGGGTTCTTTAGCTTATTAATGAGTTATTAATGGCTATATTATAAAATCAATTAGGCCTATTCTTTGACAAATTGTATAGAGAAAAATACGGTACTCTAGGGTTATACGTTAAAATAAGTATTTTTTACTGTGTTACAAACTGAAAGCTGAAAAAATAGGGCTGAGGTTTGTATTGGCCTGTATTGACATAAAGATAAAAAACAAAAAGATAAAAAACCAAAGGTGGATGTTGTAAAGATATTAAAGGTCTTAATATTTGTAACTGGCCACGTTTATATTGTTATTTTTTCTGTTTTTTTTGGATATAGCATGAATAAAATTTATTCAATGAAATCAATTTACCTAATTACTGTTGCCGTGTTTGCTATAGGGCTTTCACTGACTTCATCATGGCTGCAATATAGTGAAAAAAAACATATTCATGCTTTAGAAACAAAATTTAATCAATACTCACTACAAGCATTTAATGTTATACAAAATCTGCTGAATAGAGAGCTTGAACGACTAAATAGTTTGTCTGCGGTATTCACTCTTTCAGATAAAGTTACTCAAGCCGATTTTGATATTTTGGGTAAATCCCTTTTGGACTTAAATTCAGGGATTCAAACTATAGAATGGATTGAAGTCATTCCGGCACAAAATATTGATCAATTTAAAGCTGAGATGAGAAAGAAACTGAGCTTAGATCATTTTGTGATAAAACAGAATGCAGAGGGACGGTTAGATAAACAAATTAAAGAAAACGACGCCTATGCAATTGTTAAATACGTTTATCCTTATGTTGAAAATAAACTTGCTATAGGAATAGATGCCTATGCGAATGAAGCTCAAAGAGTTGCAATGCATGCTGCAGCTTCTGCTCGAAAGCAAGTTGCTACGGTTCCACTGAATAATGCTCAAGGCTCTAACCAGGACCAGTCGGTTATTATTTATCAACCAGTTTACAATGGTTCTGATAAGTTATTAGGGTTTACTGCGATTGTTTTAAATTTGGGTCATTATTTTAAGTTCATTCGAAGTAACTTGCTCATTGAGAAGTCATTACGTCTTTCACAGCTAGCTTCATTAAACAGTACACAATCTTTTGTTTCAGTCGGTCCTAATTATTCAAAAAAAGATGCCTTATTTCGTAGTAAACAGCATTACCTTAATTTTGCTGGACAAGATTGGTTTTTTGACACGAGTGTTAATCTTAAATCTTTACCAGACTATAACGCTTTACAAGGCTGGCCTATAAATAAAGTATGGATTGACGGTATCTTAATTAGCTTACTGTTTAGTGTAGTGGTGTTTCTTTTCTTAAAATATCTATATCAACTTTCACGTAATCAAGGCTCTTTGCAAGAACAAGAAAATCGCTACCATAAGATTATTGATCAGAGTTCTGAAGCGTACTTTTTAATGAATTGCGACGGTGAAATTTTAGATGTTAATAATCAGACTTGCCATCTTTTAGGTTATGAGCGTGAAGAACTTTTGCAAAAAAAGATCAATCAGATTGATATTAAATACACCCCAGAAGAAATAGCTAATATTTGTCGTGATTTTGATCCAGGTACTAGAGTGTTATTTGAGACGATTCATCAACGTAAAAATGGTACCAGCGTACCAGTTGAAGTGGCAGCAACTAAATTTAAAGTTGATGGTGATTGGGTAACGTGTGCTTTTGCTCGAGACATGAGTGAAAGAATAAGCAATAAAGCCTTAACTGTCGATAATGAAGAATTACAACGCGCAATTGAAATTTATACCAAACAACTCAATGAGCAAAAAAAGACCTTTGAAACCCTTTTTGAAAAAACTGCCGATGGAGTTTTTATTACTGAAGGTCGTCATGTATTAGACTGTAACCAAGCCGTGGTAGATATGTTTGGTTATGAGTCAAAACAAAAATTGCTGAGCTTGCCAAATTCAGTATTTGCTCCTAAGTACCAGCCTGATGGTGAATCTTCTCATCGTAAAGGATATAGAATGCTCCAGCTTTGTTTAACCAAAGGCACACATCATTATGAGTGGTTAAACCGTCGAGCCAATGGTGAAGAATTTTGGACAGATGTCGTATTAACGCAACTCGAATACTATGGCAGAAAAGTGATCCATGTTGCTTTAAGAGATATATCAGAACGAAAAATATTAGAAGAAGCGATGTATCTTGCACGAGAAGAGGCGGTATCTGCAAATAAGGCTAAATCTGACTTTTTAGCAACGATGTCGCATGATATTCGTACTCCATTGCATGGAATATTAAGTTATGCAGAAATGGGAATGTCACGTATTGGTTCAATAAGTGAAGAGACTACAAAGCGCTATTTTAATAATATTCAGTTAAGCGGTTTGCGTTTAATAGGTTTGTTAGATAATTTATTAGATTCAGCCAAATTAGAGTCTGGTTTAATGAGTTTTGACTTTAACTACCAGACAATCGAGCCGGTTATTGAAAGCTGTTTGCTAGAGCAACAATCATTGATTAATGACAAAGAGCTTAATGTTGAGTTAAAACACATTGATTTTATGGCTTATTTTGATGCGCATAGAATTGCTCAAGTAATCTCTAATCTTCTTAGTAATGCCATTGTGTACTCTCCTAAAGGTTCAACCATAACATTATCGGTTGAAAACATTCAGTCTGAATCATTAGTGTTTTCAATACAGAATGAAGGCAAAGGGATTAATGATGGGGATTTGGATACTATTTTTAATAAATTTGTGCAGAGCAAAAACGCTTATCAAAGTGCAGGTGGGTCAGGCCTTGGGTTAGCGATTAGTAAAGAGATAATTGATGCACATGATGGCAAAATTTGGGCAGAAAATTGGAACGAAAATGGTGTTATTAAAGGAGTTATTTTTAGATTTACGTTGCCAGCGAGAAGCCCTGATAGGATGAAATATGTCTAAAAATCTCATGAATCCTTTTGATAGCACATTTGTAGATACACCTACCATCAGTCAATCACCTGTGGTCAAACCTTATGTTTTAGCGGTAGATGATGAACCTCTAAACAGATTGATACTTCAAGATTTAATAGAAGATCGCTATCAACTTAAATTGGTTGAAAATGGCCAAGCCTGTCTTGATGAAGTAGAACAAAAGAAACCTAATTTAATTCTGCTTGATATAAATATGCCAGGTCTATCTGGTTATGATGTTTGCCAAAAACTCAAAGAAAACCCACTTACTAAGGATATTCCTGTGATTTTTTTAACCGCTAAAATAGGGGTTGAAGATCAAAAAAGAGGGTTTCAGATTGGAGCGGTAGATTACATTACCAAGCCGTTTACCGAATCAATTTTATTGGCCAGGATGGAAACTCATCTATCGTTATATTTTACGGGTAGATTACTTGAGCAAAGTTATCAAGTTTTACAACAAGAGCGTAATCAAATTGAGCATATTATTACTTCAATGCATCAAGACAAGCGATTTTATAAGGAGTCGCTCAGACAAGTCGTTTCTCCTGTAGAAAAATCTAACGGTGATATTATTTTGTCGAGCTTAAGTGCAGACAACCATCAACATATTTTGGTGGGCGATTTTACAGGTCATGGACTTATGGCTGCAATTTCAGGGCCTTTAGTCGCTTCTTTATTTTATACGCATGTGCAACAAAATCGATGTGCTGAAGATATTTTACAAATTATAAATGATGAACTAGTAAGCAAGCTGCTACCACAAAATTTTTTAGCAGCGACGTACATAGATTGGAATAAAAATAATCAACAAGCCACACTTTGGAACTTTGGTATGCCTTGCAGTCTGTACGTTGAACCTAATAAAGTTGATAAAATTGCCTCAATGTCAGTCGCCCTAGGCATTATGAATATGCATGAACACAAACTCACGCCAAAAGTAATGTCGTTTTCTCCTGGCGACAAACTTTTTATTTATACAGATGGATTAGCTGAAGTTAAAAATAATAAAGGTGAAGAGTTTGGTGAGACAAGAACTTTAGAGTTATTACTTAAAGTGATTGAAGAGAATTTAGAATTGAATGAAGTCTTTCAGAAAATTAATCATTTTTCTGATGGTAAGGGAGTAACGGATGACACTACTTTGTTAGAGATCTCACCGTAACCACAACTTAGTATTGAAGTGGTATTTGCTCACCATTTGTAACAAATTCGTCTTGCTAAAATGTAAAAGAATTAAGCTGTATTTGCATAGATTTTTAAGAAAATTGCGTTTTGTTAATAACAGCTTGTCTAGCCAATGAATCAGCTACCGTATTACCCAGGTTGCCATTATGTCCTTTAATCCAACGTAAGGTAACTTTTTGTTGCTGAGTTAATTTAGAAAGACTTTGCCAAAGTTCTTTATAAACTACGGTTTTACCCGATTTTACACGCCACTGATTAGCACACCACATGGCATATTTTTCTGTGAGACCTTCAATTAAAATTCTAGAGTCAGTAAATAAGGTGATAGAAAAACTGCTTGTTAGTTTTGAGGATGAATCTAGACGTTTGTTAGATTGGCGGGTTTCTTGATATTTAGTATCGTTATCATAGTTAAAGTTTTGTTTAATATCACTAATATCATTTATATGTTCCAGAGCCTTTTTTGCCGCATAAAGTTCCATCTCTAAGCTAGATGTCTGTTTTTGCCAGCCTGAATCACGCAGAATTTCTTGGTCATTTTTAAAAATAACCAAACCCCAGCCACCAACGTCAAGTTTTTCAAAATAACCACCATCAGTGTAGATATGATAATTATCATGAATGTTATCAGATGGGGCTGTGTTTACTATACTATCGCTTGCTCCATCACAAGTATCGCTTTGCAAGTTAGACTGTTCTGCATGATGTAATTTTGCTTGCTGCATCAATTTACCAGGCCTGGTTCCATTTATTTAAGGGCGGTCACTTCGTTTTAAAGGCAGAGACTTATCCATCATATATTCTTGAATCGAGCCGTCATAAAGTTTTACTTTTTTAAAGCCTAAGCTTTTTAACATAGTAAAGCTACGGGCTGCTCTATGTGCGGTATTGCAATATACAATAATTAGTTGATTAACATCATAAACACCAATGGCACGTAATTTTTGTAATAGCTGCTCTTTTGGGTATTGCTTGTAACCATCTCTTAAATTAACCGCGTTTGACCATTCAAACCATAAGGCAGCCGGAATATGCCCGCTCTGCTTTTGTTTAGGGTTACCAACATATTCGGCCTGTGAACGTGCATCAATTAATACCACATTGTCTTTTTTAGCATTAATAACATCTTGTTTATAAGCCGTTAAGGATTTAGTTAAATCTTTTTTAGGGGCCTGGTAGTGGGTTTTGCTTGGAGCTACAGGACGTTTTTGAGTCACCGGATTTCCAGCTAAAACCCAACTAACAATACCGCCGTCTAAAATGTGCACTTGGGCATGATTAAGCTTTTTAAGTTCCCAATAAAGACGACTTGAAGGTAAGCCTCCCATGTCATCATAAATAACAATGTTGTCACTGTTTTTAATGCCCAATTGAGAAAGTACATCGGCCATATAGTTTGGCCCACCACTTAATTCGACACCATTTTGAGGTTTGATTAGCCAAGCATAGTTCACCCAAAGAGCATCTTTAATATGAAATTTTTGATAATTACCACGCTCACTCATATCTATGATTTTGACTTTAGATTGATGACTTTTTAACCAACTTGGACTAACAAAAATATTGTTGTCTGCAGCATAAGTAGGCAAAGAAAATAGGCTTAAAAATCCAATAATTAAAATTAACAGGCCTGGTAAAACAGAAAAATGTTTCTGGTTGCTAAGGTGGTTATAAAACATAAATGATTCCTTAATCTTAAAAAATTGGCTAGCTAAAATTGAGAATAGATTTAGAGACCTTTGCACAGAATTATAAGCAAGTAAAAATGGCTAAAATTTCACTGCTTTTCGTTCTAAAACTTGTCAATAGCTAGCTATTAACTGCGTTTCAGGCCTCAAGTAGTATAAATTTTCTCACATTTTTCTTTTGTTCATAATTCAGGTAAAGGTCTCACTTAAAAAGTAAATTCTGTAAACAGCGTAAATAGGCTTGTTCATTTGGTTCAACTTGATCACGTTGAGCGATCCATAAAGACTCAGCTAAACAGTCCATCATGGCGTGTTCGGTTTTATGAACATCACCTAAACGTTCACCTAGTTGTTGGTAAACCGCTTGAATACCAGCAGGGCGGTCCATTGAAACTTGTTCTTGTAGCCCTAGATGCATACCCATATGTAAAAAAGGATTGGTTTCGCCATCTTCGGGTTTGTATTCATTACCTAAATGTTTTTCATTGCTTAGCATAGCGTGATATTCAGGATGTAATTCAATCACTCTAGCCACCATGGTTTCCATGGCATCCATGGGTAAACCATGGCGTGCCTTTTGCCAGGTATCTACATAAAATTGTCTAAGCTTGTCTCTTTCAGAGGTATAAAACATAGTAAACCTTGGTTTTGTTTTTGCAATAAATTACCAGGCCTGTATATCTGTCTGTGGGATGTGGTAATTTTCTGTGTATAGTTTGTTTTTTGTTTATTCTGTTTTTTCTTTAAATTCGCATAGGTCATAAATACAACAAGCACCGCAACGAGGTTTGCGTGCTACACAGGTATAACGACCATGTAAAATCAGTAAGTGATGTGCTGGAATAAGATACTGTTTTGGAACATTTTTGAGCAATTTCATTTCTACTTCCAAAACATTTTTGCCTGGGGCAATTTTGGTACGATTTGATACCCGAAAGATGTGAGTATCAACGGCCATTGTTGGCTGACCGTATGCGGTGTTAAGCACCACGTTAGCGGTTTTTCGGCCAACACCTGGTAACGCTTCTAAATCTTTACGGTTATCTGGCACTTGTGAACCATGCAAGTCAATTAACATCTTGCAGGTTTTGATAATATTGGCTCCTTTGGTGTTAAATAACCCAATGGTCTTTATGTACTCTTTTAAACCTTCTTCTCCCAACGCATAGATAGCTTCTGGGGTATTGGCTACCGGAAACAGCTTGTCAGTAGCGATATTAACCCCTTTGTCGGTCGCTTGAGCAGACAAAATAACCGCAATAAGCAGTTCAAAAGGGGTGCTGTAATTTAGCTCTGTTTCAGGCTCAGGGATTGCTTCACTGAGTCTTTCAAAAATTTCTAAACGTTTGGCTTTATTCATAGAGTCTGACTAATTTTTATTTAGCTTGCATGGGAGTAACGGCAACTTGAATACCGAGTTGGTTTTGTTGTTTTGCTACCTTTTTTGCATCGGCCCAATTTTTTAAGGCAATTAATAAACCTAAACCTATAAATGCACCAGGAGGCAAGATCGCTAATAGAACACCTTGGTAGTTATCGCCAAAATGCAAAGTCCAGCTGCGAGCAGATTCACCAAACATTAAATAGGCTTGGTCAAATAAGGTGCCATTACCAATCATTTCACGCAGGCTTCCAAGTAATACTAGCACCGCTAAAAAACCTAAGCCCATAAATAAGCCATCAACAAACGCTTTATCCATGGTGTTCTTAGAAGCATAAGCCTCTGCACGCCCTAAAATGGCACAGTTGGTTACAATTAATGGAATAAAGATACCCAAAATACCATGTAAGGTATGAAAGTAGGCATTCATGACTAAGTCAATAATAGTTACCATTGTGGCAATGATAGCAATAAATACAGGGATACGAATTTCATCAGATACATGATTTCTTATCGCTGAAACCAAAACATTGGACAACAATAAAACTAATAAAGTCGCCAGACCCAATCCAAAGCCATTAATCGCGTTGTTAGACACCGCTAAAAGAGGGCATAAGCCTAATAAAGCGACTAATGCCTGGTTATTTTTCCAGAGACCGTTTTCAATGATGAGTTTGTAATCTTGCCAGATCGATTTATGTTCTGTTTGAGCATTACTCATATAATCGTTCTCCTAAATCATTAACCACAATCAGTGCATTTTTGATTGCTCCCACGACTGCACGAGGGGTAATGGTTGCACCGGTAAACTGGTCAAAATCGCCACCGTCTTTTTTAACTGCCCAGCGAGGGTCATTATCATCACGTAAATTGCGGCCATCAAATTCAAGCACCCATTTACTTTTATTAATTTCAACTTTATCACCCAGGCCTGGTGTTTCGGTGTGTTTAATAATTCGTACACCTGAGATTCTTCCATCTGGAAAAACACCAATCAGTACATAGATTTTACCGCTATAACCATTGGGTGCAATAGTAGTAAAAATTGCACCAGCAGGTTGATTGTTTTTAGTAGCACGGTAAAAGGTTACTGGCTCAGAACTGCCTAATAATTTTAAATAGGCTGGATCAGTAATGACTTTGGTGTTTTTTAAAGGGTCATTGTCATAATAAGTACTAGGCAAAACTTCACTAAAAGTATTAAGTAGGGTTTGCCTTTCTGCTTGTTGTATTTCTGGTGCAGTCACGTAACGTATTGATAGTAATAGAATAATGCTGATAAACACAAAAAAAGTCAGTTTACCTGCTGAAGAGAACATGGTTTTAATCAACGATTGTGAAGGATTAGGATTCGTCATCATCGCTCCTAACGTTTGTGGCCATAAACACGTGGTTGCGTGTATTGGTCAATAAGTGGCACCGCTATATTCATCAGTAAAATCGCAAAAGCAATACCATCTGGGAAGGCACCCCAGTTACGAATGACATAAACTAAAACCCCAATTCCGCAGGCATAAATGAGTTTGCCTTTTGGTGTGGTACTGGCGGTTACAGGATCGGTAATAATAAAAAATGCTGCTAACATGGTTCCACCCGTTAATAGGGTAAAACTCATTGGCGGATAGGTTGTAGGATCAATCTGGTTAAAAACAAAACTGATTAAAGCAAGAGTACCTATAAAACCTACAGGAAACTGCCAGCTAATGGTACGAGTAAGCATCATCCATACACCACCCACGATAAAAGCGATATTTACCCAGCCCCAACTGGTTAAGCCCCATAAATTGCTGGTTGCTTCAGTGCTTAAGGTTTCAATAACCGATTTACCTTGAGACAATCCTGTTCGAACTTCATTTAGCGGCGTTGCCCCCGTTAATGCATCAATTGAAAGTCCTGGTATGTGGCCTGTAAAAATATAATAGGCAGATTCCCAAAAACTTAAAGCATGACCGCTTAAACTCACAGGTAAGGTCCATTGAGTCATTTGGATTGGAAAAGAAATTAACAGAAAGGCGTAGCCCAACATAGCTGGGTTAAAAGGGTTATAGCCAAGTCCACCATAGAGATGCTTACCAAAAATTAAGGCAAAGGCACTTCCAGAAACAATAACCCACCATGGGGCTTCTGGTGGAATACAAAAAACTAAACCAGTTATGGTAATTAAGGCACTCATATCGGTTATATAAGGCAGGATTGGTCTGCCACGTAAACGAAGCATCACATATTCCACCACAAGCATGGTGGCAACGGCTAACAGCCATTGCACCACAATACCAAAGCCAAAAAGATAAATATGTGTGAGTAAAGCCGGTAGAGCTGCAATCTGCACTTGCAACATCACTTTGCGTACACTTTGGTTGTTATGAGTAAAAGGCGATGAACTGAGGTGGTTTGAGTTCACTTATTTAGTCTCCTCAGGAGTTTCTGATGCAAGCTTTTCAGCTTGTTTTTGTGCCGCACGTTCTGCCGCTTTTTGTTTAGCCATTTCCATTGCTTTGCGTTTTTTGTCTTCAGGCGATGGTTTGTTTGCCTGATCCTCCGCAGGCTCAATGCTCTCTGAACTTGATGAATTGTCTTGGTTAAGTTGTTCAGATTGCTTACTTACTGATGTATTTGCTGAATTACGTTTTTTAGCAGCAGCACGAGCTGCTTTCATTGCTGCTTTACGAGCCGCTTCTTTTTTTGAAGCGGCAGTGTCTTCAGTATTTTGAGTTAGGTCTGTTGCTATATTTTCGGACAACTCTTTTTTATGAACTACTTGTTCAGCTTGAAGTTCCATCTCTTGATCATCAACTTGTTTGCTTTCAATAGGGGGAACTTCTAAAGTTTGTATGATTGCTTTTTTAGACTGAGCACGTTTTCTGGCTGCAGCCATTGCCGCAGCCTTAGCGGCTTGTTTGGCATCATGCTGAGCTTCTTTTACGGCTTCATTTGGAGTTTCGTTTGTCGCTTCGTTTGTCGCTTCGGTTGTCGCTTCGGTTGTCGCTTTGCTTTGATCGGGTTCGGCTTCGTTATTCGCTTTTGCTTGAGCACGTTTTTTCGCTGCGGCCATAGCTGCAGCTTTAGCGGCCTGTTTGGGATCCGCTTTAGTTGATTCATCTGGAGTTGGTTTAGGCTTTAACTCTGGAGTTAACTCGGAAGAATTAACATTTTTACCTTCCAATGATTTTGCTGCAGCTTTTTCTTGAGCACGTTTTTTAGCCGCGGCCATAGCTGCATTTTTAGCAGCATCTTTAGGGTTTTTAGCACCATCCGCTTTTTCAGTGGCTTGTTTGGCCGCTTCAATCGCTTTTCTGCGAGCTGGAGGAATATTATCTTCTTGTGTATTTTGCTGAGACGTTGAAGTATTAGCATTAGCTTTTGCGGCGGCTCGTTTGGCAGCAGCAGCTTTTGCCGCAGCGGCCGCCGCCGCTGAGCTAGCAGGTTTCGTGGTTTTTGAATTATCTTCAGTCGTATTTTGACTTGCGGCTTGTTTTTTAACCGCTTCTTTTTTAGCTCTGAGACGTTCTTCTCGTTCTTGTTTTTCACGCTCAATACGTGCCAATTTAAATTCATGGCGTTGTTTAGCAAGTTCAACTGCTTTTTCTTCGGCATGAATCTCTTTAATTTCTGATTTAGCGTTTCGATAATATTGAACAAGTGGAATATGACTTGGGCATACATAGCTACAACAGCCACATTCTATACAATCAAAAATATTGAGCTTTTCAACTTTATCAAACTCATGTGCTTGGCTATGCCAGTACATCTGCTGAGGTAAAAGGTTGATAGGGCAGGCATCCATGCACTCACCACAACGAATGCACGGCATTTGCATTTCTGTAGGTTCTGGTGGATTAGCTAAAATGCAGTTGGTGGTTTTGAGTACAGGTACTTGGTTAGATTTAACGGCAAATCCCATCATTGGGCCACCCATGACTAAAGGATAGTTGAGATCTATTTTGGGTTCAGCCGCTTGTGCTAACTCTGCAAAAGGGGTACCAATTAAAGCACGAATATTAAAAGGACGATGTAACCCCAAGCCTGTAACACTAACTAATCTTGATGTCAGAGGTTCTCCAAGAGTGACAGCCTTGTTGATAGCTGAAAATGTTGCCACATTCATCATTAACATACCGATATCAACAGCGTGTGCCTTGTGTGGCATTTCAATGCCCGTTAACTCTTGGGTAAGCTGTTTTTGCCCACCCATTGGGTAAACGGTTTCTACCTCAATAATTTGGATAATCGTATCTTTAGCAGCCGCTTTCATCGCTTTGATTGCGGCTGGTTTATTGGTTTCTATGCCGCATAAAATTTTGGTTGAACCTAGAGCATTAGCGGTAATGATTGCTCCTTGAATAATTGATTCAGCCTCGGTTTGCATCAGTAAATCATCACAAGTGATAAAAGGTTCACACTCTGCACCGTTAATCATTAAGGTATGAATTTTGCCTTTTTCAGCAGGAATCTTTGCATAGGTTGGAAAACCTGCACCACCCATACCGACAATTCCGGCATTCAGCAAAATGTCTTTTAGCTCTTGCGGTGACTGGGGTTTATTTCCTGAAACCTTAAGTGCATTTTCAATAGTGGTATTTAAGTGATCAGGTTCAATAATGATGGCGATATCTTCTAAACCAGAAGGGTGAGGTAGTGTCACTTTTTCAATTGCGGTAATCACTCCAGAGGTTGGAGCATGAATGGGCACAACCAAGGCTTTACTGGCATCTTTAGAAGAGCGGGCAATTAATTGATTTTTTTTAACTTTATCGCCAACTTTTACCAATAAATCAGCAGGTAAACCCACTTGCTGTTGCAAGGGCATAATTAAGCGACTAGGTATTATGGCTTCTCTAATTGGTTGGCGAGAAGAGAGCTCTTTATTATATGCTGGGAAAATCCCACCATTAAAGCGGTGTAACCAACGTTTTGCCTGAGGGTAAATGGGAGCGATTACATTAACAATCTGAGCAAAAAGAGACATTACTTTTCACTCCCTTGTGTTGTTAAATTAGGCTGAGGTTCCGGCCATTTCCAGTTTTTGGTTGATACGGCAAGAGGTACCATTTCAATACAATCAACTGGGCAAACAGGTACACATTTTTCGCAGCCAGTACACTCTTTTTCAATCACGGTATGCATTAATTTTGTTGCACCTAAAATGGCATCAACAGGGCATTCTTTAATACATAGAACACAACCAATACAAAGATCCTCATTTATTTTGGCAACTTCTTTAGGTTTGTCTTCCTCTTCTACCACTTCCATCTCTTTGGGTTCTAGCCCGGTGATTTCGGAGATTTGAATCATCACTTCAGTGCCACCGGGAATACAAAGATTTACCTCAGTTTCACCTTTAGCTAGAGCTTCAGCATAAGGTTTACAACCAGGAAACCCACATTGACCGCATTGTGTTTGTGGAAGGATTTTGTCAATGCGTTCAGCGGTTGGATTGCCTTCAACCTTAAATTTAACTGAAGCATAACCAAGCAATAAACCGAATAAAATGGCTAGACCAACGAAAATAAGAATGGCTTCTAACATCAAATATCCTCTACACCAATCCGCCAAAGCCCATAAATGCCATCGACATTAGGCCAGCGGTAATTAAGGCGATTGGAGCACCTTTAAATGGGCCAGGAACATCAGCGACATCAATACGCTCGCGAATTGAGGCAAACAAAACCATTACTAAAGTAAAGCCAACGGCAGCCCCAAAACCATAAACGGCAGAGGCAATAAAGTCATTTTTTTCACCAACATTCAATAAGGCAACACCCAGTACTGCACAGTTAGTGGTGATAAGCGGTAGGTAGATCCCTAATACTTGATAAAGAGCGGGGCTGGTTTTATGAATCGCCATTTCAGTAAAGCCAACCACAGCGGCAATAGCTAAAATAAAAGCGATTGTTTGTAGATACTCTAAACCAAAAGGTTCTAGTAAATAAGTGAAAATGATGTAACTCAAAACAGAACTTAATGTTAATACAAAAGTGGTAGCTAAGCCCATTCCTAAAGCAGCATCGGTCTTTTTAGAAACACCCATAAACGGGCATAAGCCTAAAAACTTCACTAATACGAAGTTATTGACTAAGACAGTGCTAATCAAAATAAGAATGTATTCTTGCATTTAACGTTCCTGTTAATGTTTATAACAATGCTTCTAACAATGTTTTGCGCGTTTTACATTTTCGTTTTTACCAATTTACCAGGCCTGGTAAATTGGTAAGGTTAGTTATTATTTAACACGCATTCCAGGTGTAGCACCTTCATCAGGAGAAAGTACATATAAATCACTGCCACCAGGACCTGCGGCTAAAACCATACCTTCAGATAGCCCAAAACGCATCTGACGAGGTGCTAAGTTAGCCACCATTACGGTTAGTTTGCCAATTAAATCTTCTGGTTCGTAAGCTGATTTAATGCCTGCAAACACTTGACGTTGTTCAGAACCAATATCTAAAGTTAATTTAAGTAATTTTTTAGCTTCTGGAACGGCTTCTGCATTTACTATTTTGGCAATACGTAAGTCAATTTTAGCAAAGTCGTCAATCGTAATTTGTTCAGCAATCGGTTCAATGGCAACTTCTCCATCTTTTTGGACTGCTTCAGTTTGTTTTTTAGGCTTTTTATCACCTTTTTTACCATCTGGAACAGAAGATGAATTACTTAAAGATTCAGCTGACGCTTCAATCATTTTTTCAATTGCAGGCATTTCTAAACGAGTTAATAGGGCTTTAAATTTAGTAATTTCATGACCCATTAATGGCGTTTTAACATCGTTCCAGTTCCAAGACTCAAGATTTAAAAAGGCTTTAGCTTTAATGGCAGTTTCTGGAATAACAGGTGCTAAATAACTCATTAATACACGGAATAGGTTAATTCCAACACTAACAGATTCATGCAATTCGGCTTCTTTGCCTTCTTCTTTTGCTAATACCCAAGGTGCGGTTTCTGCAATGTATTCATTTGCTTTATCTGCTAACGCCATAATTTCACGCATAGCATGACCGTATTCACGTTGTTCATATAAGTCTGCAATCTCTTCAGATTTATCAGCAAAAGATTGATATAAAACGTTTGCATCATCGGACCATGAAGTGGCTAATTTGCCGTCAAATTTCTTGACTACAAACCCTGCACAACGGCTCGCGATATTAACAACTTTACCAACTAAGTCTGAGTTTACACGCTGGGCAAAGTCTTCTAGGTTAAGGTCAATATCATCAATACGGCCACTTAATTTTGCCGCATAGTAGTAGCGTAAGTATTCTGGATTTAGATGCTCAAGATAGGTCTTGGCCATAATAAATGTGCCGCGAGACTTAGACATTTTTTGACCGTCAACGGTTAAAAATCCGTGTGCAAATACCGCATTAGGCGTTCTAAATCCAGCACCTGATAACATTGCAGGCCAGAAAAGGGCATGGAAGTTGATGATGTCTTTACCAATAAAATGATACAGCTCGGTGGTTGAGTCTTGTTTCCAGTATTCGTCAAAATTTAAACCTGCTTTATCGCAATAGGCTTTAAAGCTAGACATATACCCAATAGGTGCATCTAACCAAACATAAAAATATTTATTGGTTTCACCTGGAATTTCAAAACCAAAATAAGGCGCATCACGCGAGATATCCCAACCGCGTAAACCAGTTTCTAGCCACTCATCTAGTTTATTGGCGATTTGTGGTTGCAGATGACCAGCATGAGTCCACTCTTTAAGCATATCTTCAAACTGTCCAAGTTCGAAGAATAGGTGGTCGGTCTCTTTTTCAATAGGAGTGGCACCAGACACGGCTGATTTTGGATTAATTAAATCAGTTGGGCTATAGGTTGCACCACACACTTCACAATTATCGCCATATTGGTCTTCGGCTTTACATTTAGGGCAAGTACCTTTTACAAAACGGTCAGGCAAAAACATCTCTTTTTCTGGGTCATAAGACTGGGTAATTGTTTTGCGTGAAATATACCCTTTGGCATTTAACTGGTTGTAAATGTATTCGGCAAACTCTTTATTCTCTGGAGAGTTAGTGCTGTGGTAGTGGTCAAATGCAATATTGAAGCCCGCAAAGTCTGCTTGATGATCTTCAGAGGATTTTGCAATCAACTCTTCTGGCGTAATGCCTTCAGCTTGGGCTCTAAGCATTATCGGTGTGCCATGTGCATCATCGGCACAAACATAAGTACACTCATTACCACGCATTTTTTGAAAACGCGACCAAATGTCAGTTTGAATATATTCAACAAGATGACCTAAATGAATTGGGCCATTTGCATAAGGCAATGCACTTGTAATTAATATTTTTCTTGGAGTTGTTACGGTCTCTGACATGGGTGTTTTTTTCCAGTTCTTAGTTTGATTCAACGTTGGTTTAGATAAAAATAAAGGCTCGTCTGTAATGCTTGTTGTAATACGCTTTATTAATAATTTAGGGTGAACGTTAAAATCGAATTGTGTAAATCTATAAATTAGCTCGATATTATAGAGTTTTTTGCTGATTTTGTATGGATACTTTTGAGTTAATCGGTGGCTTTTTATAACGACAATTGGGGCTTAGTAATTTGCCTACTGTTTTTAAATACCAGTCTCGGTTATGCTAGTTTTTATTAAGTGTATTGTATATTGCAAATTTAGGGTGGCTACATATGAAAAAAATACTTACTAAACAACAGGATAGTTTAGTAACCATAATGTTGCCTGGCAGTTTTGATGTGAGCCAGTACGAGGAATTTAAAGCAATTTGTCAAAAATATAATTCAGATAGCAATTGCTTTGAAATTGATTTTGCAGAAACCCAGTATATGGACAGTTCTGCCTTGGGCATGTTGCTGCTGTTAAGAGAGCAAGTTAAGGCTGATAAAAAACGAGTTTTACTAAAAAACGTTAACGGTACGGCATTAAAGATACTGGAAATTGCTCAATTTAATCAGTTGTTTAATATTAATTAAATATTATTAATTAAATATATTAACTAAGTTATTTTAACTAATCATGGTTTAACAATCTAAATTACCAGGCCTGGTAAAACTTTTTATATAAAGTCATTCAAGAGCCATTCAAGACTGAACAAAACAATCAAAATTAATTAGTTTATTAAAATATGTTGCCGCCATATTATCTTTTAAAATAACAGAAGCGGCATTATGTCTGATGTCTATTTGCTTATGTATTTTGAATAACAATGTTTGGAAATACATTAGCATAGTTACGCTTTTTAATACCAATTTGAGCACCGATTTTATGTGACATGTGACGATATTTTTGAGCGATGTCGCTTTGTGGTTCTGCAGTAACGGTTGGTTTTCCGGCATCAGCTTCTTCTCTGATACGCTTGTCTAATGGCAAAGCACCTAAAAAATCTACCTTGTATTCTTTAGCCATGTTTTCACCACCGTGAGCACCAAAAATGGCCTCTTCATGTCCACAGTTACTGCAAACATGGGTACTCATATTCTCAATAATTCCAAGAACAGGTATCTCTACCTTCTCAAACATTTTTAAGCCTTTCTTAGCATCAATTAAAGAGACTTGTTGAGGAGTGGTTACAATCACAGCACCGGTTACTGGTATTTGTTGTGAAAGAGTTAGTTGTACGTCACCAGTGCCAGGTGGTAAATCAATGACTAAGTAATCAAGATCATGCCAATTAGTTTCTTTTAATAGTTGGGTCAAGGTTTGAGTCACTATTGGGCCTCGCCAAATCATGGGCGAATCTTCTTCAATTAAGGCCCCAATAGACATAACCTGTAACCCATAAGCTTCTAAAGGTTGCATGCTTTTGCCATCATTTGATTGTGGTTTGTCTTTAATATTTAGCATGGTTGGAATGCTTGGGCCATAAATATCGGCATCTAATAAACCAACAGTTGCACCTTCTTGTTGAAGGGCTAGAGCGATATTGACAGAGGTTGTTGATTTACCTACACCACCTTTACCCGAGGCAATTGCAATAATGTTTTTAATGTTTGGTAGAGGAGAAACCCCTTTTTGAGCATCATGTGAAACCACTTTGGTTTCAAACTTAACCGTTACTTGGTTGATTTCATCCAGTTGAGCTAACTCATGCATGATGTTTTGTTCAATGCTTGGCCAAAGGCTCTTGCATGGGTAAGGCATGGCAATTGTCAGAGACAAAGTGCCTTTTTTAATTTGTAAATCACTTACCGCTTTTAGGGAATCTAGGTCTTGTTTTGAGGTTGGATCAACAATGGCTTTGAATTTTTGGGTGAGCTGTTCTTGCAGTTCTTGTGAAATGCCATTGCCAAAAAGAGTGTTAAGTATGCCCATGTTAAAAACCTTTATTTATTAAACGTTCTAGCAAACATTATTAAAAAAACATAATGAGAAGTGATAAATGATAAAACAGCCAACTATTCTAGCAGGTATAGAGGAGATAAAAAAACGACTTAATCTATGGTTTTTATAAGGGTCACTTATTTAAGTCACTTATTTTAAAGAATGACATTATTCGATTTACCAGGCCTGGTAAATTGTTTTTAACGTTTATTGTTTTAGTTTGTGTTACTAATTGTGTTACTAAAATTTGTTTTGAATTAGGCTATTTTATTTAAGAGGTATGGTCGCTATATTCGCTAGTGCCTTAATGATATAATTTTGCGAATTTTAAAATGCATCTTCTATTTGTTATTGCCACAGGTTTATTAAATAAAATTCTTAAGCTTAATAGTAAGTAACGGCTAGCGAATACATTAACAGAATAAAGGTTTTCACTTTACATGAGACAATCTATTGAACAACTACCTAGTTACCTTGCCGACCAAATTGCGGCAGGTGAGGTAGTTGAACGCCCAGCCTCAGTAGTAAAAGAGCTGCTAGAAAACGCCTTAGATTCTGGAGCCAATCAAATTGATATTTTGATTGAAGAGGGTGGAGAGAAGTCCATAACGGTCATTGATAACGGTCATGGAATTCCAAAAGATGAATTGCTTTTAGCGGTAAGCCGACACGCCACCAGTAAAATTAAAACTGGTGCAGACTTGGCATCAGTAGCCACCCTGGGGTTTCGTGGCGAGGCTTTAGCGAGTATAAGTTCGGTTTCTCGGTTTGAGATTATTAGTCGTCATCAAGATGAATCCGCCGCATGGAAATTATATGCCGAAGGGGAAGGTAATTGGAGTGATGCCCAGCCATCAGCAGGTAAAGTAGGCACTCGCATAAGTGTAAACGACCTGTTTTTTAATACGCCTGCTCGTAAGAAGTTTTTGAGAACGGCCAGAACTGAATTTTCTAAGATAGATCAGCTGGTTAAAAGTGTGATGTTAAGCCGTCCTAATGTGGGTTTTAAACTGGTTCACAATCAAAAGGTGGTTAGACAAGTTTATGCGGTCACAGACCAAGCGAGTCTGCAAAAACGTTTGAGCCAATTAATGGGTTCAGCTTTTGTAGAGCAGTCACTTTCTATTGCGTTTGAAACTCAAGATATTAGTTTGTCTGGATGGGTAGGATTGCCAACATTTAATCGTAGTCAAACAGACATGCAATATGTGTTTGTAAATGGTCGAATTGTACGTGATCGCTTACTCTCTTATGCTGTTAAACAAGCGTATGCCGATGTTCTATATCATGGTCGTCACCCAGCTTATCTAATTTTTATTGAGATGCCGCATGATTTGGTGGACGTAAATGTCCATCCAGCAAAATATGAAGTGCGATTTGCCAACGGGCGTTGGGTATATGATTTTTTAAGAAGAAGTGTTAGAGATGCCGTTGCCAAACCTGTGGTTTCAGAAACGGGAAGTGGAGCATCTTTAAATTCTGTTATGCCTGGCTTAGACTCAACTAGTGCGGGCCAAAAGCCATATTCACTTTATCGTCCTGAATCTGGCACCCAAAATATCTCTATACAAGAATCGATTTCATTTCAGGCGCCGAGTGACTATCAAAATAACCACTCAATACCCACGGCGTTTAGTCCTAATCAAGGAGGCTATAATGCTGATTTAGCAGAGCTTATTCAGCAGCGTAGACAGGGTGGTGATTTAACTTCAATGGGAGTCTCTGAGACTCAATCTGATTATGAGTCTGCTGTACAAAATAGTGAAAACATGCCTATGCTGGGCTTTGCAAAAGCTCAATTGCACGGAGTCTTTATTTTGTCTGAAAACCAACATGGTATGGTTTTGGTAGATATGCATGCCGCTCACGAACGTGTAGTCTATGAACGTTTTAAGCAGCAGTGGCAAAATGATCGTTTAATTAGTCAGCCATTGTTAGTACCAATGGCATTAACCTTTGAACAATCCTATATTACGGTTTGGCAAGAACACCAAGAACTGTTTGAAAAACTTGGCTTTGCAATGGAAGAGTTGGGGCCAGAGCAATTAAAAGTCACCGCAGTTCCTGTTTTATTGGCAAAAAGCGATATTGCTGGCTTGGTCAATGACATGATTGCTGATTTAAACGTGGCAGGGCAAACTCAGCAAGTTGAAGAACGTATAAATCATATTTTATCGACTATGGCTTGTCATGGCTCGGTAAGAGCAAACCGTCAACTCACGATTGCTGAAATGAATGCGTTATTAAGAGAGATGGAAGTCACTGAGCGCTCAGATCAATGTAATCATGGACGACCAACTTGGGTTCAGTTATCAATGAATCAACTTGATAGTTTATTTATGCGTGGCCAGTAAAATTTGAATATCGCTCAATTACACTATATAAAAAGACAATAAAATGGATTTAGTGCAAAAATTAATAAAAAACAAACAGTGTTTGGCGATCATGGGGCCAACTGCATCCGGCAAAAGCCAGCTTTCAATGTTGCTGGCAGAAGAAATGCCTATTGAAATTATTAGTGTTGATTCAGCTCTTATATATAGAGATATGGATATAGGTACGGCTAAACCAACTCAAGAAGAATTAGATACTGTGCCGCATCACTTAATTAATACACATGATGCCAGTGAAACCTATTCAGCCTCAGATTTTGTGGATGATGTGAATCGTTTAGTGTTTGAGATTTTTGCCCGCAATCGTTTACCAATTTTAGTTGGCGGAACCATGATGTACTTTAATGCCTTGCAACAAGGTATGTCTGACTTACCCTCGGCGGATGAAAAAACCCGTGAAAAGTGGCTAAAAATATGGAATGAGACCCCTGATGCTTTGTATGAAAAGCTACTGGATATAGACCCTGAATCTGCAGAACGTATTCATAAAAATGACCCACAGCGATTAATTAGAGCGATTGAGGTTTATGAAGTTACGGGCAAAACCTTAACCGAGTTTAGAGCAGAGCCTAAAAAAGGTTTGCCAGAATTTGAGCTTATTAAGGTTGCTTTAATTCCAGAAGATAGAGCAAAACTCCACAAGCAGATTGAGAAACGTTTTATGCAAATGGTCGAAAACGGATTTTTGCAAGAAGCCAAAAAGCTATTTGAACGTGGAGATTTAAATGAAGATATGACCTCCATTCGCAGCGTGGGTTATCGCCAGGCCTGGTTGTTTATGATGGGGGAATATGATTTTGAAGAATTTATTTATAAAGGGCTGGTTGCGACAAGACAACTGGCAAAACGTCAGCTAACATGGTTACGTAAAGAACAAGACGTTACCATTATTGATCCATACAAAACCACGGCTCAACAAAGGGTGGAGCTGGTCGTTAATCTATTGAAGCAATGTGCTGATAATGGATAAATAACTTAGTGTTTCATAAAGAAATATGGTTGGGATACGTAATTTTAAGCAATTAATTTATTGGTAAATAAAACGAATTGATAGTGATAAAAAACCATGCTGTGGTATGCTTTTCGCTAAATATTTTGTAGTGTAATAAAATTGACGATTTAGTTGTGATTTTTACAACTAAATGAGATTCTAGTAATACACTTCTTAGTGTTTTATAAAATAAATAAAAAAATAATAAATAATAAAAATAGGAATCATCATGGAGAATAAGAAAGTGGCTAAGGCTTTGCCAATTCAAGACCCATATTTAAACGCTTTAAGAAAAGAACGTATTGGCGTTTCTATCTACTTGGTTAATGGCGTAAAACTACAAGGCAAAGTTGATTCTTTTGATCAATTCGTTGTCTTGCTAAGAAGCAATGTCACTCAAATGGTTTATAAGCATGCAATTTCAACAATTGTTCCAATGCGCGACCCAAAACCTTATGAGGTTGCTTCGGAAGAGCGTGAAGTTGCAGAGGTTTAAATCTCAATTCAAAATATATTTTAATAATCTCATTAACTGTTTTCTAATTGACGTTAAATTTGATAAAGTCCCATCCCTTGCAAATAACTTAGTCATTTAGAGAGCGTTAATGGAATTATTTGATCGTCTCGAAAGACAAGAACTAGAACGTGCTGTTTTGGTTCATGTCGATTTTCATAATGAAGCTGATAGAGAAGAACTCGATGAGTTCTATGAATTAGTGGATTCTGCTGGTGCTGAAATATGCACGCTTCTTACGACTAAACGTCAACACCCTGATTCTAAATTTTTTGTTGGTAAAGGTAAGGCTGAAGAGATTCAACAAGCGGTTGAACTTTATGAGGCTGATGTGGTGATTGTTAATCACGCCTTAACACCTGCCCAAGAAAGAAATCTATCTCAACTGGTCGGTTGCCAGGTGCTTGATCGAATTGGCTTAATTCTTGATATATTTGCCCAAAGAGCCCGCTCTCATGAGGGTAAATTGCAAGTTGAGCTTGCTCAGCTTAAGCGTATGGCTACTCGTTTAGTAAAAGGTTGGACTCACCTTGATAGACAAGGGGGTATTGGAGCAAGAGGGCCGGGTGAAACCCAGTTAGAGTCGGATAGACGTTTGGTTCAAGGTCGTATTAAACAGTTGGAAGCAAAGATTGAAAAGGTTCGTAAACAGCGTGATTTAGGCCGTCGTTCACGTAAACGCTCTGAGCTACCAACCATTACTATTGTTGGCTATACCAATGCCGGTAAATCAACCTTGTTCAATTACATGACTACCGCCAATGTGTATGCTGAAGATCGCCTTTTTGCCACTTTAGATTCAACCTTGAGAAGAGTGCATTTACCTGGAGCAGGCCCTGTTATATTTGCCGATACGGTTGGTTTTATTCGTCATATTCCGCATGATTTGGTAACGGCATTCCGCTCTACATTAGAAGAGACTAGAGAAGCCAGTTTGTTAATTCATTTAGTGGATGCTGCAGATATACATCGTGAAGAAAAGATGACAGATGTCTATGATGTAATTCGTGAAGTAGGAGCAGATGAAGTTCCACAATTGGTGGTTTTTAATAAAATTGACTTGTTAGAGCCAAAAGTTGAACCACATATCGACTATGATGAAGAGGGTGTGGCCAGCCGAGTTTGGGTTTCGGCTCAAAAAGGCTTAGGGGTTGAGTTACTGATGGAAGCAGTAGCCTCTTTCTTTAAAGGACGTTTTTATACTGTTGACTTGGTTTTAGACGTAAATGCAGGTAAAAAACGTGCAGAACTCTATGAATTAGGTACTATTTTGGAAGAAGGATTTGATGAGAATGGCAATAGTCTATTCACGATGCTTCTTACTGAAATAGAGTGGAATACTATAAAAAAATGGCCAGAACTTTTAAAGGCTGAGATTAAATCAACCGATTCTTAAAGTAATAATCAAAGTTTCTCATCTATAAAAAATTTTAATAGGTGACATTTGATGCGTTACTCTCTAAAATATCGGAACTACAAATCGCAACATTGGATTTACTTTTTAATTATCAATGTCTGCACAACCAATGTGAAAGCATGGAGAAAAGTTAAATGGCTTGGAATGAACCAGGTAAGTCAGGACAAGATCCTTGGGGTAACTCAGGAAACTCTGGCAATAATGGTGGTGGTGATAAAAAACCACCTAAAAAACCAAATAACGATGACTTAGATCAGTTATTAAAAAAAGCTCAGAGTATCTTAGGTGGTGCGGGTGATAAGTTTGGTAATAACGGCGGCGGTATTGGTGGCATAGGTGGAACCATCATCTTTGCCATTATTGTTGTTGTATGGTTATTGTCAGGTATTTATATTGTAGATCCGGCAGAACGAGGTGTTGTAACTCGATTTGGTGCTTATGTTGATGAAACTCAAGCTGGACCACATTGGCACATGCCTTACCCAATTGAAAGCGTACGAATTGTAAACGTAGATCAAATTCGTACAGCTGAAATTGGTTATCGTTCTGGTGTTATGCAAGACTCTCGTGGTCGTTCTGGCTCTGGTAGTGTTCTTAATGAATCATTAATGCTAACAAAAGACGAAAACATTGTTGACCTAAAAATTGCGGTTCAATATCAGGTTGCTAGTGCTAATAAATACCTGTTTGATGTGACTGATCCAGATACTACATTACGTTCTGTTACTGAAAGTGCCTTACGAGAAGTTGTTGGTCAAAGCACAATGGATTTTGTTTTGACAGAAGGTCGTGATGAAATCGTTAAACGTGTTCAAGAATTAGCTCAAGAAAGATTAAATGCATATAACACAGGTTTAATGATTACTAGTGTTAACTTGCAAGAAGCTAAACCACCAGAACAAGTGCAACCAGCATTTGCCGATGTAGTTAAAGCGGGTCAAGATAGAGAGCGTTCAATTAACGAAGCAGAAGCTTACTCTAATGACATCTTACCTAAAGCACGTGGACAAGCAGCTCGTCAGCTTGAAGAAGCCAGTGCTTACCATGACCAAGTTATTGCACAAGCAAAAGGTGAATCAGCTCGTTTTACAAGTATTGTTAATGAGTATGAAAAAGCACCACTAGTTACTCGTAAACGTATGTACATCGATGCAGTTTCAGATGTTCTAAGTTCTACTAGCAAAATATTTGTTGGCTCAGAAAGTTCAAATAACTTACTGTATTTACCATTAGATAAAATGATTGGTAACCAACATACTGTTCCATTTAAATTAGATGCGAACACATCAACCAGCTCGCAAAATAACACAACCCAAAAAGCACCTGTAGTAAATAACACTACAACGCAAAAACCTGGGATTCGTGAGTATTTAAGAAATAGGGAGCTACGTTAATGAAATCATTATTATTAATCTTTGTAGCAGCGGTTTTATTTGTTGCAAGCAGTTCAGTTTATGTTGTAAATCAATGGCAAACTGGCGTAGTTCTTCGTTTAGGGGAAATTGTAAAAGCAGATGTAAAACCGGGTTTACACTTTAAAACTCCGTTTATTAACAACGTGCGTTTGTTTGATTCTCGTCTACAAACATTAGATGCTGCACCAGAAGATTACTACACCGTAGAAAAGAAAAAGCTAGAAGTGGATTCTTTTGTAAAATGGCGTATTGTCGATGTTAAAAAGTTTTACACCACAATGAATGGTGATAACCGTTTAGCTGGTATGCGTTTAGGTCAAATTGTACAGTCTGGTCTTAGAGATGAGTTTGGTAGCCGTACGGTTAAAGAAGTTATCTCTGGTGAGCGTGTTGAAATTGCTCAAAAAATCAAAAAAACGACAGATTTACAAGCCAAGTCATTTGGTATTGAGATTGAAGATGTTCGTATTAAGCGAATTGATTTAGCAAAAGATATCAGTGAATCGGTTTACCAACGAATGAATGCTGAGCGTAACCGTGAAGCCAAAGATCTAAGATCTAAAGGTACTGAAACGGCTGAAAAAATTAAAGCAGATGCTGATCGTCAACGTGTTGTAATTTTAGCTGATGCTTACAGCAAAGCTGAAATCTTACGCGGTAAAGGTGATGCTACAGCTGCAGAAATTTATGCAAAAGCTTACGGACAAGATCCAGAGTTCTATGCTTTTTATCACAGCATTAACGCTTACAAAAAATCATTTAACAATAAGTCTGATGTGATGGTGGTTGATCCTAAGTCTGATTTCTTCAAGTACTTTAATCAGTCATCAAAATAGATTTATCTAGTTAACAAATATAAGGTGGGGTAACCCACCTTTTTTATGGACGTATGATAGAAAATACCTTATTAGCCGCAATTGCATTAGTCTTTATATTAGAAGGTTTATTGCCGTTTGTGTTTCCGTCTTTTTGGCAAAAAATGATGTCAGAAGCGGTCAAGCTCGGAGAGCGTGATTTACGACTAATGGGGTTTATATCAATATTAATCGGTTTGGTTTTATTGCTATTTTTTAGTTAATGGAAGCAGAGTTGATTTATAATAATTTGTCCTACAGAATTTTATTAAATAAAAAGAAGTTTTGAAATGCAACAATCTACGTGGTTTACGCCCGAAGGTTTAGAAGACCTCCTGCCATCTCAAGCACAAAAATTAGAATTTTACCGTCGCAAACTGGTTGACGGTTTTGAGTTATCTGGTTTTGAACTTGTTCTCCCTCCAATTGCGGAATTTACCGATTCTTTATTAACAGGAACCGCTGGTCATATGGCTGTGGATACTTGTCGTTTTACAGACCAAGAAAGTGGTCGAATGATGGGTGTTAGAGCGGATATGACTCCTCAGGTGGCTCGTATTGTTAGTAATCGTTTAAAAGCGAGCACAACAATATCAAGGTTATGTTATGTAGGAGAGGTTCTAAAGACTCGTAACAACAAAGCCAAAGGTTCACGTAGCCCTATTCAGGTTGGAGCTGAGTTATTTGGTCATCAGGGTGTAGAGAGCGACTTTGAAATTATTGAGCTTATGCTTGAAAGCATGCAACGTATTAATTTGCCTGACATTAAGATGAGTTTGGGTCATGTTGCCATAGTTACAGAAATGATGAGACTTGCAGATTTTGACTCTAAGCAATCAAAAGAGTTTATTGATATCTTGCAACGTAAGGCCATTCCAGAATATGAGAGCTTTATGGCCAGTGTTGAAATTTCAGCAGATTTAAAAGAAAAATTTGCCGTTCTTCCAAAGCTATGTGGTGATGCATCAAATGTGATTGTTGAAGCTAAAAAATCACTATCAGGCCTATCTACAGAGATAGATTCGGCACTTGATCGCGTTGAAACGATTAGTCAATTTATACAAACAGGTTTTTCTATACCAGTACATTTAGATATTACTGAAATGCGTGGTTATCAATACCATACAGGAATTGTTTTTGCCTCATACAGTGGTAACAGATTGCAGCCAGTAGCTAAAGGTGGACGTTATGACAATATCGGTTCTGTGTTTGGACTAGCTCTGCCGGCAACAGGTTTTAGCTTAGATTTACGTTCTGCATTAGATTTACTAGCCGATGTTGAACTGAATGTAAAAGAAACTATTTATGTGCCACATTTAGTTGATACCGGGTTAAAAACCGAAATTGCTGAATTAAAGTCAAAGGGCTTTAGGGTAATTAAATCTTACGATATGGATGCTGTTCCAGGCGGATCAAAAAAACTGGCTGAAGAAGCGGGTAAATGGGTTGTTAAAACTGTTTAAGTTTTTTATATAAATGTTTAACAGTGTAGATTAAAGAATTATTAAAAGTCATTAAGAAGTATTTTATGTCAAAGCGAAATATTGTTGTAGTTGGTACCCAGTGGGGCGATGAAGGTAAAGGTAAGATTGTTGACCTTCTAACAGATAGAGTGGCTGCGGTTGTACGCTTTCAAGGCGGACATAACGCAGGGCACACACTGGTTATTGATGGTAAAAAAACAGTTTTACACCTTATTCCTTCTGGAATTTTACGTGAAGAAGTTGAGTGCTTAATTGGTAACGGTGTGGTTCTTGCACCTGATGCATTAGAAAAAGAGGTGAACCAACTTGAAGCTACGGGCCTAAAAGTTCAAAACCGTTTAAAAATCAGTGATGCTTGTCCTTTAATTTTGGATTACCACGTTGCATTAGACCAAGCTCGTGAAGTTGCACGCGGTAATAAAGCGATTGGTACTACGGGTCGTGGAATTGGTCCTGCTTACGAAGATAAAGTAGCTCGTCGTGGTTTACGTGCTGGTGATTTTAAAAATATGCCTGCATTTAAAGCAAAGTTATTAGAGGCTTTGGAATATCACAACTTTATGATCGAGCATTACTACAAAGCAACGCCTGTTTCATTTGATGAGCTTTGGGCAAAATGTGAGCGTTACAGCAAAATGATTTTGCCAATGCTTGCAGATGTACCAAACCTAATCAGTGAGTACAATGCGGCTGGTAAAAACTTAATGTTTGAAGGTGCTCAAGGGACTTTATTAGATATTGACCACGGTACTTATCCTTACGTAACCTCGTCTAACACCACATCTGGCGGTGCGGGGCCTGGTGCAGGTATTGGGCCAACAGAATTAGATTATATTTTGGGTATTACCAAAGCCTATGCAACCCGTGTTGGAAGTGGACCATTCCCAACTGAGTTAGGTTATGACTGTGATACTGATGTTGGTGATCCAATTGGTAAAGAATTAGGTACTCGTGGCCATGAATTTGGAGCGACAACAGGTCGTCAACGTCGTTGTGGTTGGTTTGATGCAGTTGCTTTACGCCGCTCAGCACAAATTAATGGCTTAACGGGTATGTGTTTAACCAAGCTTGATGTCATGGATGAACTAGCAGAAATTAAAATCTGCGTTTCATATACTCAAGATGGCAAAACATTGTTGTTGCCGCCTGCAAGTGCTGATGAATATGAAACTTGTGTTCCTAATTACATCACTATGCCTGGTTGGCAAACTTCAACGGTAGGGATTGATTCTTGGGATGCTCTTCCAGAAGAAGCAAAAAACTACATTCAATTTCTAGAAAAAGAAGTGGGTGTACCAGTTTCAATTTTATCTACGGGACCTGACCGTTCTGAAACCTTAGTGATTACAGACCCTTTTGCTGAAGTTGCATAGATCTAATAGGTTATAAAACCTATATGAAACCGCTAAAAAACCTCTAGTTATTTTTTTGATAACTAGAGGTTTTTTGTTTTTTACGGTAAAAAAATGAGTGACAGCACTTATTGCTATGAGGCGTAAAGTGTTTATAGAGCTATTTATTTTTAGAATTAAGTAGTTTGAATATATTAAGGAATTAAACGATTAATGGCACTGGCCAGTTTTTCAGGGTCAAAGGGTTTAACAATCCAACCGGTTGCTCCAAGCTGTTTTCCCTTTGCCTTGAGTTCGGCACTTGCTTCAGTGGTTAGCATTAAAATAGGCGTAAATTGGCTATTAGGGTGCTGTCTTAATTTTTCAAGCAGTTCTAAACCAGACATTACAGGCATGTTAATATCAGAGATAATAACGTCAAAAACCTGCTTTTGAGCCGCTTCATAGCCTAAAAGTCCATTTTCGGCCATGGTAATATCAAATTCGCTGCTTAAAACCAAATTAACCAATTTTCGCATCGACTGAGCATCATCTACATACAGTATTTTTTTCATATCAGTCTCTAACTATTTAATCTTTAGTATTTCATTCTACTAAAAACAGAAAAATAGACACTTATATATTTGAAATCTCTTTGAATCTCACTCAGTCTTTTTTTAAAAAAGCTTTTGAAATGGGGTTTTTGAATCATTCTAATTAAATAGAATTGAACAAAAGACCAGGCCTGGTAGAAAAACAGGGTTTATTATTGAAATAAGCCATAAAAATTCTGAAAGAATTGTTACAGATTGGTATTATAAACCACTATTTTTTTACAAAACTGAACAAAAGGATTAAGCATGTTACAAGCTATTCGTGATCACGCTCAAGGGTGGATTGCTTGGGTGATTGTCGGATTAATTATTTTAACGTTTGCTTTATTTGGTATTGACCAATATGCACGTGGAGATAAAGTCGTTGTTGTTGCAGAAGTAAATGGTAAAGACATTACCGGTAACCAGTTTATGACGATGTATAATCGCCAAAAACAGCGTTTACAACAGCAGTTTGGTGAGATGTATGATCAAGTGGTAAAAGATGAAGATTTACGTTCACAAGTGCTTGATGCCTTGATTGAATCTGAAGAAATTCGTCAATGGGCAGCTGATAACCATATGGTGATTAGTGACCAGCAACTTGCTACAGCCATTCACGCAGCAAGTGTGTTTCAAAAAGATGGCAAGTTTTCTCAAAAAATCTATGAGGATGTATTACTGCGTAACGGTTTAAATGTGGCTCGTTTTGAACAAGAACAACGCCAATTTTTATCAGAAAACCAGTTTAAAAACCTAACAGAAACGTCTGGTTTTGCTACAGCATCTGAAGTTGAACAACTTGCCAGCTTACAGGCACAACAAAGAAAAGTGAATTATCTTCGTGTAGATCAACGTCCTTTCTTAAAGACGGCTATTGTGAGTGATGATCAGATTAAAAAATACTACGAAGATCATCTTAAAAATTATGTAGAGCCTGAAAAAGTATCTATTGATTATATTGAGCTTTCTAAAGAGAAACTGGCCGATAAGGTTGCGGTAACTGACGATATTATTAAAGGCTATTATGAAGAGAATAAAAGCCAGTTTACGCTTCCTGAAAAACGTCATGCAAAACACATTTTAATTACGGTTGATGCTCAAACGCCTGAAGCAGATAAAGCGGCTTTAGATAAAATTGCCATGATTCAAAAGAAACTAAAAGCGGGTGAGTCCTTTGAAGAGTTAGCTAAAACGTACTCTCAAGATCCTGGTTCTGCCAAAACAGGTGGTGATTTAGGTACTTTTGAACAAGGTATGATGGTGCCTGAGTTTGATGAAGCTGTATTTTCTATGAAAGAAGGTGAGGTAAGTAAGCCGATTAAAACTCAGTTCGGTTACCATCTAATCAAGCTTGTAAAAATTGAACCAAAATCACAACAACCACTTTCTGCGGTTAAAGATGAAGTAACTAAACAATATAAGTTACAAGAAGCAGAACGTGAATACTTTGATATGTTAGAAAAGTTAAATACTATTGCTTATGAGCAAACGGATAGTTTAGAGCCAGCAGCTGCTGAAGCAGGATTAAAAGTCATGACTTCAGAATTATTCAGTCGTGAAGGCGGTAAAGGAACAATCCTATCTAACTCAAAAGTGATTAATTCAGCATTTTCTGACGATGTATTAAAGTCACACCTAAACAGTGCTTCTATTGAAATTGCGCCAAATGATTCAGTGTTTATTCGTGTCAATAATCATCAAGATGCACGTCAAAAAACATTAGATGAAGTTTCTGCATCTATTAGAGAAGAATTGGTTCGTGAAGCGGCTGTGGCTGAATCTGCAAAACTGGGTACAGAGCTACTCGCTAAAATTAAAGCGGGTGAAGCGCCTGAATCTCTAATGAAAGATGGTATTGAGTGGAATACGATTGGTTGGATTGGTCGTGATGCACAGAATTTACTACCACAAATGGTAAGTGAAGCCTTTAAAACAGTTAAGCCAATTGAAGGTAAAACAAGTTGGACTAAGTTTGCTTTAGCAACTGGTGATACTATTCTTCTTCAGGTGTCGGGTGTAAAAACAGAAGCCTTAACGGATAAGCAGAAAGAAGCACTGAAAAAAGCATATATTGGATTATTTGCAAATACAGAACTTGCTGGCCGTTTAGCTGAGTTAAAAGCACACTCAAAAGTGGTTAAAAAAGAGGTTTATAAAACTCTTAAATAATTAGATATTTAATTATTAGATTTTTAATGAATAAGCTCTTAATAATAGAGGTGTTTAACCTCTTTTCTTGAGAGTTTAAAACCACAAAAAAACCAAATTACCAGGCCTGGTAATTTGGTTTTTTTATTTCTAGAAAGTAATATTTTGATTAACTTAACAGTTTTGTGAGTTAACTGGCTGTTTTACATGAACTGGTAGTGTTTGCGTATATCTTCAGCTATATCCCAATGACAAACCATGCCACGAGGAAAGGTGACCAAATCGCCAGCTTTAATGGTTACCGCATCGCCTTGTTCTGGGGTAACGGTTACCAGGCCTTGTAAAATGTAACAAACTTCTTTCATGTCATAAGTCCAAGGAAAAGAAGAAGCTTCTTTTTCCCAGATAGGCCAATCTAAAACGCCTAATTCAGCCAGTTGTTGTTCACTTGGTTGAGAAATGATTTCAATGTTCATAGAGTTTAACCGTTAACCGTTAACTGTTAATCGTTAATCTTTAGGGTTGAAATAACCGTTATCATCATCGTTATTATCGCGATCTTCTTTAGTATCATGACTATTTGGTCGATATAGAGCTTGGGTACTTTGTAGGTATTTTTTACGTGACCAAATAAGCCCCCAGCGAGAACCGCCAACTTGATACCAAAGCAGGGCAGAACGAATACCTGCTAGCAGCAGTGCTCTAATTTTATTAGCCACGCGAGCATTTTGTAAATGGCCATGTTGGCCATTAACCATAATTCTTGGTGATACCACACTCACGTTTTCTGAATAAGCACGAGCCAGTGTTGCAATCACATTTTCATGTAGCTCACCAAATTGTTCGGTTTGCATTTTAGCGGTTTCTAGCAAGTTGAAAATTTTGTCTAAAGGTGTGCCTTGTTCTTGAAGTTTTTTAGCCAAAATCATTAAGTTTAAAACGTAACGAGTAATTTCTATATTGCGATTTTGAACAGCTTGATCTGAGCTCATTTGTGCTAAAAGAGTCTTAACACCTTTTTGAATATTTTCTACTTCACCGCCGTAAACATCTAAAGTTGATTTTGGGCTATCAACAAACAAAGATTCAATACAGGTTTTATAAGCCAATTCATCTGCTCTTCCTGTTGTAGCCAGTTCAAAAACCAACTGAGAACACTGATATAAGCCAACTAAGGCGATGGTTTTATCTTGTTGTGTATAGTCGCTCATAATTCACTCTATCGTTAAATTCGTTCATCTAAGTTGTGCAGGCGTTGTTCAATAATACCGCCACCTAAACAATCATCTTCTATATAAAACACCACTGATTGACCCGGTGCAATAGCGGTTTGTGGCTCATCAAATTTCACCACAATTTTGCCATTTTTATGTTCAATAATTTGGCATGGTTGCTCTGCTTGTCGGTAGCGTATTTTTGCTTTTAATGGCGAGTTAAGAGCAGGGCATTCACCTGATACCCAGTCTAAAGTATCTGCCACTAAATATTGGTGCTGTAATAATGGGTGTTGTTTACCTTGTACGGCAACCAATACATTGTTTTTTAAATCTTTATCAGCCGCATACCAAGGCTCATTGCCTGTTCCGTGACCGCCACCAATACCTAGGCCTTTTCTTTGCCCTAAGGTGTGATACATCAATCCATCGTGCTTACCAATTACATTACCTTGGTCATCGACAATATCGCCAGGTTGCGCAGGTAAAAACTGTTGTAAAAAGTCTTTAAATTTACGCTCACCAATAAAACAAATTCCGGTACTGTCTTTTTTGTCATGGGTAATAAAGCCGGCTTCTTCTGCTAATTGACGAACAACGGGTTTTTCTAATTCACCCACCGGAAACAGCGATTTTTGCAATTGATGTTGTTGTAGAGTGTACAAAAAGTAACTTTGGTCTTTATTGTCATCTAAGCCTTTTAATAGGTGGCACTGATTGTTTTCATCACGTGATACACGGGTGTAGTGACCCGTTGCAATGTAATCGGCTCCTAAAGACAAAGCGTGCTGTAAAAAGGCTTTAAACTTAACCTCTTTATTACACAAAATATCTGGGTTAGGCGTGCGGCCTGATTTGTATTCCGCTAAAAAGTGTTCAAATACGTTATCCCAATATTCACCTGAAAAGTTTTCAATATGAACTGGAATATCCAACTTTTCTGCAACCGCCATGACGTCTTTTAAATCTTCAGCGGCTGGGCAATAGTCTTCGGTATCATCGCCTTCCCAGTTTTTCATAAACAAGCCTTCAACGTCATAGCCTTGTTGTTTTAATAATAAAGCAGCAACCGACGAATCGACGCCTCCAGAAAGGCCAACAATAACTTTTGTTTTGGAGTTGTCTTGAGTTGAATTCATGCTGTTTTATTACCTAAATGTTTATGAGTTTGATATGTGTTTAAAGGTTTGACATTAAAGTATGAACTTAATGTGGGTAAGTGTGTTGTTTTTCAAGCCTGTTAGTTTAGCAGAGAGTCAGGTTTTCTGCGACTAGCACGATAGGTCTTTATTGGCTAAAGGCATTATATAGACTGATTTTTTAAAAGTGTTGATTCGCCTAAAGCAAGATTACCCAGTTTCCACTGACCAATTTGAATACGCACTAAACGCAAAGTCGGAAAACCCACCGCCGCAGTCATTCTTCTTACTTGGCGATTTTTGCCTTCGGTAATGGTCAATTCAAGCCAACTGGTAGGAATGTTTTTACGTTCTCTAACGGGCGGGTTACGTTCCCAAAGCCACTTGGGTTCAGAGACTTTACGAGATTTAGCAGGCCTGGTTAAACCATCTTTTAATTTAACACCTTGCTCAAGTTGTTTAATGGCTTCTTTAGTAATTTCACCTTCAACTTGCACCAAATACGTTTTGGGTTGTTTGGTTTTAGGGTTGGCAATTTGTTGTTGTAATTTACCATCATCGGTCAGCAGTAATAAACCTTCAGAATCACGGTCTAATCGTCCTGCGGCATAAAATCCTGGTTGGTCAATATAGTCAGCCAAGGTTTCACGCTGTTCTTTAAATTCGGATTCGTCCGTAAACTGGCAAAGAACATTAAAAGGTTTGTTAAAAAGAAGTAGATTTGACATAAATTGGCTGTTTACTCGGTTAATCGCTGATGAATTGCAGGTTAATCCCTGGTTAATTGCTGGTTAATTACTTTTATTAAACGGAGCAGGTGATAAAATAGGCTAAATTTTAACATTTTTTATATTAGCGTACTCAACGACGAGTCAAAGTAAACTACGGGAAATTGTATGTCAGAAAAATCCAAGATTATTTATACCTTAACCGATGAAGCTCCAGCATTAGCCACTTACTCATTTTTACCAATAGTAGAAGCCTTTACTAGTGCGGCAGACGTTGCTGTTGAGACGCGTGATATTTCATTAGCAGCCCGAATCATTGCTAACTTTCCATCTTATTTAAAAGAAGAACAGCGTATTGGTGATACTTTAGCCGAACTAGGTGAAATGGCGACTACGCCAGAAGCTAATATCATTAAATTACCAAATATTTCAGCATCTGTTCCTCAGCTTGTTGCCGCAATTACTGAATTACAATCTCATGGTTATGCGGTTCCTAACTACCCAGCTGAACCACAAAATGACGAAGAAAAAGCCATTAAAGCGACTTACGCCAAAGTATTAGGTTCTGCAGTAAACCCTGTATTACGTGAAGGTAACTCAGACCGTCGTGCACCATTATCTGTTAAAAACTACGCACGTAAAAACCCACATTCAATGGGTGCTTGGTCAGAAGAATCTAAATCTCACGTTGCTCATATGTCAGAAGGCGATTTTTACGGTTCAGAAAAATCGATTACCCTAGCCGATGAAACTACCTTTAAAATTGAATTTGTAGCAGAAGATGGTTCAGTAACCGAGCTTAAATCAGACGCGCCGTTACAAAAAGGTGAGGTTTTAGATGCCTCAGTGATGAGTCAATCTGCTTTAAGAGCCTTTTTAAAAGAAGCTAAAGCTAAGGCTAAAGAAGAGGGCGTTCTGTTCTCATTACACCTTAAAGCCACAATGATGAAAGTCTCTGACCCAATTATTTTTGGTAATGCGGTTGCTGTGTATTTTGAAGATGTTTTTGCAAAACATGCAAAAACCTTTGCAGAGATTGGCGTTAACTTAAACAACGGTTTAGGTGATGTTTACAATAAAATCGCCACTTTACCAGCCGAAAAACAAGCAGAGATTGAAGCCGATATCGCCGCCGCTATTGACGCTGGGCCAGATATTGCCATGGTTGACTCTGATAAAGGCATTACCAACCTTCATGTTCCTTCAGACGTAATTGTTGATGCTTCTATGCCAGCTATGATTCGTACTTCGGGTCAAATGTGGAATAAAGACGGCAAACAGCAAGATACTATGGCGGTTATTCCAGACCGTTGTTACGCCAGTGTTTATGAAGAAACAATCCGTTTTTGTAAACAACACGGCGCCTTTGATCCAACCACAATGGGCTCTGTTCCAAACGTAGGATTAATGGCTCAAAAAGCCGAAGAATACGGTTCACATGATAAAACTTTCCAAGCAACGGGTACGGGTGTTATTCGTGCCGTTGATGCTAACGGTAATACTTTGTTAGAACAGCCAGTTGAAGAAGGCGATATCTTCCGTATGTGTCAGGCTAAAGATGCCCCAATTCAAGACTGGGTTAAATTAGCGGTTAATCGTGCACGTGCAACGGGTAATCCAGCGGTTTTCTGGTTAGACACTGAACGTGCTCATGACCACCAAATCATCGAGAAAGTGAATCAGTATTTAGCCATTCACGATACGGCTGGTTTAGAAATTCATATTATGGCTCCAGCAGAAGCCACTCGTTTTACTCTTCGTCATATTAAAGAAGGTAAAGATGTAATTTCAGTTACAGGTAACGTATTGCGTGATTACCTAACAGATCTATTCCCAATTTTAGAGTTAGGTACTTCAGCCAAAATGCTATCTATTGTTCCACTAATGAACGGCGGAGGCTTGTTTGAAACCGGTGCAGGGGGTTCAGCTCCTAAGCACGTTCAGCAGTTAGTTAAAGAGAACCATTTACGTTGGGATTCTTTAGGTGAATTCTTAGCATTAGCCGTTTCGCTTGAGCATCTTTCTCAAACGTTTAATAACCCTAAAGCACAAGTACTGGCCGATGCATTAGACAAAGCCACTGGTAAGTTCTTAGATACCAATAAATCACCATCACGTAAAGTTGGTGAGATTGATAACCGTGGAAGCCACTTCTACTTAGCGATGTATTGGGCACAAGAACTTGCAGCTCAAAATGACGATGCCGATTTAAAAGCTCGTTTTGCGCCAGTAGCCGATGCATTAACGGCGAATGAAACAAAAATTGTTACTGAGTTAAACGAAGTACAAGGTAAAGCCGTAGATATTGGTGGTTACTATCAACCAAATACCGTTGAAACGGCAATCGTAATGCGACCAAGTGATACTTTAAACGATATTATTAACGCAATTTAAAAGTTAATTACGCTTTTAATTTAAGCAAATATAAAACCCGCAAGTTATACCAGGCCTGGTAATTCTTGCGGGTTTTTTTATATCTAAAATTTATGTAAAAAGCAGAATATGATTTTACCAGGCCTGGTAAAAAGTATTAAAGACAGATAATCTTAGTTTTTGTGAAAATATTTTCGTAAATATATTAGATTAAGTTTATAGTAACTTTTAAGTGTTTTTTACTTGGTTTTACGTGGTTATTTAGGCAGTCTAAATAATCATAAAAATACGTTTTAAACCAAATGATAACAACAAAATTTAATATCAAACACATCCTAATATTTTGTATAAAACGGCTGTTTTATACACGGTTCAAATACGTTTTATATAAGTGTTAGGGTGTCTAATTATAGTTATGTGTCTTTAGAACAATGATAATGAATTATGGATAAGAAACCATCTGAAAAAGAAATCATATCAATGTTTCAACACTATCTAAGTAGTGGGGATTCTAGTGAAATTGATAAATTAAATTTGAAAGATCTTATTGTTGCTGAAGAACGAATGAGTATCAGAGGAATGAATCCTCAATTTGCACAAGCCATAAAAAATAAAATTAAAGACCTTGAACTAAAAGAGGCTAGGCAACATGAAAGTAAAATTAGAGCCTTAAATTTGATTACAGGCCTTATACTCGGGGTGGTAATATCTGGTATAACAGCATGGCTATTCAACACATAACAAGGCCTGGCACCAACGGTTACTTACGTAAGCTGGACTTTCACTGCTTCGCACCTCAAGCCGGTGCTGGCGGGCGTTATAGCTCAAAGAATTAGTGGCTTTGTAATCAATATTACCTTTAAGAATAAAATGCTAAAAAATTTAATTGAAAAGATAAAATTTAACAGAAAGTATGGGAATGGCCCTAGTGTAGAGCAATTCATTAATGAATGGTTGAAAGCACCTCAGGAATTTTTCTTTGGTTACTTTGAACAACCGTTAGAGTGGTCAACTTGCTATGGCCTCGCTCCTATGGAAGGACTTCCAGATACCCATGGATATAGCAAGATTCCAGACATACGATGCGAATATAGAGAATACAAATACTCACTTAAAATTGGGTATATTGAAGGTATTTCTATGTATTCAGGTGGAACTGTTCGTATCAAGCACTTTGCACTTAACTCAGAACTAACCCAAAATAACATTGGCAAAAAATTTCTCAACTCTATCCTTGAGTTCTTTAAATCTAAGAATGCAGTCGTTGTAGAGTTTCATGAGAATCACAGTTCAAAGATTGAACACTACAGAAAGTTTTTCGAAAAATTAGGTATTGAAGAAATTAAAGATAGGGTATGGCGGGTAGAGCTTTATAAAGAAAGCGAGATCCCTAAAGAGGTATTGTCTTACCATGAAAAATTACAACGTAAATAACGCCATAACAATTCACTCAACCTGACCGCGCTGGGGCGTGGCCGGTTAGCTTAAACGTTAGAGATACAAAAATGAGTTCTTACTCTGAGATAGAAAAAAACAAAGCAAGAGCAGCGGTAATAGGCAGTGCTATTGAATCCCTTACCCGAAATAGATCAGTCTCGACTCTTGCTCGGCGTAGCTATGTTCGGGATGTAAGAGACTATATCTTAGGGAAAGACAATTCATATGATGTGTTGGTAGCGAAGGAACTATCGGACACAACTGTAGAAAGATGGGAATCGTTTTATGACTCAATTGTTCAAAGCAGGTCACCTGAAAATCTAAAGGTAGCTTACTTATCTGGGCCAAACCCAGAAAACGACCTGAGAGTATTATGTCAAGCTGGTGTGCTCCCAGAAAATATTTGGGCATTTGAATCAGAGAACTCGACCTATTCTGATGCGGTGGTTTCCGCGCTGAATTCTGAGTTCCCATTTATTAAGATAGTCAATGGGGGTTTAGATACATTCATTGAAGCTTCGCCACAGCGATTTGATATTATTTATTTAGATTTTTGTGGGCCGCTTCCTAGCAGAAATAAAAAGCAAAAAACACTTACTGCTTTAACGAGAATTCTTGCAAGACACGCACTTAACTCCCCAGGAGTTCTAATAACAAACTTTTCACTACCTACGATAGAGCAGGATGAAGTTGGCAGGTCATTACTTTCAAAACTGGTTTCGTGCTACCTATACCCTAAAGAATTTATTGAGGATAAAGACTCGGAGAGTGGTTTTAGCGAAGGGCCGGTGGCACATGACTTAGACCCTGATGAATGGTTTAAAAAAGTTTCAAACGATCTGGACTACTACTATGGACAGTTTGTAACCCGCCTATTGATAGATCACGCTAGCCTCATATCTACGTACAACAGGTTTCCGAAGAAAAACTTTCTTTACAAGAAGTTTTTTAATGCAGATGAGAATAGCCTTTTGAGTACGCTGAAGAAAAGCTATTTTCATTTTGACGAAGAAGATGAAGGTGGCGATGTTATTGTTGATTCAGGTCAACATCCTATTTTGTGGACTCTGGCAGCGTTGGATAAAGAATTAAATGGAGGGGACTCGAATTACCCTCAGTTCATTAATGAGGATGAAGAATTTGCCAAATTTTCAGAACAATTTCTTTCGCAACTAGACGTAGGTGGAAGTAAAAAAGAACTGGTCAATTCTTTTTCAATAATTACTTACTTGCTCTCTGAGGGGAATGGTCAGGAGGAGCTTTGGTCTGCCAAGCTTAAAGAGCTATATAGCAAACACAGTTTCTGGGATTTTCATCAATTTTGCGACCTTGTCTTATTCCATCAGATACTCGAAGCGCTATTTAGACAAGTTGCTATTCCCTACCATGTAAATATCAGTGAAACCAAACGGTGGAGTTATAAGGCGAAAGCTACACCGATGTATATGGACATGATTATACTTGATGAATGTCGATATCTTTATGATTGGATGCCAACAACAGACATGTTTTCTAATGCAATTACAGATGTTGAGCGACAGCTGAGTTACCGGTTTGCCCTTGATGGGGTTGCGAAGCATAGGCGGTGGTACAACCCTGAGTATTTTTTTGGCACAGCGGTAGTTGACCAATACACTAAAGGTTTTAGTGCTAAAACCCTGAAGCCCAGGGAAGCAATCGAATAATGATCTCTAACAAAGCGCTTCTGTCGGACAACTTTTCCGCTGCGCTCCAAATTTGCCGCAGAGCGCGGCGTTATGCTCAAAGCCGCTGAGTGAAACCAATCTACGGGATAAGTTATGAACCACAAAATTCTCGATAAAAAATCTAAGAAGAGGTGACGAGTCTTTTCACTCCTGTTTTCCTCTCATCTGAAGAGAAGGAAAAAGAAGGATAATTAGTAACCTTGCCTCAGAGCTATCTTCAAGAGCCGATAGAAGTACTACTTTATGGAAATGATCCTCATTATTTTTCTGCTCCTCTTGCTGACCGGCATACTCGTTCTTGCCATTAGGCTAGTCAAGTGGATTTTAGTAAATAAAATAAGATCATGGATATGTTTAGGTATTGTGGTAATTAGCTCGGTAGGATTTGGTATTCATCATTTCTTTTTCAAGCACATGATGCTCATCCAGTCTGAAGTATATCCTAATCTTTACTTAGCCAAGGATTATGAAAATGATGAAAATCAACTCCATTCATTAATCAGAGAAAAAATAAAAAATCATCTAAGTAATCAGGTTCCCGATGGTAAAAAACTGAATTACCAAAAAGAAAACGTCATTTTCTTTTATGCGTATTACAAGGCATTTCCTATCAGTGTGTTTCAAGATGAAGGGACAGCATATTTCTTAGAAAATGAAGAAGACCTCGGTGGATTAGTGACTGAAGAGCTAGGGATGTATTTCAGATACAAGTTAGCAGAGTTTTATTATGCTCCCTGCGAATCTGAGCCAACGCTTTATTGTGGTGAAATCAGCTATTTCAACGACGGTAACTTAGTTAAGTCTGAGCGTCTGAATAACCTTAAGGTTTATCAACGTGTTGAAAAACCAATAGATACTGAGGCTCTTATAGATCAACTTCAGTTGGCTTATTCAACAAAAAATGAAGAGCAGTTTCTAAATCAATTTCCGTCAGACTTTGAGCAGTTTGTCACTCTTTTTGGCTGGGATGAACAAGCCGATCGTCCTAATAAACTATATGAAGTGAGTGATGCGTATATTACTTATTTCTTCACGTTAATCGATAATGAAAGGTATCGGGAATTTGACGATAAGATAATTAGCATTGCTAAAGGTGGCAGATGGAAAGCGGATGCCGTCAATTATTTTCAAAATAAAGCATTAGTTTATATAAGGGATAAGCATCGATATTACCTTATCAATGACCTGGAATACAACGATGCAAAATCGGTTCTGTTTTTCCTTTTTGATGGACCTCATCCTAAGTTTGACAAAGTATTTACTCACAGTCTCAACAACGACAAAATGCATATCGTTTACGATTTGTTTGCGAATGAGTTTGCAGGATGGGAAGAGCGTTTGAACCCAATCAATAAAGATTTTTCCTATTACGTGGATAACGAAAACTACTTCATTAGAGATATTGATGTTAACAACGACTATGCAATGGATAAGGTTGTCAGTGCCAAGCCTTACCAAGAAGATGAATTATTAATATTTATTAATTCAGATGGGGTATATCGATTTGCTTTTAAAACGACCAATTTTTCACAAGATGGTGGTCAGCAAATTGTCGATGTGATTGCGGAGAAAAACGGATTTTACGTTCACACAAGGTTTCCGGATCGTGGCCTAAATGAGGCTTATCATCATATTGCTTTTATCGATCGAAAATTGATCCTCACCCATTCCGTAGTCAAGTTCCAAAGAAGTAATGAAGAAGGTGCACCTATATATACCTGTGATATTATTCAGGGTATGGATTTTAGTCATCCCGCCTTACTGGAAAAAATGGAATCGTTGCCAAATGAAGGGGAAGGCCAATCGCCTTGTTAATGAGAGCCGCCATGCTAAAACGGATTTTTGAATATGTACTTTGGGCCATAGCCGCTTTCTTGCTTGGCATGGGGTATATTTTCCTGCTCTTTACCTTTATTCTTGGAGAGATACCCGAAGAAACTAGCCTTATATCATTCGTTACTTTGAAACTATTTATTTTTGGTGTGATTTATGTTGGCTCCACCTTCGGTGTGATTTTGGCCGCGTTATTTATTTTGCTTGATGTTTTTTATTTAAAAAGAAAATGGCAGAAATCTAAACATTTTTTCCTAAAACGTGTGATTTCGCTGTTGCTTCTGTTAATCGTTGTGGCTGTGTTGCACTATCTTCTTGAAAAAACTTTTGATGTGATATGACTATGAACTTTTTGAGAGCGGTCTTTTTGTTGTCAGTCCTACTGCCTTTTTATGCTTTTGGTGGTGAGCAGCCTGATGTGGAGGATGCCGCATCAGAAGTTGAAATGGCAGTTGAAGTTGATACAAATAACAGTGCGAAAATTTCAGATTTTCAAAATGCACTTAAGTTGATACCAGAGAGAAAAGTGCCATTCATTGATAACACCAACTTTGATATTTTCATTGAACCAGAAGATTTTAAACCCATTAATGATGGTGCTTTAAATATTGAAGCGGTGTATCCGGATTTTTATCAAGAGACATCTAAGTACCGCTCAGTGATGTCGTATAAAGTCAGCTTGTCACAACATTTTTATACGGTAGTGGTGACGTATTGGGTAGGTAAGTACGAAATGGAGTCCACCCTCATTAACTATGATAGGCAGGGCAATGTTATTGACCATCAATTAGTTGCTTATGACGAGATCGGTAAAGGTCAAACGATAACAAAGTCCAGAATCAGCGAACATGCGATAACCAGCCAGCACAGTTCTTGGGGCTTAACGAAAGAGATTATTGAGGAAGAGTTTGTTATCAATTACGACGGCACTATAGACAAACTCGAATCAAAAAATCTGAACGATACCATCGATAATGAGGCATTGGTTTTATACGTTTTAAAAGAGATGGATCTTGTGCCGCTCTCGGTCAAAACAGATTTAGTTGTCTCCAAAGCGAATCCTGAAGCATCGCATGAAGTGATCGTGGTTATCCCTGAGATTGTCGATGAAGGTGAGGGCTATTTTGAGTTGAATAGCCATATCGTTATAGCGGATGATCGTTCTGGGAAAGTCACGCATCAGTATTTTGAAACTAGTCAAACAAATGGCTGGTATTCGGATGCTATCCGGCTTAGAGAAATTAACTTAGACACGGCGCCATACCGAGTAACAGATGATGTTCGGGCTTTTGGTGTTCGGGTACGACATGCTGGCACGTCTAGGGTGACTCAGTATCAAAGTGAAATGTTGAGCTTATTTATCAAGTCCGGCGATAAGTTAGAAAAAATTCTTGATAAATACCCGGTTAAAACCTTGAATGGTCAATGGGATGGTGAGTGTTCTGGTGAATTTACCGATACTGACAGCATCTTGATGATGTCAGAACAACAATCCAATGGTTTTCATAACATCATCCTCAAAACCAAAGTTAAAACCATTACAGATAACGTGAGTGATGATGGGGAATGTAACTCTAACGAAATGACTGCAACAAAAACAACGGTACTAAAATACAACGGCAAAGAGTATAAGTGAACTTTTCTCGGATTTTGTACGAGATGCCGAAAATGCATTTTCTCGAGAGCATACTCAATGGATTGCTAAAATTGAAGGGTAGTTATAACAAGGTGTTTCTGTCGGACAATTTTTCCGCTGCACTTCAAAATTGTCGCAGAGCTCGACGTTATACATAAAGGAGAAAAGGGCTGTGAAACGTCATCCTGTAGAAATTCAAATTGAAATTGCCGATAAGGCTATCGTTGCTGAAGATTTTGATGCTCTTATGGGTATTTACACTGACGATGCTGTTTTAGTTATTGAGCCTGGCCGTAATGCGATTGGGAAAAATGAAATCCGTAAAGCGTTTGAAGCTATAGCTGTATATTTTAAAAATGGTCTGCAAGTTGAACAAAATGGTTTGGAAATCCTTGAGTCAGGAGATACAGCGCTTGTGCTAGCAAATACTGTAGTATCTGGTCCAGGTTTTCCTGCCACTGAACGTAAGGCCACATATGTATTCAATAAATCGGCTAGTGGTATCTGGCTGTGTTCTATCGACAATTCATATGGTCATGAGATTATCGGTAAAAATGCATAACAATCAGCTCCACAGACAGAGGATTCGTTCCCTTCGGTCGCTCTCCTGTGAGCTGGGGCGTTTTGCGAGTAGGGGAGCATAGTGAGTATTAAAAGAAGCTTGCTTTCAGTGGTGCTAATTTTTGTTGTGGCCATAATATGGAATGGCTTATTTCATATGGTTCTTATTGCCGAGCAGAATGAAATGATTGCCAGTATCCAGCGTCCCGATATGTCGGAGAAGCTGTTTCTATCTCTCTTCATCACTATTGGGATGGCAACTCTTTTTGTTGTTAGTTACAACAAGTGGCGCAGGAGTGGGACTTTAATTGAAAGTTTAATCCATGGAATATTTTTTTCGGTCCTGGCTGGTGTCTTAGTCAATGCGAATCAATATTTGGTGTACCCAATCCCAGGTATGCTGGCCGTTCTATGGTTTTTGGGAGGGCTAGTTGAGTTTTCCTTGTACTCAATAATTGTCTGGTTGGTTCAACGCAATGAAAAACTTACATAACAAGCGTATGTTGTCGGACTGGTTTTCCACTACGCACCAAATTTGCCGCAGAGTGTGGCGTTAGGCAAATGGATAAGATAGAGGATTACTAAATGACTGACTACAAATTGACCATTGAAGATTTATCGAATGCGATAAAAAACGATGAATTTCTATTTTTTTATCAGCCAATTCTCTCATTGGAGACAGGTAAAATTGTTTCGGCTGAGGCTCTTATTCGCTGGAAAAAAGACAATGGTGAATTAGTACAACCTGACAACTTCATTCCTTATGCAGAGCAGACCGGTTTTATAACCGAGATAACAAAAGCGATGATTCCCCGTTTTCTGGAAGATTTGAAAAAAATACATCAAGAGAATAATACAATCGTTTTAGCAATAAACATATCCTCTAAGGACATGATTCAGAAAGAGTTTGTCCCTGATTTTTTGAAGCTCGTTAAGGATTCGGGTGTTGAGTATTCCAAAATAAAAATAGAATTAACAGAAAGTTCTGCCCTGGCTTTAAGCACTGAATGTCTAATGGATATAGCTGAACTAAAAGCAAATGGCATAAAGCTCGCTATTGATGACTTTGGAACTGGGCATGCTACATTTGAAAAATTAAAAAAATTACCATTTGATACATTAAAAATAGACCAGACGATGACGAGTGAAGCAATGTCCACCCCTGATGGTCTTACGTTACTGGATCACAGTATAAATCTTGCACACCAACTCAAGATGAATTCTATTGCTGAAGGGGTAGAAACCGATACTCTCATGAAGTATTTAATGGGGCTCGGTTGCGATCATATTCAAGGCTATTACATCAGCAAGCCATTGGAGCTTTCATCTTTCATAGAGTTTATAAATAAAAAACGTGTCTGGGACATCATGAAACATGGTCAAATTTACAAGACAATGATCGATTTTATCGACTGGGAACGTAAAGTATATTCATGCCTATATATGGAAGGTGGAAATGCGAGAATTGTGGCATTTGAACCAGAAGATAGTCCAACGGGAAAATTTTTATCTGAGGTTTCAGAGAGTGTCGAAATTGAGTTGTATAACGAACTTGATACTTCTTATAAGAAAAGTTATGAAATTGCCAAAATACTGCTCAATGCAAAAAGTTCTGGAGACTCAGACCTAATTAAAAAGTTATTACCTGATTATTTTAAAGCTTGCGCAAAGGTCAGTACCTTACTTCAAAAAGCATACTCTAAAGAATGTCAGAATGGCCTCTTAAAAAACACCTCTTTTCGAAAATGAAAAGATTGCATAGAAATATTGCATAACAAGGTGCTAGTTTAAATGCAAACTACGTTGCACCGCACAGCTTTAATGTTAGCTGTAACCAGTATTGAGAATGAATGTTGAATAAAGAAACTATCATTGCAAATCCATCCTCCTCTGATACTACATGGGAGTTTCTGGATGGTAGCAAAAGATCTGCAGTCAAACTAAGAACGTCATTTGTGGGCATAGGTACTTATCAGCCTGGGTGGCGGTGGTCCGAGCATGTAGGTAAACAAACAGGCAAACAATCGGAAAATCACATAGGTTATATATTGTCTGGTTCGTTTACTGTTAAAAGTGCCAGTGGTGAAGAATCCGTTGTTGGGCCCGGTGAAGCTTTTGAATTGGCCCCGGGTCATGATGCATGGGTAAATGGTAGTGAACCTTGCGTGGCTTTAGACTTCGGCTGTAATGAAAAGCCTAAAGTGCAGAATGGCAGCTAACAAACTTAAACTCATTCTGGCCACAAAAAATGTAGTTACCGCCAGACTTGCTAACCCTCGCCGTTTAGCAGGGCGTTAGTGTAAAAATAATCCCGCAAAATTTACCAGGCCTGGTAAATTTAGTTTTCTATAAAAAATATTCGTAACTATACTAAATAATGTTTATAGTAACTTCTAAGTGTTTTTTACTTGGTTTTACGTAGTTGTTTAGGTAGTCTAAATAATGACAAAAAGGCCTTTTAAACCAATATATAACAAATTAAATTAATAATAACTAAATCCTAAATACTGTTTGAACTATGTTTTATTTTCAGTATTAGGATGTTTAATTATAGTTAGGTAATAAGAGAAGCATATGGAACTAATTGATATTGGATTAAGCAAGTACGATATTGCACTACTAATATTTTGTCCTATTGGGGCGCTGATAGGTAGTTTTGCATTTTCAATAACGGCGACTATTTCATATGTTCCACCGAAAAAGGAGAGTCAAGCCAAATTCGCGTCCAGCCAATTAGCTAAAGCTCGGGGAGCTTGGCTTATGCTTCGGCTCACGCTGGGAGCAATTTTGGGGTTGTTGCTCGGTTTGTACTTTATTGGTGCAATTCAAGAAACACCCTCTACCTTAGCTAAGGTTATTGCCCTATCTATTATTGCTGGCTATGCTGCTCCTAATATTTGGCTTGCACAGGACAAAGTGGTCTCTTCCCAAATTGAACGAGCCATAAAGATGGCTCTTTCAAAGTTTGACGAGACTCCTGCGCCTAAAAAGCAAAGTCAGTCGGACGGATAAATGCACCGCTGCTTTGGGTGTTAGTCTAAAAAATGAATACTCTCCTGAGAAACGCGATCGAATCTATACAGATTGGAGTGGAGGACTATCAGTCCAGTGATCCACGTCGCGTCTTGTCATCGGTTCGGAATATTTCAGCTGGAGTGTTGCTGCTCTTTAAAGAAAAGCTTAGGCAACTTTCCCCACTGGATTCAGATGAGGTATTATTAAAGCAAATTATTAAGCCTAAACTTATTTCAGGGCAATTATCATTTGTAGGTACAGGAAAGAAAACTGTAGATGTCCAGCAGATTAAGGAGCGCCTTAACACGCTAGGAATCGAAGTTGAGTGGCAAAGATTAGATAAAATAATAAAAGTCAGAAACGATATTGAGCACTATTGCACAAGTCAGTCAGGATCTAGGGTAAGTGAGTTAGTAAGCCAATCCTTCTTAATAATACAAGATTTTTTAAAATCTCATTTGGAACTTGAGCCAATCGACACTCTAGGTGAGTCCACATGGAAAGCATTATTAGAGGCAGCGGAGGTTTACGAAAAAGAGCTAAAAGAATGTAAAGAAGCATTGGCTGATGTAGATTGGAAAACAGATGCATTAGCAAAAGCCATTTATGAAGTTCGGTGTCCGAAATGTTACTCAGAACTGATAAAGACAAATGATTTTTCAGAATATGTTCCAGATGAGTGCATTAGTTTGTGTTCATCATGTGGCAACAAATTTATACTCACATCGGAAATTCTTGAAGAAGCCATAACAGAGGCATTCTTTGGTGAAACATATATAGCAATGACAGATGGTGGAGAGCCGCCAATTAGTAGTTGTCATGAATGTGGTATGGAATCCTATGTGTACGAAGAAGATGAATGTGCAATATGTCTAGCATCTAGGCCATATATATCCTGTGCTCGATGTGGAGCGAGCTTGAGTACTGATGAGCAAGAATTAAATGGGTTATGTGGTTATTGTCATCACATTTCTTTTAAAGATGATTAACAAGGTTAATAAAAAAAATCACCCAATCCATAAAACTCTTCACGTTTTTCGGTCAGGTGAATTTAGGCGTTTTGTTTTAAAAAGATGAGTCAATCGTGGAAAGAGTTTCAGTATTAAAACTTAGTTTATTCAAGGATAGTGAAAAATCTTTTCTTGCTGCACTAGATGCTGAAGGCATCGAACATAGTAGAGTTGATTTGTTCACTAATCAGCCTCATGCATCAGAAATAGTTGAATCAATCTCAGCACTGTCTAAATCGATGCCTTGGAATGCAATTGCAAAAGTAATCGTTAAGTGGATTGACGCACGTAAAAGCAGAAAAATAATTATTACTACAGAAGATGGAAAAGTTATTCATGCTGAAGGTTATTCAATTAAAGAACTAGAAAGCATTCTCCCAAAAACTGAAAGAGTGTCGGTAATAGACATTGAAAGTCATAATGAATCATAACTATTCACTCAACCCGACCGCACTAATGCGCGGCCGGTTGGCTTAAACATTATGTATCAAATTGGATCGGAATGAGAAAATGGTAACTTTCGATATTGGTGAGAGACGGAGGCTCACAAAAATGTTAGCACCTTCGGCGGACTTCGATGGTGCTTATACGTTTTACTATGACGAAACAAACAACATAAGGAAGTTCTACGTAAGAGAGCTGGATTTCAATTCCGCTTTCACAGATAACTTCATCTTAGGCGGTTTGGTGCATGAAGGTCCCGCTCCCGACGTCCAGCCTCTCATAGATAGTTTTAAACTGCAAAGTTCCGTCAAAGAGGTTAAGTTAAAACATATTGCAAAAGGTGACTTCCTTGATTGCCTGAAATCCCAGAAACTTAATATATTTTTAAAATATATCAGCACAAGCCATATATATATTCACTACTCAAGTTTAAATATTTTATATTGGTCAATTGTTGATATTGTTGACTCCGCGATTTCTCATTCTGAAGCAAGCCAGCAATTAGGGATTCAGTTTGCAAACGCCCTAAAGAATGATCTTTATAAACTCGCAAGAATTGAGATTGATTCAGTTATTTCTCTATTCCACAAGTATGAATACCCGAACATCAAGCCCTGTGATGTTATTTTATTCATTGAAGATATAAGCGATCTATTTGAAAAGTACCTTGATGACATGGAGTTCCACTTTGGTTTGGAGTCGCTCAGACAGTTATTAAAAGAGGCGAAGAGAAACGGATCGCTGCCATTTGTTATGGATGAAGAGAATTTTGTCCTTATAAAGGACTTTTCGCAGTTCTATTTACGGCCAATATATTTATTTAAAAACGCTACACATATTTTTGATAACGAAGAGTCAATAGCTGAATTGTTGTCTGGGTATAAAATCTTGGACGGATTAAAAGAGGTCAAAAACTATTCATTTGTTGATTCAGAATCATGCCAATTAACACAGTTGTCAGATATATTGGTTGGTCTTATTGGAAAAATGCATGGTTATATAAACTCTCATCCCAGAGACGAGATACATACTGACTTTAATCAATTAAACTCGATCCAAAGTGACAATATTAGCCTCCTCTTGGATTTGATTGACAGATCCCATGAAAAGAATATCGGATTTCTGCATTCAACGGACAGTTATGAGGAAATGTCTAAAATTGAGGTCATCCGCGCAAGTAGGATTGAGCCCCGTGCATAACAAGGCGCTCGTTCGGACGCAAACTACGCTGCACTTCGTTTGCACCGTACAGCTTGGTCGTTATGTGTAAAAAAGGAGATTTTAAATCGTGAAGCCAAGAATCAGCATGATCACTCTTGGAGTTGGTGATCTGGCTAAGTCAATTCAGTTCTATGAAAAAGGATTAGGTTTTCCGCGAATGGAATCGCCTCCTGAAGTAGCATTCTTCACGTTGAATGGCACATGGCTTTGTTTGTATGGTCGAGTGGCATTAGCGGAAGATGCTCAAGTCTCATCAGAGGGTAGTGGCTTCGAGGGCTTTTCTCTTGCCCATAATGTCGAGTCTGAAAGCGAGGTCGATGTGGTCATGGCGCAAGCACTAGATGCTGGTGCAACATTAGTCAAGATGCCGCAGAAAGTCTTCTGGGGCGGTTACAGTGGTTATTTTAAAGATCCTGATGGTCATCTTTGGGAAGTTGCATATAATCCATTGTTCTGGGCTGGTCCAAACGATGAAAGCGTATAACAGGCGTTCAAACTGCTCGCCCGGAAGCTCAGCACTCCGCACCTTATTGCGTATGGCTCCGTCATTTTCGCACAAAGGGTGCTCTATACTGAGTTCTGCTTAACTGGGCGTTATGTGTTGAATGTGACTATTTAAGGAAGATTAAAATGACTAATACATACAGTGCCAGAACATATGCTTTGATAGCGGGTGGTAGTTACTGGATTATTTTCTTTGCAGCAATATTCGCCAATTTTTTTGTTCTTGAATCTTTAGCGATGGATCCATTAGCAACTGTGCAACAAAGTCATGCTTTGGTGAGTGCTGGTATTATGGCCTTTATGATAACAGTAGTTTTTGATGTTATTGTTGCATGGGCTCTTTATGAATTATTCAAAGAACACTCTCTTTCTGTTTTAAGTACACTATTTAGAATGATGCATGCAACCATTATGGGTGTTGCAATTTTTGCTCTTCCTGCAGTATTCACTTTAAATAATAATGAAGAAATTCTAAAGCAAGTTGATACTTTTAATACGATTTGGCTGTTAGGGCTTTTCTTCTTTGGTATTCATCTTATCCTTTTAGGAAAAATAATTGCGAAACCAAAAATAATCGCATTTTTTCTCATTATTGCCGGCATCATGTATATGGTTGATACTGCCGCCCATTTCGTATTTCCAAATTATGAGGCTTATGCGTCAATTTTCTTGGCTATGGTAGCTATTCCGAGTATTTTGGGAGAAATGTCATTTGCAATTTGGCTCCTTATAAAAGGAGGTAAATATTGATGCTAGCAGCACTTCAATTAAGCAATATTAAAATACGTAACAATCGCTTCCGCGCGGCCAGGTGACCATGAAGCGAAGCGTTAACCTTTTTGAAATTGATCGATATAAATGGAGCTATCAGTTGAAAATTTTTAATACCATTCTATTAATTCTCTCTTTACTTATGAGTAGTACTGGAGTCGCCAGAGCTGAAAAAGGACCAGATATATTGCAGATATTCGATATGTTTGTAATTACAAATGCAGCAGCAAGCTCCTGTGAAAAACCAGATGATGAAACTCTTACAAATTTTCTTTCTAACTTTCAAATGGTAACTATTCGAGCTTCTATGGAATTAGAGTCAAGATATCCTAAAAAATCCAAAGAACAAATTAATGAAGCGATGAAGAAGAAGTCAGAGTACTTAACAGATAAAGTTAAAAAAATAATTAAAGCAGAAGGGTGTGGAACAGAGAAGGTAAAGGCTCTTGTAAAACGCTTCTATTTTCATTCCAAATGGAATCCATACAAAAGTAATGGCTAAAAATACTCTCAACCCGGCTCGTTCTTGGAAGTGCTTGAAATGAGCGTGACAAAGTTAATTGCAAATTCAAAGATTAGCAGAGCTAAAAACCTAGTAGACATAATAGATACAAACTAAAGCTAAGTTGAGCTAAATAGTTACAAAAGTGAACAAGGATATCCAATGAAGAAAATTGTTATTTTTACTTTTATCGCATTATTGATTTTTGCCATTATTATCTGTGTCGCTTTATGGCCTTTAACTGGGTTTATTGCACTTACAATTTCGCTGGCATTGATTGGCTTTTATGATTTGTTTCAAAAGAAACATTCAATTTTGAGAAATTTTCCGGTCATTGGGCACATGCGTTATTTATTAGAAATGATTGGGCCTGAACTGCATCAATATTTTGTGGAGTCAGATACCGATGGAAAACCTATTGATAGAAATCATCGTAATTACATCTATGAAAGAGCCAAAGAGCAAAATGAAACTCATCCCTTTGGTACAGAGTTGAATATAAATGATGATAATTATAAATGGATGCAACACAGTATTTATCCTGCCAAAAAAATGCAAACACCACCAAGAGTTGTGATTGGTGGAAAAGATTGTCAAAAACCTTATAGTGCAAGTCTATTCAATATTTCAGCGATGAGTTACGGTGCTTTGAGTAAAAATGCAATAACCGCATTAAACTTAGGTGCCAAAGCCGGAAATTTTTTTCACGATACAGGTGAGGGCGGTATTTCAGAATATCATTTGCAAGGTGGTGATTTAGTTTGGGAGATTGGTACAGGCTATTTTGGATGCCGAACACCTGATGGTAATTTTGATGCAGAGAAGTTCAAAGAAAAAGCAAATTTAGAACAAGTGAAAATGATTGAAATTAAGATTTCACAAGGTGCAAAACCAGGGCATGGTGGTGTGCTTCCGGCCTCAAAAAACAATGAAGAAATAGCTAAAATTAGGGGGGTGTTACCTCACACTGATGTACTTTCTCCTCCTGGGCATTCTACTTTTAAAGATGCTAAAGGGCTTTTGGAATATGTAAAACAGTTAAGAGAATTGTCTGGTTTTAAACCTGTTGGTTTTAAGTTGTCTATAGGCAGTAAGCAAGAATTTATTGAGCTATGCGAAATGATGGTAGAAAGCGGTATAAAACCTGATTTCATAACCGTTGATGGTGCTGAAGGTGGGACGGGGGCAGCTCCTATCGATTTTTCTAATTATGTAGGTATGCCGTGGGAAGAGGCCTTGATATTTGTAGTAGATACACTCAATAAATATAACCTAAAAGAAGAAATTAAAGTGATTACTGCCACTAAGATTTTTACAGCATTTGATATTTTTAAAGCACTTTGTATTGGGGCGGATGTTTGTAATTCGGCTAGAGGCATGATGTTAGCGCTTGGTTGTATTCAGTCGCTTAAATGTAATACCAATGAATGCCCAACTGGTGTAGCCACCAATAACCCTAAACTTATGAGAGGTTTAGTAGTGACTGATAAATACAAAAGAGTTCAAAATTATCATAAAAACATATTAGAAGATTTTTTGGAGTTGCTTGCGGCATCAGGTTGTAATTCACTAGAAGAGTTGAATAGAAGCTTAATTTATAAAAAAGTGAATAAAGAATCGGTTTCATACGAATAATATAAACTTGGCTTAAGTTTCAATAAATCTCTTAATTGAATAAGAGGCCTTTGTACGATTAAAAACAGAAATTTAGAACCTGATGCCCGAAAAGATAAGTCGAGAATGAATACAGTTTTCTCGCTTGTTTTTTAGTCGAAGACTCGTGCAAAAATTTGAAATAGAGATAACTAATCAGTGAATATAATAACTAAAATACAACACCTCGTTTTAGCCAGTCATTTAAAACGCCATAAAATTCCGCTTAAATTGTGGCATCAATCTATTAGCAAAATGCCTATTGTGCAGCGTTATAGCTCTCAGCAACGTATGCAGTTACGTTTGTTAGCCAGCGAAATTCTTAGAACCAAACATTTTATTGCGGTCAAAGGTATGCAGTTTACCGATGAAATTAAGGTGATGATTGCTACTCAAGCCGCCATTATGGTTTATGGTTTTGAAGAGGATAAAGAGGGTTCTGCAAACAGTTGGTTGCGAAATTGGAATCAGATTATTGTTTACCCAATGCCATTTTTAAATGGTAGAGATAATATCGTTAGCCCAAGTGGAATTTTGGTGAGTCAGTTGGCTTTTGAATCGGGTGAAACGCAGTACCAAGGTGGTATTGTGATTGATTGGAATGATGATGAACCGCATCCTCTAAGAGCTCACGCTAATCAAGTGTTAATGCATGAAATGGCGCATAAAATAGATATGCTTGATGGCAATACCAATGGGCATCCGCCATTACATTCTAATATGAATGAACAGGCCTGGTTTGATGCCTTTGAAGAGGCTTTTAATCACCTTAGTAAACAGGTTGAAAGTGGGACAAGGGTTGATATAAACCCTTATGCTGCAACCAGCCCAGCAGAGTTTTTTGCAGTAGTGACCGAATACTTTTTTGAAGCCCCTGTTGTTCTTAAAAGGGTGTTTCCAAAAGTGTATGAACAGATGGTGTTATTTTATAAACAAAACCCACTAGCATAGTGAGTTTTGTTTGGCTGAGTAAAATGAATTTTGCAATTACGTTTGTCTAAGTAGGGTATCTAAATGGTTAACCACATCAACCCAATCGGCATCTGCTTCAACGCTTTCTTTTAAAAACAAACTTTGCGATTCAGTCCAAAACGGTGCTTGATGAAGCAAAATTTTTGGTTCAAGTGGTGAGTGTGAGCGAATAAAGTTATCTATCTCTTGTTCGCTATCTGCCAAGCCTAATTGGGCAAATAGAGCAGGTAAATCATGCATTGGTGCTTCCATATCAACGCCTCTTGTTTTAATGAGTGTTTTTTAATTGTACGCTTAATTGATATTCTGAGCAAAATCAGTCGGTTATTAAATTTACCATACCTTTTTCATAGTTATTGAGAGCAAGTAATGTCTATGAGGATTAATTTATAAATTATTGAATTGTAAAGATTTGTTTTTAGAGGTCATTGGCGTTATTAATGGGGATGGACAGGTTTAACAGCAATTTCATTTAATACCCATTCTTGGATGTGATGTTTAAGGTGTGAAAGTTGATGACCATCAATGACACCCACATTTAATAAGTTTGCTTTTGGCAGATTGGCACCAATATATTCAGTGGTGATCAATAACGAGTGAGCAGTGCTTCCACCGAGTCGATTTCTAAGACTATCCAATCGTTGTAAATGTAAATTAATATTGACGTTGTTTCCCGTTTTGCACTCAACTACAAACAGTTGGTTGTTAGCTAGGAACAGCACATCGGCTTCATCATAGGCATTTTCACGTTGTAGTTTAACGCCAAATGCGACCTCTTTAATTTTTTCAATCTCAGTTTTGAGCTCTAGTAAGGTGCGGTAGGTATAGTACTCTAGCCAACCACCTTCAAAAAAGGTTCGTCTCCAACTGTCTTTTTCAGGAAGTGGATAGGTTTCATGATTTTCACTTTTTAGGTGTAACACATTTTGATTGTGTAACTTTCTTAAAAACCCAAGTAAAAGATCGGTTTTTAAATGCGGGTGTGTGTTGTTGATGTCATTTAGATAGTAGTGTTCATTGTGTTTAATTAATTTTATAGATTTACCACGTGCAAAACGGGTAGAGAACTGTTGATAGGTATTAAGTGCATGTTGTTGCAATATGATTTTTTGGATGGCATTCACCAAACTATTGGCAAAGTTTGCTTGGCTTGGCGTTAATTTAACAGGGTAGGAATGCTCTATACCGTGTGCATGTAAAAACTCGTCGAGCTGCATATTTTCTGCGATATTAAACTCGGGTAATCCACTGGGTTGAACCCATTTGAATTGATCATTGGGTAACAGATAATAAAGACCAACAGGTGTGTTTTCAAATGCCTTAAAAGCACCTAACGTGTAGAGTTTATTGGCACAACTTAGATTGATTGAGAGTGTTTCATAAGGTATGTCTTGTACCAATTTTTGCAACTCTTCGACAATGATTGGGATTTCAAATGAGGCTTCTATAAGATGAGTATCGGCTTTAATGTGGTGTGCATTGTAGATGGTTTTTAGCCGTTGGGCATTTTCTTCCAAGTTCGCTGTGTAGGTGATTAATACACGCTTAACGGTGAATCTTTCATCCAATATTGGTGCCAGGTTAGGTGTCATCTCTCGGTCAGCAAAAACCAGATGTGTACAAAATTGGTTTAATATTTTTACCTCGTTGCCAGCCATTTTGTCGTGTTTCCCATTAAAAACTTGTATTTTTAATACTTTAGCATGAAAGAGATTGAATTGGTTTAAGTGAAAATGTTTTCATCCTGCTGGATTATGTTTCATAATATGTCACATTTATTAAATATTGAGTTGGATTGTTCCGTGGATTATTTAGCACTTTTAAACCCCGCATTTGAACAGGCAAAGTAGGGTTATGCCGAAGGCGGAGTACCTGTTGGTGCCGCTATGTTTGATGCACAAGGTAATCTATTAAGTGTGGGGCGTAATCGACGCGTTCAAGATAATGATCCTTCAATACATGGTGAAACAGATGCTTTTAGAAAGGCGGGGCGCCAAAAAAACTATCGCGATAAAATATTGGTTACCACGCTTGCACCTTGTTGGTATTGTTCAGGTTTGATTCGCCAGTTTAATATTGGCACCGTTGTGGTCGGTGAGTCGGTCAATTTTGATGGCCATTTAGAGTGGCTGCGTGAAACAGGTGTGAAGGTGATTGAGTTAAATAATCAGGCCTGTATCGATTTAATGAGTCAATTTATAGCAGAGAGTCCAGATATTTGGAATGAAGATATTGGAGAGTGTGAGTGCTCACATGATTAGTCGAATTTTTGCACTCGTTTTAATGTTTCATGTTAATGGAATTCAGGCTGCTGAAACGGCTTTAAAACCGATTACAGTTCAACTTAAATGGCATCATCAATTTCAATTTGCGGGTTATTATGCAGCGATAGAAAAAGGGTTTTATCGTCAAGCAGGGTTAGAGGTATCTTTGCTTGAGGCAGAGCCAGGTTTGGACCCTATTAGTGTGGTGCTTAATAAACAAGCCGAATTTGGCGTAGGTACCAGTGAGTTAGTTTTAGCTTTTAATAAAGGTGCTCCTATTTCCATATTGGGAGTGATCATGCAACACTCCCCACTAAATTTAATGACTTTGACTGATTCGGGTATTGATCACATCCATAAATTTGTTGGCAAAACTTTAAGCATTGAGCCTAATTCAGCTGAGTTATTTGCTTACATGCAGTCTGAAGGAATCAATCGGCACGCACTCACGTTAGAAACTCATTCACACAATGTTGATGATTTAATTCATAAAAAAGTAGATGTCATGTCGGTTTACAGTACTGATGAGCCTTATATGTTGGATGAGCAAGGAATTGGTTATCAGCTGTTCTCTCCACGTATGAGTGGTATTGATTTTTATGGAGATAATTTTTTTACACTGCAAAGTTTGGTTGAAGAGGATCCTCAACTCGTTCGAGACTTTTATACGGCGACCATCAACGGCTGGAAATATGCAATGTCCCATCAAGAGGAAATTATACAGCTGATTTATCAAAAATATTCACAACGAAAAAGCTTAGACCATCTTCGATTTGAAGCAAAATCAATGGAGGATTTAATGATTCCTATGTTGATTGAGCCAGGTTATATGACTCAGGGGCGTTGGCGTCATATTGCGGATACGTATCATAGCCTTGGATTAGTGCCTGAAAAAATCAGTTTGGATGGTTTATTGTATCAACCAAATTATGATTTTGAATATGCTCAGTTGAAAGAGCAATTGAAGTATGTAATTTTGATTATTTTGGCTTTACTCGCTCTAATTATTGGCTTAACCAAACTATATCGTGTGACCCACGCTAGAAAAGAGCAGTTAGATACAGTATTTATGCAATCACCATTGAGTTTGATTGTAATGGATAAAGCGGGAAAGATTCAAAAATGGAATCGCCAAGCTGAACAGACTTTTCTATGGAAAGAGAAAGAAGCGATTGGTAAAAAATTGGTAGAACTACTGGTTCCTGAAAAAGATCAAACTAAAACTACAGAAGTTTTAACGAAAACTCAGCAGAGTGCTGAGACCGTGATGGCAGAAAGTATCAATCTGCGTAAAGATGGTCGTGAAGTTTTTTGTGAGTGGGTGAACGCTCCCTACCAAAACACACTATCCAAAGAAACCGATATTATTTGTATGGCTCGAGACATCACAAAACGTAAGGAACTTGAGGCAAAGCTCTATGAATCCGCTCAGTTTGATGGATTAACAGGGGTTGCCAACCGTAATATGTTGAGGCAATTAATCGATCAGCAATTGGTTGAAAGTAAAAGAGATAAAAGCCATTTTGCTTTGTTGTTTATTGATATCGATGACTATAAGCAAGTGAATGACCGTTATGGCCATTTGGTGGGAGATGATGTGTTAAAGGCAGTGGCCAAACGACTCAAGAAAAGGCTGCGAGAAAGTGATCTTGTAGGACGTTATGCAGGTGATGAGTTTATCATTTTGCTACGAGGTGTAGAAACAGAAGATAAAGTAAATACTCTAGTGAAAGAAATTATGGATGAGTTCATACCCAAGATTCATTTAAAAGAGGTGAGTTTGAGAGTACGAGTAAGTATTGGTGCCAGTATTTATCCCCAAGATAGTGACAATATTGAGGGATTGATTCAAATTGCTGACAAAAAAATGTATCAAGCTAAAGCAATTAATAAAATAAAAGTTTGATGTCAAGATTCTGCAAACTTGCTAGCCCCCCGTGTATCATAGTCTCCTATGAAATATTCAATAACTCCTTTCAAATTTCGATGCAGATAATCCCATTATGAAAACCCCTGAGAGAATTCTTCCTTTAGTAGAAGATGGCCTGGTCGATGAAGTGATTCGTCGATTAATGAGTGGTAAAGAAGCTGACGTTTTTATGGTGCGTTGTGGTGATGAAATTCGTTGTGCCAAAGTCTATAAAGAGGCGAGTAAACGTAGTTTTAAAAAGGCCGTGGAGTATCAAGAAGGCCGCAAAGTCAAAAACAGTCGCCGTGCTAGAGCCATGCAAAAGGGTTCAAAGTTTGGTCGTCAGCAACAAGAAGATATTTGGCAGAATGCTGAAGTTGATGCACTTTATAAATTAGCTCAAGCAGGAGTAAGAGTCCCAGAACCTTATGGTTGTTTTGATGGTGTTCTGTTGATGGAACTGATAACCGATGAAGACGGTGATGTGGCTCCACGCTTAAATGATGTGTCTATGTCAAAAGAGCAGGCAATAGAAGATCATGCTGAAATTATGCATTATGTAATGTTGATGTTATCGGTTGGATTAATTCACGGTGATTTATCAGAGTTTAATGTATTGGTTGATGAATATGGCCCGGTGATTATTGACTTACCTCAAGCGGTTAATGCGGCGGCCAATAACAATGCAAAACGCATGCTAACGCGTGATATTGATAATATGACCAACTACTATGCCCAATACGCTCCAGAGTTAAAACAGACCCAATATGCCAAAGAAATTTGGGCTTTATTTGAAGCGGGCGAATTAACCGAAGATACCAAGTTAACAGGATATTTTGACGAGGTTGAGCAAGAAGCCGATGTGGATGCAGTTATGTTAGAAATAAAAGCGGCTTTAGAAGAAGAGCAAAAACGCCAGGAACGTTTAAAAGAAGCTTTAGAAGAATAGAATATTAGAAAATAAAACAAACAAAAAAATAAAAAGATAAAAACAGATGGCAAAAAAATATTATGTGGTTTGGGCGGGAAGACAACCTGGAATTTACACCGATTGGAATAGCTGTAAAGCCCAGGTAGATAAGTTTGCAGGGGCAAAGTATAAATCGTTTCCAACCCAAGCAGAAGCGGAGCAAGCCTTTGGCGGAAAAGCCACTTTTTCAACGTCAAATTCAAAGACAACTTCAAAAACTCAATCTTCAGTAAAAAAGAAACCAGCTGCAAATGGCATTAAAACCTATACGGCTGCTGAAATTGATGCCATGAATTTGGATGTTAAGATGTTTACCGATGGTGGTTGCGATCCTAATCCAGGTCAAGCAGGTTCAGGTATGGCGGTTTATCGCAATAACAAAATTGCGGAACTTTGGTATGGTTTGTACAACCCAATGGGTACCAATAATACGGCTGAGTTAAACGCCTTACATCAAGCGTTGATGATGGCAAAAAAAGAAGTTCAACTTGGGCATTCAGTCGCCATTTTATGCGATTCAAAATATTCTATTCAATGTGTTACTCAATGGGCTGTTGGTTGGGAAAAGAAAGGCTGGAAAAAATCTGGCGGTGAAATTAAAAATTTAGAGTTGATTAAAGCTATGTTTGCTTTGCATCAAACTTTAAAAGATAAAATTCAAGTACTGCATGTGAATGGTCACGTTGGGGTAGAAGGCAATGAACTTGCCGACAGAATGTCTATGGTGGCGATTGCCGAGAAAGAAACCGAGTTTGCACGTTATCCTGATCCTATCAATGTAGCTGAAATTTTAAAAATGCAACATGGCTAAGTCCCTAAGATAGAAATCAGCAAATAAAAATCAACAGATAGAAATCAATTTAAATATTAGTTTTATAAAAAAATACACAGAATTAAATATTTAACCAGGCCTGGTATGTCCTGTGGCCATTTTTCTTATGTGAGCACAGGGTAAAACCATAAAACAGATTTAAACTTAGGAAAATTTACATGCAAAACACAACCAATAATGACTCAGCTTCGCAATCCATTAAATTGACTGAATACAGTCATGGTGCAGGTTGTGGCTGTAAAATTTCGCCAATGGTGTTAGACAGCATTTTAAAGACATCAATGAATATTGTGCCTAACCCTAATTTATTGGTTGGCAATAGCACGAAAGATGATGCCGCAGCCTATGATTTGGGTAATGGGACTTCGGTTTTAAGTACGACTGACTTCTTTATGCCGATTGTCGATGACCCGTTTACCTTTGGGAAAATTGCCGCTACAAATGCCATTAGTGATATTTACGCTATGGGCGGTAAGCCGCTTATGGCGATTGCAATTTTTGGCTGGCCTATTGATATTTTGCCTGCCGAAGTGGGTCAGCAAGTGATTGAAGGTGGGCGAGCAACTTGTGAAGCTGCGGGAATTCCATTGGCGGGTGGTCACTCTATTGATGCACCAGAACCTATTTTTGGATTAGCCGTCACGGGGATTGTTGAAAATAAACACCTTAAAAAGAATGCATCAGCAGAAGCGGATTGCGAGTTGTTTTTAACCAAACCGGTTGGTATTGGTATTTTAACCACTGCTCAAAAACAGAAAAAAATTCAACCAGAACATCTTGAAATGGCTATTGAAGCCATGACAACTTTGAATAAACCAGGGGCAGATTTTGCCCAAATTGATGGTGTAACTGCGTTAACCGATGTAACAGGTTTTGGCATTTTAGGTCACTTAATAGAAATTTGTGAGGGCAGTGGTATTGCCGCACAAGTTGAGTTTGATAAAGTGCCTATTTTGCCGCACGTTTTAAACTATTTACAACAAGGTTGTACGCCTGGTGGAACAGGCCGTAACTATGCAAGTTATGGTCATAAAGTCTCTCCTGCTGAAGGAGTGTTGAATGAAACTAAAAAAATGATTTTGTGTGATCCACAAACATCGGGTGGTTTATTAGCGGCAGTTCGTAAAGATGCGGTAGCGGAATTTAAAGCGGTTGCAGCTCAGCATGGTTTAGATTTGCAACCTATTGGAAAGACCGTTGCCGCAGATTCGCAATCTCATGTGGTTGAGGTCATTTAATGACGGTTCAGATTACTGAGTTTACAAATGATCTGCCACAGACCGATGATTTTAAATCGATTGTACTAAATCAAACGCCATTAATTGACGTGCGTGCTCCAGTAGAATTTATTCAGGGGGCATTTAACTCTGCGACTAATTTGCCATTAATGAATGATGACGAACGCCAAAAAGTAGGGCTTTGTTATAAACAAAATGGCAATGCCGCAGCAGTAGAGTTGGGGCATAAGTTGGTTAATGAGCAAACCCGTGAACCAAGAGTACAGTCTTGGATTGAGTTTATGGATGCGAATCCAACTGCATTACTCTACTGTTTTAGAGGTGGTATGCGCTCAAAAATTTCGCAACAATGGTTGCAAGATGCTGGGCGTGAAATAGTGCGGTTAAAAGGTGGTTATAAAGCCTTTAGACGTTATTTAATTGATTACTTAGATAATTTACCAGGCCTGGTAAATCAACAAAATGTAAAACCGATTGTGTTAGCAGGTAGAACAGGTTCAGGTAAAACCTTGGCAATTCATAAATTAAACAATGCCATTGATTTAGAAGGTCTGGCTCATCATCGAGGTTCGGCCTTTGGGCGTCACGCCACACCACAACCTACACAAATTAATTTTGAAAACAATCTAGCTATGGCCTTGATTCGTTTTATGGAAAAACAACCTAAACAGTTAGTGATTGAAGATGAAGGGCGTAATATTGGCTCGGTAAACTTTTCTAAAGAACTGTTTGAATGCTTTAAAAGCGGTTCAAGAGTGGTGGTAGATACTCCCATGGATGAGCGTGTTGCGATTACATTGGATGAGTATGTTATTGAGGCACAAGCCGAGTATAACAATATTGCAGAATGGGAAGACTTTATGCGTGCCGCTATGCAACGTATTCAAAAACGGTTGGGTGGTGAGCGTTATCAGAGAGTCATGAGCCAATTTGATTTTGCTATGCAAGCTCAGTTAAATCAAAACTCAACAGAAGAACACCAGGCCTGGATAAAAACTCTTTTAGCCGAATACTACGACCCAATGTACGACTATCAAATGCAAAAAAATAACCATGCAGTTGTCTTTAAAGGAAGTGTTAAAGAGGTTGTTGAGTATCTTAACGACGAAAATGTTAAAAATTAGTTTTAGTTGTTTTGACTGTAGGCAGTTATTTATAAAAAACTACCTACAAAGTTACTAGACAACTAGAGAACTAGGTTACTAGGCTACATGGGTAGTCTAATCACAAAACAGTTACTATTTTCTTTACGTCGATAGACAAGTTGTCCGTTATGTTTTTCAACAATGGAATGCACAATAGTTAACCCTAATCCAGAGTAATTAGGAAGGGGATTATGTGATTGCTCTGCTTGAGTTTTAAGATTAAATAGATTATCTGGTTGTAACAGAAATTCTTTTTGTAGATCTGGCAATATAAAAGCTTGAACCCCTGTATTGCAAATGGATATCTCTAGCCATTGTTCAGTCATTGCACAGGCTAAACAAATATCTTCCGTACCGTATTTTATGGCATTATCCAGTAAGTTGCATACGGCCCGTTCAAGTTGGTTAGCGTCAAATTTATAGATAAATAATCCGTCAAACTGTAATTTAAAATCCCTAGATGGATTATTATTTTTATACTCTATATAAATATCATTACAAAACTCATTAACCGATAGTTCTTGTCTATTTAGTGCTTTTTGTGGAAGCTCTAGTTTTGAAAATTCAAATATTTGATCTAAGTAATGCTTAAGTTTAATGCCGTTTTGATAGGCTGTTTTTAGGTTGTTATCATCATAGTTTTGCATGGTTTGCTCTATGTAACCTAATAAATTGGTTAATGGAGTTCTAAGGTCATGAGATAGGCTTGAAATCATAAAACGACGGTTTTGATCAATACGACTAAGGTGCTCCATTTGCTCGGTTAATTCGTTAGACATTGTCATAATATCCAAATGTAATTGATCTAATTCATCACGGAGTTTTTTGGGTGGTGGTATCGGGATTTGGCGATTTTTTGAAAAAGTCGTTACGCTATATGACAAATCGTTAATTCTTTTGGTCAAATGAAAAAACAACAGTCCACCTAAGATAAATCCAATAATTGCACTAACGACAAAAGCTACAGCACTGACTTTTAGCAAAATACTTTCTTGTAATTGTCTGTTAGCTTCTTTTTCAATTTGGCTTTGAATAATGACGTATAAAAAACCGCCATTAGGTAATGGAGCAACAGAAAAGGGTTCTGTATGATTCGCCTGTCTAGGGTCATCCCCCATTGGAAAGCTTTTTAAAGGTTGATGGCTTAAAAAATAGTTAATGGGTTGCAAGCTGACTTTTTGTCGTTTAATTTTTTTAGGGTCCGCTGAATAATCAATAATATTCCCTTTTGAATCAAGCAAATAGAGCTCTAAGTGTGGGTTTAGCAACATGTAACGATTAAAGGCTGCTTTTATTGCGTTTGAATCAAGTTTTTGTTTTTCAATGATTTTGAAATCTTGAATAATCGTTGTAGCAATATTGATGTGTAATTTGGTTTGTACTTGCTCTAAATAGTACTTTGAAATACTCATACTAATTGCAAAGTACATTACTCCCATTAATGTAAATATAAGAGCAAAATAAAGCGTATATTGTTTGATAAGTTTAGATTTAGTGAGTTGAATCATATGGATGTATTTTCTAACGATTGGCTGTTTAACCTGTAACCGATACCCCAAATAGTTTCAATAATTTTAGGTGTATTAGCGTCCACTTCAATTTTTTTTCTTAAACGATTTAAATGAGAGTTAACAGTATGTTCGTAGCCAATATAATCCACACCCCAAATGGTATTTAATAGCTCATTGCGGTTAAATATTTGGTTTGGATTTAATGCAAATAAAGTGAGTAGCTCAAATTCTTTAACCGTTAAAGTGATCACCTTATCATTGAGGCATACACGGTGTTTTTTAGGCGTGATAGTTAAGTTACCAAGAGTGATATTTTCTTGAATAGGTTTGATTATGTCAGAATTTTTTGAGCGTCTTAAAAGCGCTTTAATTCTTGCTTTTAACTCGGCTAGACCAAAAGGTTTACTTAGATAGTCATCTGCACCCAGTTCTAAACCTTTTACACGATCCACTTCATTAGAACGAGCACTAATAATTAATATAGGTGTGGTCTGGTCATGTTCTCTTATGGTTTTACAAAATGTTAATCCATCACCATCTGGTAACGATAAGTCGAGTATAAATAAGTCCTTAGCATGTGAATTTGAATAGGTTGTAGCAGATTCTATGTTGTTAGCAAGGTAGGCACTGCCATCAAGTGATTTTACTTGCAGAGAGATAAGTTGAGCAATGTCTGTATCATCTTCAAGAATAATGGAATGAAAACACCCTTGCATAATATAAATGGACCTAAATAATAAGAATAGATTTTAAAGAAATTCAATATAACATCAGTTGTTATATTGAATTCATTATATTAGTTAGATAGTTTGATCGTTTTTCTATTAATTATTTTATTTCTACACGAGCCGGCATTATCGCTGGTTTATGAAAAACCCAGTCTTGATTTTTAACAGGTGTATGACAGGCAATACACGAATCTTGTGCTGCTTTTGCCGTGTTGCCAAAAGGTGTTTGTTCTAATCCAACCCATCGTGCCCAGCCCCAGCCACCAGTTTGTGCCCACTTATCGGTATCTTTAAACATAAATTCAGCATGAATAAATTTACCAGGGATAGTTGCTGTTTTCCAATGTTCATCTATCGCGTCTTTCCAAACCAATTTACCTAAAACAGCACCATTAGGCCAAGGATTTGTTTTACCTTCTTTTATTGCTTGGATAGCCGCAGGATTGCCAATTACAGTACGAATTGATTTATTGTCTTCTCGATGTGTCACAGAAACAATAGACCAATCTTGATAACCGGCAGGAAATTCAATTCCATTAGCGGTAGGTTTTGGCATATCGCCAGCAAAGGCAGAAAAAGAACTAAAGGCTGTAATTAAAATGGTACTTTTGATTAGGTTTATATATTTATATTTAAAAAATTGAGTGTTCATAATGGCTCCTTATTTGAGTTTCAGGCTCATTATGAAAATACGAGACTTAAAAGTCCTCACAAAAAGTTAACAATATGGTTTTATTTCAAAATAGATTTGTATGAAGAGTTATATGAATGTTTAAAAATCAGCTGGGGGTGAGAGCGTTATCAGAGAGTAATGAGCCAATTTGATTTTGCTATACAAGCTCAGTTAAATCAAAACTCAACAGAAAAATACCAGGTCTGGATAAAATCTCTTTTGGTTGAATACGAAGACCCAATGTACGACTATCAAATGCAAAAAAACAACCATTCGGTTGTTTTTAAAGGTTCTATTTCTGAAATGGTTGAGTACCTGAAATTAACTTTTTACGGGTGTTTAGAAAGTTTCAAAACCAGGTTCTCAACATTAGATTTTTAAAATAGGGTTCGTAACAGAGGGTTTTTAACAAAGGCTTCTTAATAAAGGCTTTTTAACAAAGGTTTTTTAATAGAAATTTACCCTCCCCAAAAAGGACCCGATGTACCAATAATTGCTTCAACAACCCCTAATGTTAAGTTAATTGCAATAACAGGTCGCATTTGGTTATTCATTATTGCACCTGCATCGGGGTAAGATTGTTGGCTAACTAACGTTTTAAATTTGGCAAAAGGTACAAAATAGAGCCAGGCAAATAAAATAATCATGACCCAACCAACTATGTGCATGGCATGAATATAAAGTGGAGTCACTTCTAAATCACCAAAACGTGCGTACCAGTCCCAATAGCCTGTTACGACTAATAAAACAATAAATAGCCAAACCCATGGGAAAAAACGACTGAATACGTTAACCCACAAGTTTAAACGTACAGGTGGTTCAAGGGTCATCGCTGCGGGTCTTAAAACACGATAAGCTAAAAAAATACCTCCTACCCAAAGTACAGCACTGACGGTATGTAGGACAATAGCAAGTTGATCAATTAATGACATAATGATTTCTCTTAGTGATATTTATTTTAATAATATAAGGCAATTTTGGTTGTGCGTTCGTCGTTGAACGGGGTAGGAGTTAGAAACAAATACGCGTGTTTCGAGTTTACTCTATTCTCTACATCCATAGTGACTTATGCAACCTAAAAATAGTATTAAGGTATTTCTCTGCTAAACTACGCAGCCAATCTTTATTCATTCTTTACTCATTAAGCTTATTAAAAGGCAAATTTCTGTGGCATTAAAACCAACTATTTATAAATTCCGAATTTCACTTTCTGATATGAACCGTGATCTATATGATTCTATGGCCTTAACGGTTGCTATGCATCCATCTGAAAATGTGGAACGGATGATGGCAAGAGTGATGGCATATTGCTGGAATTACCAAGAGTTTTTAGATTTCACCAAAGGTCTAAGCTCAATTGAAGATCCAGATATTTGGGTAAGAACATTAGATGACCAACTCATGTTATGGATAGATATTGGTGAGCCAGCATTTGATAGAGTGAAAAAAGCCACAACGTTAGCACGTGAGGTTAAAGTGTATAGCTTTAATAGTAAGGCCGAAGTTTGGTGGAAGCAGGGCGAGGCTAAATTTAGTAAGTTAAAAGCAAGTTTTTATTATTTCGATAATAAACAAATTCAAAAATTAGCAGGCCTGGTAGATAGAACTACCGAAATGTCGGTAACTATTTCTGGAGAATCAGCTTATGTGACAACAGATAAGGGTGATTGCGAATTGGTTTGTAATACGTTTTTGGAGCAGTAAATAGTTCGCGATTATCTATGTTTAGATATGAGAACTTGATGTGTAAATAAAATTAAAAATATAGCTTTAAAAAAACTCTATATCGTTATCGGTTTCGTGAACCACCACGCAATTTCGTCCATTACGTTTGGCAGCGTATAAAGCCTCGTCAGCATATTTATAAATTTCTTCGGTAATGTAGGTGTTTTTGGGGTCTAAGATCATAATTCCAACTGACACAGTAATTGCAAAATATGGATCGTTACCAGAGTGTTCTATACTTTTTTCTTGTATTACTCTACGGCAACGTTCCGCAATTAAACGTGCTTTTTGGGATTCATCTACGCTAAATAATACCGCAAATTCTTCACCTCCCAGTCTAAATACAAAGTCACCAGCACGCTGAAAACATGCTTGAGCGGAAGTAACAATCTCTTTTAGTACTTCATCACCGGCTTGATGCCCATAGGTATCGTTGTATTTTTTGAAGTTATCTACGTCCATCATCATTAAACATAAAAAATGACTTTCACGTCTGGCACGATCAATTTCTTTAGGCAATGATTGGTTATAAAAACGTCGGTTATAAGCCCCGGTTAACTCATCGGTAATGGTTAGGCTTTCAATTCTTTTGTGGTCAGTAATATCATGTTTTATAAATAGATAGCCAGTTATTTGCCCAGTACTATTTTTTATTGGGTCTATATTCATATCTACCCAATAGGCTTCATTGTTTTTCTTTGATATTTGAATCTCACCTTTCCAAGATTTGCCTAATTCAATGGTTTTCCAGATGGCTGAAAAAATTGAAGCTGGTGTATTAGGGTGTTTAATATAGGAAAAGTGTTTACCGATAAGCTCAAAATCTGAATAGCCTAGACTTTTACAAAATGCTTCACTAGCATTTGTAATAATGCCATTTATATCTGTTGATGAAGTGATTACATGTTGATTCACCATGTCAGAATAACGATGAATGTCATTAAGAATGGATTCGAGTTCTCGAATTAAGTTTTGACCTATGTTGTGGCTTGATTTATACATGTTTTGTTTTAACTTACTTTTTTATAAATTGTAACTTAATTACGTAATTTAACTAGAGTTAATTTGATAAACACGTATAGATAATAATGGATTTAGTATTGTTTTGACATGATTCTTTTGAATACATTTTCTTAAATGATCGATTTTATTTGATATGCGATCATTTAAGAATTTAATTCTTTAGAAACTGTTTTTAGAATTCGGCGTCGTAATAGACTTTTTGGACGTCATCTAAATCTTCAAGCAAGTTGATAAACTTTTCAAACATCTCTAGATCTTCACCCTCAATCGTTTTGGTCATTTGAGGAATAAACTGAATTTCATCAACCTCAAACTCAATACCTTCAAATGCATCTTTTAAGGCATTTTTAGCTTTTGCATATTCTGTGTGAGGGGCAAATACGGTAATCTTTCCGTCTTCTGCTTCAATATCAGTTACATCAACATCGGCCATCATTAGAGCTTCTAATGCCGCTTCTTCATCGTCACCTGCAAAAACTAAAATGGCTGAGTGGTCAAACATGTGGGCCACGCTGCCTTGAGTACCAATTTTGCAGTTGGTTTTTGTAAAGCAGTGACGCACATCACCAAATGTACGGTTAGGGTTATCAGTTAAACACTCTATAATTACCATGGTATTGCCAGGGCCGTAACCTTCATAACGTGCAGGTGAGAAATCTTCACCGCCACCACCTTTGGCTTTTTCAATGGCTTTTTCAATAACGTGTGCAGGAACTTGGTCTTTCTTTGCTCTATCAATCAAACCTTGTAAAGCAAGGTTACCTTCCGTTTCAACGCCACCAGATTTGGCACAAACATAGATCTCACGGCTGTATTTACTATATACCTTGGCTTTTTGATCCGAGGTTTTTGCCATGGATTCTTTGCGGTTTTGAAAGGCTCTTCCCATTACTTTTGCTCCATTAAAAAATGCATTTAAAAATTTGTGCGGTAAATTTTACACAATTCCACCATTATTGAGGAGGTTTTGCTCTAAAATCGCTCTTAATTGTATTGAAAAACATGAAATAAGTGATGAATTAGGACAAAATTATGAATCGACAGAAGAAAATCAGGCAAAAATTTGAGAAGAAGTTAAAACAAGCTAAAGCAAAAAGATTCCCAAAAAATAAAGAACCATATATTGCAAAAGCGGATCGCGAGGCAGTGAATGAGTCAAATATTGAATCTGATAATTCTCCAAATTCTCAAAGTGCTCAAGCTTCTTCGAGTAGCAAAGAAGATTGAATTCCCAAACAAAAAAGCCGTATTAATTTAGAAAATCTGAATTAATACGGCTTTTATATTTTAACAAGACCCAATTGAATGAGTTTTATCGTTAAAAGTGAATTATGCTTTTTTCAAGAAGGCAGAAACCAATACAATTTGTGTACCGTTTACTTTGCCTTCAATGTGTAAAGGGTTATCTGTTAAATGAATGTTTTTAACAAGCGTTCCGCGCTTAGCAGTAAAGTTAGCACCTTTAACATCTAAGTCTTTAATCAGCGTAACGTCATCACCTTCATTTAAAATTGTGCCGTTGCTGTCTTTAGTAGGTGTTGTGTCGTCATCTTCATCTGCTAGACCAGCATCAGCCCAGGCTTTCATATCATCGTCTAGGTACATCATGTCTAAAAGATCTTGCGGCCAACCTTCTGCACGTAAAGCGTGTAACATTCTATAAGAAAGTACTTGCACTGCAGGTGTTGGTGACCACATGCTGTCATTTAAACAACGCCAGTGATTTGCATCCATTGTTTCTGGGTTTTCTATTTGTGATTTGCATGTGCCACAAACCAATACAGATTGTTCTTCTGAGCCGTCACTTGGAGCTACTTCAAAAACAGATAAATCGTGTTCTGAACCACATAGTTCACATTTGTTGCCGCTACGGCTCATTAAAGCTTGCTCTACGCTCATAAGAATCATCCTTTGTAAGGTGTGTTAAATTTAAGGGGCGTATTATGCATTAAATGGGCGTAAAAGTCATTAAAACCCTTTAAGATGAGTGGTTTAAATTTTTGCTAGAAATAATCAATGGATTTATCTAATGTTGCTAGAAGTTATTAATATCTGTTGGTTTCAGGTTATTTGTTAGTTTTTTATTTTATGACTTACTTGAAAAATAGGGCTTATCCCATATTGAATATAAACATCCATTGACAATAAGCTATGTTAAGTTTTGTCATTGCATTTTTTATAAAAGATTATTAATTCATTTTCACTCTTAGGAAGCATTTATAAAAGATTGAGTAAAAGTGGAAACTAATAATAAGCTTTTACGGAACTGTTTTTGCTTTGATGTAGAATAGTTATAAACAAACAATTTAATCAAATCTATGGTGGTACTTAACCATAGATAGTACGGAATTAATGAGAACAGATGCCTTATTCACCTGAATATGATGATGGTAATTTATTACTAGAAACCGCTAAACCTAAAGTGAAACCGCCAAAAAAATACCAGGTGGTGTTGTTAAATGATGATTACACGCCAATGGAGTTTGTGGTAGAGGTTTTACAACGCTTTTTTGGTATGGATGAGCTTAAAGCCAATGCAGTGATGTTGGCAGTTCATCATGATGGTAAAGGTGTATGCGGCGTTTTTAGCCGTGAAATTGCTGAAATGAAAGTGCAGCAGGTAAATAGTTATTCTCGTCAAAATAAACACCCATTAATGTGTCAATTAGAGGTTGCCTAAGAATGTTAAGTAAAGAATTGCAAATGACCCTTAGCAACGCATTTAGCGTGGCACATGAGTATGAACATGAATTTGTAACGCTTGAGCACCTATTGCTTGAATTATTAGGTGTACCAGCGGTGCAAGAGGTGGTAAACGCCTGTGGTGCCGATGTGGTTGCTATTGAAGAGGGCTTAGAGCGTTTTCTAGAATCTGAAATGGTAAGCCGCAAACCTGATGAATTGCAGCCTACTATGAGTTTCCAGCGAGTGATTGAGCGTGCTATTTACTTGGTGCAATCTAATGGCTACCCAGAAGTCACCGCGGTGCATGTTTTAGCATCACTTTACGCAGAACAAGATTCGCAAGCGGTGTTTTTACTTGAAAGTAACGGTGTAGAGCGTGTTGATGTTTTAAGCTTTTTATCGCATGGGGTGACGGCCGCAGAGAGTGAAGATTATTTGCCTGCTACCAATAATGATGGTGATGAAGAACAAATGCAATCTGGTGGTGAAGCTAAAAAATCACCTTTAGAAAGCTACGCTACCAATTTAAATGAAGAAGTAAATCTAGGTAAGATCGACCCGATTATTGGCCGAGAATGGGAGCTTAATCGTACGCTTGAGGTATTAAGTCGTCGCCGTAAAAATAATCCGCTATTAGTGGGTGAGCCAGGGGTTGGAAAAACCGCCGTAGCAGAAGGTTTAGCGTATCAAATTGTTCATAACAAAGTGCCTGAGAGTTTAGCTGATGCAGTGGTTTACAGCTTAGATATGGGGGCTTTATTAGCAGGTACGCGTTACCGTGGTGATTTTGAAAAACGCTTTAAAGCGTTACTTAAAGCGTTAGAAGAGCTACCGCACGCTATTTTATTTATTGATGAAATTCATACGGTAATTGGGGCTGGTGCTGTGCAAGGTGGGGCAATGGATGCTTCTAATCTAATGAAACCATCATTATCATCAGGTAGGTTACGTTGCTTGGGTGCAACGACCTATGAAGAGTATCGTGGTGTCTTTGAAAAAGATCGTGCCTTAGCTCGTCGCTTCCAAAAAGTGGATGTAAAAGAGCCTAGTCAGCAAGAAGCTTTTGAGATTTTAAAAGGCTTAAAGTCAAAATACGAAGAACATCACAATATCAAATACACATTACCAGCCTTAAAAGAAGCGGTGGCATTATCGGCACGATATATCACTGATAGACAGTTACCAGACAAAGCGATTGATGTTATTGATGAAGCGGGTGCAAAACAAGTTTTAAGCGTGGTAAGTAAGCGTAAAAAACAGATTGGTGTTCATGAAATTCAACAGGTTGTTGCCAGTATTGCACGTATTCCTGTGTCGCAGATTACTCAAAAAGAGAAAGACAAACTGTTTGATTTAGAGGCTGATTTAAAGCGTGTCGTATTTGGTCAAAACCATGCGGTAGAGAAAGTGACTGCGGCTATTCATTTAGCTCGTTCTGGATTAAATAACCCTAATAAACCAACCGCCTCATTTTTATTTGCAGGGCCAACTGGTGTGGGTAAAACAGAGCTGAGTCAACAGTTAGCTAACCACATGGGTGTTGAGATGTTACGTTTTGATATGTCTGAGTATATGGAACGCCACACGGTGTCTCGTTTAATTGGGGCTCCTCCTGGTTATGTTGGTTATGACCAAGGTGGTTTATTAACGGAAGCGGTCGCTAAAAACCCTCATGCCGTCGTTTTATTAGATGAAATAGAAAAGGCACATCCAGATGTCTTTAACTTGTTACTGCAAGTGATGGACCACGGAACTTTAACCGACAATAACGGCCGTAAAGCTGACTTTAGAAACGTTACTTTGATTATGACCTCTAATGTGGGTGCGGAGCAGATGGCTCGTGCCAGCATGGGCTTTACTGTGCAAGACCATACTATGGACTTTGATGCAGAACTTAAAAAAGTCTTTACTCCAGAATTCCGTAACCGTTTAGATGCCGTTATTCAGTTTAATCGTTTATCTGAAGAATCTATGGAATCGGTAGTGAATAAGTTTATCTATGGTTTAGAAAACGCTTTAGCCGATAAAAAAGTGACGGTTAAGTTAAGCGATGCAGCTCGTCATTGGTTAGCCAAAAATGGTTATGATCCATTGATGGGAGCTCGCCCAATGGAGCGTTTGATTCAAGAAAAGGTCAAACAACCATTGGCTGAAAAATTACTGTTTGGTGATTTACAGCATGGTGGTGAAGTGTTTATTGACTGCAAAGATGACGTGCTTACTTTTGAAAAAATATAATTTAAGAAAGTATGAGATTAAGTTAGATAAGTTTAAGTGTTGATCAAGTAACTTATTAAGTTGATTATGTTTTTTACTTTTACTGCATCCCCGCAGGCAGGCGCGCCTGGTAAAAGCAATAATAATAAAATCTAGTTAATAAAAGTTCAGAACATAAAGTATAGATAATAAAAAACCCTTAGTAGCAGATGTTACTAAGGGTTTTTTATTTAGAAAGGTTTTTAATTTCTCAACTTACCGGGTTTATTTACCACGGTAAGTGATACGTCCTTTGGTTAGGTCGTAAGGAGTCAGCTCAACTTTTACAGCGTCACCAGCAAGAATTCGGATATAGTTTTTACGCATACGTCCAGAGATGTGTGCCAAAATTTGGTGACCATTTTCTAGTTCTACCTTAAACATTGTGTTCGGTAAAGTTTCTAGAACGACACCGTCGAATTCAATTACGTCTTGTTTTGCCATATGCTTGTTTAAACCCTTTCTATAAAAAATTGTGCGCGGATTATAACAAATTTATTTGTTTTATTTCAAATAATTATCTCTTATTTCGGTAATTAATTGAAGATAGTGCTCTGGTACGTCTAAAACCGGGTTGGTTGAACTAGGTTGGCTATTGAGTAGCCAATGGAATAGGTTTTGTTCTGATTCTAAAAACAGTTGATCAATGAGTTGAGTTTTTTGTTTTATATTTTTGTTATTATTATCAATAGGTAATGAGATTTTTATAGAATTAATATAGTTTTTTAAGAGTAATTCTGTTTCTAAATTTCCTCTTTTACAAAGGAATAATGCTTGTTTTTTCCATACCTCAAAAGACCATTCATGGCTTGAATCTCTAACAATGTGGCCAGTTTTTGCTTGATTCTTATTATTCACTTTTTTTAGCCTATTTTCTTTTTTAGAGTTTTTTAAAAACTTTTTAAAAATTTTTTGTAATCTTTTGCAAACCATTTGGCTTGTAATCAAGTTATAACTCTTTAACCATAATGGATTTTAATTCTTGAATCGCTCTACTTGGGTTAAGACCTTTTGGACAGGCGTCAGTACAGTTTTGAATATGCCTACAGCGAAACACCGTGTTTGGGTTATCTAGTTGTGTAATGCGATCAATATGTTTAATGTCTCTAGAATCGACCACAAAACGTTGGGCGGCTAATAGGGCCGCTGGGCCTGCAAATTGATTTGGGTTCCACCAAAAAGAGGGGCAAGCGGTTGAGCAGCAACCGCATAAAATGCACTCATAACTGCCATCAAGCTGTGCTCTTTGTTCTGGAGATTGTAAATGTTCATGATTTGGGTCTAAATCACTGGTTTGTAAATAGGGTTCTACTATTTTGTATTGGCTATAAAATAACGCCATATCAATGATTAAATCTTTAATAATTGGCAGGCCTGGTAAAGGTTTAATGACAATCGGTTGTGATAACTCTGATACACGTGTTATGCAGCTTAAATGGTTTTTTCCATTTACGTTCATCCCATCGGAACCACAAACGCCTTCTTGGCATGAGGAGCGAAAACCCAACGTTGGGTCTTGTTCGCGAACCAACTGCAATAAACCTAGTAACATCATATCGTCGGCAATTAACTCATCGTCAATGTGATAGGTTTGATCGTAAGGGGTAGTGTCGTTTTCTGGATTAAAGCGGCTAATAATCAGTTGCATAACCATCCTTTTTATCAATATTCAATACACACGTTCTTTTGGTTCAAAAGGGGCGTGAGTTTTGGGTGAAAAATTGACTGGTTTATAACTTAATCTATGAGCTTGTTTAAAATACAAGCTGTGTTTTAACCAGGCCTGGTCATCTCGTTGTTGATAATCAATACGAGAATGTGCACCTCGACTCTCTTTACGAGCTAATGCTGATACTACGGTTGCATAAGCGATATCAATCAAGTTCTCAAGTTCAAAAGCAGAAAGTCTTTCTAGATTAAAAATATCACTGGCATCTGTTAAGTTCACTGTTTTTAAACGGGCTTCAATAGCAGGGAGTTTGTCTAATGCTTGTTGCATTGTGCTCTCATCTCTAAAAACACTGCATCCTTGCTCCATGATTTTTTGCAAATCTTGTTTTATTAAACTTACGCTGTCATGGTTGGTTTTTGAGGTAGGTATTGGATTGCTCGGTGTTGTCCATCTATTAATGCGTTTTAGTATGCTTTCTAAAGAGTGAATATCCATCTCTTTAGTTGAGTTCGTTTGCTGTATTTGTTCTAAAACGGTTCGTGCTGCTTTACGACCAAATACAATAATGTCTAGCAAAGAATTACCACCTAAACGGTTAGCTCCGTGAACTGATACACAAGCACATTCACCAATGGCGTATAAGCCATTAATAATTACAGCGTTACCTTCTTTATCTTGGCTAATAACTTGACCCTTTAGGTTGGTTGGAATGCCTCCCATCATATAATGGCAGGTGGGAAAAATGGGCACGGCTTTTTCAATCGGATCAATGCCCATAAAGGTTAGGCTAATATCCCTAATTCCAGGTAAACGCTCTTTGATTGTTTGTTCATCTAGATGTGTTAGGTCAAGTAATACATAATCTTTATTTGGACCACAGCCACGGCCTTCATTGACTTCAATAGCAATGGCTCTAGAAACCACATCGCGAGAGGCGAGGTCTTTAACATGTGGTGCGTATTTACCCATAAAGGCTTCACCATTCGCGTTTCTTAGCACGCCACCTTCACCACGAGCCGCTTCTGAAATTAACATGCCTTTACCGGCAACACCAGTTGGATGAAACTGCCAAAACTCCATGTCCTGCAAAGGATAACCAGCACGTAAAACCATGCCTAAGCCATCGCCGGTATTAATGCTCGCATTGGTATTGGTTCTAAAGATTTGCCCAGCACCTCCGGTTGCAAGGATGATGTGTTGACTGTTAAGTATTTGATATTCACCATTGTGAATATTCATAATCACAACGCCACAAATATCGCCTTGGATGTCTTTAATCAAGTCAATCGCATAATGCTCTTCAAATATGATGGTACCTTGGCGAATATTTTGTTGATAAAGTGAATGCAAAATAGCATGACCTGTGCGGTCAGCGGCAGCACATGTTCTATAGGCCTGGTCTTCTCCAAAGTTTTGACTTTGCCCACCAAAAGCACGTTGATAAATTTTGCCGTTTTCTAGCCTAGAGAAGGGCACTCCATAATGTTCAAGCTCTCTAACAATTTCTGCCGCTTCTTTACACATAAATTCAATAGCGTCTTGATCACCTAAATAGTCGCTGCCTTTAATCGTGTCATACATGTGCCATTGCCAGTTGTCAGGTGTTACGTTACCTAAGGCGGCATTAATTCCACCTTGGGCAGCTACTGTATGTGAGCGAGTAGGAAACACCTTAGAGACCACGGCTATTTTAATTGTGGATTTCATCTCATTTGTCAGTTGTAAAGCGGCACGTAAACCAGCTCCGCCAGCACCGATAATTACCGCATCAAATGTTTGGCTTGGTAGCTGATTAAGTTGGTCGTTATCTTTACCGTTATCTTTACATTTGGTCATTATCTTAGTGCTCTTTTAACTATTGGTTGCTATAACCTAGTTGTTAATTTAGTTATTTACTTACTTGTTAACTAGTTGTGGTATCAGTTTTTAGAAGTCTTTAAAAGTGATCTATAAAGAATGATTTATAAAAAATGGATTATTAAAAACAGTAAATCCGCCGCAATCAGTAGTAAAAACAGGGCATAAAGTTGTAGCCAAATTTGTACTGTATTTTGTGGTAAATAATCAATCATGATGTCTCTTAAACCAACCCAGGCGTGTATTAAGATAAACATGCATGCAATCAAACTGCTAAAGGTAAAGATTGGAGTAAAAAGTGTATTTAGTACATCACTTATTTGGGTGGAGTGAACAATGGTTATATTCGAGATTTTCAATGCAAAGTAAGGGAAAAAAAACAGTAGATATAGTGCACTGTAGGTTTGCCATTTATGAGCTGTGACACCAGTGAGTTTTAATCCAAATACAGTTAGTGTTTTCATAGATAACTTCTTGACCAGGCCTGGTAAAAAATCCATAAAGTAATTAGCAACCATACAGCTATGATGATATAGCTAACAACAAAACCATTAATTCTTTTGTAGGAACTGGGGTGGGTGAAATGTTGTGCCAATATGTGGCGTAAACCGGTTAACCAGTGAAAAGTTATCGATGACCAGAAAAATACAAACAGTATTTTATGTATACAGTGGCTAAAGACACTTGTCATTGTGACGTTTGGATGAAATAGGATTAAATGAAATAAGGCCAAATAGCCAAGTAAGCTGACAATCAACATAAGCCCCGTTATGCGGTGCAAAGCTGAGAGTTTGGCATTTAACGGAAACTTAAACGCAGTTAAACTTAAAAAGCGGGGTCGATTACTTGGGTGGTTATACATCAAGACCTCTTATTACTTAAAAGTGCATGTTACTAAAAACGTATGTTTCTAAAAGTTTGTGAAATGAGACGTACTTAGTAAGGCTATAGATTCATTCTACATTGTGCGACAGAAACAAGAAAAGAAGAAATCCTAATAGGCTTGATGATTTATTTAATGATTATTTATGAAATGATGATTTATTAAGAATAATTAATATGAGAGTGATGTTTACATTAAGAGTTAACAATTAAATCGGGCCAGTTTTCAGATAAGGTCCATTTTCCAGGTGCAAAAGCTTGTTGAGTGAGTTCGTTTATTAGAGCTTCAAAGCTCTCTCTAGATATTAATTGAGCCCCCAAACTATTTAGGTGAGGGGTTTCAACTTGAGTGTCAATCACCTTAAAACCCCATTGTTTAAGTTGCATTGCCAGAGCTGTTAAAGCAATTTTTGAAGAGTCTGTCATTTTGCTAAACATGGATTCGCCATAAAACATCTTGCCAATGCTTACGCCATAAAGACCCCCAACCAATTCATTATCAAACCAAACCTCAACTGAATGAGCATGACCTGCATTATGTAAAGAGGTGTAAGCCTTAAGCATGTCATCTGTAATCCAGGTGCCATTTTGACCTTCTCTAGGAACCTCTGAACACGCTTGCATTACATCACTAAAGTTTTGGTCAAAGGTGACCTTTAAGAGGTTAGACTTTAGATGTTTTTTTATGGTTTTTCGTAAACTTTTACTGATTTTAAATTCATCAATAAACAGCACGCTTCTTGGATTGGGTGACCACCAAAGAATAGGTTCGCCTGGATTAAACCACGGAAATATCCCTTTGCTGTAAGCCATCAATAACCATTCTGGGGTTAAGTCTCCACCCACTGCTAACAAACCGTCAGGCTCGGTCATGGCTAAGTGGCTTGGTGGAAAAAATACCGGTTGAGTATCAAGCCAAAAGGGTACAGCGTTTTGCGGGGTTGTCATATGAATGTTTTTAACTTAATAGTGATTATTTGCGGCAACTAATCGCCGATATATTTGTAATATGCGATAGAATATCACAATTAAAAACACAACCTATTTTGAACTGCTTAAATTAGAAAAAATTTTAGGTAGCTACTTTGCATGGTTACATATCATGCTTGCCTAGCATTTGTATTGTTGTTACAAAGTATTTAGATATGCTAAATGTACTTCTTTAAGTTTTTACCAGGCCTGGTAAATCGTTCAAAAATAAAAATAAAAAGCAAAGTTGACCCTCTTTTATGAACCAATTTGTTCACCTACATGTTCACTCTGAGTACTCTGTTGTAGATAGTACGCTTGGAATAAAACCCCTGATTTCTCTTATTAAAGGTTGCGAACAGCCAGCCATGGCATTAACCGATAAGAGTAATTTATTTGCACTGGTTAAATATTATGGTGCCGCAATGGGGGCGGGGATTAAGCCTATTATTGGTGCGGATATCTTTATTGAAGATGACAATGGTGAAGTATTTAAAGCGGTGCTGCTTTGTCAAAATCCACAGGGTTACTTAAATCTTTCTCATTTAATTTCTCAAAGTTATTTACACAACCAAAAGCTTTATAACAACCACATGGAAGCCTTGATTAAACGTGAGTGGTTGGCAGAATTTAATGATGGTTTAATTGTACTTTCTGGAGCAAGAGAGGGCGATATTGGTGTTGCTTTATTGGCGGAGAAGCCAAATCTCGTCGCCAATAGAATGAAGTGGTGGTTAACCCATTTTGCAGATCGTTTTTATATTGAATTGGTGAGAACCAAAAGAGAAAACGAAGAAAACTATATTGCCAAAGCAATTGATGTGGCAATTAGATATGAAGTTCCTGTTGTAGCCACAAACGATGTGCGTTTTGCCAAGCCAGAAGACTTTGAAGCACATGAAGTAAGAACCTGTATTCATGATGGCTATATCTTAGAAGATCAAAATCGACCAAAACGTTATTCAGAAGAACAATATTTTAAAACCACTGAAGAGATGGTTGAGCTGTTTTCTGATATTCCTGAAGCCATTGAGAATACGGTAGAAGTTGCAAAACGATGTAATTTAGACCTAACTCTTGGAACCTATTTTTTACCAGACTTCCCAGTTCCAGAGGGTATGACAATCGACGAATTCTTTATTGAAGAGAGTCATAAAGGTTTGGATGAACGTTTGGAATTTTTGTTTGGTCACTTATCAAAAGAAGAGTTTGCCAGAAAACATGAAGAGTACTATGCCCGAATTAAGTTTGAGCTAGATATTATTTTACAAATGGGATTCCCTGGGTACTTTTTGATTGTTGCCGACTTCATTCAATGGGGTAAAAATCATCAAATACCCGTTGGTCCTGGACGTGGTTCTGGTGCAGGTTCATTAGTGGCTTATGCTCTAAAAATTACCGATTTAGATCCTATTCAATATGATTTACTTTTTGAACGTTTCTTAAACCCTGAACGTGTCTCCATGCCCGATTTTGACGTTGATTTCTGTATGGATCGCCGCGATGAGGTAATCGACTACGTATCTCGTCACTATGGTCGTGACCATGTGTCGCAAATCGTGACTTATGGAACCATGGCCGCTAAAGCGGTAGTGCGAGATGTTGGGCGTGTATTAGGACTTGGTTACGGCGTTGTTGATGGGATTGCAAAGCTGATTCCAAATGAGTTAGGTATTAAGTTGGCAGAGGCTCTTGAGAAAGAAGAAGAGCTACAAAATAAGTACGATAACGATGAAGACGCACGTCAACTACTCGAACTTGCATTAAAGCTAGAAGGTACTGTTCGTAACACGGGTAAACATGCGGGTGGTGTTGTTATTGGTCCTAAGCCTCTTGACCACTTTTGCCCAATATTATGCGAACCAGATGGTTCAAGTGTGGTTACCCAGTTAGATAAAAATGATGTTGAATATGCCGGCCTGGTAAAGTTTGACTTCTTGGGCTTACGTACCTTAACCATTATTGATTGGGCATTGCAGTCTATAAATGGTAATAAAAAACCTGGCGATGAAGGGTTTGTGGATATTGCTCGTATTCCATTAGACGATAAGCCAACCTTTGATTTGATTCAAACGGGTAAAACAACCGGGGTGTTTCAGCTTGAATCAAGTGGAATGCAAAGCTTAATTGTTAAGCTAAGACCTGACTGTTTTGAAGATATTATCGCCTTGGTAGCTCTGTTTAGACCGGGGCCACTTGAATCGGGAATGGTTGATAACTTTATTGCCCGTAAACATGGCCGAGAAAAAGTTTCATACCCAGATGCACAATGGCAACATGAGTCATTAAAAGAGACGTTGTCTCCAACCTACGGTGTTATTTTGTACCAAGAACAGGTTATGCAAATAGCTCAGATTCTTGCTGGTTATACACTTGGTGGTGCCGACATGTTACGTCGTGCCATGGGTAAGAAAAAACCTGAAGAGATGGCTAAGCAACGTTCGGTTTTCAAAGATGGAGCCATTAGTATTGGTGTGGATGGCGAACTAGCCATGAAAATCTTTGACTTGGTTGAAAAATTTGCCGGTTACGGTTTTAACAAATCTCACTCTGCTGCTTATGCTTTGGTTTCATATCAATCCGCTTGGCTAAAAACGCATTTCCCAGCAGAATTTATGGCTGCTCAGATTTCATCTGATATGGATAACACTGAAAAAGTGGTACATATGGTAAATGAGTGCTATGCAATGGGCTTAAGCGTATTGCAGCCAAATATTAATACTGGGCAAATTCATTTTAAACCCTATGGTGAACGCACGGTCAATTATGGTTTAGGTGGTATAAAAGGCGTAGGTGGGGCGGCTCTTGAAGGTGCAATTGAAGAGCGTGAAGCCAATGGTGCTTATACTGATCTGTTTGATTTTTGTTTGCGTGCTGGTAAAAAAGCCAATAAACGAGTGTTAGAAGCCTTGGTACGCTCGGGGGCGTTTGATGAGTTACACGATAACCGCAACGCTATGTTACAAAGTATTCCAATGGCGTTAAAGCAAGCGGAACAACAGCATAAAAATGATGAAGTAGGTCAAAACGATTTATTTGGGGATATGCTTTCTGTTGCTGAATCGGGCGAATCTAAATTATTAGATGTACCTGAAATGCCACAAAAACTCCGTTTAGCCGGTGAAAAAGAGACGTTAGGTTTATATATTACTGGTCATCCAATTGATTTATATCAGAAAGAATTATCAACCCTAATTCCAACTAAATTAGCGAGTTTACGCCCAGAAAAATGGAAGAAAGTCTCGGCAGCTGGTTTAGTTGTAGAGTTAAGAAATAAAACTACTAAAAATGGTTCAAGAATGGGCTTTATGGCTTTAGATGATAAAACGGCCAGGTTAGAAGTGGTTATGCGTCCAGCAGTTTACGAAGCCATTAAAGACACCATTAAAGCTGATATGGTAGTGATTGTTCAGGGGGAAGTAAGTGAAGACACCTTTAATGGAGGCATTAAGTTAGATGCTGAACAAGTAGTGAGCTTGGCTGAAGCACGAGTAGAAAAGTGTCGTGCTATAAAACTTAATGTAAATACGACAGAGACTACACTTAACAACAATAAGATTTTTGAGTTAAAAAGTTTGTTAAGTGCTTATCAAACTGAGAATGGCTTGCCATTGGTGGTTGATTATACAAATGACTTAGCAACGGCTCAGATGAAAACGATGGGTGAAAATCAGTATTTTCCTGATGATGAGTTGATTGAGACATTAAATGCACAGGGTTGGAAGCCAGAAGTGGTTGTTTAATTATTTTATTAAGCACTTTGTCATAATTATTGCTTAATAATTTCTTAATAGTTGCTTAGTGTTGCTAAAATAATATTAATGAATAACTTATAAGTAGGCTGATGAGTGGCATTTTGGTTTGATAAAAATGAATTAAGGCGATTTAGTCGAATAGATATGCCTGTAAAAATATTTATTACATCGGCAGCACCTATTGTTGATAAAGAAATTTTTGCTTTAGGAATCGACTATTTTCCAAATAGTGTTAATAAAAAAATTCGACAAAATCACCAGCAACTTTTGCATTGGGTAAATCATATTCAAGAGCAAAAAGAGATTTTGCAGCCTGTTTTTTTGCAAGTGATAGATTCAGCCGAAATCTTGGGGGAGGCTGTAAAACAAATATCATTGGGTAAAAATCCATTGCTTGATGAAAGCTTTTCTCAGCAAATCATGAACAATCTAAAATCGATTGGACGTATAAAAACCCTAGAAGAGCCAGCTCCTAAAACCTTCCAATATTTTTTAGAAGTCGAAAAAAAACTTACTCATTTTTATCGGTTACTATTAGTTACACTGCATAGGTCAACATCCAAAAGCTATCATTGCTTTGAACCTATCACTGAGTCTTTTAAAATTGATGAAATGACCCAAAAATTTAGTCAACCATCATTTCATAAAATCCCTTTGGTCCAATCTATAAATTACATGCATAAATTAGTGGATAATTTTTGTGCTGTTTTTCAAGAAATGAACCTGGATTATTATTTGCGAGAAAACCCTCAGGCGTGGAAAGTGCAAGATGTCAGAATTAGTGCGGGTGGTTTTTCAGCTCTGTATCAAAAACGTTTTTTACCAGGTAGACCTTTAAAATCTTATATCTGTTTAAGCGATTCTGGACGTATTATGACCGTAAAATCAACCTTAGCACGCTGTGCAACCAATGTTCAAAAAAAGGGTGAACATAATGCGTTCTATTTTGAGTTTCCAGACCCTCAAGATCAAAAATATTTAGAGCTAGAAATTGAACGACGTCAGCTTGAAAAAGTAACTGGGCTTTGCACGCTTTATCAATTTCAAATATCGAATGGATTAATTTAGTGGCGGCAATAGTTGAAACCTATTTTATGAATTCGCTGCCGTTGTCTTTAAGAACGGCAGCACAAGATTTGTACGTTAAAGAGAATCTTGACTCTATAGTTGAGTTCCGTCTAAAGAAATTGGCTGACAAATATAGTCATGCATTTTCATTAACCGAAGACCAATGGGAAATTTTGTTAAATGCGTTAATTTTAACCAAATTATCTCAGATTACTTTGGGATCTCACCTTTCGAAAGAGAGTATTATTCAGCTTAGATTTTTGGTTAAACTTGCACTTGGAATGCAAGATTCTAGCGATAGTGAAATTGAATCTTATTTGCAAGAGAATGCAAAAAATTTTGCTTCTTGGTATGCCAATTTACTTAGGTGTTCTAAATAGCGTTTAAAAAAGATAGCGTTTAAAAAAGAGTTATAAACCTAAATTTTTTCTTTAATCTAGGTGTTATTAATTCCCTATATAACTCTCTCTATATAACTCTCTCTATATGACTTTCTTAACTAAACTTGATTTAATCTGTTTACTCAATGTTTTTATTCATAAAACGTACAAAATTCGTCAAGTTCAATTCTATCTGTTCGGTATTGGTTTACAGGGTGGTTTACATCTTTATAGCCTAAAGCCATCCCACCAATTAGTTTTTTAGTTTTTTCGATATTAAACGCTTGTTTAATAATACTCGGGAATTCAGCTAATGCACCTTGAGGGCAAGTTGCAAGACCATATTCTTCTGCTAATAGCATAATATTTTGTAAAAACATTCCGTAATCTAAATAGGAACCGGTTTCTAAGCTTTCATCTATAAAGAACAGCAACATAACTGGAGCATCAAAAGAACGATAGTTGGCTTCCCATTGTGCAAGACGTTTTTCTTTATCTTCTCGCTGAATATTTAAGGCTTGATAAAGCTTTGTACCCGTTTCAACTCGTCGGCTTTTATAAGGCTGTATCCATGTAGTGGGGTAATAATGATAGTCCATCGTTTCTGTTTCTTTTGCTCTAAACGCTTTAATCATTTTTTGCGAGATTTCTTCTTTACGTTGCCCCTGAACAACGACCACTTGCCAGGGCTGCATATTTACGCCAGATGGAGCATGTTTAGCAATCTCCAAGATGGATTTAATGGTTTGAATATCAACGTGTTGAGGTGTAAAAGCTCGGGTTGATTGTCTCTGGGTAATGGCTTGGCTTACGTTCATGACTCTACTTCTTTATTGTGGTAGCTGAATGCTTTTAATTTTAGTATAAACTGGTGCTGTTGCAGTTAGTTCACTTTGGTAAAGGGTAACTGCGTTGACATTTAGCCAAATGTTTTCACAGCTTGCAAGCGTTCGAGGGATAATTATTTTGCTTAAGTCAGTTTGTTTGTAGATTCTTCCTAGACTAATGTGAGGTATGAATTCTTGATTTGCTTTTCTGAGACCAATTTTTTGGGTATCAATCCATAAATTATTTACCAAAATTTGTAGTTCTTGATTTTTTTTAACGCTCGCAATCAAGGTGTGTGCTGAATCTGAATTAGGAAAAAGTTCAATTTTATTTAGTTGAAGTTGGAATGCTGAAATTTCTTTATTTACCCAATCGTTCATTGAGGATTGTATTTCTTGAACTTTATTATTTTCTAAATGGCCGCCAAGAAATTGTAAGGTGATGTGAAAGTTTTGTGGTAAAAACCAGCGAATCCCCTCTGACCAGGGATGAAGTTTTAGTTGTTGTATTTTAGCAGCGAGCTGTGTTGTTGCATCAGTATCGATTGCTAAGGCAATGAAACATCTCATGTTTATTTTTTAATCTCTGGGTGCAATAAAAGAATTGTTTAAGTTGTTCTAGATGCTGTAAAGAATATTTCCTTATGGTTTTGGTTTTAGGCATAAGCGATAACAGCCAGTTGGCTATAAGAAAAATTTGTACAGCATTGCTTTATTTCTATCTATAAAAGTGGCGCAACCCCTTTAATTTTAAAATTACGGTGGTACACTTTGCACATTAACTTCCGCACGCCCAAAAAAGTGCACAAAAATTGAAGTGATTCTCCAAGTCCTAAGTAGCTGGTCCGAGTATCCTAATATATTATTAGGAGACTTTAGCACGAAGACGTTGATGAATACAAAGGTCTCGACTCTATACGCTAAGGTTGAGAATTTAACTTTCCTTTGTTTCTAACGTTTCATGCAATTGTCTCATTTGAGAATAATTATTGTAGGAGACGCCATGTCTAATATTGAATCGATACTAACTGAAACACGTTTATTTCAACCTTCTGACGCCATTAAAAACAGCGTTGCAATCAATGAACAAACATTGGCAGAAATGCGTGCTAAGGCAAGTGAAGATCATGTTGGCTTTTGGTCTGATTTAGCTAAAGAAAAGCTGTCTTGGACAAAACCTTTTACTATCGGCTTAGATGAATCTAATGCCCCTCATTACAAGTGGTTCACTGATGGTGAACTAAATGTTTCATACAACTGCATTGATCGACACCTTGACACTAAAAGCGATAAAACTGCGATTATTTTTGAAGGCGATCAAGGCGATGTAGAACGCTATTCCTATAAAGAACTTCATGATCAAGTTTGTCGTTTTGCTAACACTTTAACCGCTCAAGGTGTTGAGAAGGGTGATCGTGTCATTATCTATATGCCAATGATTCCTCAAGCGGTTATCGCTATGCAGGCATGTGCTCGTATTGGTGCTATTCACTCTGTGGTTTTTGGTGGCTTTTCAGCAGAAGCTTTACGTGATCGTATTGAAAATGCACAAGCAAAGCTTGTTATTACAACTAATGGTAGCCGTCGTGGTGGTAAAACGATTCCTCTTAAAGGTGCGGTGGATGATGCTTTAGCAAAAGGCTGCGATCATGTTAAGAAAGTAATTGTATATCGTCGCACTGACGATGAAGTTTCAATGAAAGAAGGTCGTGATATTGACTGGATGGAAGCTGAAGCTGGTATGAGCAATTACCATGATCCTGTTCCTGTTAATGCTGAACACCCACTGTTTTTGTTATATACATCAGGTTCAACAGGTACGCCAAAAGGGGTACAACATAGTTCTGGTGGTTACTTATTAAATGCACATCTTACCAATGAGTGGATGTTTGACTTAAATGATAACGATGTCTTTTGGTGTACCGCAGATGTAGGCTGGATTACAGGCCACTCCTATGTAGCTTACGGGCCACTTTCTGTTGGTGCCACTATTGTAATGTTCGAAGGTGTTCCAACATATCCTGATGCCGGACGTTTCTGGCAAGTTTGCCAAGATCATGGTGTAACCGTTTTCTATACCGCTCCTACAGCTATTCGTGCATTAATGAAGTTCGGTGCGGATTTACCAAGCCAATATGACTTAAGTAAATTACGTTTACTTGGAACAGTTGGTGAACCTATTAATCCTGAAGCGTGGATGTGGTATCACGATGTTATTGGTCGTGGTGAGTGCCCAATTATTGATACCTGGTGGCAAACTGAAACCGGTGCTCATATGATTGCTCCATTCCCAATTACCCCTCTTAAACCAGGTTCATGTACTCAACCATTACCAGGTATTGATGCAGCTATTCTTGATGAAGAAGGTAATGAACTTGGTAAAGGCCAAGGTGGTCTTTTAGTTATTAAAAAGCCATGGCCTTCAATGATTCGCAATGTTTGGGGGGATGAAGAGCGTTATAAGAGTACTTATTTCCCACTTCAAGATGTCCCTTATTATGTTGTTGGCGATAGTGCTTATCATGATGAAGATGGTTACTTCTGGATCCTTGGTCGTGTTGATGATGTATTAAACGTTTCTGGCCACCGTTTAGGAACTATGGAAATTGAGTCTGCATTGGTTTCTCACCCATTAGTCTCAGAAGCCGCAATAGTTGGGCGTCCTCATGATATTAAAGGTGAAGCGGTAGCGGCATTTGTTGTGCTAAATGTTGATATTCCAAAAGGCGACGCTCGCAATGCTTTAATTGCAGAGCTACGTGATCATGTTGCTAAAGAAATTGGTCCAATTGCTAAACCTGACGATATTCGTTTTGGTACCAACTTACCAAAAACACGCTCAGGTAAAATCATGCGTCGTCTTTTGAGAACTATCGCTAAAGGTGAGGAGATTACTCAAGACACCTCTACTCTAGAAGATCCTAGTATCTTAGATCAGTTTCAAAAGAAAAAATAATCTGAGCATATCTAATCAATTCTAAATATATGTAAATATTAACCAGTTTTGGGGTGACCCGAATTGTCTGCCTTGTTTTGGGTGTTAAACAAGGTGGGTTGTTTTTTTAATGCCTGTATGAGAACTCTGTACGAGATCATAAACAATTTAAAAAGGCTAAAACTTTATTGTTTTTCGTTTTAAAACTTGTCAATAGCTCTGGCTGTTAACGGTTTTTTTGACCTCAAGCAGTAAAATTTTCTCAATTTTTTCAATGTTTTATGACCCATACAAAGGACTCTATTTAGTTTTTAACTAAATAAAAATAAAAATAAGAATAGTCATTAGACAATTCAGTTTTATAAATGAGGAGGAACTTTGTGAATAATAAAGTTAAATATTCGGCCATATTGTTGGTCATTTTCACAGTACTGTACTTTGGTGTTGCACTCATGGTGAGTGCTTCTTTCAAAGATCTTGCTGCGACAGTTGTGGCTGGTATGCCAATAGCAATTTGGGGTGGGTTATTGGTCATCATTAGTGGTGTAGTCATTACTCGCTTGTATTTAAAGAAGATGGACGCTGAGGAGAACGAATAATGGAAAACCTTGTTGCTCTAGTTATCGTTGGACTTGGTATAGGTCTATCGATTTGGATTAGTTTTTACCACCGTGCTTCAACTGGAAGTACAGCAAACTTCTACGTTGCTGGTGGAGGTATTTCACCTCGTGTAAATGGTCTAGCTATGCTAGGTGATTATGCTTCAGCTGCGAGTTTCTTAGGTGTAGCTGGTGCGGTTGCACTTCAGGGTGTTGACGGTTGGTGGCTTGCCATTGGTTTCTTTGCTGCATGGGTTGTTGTTTTATTGACTATTGCAAGCCCTCTAAAAAATGTCGGTAAATTTACTGCGGCTGATGTACTAAATGCACGTTTCTCTGAACATTCAAAAAAGATTCGTACAGTTGCAATGGTTTCAACATTAGTGCTTTGCGTTATGTATTTGGTTCCGCAGATTGTGGGAGCGGGTTACTTATTTGGGCTACTTCTTGGTTGGGACTATCTTCCAACAGTATTGGTTACAGGTTCTTTGATGGCACTATTTGTAATTATTGGTGGTATGAAAGGAACGTCTTATAACCAAGCTATCCAGGGTTCAATCCTTTTTGGTGCGATGCTATTCCTACTTGTTTTCGGAGTAATTCATTTATTCGGCGGTAATCCAGGTGGTGTAATTACAGCGGCTGAAACTATGGTTCCTGTGAAATTAGCAGCAACTAATGCAGAAGCAGTTGCGGCAGCGGCAGCAGCATCTAGTCCAGGTGCAGCAGTTGATGCAGTTCGTGCAATTATGACTGATGCTCCATCTGCAGTAACTCCAGGTGTTGGTCTTCGTGACTTTGCTAACCAAGCATCACTTGTTATTGCTTTGTTCCTTGGTGTATTAGGTTTACCTCATATCTTAATCAAGTTCTATACAGTATCAAACGCTTCTGATGCTCGTAAGTCTGCAGAGATTACTATCTGGGGTCTAGCGGTATTTTACGCAGCTATCTTTTTTGTTGGTTTGATTGCAATGTATGCTCTATATCCAGAGCTGATTAAAATGATTGCAAATGGTGAAGTTGGTAAAGCGAAGAACATGACAATGCCTATGCTGGGTGACATGCTTGGTGGTCAGATCCTAATGGGTGTGATTGCGGCAGGTGCGATGGCGGCTATGTTAAGTACTTCAGCAGGTCTATTAATCTCTGCAACGTCTTCTTTGTCACACGATCTTTATAAAGGTGTTATTAATCCTAACTCAACTGATGAGCAAGAACTTAGATTCGCTAAAATTGGTGCATTCTTCCTAGCGGTTGTTGCAATTGCAATGTCTGTATGGCTGAAAGAAGAAAACGTAGCAATGCTTGTAGGTATGTGTTTTGGTATTGCGGCTTCAACTTTTGCTCCAGTTCTAGTATTAGCTGTTTGGTGGAAAGGTTTAACAAGCCAAGCAGTTGTATGGGGTATGGCAGCAGGTCTAGTATTCTCTTTACTATTCACGTTCTCTAAGTTCTTTGGACTAAAAACGATGTTAGGTTTAGATGTATTAGTTAACCCAGCGCTTTACTCAGTTCCGGTAGCGATTCTTGTGACTGTTGTTGTTAGTATGATGACTAGCGACCGTGGTAATACAGAAGAGTTTATGGCGAAAGCACACGGAAATTAATAGAATTAATTTTGTGTTGTAAAAAAGGGGCTTTTAGCCCCTTTTTTATTGCCTTGAATAATTGTTTATCAAAATATTCACGGTCTGTTTTCTTATACATACTCGTTTTTTCAGAGTATTATTGTAGTAATGAAAATGAATGGTTATTAATAGTATGGCAATTACTCAGCAGCGAGATTTTCTTGCACAAATCCCTCCGTTTGATCATCTTGAAGAAGCATTATTAAATGAACTTGCTGATAGTATGAATGTAGTTTATTTACCTCACAAGAAGGTGATTGAATTTAAAGACGCTTTAGATAAGAGCTTTCTCTATATTTTAATTAAAGGAAAAGTGGCAGAGATTGATGATGGTGAGGTTACATCTCGCTATAGTGTGCGTGGTTTTTTTGGTGATACCGATATTTTGTCTGAGGCCGAGCGTACTTCCCATTATGAAGTGCAAGAGGAGGCTATTGCTTATAAGCTACCTGCAAAGCTCTTTATAAAGGCCTTTGAAACCAATCATGATTTTGCCCATTTCTTTAATTCTTCAATTGTTGAAAAATTAAACCGTATTCATCAAGCTGTTCAGTCAGCTACCTCAACTGAGGTGATGATGGATACCGTCTGTTCAGCACCTTTACAGTCTTATGTTTCTTTAAGTAAAGAATCTACCTTGCATCACGCCGCAAAACTAATGGTAGAGAAGCGAACGGATGCTTGTATAGTTGAGTTTGATGATTCTGAAATCGGTATAGTTACTTCTACAGATATATTAAAACTTCTGGCAAAGAATGAGCCGAATCTAGCTTCTTTAACACTCGGTAAATTAGCAAATAAACCAGTTCAAACCGTTCATGAATTTGACTATCTTTTTAATGCATTGCTGAAGATGACTCGCTTTCAAATTGACCGTCTAGTTGTAAGAGGAGATCAAGGATATAGGGGATTTTTGCATCAAAAAGATTTAATGAGTTTGTTTGCAAATCAGTCAGGTTTGGTCTTGTTGAAAGTTGAGCAAGCACAGTCTGTAACGGATTTAGTTGTGCTTGGAGAGCAGATTGATGGGTTAATTGGTAACCTTAATCGTAAAGGAATTAAAACTCATTATATTGCTAAGCTTGTTAACGAATTACACCGTAAGATGATTTATAAGCTTGTTGAGTTTTTATTACCAACACATTTAGCAAATAAGGTTTGTATTTTTGTTATGGGTAGTGAAGGTCGATCCGAACAAGTGATTCGTACAGACCAAGATAATGCACTTATTTACTCTGATGAATTGACGGATAACGAGCTCATTGAATTAGAACAGTTTTCCTCAAGTTTTATAGAAACTTTGCAACAGATGGGGTTCCCTCCATGTCCAGGAAATATAATGCTTTCCAATACAGATTGGCGTATGAGTCAATCTGATTTTATGCTTAAAGTAGCCCAGTGGTTTGCAAATCCTTCTGAAGAAAACTTTATGCATGCAGCTATTTTGTTTGATGCCGAAGCGGTATTTGGTCAAAAAGAGTGGCTTTCTGAGCTTAAAGAAACTTTGCAAAATGAAAAAGAGCGATATTCAAACTTTTTGCGACTTTTTGCAGTCTCAGTTTTAAGATTTAAAACACCAATAGGTTTTTTAGGAGGCCTGGTTGTTGATTCTGAAGCGGGCCATGAAGTGATTGATATTAAAAAAGGCGGCATTTTTAGTATTGTACATGGTGTGCGTTGTTATGCATTGGAGGCAGGTATTTCAAAAACCAATACTCATTGGCGTATAAAAGCACTTATGGATGCAGGCGTTTTTGAAAAAGAGTTTGGTATTGAGCTCGGTGAAACCCTGAACTTTTTAAATACATTAAGGCTTGAATCTATGCTCCATCAGCTCGCGGATGGTTGTGAAATACCTGATAATAAGATTCGTCTTTCTGAACTGAGTCATATGCAACAAGGCTTGCTTAAGCAAAGTTTTGGTGTGGTAGATGATTTTAAAAAGCGAATTAATCACCACTTTGCACTTGATGGATTGTTGTAATGCTTGCAGATATTAAGGCCTGGTTGAAAGGTTCCCAAATAAGTAAACTTAAACGGCAACTAAAAGACCCTAGTTACCAGTATCTTTTTGATGTAGAGCCAGGTGTTTTTGTCTGTTTTGACTGTGAAACAACAGGTTTGGATAGAAAAAAAGATCGGATCATTACCCTTAGTGCAATAAAGATTGTTGAAAATGAAGTTCAGACCAGCCAGAGTTTAAATCTTTTTATTAAGCAAAAGAATGATATTTCAGCAGAAAGTATAGCAATTCACCAGATTCGAAATATAGATGTAGACAATAGTGATGTACTCTACGATGATGAATTTGAAGCTATAAAGGTGTTTTTAGAGTTTATTCGCGGTGCGACATTGGTTGGATATTATCTTGAGTTTGATGTTGCAATGGTAAATAGAGTGATAAAATCACATTTAGGTATTGGGCTTCCAAACCCTCAAATTGAAGTTTCGGGTATGTATTATGAACATGCAATACAAAAATATAAACGTTCATGTATTGAGCCTAATATTGATCTTTCATTTGATGTTATTCTTAAAAGCCTAGATATTCCTAATATGGGGCAGCATGATGCCTTTAGTGATGCGTTGATGACGTCATTAATTTTTGTTAAATTACAAGAGCTTAACAAGGTTTAAAGAAAGAAAAATTACCCTCTTTCGTCACAAAACAATAAATAAAAGTTCATGGTTAAGTTCTTGACAAATAAACAAAAAACAGTATAATTATGCTCAGATTTTTTAAAAAAAGTTTTATCGAGGGTTGCTTAATCTTTGTTTAAGCAGCGGTTCGATTTTTAAAAAACCCCGTTTTTACGGGGTTTTTTGTTATTTAAACTTCAGAATACTTGGAATTGGTAAATTAGTGACGATTGAAGAAAAAATAGAAAATGCGTTAAAACCAACCGTTGAATCAATGGGGTTTGATTGGTGGGGTATGGAATACATGCCTGCTGGTAGACATACGTTATTACGCATATTTATAGAAAAAGCAGACGGTACAGTTAATTCTGATGAAACCTATGCGGTATGTAAGCAAATTAGTGCGATTTTAGATGTTGAAGATGTGATTAGTAGCGAATTTCGCTTAGAGGTTTCTTCACCAGGAATGGATCGTTTGTTATTTACACCTGAACAATTTAAACGCTATGAAGGCCAAGAGGTGCAAGTTCGTAGCAGTGTGTCGGTTTTAGGTAGAAAACGTTTTAAAGGGCCTATGTCAAAAGTAACAGACTCTGGTATTGAATTAGAGATTGATGGTGAATTATATGAGATACCATTTGATTTAATTGATAAAGCCAACCTGGTGCCAGTTTTTTAAACCGATTTTAAACCCGATTATTAAACCCAGTTTTAATCCCAAATTTTGAAGTACTAAACAGAATTAGAGTGAGACAGAAATGAGTAAAGAAGTATTAGCCGTTGTTGAAATTATGGCCAATGAGAAAGGTGTTGATAAAGAAATCATCTTTGATGCTATTGAAACTGCTTTAGCCACTGCAACCCGAAGAAGTCATGATGATGAAATTGACGTACGTGTTTCTATTGACCGTCATACAGGTGATTATGAAACATTTCGCCGTTGGGAAGTCATTGACGACGCCACAGCAATTGAAGATAACGTTGGTTGGTATATCCGTGAAATGGATGCAGTTGATGAAGATCCTAATGCTGAAATTGGTGAATACATTGAAGAGCCAATGGAATCAATTGATTTTGGTCGTATCGGTGCACAAACCGCTAAACAAGTTATCATCCAGAAAGTGCGTGAAGCTGAGCGTAAAAAAGTTGTAGAGATTTATGAAAAACGTGTTGGTGAAATTTTAACAGGCCAGGTTAAACGTATCGATCGCGGTGATGTCATTCTTGATATGGGTGACAATGTTGATGCGGTGATTATGCGTAACCAATTAATTGGTCGTGAAACATTCCGTATTGGTGATCGTGTTCGTGGTTATTTACAAGAAGTTTCTTTCCGTCCACGTGGACCTCAGTTATTTATGTCTCGTGCTTGTAAAGAGATGTTAATTGAACTGTTTAAGATTGAAGTGCCAGAAATCAGTGATGATTTAATTGATATTATGAGTGCTGCTCGTGATGTTGGTTTCCGTGCAAAAATTGCGGTACGTGCTAATGACCCACGTTTAGATCCGATTGGTGCTTGTGTTGGTATGCGTGGTGGTCGTGTTCAAGCAGTAACAAATGAATTAGCAGGTGAAAGAATCGATATCATTCTTTGGGATCCAAATGATGCTCAGTTTGTTATTAATGCAATGGCACCTGCAGAAGTTACCTCAATCATGGTTGATGAAGATAGACATACTATGGACTTGGCTGTTGAAGATGAGCAGTTATCTCAGGCGATTGGTAAGAACGGGCAAAACATCCGTTTGGCTAGTGAGCTTACTGGTTGGGAACTGAATGTTATGACTCAGACAGCAATGGCTGAGAAACATGAAACTGAATCTAAAGATCAGGTTGATGTATTTGTAAATGCACTAGATATTGATGAAGATTTTGCAGAAGTATTAGTTTCTGAGGGCTTCACTAGTGTGGAAGAAGTGGCTTATGTACCAGCCGCTGAAATGCTTGAGATTGATGGTTTTGATGAAGAGTTAGTTGGTGAATTAAAACAGCGTGCAAAAGATGCATTATTAACTCAAGCACTTGTAGCAGAAGAAAAAACGGCGATGGCCGAACCTGCTGAAGATCTGTTAGCCCTTGAGGGTATGACAGAAGAAATGGCTAAGCAATTAGCTAGTAATGGTGTAATTACTCAAGAAGATCTAGCAGAGCTTGGTACCGATGAGCTACTTGAATATGTAGAAATGGATGAGACGGCTGCTGGAGAATTAATTCTTAAAGCACGTGCACCATGGTTTGAATAATAAAAGGAAGAGTTTCGATGGCCGAAGTATCAATAAAACAATTTTCAGAGACACTTAACCTTTCTGTTGAAAAACTGATTTCTCAATTAAACGAGTCTGGTGTTAAAGGTAAAAAAGAGTCCGATTCATTATCAGAAGAAGAAAAACGTACCTTGCTAACTTATCTAAAAAGTTTGCATGGTGAAACGTCAGAAGACGCTCCTAAAAAAGTGACGCTTCGTCGTAAACAAACATTAAATTTGTCTGCTGGTTCGGGTAGCGGTAAACGTACCGTTAATGTTGAGGTACGTAAGAAACGTACCTATGTTAAAAAACCTGAGCAAGTTGAAGAGCCTGTGGTTGAAGAACCAATTGTTGAAGAAGTTGTAGAAGAAGTAGTTGAACAACCAGTAACAGTTGAGACACCGGTAGCAGAAACGGTAGCTGAAGAAGTTGCGGTTGAAGAAAAATCTCAGGCTGTACAAGAAGAACCTATTAAAAAAGTTTCAGATAAAAAAGCGACTTTAGATGAAGAGACAATCGCTAAGATTGCTCCAGTTCCACCTAAAGAAGATCACTCTAAAGCGGCTAAAAAAGCCAAAGATCAGAAACATCATGAAAGCCGTAAAGCAAATGACGGGGCAGATGGGCCTAAAGGTAAAGGTAAAAAGACTAATGTTCGTCAAAATGCCTTTGGTAATGGTCGTGGTAAAGGTCGCAGAGGTCAAGTTGATAAACGCAATGTAGCCCAAGCTGATAATGAGCATGGTTTTGTAAAACCAACTGAGCCAGTAATTCGTGAAGTTAAAGTTCCTGAAAGTATTACTCTTGCAGCACTTGCAGAACAAATGTCTGTTAAAACGGGTGAAGTCATCAAATTTATGATGATGGAGCTTGGCACAATGGCAACAATAAACCAAATCCTTGACCAAGAAACAGCTATGTTGATTGTTGAAGAAATGGGACATAAAGCCGTTGCTTTCAATGAAGTGACGATTGAAGACGAAGTTGTAAACCAAGAGTACCATGGTGAAACGGTTCACCGTTCTCCAGTTGTTACTATCATGGGTCACGTTGACCACGGTAAAACATCTTTACTTGATTATATTCGTAAAGCAAAAGTAGCCCATGGTGAAGCGGGTGGGATCACTCAGCACATTGGTGCTTACCATGTTGATACTGACAAAGGTGGTGTTACCTTTATCGATACTCCTGGTCACGCGGCCTTTACTGCTATGCGTGCTCGTGGTGCAGAAGTAACGGATGTTGTTGTTATCGTTGTTGCTGCAGATGATGGTGTTATGCCACAAACAAAAGAAGCAATTCAGCATGCAAAAGCATCTGGAGTGGGTATTGTTGTTGCAGTAAACAAAATGGATAAAGAAGCGGCCAATATGGACCGTGTTATGCAAGAGTTAGCTGCATTAGAAGTTATTCCTGAGTCTTGGGGTGGTGATATTCAGTTTGTTCCAGTTTCGGCTAAAACAGGTATGGGTATTGATGAGCTTCTAGATGCAATTTCTTTACAATCTGAAATGTTAGAACTTGAAGCACCAACTGAAGGTCATGCTAAGGGTGTGGTTATTGAATCTCGTCTTGATAAAGGACGTGGACCAGTTGCAACGGTTCTTGTTCAGTCAGGAACACTTAAGAAGGGTGATATTGCTCTTTGTGGTATGGAATATGGTCGTGTTCGTGCTTTAATCAGTGATTCTGGTGAATCTATTACTGAAGCTGGTCCTTCTATTCCTGTTGAAATTTTAGGTTTATCAAGTGTGCCGGTTGCTGGTGATGAGATGATTACTGTTGAGAATGAGCGTAAAGCTCGTGAAGCGGCAACCTTCCGTCAAGGTAAGTTCAAAGAACTTAAGATTGCACGTCAGCAGAAGTCTAAGTTAGACAACATGTTTAACAAAATGGCCGAAGGTGATGTTCAAACTGTAAATATTATTCTAAAGGCTGACGTACAAGGTTCTATTCAGGCTATCTCTGATGCCTTGACTAAACTTTCTACTGATGAAATCAAAGTAGTGATTGTTTCTACTGGTGTAGGTGGTATTTCTGAAACAGATGCTAACTTAGCAATGGCTTCAGACGCGTTAATCTTTGGTTTTAACGTGCGTGCAGATGCTTCAGCTAAACGCATTATTGATAATGAAGGTATTGGACTTAAATACTACAGCGTTATCTATGAGATTGTTGACGATGTTAAGCGTGCAATTGAAGGTAAAATGGCACCTGATTTCCGTGAAGAAATTGTTGGTGTGGCTGATGTTCGTGAAGTCTTTAAAGCACCTAAAATTGGTCTTATCGCTGGTTGTATGGTTACTGAAGGGTCAGTTAAACGTAATAACCCAATCCGTGTTTTACGTGATAACGTGGTTATCTACGAAGGTGTTCTTGAATCTTTACGTCGCTTCAAAGATGACGTACCTGAAGTTCAAAAAGGTATTGAATGTGGTATTGGTGTTAAAGATTACAATGACGTTAAAGCCGGTGACCAAATTGAGTGTTATCAGCGAGTAGAAGTTAAACGTACCTTAGACTAAACACTTAGGTTTGAATTATTAAAAAATGCTTTTCACTTAGGTGTTTTACCGCAATTTACCAGGCCTGGTAAATTGCAATTGATTAGCTTTTTGAATATTCACGTTGCCTCAATGGGATAATCTTTTGATTAACGACCATTGGGGCTTTTTGATTTAAGAGAGACTTATTCGTTTAAAAGTTTCTAAGGATAAAGATTATGAGTAATCAAACAGTGAGCAGACCAACACGTGTCGCTCAAGAAATTAGAAGAACCATTGCACAGTTAATTGTGCAAGAGGTCAAAGACCCTCGTTTTCAAAACATGAGTATTACTGATTGTAAAATCAGTAAAGATTTAAGTATTGCTAAAATACATTTTGCTTTAATGGGTTTTAATGAAAAAGATCCAGAAGTGGGCGAAGCTTTAGCTGCACTAGAAAAAGCTCAAGGGTTCTTTCGTTCAGAAATTGGTAAGCGTTTACGTTTACGTATCGTGCCGCAGATCCGTTTTTACTACGACAGTATTCCAGAGCATGCTCAGCATATGGAAGCGTTGATTAATAAGGCGTTAAATTCATAAATGGTTCAGCAGTTTAAACGACCACCTAAACGTGTGGTTAACGGTATTGTTTTGTTAAATAAACCAGTCGGTGATTCATCAAATGGTATTTTACAAAAAGTCATTCGTGCTTTTAATGCTAAAAAAGGTGGTCATACAGGTGCTTTAGACCCTTTTGCTACTGGGCTTTTACCTATTTGTTTGGGTGAGGCTACCAAAGTTTCAGGGCTGCTTTTAGAATCGGATAAACGCTACACAGCTACCCTCAAGTTGGGTGAACAGTCTGATACTGGTGATACAGAAGGGGAAATTATTAAAACCTTGCCTGTGCCAGAACTTTCTCAAAATTTGATTGAGTCAGTCTTAGCAAAGTTTATGGGTGATATTCAACAAATTCCACCGATGTATTCTGCATTAAAACATCAAGGTAAACCGCTGTATTTTTATGCCCGTCAAGGCATTGAAATAGAGCGTCCGGCACGTCCAATCAAAATTCTTAACTTATCCTTAGTGTCCTTTACAGACAATCAAATTATTTTTGATGTGCATTGCTCAAAAGGTACTTATGTTAGAACATTAGGTGAAGATATCGCAAAAGCGTTAGGCACAGTCGGTCATCTAACGGCTTTGCATCGTACGCAAACGGGTAGTTTGATGGGTGAAGATATGCTTACCCTTGAAGAGATTGAACAGCAGCTTGATGCTTGTGTTCAGCCGCTTGATATTGCCATTCAACATCTCCAACGTATTGATCTAACTACCGAGCAAGCTGATTTAATTAGACATGGTGGTAAGTTAGAGTTTGATAAACCCGAAACAGATTTTGTGCGTTTTTATGAAAACGATATTTGTATTGCGGTAGGTGAATGGCAAGCTGAAAAACAACTTCTTAAGCCAAAGCGTGTCTTTAATCTTCCTGAGAGTGTAGCGGGATAATGGTCTTTCAAAAAGCCGATGGTATTATTGATTTACGTTCTTTAGAAGACTTTAAACAAGGCCATATTAAAAATGCAACTTGGCTAAGTTGGGAGATTCTTCCAGAAAGCCTTAATGCGTTACCAGCCTCACCAGCTAAACTCTATTTAGTCGGAAATAAAGATGAAATTGAAGCCGCCAGTATCTTACTAGATAGTAAGGGTTATGAAGTTTCAGGTTCATTAGTCATTCGTTCTAATCAAGCGATGCAAGATTGGTCTGCACAATTACCAGGCCTGGTAGAATCAGGTTCAGCCTCTAAAATTTTATGGTCACCATGTGGGTTGGTTAATGAGTTTGTTGACTTATTAAACCAATCAAAAATCGCATTTCATTTACAAGACTCAAAGCGACCAGCTGTTTTAGATATAGGTTGCGGCGGAGGAAGAGATGCCATCTTTTTAGCCAAAAATAGAATGAATGTCATCGCTATTGACCATGAACCTAAAGTATTAAAGCGTTCCAAAACATTAGCAAATTTATCTGGTGCTAACGTTAAGTTTAAATGCTGTGACATCAAAAAAGACGGTTGTTTGCCAGAGCAGCAATTTGATTTAATCACCACAGTACGTTTTTTAAGTCGTGAAAGTTTTGATTATATTCAGCAAGCAATCAGGCCTGGAGGATTTGTATTATTTCAAACCTTTACAGAAGGCGTCGAAAAGTTTGACTCACCTAAAAACCCTAACTTTATTTTAAAGGCAGGTGAGTTAGCTCAAGTTTTTGCGGGCTATAATATAATTATTGATAGAATAGACACATTAAATGATGGGCGACCTGTTGCATCTTTTTTAGCACAAAAACCAATAATAAAATAAAAAAAATAATCAGATTATTTAGGAGAATAATTTCATGATTTCAATGTCAGTCAAAGAACTTTTCGTATTTTTTCAAGAGAACGCAATTTGTGAATCTCTTACAAAACAAGAAGTAGAAAAGTTAACACATTACCTACAAGAGAAAGAGTATGCCAGTGGCGAGATAATTTCAGACAGCGGCGAAGTGGGGGATACTCTTGGATTTATCATTAGCGGTAAAGTGCAATTTTTAAGCTTTGATGGTCAAGACACTGCTGTTGTGGGTAAACAAGGTACAGGTACATTAATTGGAGAAATGTCTTTCTTTGATAGAAAACCACGTGATTTACGTATGGAAGCTTGTAAGAAAGGGGTTAAAGTACTGGAGTTAACTCGTCCAATGTACGATCGAATCAAAGTAGAAGAACCTTTTATTGCAGTAAATATTTTAGAAAATGCAATTGTCAGTTTAGATACGTTAGTGCGTCACATGAGTAGTGATATTTCAGCTTTAGGGCATTATATGCACGGTTTCGGCAAACACTAAAATTATCGGTTCATTCGCTCCTAACTCCATCCATTTCTGCGTTGGTCAGTCGTCACTTACTACTCGTAAGCTCCTTCTTCCCGCCTTAAACTGAATAGATTTAGAAGCGGATGAACTCGAAAATTCGGATTATTTCTTTGTTGTTCGTTCGTCACCTACTGATATGTAGGCTTCTTACTCACGCCTTGATCTGATCTAATTTAAAGTCGAACTAACCCGAAAGTTATCACTACACTGCTGATATTGGTCAGTCGTCACTTACTACTCGTAAGCTCCTTCTTCCCGCCTTGAACTGAATAGATTTAGAAGCGGATAAACTCAACAATTCCATTTCTTTTTTGGTTGTTACTTGTTTACCGTTAGTAGGTTCTTCTTTCTTTAAGAAATTAGCTATAAAGCGTGTTAAATAGTTGTAATCTCATAAAAATTCAGTAAAATACGCGAGTTCGTCCCTATCATCGGTTGTGGAGGCGAATCTTTATTAAGACCGATCCAATGGAGTAAACATTATGTTTAACGCAGAAGTTAAAGCTAAAATCGTTGCTGAATATGCAACAAAAGAAGGTGATACTGGTTCACCGGAAGTTCAAGTTGCACTTTTAACTGCACGTATCAAATACCTTACTGAACACTTTAAAGCTCACAAACAAGATAACCATTCTCGTACTGGTCTTCTTCGTTTAGTTAGCCGTCGTCGTAAGCTTTTAGACTACGTACATAAGAAAGATGGTGAAAGATACCTAGCTCTTATCAAGCGTCTTGGTCTACGTAAGTAATTTATTACTCACGCAGTTCAAAAGCTCAAAAAGACCCCGCTATGCGGGGTTTTTTTATGTCTAAAATTTCTTACTTAGTTAAGCTCTTTATTTGCACTGAAAGTTACCCAAAAAGGCATTGTTTAGTTTTAAATTCTGTACATTTAAGAGTAGAATGGATGAACTTTAATTTTTGCAAAATAGATTGGCTGTAACCCGATAGCCTGAATCCCTAATGGAGTATTTAATATAACCATTAGGGATTCAGGTTTCAGACAACGTAATTATTCAAAAAATAATGGATTGCAAAAATAAGTTTGAAACCTAATGAACGATTTAAAAGGACAGGAAATGGCCAAAATTACAAAAACTTTTCAGTATGGAAATCATAAAGTTACCTTAGAAACGGGTGAAATTGCTCGTCAGGCTGATGGTGCAGTTATGATTGGAATGGGGGACACTCGCGTTTTAGTGACAGCTGTTGCGGCTAAGTCTGCTAAAGCGGGGCAAGACTTCTTTCCATTAACGGTAAATTATCAAGAAAAAGCCTATGCAGCAGGTAAGATTCCTGGTGGATTCCTCAAGCGTGAAGGCCGTCCATCTGAAAAAGAGACATTAACATCTCGTTTGATTGACCGTCCTATTCGTCCTTTATTTCCTAAAGGCTTCTTAAATGAAGTTCAAATCATTGCTACGGTCGTTGCGTTAGATCCGGAAGTAGGAACAGAAGTTCCAGCCATGTTAGGTACATCTGCGGCTTTAGCGATTTCTGGAATCCCATTTGACGGACCAATTGGTGCGGCAATTGTTGGCTACAGTGATGATCAATATCTATTAAATCCAAGCATGGATGAATTAGTAACTTCTGACTTAGAGTTAAGTGTTGCTGGTACTAAAGATGCAGTATTAATGGTTGAATCGGAAGCAGCTGAATTACCGGAAGACGTGATGTTAGGTGCGGTTATGTTTGGTCACCAGCAAATGCAAGTAGCAATTGATGCGATTTCTGAATTCGCTGCTGAAGCAGGTAAACCTCGTTGGGAGTGGGAAGCTGCTGCTGTAAACACTGAGCTTAAAGAGGCCGTATTTGGATTGATTCGTTCTGATGTTGAAGCCGCTTACTCTATCGCCGATAAGATGGATCGTTACGCTGCATTAGATGCGGCAAAAGCAAAAGCAATGGCTGAGCTTGCAGTATCTGAAACGAATGAAGCTGGCTTTGATGAAAAAGAAATCGAAGGCATGTTTGGTAAATTACAGAAAGATATCGTTCGTGGACGTGTTATTGCTGGTGAGCCTCGTATTGATGGTCGTGATACTCAAACGGTTCGTAGCATTAATTGCCAAGTGGGTGTCTTACCTCAGGTTCACGGTTCTGCATTATTTACTCGCGGAGAAACCCAGGCATTAGTGGTAACAACATTAGGAACAGAGCGTGACGCTAAGATTGTTGATGATTTAACAGGGTCTTATCATGATCGTTTTATGTTGCACTATAACTTCCCTCCATTCTCAGTAGGTGAGTGTGGTCGTACTGGTAGCCCTGGTCGTCGTGAAATTGGTCACGGAATGTTAGCTCGTCGTGGTGTAGCGGCTTTATTACCAACTGCTGAAGAGTTCCCATATACCATCCGTGTAGTATCTGAAATTACTGAATCAAACGGTTCAAGTTCAATGGCATCAGTTTGCGGTACTTCAATGTCATTAATGCATGCTGGTGTGCCGATTGCGGCACCAATCGCTGGTATTGCAATGGGTCTTATTAAAGAAGAGAGCGGTTTTGCGGTTCTTTCTGATATTTTAGGTGATGAAGATCACCTAGGTGATATGGACTTTAAAGTAGCCGGTACAGACCAAGGTATTACGGCACTGCAAATGGACATCAAGATTACAGGTATCACTGAAGAAATTATGCAAATTGCCTTAGATCAAGCAAAAGCTGGGCGTTTACATATTTTAGGTGAAATGTCTAAAGCGATTAGTACCTCAAATGAATCAGTTGGTTCTACGGCTCCACGTTTCTTTATGGTTAAAGTGAAGCCAGAAAAAGTTCGTGAGATCATTGGTAAAGGTGGTGCAACAATTCGTGCTCTAACTGAAGAGACAGGTTGTACTATTGAGATTGATGATGACGGTAATGTTAAAATTGCAGCAACTGATGATGAATCAGCTAATGCAGCTAAGGCACGTATTGCTGAAATTACTGCTGAGCCAGAAATTGGTAAAACTTATGATGCAGTCGTTAAGAAAATCGTTGATTTCGGTGCATTCGTAGCTTACATGCCAGGACGTGAAGGTCTTGTTCACGTATCTCAAATCGCTGAAGAGCGTGTAGAAGATGTGAATGAATACCTAAAAGAAGGTCAAGAAATTCGTGTTAAATTAACGGATGTTGACAAGCAAGGTCGCGTAAAACTTTCTATGAAAGATGCCGATAAAGAATAGTATTAGATACTTAAGATTCTTCTTAATACTATTCTCATGAAAGGTCGCCTTAGGGCGGCTTTTTTTGTTTATAATCACTGAAATTTTATAAAAATAAACGGAAACTGTATGAGCGAAAATAAAATCCAATCGGCACAAAATTCCCACCCTGCATTTGAGTTTAAAGGTGAGCACTTTATTGACTCGCTAAATGTCACTATTCAGCATTTTGAACATAAAGTAACTGGAGCGGCACACTATCACTTAGCGGCTGATGATCCGCAAAATGTATTTTTGGTGGGGTTACGAACGGTACCGATGGATTCTACTGGTGTAGCACATATTTTAGAGCACACAACCTTATGCGGAAGTGAGAAATATCCAGTACGTGATCCATTCTTTATGATGATCCGTCGCTCGTTAAACACCTTTATGAATGCGTTTACTTCAAGCGATTGGACAGCGTATCCATTTGCGACTGAAAACCGTAAAGATTTTCAAAACCTATTACAGGTTTATATGGATGCGGTGTTCTTCCCTAATTTAGATGCTCTAGATTTTGCCCAAGAAGGCCATCGTTTTGAATTTGAAGAGATGACAAATCCAGATTCACCTCTAACCTACAAAGGCGTGGTGTTTAATGAGATGAAAGGGGCCATGAGTTCGCCTGTTTCAACTTTGTGGCAAGAGTTTTCAGCACAACTTTATCCAACCAGTACCTACCATTACAACAGTGGTGGGGAGCCAGAGGATATTCCAAACCTAACTCATCAACAACTTTTAGATTTTCACAAACTTCATTATCACCCGTCTAACGCCGTGTTTATGACGTATGGTGAAATTTCAGCGATTGAGCATCAAACACAGTTTGAAAGTTTGGCATTAGAACGTTTTAAAGATACCGTGCCTCAAGTACATGTTGGTTTAGAACCTCGTTATTCAGAACCTAAAGTGGTTGAGTCGAGCTATGCATTGGATGAAGAAGATGTCTCTAATAAAACTCATATTGTTTTGGGGTGGTTGTTAGGTCAAAACCAAGATCCTTTGCAGGTTTTACGAGGGCATTTATTGTCTGCTGTTTTATTAGATAACAGTGCTTCACCTCTGCGTAAAGTACTTGAAGAAACTGAGTTGGCTAATGCTCCATCGCCACTTTGTGGATTTGAAGAATCAAATAAAGAGATGGCATTTGTTGTGGGTGTGCAAGGTTCTGAACCAGAGCATGCTCAAGCGATTGAGGAGTTGATTTTAAACGAACTTCAACGTATTGCTAAAGAAGGTGTTGATCAGTCACAAGTCGAAGCGATGCTTCATCAATTAGAGTTGTCTCAACGTGAAGTAGGCGGTGATAGTTACCCTTACGGATTACAATTAATATTACACTCTCTGGCTGGTGCTTTGCATGATGGAGACCCAATTGCGTTATTAGATGCTGATTCAGCCCTTAAAAAGCTAGAGGACGAAGTGAAGTCTCCAGACTTTATACCAGGCCTGGTAAAAACCTTATTATTAGATAATACGCACCGTGTTCGTTTAACCATGAAGCCAGATACGGAGCTTTCTGCCAAAAAAGAAAAGGCTGAAAAGGCTAAGTTAGAAGAGATTAAAGCCAACCTATCGGAATCAGAAAAGCAGGCCATTATCGAGCAAGCTTTGGCGTTAGAAGAACGCCAATCGCAAGAAGACGATCCTAGCATTTTACCTGAAGTAACTAAAGACGATATTCCTGCTGATATTAAACAGTATTCAGCCCATATATCTCAAATTGCAGATATGTCTGTTAAGAGTTATCAGTGTGGAACGAATGGTTTAACTTACGAACAGTTGATTGTGGATTTACCTGCCTTAACAGAGCAAGAGCAAGCTTTAATGCCATTGTTTAATAGCTGTTTAACGGAAGTGGGCACCAGCAAAAGAGATTACATTCAAATGCAATCTTATCAAGCAGAAATCTCAGGTGGTATCTCCGCACGCTCAAGTGTTCACTCTAAAATAGGTGAGCCACAAGGTTATCATAGCCACTTTATATTATCTTCTAAGGCATTGAATCGAAACCAATTGCCTATGGCTGAACTATTAAATGAAACCTTAAATGAGGCTCGTTTTGATGAAACCAATCGCCTAAAAGATTTAGTTTCGCAAATTCGCTCTTCAATAGATCACGGTGTAACCGGTAATGGTCATGGTCAGGCAATGATGGCTGCAGTACAAAACTTTACGCCAGCGGCTCGTTGGAAGTTTGATCGTTCTGGTTTCAAAGGCATTCAATATATTAAAAAATTGCATAAAGAGATTCAGGATTCAACCGATGCGATGCATAGCTTGAGTGATGGGCTCGGTTCAATTCAAAATAAGATTAAACAATCGACTAAACAAGGTTTAGTTGTAAGTGATGAAACGGGCATGGATTCGGCACTTGAAACCATGCAATCAGCTATGGAAAACGCTCAAAATGCCAATACGGCTATGCCAGGATTTGAATTTACTGCTAATCAACAACCAATTAACCAGGCCTGGGTAACCAGTACTCAAGTTAATTTCTGTGCATTAGCCTATCCAGCAGTGCCGTCAGATCATGAAGATGCGGCTAAATTATCGGTTTTAGGTGCTTGTTTACGTAATGGTTTTTTACATTCATCAATTCGTGAAAAGGGCGGTGCTTATGGTGGTGGTGCAACGTACAATGCTGAAGCATCGGCCTTTGTTTTCTACTCATATCGTGATCCTCGTTTATTAGAAACCTATGCGGACTTTAAACGTGCCAAAGAGTGGCTAATGAGTTCGGAGGCCACACAAGCCAAAGTGGATGAAGCGATCTTAAATGTGATCAGCTCTATGGATAAGCCAGGTTCACCAGCAGGTGAAATGAAAAAGGCGTTTTTCCAAGATTTATATGGCCGTACGCATGACATTCGTATGGCTTACCGTTTAGGTGTAATCTCAACTACCATTCAAGAATTACGCGAAATGGCAGACAAGTATTTAACCACTGAGAATACTTCTTCAGCCGTATTAACCAATACTGGTGGTGCTGAGTTATTGGCGGATTCTGAATTTGAGATTATTACGCTTTAGCAAACTTTATTTAGCTTGTTGCAGCACTTGAGATAACTATTTATGCCGCATATTGTTATTGAATACAGTCAAGATTCTTTTGAATCTAAAGATTTACCCTCTGATCACACAGAGTGTGGTCTGCCGCAAGGCATACCAGGCCTGGTAAATTGTGTATTTGAAGCAGTGGCAAATACCAATATTGTTAATACAGAGAATATAAAAGTCAGAACTTATGCTACTGAGTTTTATAAACTTGGATTAATTAATACGGGTTTTATACATGCGGTTTGTAAAACGCATGTAGGTAAAACGGATATTGAAAAACAGACGTTATCTCAAGCGATATTAACTTCTCTAAATCAATATATTGGCCAAAGTAATCAATCATTAGTTAAACATTCAATGGTAATAACGGTTGAAGTGGTTGAGATGGATAGCTCAAGTTATTCAAAGTGTATGATAGAAAAGTAGAGTGATAAGTTTTGTAACATTCTGATTTAAAATAAAAAAAGGGAATTCAATTCCCTTTTTTTATGTCATTCAGTTGTTTTTTTAAGTTGTTCTTTTGAGTTATGCTTTTAAGTTACTCTATAAATACCAAGTACTGAAGTTTCCATAAATCAAATAGCAATTTAATATTACCTTCATTCTCGCCAGCCAACATAATCTCTTCTTGAGTTAAAAATGACTGGTTAGCAAGTTTGGCAATAAATTTATCGCTGGCATTAAAGGTATTCCAAATAGCACCATTAATATAAAGTTTAGTTTCATTTTTTACTTCACCCTCAATGTCAGCATACGCAAAACGACAAACTGGGTCTTTAATTAATCCAACTTCAACTTGTAACGCCCCCATAAAATCTTCAATATCAGGGGTTTCTTCTTCGGTTAAAGGTTCTGGTAATTGCTGTGCCGCCACTTGGTCTAACTGAGTGGCAAAACGACCAAACCAGGTTTTTATTAACGTTTTATCTTCTAAAACACTGGTTAATAATTGTTGTGCTTGGTCAGCGGCCGCATTGGTGATTTCGCCAGGATTAAGGTTAGCTTGCCATTGTGGATCCATATACAAATCCTTAAAGCATGCCATTTCAGACAGATGATCACCAAAGCTATCCCAAAGTTCTTGCCCGCGATAAGTACGGTAGCCAATAGAGTAGGTCATGCACTCGTCGTCCAAAGCCACACCGTGATGACCCCATTTTGGTGGGATATACAGAATATCGCCTTTTTCAAACACATAATCTTCTTCAACGGTAAAGGTTTCCATAAGGCGTAAATCCACGCCTTGTATGTAATTGTCCTCAGAGCAGTCTTGAGCAGTCAGTTTCCAATTACGTTTACCTGCCGCTTGTAATAAAAACACATCATAATGATCAAAGTGTGGGCCAACATTTCCGCCTTTGGTGGCGTAACTAATCATAATGTCATCAATACGCCAACGAGGCAAAAAATCAAAATCGTTTAACACATCGGTTACTTCAGGTACTAAACGATCCATACCTTGAATCAATAAAGTCCAGTTCTCTTCAGGTAGGTTTTCATAGGTCGATTCATCAAAAGGGCCTTTTAAAAGCTGGTAATCCTTTTCACTATTTTGAATCACAATACGGCTTTCCACTTCGTCTTCCAAAGACAAACCTGCAAGTTCCTCAGCAGAAACAGGTGTTTCAAAATCAGGCAAAGCACCACGGATAACTAAAGGTTTCTTTTGCCAATAGTCTGAAAGAAAAGTTTGTAAATCAATATCTTGAAACTGAATCATAATGAATATTCTCTAAGAATGTGAATGAAGTAAACCAACAAAAAACCCACCAGGCCTGGTAAAAGCATAGTGGGTTTTTATTTAAAACTGATAATGCATTAATAGCATTAATAGAAAAGCAGATTGCGACTAAAATGAGGAAAGTTCGAGGCCAAGATAAGGGAGTGTACAAATGTACACGACCGTTCTTAAACGAAGAAAATTCCCATTTTAGGCTTGATATGCATTCTATTAACGGGCTTTTAGCATTGTGATTGCCAACTCTATATTTTGTGCTTGCTGTGCCGCATTACCAATATAAGTACCCGGTGTTAAATCACGTAAATATTGTTTAGCGTCTTCAGGTAAACCGTCTAAACCATCAACAAAGTTCTGCATAATTTCTTTATTAACACGCTGACCACGCGTTAAGTCTTTTAATTTTTCATAAGGTTTTTCAAAACCGTGACGACGCATTACTGTTTGAATCGCTTCTGCCAATACTTCCCAGTTAGAGTCTAAGTCATCTGCCATCGCTTCTGCATTCACTTCTAATTTACCCAAACCTTTCATTGTGGCTTGTAAAGAAATCATTGTGTGAGCAACACCCACACCTAAGTTACGCAGTACGGTTGAATCAGTTAAGTCACGCTGCCATCTTGAAATAGGCAGTTTCATTGCAAGGTGTTCAAAGATTGCGTTGGCGATCCCTAAGTTACCTTCTGAGTTTTCAAAATCAATTGGGTTAACTTTATGTGGCATTGCAGAAGAACCAATCTCACCCGCAACGGTTTTTTGTTTAAAGAAACCAACAGAGATATAGCTCCAAACATCACGGTCAAAGTCGATTACGATTGTGTTGAAACGTGACATTGCGTGGAAGTACTCAGCAATGTAATCATGCGGTTCAATTTGTGTAGTGTAAGGGTTCCAAAGAAGACCCAAGCTCTGTACAAACTGTTCTGACAACTCATACCAGTTAACATCAGGGTAAGAGGCAAGGTGAGCGTTATAGTTACCCGTTGCACCATTGATTTTACCCATGATTTGCACATTCATTAACTGCTTAGCTTGACGCTGTAAACGATAGGCGACGTTAGCCCACTCTTTACCAGCAGAAGTAGGAGAGGCTGGTTGACCGTGAGTACGAGCCATCATTGGAATGTTAGCCATATCAACACTCATCTCAATCATCTTAGCGATTAACTTATCCATTTCAGGAATAATCACAAATTCACGAGCATCTTTAAGCATTAAGGCATAAGACAAGTTATTGATGTCTTCAGAAGTACAAGCAAAGTGTACAAACTCAGAAACTGCCATTAACTCTTCATTACCCGCAAAGTGCTCTTTGATTAGGTATTCAACCGCTTTAACATCATGGTTAGTAGTGCGTTCAATTTCTTTAACACGTTGAGCCATTTCTAAAGTGAACTCATCGACTAATTTGATTAGGTGATTTTCAGCTTCAGAGCTTAACTTAGGAATCTCAGGAAAACCAGGGTGGTTTGCCAACATACGCAACCAAAATACTTCTACTTTTACACGGTTTTTAATCAAACCAAATTCACTAAAAATTTCTTTTAGGTTATCTAAACGGGCACCGTAACGACCGTCTACAGGAGAAATTGCGGTTAATTCTGAAAGTTGCATAAGTTAAGTTCCTTTAATCACAAAAAGCGGTAAATTTAATGGCGGCTATTATAGCGTAAAACCAATATAAAAACCTTTACGCTTTTAGAGGTATTTACAACAGAAGAGAGTGGGTGAGGATAATAGAGGTTTGTTGAGTTTAGATAGAAGGATGACTAATGCTACTATGCTCACGACCTAAATCTAAAACTGTAGTTACTTAACTAAGATAGGTGCTTCCTAAATAAGACTATAAAACGGCATTTTATAAATGATTGACGTACGTAATATAACTAGTTTAGGATGTTTAATAATAGTTATACATAAAAGGAAATCATCATGGAATGGTATTACTGGTTAGTGCTCGCCGTTATTGTTGGTGTGGTTTACATCCATTACACAACAAAATGGCGCAGAGAGCACCTTATGGAAAAATACAAGAATAAGGAGATCGTAGACTTAATAATGAGCAAAAGCTTCTGGCAGGGCCAAAATGAAGAGCAGTTAATTGATTCACTTGGAAAACCATTAGATATTGATCAAAAAGTATTAAAAACAAAAACTAAAGAAGTTTGGAAATATCACCAAACTGCAAAGAATCGGTATAGCCTTAAAATTACATTAGAAAATGGCTTGGTCGTCGGTTGGGAACAAAAATAATGTATAGCACGGAGCTCCACTCGACCAAAAACTGCTTCGCGGTTTTCGTCGTGTGAGCTAGGCGTTAGAAGGAAATATAGAATAGTATGGATTTAAACCAAATAGATGTGACAGGCTGTAGAATTATTGGTGCAATTGATAATGTTCTAGGTCACCTTGGTCCAAAACATCATGGTGTGATACTGGGTCATTCGCCAATAGATCAAGAAATTTATATCGCGGAAAATATGCATTATGGTTATCAAATTTCCACATATACTGATTTTCAAAACAGATATAGCAAAAATGGTGAAATCATAATCGAACCAAATGACGGTGAGCTAGAAAATATTGCAGTTGCAACACGAGCTATAGAGGAAATCAAAAAGGGTGATAAAGGTGTTTATAACCTTTTAACTAATAACTGTGAAAGTTTTGTTAATCGTGCAATGCATAATCAATCCAAAAGTAATCAAATAATTAACACTGCAATAGGAGTTTTAGTTATTGCTGGTTTGGTATATGTTATACGTAACAACAAATAGATTACTTTCTAACAGAGCACTCAGGCTGACTGCACTGAAGTGCAGCCGCTTAGTTTAATCATTATGCTCTCAAGGACAGATATGGATATTGACGTTTTATCAAAGCTAGCGTTTGGACTAGTTTCATCGCTTGGAACAATCGCACTAATTCTTTTCAATATTGGGCAAGCTAGGAAAATAAAAGCTGAACTTTTAGAAAAATTTGAAGAAGCTGTCCAAAGAGAGAGTATTCATTCTGTAACTGAATTATTTCGCCTGATCCATGGCCTTAGAATGAGCTACGGAGATATTCTTGAACTCATCCGTCATGAACAATGTTCTAAAATTATCTATGCTTTAAAGAAAACTCCTGGCATAGTTTCCTACGAGGGCGGAGAATTCAAATATACGCTAATAGCAAGAAACAGGTTTTTTAGGTTTATTGATCGTTGGTTTATGAGATTGAGCATAGGCTTTTTTAGTCTTTTGGGGGTATTGTCTCTTGCGTTGTTTGGCTTGGGGCATGGATCAACATCAGTTATAAGTTTTGTTTTCCTTTTGTTTTCCTCAGTAATGTTGGCGTTACAATTGCGACAAAGAGCATATGATCAGATGGTAGAACGCTTAATAGAGCCAGAACATAAAAATTAAATTCAGTCGGCCTCTGACGCATCGGCTGATTGAGGTGCTATGCTATGCTTTGAGGGGCTATGGATAGATTATTAGAAATAGAAGAGTTGTTGGAGGATATGGCTGAAATGCTAGAGCCACATCTCGAATTATTACCTGCAATTCTCGCTAAGGTAAAAACGTTTGAAAAACCTTTGTCAGTATTTTCTATGACATCATTCTTGGCAAAAATAGAGTCAATAAGAATAGGGATATTCGAAGTTGCGAAAATTGAAGAACACTATTCTATGAACATCTTATACCGATCAATCATTGAGCATTTCATAAAGGCACAATACATTTGGTTAAAGAGTATTGAGTTAGATAATGATGAAATTGGAATCGATTATTGGTTATTTGGTAAAGATCAAGAAAATATCGATTACACAAAAGCTCTACATCAAAGCTACACGTTACTGGGAATTACTCCAACCAAATCGCCATTGGAAACCTTGAAAGAGCTTGGGGTTATATCGAATGAAAAGTCAGCGTCCCAAATTAGAAAAAGAACGGAGCAATTCGCTTATAAAAACATGACGCACTATATAGCTGAAAGTACCAAGATGAAAGAATCGGGGGTTGCTCCAATATTAAGTTCAATATTTCCTCGATATTCTGAATTATCGTCTTGTGTGCATGGTGGCCCCGATTCAGTTGAGGCTTATAGGAATGGGCCAGATGCAATGTTGGAAATCATAGAAATGTCAACATTCGCATCGCTATATATAAGATGGTTATCATTTGTATTATTGTATCAATATGATGAGTCTATGAACCCGTTGTGCCAAATTTCACAAGGCTTTCTTCATCGCTTCACTGAAAATGAAGGCGTCGGTGCATAAATGGCATAACAAAAGGGTCAATCCGACCTATTTTGTTGTGGTGTTCGTTTGTGCTTAAATCGGGCAAGCCTCTTGCTACTAAAATGGTCGTTTACTCAAAGCATAATGTACATCCAGCGGCATCAGTCACAATCATGGAGAGTTAATCTATGAGTATACAATCAGGATCATGCCTTTGTGGTGAGGTTACTTTTGAAATAGAAGGGGATTTTGATAATTTTTACCTTTGCCATTGTAGTCGGTGTCGAAAAGATACAGGCTCAGCTCATGGAGCCAATCTTTTTTCTTCTACTGCGAAGTTGAAATGGTTGTCAGGAGTCGATAAGGTCACAAATTTTACATTGCCTTCAACTCAACACAGTAAAGCATTTTGCTCAATTTGCGGGTCGGCACTTCCAAATATTCAATTGGGAGGTGAGCTTTTGGTGGTTCCTGCTGGAAGCCTTGATTGTGATATCAATATCATGCCTACCGCCCACATTTTTATTTCGAGCAAAGCAAATTGGGATAAAGATCTCCATAAACTTCCTATGATGGATACTTCGCCGCGAAAAGAATAAAACCATCAAAATTGGGGCAGAGCAAAATTAAATTTTTAGTCTATTGAAATAAATATAAATTAGAAATACTTTACTCTGATTCAATTTATCCTGGTTCAGGTCGTTGAATAATCTGTTAATGGTATTAATTCATCAGTTATCGAGTAATTTAATTGCAAAATAGTAGCATTATTGGTAATTAGTTCAATATTGAACTAGAATTCACCATTATCTAGATTGTCTCATTACACATTAAAAGAGTATATATATGGCCAAAGGCATTATTAAACGTTTTGACTTCCGAAAAGGTTTTGGATTTATTGTTGACGATAAAAGTGGAGAAGACTTCTTTTTTCACAAAAGTGCATGGCAGGGGAATGGTCCTATTCGCCAGGGTGTGGCCGTTGAATTTGTGAGCAAAGAGTCAGAAAAAGGCCCACAGGCTGATTCTGTTACTCCTTTAGATGGTGGTAGCAAACGTAATAAAAAAGCTGAAGTAAAACCTGCTTCTTTAGAAGATCGTGTCGCATCTCTAGAAAGTTCTGTACGTACTTGGAAAATTTTGACCTTATTAGCACTTGTTGGTGTTATTGCTCTTGGGATTGCTCTATAAGTTCTTACCGCCGATATAAAAGGTGGTAATTACAAGTAGTAGTTGTTTTGTTATCTAAAAGTGCCTAGCTTAGTATTTCATACTAAAAAATAGGGCACGTGCTTATCTAAACTTTAACCTCTTTCGTAAAAACACACAGACTCAAACTTCCTAATGTCTGGTTCTTGTGCCAGCTTCAAGCATTGTTGTATAAGCTTCAAAAATGAGTTTGTGTGGTGGTTAACTTGGCGTTATATGGAAATCATCAAATGAAAGCAGTAATTTTTGATATGGATGGTGTTTTAATTGACTCTGAACCTATGTGGAAAGAGGCAGAAAAGCAGGTGTTTTCTTCTGTTGGCGTAAAGGTAAGTGAGGAGTTGTCAGCTAAAAGTGCGGCAATGACAACTAAAGAAGTTACCGCTTTTTGGTATAGCTATTTTCCTTGGTCGGGCAAAAGTTTAGAACAAGTTGAAAATGAAGTTATTGACCGTGTTGAAGCTCTTATTTACGAGAGAGGTCAAGCAATAGGTGGAGTGAAAGAGGCTCTAGATTTCTTTCAGAAAAGAAACTTTAAAATAGGTTTATCAACAAACTCGCCTTCCCAGTTGATTTCGGTAGTGTTAAGCAAACTCGAAATTTCCAGTTATTTCCAAGCGATATCCTCTTCTGATGAAGTAGAAAAAGGTAAACCCCATCCGGCTGTCTATTTATCTACTGCAAAAAAGTTAAACGTTGAACCGTCAAAATGTATTGCTATTGAAGATTCATTTTCAGGACTAATGGCCGCTAAAAAAGCAAATATGAAAACGGTAGCTGTTCCATCTCCAATGGAGTTTGGAGATGAAAAATTTGATATATCTCATATAAAATTAAGACAGTTATCAGATTTTACTGAATTTGAATTACATAAATTAATGAGCGATATTTAACTTGCCATCTTTATTTGTGATTTATGACTTATGTTTATGTGGCGGATAATTTACGTGGCGGATAAATTAAGGTTTTCAACCGCTGAGCTGTCAGGGTTGAAGTTGTACTTAGGGTTATGGCTTAGCGGCTTAGCTTATAGCGAAGCCTAGCACAGAACCCCGATTTAACATGACTAGTTAACTTTAGCTTTTGATTGTTGCAGTTTTTAGAGCTCAAAGGCTTTCATTATATTTTCAATTTTTTGTTGGGTAAGATCTTTAGCTAAAAAGGCTTTGATTTTGGCAAGAGTTGAATCACTTAGTTTTTCTTTGATTTGTGTGTGAATAGGATTCGATACGGACAGGTAGAGTTTGTGATTATGCTGCTCTGCAAATTCATTGATAAACGCACTCAAATTTTCGATTAGCTGTTGAGTTTGCTTCATTCCTTCTTTACTTTCATAGGAACTTTGTCTGCTTGAGACTGAGTTGGAAAAGTTTCCAGCTTTATCGCTATAGATTTCAGAGAGTTTAGCGTGGCTTTCGGCATTTTCAATAGACTGATAAGCGTGTAACGAAACTGTTTTTTGCTCTGTTTGATCAATCGAAAAGACTTTAATGTTTCCGAGATCTGCAAGGATTGCATAGCCGATGGTTGTATTCATACTGATACCTCTTCTTTGAGTTAAAATCAATCATACAATTAAAAGCTTAACATAAACATATATTTACTTTAACCTTGATGAACTTCTTCATTGCATTTTCCTATGCAATTATTTTAATTTTGTATTTCAGTACAAAACTTATAAAGCTCTTCTAAATAAATATTCGTTAAAAAGCTACGTTTTTATTTGCTGGCTAAGTACAATCAATAACCAATATTGATAATTAAAGAATAACTAAGAGATATGAGATGAGTGATTTATATACGCAGATAATTACTGTGTTTTTGGGTTTTTTTGCCATTATGAACCCAATCGCTAATACAGCCGCATTTGTAGGCCTGGTAGGAGAAAAAGAGTCATCGGAGCAGTTTCGCGTTGCCGCAAAAGCTATTGTGATAACTTTTGTGGTGATTTTAGCCTTTTCTTTACTCGGTAAATTCATATTTCAAGCATTTGGTATCAGCCTTCCAGCTCTAAGAATAGCGGGTGGTATTTTGGTTTTTATTGTTGGTTATCATATGTTGAATGGTTCTGGCTCAAAATTACATTCAGCTGAAAACAGTGATGAAGGCGATATTGCGGTATCTCCATTGGCAATGCCATTATTGGCTGGTCCAGGTACGATTGCGACGGCGATGAATTATTCTGCCACAGGCGGTTTTACGGGAATTATTGTTACGGTATCGGTATTTTTTGTGCTTTGCCTCATTACTTTTGCCTGTTTTATTTTTAGTTCTAAAATTTTGACCGTTATTGGAGAAGGTGGTATGAGTATCATCACACGTTTAATGGGGTTGATTCTTACTGTTATTGGTGTGCAGTTGATGCTATTAGGCATCTCTACGGGTTTTAATATTCCTATATTAAGCTAAGTTTTATTTGAAGCTTTGTTTGAAGTTTTATTTGAATAAGCTTTTAAAAATACACTTTGATTTATTGTCAATTTACCAGGCCTGGTAAAATTTATTTTGTTCATAAACCTGTCATTTAGTCGTCATACGTTTTGCTTTTGTGAAGCCTATTATTGCTACTATTTATTTGATATTCATTTGCTAGATGTTTTTCGTATCAAGTAGATATATCAAATAGTTATATCAAATAGTTTTAGCAGAATGTTGTATCAATCAGATATGAGGCTTTATAAATGAGGATTGTGCTTTTTACCGATACCCTTGGCGATTTAAATGGTGTGTCGCGTTTTATTCAAGATATGGGTGAGCTTGCTCATAAAACATTGGCAACGACAGGCGTTGAATTACACATTGTCACCTCAACCCCTAAAGAGTTGGCTGAGCAACCATACATTCATAATTTACCTTACCGTTTTAGAGTGCCAATGCCGTTTTACCAAGAGCTTGATTTGGTGTTGCCTAATAAAAAAGCCATTAAAGCCAAGTTGGATGAGTTAAAGCCAGATATTGTGCATATCTCAACACCTGGGCCTTTTGGTTGGCAGGCTAAGAATGTGGCTGAAAAATTAGGTTATCCATTGGTGGGAACTTACCATACGGATTTTCCGGCCTATGCGTATGATTTAAGCGGCCTTAAATGGGTAAAGCATCAAACGGATAAGTTAATGGCTCGATTTTATAAGCCGTTTATTCACGTTTTTTCTAGATCAGAGAGTTATTTAGAAGTGATGGCGAGTGATATTGAGATTGATTACACTCGTGCATCAGCGTTATCGCCTGGAACCAATTTAGATAAGTTTCATCCCCAGCATCAGTTAAATGAAGTTTGGCAACACTATGGTTTATTGAATGGTCGTAAAAAGGTCCTGTATGTTGGGCGAATCAATATTGAAAAAAACATTCCGTTTTTAGTCGATGTTTGGACAAAATTCTGTGAAGAAAATCCAGATTTAAAAGCCGATTTGGTGATGATTGGTGAAGGTCGTTATCGAAAATGGGCAGACAAGTTGCGTAATACCCATGCTTATTTTTTAGGGCCTGTTACCGGAGAGCGACTTTCTCAGATTTATGCTTCCGCAGATTTGTTTGTGTTTCCATCTATTACCGATACTTTAGGGCAGGTCATTATGGAAGCTCAAGCTAGCGGAATGGGCTGTTTGGTTTCTGATATTGGTGGGCCACAATCATTGGTTTTAGAGAATGAAACTGGACTGATTATTGAAGCCAATAAAAAACAAGATTGGATAAACGCTTTATGTAATACTTTACAAAATGAAGCGATTTTACAGGCCTGGTCTCAACAAAGTAGAGCACATATTGAACAATACAATATAGCGGATTCTTTTGAGCATTTTATTGAGGTCCATAAGCTAGTCTATAAAACGACTAGTGATTCCGTTTAAACAGAATAACCACTTGCTGAGTAATTAAATAGAATGAATGAAAGTGCAAAATCTAAAGTAATGGCAATGAGTTCACAAACTAAAGGCGAGTTTTATACCTTTGGTTTAACCATTATTGAGTCGTGGTTTCCTATCTTTGCGTTTTTTACGGTACATGCATTAGGTGCTTTGCATGCTTATTTTTATAGTTTATTAGTCGCGATTGTGTGTTTAAGTGTTTGGTGGGTTTTAAGAGGCAAAACACATGAAATAAAGTATAGAGCGGCTTATAAAAACATTGCTTTAACCACGTTTTTTATTACTTCATTGTTTGCCCTGACATTTATTGCATTGCAATATACCAGCGCCACTAATGTTGTGATTATTCTGTTTTTGCAAATCCTATTCAGTTATCTATTTTTAGGCAGAAGAAAAGAAGAGAGCTTAAGCCCAAAGCATGCACTGGGTGCGTTGTTTATGACCATAGGTGGGTTATTGGTTTTGTTTCCCGGCTCTTTTCAAGTAAATATGGGGGATTTGCTGGTTTTATTTGCTGCGATGATTGCTCCCATTGCTAATTTGTATCAAAAAAAGGCGAGAGCACAGGTTTCGAGCGAAACCATACTCGTTGTACGCTCTGTTCTTGCGTTACCTTTTATTTATGTTTTGGCGATTATTTTTGAACAACAGCCGACTTTAAACGCTATTCAAGAACAGTGGTATTGGTTAGTGCTAACGGGAGTTTTGGTGTTTTTTGTCTCTAAATTACTGTGGGTAGAAGCAATTCATTTATTACCTATTACAAAGGTAAATGCCTTGTTTGCTTTTGCTCCGTTAATGACGATGGCATTGGCTTACTGGTTGCTCGCCCAAACCCCAACTTTACATCAGTTAATTGGAATTGGTCCAATCTTATTGGGGAGTTTTTTAATCATGCAAAAGCCAGCAAAAACTTAAAAAAACGGTTATTTCAAATAAAAATCAGAACGGATGTTTTTAAACTAAAAAGATAGAATGAATTGAAATTGATGAGTGTTATTCGATAATCAAATACTGTTCTTTATCCGCAACGCCATCCCATTCATCTGCATCAGATGGAGCTGGAATGACTTCAGTAATGACAGGCCAGATTTCAGATAAGTTTTTGTTTAATTCACGGTAATGTTGCATGTTTTCAGGTAGAGCATCTTCTTGAAAAATCGCTTCAGCAGGGCACTCTGGTGAACACAAATCACAATCTATACAAATTGCTGGATTAATGGCTAAAAAGTTTGGTCCTTCGTGAAATGCATCAACCGGACAAACCGCTACACAATCCGTGTATTTACATTTTATGCAATTTTCAGTAACGACAAATGCCATCTTCTTTCTTCGCTATATAGAGACCTTTGCACAAGTCAAGCCACGGTTAAAAATGGCTAAAATTAACCTGATTTTTGTTGAATAATTTGCTGATAGCTAGCTATCAGCTACTTTATTCGCCGCAATCAGGCAAATTTTATCACATTTTTTCCTCGCACCTCACTCGTGCAAAGGTCTCATATTGTATTAAATTCTGTTAAAATTCCGCTATTAAAATTATACTAACAGCTGTTTTTTGAAGAATCAGTATACTACTGATTTAACACAAAATTGCAAGATTAACAGCCCGCTTTACCTAGGCCTATTCTGGCTTAAATGTTAGTTTTTTATTTATTTTTACTATAGCTAAGTAACATAAATTTTGGATAACTCATGATTCGTATCACCAATATCAAACTCCCGCTTGACCACAAAGAACCAGAACTTAAAAAAGAAATCATAAAAGCACTGGGTATCAAAGCCAATCAACTAATCGATTTTACGGTTTTTAGACGAGGCTTTGATGCCAGAAATAAAAATCAAATTAGTTTGTTATATACCATTGATGCCACTACCGATAATGATGCAGCGGTACTCAAGACTAATCAAAACAATCAAAATATCAGAGTAACACCTGATATGACCTATAAATATGTTGCTAAAGCACCGGAAAACCTAACCGAACGACCAGTCGTAGTTGGTTTTGGTCCTTGCGGAATTTTTGCAGGCCTGGTATTGGCTGAGATGGGGTATAAACCGATTGTTCTTGACCGTGGTAAACAAGTCCGTGAACGCACCAAAGATACTTTTGGTTTTTGGCGATCTAAAACCTTAAATACAGAATCGAATGTACAGTTTGGTGAAGGTGGGGCAGGCACATTTTCAGACGGTAAGCTTTGGACTCAAATTAAAGATAAAAAACATTATGGTCGCAAAGTGATGCATGACTTTGTTGACGCGGGGGCTCCAGAAGAGATTTTATACGTCAGTAAGCCGCATATTGGTACTTTTAAATTGGTGGCTATGGTTGAAAAGATGCGTGCCAAACTGATTGAATTAGGTGGTGAGATTCGTTTTAACTCTCGTGTGGATGATTTGCACATTGAAGATGGGCAAGTGACAGGTTTGACCTTGGCTGATGGCCAGCAGATAAAATCCAAATATATTGCTTTGGCCACGGGTCATAGTGCACGCGATACCTTTAAAATGCTTTATAACAAAGGCGTGTATATTGAATCTAAGCCATTTTCAATTGGCTTTAGGGTTGAGCATAATCAATCCTCAATCGATGAAGTGTTATTTGGTAAAAATGCTGGTAACCCTATTTTGGGTGCGGCGGATTATAAATTAGTCCATCACTGCAAAAATGGTCGTTCAGTTTACAGTTTTTGTATGTGTCCAGGCGGAACTGTGGTGGCAGCGACATCCGAAGAGAACCGTGTTGTTACCAATGGAATGAGCCAGTACTCACGTAATGAACGTAATGCAAATAGTGCGATTGTGGTAGGAATTGACCCAAAAGATTACCCTAGTGACAGTCCATTAGCAGGGATTGAATTACAACGTCAGTTAGAAAGTGCAGCGTATAAATTGGGTGGCGAAAATTACGACGCCCCCGCACAGTTAGTCGGTGACTATTTGGCTGGTAAACCATCTGACCATATTGGCAATGTCGAACCTTCTTATAAACCTGGTGTAAAACTAACAGATTTAACTCAGATATTACCTGAATACTGTCGTGAGGCATTACAGGAAGCGATTCCGGCGTTTAATAAAAAGATTAAAGGCTTTGCAAGAGAAGATGCTTTATTAACAGGAGTTGAAACCCGAACCTCGTCACCAGTTTGCATTAAACGTGGTGATGATTATCAAAGTGTAAATACCAAAGGATTATACCCAGCCGGAGAAGGTGCGGGTTACGCTGGGGGTATTATGTCAGCGGCAATTGATGGTATTAAGGTTGCCGAAGCGATGGCATTGGCGATCAATGAGGCCAATACTTAATTAAGTAAATACGGGTAAGTACATTCTGTGGTTGATAAATTAAGATTGGTAAAAACAAAAAAATAACCACGAAGACACGAAAGCACGAAGAGTTCTATCATATTTTTTAATCTTCGTGTCTTCGTGATTTCGTGTTTAAAAAGATAATTACCAAATTTTTGTATAATACAGATTCAAGTAATTATGTCTTTTGATTAAATCACGTATTAAAAGAAGCCTAATGGATTAACGTCATAGCTCACTAACAAGTTTTTAGTTTGTTGATAATGCTCTAACATCATTTTGTGGGTTTCACGTCCAACACCTGATTTTTTGTAACCACCAAATGCGGCATGTGCAGGGTAGAGGTGGTAACAGTTAGTCCAAACACGACCCGCTTGAATACCACGTCCCATACGGTAAGAAGTGTTCATATCTCGAGTCCATACACCAGCACCCAAGCCAAATTCAGTGTCGTTGGCAATTGCAAGAGCTTCAGCTTCATCTTTAAAAGTGGTAACTGCGACAACAGGACCAAAAATTTCTTCTTGGAAAACACGCATTTCATTAGTACCTTTTAATAAGGTAGGTTGAATGTAGTAACCATTTTCATAATCACCTTCTAATGATTCCGCTTCACCACCTGTAATAACTTCAGCACCTTCATCGCGACCAATTTGCATATAACTCAGAATTTTTTCATATTGCTCTTCAGAAGCCTGGGCACCCACCATTACTTCTGTATCTAGTGGGTTACCACGTTTAATTTGTGCAGCACGTTCAACCACCATACCGATGAACTTGTCATAAATGTCTTCTTGGATTAATAAGCGAGAAGGGCAAGTACAGACTTCACCCTGGTTAAAGAATGCTAATACGGCACCTTCAACACATTTACTTAAAAACTCATCTTCATGATTCATAATGTCTGAGAAAAAGACATTAGGTGATTTACCGCCTAATTCCACCGTTGAAGGAATAATATTATCGGCTGCGTATTTCATAATTAATGAACCAACAGGAGTAGAGCCGGTAAAAGCAATTTTAGCAATACGAGTACTTGTTGCTAAGGCTTTACCTGCTTCAACACCATAACCGTTCACTATATTCAGCACACCCGCTGGTAATAAATCACTAATTAATTCAGCCAAAACCAAAATAGAAGCAGGCGTTTGTTCAGCTGGTTTTAAAACAACACAGTTACCCGCTACTATTGCCGGTGCTAATTTCCAAGCGGCCATGAGTAATGGAAAATTCCATGGAATAATCTGCCCAACTACACCTAGTGGTTCATGGAAATGATAGGCTACGGTGTTTTTATCTATTTCGCCTAAGCCGCCTTCTTGGGCACGAATACAGCCAGCAAAGTAACGAAAGTGATCAGCCGTTAATGGTACATCGGCGTTGAGTGTTTCACGAACGGCTTTACCATTGTCCCAAGTCTCGGCAACCGCTAATTTTTCTAGGTTAGCATCAATGCGGTCTGCGATTTTTAATAAGATATTTGATCTGTCTGCTACTGAGGTTGATCCCCAAGCATCTTTTGCGGCATGAGCGGCATCTAAGGCCAGCTCAATATCTTTTTCATTAGAACGTGGTACTTGGCAAAAAGCTTTGCCTGTAACGGGAGAAATATTATCAAAATATTCGCCATCTACGGGTGCCACCCATTCGCCACCAATAAAGTTTTCATAACGTTCTTTGAAGCTGATTACCGCACCTGCGGTATTGGGATTTGCATATTGCATGAACTAGATCCTCTTTGATATTAATTCATAAAGCTCGCAGTAATTTTTAGTGCTAGCTTGATACATGTATTTGAGTTGTATAGAACATAGCCTTAATTATCATTATTGTTCAAAGTAAGGCATTTGTTCGAATGAACACTCTAATTTAGGCTAGGTTGGAAAAACGTTGGTTAGCTAAAAAACAACTAAAAATAATATTTAATTTAATATTTTTTGAGAGTGTAATCAGTGTGATACACAGAACTTAGCCAATCGCAGAGATAGCAAAAGAAATAGTGATTACTCGGTTAGTGAGGGAGGCTTAGCCGCCTTTTAGAAAATAAGGATTAATTAAAAAAGGGTTAAGGTTTGAGTAATGATGTAGTGTAGTTATTTGAATGAGAAAAGATTATGATTGCATAGCAAGTAATTAGAGCAGAACGATAAGTAAAAATATTAATGGCATAAAAAATACAATAATAAAATCAATAAGAACACCATTATAATTTTGATAATTATAAAACAAGGGATGGAGGGTGCACTGTTATGAGTTCAACGTTGCTGACTGATTACAGCCTGTCAAAACGACGCAGTATTCTAGAGAATAACTGGCATCACTTTACACATCATGCAGAAACACCTGAGAATACTCTTGTATCAGAAGACATCTCTTTGTCTTGGCAACGCAGTGCGGCTAACGTAGATTATCGTGAATCACATGCACCGTATAGCGGTGAAGAGAAGGCACGCCAAGCTTGGAGTGATTCTCCGCTTTCATTTGCAGCACAAAAAGAGCAAGGCAATATGATGCAATTAGCTCGTGAAGGTGAACTAGTTGCCGCTATTGCTGATCCAAGTGGTTTTTTACTCTGGAGTTTTGCAAGTCAACACATGCGTAGTCGTGCAGAGTCGGTAAATTTTCATGTAGGTGGAAATTGGGACGAAAATTCTATTGGCACGAATGCTATTGGCTTATCTAAAACATTACGTCGCCCAGTTACCGTTTTCTCTTCAGAGCATTACCAATCTTTTTTACATGATTGGGTGTGTTATGCCGCCCCAATCATTCACCCACAGTCTGGTGAGTGTTTTGGGATTTTAGATATGTCAACGACATGGAATCGTCATACCTCTTTGGGGCAGGCTGGAGTCACAGAATTAGCTCGCAATATAGCACAGTGTTTGCCTGCCGTTATTCCAAAAGCGGAGTTAGAAATTTATGCTTTAGGTCAAATGCGAGTTATTTTCCGTGGTAAAGCCTTGCGTATCAGTAAACGCCAAGTTGAAATCTTATGCATACTCGCTCTTAACCCTCAAGGTTTAAACTTAGAAAGCTTTCATGCAGCCCTGTATGGTGATGAACCTATTTCTATAAACACATTAAAAGCTGAACTTTCGCATTTGCGTCACTTAATTGATGGAGCAATTGGTTCACGACCTTATCGTCTTCTTGTAACAGTCTGGACCGACTTTATTCAAATCTGGCAAGCATTACATCAACAAAATATTAAGGAAGCCTTTGCTCTTTATCAAGGGCCGTTATTGATGCAATCTGAATCGCCTGAACTTGAGGAATGGCGGAATAGTATTGAAGCGGTAATGGGGAAAATGTTGGAAAGTTGTGATGAACCTAAACTGCTTTTACAAAAACTTTGTGGTTGTAGCTCAGGTAATGAAATGGTTCGAGAAAGACTCGTTGAATTGATTACAACTTAAACAAGTAAATATCGTTTTTGGTTGTAAATACTTAACTTATATTCCTTTCCTAAAAAACTGAAGTCGCTTATAGGCTACGTTCATTCTATTAGATTAAATACAATCTATACATAATTTAATCACTCTCTTTCTATAGACTTTTTGAGTTAATCTAGTATATTATTCAAAAGTTAGTTAAGGCTAATTTATTTATTAATAGAGTCTAAACTATTAATTATTTTAGACTAACTTACTCTTTAACCCCTTCGTTTAGATAACAATAAAGACATTATTTAATATGAGTTCAGCAGTTTCTCAAACTTTATCCTCAGAAAAATCATTTTGGTTTTTTATAGGTCCAGCATTTTTAGTGTCGGTGGGATATATGGATCCTGGTAATTGGGCAACCTCAATCGAAGCGGGTTCCAGGTATGGCTATGATTTATTGTGGGTCATTACTCTGGCTTCAATAATCGCTATTTTAATGCAAGTACTCAGTGCCAAACTTGGCATAGCTACTGGCAAAAACTTAGCCCAAATGATTCGCGTTGAACACCCAGGCAAAACTGGTACTCTTTTACTCTCTTCAGCGGCATTAGCAATGATAGCCACTGACTTGGCAGAGTTCTTAGGAGTTGCAATTGCTTTAAATCTTTTATTTGATATTCCTTTAGTGGTAGCGATTTTTTTAACCGTTTTTGATGTGTTATTAATTTTATGGCTTGAGCGTTATGGGTTTAGATGGATTGAAATGACTATTTTGGCTTTTGTGGCGACAATCGGTCTAGGTTATGTCATTGAGCTTTGGTTGGCACAACCGCATTGGGTTGAGGTTGCTAAAGCTTTGGTGGTGCCTAATTCAACTATTTTTGATACGACCGCTTTATTTATCGCCATGGGGATTTTAGGTGCAACGGTTATGCCGCATAATCTATATTTACATTCTCATCAAGTGATTACCCGTAGTGAGGGGGCGGGAGCATCGTTACCAGAGCGTAAACGTTTTTATAATATGATGAAATGGGATACTGTATTAGCACTGGTTGCCGCATGGATGGTGAATTCGGCGATTTTGATTATGGCATCAGCAGCTTTTCATGAACAGGGTTTATTAATTACCGATATTGATGAAGCGTATAAAACGTTAGGGCCTTTATTAGGAAGTGCGGCGGCATTGACGTTTGCAATTGCATTATTAGCGTCGGGTATTGCCAGTTCTACAACCGGAACCTTAGCTGGGCAAATCGTTTTTGAGTCATTCTTTAAAAAACGCCCAATAAATATTCTAAAAATACGTGTCTATATTCGTTTAGCCACAATGGTTCCCGCGGCGATAGCGATTTTATTAAGCACTAATCCGTTAAGTTTACTCGTATTGTCTCAGGTGATTTTGTCAATGCAGTTACCATTTGCCGTGATTCCATTAGTGATGATGACCTCGGACTCTCTATTAATGGGAGAGTTAGTTAACACTTCTACGACCAAATTTTTTGCTTGGGGTACAACGATTTTAATTGTAGTGTTAAATCTATGGTTGTTAATCATGTTGGCTTGGGATGGTCTTAGTTCAATGGTTTTACACTGAAATAGAACTGTTATAACAATAGCTATTAACTTGGGTATAAAGCTTAGGTTTATAGGTTGTTTTACAAATATCTGCTCTTCAAAAATAGTTACTCTTTAATTTTAGATATTCTTTCATAACTTTTTACCAGGCCTGGTATATCTAAAGTGTCATTATTTTTTATATTTTAAACGGTCGATGGCCTTACTCTAACTGGTCTTTGCGATACTCTGTGGTAAAATACTCGCAATTAAATTTTATTATTTAGGAGAAGTCTCATCATGTTAGAAGCTTATCGAAGTCATGTTGCAGAGCGTGCAGAGCAGGGGATTCCCCCTTTACCGTTAAATGCAGAGCAAACTGCACAAGTTGTTGAGTTGATTAAAAACCCTCCAGCGGGCGAAGCAGAGTTTGTTTTAGACCTATTAACAAACCGCGTACCTCCTGGTGTAGATGAGGCTTCATATGTAAAAGCAGGCTTTTTAACTGATGTAGCACATGAGACCATTTCTGTTGATTTGATCTCTGCTGAAAAAGCGACTTTTTTATTAGGCACAATGCTTGGTGGGTATAACGTTCAGCCACTTATTTCATTATTAGATAGCTCAAATTCTGCCGTTGCAGAAGAAGCTGTTAAAGCATTATCTAAGACCTTGTTAGTCTATGAAGCGTATCACGATGTGGCTGAAAAGGCTGAAACTAACGATTACGCTAAACAAGTAATGCAGTCTTGGGCTGATGCGGAATGGTTTACATCTAAACCTAAGATGCCTGAAAAAATTACGGTTACAGTTTTTAAGGTTGAAGGTGAAACCAATACGGATGACCTTTCTCCTGCAACAGCGGCTTGGTCGCGTCCAGATATTCCTCTACACGCTAAAGAGATGCTAGCAGCACGTATTGAGAATGTTGGCGATGTAATGGATGAATTGAAAGCAAAGGGTCATCCCGTTGCTTATGTAGGTGATGTTGTCGGTACAGGGTCTTCTCGTAAATCGGCAATGAACTCGGTAATGTGGTTCTTTGGTGATGATATTCCTTTCGTTCCAAACAAACGCCAGGGTGGTGTGGTTTTAGGTGGCAAAATTGCCCCTATCTTCTTTAACACTGCTGAAGATTCAGGTTCTTTACCAATTGAATGTGATGTAAGTTCAATGAATATGGGTGATGTTATTACTATCTATCCATATGAAGGTAAAGTCACGAATGAAGCTGGTGAAACCATCTCTACGTTTGAACTAGCTCCTGATACCATGCCTGATGAAGTGCGTGCTGGTGGTCGTGTTCCATTAATTATTGGTCGTGGTTTAACAGACAAAGCTCGTTTAGCGATGGGATTGACTCCTTCTGATGTATTTATTCGTCCGCAAGATAAATCACAAGCAAACCATGGTTACACTCTGGCTCAGAAAATGGTTGGTAAAGCCTGTGGTATTGAAGGTGTTCGCCCTGGAATGTTCTGTGAACCACGCATGACAACAGTAGGGTCTCAAGATACCACTGGTGCGATGACACGTGATGAAATGAAAGAATTAGCCTGTTTAGGTTTCTCAGCAGACTTGGTTATGCAGTCATTCTGTCATACCGCGGCTTATCCAAAACCTGTTGATATTACCTTACAGCACTCACTGCCAGACTTTATGACAAGTCGTGGTGGGGTAGCATTACGTCCTGGTGACGGAGTTATTCACTCATGGTTAAACCGTTTGTTACTGCCTGATACTGTTGGTACAGGTGGAGATTCACATACTCGTTTCCCAATTGGTATCTCTTTCCCAGCTGGTTCTGGTTTGGTTGCTTTTGGTGCCGCTTTAGGGGTAATGCCTTTGAATATGCCAGAGTCAGTATTGGTACGTTTTAAAGGTGAAATGCAACCAGGTATTACGTTACGTGACTTGGTAAATGCTATTCCTTACAAAGCAATTCAAGATGGTTTATTAACGGTTGAAAAGAAAGGTAAGAAAAACGTCTTTAACGGCCGTGTTCTTGAAATTGAAGGCCTAGAACACCTGAAAGTAGAGCAGGCATTTGAACTTTCGGATGCGTCTGCAGAACGTTCAGCAAACGGTTGTGTAGTAAAACTTGCTGAAGAACCTATTATTGAATATTTAAAATCAAATATGGCGTTAATCGATTGGATGGTTGAAAACGGTTATCAAGATGCTCGCACCTTGTTGCGTCGTCGTGATGAGATGCAAGCTTGGATTGATAATCCAGAATTATTATCAGCTGATGCAGATGCTGATTATGCTGAAATCATTGAAATCGACCTTAATGAAATTAAAGAGCCAATTGTAGCTTGCCCGAATGACCCTGATGACGTGAAGTTAATGTCTGAAGTTGAAAATGCAAAAATTGATGAAGTCTTTATTGGTTCTTGTATGACCAATATTGGTCACTATCGTGCTGCAGGTAAAGTGCTTGAAAGTATGGGGAACGTGCCAACCCGTCTTTGGATCGCTCCACCAACTAAAATGGATGAGCGTCAGTTGATTGAAGAAGGTTACTACAGTATTTATGGTCGAGTTGGTGCTCGTACAGAGATGCCGGGTTGTTCTTTATGTATGGGTAACCAAGCACGTGTTGCCGATGGTGCAACGGTGTTCTCAACTTCAACACGAAATTTCCCGAACCGTTTAGGTAATGGTGCAAATGTTTATCTTGGTTCTGCTGAATTAGCTGCGGTATGTTCTGCGTTGGGACGTATTCCAACGGTTAAAGAATATATGGACAATGTTGCTATGTTAGATACCATGGCAGACGACGTTTACCGTTACCTACAGTTTGATGAAATGGCAGACTACGATGTAGAGTCACCTAAAACATTAGCAGAAATTGGTGTTGCAGTAGCCTAACTAATTAGCTTAATGTAGTTAGTTTCTTTTTAAAGAAGCTAATAAAAAACCGACTATTGAAGTGATTCATAGTCGGTTTTTTTATGCACAAAGAAAAGAGTGTGATTTGTTATTTTAATCGACTTTATTTAGCAAATTATCATAAAAATAGTAAGTATTTCCACCGTGAGACTTGGCTTTGTACATCGCTTTATCGGCAAGGTTAAGAAGTGTACTTACATCTTTAGCGTGAATGGAGTATTGAGAAACGCCAATACTTAAACCTGGCTGAATTATAGTTTCTTTAAACTTGATTGGTTGAAGGAGCAAACTAAGCAGTGTTTTGATGTCTTTTTTAATATCATTTCGATTTTTTAATTGATAAGAGAGTATAAATTCATCTCCACCAAGGCGAGCACTAATGACATTTTTATGCAGCTTTTCAAAACCCTTTAAACGATTTGCAAACTCAATTAAATAGGTATCTCCAGCTTGGTGTCCTAAAGTGTCGTTAACTTGTTTAAACTTGTCTAAATCGAATAATAAAAAGACGGTATTTTGTTTATGTTTTTCAGAAGCAGTTTTTAGAAACTCTGTCATATTTTCTATAAAGTAGCGTCTATTATGAATATTGGTCAAAGAGTCAACATACGCTATTTCAGCTAACTCTTTATTTATTTCGTGCACCTCTTTTGTTAACGCTTGATTGTAGAGTTTGCTGGTAAGGCTTTCTATAAGGTGTTTGTTGAGTTTGTAAGCGGTGATGTTGACTAGAGTTGCGTAAGTGATAGCGATAAAACTGAAACCAAAGGATAAACCTGGTGAAAGAAAAATTGCCCAGTAAATGAGTGCAAAAATTTGAGGAGAGCTAAATGCAAGAAACAATGGAAAGTACACACTATTAATTACTAATGAACCTACAGGCATGCCAAACAGGATAACGATGATAAATAGCTGTAAAGTTAATGGAAATGTTGGGTCATAGATAAAAATCAATGAAGCCCAAATGCACCCTGATATCAAGCCGCCAAATACAAAAAAATTTAAGTGCTTTTGTATTGATAAACTGTCTTTTTCTTTTATGTAATAAAAATGAACTAGGCGAATAATGGTTACAAGAACATAGCTAATGAACCAGCTGTAGGCAATTTTTTCATCAATATAGTCACGTAATGAAGCAAATAAAATGGCTGCAGCAATAGTTCCAAGAATTAATGTTTGTGGAGATTGATGGCTGAGTACTTTAAATAATTCAGCAGTAACTAATTTATTAATAGTAACTGCTTTTGGCTCATTAGCAACAGACTTATCGTAGCGGATAAACATTTCCTTTGACTATGTATGAATTAGATATTAATAAAATTTTTACTATTTCTTTATACGCTTTATTTGTAAGGCTTTGGATAGTTTTAGTTGTTAACTATTTATGGTCTTATAGTTGATAATTATACTATAGCTGACAGCTATTGCATGCTTGAGTTAGTATAAATGTGTACAATAGCTAGCTCTTCTAGGTTTTAGTAAATTTTGATTGTTGATTTGATTATTAATGTGATTAACAACTGAGTTCAAATTAAGGATGTTTATAGGTGTTATATGAAATTAGTTAGAACCTCATTAGTTTCTGCTTTAGTCGTTTCGATGTTGGGTTGTTCAACAACTTCAGATGTAGATGTCGATAATAATCAAAAACTCTATACACAGGCTGAAATTGATCTCATGCTGGCTAAGGCAAAAGCAGATGAGCGCACCAGAATAGAGAAAGAGCTTCATCGACAAGAAGAACAAAAAAACTTATTTAGTCAAATACTTGCCCGTCAAAATCAAACTAAAGATTTAAAAACAAACCAACAGGTTAATCAAAAAACTAAAGATGCTGATAAAGTAGTTAATACAAAGACTATTGATAAGATTATTCCTAAATCAAGAAAGCAAGTTCTCTATAGAGAGCAGAACGGTGTTAAGTATTTTCGTTGTGCGGCCAACTCTTTAGTTGCGGTTTCAAATAAGAATAATCATTGGGTTTATGATGCCTCTAAGCAAGAACTAAGTGCAACGCTTTGTAAAATAAGCCGTGACAAAAATACTATGGTAAAGCTTCAACAGAAGCTATATGACCTGGGCTTATTAAAATCTAATACTTTAACTAAACAGCAATTAATTGATGGTGTTTGGGGTGTAACTACCTTAGAAGCAGTAAAAAAATATCAACAGCAACACGGTTTGCTATTTGGTCAATTAACTATTCAGACTTTAGAACACTTAGGTGTGTTTTCACCCTCTATAAACAAGTCTGAATCAATGCTCACTTTTAATATCACTAAACCTTCAACTGAAGAGGGTGAACCAGTTACAGTTTCTAAGGTTGAAGGTAATATTGAAAGCCAATCACTGGCTTTACAAACAAATACTCAGCCAAAAGAAAAAGTGAATAAAGAGCCTTTAGCAAGCAGTAAGCAATCAGATACCAAAATAAATTCTCAAGCTGATTCTAAAGTAGATACGAGTGTTGCTGTCAATAAAGAAGTTAAACCTGTTCAGAAGAATCTGACCAATGTCAATCCTCCTAAATCATCAGGGTTAGTTCAAGTTATTGAAAATATTGTTCCCAAAGATCGCAAACAACATCTTTATCAAGTTGTCAGTGGGGCTAAATATTATCGTTGTGCGGCAAATTCTTTAGTACCACAAAAAAATCATTCTGGTACTTGGGCCTATAGTTCAGAAAACCAAGAGCTGAGTGCCACGCTTTGTAAAAGAAGTCGTGATGTAGCAACAATGACAGATTTGCAGTATGAACTGTATGAAAAAGGGTATTTAAGAGCTCCTGGTTTAAATAAAGATCAATTATTGAGTGGTATTTGGGAGAAGAATACGTTAGCTGCGGTAAAAAAATACCAAAGAGAAAATGGCTTGTTGTATGGTCAGTTAACCATTCAAACACTTGAGGATTTAGGAATTTTTAAAGCGGATAAAAACAGAATCAAGTGGGTTGATCCTACTGCTACTGAACCTCGAATTAATCCATCTGAAGGGCAGAAGCAACAAACAGATAGTCGAAATAAGGTTACCGAACCTGTACAGAAAAAATCTGCAGTAAAACAGATAGAGCCAGTGCAACAAGAGGTTAAAGTTAGCGGTTTAGTGATTGATAAAAGGAAAGACGATACCATTGATTATTCGTTATTTCAGCCAACAAGTGATAAACCAAAATTTTATGCAAAACTTGATGGTCAACCTTTATGGCGTTGCCGAGCTCAAGCCTTTATTGCCCAAAAGGGAGATGATGGTTTGATTTCTTACGGTGAAAATAAAGAGTATAAAGCAACGCTTTGTAAAATGAGCCGCAGTCAACCTATCATTAAGCAGTTGCAGTTAGCTCTCAAAGAGCAGGGTTACTTAAAACCTAACCCTCCATTAGACTTAGTGGTGATTGACGGTATTTGGGGAATTAACACTTTAGGTGCTTTAAAAGATTATCAGCGTGCTAATGGTCTGGCATATGGACAGTTAACAATTGAAAGTTTAGAAAGGTTAGGCGTATTTAAGAACTCTAAATAGCTATTTTAATTTTATAGTATTATCACAGCGTTTAAAATTACTTAAAAATAATCTAATTTGGTTGTTATCTTTTTAAGTTCCTAGTTTCATAGGTCTCTAAGTTTCTAAACAACGTATTGAAAAGTATCAAATAAAAAAACCGCGATAGATAAATCATCTATCGCGGTTTTTTATTGAGGTTTAAATAAATCTACCAGGCCTGTAAGTTTTTAATTTGGCCTAATCATGATGAATTAATTCATTATTTATTTCATGGTTGAAAGATACATAGAAAGTTTAGCCGCTGTTTGAGTACCAAGATCACCCATAAGCTCTTCAATAACGCTCTTTTTACCTTCATAAAACTTGATATTGTCTGTTTTTACAATATCTCTAGCTACCATTCCTAGGTCACCCAATCCATCAATTAAACCATTTTGAGTGGCTTCATCACCTAGCCATACCAGGCCTGTGAAAGTGTTTTCATTTTCTTTTAAACGATCTCCGCGTCCAGCACGAACAGCATCAATAAATTGTTGGTGGGTACGTTCTAAGATGTGTTTTTGAAAAAATGCACGACCAGCTTCGTCTTTAGCACTAAATGGGTCAATAAAAGTTTTGTGCTCACCAGCATGCATAGAACGATTTTCAACGCCAATTTTGTCCATTAAGCCAGTAAAACCAAATGTATCCATACGCACGCCGATAGAACCAACCATTGAACCTTTATTAGCGTAAATTTTATCGGCAGCAACCGCAATGTAATAACAGCCAGAAGCACACATATCTTCTACAACAACATAAACCGGTTTTTTGTACTTGGTTTTAAGACGAACAATTTCATCGTTAATTAAGGCTGACTGAACAGGGCTTCCACCAGGTGAATTAGCTAAAATAACGACTGCTTTACTTAATGGATTCTTAAATGCATCGTTTAGTAGTGGTTTAATTGCTTCAGCACTGGTTTTTGAGCCAGGCATAATCGCACCATCTAGTTTAACAACGGCCAAATGCTCTTTGCTACCGCTTGATAAATCTTTAAGTTCATCGCTTGAGGTTAAGTTTTGCGAAGCAATGTAGATAAAAAATACAATATATCCTGCTACAGCGAGCTTAAGAAAGTTGGCAATACGTCTGCTCCAACGTTCTTGTTTAACTAATGACTCTACGGCAATGGCTAAACGATTAAAGCCTTGTTGTGATTTTTCTGGCTCTTGTTCCATTCTTTATCCTTTATAATGCGAAGTTGAGCCAATAATTCTAACCGTTTCTGATTTATGACCCAAGATAATATCCAAAATAATACTGAAAATACCTTTGAAGCTAATGCTGATGCCAATGCTGAAGCTTTTGATATCGATGCTTTTCTTAAACAATTAACAGAGCGTCCTGGTGTTTACAGGATGTTAAATAACCAGGGAAAGATTATCTATGTTGGTAAGGCTAAAAACCTTAAACGCAGAGTTTCGAGTTATTTTAAAAAGCAACATGATGAAATCAAAACGGCCAAAATGGTTCAGCAAATCGCCCGTGTTGAGGTTACGGTTACCGATTCGGATAGCGAAGCTTTTATATTAGAAAATACATTAATAAAACGCTATAAGCCTAAGTATAATATACTTTTTAGGGATGATAAGTCTTATCCTTATATTTTTGTTTCAACAGGTAAAGAGTTTCCAGCGTTAAGTTATCATCGTGGAGCAAAAAGAAGAGTAGGCGAGTATTTTGGCCCGTTTCCTAATGCTTCAGCGGTACATCAAACTTTGCAAGCTTTGCAAAAAATATTTCCTGTTAGGCAGTGTGCTGAGAGTGTTTTTAATCACCGTTCTCGACCTTGTTTGCAATATCAAATTAAACGTTGCTCAGGTCCTTGTGTTGATGGGTTGGTTACCAAAGGGGTTTATCAAGAAGATGTACGACACACTCTAGGGTTTTTACAAGGCAAAAGTTTTGAGGTGATTGAAGAGTTGGGTGCCAAAATGGAACAGGCCTCTGAAAACCTAGAGTTTGAAGAAGCGGCACGTTATCGAGATCAAGTTTCTGCTTTGCGGGCTATTCAAAGTCAGCATCTTATCAATCAGCCAGGCTCAAAAGATATGGATGTGATTGCGGTAGCAGAGCAATCGTCACAAATTTGTGTGTGTTTAATGATGTACCGAGGTGGCAATCTTTGGGGTAGTGAGCATTATTTTCCAAAAGTAGCCGACAGTGTTGAACAAGATGATGTGCTTTCGGCCTTTATTACTCAGCATTACGTAGAACATCCTGTTCCCGCTGAGATTATTTTAGCGACAGAGCTCAATGAAAAAGCATTTTTACAGGCTTGGTTATCAGAGCAACGCCGTAGCAAAGCTGTTTTAAAATCAGCCCACAATCAAATCAATAAAGGGCTCGTGCAATTAGCCTATACAAACGCTCAATCAGGTTTAAAACAGCATATGACACAGCGTGCAACCCAAGTACAGCGTGTAAAAGCATTGCAAGACGCTTTGGCGTTGGTTCAACCGCCAAACTATATGGAGTGTTTTGATATTAGTCACACCCAAGGTCAAATGACTATTGCCAGCTGTGTGGTGTTTCAAGACGGTATCCCAAATACCCAGGCCTACAGAAAATTTAATATAGAAGGTATTCAACCTGGTGACGACTATGCCGCAATGCACCAAGCAATGAGTCGTCGCTATGCAAGATTAAAAAAAGAAGATGCGATTTTTCCAGATTTAATTGTGGTTGATGGTGGTAAAGGTCAACTTACACAGGCGATTGATGTTTTAAAAACTCTTGAGTTGGAGCATATTCCCTTGGTCTCTGTCGCTAAAGGAGAGGGTCGTAAAGCAGGTCTGGAAATTTTATTTACCCCACATAATTCTCAAGGCATTGATTTAGAATCTGATGATATAGCATTGCACTTAATTAACTATATTCGAGATGAGGCACACCGTTTTGCTATTACTTCGCATAGAGCAAAACGAACTAAGGCACAGACTCAATCTAGCCTAGAATCGATAGAAGGAATTGGTCCCAAAACACGTAAATTACTTTTAATGCACTTTGGTGGGTTAGGAGAGGTAAAACAAGCGTCTATATCAGAATTGCAAAAGGTTAAAGGGATCAGTTTAGAAAAAGCACAAAAAATTTACGACTTTTTTCATGGAACGCTATAAATTACCATCAAATATAATTTCAGTTAAGAAGGCTATTGCTAGGTATGGTAGTATTCTCAACAAGATTGATATCAATACAAATAAAGCGAAAATATGTCTATAAAATCCCTGCCAATGATAATGACCTGGAGTCGAGTAGTTCTGATTCCCGTTTTTTTAATTTGCTATTATGCCCCCATTGAAGATGCAAGGTTTTGGGCTGGTTTAGCCTTTATGATTGCAGCCATAACAGATTGGTTTGATGGGTATTTAGCAAGAAAGCTTGGTTCAGATAGCAAGCTAGGTGCTTTTTTAGACCCAGTGGCCGATAAATTAATCGTTGCAGCCGCTTTAATCGTCGTTGCGGCAGAATATCATGACAACTTATGGGTCATAATTTCGGCAGTATTAATTATGATGAGAGAGATTGGTATATCTGCTTTAAGAGAGTGGATGGCTGAAAATAATGCTCGTGAAGTCGTAGCGGTATCTAAATTAGGTAAAATCAAAACGGCTTCTCAATTAGCAGCCTTAACCTGGTTGCTTTATGGCGGAGAACTTTGGGGAGTAAATTGGGGAGAACTAGGTTTTCCAATGCTTTATTTTGCAGCGGCGTTAACGGTAATTACTTGGGTGCAATATACTAAAGCGGCATTACCAGAAATTATTCGTTCAACAGAATCATAGACTTAGATAAAGTGAGTTAAATCCCACTTTTGTTATAAAAGATTCTTTTTAAAATTTTAATAAAAAGTGCTTGACCTTTAATGGGAAGCCCCTATAATACGCCCCATCAAGCGGGAATAGCTCAGCGGTAGAGCACAACCTTGCCAAGGTTGGGGTCGCGAGTTCGATCCTCGTTTCCCGCTCCAATAAGGCGGAATAGCAAAGTGGCTATGCAGTGGATTGCAAATCCATCTACCGCGGTTCGACTCCGCGTTCCGCCTCCATTTATTTTGGAGGCTTGATATTTTTAATTAGCATTTTAAATGTTAGTCATCTGCCCAGGTGGCGAAATTGGTAGACGCAGGGGACTTAAAATCCCCCGGTAGAAATACTGTGCCGGTTCGACTCCGGCCCTGGGCACCATATTCTAAAAGCTAGATTAGTTAGTTCTAATCTGGCTTTTTTTATGTCTAAATTTTATGTCTGTATTTCTGTTGAATTAAAAGCAAGAATGATCAAAACCAAATTGTTTTCGGCAATAGATTTTGATTATGTGATGTGTAATTACGAAGTAACTTAAAGGTTAAATTTTACTTACGTTAACCTTGGGTATCAGTGTTTCTTAGAAACTCCCAAAAAGATTCTGGCGGCATAGGCTTGCCAATAAAGTAACCTTGCATTTGATCACAGCCCATTCCATTAAGTAGATCCATTACTTTTTGGGTTTCAATCCCTTCAGCAACCACTCTAAGGCCAAGGTTGTGTCCTAGGTTGATTGTGGAGCTAACAATTTTTTTATCATTAGCATCTTCATTTATTTCCATAATAAATGATTTATCTATTTTTAATTCATCGACGGGCAGTCTTTTTAAATAGGCAAGAGATGAGAATCCTGTTCCAAAATCATCTATAGATAAACATACACCAAGTTCATGGAGTTTGTTTAGTATATCCAAAGAAAGAGCTAGGTTCTCCATCATGATACTTTCAGTAATTTCTAGCGTTAGGAAGTGATAGGGGAGATGTTCTCTATCCATTAACTCTTTGACTTTAGTGGTGAGCTCTTTATTAGATAGATCTCGAACTGAGAGGTTTACCGCAACATTTATTTTGTATCCTGATTGGTGCCATTTACTGCATTCTGAGATTGCCTTATCAAGCATTCTTAGAGACAGCTTTTGTATGATTCCACTTCGTTCTGCAGCTTCAATAATTTTTTCGGGTGATATAAACCCATTTTCTGGATGATTCCACCTTAAAAGTCCTTCAGCACCACATATTTGTAGGTTGTTTGAGCTGATTTTAGGTTGAAAATACATCTCAAATTCATCTTGTTCTAAGGCTTTAGCAACATCATGAATAAAATTTAGGTTTGTTTTGCAGTAGACGTTTTGAGTCTCTTCATAAAATGAGTAACCAATGCGTTTACGTTTGGCTGTATACATTGCCATATCAGCATACTGAAGTAAGGTTTCTATATCTTTACCATCTTCAGGGTAACTAACAATACCAATACTTATACCTATATTTACCTTTTGGTTATCAATTTCAATCGGCTGACTTAACTTATCAATAATGGATTCGGTTAATTGGGATACTGATGATTTGTCAGTATCTGGCAATAATATAGAAAATTCGTCACCTCCTAATCTTGCGAGGGTGTCTGATTTTTTGATTAACTCTTTCATTCGTTCAGAAACTATAATTAAAAGACGGTCACCTGCGGCGTGGCCTAGTGTGTCATTAATCTCTTTAAAGAAGTCTAAATCCATTAAAAGTAGTACAAAAGGGCAGCCTTGTCTTTCTGAGTAAAGCAGTTGATATTCTAAACGCTGATGCAGTAAAAACCGGTTAGGTAAGCCTGTTAGATGATCATGCATTGCTTGATGTTCTAAAGCATTTTGACGATGAGTTACCTCTTCATTCATTTCAATGTAGGCATCTATTAATTGCCCCATTTCTTTAGTTTTAGAGTATTGAATATTAGGGAATTCAATATGAAAAGCTCTAGATTTTAATGCGTTAGTCACTTTAGCAATAGGGGTGAAGAGCATCCACTCCATAGAAATTAATATAGCGAAAATAAAGAAAAGAAACACTCCTATAATTGCAAAAATGAGCTTATTAAAGGTTTCATCGCTTTCTTTTAGTTTTTCATCGATGTTTAATTTTTCTTTACTTAAGGCCTTTTCTATGTCATTGATATTATTGGTTAATTCAGTAACTAGTGGAAATACACGCGTTTTAATAATTAATGTGTCAGAACGCCATTTATTAGATTCAGATATTTTTCGAAGGTTTAAAAAGTTCTGATACCAGGCTTGGCTAATGCTCAAAGTTGAGTCAAGTATTTCATTTCCTTCAAAGCTATCCTCTCTTGAATATAAACGCTGTAATTCTTTAAGGTTTTTTATAAATAACGAGTAAATGTCTTTAAGGCTTTTGCCTTGTTCATCAAGTATTTGAGTAGAGAATGAGGCAAGTCTATTTGCCATATAGATACGTGTTTGAGAGATAGCGTTTATCCATAAAGCATAAGTTTTTAGAAGTATAGGATAAATTTCAGGTGATTTTAAATTGATATTATCGGACTCAATTTCATTAATTAAAATATCAAAACCCGATTTAATCGTATCTTGCTGTTTCTCCATTAGATTTGCTGAAATATCCAGGCCTGGGTATTGTTTATTAATATCCAAACGATATTCCACCAAATAATTGACTTCGTCTTTTAGTTGTTCGAAGTTGCTACTTGTTATTTGGGTATATTCCGTGAGATCCCAATGGTATTTATGTTTTGACTGCTTTAAAGCAAGTAGGTTTCTCTGAGCGTTTTGGGTGTTAAATTCAATCTTTTGAATAAGGTTTTCATTGAGAGGGTCTAACAAGAATAGATTTATATCTTGATTGATTTTTAGCAAGATATTTCTTACGTTAATCAGATGATTTTGTTCTTCAAGAACACCGTCATATCCAGAAGTAATCGCATTTTTTGTTGTTATAAGATTTTGATAGCTGATTGATACTATCGAAATGACAAAAAAACCGATAAGAATCGTTAAAAATATATAACGTTTTCTTAAGCTTGGAGGCGTTTTATTCGTTTTTTTCATATTCAGGCTTTTTAGTATCTTTCCAGTTATACAAAAACGTATAAAACTATATAAAAAGTAATTACAGAATTAGAGTTAGTTTTGTATAAGGTTTAATCATATAAATTATTATGATTTGTTTTCCTATTAAAAAAAATAAGTATTAGTACATTTCTCGCTAGAATCTATCTATGGACTCATTAGTGGTTGAATTCTCATCTCTTATTTGACAGGCCTTTTTGTGCACCAATACGCACTTTTTTAATTCTAATTGTTCTATTTTGGTTCAAAAATTCCATTGCTAATGTTAGGTGTAAGGCTGAATAAGTGCTAAGTAAATGTTTATATTACTAAAAATGTTCTGGCACGAATGGTGTTATAGATAATCTAGTTTATATTTATTTCAAAGGTGAAAATAATGAATCCCGCATTTTCAGTTTTATTAATCAGTGATGGTCCTGAACCTGCTAAAACTATTCAAGATGGTTTAAAAAGTTCTGGTGCATCTGTGATTCACACTTGTTCAGTGACAGATGCTTTTTTGCAGGTTGTTGATTCTATGCAGGTTGATTTGATTGTGCTTGATATTGATAAGCCAACGGTAGGTTTATTTGAGCAATTTAGTGTGGTTCAAGAGTTATGCCCGAAACCAATTGTTTGTTTTAGTAACGACTCTGATTCTAAAGTGATTGAAAAATCGGTTAAGGCAGGTATAGCAGCCTATATTGTTGACGGTAAATCAGAAGAACGAATTAAGCCTATCATTGACGTAGCAATATTACGTTTTAATCAATGCCAGGCAGTTAAAAAAGAGTTAGCTCAAGTTAAAGATAAATTATCAGAGAGAGCAGTAATTGAAAAAGCTAAGGGGCTTTTGATAGAACATAAAAACATGACTGAAAATGATGCCTACAAAACCTTGCGTAAAATGGCGATGGATCAAGGTAAAAAAATCTCTGTTGTGGCTCATGAAGTATGTGGTGTTTTAGTTGGTCTAGAAGGCGTTTGAGTGTTATTCAGTAATTTAAATATCTATCTATCAGTTAAAAATACCAGGCCTGGTGTTTTTAATGTTTTGATTTGTAATGGTGTTTTTAATGAGTCTTAAAGTCATGTTGGTGGATAACGAATCAGTTCGTTCTGCGATACTTGCACAAGCATTGAATGATAATGGCTATGAGGTGATTGCCCGAGTAAAGCCTGGCCCAGGTCTTTTGGCTCAAGTTGCACTTCATCTTCCTGATATGATTGTTGTGGATACAGATTCGCCTGATAGAGATATTCTAGAAAGTATGCATTTATTGAGTGAACATAATCCATTACCTGTCGTTATGTTTGCCGATGAAGAGAATGAAACAATTATTCAAGAAGCTATTCGCTCTGGTGTGAGTAGTTATGTTGTTAAAGGTGTAGATATGGAAAGGGTGAACTCTATTATGAGTGTATCTATTGCACGATTTAGAGAATACCAGGCAATAAAAAAAGAGTTGAAAGAAACAAAATCAGAATTAGTGGATACCAAATTGATAGACAAGGCAAAACGTTTATTAATGAAGAATAAAGGGGTTGATGAAGATCAAGCTTATGAAGCTATGCGAAAACTCTCTATGGATGCAAATCAAAAAATGTCCCAAGTAGCACAAAATATTGTCAATGTTTATGAGTTGTAGGAAGCTTTATGAAAGATGAAATAAAGATTGGCTTTATCCCTTTAACTGATAGCGCCCCTTTAGTGATTGCTAAAGAAGAAGGTTTTTTTGATCAATTTGATTTAGATGTCACTTTAGTGAAAGAGGTGTCTTGGTCAAATATTCGTGACAAATTAATTTTTGGTGAATTTGATGCCGCACATATGCTCGCTCCAATGTTGATTTCATCTTCTTTGGGTCTGGGTAGCGTTAAAAAACCATTGGTAACTGCCTATGCCTTTGGTTTGAATGGCAATGCTATTAGTGTCTCTAATGAGATATTTGCTGAGCTGAGCTCAATTGAAAAGGATATTGTCCTAAAACCTGAATTGAGTGCTAGTACCTTAAAAAAAGTAATTGAGAGTAGAAAGCAGCTTGGAAAAGGAATGTTAAGGTTTGCGGTTGTATTTCCTTACTCAATGCACAATTATTTACTTAGGCATTGGTTTTCAACATCTGGTATCGAGGTAGGGGAAGATGTAGAAGTATTGGTTGTACCTCCGTCAAGTGTAGTTCAAGCATTGGATGAAGGCATGATTGATGGATATTGTGTTGGAGAGCCTTGGAATACGCATGCTGTTAAAAAACAAGTGGGTGTAACCGTTATAACCGGATACGAAATTTGGAATAATGCTCCTGAAAAAGTTCTTGGTGTGCGTGCTGCTTGGGCTCAAGAGAATGTTAGTACCCACAAGCGACTGATAAAGGCATTGTATTTGGCAAGCCGTTGGATTGATGATGCCGATAACTACCCAAAATTAGTTAAATATCTATCGCAAGAGAAATATGTGGGTGCCCCTGTAGACTCAATTCAAAATGCATATAAAGGTGAGGTATGCAATCCGTTGCAAGGTACCTGTAGAAAAATTCCTAATTTTAGTTTGCCGTATAAATACCAAGCTAATTTTCCTTGGCAATCCCATGCAAAATGGATTGTCGAACAGATGCAAAAGCTAGGCCAGTTATCTACAGATTTTGATTCTGCTGAAGTCGCCAAGTCTGTTTATTGGACAGATTTTTATCGAGATGTCATATCTTCATTAGGTGTATCTTTGCCTTTAGTGAATGAAAAACAAGAGGGATTACATAATGATGTTTGGTTTATGGATGATATAGAATTGGGTTCAGATGCTATGTTATAGAACTTTTAATGCACCATATAGGTGCTTGTAGAGTGATCTCATATAGATTATTAATATTTGATTTCGTGGTAACTGGTTGATAAAAAACAATTAAATAAATGTTGGCATCTTTAAGGCTTTTATAGAATTAAACTAAAATTGAGTATTGAAGCTCACAATTCCTATATCGGGGGTTGTGGGCTTTTTTGTTTTTAAGGCTTTTATATTTAAGGAATAGATTATGACTACTCGCTCTATCAATAGAAGAAACTTTGTTAAAAAAACAGCATTGGCCGTTTCGCTGGCGTTAGGAACAATGGCATTTACAACATCAGTTTATGCTTTAGGTGAACCTGAAAAAGAAGACTTAAAATTTGGTTTCATTAAGTTAACCGATATGGCTCCATTGGCGGTCGCGTATGAGAAAGGGTATTTTGAAGACGAGGGATTGTATGTTCAATTAGAAGCTCAAGCAAACTGGAAAGTGTTACTAGACCGAGTGATTGATGGACAGTTAGATGGTGCTCACATGCTTGCTGGTCAACCAATAGCAGCTACGATTGGTTATGGAACAAAAGCACCCGTTATTACACCGATTTCTATGGATTTAAATGGTAATGCAATTACTGTTTCAAATAAAACCTGGGCTGCGATGAAACCTCATGTTGAGATGGAAAACGGTAAACCAAAACATCCGATTAGTGCTTCTGCCTTAAAACCTGTTGTTGAATCTTATAAGGATGCCGGAAAGCCTTTTAAAATGGGAATGGTATTTCCTGTTTCAACACATAACTATGAATTACGCTACTGGTTGGCTGCTGGTGGGTTAAATCCTGGTTATTATGCTCCTGATAAAGGTGATACATCAGGAACTCTAAAAGCAGATGTTTTATTGTCAGTAACACCGCCACCTCAAATGCCAGCAACAATGGAGGCGGGCACAATAGAAGGGTACTGTGTGGGAGAACCATGGAACCAACAAGCGGTTTTTAAAGGAATTGGCGTACCAGTTATTTCAGATAATGACATCCAAAAGAATAACCCTGAAAAAGTATTTGGTTTACGTGAAGATTTTTATGAAAAATATCCAAATACAACCATTCGTATTGTAAAAGCAATGATTAGAGCGGCCTTTTGGTTAGATGAAAAGAACAATGCAAACCGCCCAGCGGCAGTAAAAATCTTATCTAAATCTAACTATGTTGGTGCAGACTATAAGGTTATTGCAAACTCAATGACTGGTACCTTTGAATATGAAAAAGGGGATAAACGTTCAGAACCAGATTTCAATGTGTTCTTCCGTTATAACGCAACTTACCCTTATTACTCAGATGCAATTTGGTACATGACCCAAATGCGCAGATGGGGCCAAATTTCTGAACAAAAATCTGATGACTGGTACAAAGATATGGCTAAAAAAGTGTATCGTCCAGATATCTATAAAAAAGCGGTTGCTGAGCTGATTGCTGATGGTACCTTTAAAAAATCCGATTTTGCAGATGTTTATGCAACAGATGGTTTCCGTGGGGTACAAGATGACTTTATGGATGGTATTCCATACGATGGTTCAAAACCAAATGAATACATTGATAGCATGAAAATTGGTTTAAAAGGATCAGATAAACTTTAAATAAACGCCCATTTGGCTCTATTGTTATAGAGCCAATTTTTAGACTGTTTTTTCTAATTTTTAATTTAAGGTATAGGTATGAACCCATTAAAATGGGGGGTAATTGAGCCCTTTTATAAACTCATAATTGGCGAAGATCGTAAAGCCCAAATTAACACAATCGTTAAAATGATTGGTTTGCCAGTCGCTGGTATTCTTATCTTTTTATTAGTGTGGCAAGGTGTCGCGTCGCACATTAATACCTCTTTAGGTCAGTTTCCTGGGCCAGTTCAAACTTATGAACAATTCATTAGTTTAAATGAAGAGGCTGAGCAAGAATCCATTAAAGAAGAACGTTTCTATCAAAGACAAGAAGAACGTAATATTCGTAAGTTAGAGAAAAACCCAGATGCGGTTATTAAGGTGCGTGAATATACAGGACCGCCTACCTTTTTTGATCAAATTTTACGTAGCCTTATTACGGTTATGAGTGGTTTTATTTTAGCCTCTATTATTGCTATTCCAATTGGTATTATCATTGGTTTGAGCAGCAATGCTTATTCAGCGGTAAATCCGTTAATTCAAATATTTAAACCAGTTTCACCTTTGGCTTGGCTGCCTTTAGTGACAATGGTGGTATCTGCTGTTTATGTAACAGATGACCCAGCATTTGATAAAGCATTTTTAAATTCGATGTTTACGGTTTTATTATGTTGTTTATGGCCAACTATTATTAATACGGCTGCTGGGGTAGCAACGGTTACTCAAGATTTAAAAAATGTGAGTCAGGTACTAAGTTTAAGCTGGTGGACTCATGTTCGCAAAATCGTTTTACCATGTTCTATTCCAATGATGTTTACAGGATTACGTATTTCTTTAGGTATTGCGTGGATGGTATTGATTGCAGCAGAAATGCTAGCTCAAAATCCAGGACTAGGTAAGTTTGTTTGGGATGAATTTCAAAATGGAAGTTCTGATTCTTTAGGTCGTATCATGGTTGCAGTCATTGTGATTGGTATAGTCGGTTTCTTTTTAGATCGTGTCATGCTGATTTTACAAAAAGCAGTTTCATGGGATAAAACAGCGGATATTCGTTAACACGGTTTGGAGATAAAGATGTCAGAAGTTCATTTAGAATTAACCGATGTTGGAATTGAATTTCCAACACCAAAAGGGCCTTTTAGAGCTCTAAGAGATATTAATTTAAAGATTGATCAAGGTGAATTTATTTCATTAATTGGTCACTCAGGTTGTGGTAAATCTACCGTACTCAATATTGTTGCTGGCTTGTATCAAGCAACAGAAGGTGGTGTTCTTTTAGATGGCCGTGAGGTAAATGCTCCCGGTCCAGAAAGAGCGGTGGTATTTCAAAATCACTCATTACTACCTTGGTTAACAGCCTATGAAAATGTGGAACTCGCCGTAGACCAAGTTTTCAAAAAAAGCAAAAACGCTAAAGAGAAAAAAGAGTGGATAGAGCATAACCTAAAATTAGTACATATGGATCACGCTATGCATAAACGTCCTGATGAAATTTCGGGAGGAATGAAACAACGTGTAGGGATTGCAAGAGCTTTAGCTATGCAGCCTCAAGTCATGTTGATGGATGAACCATTTGGTGCTCTTGATGCCTTAACCCGTGCTCACTTGCAAGACTCTTTAATGGAGATTCAAAAAGAGCTAAATAATACGGTTATTATGATTACCCATGATGTTGATGAAGCTGTTTTGCTATCTGACAGAATTGTGATGATGACTAATGGGCCTAATGCAACAATCGGTGAGATATTGAAAATTGAATTACCGCATCCAAGGGATAGATTAGCTCTTGCAGATGATCCAACTTATAACCACTATCGTTCTGAAGTTTTACGTTTTTTATATGAAAAACAGCGTAAAGTTGAACAATAATAGATTTAACAGTTAGATTTTCTTGAACCTTGTGAGTTTGAAAAATCTTTATAACTTATTTTGCACCAAAATAAACCAGTTTGATTCATTTTAACAAGACTAATTAACTATTTTAATGATGTTTTTGTTATTTATAAAAGCTATTAACTATATGAATTTAAATAATAATTTATATATTTAAATAGTTGGCATTAAACTTGGTATAAGTACATACAATACAAACTAAATTTTGACCTGTCGTCGGGTCGCACTTGTTAAAACTGTGCCCGACGTATAATTGCTTCGGGCTTTTATTAAAGGCTTGTTATGAAGCAAACAATAAAGCAAAAGCTTGTTCTAATTGGGTCAGGAATGGTTGGTACTAGATTCCTTGAACGTCTTCTTCTAGAAGCTCCAGAACAATACGATATTAGGGTTTTTAACAAAGAACCTTATGGTGGTTATAATCGTATTATGCTATCGCCAGTGCTTGCTGGCGAACAAGCTATCTCTGACATCATGACTCACGATCATGACTGGTTTAAATCTCATTCTATACACCTTCATACCAGTACTGAAATTTCCAAAATTGACTCACAAAACAAGACAGTCCATACAGACTTAGGTGCCGTATATTCATACGATAAGCTAGTTATTGCTACTGGTTCTACTTCCTTTATTCTTCCTCTTCCTGGCAATACATTGCCTGGCGTTGTGGCATTTCGAGATGTACGCGATGTGACCTACATGATTGACTCATCTGAAAAAAAACAAAATGCTGTCGTAATCGGAGGCGGCCTACTAGGTATTGAAGCCGCAAACGGTTTAATAAAAAGAGGAATGAATGTCACTGTCGTTCATCGTAATGAAATATTAATGAATATGCAGATGGATAAGGTCTCAGCCAGGTTGCTTCGTAACAGCCTGGCAAAGGTGGGTATGAAGTTTAAGCTGCAGGCGGAAACTGTTGAAATTTTGGGTACTGACCATGTTACAGGCGTTAAGTTTGCTGACGGAACCCAAATTGATGCCGATTTGGTTGTTATGGCGGTAGGCATTAAACCTAACATAGCAGTAGCTAAAAAAATTGGGCTAAAAACGAATAAAGGTATTTTGATTAATGATCAATTAGAAACTTCTCACAAAGATATTTATGCCCTTGGAGAGTGTGTTGAACATAAAGGAAAACTTTATGGTTTGGTTGCACCTTTATATGAGCAAGCACAAATACTGGCATTGAATTTATCCGGTAAACGATCTGATTATGTAGGCAGTTTTATCTCAACAAAATTAAAAGTCACTGGAATAAGCCTGTTTTCTGCAGGTGACTTTCATGATTCTAAAGAAACAGAGTCAATTATTTATAAAGATTTGAGCAAACAAATCTACCGAAAAATTGTTTTAAAAAATAATCGTATTCAAGGGGCTATTTTGTTTGGTGATGTTAGCGGTGCTAATTGGATTTTTGAACATTTAAATCAGCAAACAGATATGTCTGCTTTTAGAGACACAATGATATTTGGTGAGGGGTTTCTACCTTCAACTGATAAGCAAGAACAGAAGGAGAAAGTCGCATGAACAAGCAAAAAATAGTGGTCATTGGTAATGGTATGGTTGGCCATAACTTTATTGAAAAGTTAGTAGCCAGCGAAGCCTACAATAATTTTGAAATACACACCTTTTGTGAAGAACCTCGTGTGGCTTATGACAGAGTCTATTTATCATCCTATTTTTCAGGAAAAACTGCTGAAGATCTTTCATTAGTTAAGCCAGGTTTTTATGAGAATAATGGCGTTACGATTTATATGAATGATAAGGCAGTAGATATTAATCGCCAAACAAAAACTGTTACCTCTGAAACCGGTATAAGCATTGAATATGACAAATTAATTATGGCAACAGGTTCATATCCGTTTGTACCGCCAATCGACGGTAATAGCCGTGAAGGTTGCTTAGTTTACCGAACAATTGAAGATTTAGATGCTATGAAAGAGGTAGCAGCAAAAGGTGAAGTTGGCGTGGTAGTCGGAGGCGGTTTGCTCGGTTTGGAAGCGGCTAAAGCACTCGTTGATTTAGGTTTAGAAACCCATGTAGTCGAATTTGCACCAAGGCTTATGCCAGTGCAATTAGATGATGGTGGTGCAGCTCTTTTAAAACGTAAAATTGAAAAACTTGGAGTAACAGTTCATACCTCAAAAGCGACCACTCTCATTACCGATGGCGAGCATTGTATGAATAAGATGATCTTTGCTGATGGTGAAGAACTAGAGACTGATATGGTCTTGTTTTCTGCTGGTATTCGCCCACGTGATGAACTTGCAAAACAGGTCGGTTTGGAATTAGGCCCAAGAGGAGGAATCCAAATCAATGACCAATGTAAAACTAGTGATGACGATATCTATGCAATAGGGGAATGTGCCTTACATGAAGGTATGATTTATGGTTTGGTGGCACCTGGTTATGCCATGGCTCAAGTCGTTGTCAATCAATTAAATGCAGAACCTGCTAGCTTTACTGGTGCCGATATGAGTACCAAACTGAAATTAATGGGGGTTGATGTAGCATCTATTGGTGACCCACACGGTACAGATGAAAAAGCACTCTCTTATGTATATGAAAATGGACCAGAAGAGATTTATAAAAAAATAGTCGTTACTCCAGATGGTAAAAAATTATTAGGTGCCGTATTGGTTGGTGATGCAGATGACTTTGGCAACTTATTGCAAATTATGCTCAATGATATGGATTTGCCAGAACACCCGGATGCCTTGATTCTACCAAATAGAGATGGTTCTACCGATAGCTTATTTGGCCCAGATGCTCTACCAGAAACCGCACAATTATGTTCGTGCTATAACGTCTCAAAAGGAGATATTATTCAAGCGGTTGAGGGTGGTTGTTGCACGATGAGTGACATAAAAGCAACTACAGAAGCGGGAACGGGTTGTGGTGGTTGTGTGCAATTGGTTACTAATGTACTTAACAGTGAGTTAAGCAAACGAGGTGTAGAAGTAAATACCGATATCTGTGAGCATTTTGGGCATACTCGCCAAGAGCTGTATCACATTTGCCAAGTTGAACAAATTAAAGACTTTGACACTTTAATTAAGCTGCATGGCAAAGGCTGTGGTTGCGAAGTATGTAAACAAGCCGCGGGAAGTATTTTTGCATCGTTATGGAATTCATACGCTTTAGAAGAGGACAAAATTGCCCTGCAAGATACCAACGATAACTATTTGGGTAATATGCAAAAAGACGGTACCTATTCTGTTATTCCTCGTGTTCCTGGCGGTGAAATTACTCCACAAAAATTAATTGTATTAGGTGAGGTGGCAACCAAATATAAACTTTATACCAAGGTGAATGGTGGGCAACGAATTGTACTCTTTGGTGCTCAAATGAATGACTTACCTTCAATCTGGAAAGAATTAATTGATGCGGGCTTTGAATCAGGTCAAGCCTATGCCAAAGCATTGCGAACAGTAAAGTCTTGCGTTGGTTCTACCTGGTGTCGCTTTGGATTAGATGACTCAGTCACCATGGCGATTGAATTAGAAAATCGTTATAAAGGTTTGCGTTCTCCTCACAAAATTAAAATGGGTGTTTCTGGTTGTACTCGAGAGTGTGCTGAAGCCCAAGCCAAAGATATTGGATTAATTTCTACAGAAAACGGCTGGAATTTATTTGTATGTGGTAATGGCGGTATGAAACCGCGTCATGCAGATTTATTTGCTACAGAACTCACCAAAGAAGAAGTATTTAAATACGTTGATCGCTTATTAATGTTCTACATAAAAACGGCAGATAGACTTCAAAGAACCGCAACTTGGATGGATAACTTAGAAGGAGGTTTAGCCTATCTTCAAGATGTCGTTATTCATGATTCTTTAGGCTTAGGTGATGAGCTTGAAGCACAGATGCAAAGATTACATGAAACCTATAAATGTGATTGGAAAACGGCTATTGAAAATCCAGAGTTTACTAAACGTTTCCGCTCATTCGTCAATGTAGATACTCCGGCTCCACAGCTTTTTGTACAAGAGCGTGGGCAAATAAGACCAGCTACAGAAGATGAAAAACTGCAAGGTATTGCTGTTGAAATTAAACAGATAGCTTAGTTTTGAAGAAATTTAAGAGCGTTTGAGCCATATTTGTAGTCATATTTAAAGCATATAAATGATTTACCAGGCCTGTAAAAATTAAATTTACCAGGCCTGGTAAGTTGAAAAAGGAATCAAAAAAATGAGTGAGTTTATTAAAGTCTGTTCAATCAAAGATTTGGTCAAAAATTCTGGTGTAGCCGCCTTAGTGAAAGATACACAAATCGCACTTTTTTATATCAATGAGCAAGTATTTGCCTTAAACAACTACGACCCGATTGGTAAAGCCAATGTTATGTCTCGTGGCATGATTGGAGATATAAACGGCAAGCTCATGGTTGCCGCTCCTTTACAAAAACAGCACTACAATTTACAAACAGGTGAGTGCTTTGATATTGAAGGCATCTCAATTCCCGTTTATGAAACTAAAATTGAAAATGAGAATGTTTTTGTAAAACTCTAATTTAAAAACCCTAAGTTAAAAACCCTAAGTTAAAAACCCTAAGTTAAAAACCCTAAGTTAAAAACTATTACCGCAAGGTTTTAATTAAAAAGCAATCATTTAAAAGTCGTGCATATGCCTAATAAATCAACTTCATTATCAAGCCAAAAGGTTCAAACAACTTGCCCATATTGTGGGGTTGGTTGTGGCATGAATATATCGTCCAAAAAAACCAAAAATGCATCTAAATTAGAATCATTTGAAGTAAAAGTAATTGGCTCTGAAAACCATCCAGCTAACTTTGGAAGGCTTTGTGTTAAAGGCAGTTCAGCAGGTGAAACCGTTGATTTTGAAGGGCGTATGCTCAATCCGCAGGTTAATGGTGAAGTCGTTTCTTGGAATCAAGCAATATCAACAGTAGCAGATAAATTTTCTAAAGTAATAGCAGAGCATGGGTCAGATGCTGTTGCTTTCTATGTTTCTGGCCAGTTTCTAACCGAAGATTACTATATTGCCAATAAGTTAATAAAAGGCTTTATGGGAACCGCAAATATTGATACCAACTCTCGGTTATGTATGGCTTCTGCCGTTGTGGGATATAAAAGGGCATTTGGTTCAGATACGGTTCCATGTACCTATGAAGATTTAGAAACAACAGATTTGCTTATCTTAGTCGGTTCAAATACAGCATGGGCTCACCCAATTGTTTACCAACGCATTGCGGCAGCAAAACGTAGCCGCCCTGATATGAAGATTGTGGTGATTGACCCACGTAAAACATCGACATGTGATATTGCCGATATGCATTTACCGCTTAAACCAGGAAGTGATGCAGTTTTATTTAATGGTTTATTGGCTCAATTGGCTAGATCTAATGCATTTGATCAACACTATGTCACTAACTATACAGAAGGCTTTGAAGCGGCCATTGCCCAAGCAGAAAAACGTCAAGGAACAGTTGAAGAGGTCGCCACTCAATGCGAACTTAATATTGAAGATGTAAGCCAGTTTTTTGAATGGGCAATTTCAAGAGAGAAAATGGTAACGCTATACTCACAAGGGGTTAATCAATCCTCTTCTGGGGTTGATAAATCCAATGCTATCATTAATTGTCATTTAGCCACGGGTCGAATTGGTAAAGAAGGGATGGGACCGTTTTCTATTACAGGCCAGCCAAATGCAATGGGGGGTAGAGAAGTAGGCGGTTTAGCAAATCAACTTGCTGCACATATGGACTTTAACAAGCCAGAAAATATTGATCGTGTTGCACGCTTTTGGCAAGCCGAAAACATGGCTCAGGAAAACGGCTTGAAAGCGATTGATATGTTTAATGCTGTGGCAGATGGCACCATCAAAGCTATATGGATTATGAACACAAATCCTGTGGTATCGATGCCTGATGCTGATTCTGTTAAAAAAGCACTTCAAGCATGTGAGATGGTAGTGGTTTCAGACTGCATGCAAAATACCGATACTACTCAGGTTGCAGATGTTTTGTTACCCGCATTAACTTGGGGGGAAACTGATGGTACGGTGACTAATTCAGACAGAACTGTATCTCGCCAACGAAAATTTATGAACGGCCCAGAGCATGCTCGTCCAGATTGGTGGATATTAATGCAGGTGGCACAAAAAATGGGGTTTAAATCGGCTTTTGATTATCATTCAGCGGTTGATATTTTTAGAGAGCATGCAAAACTTTCAGGTTTTGAGAACAACGGCACACGTGATTTTGATATCTCACTTCTCGATGAAATTACTGAAGGCGAGTATTCTGCATTACAGCCTTTTCAATGGCCTATAAATGCACAGAACCCTCGTGGCACAAAACGTATGTTTGCCGACAATCATTTTTACACAGCCAGTGGTAAAGCTCAGTTTATTGAAATTGAACCAAGAGAACCAGTTTACCCAACAACAGCAGAATTCCCCTTTATTCTTAATACAGGCCGAGTGCGTGATCAATGGCATACCATGACTCGTACAGCAAAAACCGCAAAGTTGATGTCTCATACAGATGAGCCTTATATTTTAGTGCACCCAAGTGATGCAGAAAACCACCGTTTAATTGACGGAAACTTGGCTAAGATTGAGAATAATTTAGGTATTTTTATAGGGCGTATAAAATTAGATACAAGGCAAAGAAAAGGCAGCCTCTTTGTACCTATACATTGGACCGCTCAATATTCAAGTCATGGGCGGGTAGATGTCCTTGTTCAACCTGTGGGAGACCCGTTATCGGGACAACCAGAATCAAAACATTCGCCAGTTAATATAACGCCATACCAAGCCAAATGGCACGGCTTTATATTAAGCCGTGAACCGATCAATACACAAAATATTGAATACTGGGTAAAAATTAAAGGTAAGCATTTTTATCGTTACGAAATTGCTGGTGAGCAAGAATTTTTAGCTAATCAACAAACTATTGATTCATTAATTGGTTCTGAAGGTGATAGACTCGAATACATCGATAACAGTGCTGGTCGTTATCGATTTGCTAAGGTTCTCAATAATCAGTTACAGTCGGTCATTTTTATTGCACCAAGCACAGAGCTTCCATCCAGAAACTGGTTGGGCACAGTGTTTGCCAAGTCACAATTGGATGACAAAACACGCTTAAGTATTTTAGCAGGCCAGGTATCTGGTGCTAAAGATGAAGGCATTACGATTTGTTCTTGCTTTGGGGTAGGCTTAAATACTATTATTGAAACAATTCACAATAACAAACTCACCACGGTAGAAGAGGTTGGGTTAGCGTTAAAGGCAGGAACCAATTGCGGTTCATGTTTACCAGAATTAACCGAAATCATTGCACAGGAGCTGCGGTAATACGCAAAACATATGAAAAAATTTTTAACTAAACTCTTTTCTCCCATTTTAAATCTATTTGAAGACCCTGATAACCAACAAGAATTTAACTACAGCCCGTCTCACCGCAAAATTTTAGTGGTTATGGGTGTGTTATTTTTAATTATTTCAGCAGTAGGACTGTACTTTTCTTTACTCATTAACCAAATGGCAGGACTTTTACCGGTGATTTTGTTTGGTGGGGTTGGTTTTCTTTGTTTACTGGTTGCCGGTTTAGGTAGCGATTACGCCGTATCAAAGATTTGGCGTAATAGAGATTAACCCATTTGATTACTGATTAATGCAGTCTTAAAGGAAACACCTTTGGATTACTTACCTATATTTGTCAATATTAAAGACCAACACTGTTTGATTATTGGTGGTGGTGCAGTTGCCGCTCGCAAAGCCGATTTGTTTATTAAATCGGGTGCGATTGTTACAGTCGTTTCTCCTGAACTCAAAACAGAAATGAAGCACCACTTATCACATGGCAAAATTGTTTGGCAAATGGGGTGTTTTTCTGAAGAACTGGTTGAGCACCTTTCTAAGCCAAAATATGTGATTTCAGCTACCGATGACGAAGACATTAACCAAGCGGTGTATCGTTATTGCCAAAAGAATCAAATCCCTGTTAATGTCGCTGACCAAACTCAGTATTGTGATTTTATCCTGCCAGCCATTATTGATAGATCGCCTATGACCATAGCCGTTTCTACTGGTGGCCGCTCACCTGTGCTTGCTCGGGTTATGAAGGCTCGATTAGAAACTCTGATACCAGCTGGTTTTGGTCGTTTAACGGATTTAGTAGGGTGTTATCGACAAAAAGTTAAAGATGCCATTCAAGACTTAGATGGTCGCAAAGCCTTTTGGGAAAAACTCTTAGACAGTACGTTTATTGATAAAACAGTTCAAGGGCGTATTGAAGAAGCTGAAAGGCATATTGAAAATCAAATTGATGCAGTTAAAACATCAGGACAAGAAATTCCAATCGGAGAGGTCTATCTTATTGGAGCTGGACCAGGTGATCCAGATCTTATGACATTTAAAGGCTTGCGTTTATTGCAACAAGCCGATGTTATTCTCTACGATCGTTTAGTTGCACCAGAAATTATAGAAATGGCTCGACGAGAAGCTGAGCGTATTTATGTCGGTAAAAAAGACAAATGGCACAAAGTTCAGCAGCTCGATATCAGTCAGTTAATGGTTGATTTAGCGAAACAGGGTAAAAGAGTAGCGCGTTTAAAAGGGGGCGATCCTTATATATTTGGGCGTGGTGCAGAAGAAGCTGAGGTGTTAAAAAACAATGGCATCTCATTTGAAGTCGTTCCTGGTATAACCGCCGCCGCTGGTTGTTCAGCTTATGCTGGTTTTCCGCTTACACACCGAGAATTTTCACAATCGGTTTCATTGATTACTGGGCATCAGCAAGCAGGAGCAGAGGGTATTGATTATGCTCGTTTAGCCAATTCTGGCGACACAATGGTATTTTATATGGGAATTAAAAACGCACCTAAAATCCAAGAGGGGCTTTTAAAGTATGGAATGAATCCAGATACCCCAGCTGCCATTATTGAAAAGGGCACAACTCCTGAGCAAAAAGTAACCATTACCTCTTTAGATAAACTGTCTCAAACCATTGATGAAAATCACATCAAACCACCATCATTATTAGTGATTGGCGATGTGATTAAAGTGCGAGAAAGATTACTCAAATGAACACAGAACACAATATGAATCAAAACACGGTTAATAATCACCCTAAACCGTTTCAATTTTATATTCAGACGATTGGGCGAGGTCAAAAACGTCGTAGAAGTTTAACGCAAGAAGAAGCTAGAGATGCCATGAGAATGATTTTGGCAGGCCTGGTAACAGATATGCAACTAGGGGCTTTTTTAATGCTGATTCGGGTGCGTGAAGAAACACCCGAAGAAGCCGCTGGTTTTTTACAAGCGATTAGAGAAACTTTACCAAAAGTTAGTTGCCAAGTTGATATAGATTGGGGCAGTTACGCTGGTAAACGCAGGCAGCTGCCTTGGTTTGTTTTGGCATTAAACCTTTTAAAAACAAAAGGCTATAAGATATTTTTACATGGTGTTATAGGTAATGAATCCATTCGTTTGTACACACAACCTGTCGTTGAGGCATTAGGTTGGCCTATGGCGAGTTCATTAGAAGATGCAAAACAAAATATAGAAAACTTTGGTGTTTCTTATCTTGCTTTGGAGCGTTTTGCACCACAAATAAGAGACTTAATGAACACGCGTGACGAGTTAGGGTTAAGATCTCCGATTCATTCTTTATCGAGAATGCTAAATCCTTTTAACGCTAAATTGAGCGTGCATGGCGTGTTTCATAAAGGCTATGACGATATTCATCAAGAAACTGCCTGCTTGTTAGATGATCAAATGACAATTGCGTTTTGTGGTGATGGAGGAGAAGCTGAAGCCAGGCCTGATAAAAAAAGTGAAATAAAAGCCGTTGAAACCTGGAAAGAGAGTAATGAAGAGGGTAAGCAAATTACAAAACACCAGGCCTGGTCATATTTTTTGCCCAAAACTTATGCGGCTTCAGATCCAACAGAAAAATGTTTAGACATTGATGTTTTAATAGACCTGTGGCACGGTAAAACTCAAAATGAATACGGCCTGCAAACTATATTACAAACAACGGCTATGGCTTTGATGGCATTTGAAAATTTAACTTTTGATGAGGCCAATTCTCAGGCCGAAAAACTTTGGGAAAATCGTTTTAATGTCTAACTTGTTAGCAGATATGTGAGGCTAGTTTGACGATGGCTTTAGTTTAACTAAAGCCAAAATAGATCATTAGAATGAGTAAAAGAGGAGTATTTAATTAACGATTAGTGGCTAGTGGTTTTTATATTCTTCCGTCCATTCAAAATCAAATTCAGTTTGGTCTAAACTAATCCCTTTTTCATTCATCTTGTTTTCTAGCGTTTTCTTTTCTAACAGCAAATCCAATAGTGCTTGATTGTTATCATCCAGTTTATGCATTTGTTCTAAACCTAAGTGATAAAAACGTAAAATTTTCATCGCTTGTTCATCGCCTTGTTCAACCGCTTTCTGAATGTTTGCCAATGAGTTAGTTACATACATTAAGTTACGCTTTAAACGCCAGGCGTAAATGGCTTCTTTCATCCATTCTTTATCTGCAAAATACACTTTAACAATCGCCGCTGTGATCAATAGCCCAACAAAGGCACCTATTAAATTGAGTACCAAATGGTTATTTGAATGTTCGCCAAACCAGTGAAGTGCTAAAGACGCAGAACCAAAACCAATAACAATAAAAATTGCCATAACGATTAATGTGGCTTTGCGGGTTTGTTTACGATAAAAAACCGGATCAATCTCTTCAATTTTAAACATATTTTTGCCAACTTATTGTTTGTTGTAATTGGGGTACAGTGTTTTAAGAGCTGTGATTTTACTGAGTTACAACGTTAAAGTCATGTTTTTAGTAAAGTGTTTAGTAAAGTGAATACAAATAAACTGCTTATAACCAATTTATAAGCAGTTGTTGGCTAATATAGTTTATTTTATTAAGTTGATTCACTTTGTCTTGTGGTTATTTTTGAGGAAAGGGCGTAGTTGGTTTTTGGGCTAAGTTATCTAAATCATAGTAACGTTTGCAACCTATTAAAAGGTTTAATTTACAGCTATTACCATAATAGTTTTTGGCTTGATTTAATTGAGGTGGTTGTTGACCGTTTTGTGGTCTTAAGTAATAGTTTCCTAAAATAAAGTTGGCTTGTGCTGAGTTTTGCTTGGCCGCCGATTTTAAAAGCTTTATACCTTTATCCAACTCTGTTTTTTTATCCGAACCTTGCATGACTTTTTTTGCCATTAAAACTTGAGCTTCTGGATTGTTTAGATTGACCGCTTTTTGAAGCCATTCTAAAGCTTTAGTTTCATCTTTTGAGGTACCTTGTCCATTTTGGTATGCCAATACCAGACGAACCATTGCTAAGGCATGACCGCGGGAGGCAGCTTGTTTAAACCAGTAAAACGCTTTTTTAAAATTTTTTGGCGTTCCTAATCCATCGTTATATAGCACTCCAGCATTATATAAGATATCGATGTATGCTGGTTCAGTGAGGTTTTGTTTAAGTATTTGGCGTGCAAGTTTTAGGTGCCAAAAATAGGCGTAATCCATATTCATAATGGCGCTATTTTTTGCATCACCAAAGATTCTAGCCATACTGTAACTGGCTTTTGGGTCACCTTTTAAAGCTAAATGGCAAGCTTGATTTGCTTTTGTTTCTGTGAATACCTTATCACAGGTTTTTGCGTTAAAAGTGCCAGCCGCTTGCAGATTAAAAGAGGCTAAAGCTGATGTTAATGTTAGGGTTAATGTAAACCAAATAGTGCTTAATTTTGTTGTGGCTTTGTATAGGGAATGTTTTTGTATTTTGTACATAATTTTTAATTTTCGATGGCTTAATTATCAATTGCCAACATGGTAAAGCAGATATCAAGATAAGTAAAAAGAATTATCAAAGTGAAGATAATCTTTATTTCAGTAACGGTTTGGCAATGAGTTAAAAAGACTATATACTAGCGTTTGATTTATGTCGGAGTGCCTTTAGGCTGAGATCGCGAAAGCGGGATCCGTAGAACCTGATCTGGATAATGCCAGCGAAGGGAACAATCAGATTAACGCATAACTGTTGCGGTCAAAATGGTTTTAAACCCAGTTTTATAATAGGTTTTAACTAAGCGTTTTAATCAGTGTTTACAGTTACAGATTTACCAGGCCTGGTAAATGATGTGGCTGTGACGTATTTCGATTTTTAACACGTTTGATCTCTTAATCTGAATCTACACGTCTAATAGAGCTCCGCCTTTTAATAATTAAATTTTAATAATTAAAATTAAATAAGGCAGAGTAATGAATTCAAATAACCACAAAACAACAGATCGTCGTCAAAGACGTGCTGAAGCTGAAGCATTTATTCAAAATGTATCGGGTCAATCTTTTCCAAATTCTAAAAAAGTGTATGTTGAGGGTAAATTACACCCAATTAAAGTCGCCATGCGTGAAATTGCTGTAAGCGATTCAATTAGCGGAAGCCGTGATAATCCAACCTATGAGAAAAATGAGGCCATTCCTGTTTACGATACTTCAGGTGTTTACACCGATTCAGAAGTAAAAATCGATGTATATCGAGGGTTACCAAAATTGCGTTCAGAATGGATTGACGCACGTGGTGATGTGGAAGAGTTAGAGTCTGTTACTTCTAAATTTACTCAAGGTCGTTTGGCTAATGAAGGTTTAGACCATATTCGTTTTGATAATCTACCCAATATTAAACGAGCTAAGCAGGGGCAAAATGTTACCCAAATGCATTACGCTCGCCAAGGCATTATTACGCCAGAGATGGAATACATCGCTATTCGTGAAAACATGCGTCGTTCAGAGGTCACTGATAAAGAACTTACGCAGCAACATCCTGGTGAATCTTTTGGTGCCAGTATTCCTAAAATAATCACCCCTGAATTTGTACGTGACGAAGTCGCTCGTGGTCGTGCTGTGATTCCTTGTAATATCAACCACCCTGAATCAGAACCTATGATTATTGGGCGTAATTTTTTAATTAAAGTGAATGCCAATATTGGTAACTCTGCGGTTGGCTCATCTATTCCAGAAGAAGTAGAAAAACTGGTTTGGTCTACCAAATGGGGAGCTGACACGGTAATGGATTTATCTACGGGTAGAAACATTCATGAAACCCGTGAATGGATTATGCGAAATTCGCCAGTTCCAATCGGCACAGTACCAATCTACCAGGCCTTGGAAAAAGTGAATGGCGTAGCCGAAGACTTAACCTGGGAAGTATTTAGAGACACCTTAATTGAACAAGCAGAGCAGGGAGTGGATTACTTTACGATTCACGCTGGCGTGTTATTACGTTATGTACCGATGACCGCAAAACGTGTTACGGGTATCGTCTCGCGTGGTGGGTCAATTATGGCTAAGTGGTGTTTAGCTCATCACCAAGAAAACTTTTTATACACGCACTTTGAAGATATTTGCGAAATCATGAAAGCCTATGACGTGACCTTTTCGTTAGGTGATGGATTACGACCAGGTTCAATTGCCGATGCTAATGATGAAGCACAATTTGCCGAATTAGAAACTTTAGGGGAGCTAACTAAAATTGCTTGGAAACATGATGTTCAGGTGATTATTGAAGGACCTGGACATATTCCATTACACATGATTAAAGAGAATGTAGATAAGCAATTGGTAGAGTGTGGCGAAGCACCTTTTTACACTCTAGGGCCATTAACGACTGATATCGCTCCAGGATATGATCACATTACTTCAGGTATTGGAGCGGCTAATATTGGTTGGTATGGTTGTGCCATGCTTTGTTACGTTACGCCAAAAGAACATTTAGGTTTACCGAATAAAGACGATGTTAAAGAAGGGTTGATGGCCTATAAAATTGCTGCGCATGCAGGTGATTTAGCCAAAGGCCATCCGGGTTCACAAATAAGAGATAACGCTTTATCTAAAGCCCGTTTTGAGTTCCGTTGGGAGGACCAATTTAACTTAGGTTTAGATCCAGAAAGAGCTCGTGAATACCATGATGAAACCATTCCACAAGAGTCAGGGAAAGTCGCTCATTTTTGCTCAATGTGTGGGCCAAAGTTTTGTTCAATGAAAATCAGCCAAGAAGTACGTGACTATGCCAATGAACAAGAAAAAGTGCGACTTCATGATGGTGAAAACGGCCAAATAACTGAGATATCTTTGGAGAGTATTCAGGTTGGGATGAAAGAAAAATCGCAAGAATTTAGAGATGCTGGTAGCGAAATCTATCAAAAGGAAGCATAGGTATGCAGTCGCAAACGGTATCACCCAAACCCAAAATTGCGGTTTTGGGTGCTGGGTTGCTGGGCAGAATGCTCACTATATCACTAATGGATGATTATGAAGTTTCTCTGTTTGATAAAGACCAGGGAGATGCTAAGCAGAGTGCGGCATATTTAGCCGCAGCCATGCTTGCACCTTTGGCCGAGTCGGCAGATTGTGACCTTGAAATTATGCAATTAGGTGAGCAAGCTTTACCGCTTTGGCAAACCTTTATTCAACGTTTGTCTTTGCCTGTTTTCTTTCAGCAAGCAGGCAGTTTAATTGTGGCTTTTGATCAAGATTTGGCGGCTCTTAAGCAGTTTCAGTCGCGGTTAAAAGGTGATGGGTATTCAGAACTGGATTTACAGCAAATTCATGATTTAGAACCTGAATTAAACTCACGCTTAAAAAAAGGCTTGTTTTTACCTAATGAAGCTCAGTTAGATAACAGGCAACTGCTCACAGCTATGGCAGCTGAAATTCATAAGCATCATGTAGATTGGCACTTTAATGCCATGGTGAAAGTTTTTGGTGATGAAGTCTATGTAAACGATGTGTTATTGGATGGTTATGATTGGGTGATAGATTGCCGAGGAATCGGCTTGAAAGCTGATGATAGTCAATCTAATCATAAGCAATCAAATAGTAAGCATTTCAAAAAAAGACTTCGTGGTGTACGTGGTGAAGTGATTAGGGTGTCTGCTCCAGATGTTACTTTACGTCGTCCTGTTAGATTAATGCATCCAAGATATCCTATTTATATCGCACCTAAAGAGAATCATCAATTTGTGATTGGTGCTACACAGATAGAGTCAGAAGATGAGCGTAAACCAACGGTTAGGTCTGCCTTAGAGTTGTTATCTACTTGTTTTAGTGTTCATAGTGGCTTTGCAGAAGCTGAGATACTCAGTATAGATGCAGGTTTAAGACCTGCCTATATAGATAATCACCCTCACATTTTTCAACAAGGTAACCGAATAATCGCGAATGGGCTCTTTAGACATGGGTATTTACTCGCTCCTATTGTGGTTCAACAATGCCTAAACTTAATACAAAAGCAACAACGGGTAGAGCTGCCGCTCAGTGCTGTGAGTTAAGTAAACGTTCCAACGCAAGCTAATTTAAATAAAGAGAATGAGTTAAGTTTTACCACACCCCGCAAGGGGGTATAAAGGCCTGGTAAATTTACTTGGCTCAATATTAAGGTTTCTCAAAAGGTTTATATAAATTATATAAAAAGGTATATGAATGAATATCATAGTGAATCAACAAACTTTGTCATTTGAGCATAAGGTGAATATGCCAAAGGTTATAGAGGAGGGTAAGTTTATACCGCCTTACGCAGTATTATTAAATGATGAGTTTTTGCCTAAGTCTCAATACCAAGATACTTGGTTAAAGGAGAATGACAAAGTTGAAATTGTTGGTGCCATTCAAGGAGGATAGAACATGGTAAAGCTTGTTTCTAATAGTCAAAATAAACAAACTAAGGCACAAACAATGGTACAACAAAAGTCACAAACTGACATTGATATGTCTAGGCAAAATAGTAGCGATAACCTGTCAATTTATGGCACTCAGTTAACCAGCCGTTTGTTTGTAGGGAGTGCGTTATATTCATCGCCACAAGTAATGCTCGACTCTATTAAAGCTTCGGGAGCACAAGTGGTTACCCTTTCATTAAGTAGGCAAAACCCTAATCAGCAAGGTGGGCAGTCTTTTTGGCAAATGATTCAATCATTAGGCGTTCACCTGTTACCTAATACGGCGGGCTGTCATTCAGTTAAAGAAGCTGTAAATATGGCAAAGATGAGCAGAGAAATGTTTGCAACGGATTGGGTAAAACTTGAATTGGTAGGGGATGACTACAATTTACAACCAGACCCGATTGATTTAGTAAAAGCAACCGAGGTGTTATTAAATGACGGCTTTAAAGTTTTGCCATACTGTACGGACGATTTAGTCATTGCCCGCCATTTGGTTGAGTTAGGTTGTGAGGTGATTATGCCTTGGGGCTCTCCAATAGGTACGGGAAAGGGGTTATTAAATCCTTATGCTTTACGAGCCATTCGAGATCGTTTCCCGGAAGTAACCATGATTGTTGACTCAGGTATAGGCAAACCATCACATGCGGTTCAAGCTATGGAGATGGGTGTAGATGCCATTTTATTAAATACCGCTATTGCCAAAGCTAGTGCACCGCAGCACATGGCAAATGCCTTTAGGTTGTCTGTTGAAGCGGGGCGATTGGCGTATTGTTCAGGTGCAATGGCTGAGCAAACGTCCGCACAACCCAGTACGCCAACTATTGATTCTCCTTTTTGGCATTATCAAAGTTAATTATTTGTTTGTTCTCTTTTAGCGTCAGAGCAATAAAGCTATATTTTCTGACGTTTTCTCTTATTCCGATCTCTTTTTCATAGTCGTTTTGACTATTTTTTCCTATTTTTTCCTATTTTTTATTATAAAACCCAAATTTACCAGGCCTGGTAAGTTTAATGTAACTTAATGATATTAAATATTTATTTTTTTATATTGGCTTGTAGTGTTTAATTATTTTAGGAATTTGTTTAATAAATGGTGATTTTTATATTTTTAAGGTGTAATATAATAAATGTAAATAAATTACATATTCACTTCAAAGGAGAATAGCCATGAAAATGTATAATTTAGTTAAAAAAGTAGCACTAGGTTCAGTATTAAGCTCAGTAATGGTATTAGGAGTTTCATTAAATGCTTCTGCAGAAGATTCTGTTCAGTTAAATACTCAGCAACAGACTCAATTAAAAACTCAACAACAAGTTGGGCCTGCTGTTCCTCAAGGTAACGGATTAAATAAAAAACAGATTCAAAATAAAAATATGTACCAGCATCAAAAAACTTTAGAAGGTGAACTTCAGAAAGCTGAAAAAAGTAAACAAGGTAATGGTGCAGGTAATAAAGCACTAAATCGCTCAGATAACAGAACAAACAACCGACCAGATAATAGAAGCTTTAATGGTAATGGTGGTTCTGGTGCAATGAAAGGTGCTGGCGGTGGTGGTAAGCGTTAAAATTAAAAAAACTACCAAAGAGATTTAATTGAACTTAATAAAGTCTAAAATTTAAATCTTTTAAGTTTAAAAATAAAAAAACCAGTGTCATTTGTCACTGGTTTTTTTGGTTTAAATTGAGTTAGATTACATGAATAAACAATAAAAAATGCATAACAATAAGTTAAATATAATTTAATTAAATCAACCTATTTATAATCAAATCCAGAATTGACTTTATTTGCAAGCTCCAATTTTGATTTTACTTCGTATTTTGCATATATATGTTTAATATGAGTTTTAACTGTATTGACACTAACATGCATTTCTTCAGCAATTTGTGCATAGCTTTTAGCGGCAAGTAGTTTTTTAAGAATGTGTTTTTCTTTGGTTGTAAGTAAAGGCACTTCATTTAAAATTTGAATAAACTTACTCTGAAAAATGTTGTTTTTTACATCATAAAATGGGCGAATAACGGTCTCTACCATAGCTTTAATATTTAATAAATTATCTGGGTTGTGAGAGTTTTTGCCCAGATAACTAAAAAAGAGAAAACCAATTAACTGATTTTCGAGAGAGAAGGTAGGTATCGTTATAATTTCATTGAAATCATTGTTTTCTTGAAAGTATTTAATTTTATTTTTTGATAGACAATCACCCAAAAACTCATACAAGTTTTTGTCTTGCATAATAAGCTGATTATTATTAACGCCTTCTTTAGCGGCTTTAATATAAGAGTCAAAAATTAAAGTATGTTTTTGCAGATGGTATCGTTTTAACATATCATTAAAAACATTTCCTTTTTCAACCATAAATTCAAGTTTTCCGCTCTCTTTTTGAAGGAGCAGTAAACCAAAAAAGTCGGCATTGGATTCTTTAAATATAAATTCTGCTCGGTTACGGAATATAGCCTCAATGCTATGGCCTTCTAAAAGGCAAGATTGAATTTTTATAGTTTGCTTTAGGACTTCGATGTTTTCAACTTTTTCCATAAAATTGCCTTAAATTCATTTCTTTTTAAAATAACCACAGAAAATACCACAAAAAAAAGTGATGTAAATCAATTAAATGTTAATTAACAGTAATTCATAACAAAATCACCTTTAGAGGTGATTAAGTATTTTCCTTTATGTTATATGATTAAAAACATCTATAAGATAGTGAATATGTTGTAAATAGAGAAATTGAGGAGAGATTTTATGGATTTACAAAAAACATTTAAATTAAGGATGGTGGGAGCAGCTTGTATATTGGCTGTAACATCTGCACAGGCGGCTAATATTGTTGGTATTACGGGAGATACTGCTACAGTCAAGACACAAGGTAGTGCTGTAACAACTTATTACCCAAGTGGTACAGCACCAAGTTTACCGGCAGTACAGTTTGGTTATGGTGGTTTGAATTTAGATAATGTTGATGTACAGATTGTTAATGCAGAGACAGGTGTTGAACTTGCTAAAACGTTCAATCAGACCCCTGTTACGGGTGGTGACTACTCAGAAATGGTATTAGGGGACTCTTTTGCAAGTTTCATCAATGATGGTGTAAATACAGCTTTAGGTGATGCTACAGGGAAACTAGTCGGTAAGGATTGGCCTGTTGGTGAACCTTCAGGCATAAAGGTAGTGACTAATAATGATCCCCTTACTGCTTATGATAATAATGGAAAACCAACCAGTTGTATTATGAGTACCTCATTCCATCCTTTTTCGGATGAACCTACACTGCTACCAGCTGGAGCTTCTTTAGATGATGGTTTATTGAATTCAAATTATATTAATCCGACGATGTGTAATAGCAGCTTTCAGACACATAAACGTTTTAAAGTGAGTGCCTTACCAGCTTCACTTGTAGATGATGGTTCAGGTAATCCAAAAGCAATCGATGTGGTATTTAATATTGATACTACAGATAATACAACGCCTCGTCGTTATTTGATTTTGCAGAAATTGAATAACTATACAGGTAAACATCTTGAGGGTTATAAACTAGAAGTTGGTTTTGGTGTCGGTACAAATTTTGTAGCTGACACAACGGGTGCTGTTCAATTATCTGACGGGATTGGAGAAAAGGCTGAACCGAACGGTACTTTAACCGTTCCAACTGCTGATATTATAGATCCAGCTGATATGGCGGTCTTTTCAGCAGGTCTGTTTGGAGCTGCAGAACCTCCAAAACATCCGAACGACGGTTTTTTTGATGCGACTGCACGTGCTGGTTTCTTTGCTCAAGAAGCAGTAGCTACACCAAAAAATACCATCTCTTCAACGGGGTCTATGACAACCACTTATAAAGATCTTTTCGGTAGCCATTGGTTACCAAGCATTTATGAACCTAAAGGGATTTTTTGGGATGACGATAATGATACGGCAACTGATGATCGACTAGTTGCTTTTTGGAGTGACTATAATCAAACTCCGGGAAATTATATGTGGTTAAAAGGTGCTGCAGACAATTTTGCTCCGGTAACAGAGGAAGAATTGCAGACCTGGGCAAACAGTGCTGAACCATATTACGTTGGTGGTATTGAAGACGTGCTTAACCTAGGTTTGACTTACATGGTTGATGTGGGTGACATGAGTGCGACTGGTGCAGCTGGTACAAAAGACAGTTTCACACTTAGAATGATTCCTGTCGAAGAGACAGACCCAGCTATAGCAGGTTCAGTTCCAGGGTGGATTGCAGATCCAGCACCAACGGATTTGAGTGCTTATGAAACGACTACTACAACTACATCTAGTGGCGGTGGTTCAGCAAGTTCAATGAGTGCGTATGGTACAGCTTTATTGGCCTTAATCTTACTTGCACTTGGCGGTTGGGTTGTTAGAAATAAAATTTCTAAATAATTTAAAGCCATAAAATTAAACCCTTGTAAGCCTAAAGTTTACAAGGGTTTTTTATTATGATTTTTTTATAACTTTTTAATGATTTTTGATTAAATTTCTTTTTTAAAGAAAGAAAAAATAGAGGTATTACCGTTGATTGGGTTTTTTATACGCTTTCTATTCTGGCTAGTATTGCTATTTGTTCTGTTTTTTATTGAATCTTTTTCACCATTGTATGTTGTTCAAGCATGGCAAACAGAATTAACTATCTACCTAACCTATTTATGGATTCATTATTTTGATATACCCGTTAACATGATTGGTAATACGGTATATCTAGACAATGGTTTTAAAATATGGATTTTAGATGCGTGTAATGGTCTTATTGCGTATTTATTGCTCGCTGTAGCCATTCTTGCATATCCAACTACTTGGGTTTACCGCTTGATATGGTTGGTCGAGGGGTATTTTTATTTACTTTTGGCTAACTCTTTACGTATCGATTTTGTGATTTATATCACGATGTTTGATGCTGGTTATTTTTATTGTGCCCATGATTGTGTTGGAATGTTAGCAATGGGAGTAATTATTTTAGCCTTTTTTATTCTTTTTACTATGCGTGTGCAGACATTTAAATATATTCCTCACTTATTTAAGCGGAGGAATCAAAAATCTGACCGTAGGCATGTTTCTAATGTGCATGAATGGCGAGAACCAGAAATGGAGCATAGATACTCTAGTGATAGAAGAAATAATCAAGATCACAGAACCTTAAACAAGGGTAGTGATGTAAAACAGGATATAAGGCCGGATAAAAAATAAGGCTTTAAGTACATGAAAAAATAAATAAATTTTGAAAAAAAAAGCTAAGATTAGCCAAAATTAATATGTAAATACATTCTTGATTGACAGCCATTTTTTACTCTTGTAGACTCAAACTCAATTTAATTGAGAATCAATCATGTCAAAAACTATTTCGGTACACAAAACGGATTTTACTTTACCCGTCATTCTTGTTTTAGATTGCGATATTAATCAAATTAGTCATGATTTAAAGCAATATGTTTCTGAAGAGCAAGATGCATATTCCATTCCTTGTGTTTTATCTATTAAAGAGTGTTCTGAACCTACTTTTTTAGCTCGCCTGCTTGATGTTTTGCGACAGCTAAATTTTATTGCTGTTGGCATAAAGACAGAAGATCCGATCCTCTCTGAACAAGCCGATTTTTCTGGCCTAGCGGTATTTAATGATAAGTTAAATCAGTTCGATTTATTTAATGATTCTAAGCAGTCGGCAAGTTTAACTAAAAGTTCTAGTCATATTGAATTAGACTCTGCAAATGCATCACCTTATATACATCATGGTAATGTTTTTCATGGCGAACAAATTTATGCTGAAGGTCGTGATTTAATTGTTTTAGGTAATGTTGAATCTGGAGCTGAAGTGGTTGCTGATGGCAGTATTTATATTGGTGGTAGCTTAAATGGCAGAGCTTATGCAGGTAATGCAGGTAGTATGAATATGGATCAAATCGCCGTAAGAGCTTACGTGTTTGAACCTGATTTGGTGAGTATTGTTGGTTTTTACCAATTAAAAGAAGATATTTCAGATAAATACTTAGGTTTGCCCGTTGAGGTGCGTTTTAAAAATCAAAAACTGGACTATAGTTTGAATGCTTAATAAATAAAGATTTATTTTTGACCTAAAAAAACCGCAATAGCGGTTTTTTTGTATTAGATGGAAAGTAAGACTGAAAAGTAAAACTTAATTATCTATTTTGTGAATTTTAACTAAAACGCCAAAAAGAGGGTGGTCTATATAGTGTAGTTCGCCAGACTTGATTTTACGTGATTCTTTTAAATGAAAATGCCAGCGAGTTGGTGGATTTTCGGTACTTAAGAGTTTTTCATTTTGCAAAAAACTGTCTAATATTTTGCTAGGAATACGTCTATCAAATTCTAAATCTATATCAACGTGTGCATAACGCGTTTTGTATAGTCTTACCGTACCCACCATATTGGTTCCAGATTTATCACTTTCAATTAATACCGTGGGAGCATTTTTATTGGCATAAGTAACTTGCGACCAGGCTTGGTGAAATAATACGCTGTAACCTCTTTTGTTAAGTTTGGCTACAGCACCACCTAAAGTGCGGTTGCTTTTATTAATCCATAATGGCTTAGTGCCACGTGTATCAACAGAGGTGCTTCCTTCAATATTAGGGTGCTCAATGTCTTCTGGCCAATATTCTTCTGTCCAACCTTTTAATGCAAGGCTTTCAAATACTACGACTTCAATGGAATAGGTATCTTCTTTTGCTTGGGCGGGTGAGCTAGTTGCTACCAGGCCTGCAAAAGTCAGAAGAAAAATAAGCTGAGTTTTGATAAGAAATGACTGATGTAGTTTGTGCAGTTTTTTCATTTGTTACTCTTAAATTTTGGGTATTAAGATTTGTGACTCTAATTTGTTTTATGGTATTAATTATCTAAACTTATACTTTTAACAATAAGCTCAATAGCTGATACTCTTTGTTCAATATTAGGCATTGTATCTAAAAAGGAGAACTCAGTTTGCCCTTTTAGTTGAAATTGCTTAGGTTGTGATTGAATTAACTTAATCAGTTTTACAGGATCAATATTGGGTTCGTTATTAAGTTGAATACGAATCATAGACTCACTCGCATCTAATTTTGTGATGCCAATGGGTTCAATCAATAATTTAATTTTAGTTACTTCAAATAACTGTTTTACAGAGTCCGGTAAGAGGCCAAAACGATCAATCATCTCAACTTCTAATTCTCGTAAGTCTGATTTAGTTTCTGCACTAGCAATACGTTTATAAAATACTAGCCGAGTATGTACGTCAGGTAAATAATCTTCTGGTATTAATGCTGTTACACCTAAATCAACCTCGCTTCCACTATGTAAAGAAGTATTGAGCTCTGGCTGTTTGCCAGATTTAAGGGATTTGACCGCTCGTTCTAATAGTTCGCTATAAAGACCAAAACCTATCTCCTGAATTTGTCCTGATTGACCGTCTCCTAAGAGTTCACCTGCACCACGAATTTCTAAATCGTGACTAGCCAGCATAAAACCAGCTCCAAGCGTATCGTGTTTAGCAATCGCAGTTAAACGTTTTTCAGCATCTTTAGTAAGCATGGCTTTACCCGCGGTAAACATATAGGCATAGGCTTTATGATGAGAACGGCCAACTCTTCCTCTTAATTGGTGCAATTGGGCTAAGCCAAATTTATCTGCTCTATGTATTAAGATGGTATTTGCAGTAGGGATATCGATACCAGTTTCGATAATGGTAGTACAAACTAAAATGTTATAACGGCGGTGGTAGAAGTTTTCCATTACCGATTCGAGCTCACGTTCATGCATTTGACCATGTGCAAAGGTGACTTTAGCCTCTGGAATTAAAGATTCTATATGCTCTACCATCTGTTCTATGCGATCAACTTGGTTGTATAGAATATATACTTGACCACCACGTCTTATCTCACGTAATGAGGCCTCTCTTACTACATCATCATTCCACTCTTGTACAAACGTTTGTACGGCTAGTCGTTTGGCTGGAGCGGTAGCAATAATAGATAAATCACGTAAATCGTTCATTGCCATATTTAAAGTACGAGGAATAGGCGTTGCTGTCATGGTTAAAACATCAACTTCAGTACGCATCTTTTTAAGTTGTTCTTTTTGGCGAACACCAAAACGATGCTCTTCATCAATAATAATTAAACCTAGGTGCTGGTAATCTACGTTTTTTTGAATCAGTTTGTGGGTACCGATAATAATATCGACTTTACCTTCTTTAAGGTCTTCTAGAGTTTGCTTTTGCTGTTTTGCCGTTTGAAAACGTGACAATACTTCAATGCGAACTGGCCAATCTGAAAAACGCGTTCTAAAGTTTTCAAGATGTTGATGAGCTAGAAGAGTGGTTGGCACTAACATGGCAACTTGTTTACCGTCATAAGCAGCAACAAAGGCAGCACGCATAGCTACCTCGGTTTTTCCAAAACCTACATCACCACATACTAAACGATCCATCGGGAGTGGAGAGTGCATATCTTCCATAACGGCTTCAATGGCTTGTTGTTGGTCTGGCGTTTCTTCAAATGGAAAGCTAGAGGCAAAACGTTGATAGGCATCTTCTGGCGTTTGAAAGGCGTAACCAGGCCTGGCAGCTCTTTGTGCGTAAACATCTAATAGTTCTGCGGCCACATCCCGTACTTTTTCAGCGGCTTTACGTTTCGCTTTATCCCATTTATCGCTACCTAGCTTATGGAGAGGGGCCGTTTCTGGCGTTGCACCGGTATAACGACTAATTAAATGTAGAGAAGAAACAGGCACATAAAGTTTGGCATCACCCGCATATTCAATCATTAAAAATTCTTTTTTATCGCCTTGTATTTCTAAAGTCTCAAGCCCTAAGTAACGGCCTACACCATGGTCTATATGTACAATAGGGTTGCCTAAATCGAGTTCAATCAGGTTACTTACGGAGGTGTCAAAATCATTATGTTTACGTTTACGTCGACGTTTTTGAACAACCGTTTGCCCAAAAATTTGGGTTTCTGAAATAACGCTAAACTCTTCGGTATGAATTGAGGTTTCAAGCGGGCTAACCACAATGCAAAATTGACTTGTTGAATGCAATGCATGAGTCCAATCATCAACAATTTCTGGGCGTTGCTGGTATTTGGCTAGCAGTGTTAATAGGGTTTCTCTACGTCCTGTGGTTTCTGCACTGTAGATGACTTTCTTTTTATAACGGTCTAAGAACGCAATAAGTTTGGCAAGAGGGTACTCACTTTGGGCTTGCACACTTAAGTCAGGCAAGCTTAAGGTATTAAATGTGGTTGTGGTTTTTTTAGAGCAAACAGGCTCAAATGTAATTCTATGATATGGCTTTAATTGAGTTAAAAAGGTATTAGGTTCTAATAGAATTTCAGTAGGTTTTAACAGTGGAAAGTCAGGGTTATGTTGGCCAATTTCATAACGCTCACTGTAATCCATAAGAATTTGGTCAAGTCTTTCATTTAAATTGCCAAAGTCAAAAAACAAACTATTTTTTGGTAAATAATCAAATAAACTGGCTAAAGACTCATGAAAAAGCGGCAGATAATATTCTAGCCCACCAACCATCTGAGCCTGCGAAACACTTTTATAAATTTGCGATTCACGCGAATCATTACCAAAATATTCTTTAAAGTTATTTCTAAATAAATCAATCCCTTGTTTGGTAAAGTTAAATTCTTTGGCAGGAAGTAATTCAATATTTTCAATTTGTTCAATAGAGCGTTGCGTTTCTGGATCAAAGCTACGAATGGTCTCTACTTCATCATCAAACAGATCAATTCTAAATGGGGTTTTACTGCCCATTGGAAACAGGTCAATAATCGCACCACGTACGGCAAATTCGCCATGTTCATAAACTTGTCCTACTCGTTGATAGCTAGCAGATTCAAGTTGTTGACTGAAAGATTCAACATCAAGAGTATCTCCAGTTTTTAATAAAAACGTAAATTGCTGAATGTAGTTATGCGGTACCACTTTTTGCATGACTGTTGCAATAGGCACAATCAAAATGCCTTGCTTCGTATTGGGCAGCCTGTAAAGGGTTTTTAAACGTTCTGATACGATATCTTGATGCGGTGAAAATTGATCATAAGGCAAGGTTTCCCACTCAGGGAAGGTCAAAATTTCAGTGTTATCTTCAATAAAAAAGGCTAAAGTCTCTTGAAGTTGGTTTGCCATTTGAGATGTTTCAGTTAACACAACCACTAAACCAGGTAGGTTTTTGGCATGATTGGCAATCGCTAATGCACTCTCTGAAGGGTTTAGAGGTGCCCAGTAAGAACGGTTTCCTTTACTGGTAATTTGGTTTGTTTGGAGTAAGGATGCGAGTTTTTTCATGCGTTTGAGAGATTCTTTATCAATTTTTAAGTCCAATATTTTAAACTACTGATATTTTAATACAGATGAAATTTACGTTATTGCGAGGTTTATAGTGGGAAATTGGGCTTTTTCTTGGGTACAAATAATGGCTCATAACAAAACAAAGCTTTTGTTTTTATGGGGCGTGTTAAGCCTTTTTATTTTATCTGGTATTGCTTTTTTAGACTTTACGCCAATAAAAAATGACTTATTGTTACTGTTTACAAGTCTTTTTGTTATGGGCTTGGTAGTAGGGTATTTACTTGAATCAGTAAAAGTAGGTTTATTGCAGGTTGGTTTAAGTTTTTACATAGTATTAATGACTTTTGGGGCATTAGGTTGGACAGGTTACCAATTAACGCCTGAATCTATTTTAGGTTTAGTGGTTTTAATGACTTTACTAAGCAGTAATTTGGTGCATATTTTAAGCACCTTGCTTAGAGAAATGGCAAGAGGGTTGTTTCAGTATGATGCTGTTGCAGAAGCGTTAAAATTAAACTCTACTCCTATCTTCCTTTCGAATTTAACCACTGCACTAGGTTTTGTTTTTGCTGCTTGGTTTGATAATAGCTATTTAGCACTAGCTTGGTTGGTTGTGATTGGCGTGACGTTAAGTTACCTAATGACGTTAAGTTGGTTGCCTATGATACTTATTAACTGGTTACTTGAATTTAGGGTAGGTAATCCGGCAGATAGACACGGTTTAACTTTCATTGCTACGTGGCTACAAAAAAATCAAAAGATAAGATCGCTTATTATTGTTTTTGGGGTTGTTGTTGGATTAGGTTTAATTTGGTCTAACTGGCAAATTTTAAAAGAAATCGATCAAATTTTCTGGCTTCTATGGGTCTTTGTTGGTTTGTTTTGGCTATTTTGGAAAAGTCTTAAATTGGCTTTTATAAATGTCTTGGTCAACTTTTTTGCTTTATTGGCAGCCGTCTCTCTGTTTATTTTAATAACAGGTGAAAGTAGTTGGGCTTTATTGCTGTGGATGGTTCCTCTTGGCTTGATTGTCGATGATGGTATTCATTTCTTTTCAAGATACGTAAGAGCACAACAATATATGTTTTTAGATTCCCAGTCAGCAGTCACTTTTGCTATGGCGAGTGTAGGGCGTCCAATTTGGATAACTTCTTGGGTTCTTTTTGCAGGCCTGGTAACTTTATTGTTTAGTCAAAATGACACTGTTTTTCAAGCAAGTTTATTAACAATAGTTTCGCTTGTTCTAGCAACTTTTTTGATTTTGACCGTTTTGCCTGCGTTATTAATGTCTAATAATAAAAAATAAGTAAGGGTTAAGTAAAAAATATTTAACGATAAGTCTATGTTAAACATTGGATTTTTTATCATCTTATTAATTACATTGATTTGCCATTGATAAATTTTATTTTCTTTTATAACTTAATTGGTTCAATATTGCCTCTAAAATCAAGATTTGAGTTGGCAATTGAAGAGCCTTTTAATCAAAAAATGGTTTAAATTTAACTAATAAAACATATGCGAGGCAAGAACATGGCAACAGTTGTTGTAGTTGGTTCCAGTACTGGTGGTTTACCAATGTCTTACGACATTCGTAAGCACTTAGATAAAGGTCACACGGTAAAAGTCGTTAGTGCGATTGAAGAGTTTAACTTTGTACCTTCTAATCCATGGGTAGCTGTGGGGTGGAGAAAGCCTGAAGATATCTCTTTTAAGCTAGAACCATATTTAACACGTAAAGGTATTGAGTTTTATCACCAAACTTGCGTTGGTTTAGATGCTGAAAATAATAATATCACTCTAGACGATGGCACAGTAATGGATTATGACTACTTAATCCTTGCTACTGGTCCTGCTCTTGCATTTGAAGAAGTTGAAGGTTTTGGTCCTAAGAGCCACGGTGGTAACACGGTTTCTGTTTGTACAACGCCTCACGCTGTTGAAGCTTATGAGCAGTGGGAAGAGTTTTGTAAAGATCCTGGCCCAATCATTATTGGTGCAGTTCAAGGTGCTTCATGTTTTGGTCCAGCCTATGAATTTGCCATGATTATGGAAACAGATTTACGTAAGCGTAAAATTCGTAGCCAAGTTCCTATGACGTTTGTAACTGCAGAACCTTACATTGGTCACTTAGGTTTAGGTGGTGTTGGTGATTCTAAAGGTCTGATGGAATCAGAAATGCGTAACCGTCATATCAACTGGATTTGTAACGCTAAAACAACCAAAATTGCTGATGGTATTATGTATGTTGATGAGCATAACAACCAAGGTGAAGTGATTAACAAACACGAATTACCGTTTAAATATTCTATGATGCTTCCAGCATTTAAAGGTTCTAGATTCTTACAAGAGCTAGTGGATGCAGATCCAGAAAAAATGGGTGGACCTTTAGTAAACCCACGTGGTTTCGTTAAGGTTGATAAATATAGCCGTAACCCTACATACCATAATATTTATTCATTAGGTGTAGGTATTGCTATTCCTCCAGTTGACGCTAAGTGTCCTGTGCCTTGTGGTACACCAAAAACTGGTTTAATGATTGAATCAATGGTTACGGCAATTTGCCATAACATTGAAGCAAACCTAGAAGGTAAAGATCCAGTAGAAGAGCCAACTTGGAATACTGTATGTCTTGCTGATATGGGTGATTCTGGTGCAGCGTTTGTTGCTTTACCACAGATTCCACCACGTAACTTAACATGGGCTAAAAAAGGTAAGTGGGTTCACTTAGCTAAAATTGCCTTTGAAAAGTACTTCATTCGTAATATGAAGTCTGGTAACTCTGAACCAATCTATCAGAAGTACATTATGAAAATGCTAGGGATTAATCGTCTAAAATCTGACAAATAATTCTTATTTCTTCATAAGAAAAAACGCCCTCAATTAAGAGGGCGTTTTTTTTTGCCCTCGTTTATAATGGGCGACCTATGACACTCGCACTCACTCTATATTATCTTGACCTTTTAGGTACCGCAGTATTTGCTATTACTGGGCTATTAGCTGCTCGTCGTAAGCAGTTAGACCTTTTTGGAGCTATTGTAATTGCCATGGTTACCGCAATTGGCGGTGGAACTCTGCGTGATTTAATTATTGATGTCCCCGTTTTTTGGACGCAGCATGATATCTATATTTATGTTGTGGTTGTTTCCGCCATGTCACTGTTTTTTTTGGCAAGATTTCGTCGTTTACCTATTAAATTATTATTGTTTTTAGATGCATTAGGTTTAGCTGTTTTTACCGTTATAGGTACTCAAAAAGCGATGGCTTTAGGTTTTTCTGATCCTATAGCTATAATGACAGGTATCATGACCGGGGTAGTTGGTGGTGTTATTCGTGATGTATTGGTTGGCGAAGTGCCACTTGTATTTCGTAAAGAAATTTATGCAACTGCCTCTTTTGCAGGAGCGAGTATATTTTTATTAATGGTCCATTTTTCGATGGATACCGATACAGCGGTCATTATTTCTATTTTAATTACGCTGTCTATGAGAGTTTGGGCAATTATCTACAATATAGAATTGCCTGTTTTTATCTCTTATAAACCTAAAGAAGTCATGTCCTTTATTAAACAAGATGATTTAAAATCACCTACTCATGAAAACTATAAGAATAAAGAGAACGAGTAAAATACACTATGTTTAAACTACCATACGAACTCCTGCTGGGATTGAAATATACCCGAGCAAAACGCAGAAACGGTTTTATCTCTTTTATTTCTTTTTCATCCATGTTGGGAATAGCTCTAGGAGTGACAGCATTAATTACTGTCTTATCTATCATGAATGGTTTTCAAGATGAGTTACGTGACCGTATTTTGGGCATGACAGCCCATATGACAATCAATGAAAAAAATGATCGTTTAACTAACTGGGAAAATCTTTACAACAAAGTAATCAATCAACCTCATGTTGAAGGTGCGGCACCCAATATTATGGAACAAGGCATGCTCACCATTGGTAATAAGGTAAATGGTGTAGCTGTTAGAGGTATCTTGCCTGAGTTTGAAGGGCAGGTTGCTGATATAGAATCTAAAATGGTTTTTGGCTCTTTAAATAGTCTTCAGCCCAAAAAATACAATATTATTTTAGGATCAGAACTGGCTACAAGCTTGGGAGTTTCATTAGGCGATAAAGTCACTTTAATCGCTCCACAAGGCAGTGTTTCACCCGTTGGGATTGTGCCAAGAATTAAACGCTTTACCGTGGTTGGCTTATTTGAAGCTGGTATGCACGAATACGATAGTGGATTAGCGATAATCAATATTCAAGATGCTCAGAAAGTTTTTAAATATGGTGATTCAGTCAGTGGTTTACAGCTTAAACTTGATGATATGTTTAATGTTGGTGAAGTCAAAGCAGAGTTATCTAAAGTGGTTGATAAGGTCATGTATATGCGCGATTGGAGACAGCAACACTCCAACTTCTTTAAAGCGATAGAGATGGAAAAACGTATGATGTTTATCGTTTTAACTCTGATTATTATGGTGGCAGCATTTAATATTGTTTCTACCATGGTTATGGTTGTTACTGACAAACAAAGTGATATAGCGGTGCTTAGAACCATTGGTGCAACTCCAATGAGTATTCAGATTATTTTTATTGTTCAAGGGCTTATTATTGGATCTTTAGGAGTGATTCTAGGTTTAATAGGTGGTTTGAGTTTAGCCTTAAATATAGACGTGATTGTTCCATTTATAGAAAACTTGCTTGGATTTAAATTTTTCCCGCCCGATGTTTACTACATCAGCACCGTACCTTCTAAATTGGAATGGTCTGATGTTTGGTATATAACAGGTTTGGCATTTTTATTGACGCTATTGGCTACTCTTTATCCGGCAAGAAAGGCTTCAAAAGTGAACCCTGCGGAGGCTTTACGTTATGAATAATCAAAATAATGATTTGGTTCTGCAAGCAACAGGCCTGGCAAAAACCTATAAAGATGGTGATTTAGAAACCAATGTTTTTTCTGATATCGATTTTGAATTAAAAGCTGGTGAAAAAGTTGCAATTGTTGGAGCATCGGGCTCTGGTAAAAGTACTCTATTACATTTGTTAGCCGGTCTGGATGCTCCTAGCAATGGTCAAGTTTTATTAAAAGGTGAGGCCTTTTCGGCCCAATCTGATGTACGAAGAGGTAAGCTGAGAAATAAGCATATGGGGTTTGTTTATCAATTCCATCACTTATTTGCTGAACTCACAGCACTTGAAAATGTGATGATGCCTTTGCAAATTAGACGAACACCTATTAGAGAAGCAGAGCAAAAAGCAAAACAGCTGCTTGAAAAGGTGGGTTTAGCACACAGAGCACTGCATAAGCCTAGTGAGTTATCGGGTGGTGAACGCCAAAGAGTTGCTATTGCAAGAGCCTTAATTACAGAGCCATCTTGTATCTTAGCCGACGAACCAACAGGTAATTTAGACTATCTCTCAGCAGAGCAAGTTTTTAACTTACTGGTTGACTTAAATACTGAGTTAAATACGGCTTTATTGATAGTGACTCATGATCGAAACTTAGCCGCAAAAATGGATCGTCAAGTCACGTTGCTTGATGGTCATCTTTCTACTTCTGAATAAATGAAATAAATCTGTGTTAACTCTACAAAATCTATCCATTAGAGCGGGGATTAAACCGCTTTTAGATTCAGCCACTCTTACTATTCATCCAGGTCAAAAAATTGGCTTAATAGGCCAAAATGGCGTTGGTAAAACGTCACTTTTTAAAGCCATTCTTAATGAGCTACCAATTGAAGCAGGGCATATTGATTTACCCGCAAGTTGGTTAATTGGATGTGTTGAACAAGAAGTTACAGCCAAAACTGTCAATGCTCTTGAATATGTAACCTACGGCGATAGTTTATATGCTCAATACTCAGAACAAGTTAAAGAATATCAGTCTTTAGATAATCATATTGGTTTAGTAGAGGCATACGATGCCTTAGATAAAATTGCAGGCTATTTAGTGCCTAATAAAGCCAAACAGTTGTTGTATGGCTTAGGATTTAACGATGCTGATTTTGAAAAAAACATGTCTGAGTTTTCAGGTGGTTGGCAGGTTCGTTTAAAGCTTGCTAGAGCATTAATGCAACGTGCAGATTTATTGTTGTTAGATGAACCTACAAACCATTTGGATATTGAAGCCGTTACCTGGTTAGAACAATGGTTAAAATCTTATGAAGGTGCTGTCATTATTATCTCTCACGATAGAGATTTTCTTGACCAAGTTGTCCAAGGTATAGCCCATATTCACAATCAAAAAATTTACTATTATTCTGGTAACTTTGCGGCATTTGAACGTCAGCGAAATGAACAGTTAATGCAGCAGCAAGCTTTGCATGATAAACAAAAGCAACAAATGCAGCATTTAAAGAGCTTTATTGAACGTTTTAAAGCTAAGGCGAGTAAAGCCAAACAAGCCCAGAGCCGAGTTAAAGCTCTAGAACGCATGGAGGAGGTTGCAGCTGTTCAAGCAATGAATCCTTTTATTTTCAAGTTTTTATCGCCGGATCATCAACCTGATCCAATGATGAATATTCAAGACATCTCTTTCGCTTATCAAGATAAAACTATTTTAGATACGGTTAATCTGGTACTTAGAGCGGGAGATAGAATTGGTTTAGTTGGCGTAAACGGTTCAGGTAAAACCACTTTATTAAAACAGTTGGTCGGTGAGCTTAAGCCGCAATCAGGTAAGGTGGTTATTAGTAAGGGGGTAAAAGTGGGTTATTTTGCCCAGCATCAAATAGATTCACTGCATTTTGATCAAAGCCCATTACAACATATTCTTAGCCAAGAAATGGCTCCAAGTGATCAAGAGGCTCGTGACTTTCTTGGTCAGTTTGGTTTTTCAAATACTCAGTGTCTCGAATCAATTAAAGCCTTTTCGGGTGGCGAAAAAGCACGGTTAGCGCTGGCCATTATTGTTTTTCAAAAACCTAACCTAATTATATTGGATGAGCCAACTAACCATTTAGATATGGAGACTCGAGATGCTTTGGATATGGCTATTCAGGAGTTTTCAGGAGCGGTTATCTTAGTAAGTCATGATAAACATCTTTTAGCCAGTATTTCAGATCAGTTCTGGTGGGTACATAATGGCAAAGTAACTCTTTATAACGGAGATTTAGATGGTTATCTTCAAGAGCAATTAAAAGCAATTAAAGCTCATCAACAAGAAAATAAACCTACCAGGCCTGGTAAAACTAAAAAAGAACTAAGACAAGAAAATGCCCAGCAACGAAAATTACTTGAAAATAAAATAAAACCTTATCAGCAAGAAATTAAGCAGCTTGATAAAAAAATGGAACAACTTCAAAAACAGGTGGCTGAGTGTCATTTAATGATGGAAGATGAATCCTTGTATGAATCACAGAATAAAGACAAGTTAGCAGAGTGTATTAAACAGCAAGCCGTTTCGAGTCAAGCATTGGAAGATGCTGAGATGCGTTGGTTAGAATTAGAAGAATTGATTGAAGAAATTAAATCTGAAATGCTAATTGTGGAAGAGTAGTAAAAGATATATTTATTTAGAAGTTCCCAACCCAATAGAGTACTGGGTTGGAGCAAAATTGGTTTTTAACGGAAAACTGGTCCGTGTTTAAAGCCTAATTTACGCAAAATGAATACCATCGGGCAAAAACCAGTTACGCCAGAGAAGATTAGGTTTGCACCAACAAAACCAGTTAAATATAACCATTCTGGAGTGTGGTAAACGCTCAAAAGCGTACTGGCAAGAACCATAGTTCCAGCAACTAGTAATACAATTCTTTCAATTGTCATTTTGTTATTCCTTAAATTAAATGATTTGATTTTTACTACTATGTAAGCGTTTTATCTTATTTGTTAGTAGAGTCAAATAAACTATAAATCTGGCAGATGATTCTATCAGTTTTTTGTATTTACTCAAGAAAAGTAAAGAAAATAGGCTTTTTCCTATTGTTTTTGTTCGATTTTATCAGTTTTTCTTTAAATTTCCTGCTTAAGTCCGTATAATTCCATGTCTAATTTTTACCGATCAAGAAATGCAAATTAATGCTGTTTTTTGATTAATCATATTTAAAACATCGAACTTTGGATTTAAAAAATGCAAGTAACTGTAGAAAAACCAGAACAAGGTCTTGAACACAAAATGACGGTCACGTTTCCATCTGATAACTTAAATGCAGATGTTGACAAACGTTTAAATGAAATTCGTCGCACGATCAAAATGGATGGTTTCCGTCCAGGTAAAGTGCCTTTAAACGTTGTTAAGAAACGCCATGGTGCACAAGTAAACCAAGAGGTAATGGGCGAAGCATTACAGAAAGCATTTTATGATGCAATTTCACAAGAGAACTTACAGGTAGCAGGAAACCCAATTTTTGATGCGTTAGACGATAAAGATGGTTCTGTTACTTTTACTGCTCGCTTTGAAGTTTACCCAGAAATTACAATTCCTGAATTCTCTGGCGTTAAAGTTGAAATCACTGAAGCGGCTGTAACAGATAAAGATGTTGAGAATATGATTACTCGTCTACGTGAACAACGTATGGCTTGGAAACCTTCAAAAAGTGCAGCTAAAAAAGCTAAGAAGGGTGAGCAAGTTGTTATTGATTTCGTTGGAAAAATTGATGGCGAAATCTTTGAAGGCGGTTCAGCTGAAGACGTACCTCTTGAAATTGGATCTGGACGTATGATCCCAGGTTTTGAAGATGGAATCGTAGGCATGAAAAAAGGCGAAGAGAAAACAATTGAAGTTGTTTTCCCTGATGATTATCAAGCTGAAAACCTTAAAGGTAAAACAGCAACATTTGATATCACTGTTCATTCTATCTCTACAAAAGTATTACCAGAAATTGATGAAGATTTTGTTAAATCATTTGGTATTGAAGATGGAACTGAAGAATCGCTAGTTAAAGAAATCAAAGATAGCATGGAAAAAGAACTTTCTCGTGCTGTAGAAAGCAAAAACCGTTCTGCGGCTTTAGAAGCTCTACAAACTATTATTGATGTTGAAATGCCTAAGTCTTTAATTGACCAAGAAGTTAAAAACTTAATGGATCGTGCGGTTCAAAATCTTCAACAGCAAGGTATGAAAGCTGAAGATGTAAATATCGAAGCGAGTCACTTTGAAGAAGAAGCCAAAAACCGCGTTAAACTTGGTTTAGTTTTAGGTGACATCATCAAAACAAACAATATTGAAGCGTCTAATGAAGAAGTTGAAGCTTATATTGAAGAACAAGCTTCTTCTTATGAAGATCCTGCTGAAGTAATTGGTTGGTATGCTCAAAACCCAGGTGCTCGTTCAGAAATTCGTGCTATCTTGGTTGAAGGCAAAGTTGCTTCAAAAATCATTGACGAAGCAAAAGTGAAAAAAGTGAAAAAAGCATTTGATGAAGTAATTAATTCACCAATGTAAATTAGCTTAAAAGCTAAATTTTTTGTCAAAAACTTAACCCTGGGCATAAAATTACTATTTGTGCTTGGGGTTAAGTTTTTTTTTGCCTCAGAAAAGGCTAAGATACTCATAAATACAAATTTAATAAAAATAAAACCTACAGGAAATACAGCGGAATATGGATAACTTGATTCAAAATGCACTTGTACCAATGGTTATTGAGCAAACAAGTCGCGGTGAGCGTTCGTACGATATTTATTCTAGACTATTAAAAGAGCGTGTTATCTTTTTGGTTGGTCAAGTTGAAGACCATATGGCAAATTTAATTGTTGCGCAAATGCTGTTCTTAGAATCTGAAAATCCAGAAAAAGACATTCACCTTTATATCAACTCGCCAGGTGGAAGTGTAACAGCAGGTATGGCGATTTATGACACTATGCGTTTTATCAAGCCTGATGTGACAACTATGTGTATTGGCCAGGCGGCAAGTATGGGATCTTTTTTGTTATCAGCAGGTGCTAAAGGTAAACGTTTTGCATTACCAAACTCACGTGTAATGATTCATCAACCATTAGGTGGTTTTCAAGGCCAGGCTAGTGATATTCAAATTCATGCACAAGAAATCATGCAAATTAAAAATAAATTGAATGCTGCATTAGCTGAGCACACAGGGCAAGACATTAAAACTATTGAACAAGACACTGATCGCGATAATTTCATGAGTGCTGAACAAGCATGTGATTATGGTTTGATTGATAAAGTACTGACTAACCGTTAAGGCAATAAATATGAGTGAAGATAAAACACTATATTGTTCTTTCTGTGGTAAAGGACAAGACGAAGTAAGAAAGTTAATTGCAGGCCCTTCGGTTTACATTTGTGATGAATGTGTTGAGCTGTGTAACGACATTCTTAGAGAAGAGTTTGGTGAAGAGGATATTAGCCAATTTGAACTGGAGAATTTGCCTACACCTCATGAAATCAGTGCTATTTTAGACGATTATGTTATTGGTCAATTTAATGCTAAGAAAGTTTTATCTGTAGCAGTATATAACCATTACAAGCGTCTACAAAATGCCCATGTTAAAGATGATGTTGAACTAACTAAAAGTAATATTTTGCTTATTGGACCAACAGGCTCTGGTAAGACATTGCTTGCACAAACATTAGCAAGATTATTAGATGTGCCGTTTGCGATTGCCGATGCTACCACATTGACAGAAGCCGGTTACGTAGGTGAGGATGTTGAAAGTATCGTTCTCAAGCTTTTACAACGTTGCGATAACGATCCTGAAAAAGCAGAACGCGGTATTATCTATATTGATGAAATCGATAAAATCACTCGTAAATCTGAAAATCCATCTATTACTCGTGATGTTTCTGGTGAAGGTGTACAGCAAGCCTTATTGAAGTTGGTAGAAGGTACCACTGCTTCAGTTCCGCCTCAAGGTGGTCGTAAACACCCAAATCAAGATATGATTCAAGTTGATACTTCAAAAATCCTATTTATCGTTGGTGGGGCATTTGAAGGACTAGATAAGATTATTGATCAACGTACAGAAACCAATATTGGTATTGGTTTTTCAGCTGAAGTGAAGACTAAAGATAAAAAGCTTACAATCACAGAAAAATTCAAAAAAATCGAACCAGAAGATTTGATTAAGTTTGGTTTAATTCCTGAGTTTGTTGGGCGTTTACCAATGATTGCTTCTTTAGAAGAATTAGATGAAGCGGCATTAATTCAAATTTTAACGGAGCCTAAAAACGCCTTGGTTAAGCAGTTCCAGAAAATGTTTGAGTTAGAAGGTGCTGAATTAGAATTCCGTAAAGATGCTTTATCTGAAATTGCACAATTGGCAATAGAAAGAAAAACTGGAGCACGTGGATTACGTTCAATATTGGAGCAATTGTTGCTTGATACAATGTATGACCTACCAAGCTTGAAAAATGTAGAAAAGGTCGTTATTAATAAAGCAGTGATTCAAGGTAAGAAGTCACCTCTTTTGGTATATCAAGATGAGTTACCTAAAGTAGCCTCTAGTGAATAGTCTAGTTTAAAACGACCATTTAGAATGATGTTTTAACCCAGCTATATGCTGGGTTTTTTAAAGGTAAAATTTGCCATTAGAGCAACCACAATGGCTTAGTTTGCCTAAGAAAGGGATTAAAAATGGATATTGATCAAGTAAGTATGAAAATGGATGTATTGGTTTTACCATTACGAGATGTTGTCGTTTTCCCAGGAAATGTCATGCCTTTATTCGTGGGCAGAGAAAAATCTATTCATGCCCTCAATGAAGCGATGCAGGGCGATAAACAAATTTTTTTAGTGACCCAAAAAAGTGCAGAGCTAGATATTCCTACATTAGAAGATTTATATTCTGTAGGCACAATGGCCAATATTCTTCAGTTACTTAAATTGCCTGATGGCACGGTAAAGGTTTTAGTTGAAGGTATTCAACGTTTTAAACTTACCAGTTTACATGTTGATAATAATGTACTGCTCGGTGATATCTCTGAAGTTGAAGTAAACTCAGAAAATGAAGTTGATACAATCGTATTGATGCGAGCTTTAAGCGAACGTTTCAACTTTTTTGCAGACCTTAAAAAGAAAATTCCATCTGAAGTTAAAGCCTCTGTTAAAAAAGAAACAAATCCTGATCGCATGGTAGATTTAATTTCGGCTAATCTAAAATTAAGCGTTGAAGAAAAGCAGTCATTACTCGAATTAACCTCGGTAAGTGATCGTCTTGAGCGGGTTCTTGCAATGATAGAGACCGAACTTGAGATGCTAGAGTCAGAAAAAAGAATCACCTCTCGAGTTAAAAAACAGATGGATAAAACTCAAAGAGAGTACTACCTTAATGAAAAAATTAAGGCTATCCATAGCGAATTAGCAGGCGGTGATGAAGACGCTGTTAATGAGATGGATGAGCTTAATGCCCGTATTGAGAAATCAGGCATGACATCTGAGGCCCACAAAAAGGCAAATACAGAGCTTAAAAAACTCAAAATGATGCCTGCTCAGTCCTCTGAAGCAACCGTTGTAAGAAATTATTTAGATTGGTTAATTGATTTACCATGGAAAAAAAGAAGCCGAGTTTCTAATAACTTAGAGAAAGCAGAAACTATTCTAGATTTACAACACTATGGTTTAGAGAAAGTTAAAGAACGCATCATAGAATACCTTGCAGTACAAAAACGTGTTAAAAAAATGAAAGGGCCAATTCTGTGTTTAGTTGGGCCTCCAGGTGTGGGTAAAACCTCTTTAGCACGCTCTATCGCTGAAGCAACCAATCGTAAATACGTACGTATGTCTTTAGGAGGCGTTAGAGACGAAGCTGAAATACGAGGGCATAGAAAAACCTATATCGGTGCCTTACCAGGCAAAATTATTCAAAAAATGCAAACAGCTGGAACCAAAAACCCACTGTTTTTATTAGATGAAATCGACAAAATGTCGAGTGATATGCGTGGTGATCCAGCTTCAGCACTGTTAGAAGTTTTAGACCCAGAACAAAACAGTACGTTTAACGATCATTATTTAGAAATAGATTATGATTTATCTGATGTTATGTTTGTGGCTACGTCTAACTCTATGGATATTCCAGAAGCCTTGTTAGACCGAATGGAAGTCATTAATTTATCTGGTTACACAGAACCTGAAAAGTTAAATATCGCACAAAAACACTTGTTACCAAGAGCCATTAAAGATCATGGTTTGAAAAAGGGTGAGCTAGAAGTGACAGAAAGTGCTATCCAAGGGATTATTCAACTTTATACGCGTGAAGCTGGGGTGCGATTATTAGCTCGTGAATTGGCAAAAATATGCCGTAAAGCGGTTAAAAAGATTGTAACTAGCACTGATAAGCAGGCACATATCACGGTAACTAAAAATGAGCTTGAAGATTATCTAGGCGTTGCACGTTATCGTGTGGGTCTTGCTGATAGCGAGGATAGAATCGGTCAGGTGGCTGGTTTAGCTTGGACTCGTGTTGGTGGTGATTTATTAAGAATTGAAGCGACTGCCATGCCTGGTAAAGGAAAACTGTCTAGCACTGGTCAGTTAGGTAGCGTTATGCAAGAATCAGTACAAGCCGCTATGAGTGTAATACGTAGTCGTTCAGAGGCATTAGGGCTACCCGATGACTTTTATGAAACAAACGACCTGCATTTACACTTTCCTGAAGGGGCTATCAAAAAAGATGGTCCAAGTGCTGGTATTGCTATTTGTACAGCAATTACATCAGTTTTAACTAAAATACCTGTTAGAGCTGATGTTGCCATGACTGGTGAAATCACCCTAAGAGGTGAGGTTTTGCCGATCGGAGGGCTAAAAGAGAAACTTCTTGCCGCTCTTCGTGGTGGAATTAAAACCGTTTTAATTCCACATGACAATGTTAGAGATTTGGCAGATGTGCCAGATGAAGTTAAAAATAAACTCGATATTCATCCGGTTAGATGGGTAGATGAAGTGTTAGATTTGGCATTAATTAATAAGCCTAAGCCATTAAGTGAAGCTTCTGAGGCCATTACTTATACTGATGACAAGGCCCAAAAAACCGCTGTAAAGGCTTCAAATCGACATTAATTAGTGAAAATAGCTTTTTTTACTTGACACCATTTGGTTATGATTGCTATAAATGCATGAGCCAAAGGTGGTGGATAAAAAATACATTAAAAACTCATGGAGAAAAAAATGAATAAATCTGAATTAGTAAGTGCAATCGCAGAAGAAGCTGGTTTAACAAAAGCAGATGCAGCTAAAGCATTAGATGCAACAGTAGCTTCTATTACTAAAGCAATGAGCTCAGGTGATTCTGTTGCTATTATCGGTTTTGGTACTTTTAAAGTAGGTGAGCGTTCTGCACGTACTGGTCGTAACCCACAAACTGGTGCTGAAATGCAAATTCCAGCTGCTAAAGTTCCTAAGTTTACTGCTGGTAAAGCACTAAAAGAAGCGGTTAATTAATAACTTACAAATTGGCTATCAAAAAAATGTAAAAAAACATTTAAATTTGATTGACAAGCTCTCCCAGAACTCTATAATACGCCACATCAATTAAGCACAGCAACACAGGCCACAAGCCATGTAGAGCAAGTTTAATTGGGTGATTAGCTCAGTTGGGAGAGCATCGCCCTTACAAGGCGAGGGTCACTGGTTCGAGCCCAGTATCACCCACCACGGAGCGGTAGTTCAGCTGGTTAGAATACCTGCCTGTCACGCAGGGGGTCGCGGGTTCGAATCCCGTCCGCTCCGCCATATTTAAAAGCTAGTTTATAACTAGCTTTTTTATTGCAAATCTTCAGGAGTTTGCAGTAATACAAAACAGAAAAGTTATTCAAATTTTGAATGTAAAACTTTTTTGTCTATCCTGGGTGATTAGCTCAGTTGGGAGAGCATCGCCCTTACAAGGCGAGGGTCACTGGTTCGAGCCCAGTATCACCCACCATACAATTAGGAGCGGTAGTTCAGCTGGTTAGAATACCTGCCTGTCACGCAGGGGGTCGCGGGTTCGAATCCCGTCCGCTCCGCCAGTTAAAAAGAAAGCCGTTACAGATATTAATCTGTAGCGGCTTTTTTTATTCCTAGCGTTTGTTTTCAATTAATGCTGATGTGTTTTTTTATTTGGCATTAGATTAGTGCAATAGTGATATTCAAGGCTCTCACAAAATTAAGCTATAAAAAAACCGCATTTCTGCGGCTTTTTGAATTTTACCAGGCCTGGTAGCTGGTAGTATAGCTACTAGGTTATTTGGTATGTCATCAACTAGGTTGAAGCAGTAATGTTGTACCCACCATCAACATAAGTGATTTCACCTGTAATTCCAGATGCTAAGTCAGAACATAAGAATGCCGCTGTGTTACCGACTTCTTCAATCGTGACATTACGGCGAAGTGGGGTAGATTGAGCCGCTTTGTCTAGCATAGATCTAAAGTCTTTAATACCCGCAGCAGCCAATGTACGAATAGGGCCTGCAGAAACCGCATTAACACGAATTCCTTCTTGTCCTAAGTCTGCCGCTAAATAACGAACCGTTGCTTCTAATGACGCTTTTGCAATTCCCATTACATTGTAATTTGGCACTGCACGTTCGGCACCTAAATAAGAAACCGTCATAACCGAACCATTTTTGGCTTTTAACATTTCATGAGCCGCTTTAGTACAAGCCGTTAAGCTGTATGCACTGATGTCGTGAGCAATGCTAAAACCTGTACGTGTTGAAGCGTCAATCATACGGCCTTCAAGTTCTTCACGTGGGGCAAAAGCAACTGAGTGAACAAGAATATCTAAACCATCAGTCCATTGCTTTGCCAATTCGGCAAAAGTAGCATCAATTTCAGCATCACTAGCAACATCTAAAGGTAAAACAATTGAAGAGCCAAGTTCATCAGCAATTTTTTCTACACGACCCTTTAACTTTTCATTTTGATAAGTTAGGGCAATTTCTGCTCCTTGTTCATGCATTTGTTTTGCAATTCCGTAAGCGATAGATTTATTATTTGCAACACCAATAATTAAGGCTTTTTTTCCTGAAAGGAATCCCATATTGTTCTCCAATATTTGATTTATGAGTGGCTGATTTTCATTTTAAAAGGCTCTTATAAATAGAGAGGGCAGTTTAAGATGGCAATCCATTAATTTATACGCATTATAACGCTAAATTATTGGTTATAATGCTTGAAGTTACTAAAATCAGTATCAAATTTATTCTTGTTAAGTTAGTAAAATAAACTGCTGTAATTTACCAGGCCTGGTAGTTTTAACGTAGTAATTTTAAAATACTTATTTATAAACGGTTTTACTTAAAAGTCACCCTATAAACATATATGCTAAACGGTCAGTCTATTAAAACGATTAAGCTTCTTTTTCTGTTAGGAATACTTTTTATCTCTTGGCAGGCTAAAGCAAATAATTGGAACTCGCCTTATACTGATCAACAAGTCAAACAACAAACGTTATTTAGTTCTTTTAGCTCCCCACCAAAACATTTAGACCCCGTTGTTTCTTATAATTCAAATGAGTGGTCTATTTTGTCGCAGATATATGAACCACCATTACAATATCACTATTTAAAACGTCCCTATACTGTTGAGCCATTAACGCTCACTCAAATGCCAAAGATTGAGTATTTAAATTCAGCAGGCCGGGTGGTTGATGCAAAAAGTAAATCAATTCAGTTTACGGAATATACTTTTGAACTAAAAGACGGTATTCAGTTTCATAAACATCCGGCATTTGCTAAAGATGAATCTGGCCAATTTCTGTACGATAACTTAACACCTGAACAGCTAAGTTCTATTCACAGCGTGTCTGACTTTTCTCATCAAGCTACAAGAGAGTTGTTAGCAAGTGATTATGTATATGCCATTAAAAGAATGGCTCTTCGTCAAAATCATTCGCCTATTTTAGATTCTATGCTGCCTTATATTGTTGGCTTAGGAGACTATTCAAAAAAAGTCACAGAAGATTTTGCCAAGCAACTGACTGAGCAGGGTGCACAGAGTAAAGACACTTATTATGACTTAAATAAGTTTTCAATAAGTGGTGTGCAAATTGTTGATAATAAACATTTTAAAATAAAAATAAACGGACAATATCCGCAATTTTTATATTGGTTAACGATGAACTTTTTTGCCCCAATTCCTTGGGAGGCAGATCGCTTTTATAAACAACCAGGCCTGGTAAAAAACAATATCACTCTAGATACTTCACCTGTTGGAACAGGTCCTTATTATTTAGCAGAAAATAATCCAAACCGAGTTATGCGTTTAGTTGCTAATGACACTTATCACAAGGCTTATTACCCTAGTTCTGGCTTATCAGAAGATGCTGATCCAACATTATTAAACGATGCAGGTAAACGCCTACCGTTTATTAAACAAGTGGTATTTACACTTGAAAAAGAGAGCGTGCCTCTATGGAATAAATTTTTACAGGGTTACTATGATGCTTCAGGTGTAAGCTCTGATAGTTTTGATCAGGCTGTATCTATTTCTGGCTCTGGTAATATGAACTTAACGCCAGCGATGAAAAAGCGTGGTATTAAGTTTTTAAGTCAGATACAGCCCACTATTTATTATTTTGGTTTTAATATGGCAGACCCAGTTATTGGGGGATACTCTTTAAAACAACAAAAACTGAGGCAGGCGATTAGTATTGCGGTTAATTTTGAAGAGTATATTTCAATCTTTTTAAATGGTCGCGGAGTGGTGGCTCAAGGTCCTATTCCGCCAGGAATATTTGGTCATGCTACGGGTAAACAAGCTGTAAATTCTTATATTTACAATCAAGATAAAGGTCAACTCAAACGCAAGTCTATCGAATACGCTAAAAAGCTCTTAGCAGAAGCGGGCTACCCAAATGGCCGTAAACCAGATGGCGAAGCTCTTTCACTCTATTATGATACCGCTGCAACAGGTCCAGATAGTCAGTCTGAACTAAATTGGTATCGTAAACAGTTTGCCAAGTTAGGGATTAACTTAATTATTCGTGCAACCGATTACAATCGTTTTCAAGACAAGGTTAGACACGCTAAGGCACAGATGTTCTCTTGGGGTTGGAACGCTGATTACCCTGATCCAGAAAACTTTTTATTTTTACTCTTTGGCGGCAATGCCATAATCAATACAAACGGTTCAGGTATTAACAGTGCCAATTACGATAACCCTGAATTTAACCGTTTGTTCAAAAAAATGAAAACCATGCCTAATAATCCTGAACGGTTAGCCATTATTCAAAAAATGGTCAAAATTGCCCAAAAAGATGCTCCGTGGATTTGGGGTTTTAATCCAAAATCATTGGCTTTGTATCACAGCTGGTTAAAAAATGTTTACCCTAATGCTTTAGCTAATAACACCACTAAATACAAACGTATTGATGTGCAAGATCGCTATAACAAACAACAAGAGTGGAATAAACCCATCGTTTGGCCTTTAATTTTAGTGGTTTTAGTTTTATTGCTGTCTGTTTGGCCGTTAACCCAGGCCTATAAAAAACGCCAAAGTTCTGTAATGAGTGCAAAAACAGAAACTAAAGTAAAAACAGAAAAGGGTGAAAGCTAATGTTTGCCTATATTATTAGACGTTTACTGTTTGCAGTACCGATTTTATTAGGTGTTAACCTGATTACGTTTGCGTTGTTTTTTATGGTAAACACGCCTGATGATATGGCTCGTGCTCAGCTTGGAGCAAAACAAACTACGCCAGAAATGATACAGGCCTGGAAAATCAGTCACGGTTATGACAAACCGTTGTTTGTAAATGCAGACCAAAACGGCTTAAAAACGGTTACCGACACCTTATTTGTGCAAGAATCTGCAAAGTTATTTAGTTTTGATTTTGGGCAGTCCGATTCAGGCCGTCAAATTTCGGCAGATATTTATGAAAGAATGTGGCCAAGTCTGGCTATTGCCTTGCCTACGTTTATTATTGGATTGGTTACCAATATTGCGATTGCTTTACTGATTGTCTTATTTAGAGGCTCTACACTGGATAGCGTCACTATGGCAGTTGCGGTTGGGATTATGTCTATTTCTGGACTGTTTTATATTATTGCAGGCCAGGTCTTGTTTAGTAAAACCTGGCATTGGGTACCCATATCAGGTTATGCCGACGGACTAGAAGGCCTTAAATTTATTATTTTGCCGGTATTTATTGGTGTATTTGCAGGGATTGGCTCAGGTATAAGATGGTATCGCAGTATTTTCTTAGAAGAAATTACCAAAGATTATGTTCGTACTGCCAGAGCAAAAGGGCTTTCAGAGATTAAAGTCTTATTTGGACATGTGTTACAAAATGGCTTGTTACCGATTTTAACGGGGGTTGTCGTTGTTATTCCAACTCTGTTTATGGGTAGCTTAATTATGGAATCCTTCTTTGCCATACCAGGCCTGGGAAGCTACACCATTGATGCGATTCAATCGCAAGATTTTGGTATTGTTAAAGCTATGGTATTTTTAGGTTCTGTACTTTATATCATCGGTTTAATCCTTACCGATATCTCTTATACCTATTTTGATCCAAGAGTGAAGCTGTCATGACCCCAGTATTTTTATGGACAGATATCATGATTTGGGGGCTGTTTTTTTTGCTAATCATTGGTATTTGGCAAATCATTAAAGACCCTCAAAAAAAGGCTCAATGGCGAAAAGTGTTTCAATCTAAAACCGCTATGGCATCGGTAATCGTTTTAGCGATCTATTTTGTGATTGCTCTAATCGACTCTACTCACTTTAAGGTAGATCACAAAGCAGACAGCTCAAACAATAAAGAATTAGTCAGTGTTTTAGACCTTGGTTTAGAGCATTTAATTAACAATGCAGAGAGAACTTATTCCGCTCCTTTTGCATTAAATGAATACAGCTCTAGTATTACTTATGATGAACAAGGGCAGGTTAAACAGGTTTATTTACCGTTAAAACATGTTGCAAATCATATTGATAGAGACAACAGTAAAGTTGCTAATGATGTTTTAAAACAAACCGGTTATGCATTTTTATATAGTGTGTTTTTTATTTTTTTATTGTTAGTAGTATTCCGTTTGATGATTCGTGGCAAAAAAGCCAACACACCAGTCAAGCCCATTGATTTACCCATAAAAACAGCCTTGTTAACTCTGTTTATTATTGTGTTTATGGGCACTAGTTTTTATTTACTCAGTTTCGACTACCATGTTTTAGGCACAAATAAAGTAGGTGAAGACGTTTTATACAACTCACTTAAAAGTATAAGAACTGGCGTATTAATTGGTGGTTTAACCACTATTGTTATGTTGCCTTTAGCCCTGATTTTAGGGATTAGTGCAGGTTACTTTAAAGGTTGGATAGATGATCTCATTCAATACTTTTACACCACCTTAAACTCAATACCAGGTGTGTTATTAATTGCTGCTGCAGTGTTAGTGATGCAGTCTATTATGAGTAGCCATGCAGAGTGGTTTGGTAGCACAGAAGAGCGTGCCGATATGCGTTTGCTGTTTTTAATTTTAATTCTAGGCATGACAAGCTGGACAGGGCTATGCCGCTTATTAAGAGCAGAAACTCTTAAAATTAGTCAAATAGAATATGTGACTGCAGCCAAAGCGTTTGGCCTTAAACCATTTACTATTATTAGAAAGCACATACTGCCAAACCTAGTTCATTTAATTCTTATCGCATTGGTATTAGATTTTAGTGGATTAGTGTTAGCCGAGGCCGTGTTATCGTATGTTGGTGTTGGGGTTGATCCAACAATGCCTAGCTGGGGTAATATGATTAACCAAGCCAGATTAGAAATGGCTCGCGAACCGATGGTTTGGTGGTCTTTACTCTCTGCGTTTTGTTTTATGTTTATTCTAGTGTTAGCCGCAAATCTTTTTGCAGACCGTGTTCAGTGGGTTCTTAACCCTCGAAGCGAAAAATAATAACTTATATTACCTTTATAACTAGCCACTTCGGCGTTGAAAAATGGTCATTTACAAGTCGTAAACTCACATTTTTCGCTTTGATTTGACAAGTTCTAAAGGCAATCTAAGCCATTATTGAATATATAATTAAGTTACATAATTTGTTAAATTTTCTGATTTTACCAAGGAATCCAGATGTCTGAATCTAAAGTATTAAGTGTTTCCAATCTTGTATTAAATATAGGAGATAACCGCTTAATTGACGATATTAGTTTTGAGATTAAACCAGCCGAAATCTTTGCTTTAGTGGGAGAATCCGGTAGTGGTAAATCATTAACTTCCTTAGCTATCATGCGTTTACTGCCCGAAGTGATAACGGTAGATTCTGGTAATATCGCCTTACAAAATCAAAACCTATTTGATTTACCTGAATACAAAATGCAAAAGATTCGCGGTAAACAAGTGGCGATGATATTTCAAGAACCTATGACCTCACTTAACCCTGTTATGAAAGTAGGTGACCAAGTGGCAGAGGTTTTACGGTTACACCTTGGGCTTAATAGCAAACAAGCTAGGGTTAAAGTCGTCTCTTTATTTGAAGAGGTAGGGATTCCACAACCCAATGAACGTTTTGATTGGTATCCACATCAGTTATCAGGTGGGCAAAAACAACGTGTGATGATTGCTATGGCGTTAGCTTGTGAGCCTGATTTATTAATTGCTGATGAACCTACAACGGCGTTAGACGTAACGATTCAAGCCCAAGTGCTTAATCTGTTAAAAGATATTAGAGACAAAAGAGGTCTAGCTATTCTGTTTATTACTCACGATATGGGAGTGGTTTATGAAATGGCCGATACCGTTGCTGTGATGAAACAAGGCAAAATTTTAGAACAAGCTGAAAAAGAAATCTTTTTTAATAATGCCAAGCATCCTTATACTCAAAAACTACTTCAAGATGCCGTACCAAAACAAACCTTAAAGTCAGTTGTTAATTCTGAGAAACTATTAGAACTCAATGACTTAAAAGTACATTTCCCTATTAAAAAAGGTCTATTCCAACGAACTGTGGGCATGGTTAAAGCGGTTGATGGTGTTAGCTTAAGTATTGAAAAAGGCCAAACTCTCGCCTTAGTTGGAGAGTCAGGCTCGGGCAAAAGCACGATTGGTCAAGCCATTTTAAAGTTAGTGAACACAACAGAAGGTTCGGTTTCATACGTTTCAGATAGTCAACCAATACGCCTAACGGATCTAACAGAAAGACAAATGAAACCGTTACGCAAAAAAATTCAAGTTATCTTTCAAGACCCTTTCTCAGCTCTTAACCCAAGAATGACCATTAGTGAAATTATTAGAGAAGGCATGGTGAGTCTTAAAGTGGGTAGCCAAAACAAAAAAGACCAAGACCATCGTATTGAAGAGCTTTTGGTTCAAGTTGGCTTAGAACCTGAACACAAACACCGCTACCCGCATGAGTTTTCAGGTGGGCAACGCCAACGTATAGGCATTGCCCGTGCCTTAGCGGTAGAACCAGAACTAATTATTTGTGACGAACCGACCAGTGCCTTAGATGTAACAGTAAGAGCACAAGTATTAAAACTGCTAGAAGACCTACAGAAACAGTATCAACTCTCTTATCTATTTATTACTCACGACCTATCCATTATTCCAAGCATCGCCCATAAAGTCGCGGTGATGCAAAATGGCAAAGTAGTCGAGCAGGGCACAGTAGAACAAATCATGCATAATCCACAGCAAGAATATACCAAACAACTATTGAATTCTGCTCCAGAGTTGATTCGTAAGGTTATGTTTGCTTAAGCTTTATTGGTCACAAGTTAGCTAATTTACCAGGCCTGGTATGCCCTGTGGCCATCGTTGTTGTGTGAGCATAGGGTAAATTCTATTGAGGTAGAGAGAGAGCAAAGACATTAAGAGTCTGTTCTTTAAAGAGTAAGATCATCAAACGGACTCTTAACTCCATTTGCACCTTGTTTTAGAACATGGATGTAAATCATGGTGGTTTGTAAGTTTGCATGTCTCAATAAAGCTTGAATGGTTCTGATATCTGTACCCGTTTGAAGTAAATGAGTGGCAAAACCTGTGAAACCACCTCCTTTGAAAGTACGACTGGTAATACCATGAAACTTAACAAAGCACCTTACCCAATCGCAATAACTATTCTCCGTTGAGTAAGCATAACCCTCTCTACGCAAAATACGGCGTATTTCATCTAGTAAAAGAGACTTGCTTGAGTTAGTATTTATAAAACTACTTATTTAATGCTATAAGGCTTTGATAATACGAGGTAAACAGTCACATTGACAGGTTTGACTTAATAATAAGGCAAAGTGGCATGAAAATAAGTGTAATATCAAATATAAAGGCATATATGCCTTATACTAAATGTTAAGCGCATAGCAAAATTTCACAGAATTATTAAGGAACAAGATGAGTTCAACTAAAAGTAAGGTTTCAGAATTTACTTCTTACATTTGGATCAAAAGTGAACTGAATAGCGCGGGATGGAATACTCGTCACCCGAGTAGAAATTCAGACGGCCAGTTATATACACAACAAGAATGTCACGATGTTGAATATATAAAAGAACAGCTAGGCCTAAAAAAGCCCGAGTATGTTATTAAACTGTCTGAAGACCAATTTTATGTGATTGAAGCTAAAGGCGATGTAAGCGAAATTGAGAAAGCATTCAAAGAAGCTAAAGATTACGCAAAACTTATAAATAACAGCGAACATGTTAACGCCCTAATTGTATCTGGCGTTGCAGGCAATGATGATGATGGATACCTTGTAAAAAGTGCTTTCTACGTTAATGGTCAATTTAGAACTATAAATTATCACGGAAAAGAAATTACGAGCCTTGTATCTCCTGCCCTAGCAAAAGACTTAATTGATAGGCAAAGTAATCAAATAGAAGAGTTAAAGATTGATGAGGCCCAACTTTTAAAAATAGCTGAAGAAATTAATGAAGTTCTCCATCTTGGCTCAATTAATAAGGATGAGCGCGCGTCAGTAATGGCGACTTTATTGCTCGCATTAATAGATGACACAAAGCCAAACTATAACGCCAGCGCTTCGGTTTTTGTTAAGGATATTAATGCAAGGGCAGAGGAAGTTTTAATATCACACAACAAGAGAGACTTTCTAAAGCATATAGAGGTTAAACTACCAAGCAATAAGGAAGCTCAAAACAAATACAAAAAAGCACTTGTTTCCACAATTTTTAAACTGAAGAAAATTGACATTCAGGCTGCCATGAAATCAGGGACAGATATTTTAGGAAAGTTTTATGAAGTTTTCTTGAAGTATGGTAATGGAGCAAAAGACATTGGAATTGTCTTAACTCCTAGACATATCGCAAAATTTGCATGCTCCGCAATGAATATAACACACCATGATGTAGTCTATGACCCAACATGCGGAACAGGAGGGTTTCTTGTTTCTGCATTTGATCATGTAAGAGAAAACTCTAGTAAAAAGCAGCTAGAAGAATTCAAAAAGCACAGAATATTTGGGATTGAGCAGCAACCCAAAGTTGCTGCTTTAGCAATTGTAAACATGATATTTCGTGGTGACGGAAGCAACCATATAATTGATGATAATTGTTTGTCACGCGGCCTAGTAAGAACAGAGCTGAATAGCTCTAGAACTGCAGAATATACAAATAAAAATCCTAAAGAGGGTGAGGAAGCTATTACAAGGGTACTCATGAATCCTCCCTTTGCTCTGAAGGACAAGGATGAAAAGGAATATAAGTTTGTTCAGCATGCATTAGATCAAATGGAGGAAGGAGGACTTCTTTTTGCAGTTCTTCCATTATCTGTTTTATTGAAAGCAGGAGCAATTAAGTCATGGCGAAAAGATAAGTTGTTGGGAGAGAATACTGTTCTATCAGTTATAACTCTTCCTCCAAAACTGTTCTATCCTGTTGGCGTTCATACCTGTGGAATCTTTATAAGAAAAGGAGAGCCTCATAAAAAGGATGCAAATATCTTATGGCTTAGATGCATGCATGATGGTTACTTCACAAAAAAAGGTAAGCGCCTGTTTGCTGCAAACGAAAAGAATGATCTTGATTCTGTTCTTAATAATCTAAAGTTGTTTTTTATGGATCAAAAAATTTCACTTGATAACATCCCTGAATTTCAAAAATCCTGCCCTATAAATTGGGAGGATAAAACTTTAGAGCTTGTTCCAGAAGCCTATTTGGATATCAGTCAACCGTCTTTTGAAGAAGCATCAGCAGGCATGGATAATCTAGTTCGAGAAGCAGCTGCATTTGCAATCAAGATGAAAAAGGAATCTGAGATACAATGAAGATTCTTATTTCTGAATTGTTTGAATACCAAACAGGAAATCTGCCTGCGTTAGAGCTTACAGAACCTGGAGATATCCCTTTAATATATGGCACGACAAAAAATAATGGTGTAATCAAGCTTGTAAAGATTGATAAAGATTCGAAGGTATTTAAGCCACCACTAATTACAGTCTCTTATCTTGGTACAGCCTTTGTTCAGCGAACTACTTTCACAACTTCTGTAGTTGATAAAAGTAACATAACCATCCTTAAGCCAAGAAAGGATATGCCTATTGAGGCACTATACTACTACTGCATGCAAATAAATAAAATTGCAGAATTTGGATATTCATATGGCCGAAGGATGAATCAAAAGCAGCTAAATAAGCTGTATTTGAATAAGTATGAAACTCCATTCCCTCTAGAAGATATTGGCAATTACTTGCCTTGTAACGTAGATACAAGCTTAGCAAGTTGCTCTTTCTCTAAAATGAGAGAACATTCCATTCTTGAGCTCTTTGATGTTTCTAAGGGGGGCGGAGGTTATCTCGAATCTTTAGACGCTGGTGATACGCCCTTAATATCAGCTACATCTTATAACAATGGAGTTATTGGTAGTGTTAACGCAGCACCGTTATTCAAAAAAGGGACGATCACGATAGAACGAATAAAAAGTACGGCATTTGTACAACTACAGGATTTTTTAACTGTCCCCGATGATATCTATGTATTGACACCCAAGAAGAAAATGGAGCTGGCTGAGTTATACTTTTATTGCTATTTGATTAGAAGAGAGTCGTGGAAGTATAGCTATGGAAGAAAACTTACCCAGAAGCGATTGGAAAATATCATTTTTCACGTACCTTTGGATGATACTGAAAATATAGACTCAAATGCCATTGTAAAAATGTTCAAAAAATCGTACGGCAATGAAATTACTTCGAGCATATATAGACGCGCTTAACAAAGCGCTGCACGCGGATTAATTGCTCGCTACGCTCCCAATTAACCGGTGAGCGCGGCGTTAGCTGCAAAAGCATGAAAACCAAATATATATTTAAGTCAGTCGTAATTGCTACGTTAGGAATGCTAGCCTTAAATATTCTCTATCATTATGGTTCTTCTTATGCTGCTGAATTTGGCAATAGACAAAGGGGCGGTGTGGGGTGGGGTATAGGAATTCACTATTTTTCCTATATTTTAGCATTCGTGCTATTTATGCAAAGTTACTTGCACTACACAACCAACATAAAAGCATGGAAGGTGCTTATTGCATCTATAGTAATTTATACGGTTCTATCTTTCGTGTTTCTCGGTAACAACTTTAGCGGAACCGGTTGGAAATACCCCTATAGGTACACGTACCTTATGCTGTGCTCATATGCATTGCTAATAGCGCCGCTCATGAAACAGCTAACAAGTAAATCAACAAGGACAAAATAATGCGTCGCTTCGCTATGCATTATTTTGCCTGTTATTAAAGCGTTAGGCGACAAATAAACTGAGAACATATGGAAATATTCCGCCCAAGATTAACTGATTACTACGGTATACATAAGTCACAGGCAGACTTGGATTTTGCTATTCAGTTTTTTGACGAAGACATTCCGCTTTATGTCGATCCATACCTACTATGGAAATCGCCATCTATGCAAGATCAGTCATTACATACTGCTATTACCAACTCGTTTAATCATCTCAATTTTCTGATCAAAAAGGGGCGGGAAAGCGAAGCTATTGAAACGCTTGTCAATTTATCAGAATGTCCTGAAGTTGGCCTTGGTGTGTCTAAAACCAGAAAAGGCTTAAAAATAGGCTCTAAACAAGCGAATGAAATCCTTAATCTATTTAGAGATATACCAGAATACAGTCAATTTGGATTCACACATTTTGAATTGATTCAGCTTTATATTTCAGGAATATCTAAAGATCGAATAAGTGATATTTCTTGTAACTATATAAAATCATTTTTAATTGATTACACAATTGAGCAATGTGAAATTAACAACATACCCACCGAGGGGGTTATTCTTGACTCAGTATATAATTATCAAAGCAATTCATTCGACCTTAATCAAAAACTATTTTTGCCCGTAAACCCTAAAACCAGAGAGCCATTAATATTCACCCCTAAGCGCTGGTTAAGATTTAATCCTTGGATCAACTTCGAAGATTACTTTAAATCACATTGCCCTAGAGATGAGATATTTAACCCAAATGAACCAGAAGAAAGAGTAAAGGTTCTAAATTTCAACAGAGAAAATTACGGTGTCATTGAGGAGTACGTTAAATATAAAGATAAGACCGCTCAAGACTGCCAAAACGACCCTCTATTTAGTCAGATCCCAGTTTTGTCAGCCAAAAGGAAGTTGAACGATCTGCTGAAGCTAAATACAGGCAAGGAAGACGGAGCTGACATGAAGTATGAGGATTTGTCAGCGGATCTTTTAGCCACATTGTTTTACCCTCATTTAGACTTCGCACAAACTCAAAGCAGAACTGAATCTGGTCGACATATTCGTGATTTAATATTTTACAACAACAGAGATGTTGATTTTCTTGATGAAATATTTACCGAGTATGATAACAGGCAGCTAGTCATAGAAATGAAAAATGTAAAAAAAATAGATCGCGACCATATAAATCAACTTAATCGATATATGCAATCTAATATTGGTAGGTTTGGTGTATTCTTAACAAGAAATCCTTTACCCAAAGCGATGTTTACAAATACGATCGATTTATGGTCATCTCAAAGAAAATGCATAATCGCAATAACTGACGATGACTTGAAGTTAATGGTTGATGTTTATGAAAGTAAACAGCGTGCACCGATCGAAGTTCTGAAGAAAAAATATATTGAATTTAGACGCTCTTGCCCATCTTAAAGGAACAATAATGAATAGAAGTAATGTCGACATATTTGAAAAATTATCAGGTCAGTTGCTCAGTATTTACGAGGAAATATCGCTTCTTTCAAAAAAGAACCCTAATGATGCAGTTAACAAATTCAAACTAAAATTTGTTAACAAGCTGATATCTCAAAGTAACGAATATCTTGCAGAGAAGTATAAGCCTTTCGAGGACTTCGACAACTTTGATGAAGATGATATCCCACAAAACAGCGATGTGGTTTTCATACTGTCGCAGTATCTGCAATGCTTTGAAAAGCAAAGAGCCGATAATGTTGTAATACGGAACGGCGCTTGGTATTGGCGTGTTGAAGGAGATGAAAACGACAGTGTCGATGATGATGGTATGGTGTTGATTCGCACCGTTAAACCCAAGAAGCTTAAGGATTAAAAGTGAGTACAGATAAATTCTATACAACTAAAGAGAAGGCGCAAACGCACGACACTATGACGCCTTTGCTCCAAGCTATGTATACAGAGTTCAAAGAGCTGTCTAAAAAAAAGCCGGATTCTGCCGTAAGTAAAAGCAAAATTAAAATTGTAAATCGTCTTCTTGAGCGAGTGAAAACCGTCCTCTCTGATGAAGAGTCTATTGAGTTCTTGGATATGTTAGACGAAGATGATGTGCCACAAGCAAGTGATGTTACGTTAATTCTTTCACAGTATGTCGCCGCTATGGATGCATTCCACGGTAAACACTATGGCTGGGATGGGTCAAACCATGCTTGGTTCATAAAGTGAGCGAAAATCGCCTAACAAACGCGTCAATTAGGACGCTCGTAAGCTCGCGCCTATTACGCGGGCGTTAGATTTTAAAGAAAAGGATTGATTACTTGCCCCCTTTAAAAGTAGTTTCATTATCTCTGGCCTTGTTGGTTCTGACTTCCGTAGTATCCAGCCTGATTGGACTTAATAATCCATTGCTTAGTTTGAACGAGAACCAAGTTTTTTATTTATATTCTACTTCTTCGCAGGTTTTGGCAGGAATTTATGGTCTGACCTTGACCGGTTTTATATTTTTTCGGAATGAGCTTAGTCGGGAGGAGTTTGAGGATGATACTTTAACGGTTGCTGTTGAAAGTTTAAAAGAGAGGTATTTTAAAGTTCTGTTATTTGTAACCGCCTTATCAATCTTCACTATAGCAATTACTAATCTCGTCATATCGTCTGAAAGCAGTGAAAATACAACGCTGAATACTATTTTAATGAATTCCGCCCAATCATCATTTGCTGTTAATTTGTTAGTAATCGCCTATTTTATCTTTGACGTTATTGCACCCAAAAGAATTGAGAAGGAAAGTAAGGTTATTCAACAACGTGTTGACCCAACCCCAGAGGTAAAAGACAAAGGAAGCCTTGAAGACTTCTTAACGAATTTCAATCAGCTTGAGTACATTCTCCAGAAATATGGGCAAGCCTATCAGTCACAGTTAGAAGGTGAGACCAAAACAAGAAGAATTTCAAATGTGAGGCTTGCCGAATTCATACTCCGAGCAGAGAAAATTAATTATAGTTTATTTGAAGAAATAAGAAGTCTGGTTTCATTGAGGAACTCCATAATTCACGGGGCGGAGCCTGTAGTAAGTAAGCGCATGGTCGAATTGTCAGAGAAAATTCTAAAAGAACTGGCAGGTGCTCTAAATGTACAAATCTAACAAGCCAATCAACTACGCGCCTGCGGCGCCGGACGCGCGAAAAGCAGCGCGCCAGTTATTGGAGCGTTAGCATTCAAAAGATATGGTGTGCAAACTTTGCTTGAAAGATCGGGAGTTAAGAAACTCCCATATAATTCCAGAATTCCTGTACAAAACATTGTATGAGGACTCTGGCCGCTTTTTTGAGATAAATCTCGATAAAGATAGTAGAAATAAATTTCATCAAAAAGGAATTCGAGAACGCCTTCTCTGTGATGAGTGTGAGCAATTATTTTCAAAATACGAGCGGTACGCCAGCTTGTTACTCAATGGTGGATACGAACTTTTTGTAGTACCTGAGCCGCCGGTTGTGCATTTCAAAAATATTGATTATAAAAAATTCAAGATATTTGCTTTATCTATATTATGGCGAGCAGGAGTATCAACTAACAAGGCTTATAGTCAAGTCCAGCTTGAAGACATTGGGGGCAGGTCTTGTCTTTTGCTAAAGAAAAAGACATTGGGGTCAGGTCTTGTCTTTTGCTAAAGAAATATATTAAGTTGTCATTATGAGTAGACCATTAAGAATAGAATTTGCAGGTGCTTTATATCATGTAACCTCAAGAGGGAATGCCCAAGAAGATATCTATCATGATGATAAAGATAGATTAATGTTTCTTGAGATATTAAAAGACGTTTGCAAACGCTTTAATTGGGTGATCCATGCTTATTGTTTAATGTCTAATCATTATCATCTATTGGTTGAAACCCCTGATGGCAATTTATCTAAAGGTATGCGTCATTTAAACGGAGTGTACACTCAACGATTTAATCGCACACATTGTCGAGTGGGTCATGTTTTTCAAGGGCGGTTCAAGGCTATTTTGGTTCAGAGAGATTCGTATTTGCTAGAATTAGCACGCTATATTGTATTAAACCCAGTTAGAGCAAACATGGTGCTTACGGCTCAAGATTGGCCATGGAGCAGTTATCGGTCAACAGCTGGGTTGAAACTTGATTGGAAGCTGGTTAACGGTAGACTGGATTCTATTGGCCTTTTCTGACAATAGAGCTCATGCTGTAAAGATATATCGAGATTTTGTTTTGGAAGGCATGAAAAAGCCTGAGCTATGGGGTGAATTAACAAATCAAATATACCTGGGTGATGAATCTTTTATTAATGAGATGCAAAGCAAAATATCTTCAAAAACTAATATGGAAGAAATACCTGGTGCACAAACAAGAAACGTAGCAAAGCCGATTGCTTATTATGATAGCCATTATGTTAATAGAGACACCGCAATATGTAAGGCTTATGAGAGTGGTGCTTTTAGCATGAAGGAAATAGGCGATTATTATGAGTTACATTATTCACGTATTAGTCGTATCATTAAGGCAAAAAGCAAGACCTGACCCCCTCGTGTGTTAATATTGTTTATTAAATTAATTAGGTAAAAAATGCCCATTATTAAAGAATACAAATCTAATAAAGAACAGGATTTAGATTTGTTAAATAAGATGTTGAATGAAGGCAATATATCCGCAAAGACCCAACAAAAAATAAAGAGCCAAATAGCAAAGATAGTTCTTGGAAAGAAGGCTGAACAAAATGCCGCTTATATGTTGTCCAAACTCGTAGAAAAGAAAGATAAATATTTTTTAATAAACGACTTACGGCTTGAAATTGACGGAAGTATTGCTCAAATCGATCATCTGATTCTAAACCGTTTTGGTTATGTTTATTTATTTGAAACCAAAAACTTTTCAACGGGTATTAAAGTCGATGAAAATGAAGTATTTTGGCGTTGGGATGCCTATCGTAAAACTTATATCGAAATACCTTCACCAATAGAGCAATCAAAACGTCATGAAATTACTCTACAAAAAGCTCTAGATGCTTTAGGTTTTATGGTTACAGGATTTGAGCATTTTGTACTGGTTGATTACAATGCTGAACTTTTAAAGCCTATTAAAGGTTTTGATAATGTCTGTCGCCCAGACATGGTTGAAAAAGCCATTAAAAAAGCCGCTAATAATACAGGTATGTTTCAAGCCTTAAAGGAGATGGCTTCATTAATAAAAAATACTATGCCACTCAGTCACGGAGCATGTCAAATATGTGCAGAAGAATTATCTCAAATGCATCAACCCATTCAAATTGATTATCGTAAATATTTTAATGTTCCAGAACCTCATGAAGTGATTACTGTTTCAGAACCTCAAGCTAACTACATCACTAAACCAAAATTAGAATCTCAACTTCAACCTCAAAATCAAGATAAAGCCAATCAGATTGAGTTTTTAACTTTACCCAAAATGGCCAAGAAATTAAAAATCAGCAAAGAAGAATTTACTGCCAAATTACATCAACTGGGTTATTTTGAGAAAAAGAATGAGTACGATTATTTAACAGCCAAAGGTAAGGTTAACGGCATTAGATTTCAAAAAGGAAGGTTTGGATTTTATTTTCTTTTTCCAATTAACTTTATTTTAAAATAAACAATTACCAGGCCTGGTAAATTTAAATAGAGTTTTATTTTTTAGTAAAGGTAAACTTTATTAACTTGAAGTAAACTCTAAAAAATGCCGTCCTACATCTGCTCCCTCTGTTGTTTAAAAGTCTGTATTGAATTAATGAAATATGACAAACTACAGATGTAGTTCAGATATGGTTAGTTAAATATATGGCATTTTAATAACTTCATTTAGCTAAAAATGCTTTGAGTTCCTCTCTGTTTTTAAAGGCTTGTATGTTTACTTCGTTAATGTTTAATATTATCGCTTTTGGTGTTGCTGCACTGGTGATTATTGTTGCAGGTAGCAAGTTGGCAAAACTGTCTGACTCATTAGCAGATAAGACAGGCTTGGGTGAGGCTTTATTTGGGGTTTTACTCTTAGCGGGAGTTACCTCGCTACCTGATTTTGCGGCTACTTTAACTGCGGCAATAGATTCTCGTCCTGACTTGGCTATGAGTAATGTCATGGGGAGTATGGCTGTGAATCTGGTGTTTCTTGCTGTGGCTGATATTGTTTATCGTAAAGCTAATTTGGAACATGCCGCCGCATCTACGGTTAATCTGATGCTAGCAGGGCTACTTATTGTTTTATTGACTTTACCGTTGCTAGCGGTCTTTACACCCTCCATCACCTTTTTTAATATTCATCCAATCACTCCAGTGATTATTGCGGCTTATCTATTTGGTCTGAATTTGGTTCTTAGCACTAAAACAAAGCCTATGTGGTTTCCTCGACAAACACGCCAAACGGTTGCAGACCAACCAGATAAACATCATTACGGTAATTTATCTTCAGTATGGATGATGTTTATTTTGATGGCTCTTTTAACGGGAGTTGCAGGCTGGGTTTTAATGGAGTCTGCAAAGCAAATTGCAGATCAGACGGGAATTTCTGAAACACTAATGGGTGGTTTTTTTACCGCTCTCGCAACATCTACACCTGAGTTGGTCACCACTATTGTCGCTATACGTATTGGGGCGTTAACTCTCGCGGTTAGTAATATTTTTGGCACCAACTGTTTTAATATGTTGGTGATTGCCTCTGCTGATGTGGGTTATAGCGAAGGTTCTATCTATCATGATATGGCTCCAGTTCAGATGACATGGGGTTTGGTTAGTATTTTAATGACCGCGATTTTACTTTTAGGTATGGTGAGACGCGAGACGTATGGTATTGGTAGAATCGGTTTTGAGAGTGCTCTAATTTTGGCTATTTATATTATTACTTTGAGCTTAGTTATGCTGAGTGATTAAAGTAAAAATAGCTAATTTATCAAAAATAAAATCATCTGATTTTGTAATCAAAACTCATTATTCTTTTTGATTGTATTTCTCTTGTTAAAATCTTTTTGTGCTTTGGTGCTATGCATACCCAACGTTAACTTTATATAAGGCTTAAATTCTGGATGGACATCTTTTTACAACTTTGGGGTGGGTGTTTTTATTTAGCAAATAAAATGTTTTTTTCGTTATCTGAAACAAAGATAGGTGAAAAGAAAAATCAATTTAAACGGCTTGCATGGTCAGCATATTTAATTGGTGTTCCTGCGTGGATTGTACTGCTCATAGAAAAAAATAACTGGATAGCTGCCTCTATCGAAGCAGGGGGCATACCTGCCATGTTACTTGGCTTGTACAAAACATTTCATAAAACTCAAGCTAGCCCATTTATTGAGTCGTCCGTTAAGTACATAACGTATTTTGCAATCACATTTGGAGTGTTTATAAGCGTACAACACCACGGTGGTATAACTTCTGTTTCTCAGTTACTGGAAATCGGTGTTACCCTTGGATTTTTAATGGGTAGTTATCTAATGACTCAGCACAATAGCACTGGATACTTATTTTTTATGTTAATGAATTTGAGCATGGCTACTTTAATGTTTCTTCAAGATAAGGACATACTGATGGTGCAACAACTACTCTCTCTATCATTCGTCATTTATGGTTATTTACAATCAATCAAAATACAAAATAACGTGGCCAACTAATATTGATTCTTCACCAATAATCAATCAACTTTTTGGTTCTCTTTGGTTTTAATTCAGTTGTTCTAACAAACTTTAGTACATTCGTTTTTTAAAGAGCCATCCTGTGATTGCTAGTGTTGTAAAGCCTATAACAACCATTGGCCAGTATTGGGGAAACAGCAATGCATAACTATCGCCTTCCAAGAATACTCCGCGAGTAATAATGAGTAAGTATCTTAGTGGATCAAGATAGGTTATCCATTGAATCACTTGGGGCATGTTTTCAATAGGTGTTGCATAGCCAGAGAGAATTACTGCCGGAACCATAAAAATAAACGCACCTAAAATTGCTTGCTGTTGTGTAACAACAACCGTTGAAATCATTAAACCAATACCCACTGCTGAAAGTAAAAACAGCAATAAGCCAAGATATAAGGCGCCCACGCTTCCTCGCAAAGGAATATCAAACCAGTAGACTGCAAACATTATTATAAAGGTCGCTTCGATTAATCCTATGATAACGCCTGGTAGTGCCTTGCCGATTAATATCTGTAAAGGTGTTAATGGAGTGACCAAAAGCTGGTCAAAAGTACCAGCTTCACGTTCTCGAGCAACCGATAGTGCCGTGACGATTAAGGTAATTACCAGTGTAATTAAACCAATAATACCTGGAATAATGAACCAACCAGATTGGAGGTTTTCATTATACCAAGCACGAATTTCTATATTAGCAGGCAGGTTGCCAGAGCCATGATCACTTGCCCAGCTTTGGTTAAATTTCAGTAGGATGCTGCGTATGTAATTTAAAGAAATCATTGCGGTATTTGAATTTCGGCCATCTAAAATGACTTGTAAAGGTGCAGCGATACCTTTTTGTATATTGGCACTAAAGTTTGGGCCAAAGTGTATGACCATTAAGGCATTTTTATTATTAATGATCGGTGCAATATCTGCCTCTTTATCAATGTAGCGAATAATATCAAAATTAGGAGAGCCTTCGATTTTACTAATAAATTCCCGGCTACTTGCACCATGGTCTTCGTTATAAATTGCAACAGATACATGGTTTAGGTCAAAAGTAGCGGCGTAACCAAAAATAAGAAGCTGAAAAATAGGCGGTCCAATTAGAATGGCTCGGCTTTTTTTGTCTCGTAATACAGCCAAAAATTCTTTAATTGCAAGAGCCCAAATAGCTTGAAACATACTCACTCCAAATGATTAGTAGATTTTTTGCGCACAATAAACGCAAAGAAAACTAGCATAAATAACAAGGCCGCCATATTAGCGAGTACAACGGGCCAGATATTGCCTGCTAAAAATAGAGTTTGCAAGATAGCCACAAAGTAACGAGCGGGCACGATGTGAGTAATGAATTGAACGACTTCTGGCATGGAGTTAATGTCAAAAATAAAGCCTGAAAGCATAAAAGCGGGTAAAAACGTGACAATGATGGAAATCTGACCAGCGATAAATTGATTTTTAGAAACAATAGAAATCAATAATCCTATTGCCAAGGACACGAGCATAAATATAGTGGATGCGAGTAACAATACCCAAAATGAACCCCTTAATGGTACATCAAACTGCCAGATTGCTAAAATTACAGTAAAGAGCATACTGCCCATTCCAAGTATGAAATAGGGCACTAACTTACCAATGAGAAATTCATTAATATGCAATGGGGTGACTAATATCGCTTCCATTGTGCCGCGGTCCCATTCTCGGGCAACCACCATAGATGTTAACAATGAGCCGATTAAGGTCATAATTATGGCGATTAATCCAGGAACCAGAAATAAACTGCTGTTTAAAGCAGGGTTAAACCAAACTCGTTGCTCTAGCTGCACCACTTGTTTAAATGGATGGCCTGTTTTTTCGGAATAGTGCTCTAACCAGGTTAGCCAAGCCCCCTCTATGTAACCTTTGGTAATGCTAGCTTGATTGGAGTTAACGCCATTCACTCTAACTGCGATCTGTGGTGTTTGGCCTGCATGAAGTTGTGATGAAAAATTGTTTTTTAACCAAATAATGCCATCAATTTTTCGGTCTTTTAGGGCTGTTTCTGCAGCTTGAATTGAATGGAAGTACTGAGGTGCAAAGTAGGAAGACTGTGAAAAAGAGTCTGTAAACGATGCAGTGGTAGTATCGGGTTGTTCAACCACCAATCCAACTGGGATATTTTTGGCATCAAGCGAAACACCGTAACCAAATAAAAATAACAGAACGACAGGCAATACAAATGCAATAGCAATACTGGAAGGGTCACGAATGATTTGCAAACTTTCTTTCAAAATCATACCCTTAAGTCGAATAGCAGAAAAGGTTCGCGAACTCATAAGGTAATATCCTTTGAATTCGAGTCCTTCACTGCAGAGGTTGTTGGGTGTTCAATCAAATGAATAAAAGCATCTTCTATACTAGGATGTGGCTGTTCATTTGTTGTTGCCAACTTACGAATTTCATGAGGTGTTCCATTTGCTAAAACTTGGCCTTCTGCCATAATCAGTAGGCGATCACAATAGTTAGCTTCTTCCATAAAGTGTGTGGTAACTAATACGGTAATGCCTGTTTCAGCTAAAGCATTTGTACGCTGCCAAAACTCCTGCCTTGCGAGCGGATCAATGCCCGATGTAGGTTCATCCAGAAATAAAATATCCGGCTCATGCATTAATGCTGCAGCAAAAGATAGTCGTTGTTTATAGCCAAGCGGTAGTTCTTTAGCATTGCTATTTTGATAATTAGTGAGTTCAAAAGTTGTTAATGCCCATTGAATACGTTCAGCTTGGCGTTGTTTATCTAAACCGTAAGCTCTGGCAAAAAAACGTAAATTTTGAATGACCGATAGGTTGGTATAAAGTGAAAACTTTTGTGCCATATAGCCAATATTTTTACGAGCCTTGGCTGATGCAGTACGTAAGTCATGTCCAGCTACGGACAAGTTGCCGCTGGTAGGCGGTAATAAACCACAAAGCATTCTAAAGGTAGTAGACTTTCCTGCACCGTTAGCACCCAATAAGCCAAAAATTTCACCCTGTCGAACCGAAAAATCGATGCCTTTTACAGCAACAAAGTCACCAAAACGTTTTTCTAAATTGTTGACCTGTATCACTTTGTTATCAGAAATAGATCCCATCGAGGCAACCAGTTTCTGTGTTGATGGTGTAGAAGATGATTGGGTTTTGAGGGTAGCAATAAAAACATCTTCAAACTTAGCTGGAATAGGAGTGATTTGTATATCACTGGCTTGGTCAATTGTCTGGAGTTCAGCCAATAATTCAGCCTGATTAAAGGGGATATCTGCGTGACTGATTAAGTGAATACTGTCTTCGCCAAGCGAAGCATCTAAAATATCGGGGCGTTGGGCAAGTTGGGCAAGCAAGCTACGATAACGAATTCCTTTGGCCTGCAAACGAAAAGTACGTCCAGTTAGTTTTTTATTAAATTCATCTGGTTTGTCTTTACCTAAAATTTTACCTTCGTGCATTAACAACACTTCGTGGCAACGTTCTGCTTCATCTAAATAAGTGGTGCTCATCAACACACTCATTCCTTCATCTTGCACTTGATTATAAACAATCTGCCATAATTCTCGGCGTGAGACTGGATCAACACCAACCGTTGGCTCATCCAATAACAGCAAAGCAGGTGGACGAACTAAAGCACATGCTAGTCCGAGTTTTTGTTTCATACCACCTGATAATTGTCCTGCCAAACGTTGTGTAAAGGCTTGTAGTCCAGTCATTTGCATGAGTGTTTCATAACGACTCTGGCGTTGTTCTAGTGGAACACTTTGAAAGTTGGCATATAAATCAAGATTTTCTTGTACCGTTAAATCTTCATACAAACCAAAGCTTTGTGGCATGTAACCAATGCTTGATTGAATGGATTGACCTTGAGAAGAGGCATCTAATCCCAATACATTAATTTGACCAGAGTCAGGCAAAAGTAAATTGGCAATTAAACGCATAAGGGTAGTTTTACCTGCTGCATCTGGGCCAATTAACCCTGTAACTTTACCTGGCGAGAGTGAAAAGCTGACATTATCCACGGCAAGAACTTTACCTTCTTCGCTAGTAAATGACTTGCTAACTGAGTTGAGTTGCAGTGGTGATGTCATATTATTTGCACTGGTGTTCGGCGCCTGGTGTGCCGGTTTGTCCTAATTTTATCGTTACGGTGGCAGGCATTCCAAGGCGTAATTCATTTTGCGGATTACAGGCAAAAACACGTGCAGAATAAACCAGACGAGTACGTAGTTCAGGTGTTTGCACATTTTTAGGGGTAAACTCGGCGGTCGGTGAAATAAAGCCTACCCAGCCTTTATATGTTTTATTGGGATAGCTGTCGGTATGAATTTCGGCAATGGAACCCAGCGCGATTTTACCTAAGTCGGTTTCTGGTAAATAGGTGCGTACCCAAACCGGATTGACAAGGGCCAAAGTAAAAACGGGGCTTTGTGGAAAAGCCATTTCTCCAGGTTGTAAGATACGATTACGAATAATGCCATCATCGGGAGCATATAAACTGGCATTTTTTAAGCTAACATTGGCAAGTTTTAGGCTGGCTTGCAAAGCGGCTAACTGTGCTTCTGCGGAAGCGATATCTTCTTTACGAGAACCTTCTTTTAGTAAATTAAGCGTCAGTTGAGTGGCCTGCATTTCATATTTTGCAGTATCGGCCAACATTTTGGCATTTTCGACATCTTCATCAGAAATCAGTTTGCGTTTAAACATCCCAGTTAGTCTATGTTCAGTATCACTCGCTGATTTTGCTTTAATTTGTGCTGCTTTAAGTTGAACACGTGCACGTTCAATTTCATCTGGTCGTGCACCGGCTATCAATTTATTAACAAGCTGTTTTTGTGCATCGATTTGAGCTTTAATTTGCTCTATATTTGCCTTGAGAGTTTCGGTATGAAGTGTGGCAAGTAATTGTCCTTTTTTAACATGTTCACCTTCTTCAACCAATATTTTGTCAATATGTTCGCTACCATTAAATGCTAGCTGAGCTTCTCGAATGTCAATATTTCCATATAAGGTCAACTTGAGAGGATCTGCTTGTTGCTTTTCTTGTTTCCAAACATACCAGCCGCCTGCAGCTATTGCCAGTATTAAGACAATCAAAATAAATACTTTTTTCATAAAAATCCTGTGGTGGTTGTTTGTTCAATTCAGCTATGGCAATATTCTATAAAAGTAAAAAGAAATTACTCAAATTTTAATTAGTAGTTTCAGTATACACCCTAAAAGTACGGTTTATTTATAATGACTCTGCTTAAATAATTGAGTTTTATGCTTAAAAGTGACAGCCTTTAATCCTTTTGAGCAATATAATTGCTAAGCCAAAATCATAGTAATCTTCCTGATGATTGCTGGCTTAATATGGCTTAATGTATATGGAAGATACTGCTAAACATTTTATACTCCCAAATTCTGAGTTGTATAGTTCTATTTCCTCAGCACTGGTCGCAATCCAAAGTATTCTCGGTGAGATTTTATTTGCTATTTTGCTTCTCCTAAAAGGAGGTTAAAGCAATAAAAACAATTACTTATTAATGCATGTTACGTTATGCTTTATTTGTTCTATTGAGTTTAATCGTTATCTCCATTTTCTGAAGAGGATGTTAAATATGAATATGAAACCACTTTTATTGATTGCCGTTTTTTTTATCGGTATTCATTCATCAGCCCAGGCAGAAGAACCTACCTATAAACAAGGTGTTAATATTTTTATAGAAACAGGTGTAACCCAGCCTGATCGAGTTCCTACTTGGTATGCACCTATGGTCGCTATGCCATATGCTCCTGTTTTTGAGATTCTTGCCACTCGTGGCACTCAAGGCCGATATTATCAACGTACTTATGCGGTAACTCTTAAAGACATGATTAAATGGCATGGTCATGATTGTGAAGGAACGACTCATGCGGCAAATAGTATGAAAATAGCATTTGAGATTCTTTTTCCTGATGGAATCATAGACAGGAGTGTTTTAAAGGCAATTTCTGGAACGGGGCCATGCTGGTCAGATGCGGTTGCCTTTTTGACTGGAGCACGTTTTCAATACGGAAATCTTGGTTTTTTTAAAAACAAGGATTACAACCATTCTGTTCTTTTATATCGCGAGGATACTAAGGTTGCCGTTTTAGCTACCTGGAAGAAGGGGATTAATAACATCCCAGGAGAGCCAGTCGTTCTTCCAGGGAAAATAAACTGGACCCCCAAAGTTAGTATGCAAGAAGTGATTGAGCTTAAAAATGAAGTTAAAAACGCAAAAGGGCATCCAAAACCATATCAGGTTGATCTATTGCGCTTTTACCAGTGGAAACATGTTAACGATGTGCTGAGCCATCCGCTTCATGATAGTTATCAAGCGAAGGTTATTAAGAACTTTAAGTGGGATGACTGGGTTGATAAGGATAAAGCATTTTCTAACCCGATTAAGCGTAGTGACATTAGGTTAAAAAACTATCCATACCGTAAAGCTCCTATTGTAGAGTCAAAATAGCCTACATACATTTGGTTTATGATGTTCTTGGCTAACAAGACCCTTGATACACAGTTAGTAGCACGGGTCTTGACTTGCATATACTCTATTTAAAACGCTTACAAAAGTATTGCGAAGATACTTAGTTAAGCTTGATTGATGTGATATTGATGTGATGGTGTTTAATAAGCCAAGGCATTTGTTTTAATATATTTATTAAGAACTTAATCAGATAAATTATTATATGAACGATTCATCACTGTTAATCAGGGATTGTTCTTTTAGTCTTCCTTTTTTGGTGAGAATATAAATTTACCAGGCCTGGTAAATTTCTTTTGCAGTTTTTGTATGAATTTAAAACATGCTATAGCTGTCATAACAGTTATATTTTTACTCAAGTTAAGGTTCTAGTTTGTTGAAACTATTTAACAAAGAGTAAAAAGCTTCGCTCTGAACACTATTGTCTGATGTCGCAAATAAGGTGATAACGTTATCAATGGATAAAACCAAAATAAAAAGTTGTCGTAATTTAACTAGCACCAAACTCTACCTGGAGAGCAAGGTGTTATGGCATTTTAAGAACTTATAGAAGTCGTTTGCTTCTAGGTAAATTAGCTATAGAGTAATCTTGTAAATAGCAGTACAAAAGGTAAGTATAAATGAATAATAATCTAGAGATTATTGAGCTACTACGCGATAACATTCCAACATTTGAATGCGTTAAGGGGTGTCATGATTGCTGTGGGCCTGTAACGACATCTTCAGAAGAAATGTCGCGTTTACCCGTCAAAACGGATGCAGAACATGATGCGGCATTAAGTGAATTAACCTGCGTACATCTTGGTCCTAATGGTTGTGAGGTTTATGAAGAACGTCCTTTAATCTGTAGGTTATATGGCACAACACCGCAAATGCTTTGTCCAAACAATTGCCGTCCAGATCAAATGGTTGACCCTGAAATTGAAAAGCAGGTTCATGAGTTTATTGCAAATACTAGGCAAGTTTTGGTTTGAACCTTTTGGTTATGTAATTAGATTAGAATTTTGGATTGGTTCATTGAATTGGGTTGTTGTAAAAAACATTACAGAAAAACTAAATTAGGTAAATTAGTATATGGGAGATTCATCACTACTTATTTGGGGGTTGCTTTTTAGCTCTTTAGGATTAGGTTTTTTTCTATATGGTAAAAAGCAAAAAACCATAATCCCATTATTGGCAGGCATCGCTCTTTTAGTATTTCCTTTTTTTGTAACTAATATTTATGTACTGGTTGTTACAGGCTCTATTTTGGTTGCCTTACCGTTTTTTGTAAAAATATAAAAATACAATCAGTGCATAAAACTGAAACAATTCAGTTTACCTATTCTTTATATCTTGTCGCTGAGTAAGATAAATGGTGAAACAACCAGCTTTTTACGGCTTTAAAAAATCATTCACTAATGAGTTAACTATCTGTAATAGCTTATTATTTACATTAAAGTCTTCTATAAAATTAATGATTTTATCAGTTGTATTTTGATGCCATTTGATTCATTGTGACTAAGGGTTTTAATCATTTACAATTCAAGGAGAGAGAATTATGGAAAGACTACAAGAGACTGGTGCAATGATGGGGCGGTTAATGAAAGACATGCCCAAACAGTTACAGAGTTTTGCTGCATTTGTTAAGGGTGCAGAAGCTGAAGGTGCCTTAGATGAAAAAACCAAACATTTGATGCTACTCTCTTTAGGAGTGGCTTTTCAGTGTTCTTGGTGTATTGCGGTTCATATTAAAGGCTGTGTAGACGCAAAGGCAACCAAAGAAGAGATTCTTGAAGCGGCTATGATGGCGGTAGTAATGGGTGGAGGTCCAAAATTAATGTATATCGAAGTGGTATATGAAGAGTTAGATAAATACTTTAAATAGTGAGTTTTAATTGTTTTTTTGTACTAAAGGGCAAGAATAGCGATTTTTGCCCTAATAATGATTGAGTCAATAATTACCAGGCCTGGTAAATTATTTAATTACAGTTTTTCTACTGTTCCAAAATCAGCCGTTGTTGTCATGATTGGTTTATCAAATATGCAATCTAAAACATAGCTTGCCATATCTTCTGCAGAAGTTAAGTTATTAGGATTTTCACCCGGAAAAAGTCTGCCGCGAGATTCAGTTGCAAAGGTTTCTAAGTTTGCTAAATAACAGTGTATGTTAGTCTGTTTAATTTCTTGAGCCACCGTTTTAGTAAGTTGTTCTAAACCTGCTTTAGCCACACCATAAGCTCCGTAATAAGCGGGGTGTTGTTTTACGTTATCATCCGTGATGGCAACCAATTTACCTTCGTTTGATTTTTTTAATAATGGCAAAGTTTGCTGAATAAGATGAAAGTTAGCATTAAGATTGGTATGCAACACTTCATACCATTGCATATAATCAAAATGCTCGATTGGGGTAAACGCGGGTAAAGTAGCGGCGTTTAAAAACACACCATCAATACACCCATATTCATTGGATAATGTTTCAGTGAGTTGTTTGTAATTATCAATATTCGCACCTAACAAATCCATTGGGTATAAGGCAACTAAATCTATATTTAAATCAGATTGTTCAATCTCATCGTAAAATGCATTGAGTCTTTTTAACTCTTTATCTAATAAAATCACCTGATAATTTAAAGACAAAAGTTTTTGAGCTAAGGCTTTGCCTAAGCCTTGGGCTGCACCAGTAATTAAATAGGTTTTCATATTAATAAAGTTATCCGTTCTTTTTTATGGGCTTGATATAGGCTTTATAGCTTATAGAGATTGAATATATTGTGAGACTTCAAAAGGGGTGTGAAAAAACAGATCGGCTGGCCAATCTTTTTCTGTGGCTTCTAAAGGTAAATAACCGTACATAGCAGCAGCGGTTTTCATTTTAGCGTTAATTCCAGCTTCAATATCACGCGGATGATCACCAATATAAATGCAATCTGAGGCGGCAACACCACACTGGTCAGCGGCAAAATACATTGGTTCTGGATTTGGTTTTCTTACCGATAGGGTATCACCACATACAATCGCTTTTGGCTCACTTTTAAAACTAAAGTTTTTAAGAAGTTCTTTGGTTAAATGTGTCGGTTTATTTGTCACAATGCCCCAAGGAATATCTTTAGCAGCAAGTGCATCTAAGCCGGAGTCTAAACCAGCAAAAATTTGTGTATGGTGATTAATATTATCAAAGTAGTGTTTTAAAAATACCTGTCTACGCTCTTCTAACTCGTCACCTTGTAACCCTGGGAAAGCAAGCTGCGTCATGGCTAAACCGCCTTTTGAAACCGTGCTTCTAATATCTTGATAATTGAGTACAGGTTGATCATATTCTTCACAAGTCAGTTTTAGAGCGTGTGCAAAATCGTAAGAGGTATCAAGTAGGGTGCCGTCTAAATCAAATAGAACGCATTTTATGGACATAAATTTTCTCAGTGAATCGTTGTTGTATGGCTGTTATTGTTATTTTATAAGTTTAGTAAATGTTGTTTATTGAACATTTAAGCTTTTATCGATCGAGCACTTTATTAAAGTGCTTTTTGATAAGCAAGTAGATAGTTGACACTAACGTCATGATTTAAGCCGTAACGATTAAGTAATGGATTAAATTCAATACCAGCTGAATCTCTTAAATAGAGGTCTGCTTGACGTGCCATTGCATCCATTTCAGCAGGAGTAATGAATTTTTCATGAGTATGAGTGCCTTTAGGAACAAGGTTTAATACTTGCTCAGCAGCAAAAATGGCTAATAAATAGGATTTGTAATTACGATTTAAGGTTGAGAAAAATACCCAACCACCTGGTTTAACACATTGTGCAGCGGCTTGAATAATAGCCGCCGGATCAGGAACGTGTTCTAGCATTTCCATGCAAGTGACGGTATCGTGTTTTTCTGGATTTTCTTCTGCGTATTGCTCAGCTGAAATTAACTGGTAATTTACTTTAACACCAGTATCCAATCCGTGTAGTTTAGCTACGGTTAATACTTCTTTGGCTAAATCAATTCCTGTTACATCTGCCCCCGCTTTGGCAAGAGATTCTGAAAGAATGCCTCCACCACAGCCAATATCAACAATACTTTGACCTTCAATTGGATGGTGTTTCTCTATAAATTCTAAACGAAATGGATTGATTTTATGCAATGCACCAAATTCACCTTCTAAATCCCACCAGGTATTTGATAAACGGTTAAAGTTATTGAGTTCATTTTGATCCGCGTTACTTGTCATTGTTTCTTCTAATGCCATGATGCTCTCTGAGGTGTTAATTTTAACTTCAAAGCCAAAATTATACGAGATTATGAAAATTGATTAGGATTAAATCGAAAAATAGCCGTAAAAATGCAAAATTTTAAATACAGACAGCCTTCACGGGATTTTTACCCATTCTCGACAGGGGGTCGAGAAAAATAATATTGTCGCCATATGAGCTTTATTTGCTATATAATCAGGTTTTTATAGTTTTACTCAAGAAATGGAAGTTGAATGTCAGAGTTTGCACGCGAAATTATTCCTATTGCTCTAGAAGATGAGATGGAGCAATCCTATTTAAGTTATGCGATGAGCGTAATTGTAGGACGAGCTTTACCCGATGTTAGAGATGGTTTAAAACCAGTTCACCGTCGTGTTTTATATGCGATGAGTGTACTAAGTAATGATTTTAATAAACCTTACAAAAAGTCAGCACGTATTGTCGGTGATGTAATCGGTAAATATCACCCTCATGGTGATACAGCAGTATATGACACAATTGTACGTATGGCGCAGCCATTCTCATTACGTTATATGTTGGTTGACGGGCAAGGTAACTTTGGTTCGGTTGATGGTGATTCACCTGCGGCAATGCGTTATACGGAAATCCGTATGTCCAAAATTGCCCACCAACTGTTAGCCGATCTTGAGAAAGAGACAGTAAACTTTACCGAAAACTATGATGGGTCAGAAACTGAGCCTAATGTTTTACCTACTCGTATTCCAAACCTGTTAGTCAATGGTTCTTCTGGTATTGCGGTCGGTATGGCCACTAACATTCCACCACACAATTTAACTGAGACGGTTAATGCCTGTTTAGCTTACATTGAAAACCCTGATATTGATGTAGCAGGTCTGATGGAACATATTCCAGGTCCTGACTTTCCAACACATGGCTTGATTAACGGTACGTCTGGTATTCGTGAAGCTTACGAAACTGGACGTGGACGTGTAAAAATCCGTTCTAAAACAGCGATTGAAACAGATAAGTCTGGTAAATCACAAATCATCGTTAATGAGCTTCCTTACCAAGTAAACAAAGCCAAGTTGATTGAGCGTATTGCTGAATTGGTTAAAGAGAAAAAAATTGAAGGTATCACTGGTTTAAGAGACGAGTCTGATAAAGACGGTATGCGTATCGTTATTGAACTTCGTCGAGGTGAAGTACCAGAAGTTATTATCAATAACCTATATAAACAAACTTCTATGCAAACCGTATTCGGTGTGAACATGGTTGCCTTGATTGATGGTCAACCAAAACTACTGAATTTAAAACAAGTGGTTGAAGCGTTTGTTAAACATCGTCGCGAAGTTGTCACTCGTCGTACAATTTTTGATCTTCGTAAAGCACGTGAAAAAGCCCATATCTTAGAAGGTTTAGCAGTTGCACTAAATAACATCGATGAAATGATTGAATTAATCAAAGCATCACCAAGCCCTGCGGTTGCAAAAGAACGCATGTTAGAAAAAGCCTGGGCAATTGGTGCTGTTGTTGATTTGCTAGAAAATGTCGAGATGAAAGACGTTCGTCCAGAAGACCTTCCTGAAGGCTTTGGTGCGGAAGGTGCAACGTATAAATTATCGCCTGCTCAAGCACAAGCTATTCTTGAAATGCGTCTACACCGTTTAACTGGTTTAGAGCAAGACAAAATCATTGAAGAGTACAAAGGGTTAATTATTAAAATTGCTGAATTTTTAGAAATTTTAAGAAATCCTGATCGCTTAACAGAAGTGGTAAAAGAAGAGTTATTAGAAGTCATTGAAAACTTTGGTGATGCACGTAGAACAGAAATCGATTACAGCTACCAAGACCTTGATGCAGAAGATTTAATTGCCGTTGAAGATCGTATTGTGACCCTATCTCAAGATGGGTATATCAAAACACAACCATTAAGTGATTACCGTGCTCAAAAACGTGGTGGTCGTGGTAAATCGGCAACAGCGATGAAAGAAGAAGATGAAGTAGGTCAACTATTTGTGGCGAGTACGCATGACATGCTACTTTGCTTCTCTAACAAAGGTAAGCTTTACTGGCAAAAAACGTGGCAATTACCATTAGCCAGTCGTGGAAGCCGTGGTAAGCCAATTGTTAATGTTTTACCGCTTGAAGAAAATGAACATATTACCTCTGTACTACCTGTAAATGAATTTGATGAGCGTGTAGTCTTTATGGCAACCCGTAACTCTATTGTTAAACGTGTTGCGTTAAAAGATTTCTCTCGTCCACGTGCTAACGGTATTATTGCGGTTGATTTATTAGATGATGATGAATTAGTCGGTACAGCTCTGACTGATGGCGAACAAGAAATTATGCTATTTAGTGATATCGGTAAAGCGATTCGCTTTAAAGAGAGTGATGTTCGTGTAATGGGTCGTACGGCTCGTGGTGTACGAGGCATGAAACTGGTTAATGCTAAAGTCATTAGTATGCAAGTGGCTAAACCTGAAGCCTTAATCTTAACCGCTACAGAACACGGTTTTGGTAAGTGTACACCAGTAGAGGATTACTCAACCATCAACCGTGGTGGTCAAGGTGTTATATCAATCAAGACCACTGACCGAAACGGTCCTGTTGTTGCCGCAGTATCGGTTTCACCTGATCAAGAAATCGTATTAATCACCAATAAAGCTACGTTGGTAAGAACACGTGTTTCTGAGATATCAGTCGTAGGTCGTAATACTCAAGGTGTCAAACTTATCAATGTTGGTAAGGGTGAGCAGGTTGTTGGTCTTGCTGTTGTCGACATCGAAGAGGATATGGATGAAGACGGCGTGATTGAAGGCGAAGTTATTGAAACCGTTAATACTGAAGAAAGCAACGAAGCTGGCTCAGGAAATGAAGAGTCGGCTGAGCAAGATTCAGCTGAATAATTAAAAAGTGATACCAGAAAGAACTTAATATCCTTAGATGTTAAGTTCTTTTTGCGTTATTGGTTTGGCAAGAGAGGGTTTTCTATTGAAATCAGCTTACCAGGCCTGGTAATTCTATTAAGGAAATATAATGTCAAGAGCATTTAACTTTAGTGCTGGCCCAGCAATGTTACCTGAAGCGGTAATGAGAAAAGCAGCGGCTGAATTTTTAGATTGGCAATCTACTGGCATGTCTGTCATGGAAATGAGCCATCGTAGTAAAGAGTACATGGCTGTTGCTCATAAAATGGAAGCAGATTTACGTGATGTAATGCAGATTCCTGATAACTATAAAGTTATCTTTACTCATGGTGGAGCCTCGTTACAATTTGCGGCGATTCCAATGAATTTAGCTGAGCAAAATGACACCGTTGACTATCTAAACACGGGTGTTTGGTCAACCAAAGCGATAAAAGAAGCTTCTCGTTATACAAATGTTAATGTGGTGGCCAGTGCTCAAGAAGCTAATCCGACCGAAGTCCCTGCACAGAGTGAATGGAAGTTTTCTGCTGATGCCAAATATATTCATATTTGTGTCAATGAGACCATCACTGGTTTAGAGCTTAAAGATGAACATTTAGAAACGATCTTTGCACAAGGTAAACCTGTTGTTGCAGATATGTCATCAAATATTATGTGCCGTGAAATAGACGTCAGCAAGTACGGAATGATTTATGCAGGAGCACAAAAAAATATTGGTCCGGCAGGTTTAGCTATTGTGATTGTACGTGAAGATTTATTAGGTAATGCTCGCAGTGATACGCCAACCCTTATGAACTGGGATGTTTATGCGAACAATGATTCTATGTTTAATACACCAGCAACCTATGCTTGGTATTTAGCAGGCCTGGTCTTTGAATGGCTTAAAGAGACTGGCGGTGTACACGCAATTGCGCAAATCAATGAACGTAAAGCACAAAAACTATATGATTATATTGACGCTTCAGGCTTTTACACCAATAAAATTAAAGTCTCTGAACGTTCTTGGATGAATGTGACTTTTAACTTAAATAACACTGAATTGGATAGTTTGTTTCTAGAACAGTCTAAAGCAGCAGGGCTGTTAAGTTTAAAAGGGCATAAAGCATTTGGTGGTATGAGAGCAAGTATTTATAATGCAATGCCAGAAGAAGGTATAGATGCTTTGATTGCTTTTATGAAACAATTTGCAACAGAAAACGCGTAACTTTTAGAACGATAGAAAATAATTTACAGCAGGCTTTTTAATGACGACTGAACAGGCACAATTAACAGAAATTCGTAACCAGATTGACGCGATTGATGCACAAATTCAAGAGTTGATTGGCAAAAGAGCTGAGTGTGCCCAAAAAGTGGCTGATATTAAAACCCAAGGTGGTAATGTTAATGCGGTTTTCTACCGCCCTGAGCGTGAAGCCCAAGTTTTAAGGGCGGTTAAAGAACGTAATACCAGTTTATTACCAGACATTGAAATGGCTAAGCTATTTAGAGAGATTATGTCCGCATGCTTGGCACTTGAACAGCCAGTTTCAGTGGCTTATCTTGGACCTGAAGGCAGTTATTCTCATGCCAGCGTAGTTAAACAATTTGGTTCTTCTGCTCATGCTGTAGCGGTTTCAACGATTGAAGATGTATTTGCCGCAGTTGAAAAAGGTGAAGCCAATTACGGTATTGTGCCCGTAGAAAACTCTTCAGAAGGCGTGGTTAAGTCAACTCAAAATGAATTAATGAAAACCAGTCTCAAAATTTCTGGAGAGGTGGATTTGCCTATTCATCACTGTTTGATGTCTAAAGCCCAATCTCATGATTCCATTCAAAAGGTTGTGGCTCACCAACAAGCATTAGGACAGTGTGAGGATTGGTTAAAAAACAACTTGCCTTGGGCTGAGATAGAAGCGGTAGACTCAAACGCCTTAGCTGCAAAAATGGCACAAAGTGATCCTTCTTTAGGAGCGATTGCTTCAGATCAAGCAGCACAGCTTTACCAGTTGAATATTTTAGAATCTAATATTGAAGACTTTAAAGATAACACCACCAAGTTTTGGGTAATCGGTAAAGAATCTACTCAGCCAAGTGGTGAAGATAAAACCGCGTTAATTTTATCAATCCATAATAAAGCAGGGGCTTTATTGGATATTTTAGGTTGCTTTAGCAAACGCAATATCAATATGACACGCATTATCTCGCGTCCATCAACGGATAAAAAGTGGGATTACATCTTCTTTATTGATATTTTAGGCCACAAAGACGACGAAAATGTAAAAAGTGCATTAGCAGAAGTAGAATCCAATGCAGCCTTTTATAAATTATTAGGTTCGTTTCCAGTATCACCGCTTTAATTTCACTGGTTTAATATCCGCAAGACGTTTAATTAGGTTTATATATGACAATAAATACAGGTTCTTTTTGTGATCAGGTTCAGTCACAGGTTTTAGGAATTCATCCTTATATCCCCGGCAAACCAGTTAATGAATTACAAAGAGAGTTAGGGCTTGAATCCATTACCAAACTGGCTTCAAATGAAAACCCGTTAGGTTGTAGTCAACAAGCCATCAATGCCATTCAAGTCGAGTTACAAAATATTTCTCGCTATCCAGATGGCAGTGCTTATGATTTAAAAGAGGTCCTGGCCAAGTTTCTGAATGTACAAAAAGAACAACTTGCCGTCGGAAATGGTTCAAATGAGTTACTTGAATTAGTTGCTCGTGTTTTTGCAGGGCCTGGTGATGAAATTATCTACTCACAATATGCTTTTGCCGTTTATGCAATATCTGCTCAAGTAGTCGGTGCAACCGGTATTGAAGTACCAGCAAAAGGGTGGGGGCATGACCTACCAGCTATGTTGGCAGCGATTACAGATAAAACAAAAATTATTTACATTGCTAATCCTAATAACCCAACAGGTACATTTTTTACACGTACTGAGTGGGAGAGCTTTATTAGCCAAGTACCTGACAAAGTGATTGTGGTTTTAGATGAAGCTTATGTTGAATATGCAAAATCATTTATTGATGAAGCTGATTATTTTGATGGTGTTGATTATTTAAAAGAGTATAAAAACTTATTGATTTCACGAACATTTTCCAAAGCTTATGGTCTCGCTTCATTGCGTTTAGGTTATATGGTTGGAAATAGTGAAATTATTGAATATATCAACCAAGTACGTGAACCATTTAATGTCAATCAATTTGCACAGGTTGCTGCTATTGCAGCGATAGAAGACCAAGATTTTGTTACTGAAGCCGTTAAAGTGAATCAGCAAGGCATGCGTCAGATTATTGATACACTGAGCGATTTAAATATTAACTATATTCCTTCAGTTGGAAATTTTGTTTGTATAGACCTGGGTGATAAAGCCCTACACCTCAATCAAAAACTACTTGAAGAGGGAGTGATTGTTAGACCTGTTGCCAATTACGGTATAAAAGATTATTTAAGAGTTTCAATTGGAACACAGATTGAAAACGCCCACTTTATTGATGCACTTAAAACCGTGTTAGCGGATAAATAAATTGAAAACATTTAAAAAAATAACCATTATTGGTGTTGGCCTAATTGGCGGTTCATTTGCTAAAGGTTTAAAAAAAGCAGGACTGGTAGATGAAGTCATGGGTTTTGGCCAAAATCCAGATAATTTAAAAACAGCCATTGAATTGGGTGTTATTGACTCTTTTTCTTTAGATATGGAAGAAGCCGTAACCGATAGTGATCTCATATTTCTTGCCGTGCCTTTAGGGGCAATGCAAAGTTCTTTAGAGTTAATGAAACCCTTCTTAGCTGAAAATACCATTATTACCGATGGTGGCAGTGCTAAAAGCAGTGTCATCCTATCGGCTCAAGACGTTTTTGGGCAGTTACCTGTAAATTTTGTACCGGGTCATCCAATTGCCGGGAAAGAAAAAAGTGGGGTAACGGCTGCAGATGAAGAGCTGTATATAGACCACCGCGTGATTCTTACACCAACACCAAATACTTCTCAACAGGCCGTAAAAACCGTACAAGAGTTATGGCAAACTTTAGGTGCTAAAGTTGAAATAATGACCGCTCAGCAACACGATGAGATTTTTGCGGCGACCAGTCATCTACCACATTTACTCGCATTTTCATTAGTTGATATGCTTAATGAGCATGAAGAGTTAGGTGATGTGTTCCAATACACCGCAGGTGGTTTTAGAGACTTTACCCGTATTGCATCAAGTGATGCGGTAATGTGGCGTGATATTGCCATTTATAATTCGGAAGCCATTGTTAAATGGTTAAAAAATTATGGTTTGGCAATTGAAGAATTAGCAGGCCTGGTAGAGTCTAAAGATGCCGATGCTCTTTATACCTTGTTTAGCGAAGCTAAAAAGGCCCGAGACAAACATATAGTTAACAAGACCAATTAATAACCAGATTAACCCTATTAAAAGAACAGTGAATTATGTCAAACGTAAAATTTAAAGTACAACCTGGTGGCACTATCAAAGGTCGCATTCGAGTACCTGGTGACAAATCCATTTCACACCGAAGCATTATGTTAGGTGCGATAGCTGAGGGTACAACAACGGTCACCGGCTTTCTTGAAGGTGCTGATGCTCTAGCCACTTTGCAAGCTTTTAAAGATATGGGCGTGCAAATTGAAGGGCCTGAAAATGGTAATGTCACTATTCAAGGTGTAGGTTTGCGTGGTCTTAAAAAGCCTGAAAAACCAATGGATATGGGTAATTCGGGGACATCAACACGTTTATTGGCTGGTATTTTAGCTGGGCAAAATTTTGATTGTGAGTTAATTGGTGATGCTTCATTATCAAAACGACCAATGAAACGTGTTACAGATCCCCTAACTGAAATGGGTGCCAAGATTGAAACCGCAGAAGGCGGTACTTTACCAATGAAGATTTATGGTGAGGGCAATACTTTAAGATCGATTGATTACATTTTGCCAATGGCTAGTGCTCAGGTTAAATCTTGTGTCTTACTTGCCGGTCTTTATGCAGATGGCCAAGTATGTGCAACTGAGCCTGCACCAACTCGTGATCACACAGAGCGTATGCTGAATGGTTTTGGCTATGAAGTAAAATCCGAAAAGCTAGATCATGAAAGAATGAAAGCCTGTTTACAAGGCGGGGGCAAATTAACTGGGCGTCATATTGACGTGCCTTCAGATATATCATCTGCCGCATTCTTTATGGCTGCAGCTGCGGTTTCTAAAGATTCTGATTTAGTCATTGAACATGTAGGCATGAATCCAACCCGAATTGGAATTATTGATATTCTTAAATTAATGGGTGCGAATATTCAATTAGAAAATTTCCACGAGGTAGGTGGTGAACCCGTTGCTGATGTACATATTAAATATGCACCGTTAAAAGGTATTGAAATTCCAGAAGAGTTGGTTGCCTTAGCGATTGATGAATTTCCAGTGTTATTTGTAGTTGCTTCTACCGCAGAAGGCCAAACGGTATTAACTGGTGCGGAAGAGTTACGTGTGAAAGAGTCTGATCGAATTCAAGTAATGGCTGATGCTCTTACGGCCGTTGGTATTGATGCTTTACCAACACCGGATGGTATGATTATCAACGGTGGAACACAATCTGTACAAAATGCTGAGATACAAAGTCACCACGACCACCGTATCTCAATGGCGATGACGATTGCAGGCATTAATGCGGTTTCTGAAATTGTGATAGATGATTGTGCTAACGTAAATACTTCTTTCCCAACATTCCTGTCATTAATTAATGAAGTCGGTATGTCTGTTACCGCTGAAAAGGATGCATAAATGTCTAATACACCTGTGATTACTATTGATGGTCCAAGTGGCGTAGGTAAAGGCACATTGGCTCAATATTTAACATGCAAAACGGGATTCCACCTTCTAGATAGTGGAGCTATTTACCGTGCTTTAGCTTTTGGTGCCGTTAAAAACAATTTGGCTCTTGACGATATACCAGGCCTGGTAAATTTAGCTGAAAAACTTCCAGTTGAATTTAAAGCGACAAGTATTTTATATGATGGAGTAGATGTTACTTCTAAAGTAAGAACAGAAGAAGTCGCAGGTGTTGCTTCAACCGTTGCCGTTATTCCTGAAGTTAGAGCGGCATTGTTACAACGTCAAAAAGACTTTGCACAGTCTCCTGGTTTAATTGCAGATGGTAGAGATATGGGTACCGTTGTTTTCCCAAATTCACCTGTAAAACTCTATTTAACAGCTTCTGCTGAGGTAAGAGCAGAAAGACGTGTTAAACAGTTGAAAAATCAAGGAGTTGATGCTAACATAGCTCAGATAACTCAAGACATCAAAGAAAGGGATGAGCGAGATACGGGTCGTAAGACCGCTCCACTCAGACCTGCGGATGACGCAATTGTGATCGATACTTCTGAATTAGATATACAAGAAGTATGTAAAAAAGCAGAATCTTTGTTGTGGGATAAAGGAATTATGAAGTAGTTTTTTTATTCTTAATTGGTTATAAAATCAATTTTAACCAATTGATTTTAAAAAGTTTTTTAAATCCCTGGTCTTTTTTAAAGGCTGGGGATTTGTATTTTTAGCTAGCAACTGGGAAGCTGGCAATTGTTAACTGACCCGTCTATTTATTTATATCCCATCTGCGATAAATAAACGGTATGAAAATATTGGTAATACTATCCATGAGTGAATTATCTTTCGCTGAATTATTTGAAGAATCATTTCAAGAAAAATTTAACACAGGCTCTCTAATCATCGGTACCGTTGTAGGTATTGACAAAGAAACTGTTCTTGTAGACGCTGGCATGAAGTCTGAGTCTGCTATTCCTAAGTCTCAATTCCTAGACGCAAACGGTGAACTTGAAGTTGCTGTTGGTGATGAAGTTGAAGTTTACCTAGAATCTTTAGAAGATGGTTTAGGTGAAACTCGTTTATCACGTGAAAAAGCTAAGCGTGCTAAGACTTGGGATCGCCTAGAAACAGCTATGGAAGAGGGTGAAGTTGTTATCGGTCTTGTTACTGGTAAAGTTAAAGGTGGTCTTACTGTTGACGTTGAAGGCGTTCGTGGTTTCTTACCTGGTTCACTTGTGGATATCCGTCCAATTCGCGACTTTGGTTTCCTAGAAGGTAAAGAAGTAGAAATGAAACTTGTTAAGCTTGATCGTAAGCGTAACAACGTTGTTGTTTCTCGTCGTGCAGTTATCGAACAAGAAAGCTCAGCAGAGCGTGAAGCAATTCTTGCTAACATGGAAGAAGGTGCATCACTTAAAGGTATCGTTAAAAACCTTACTGACTACGGTGCATTCATTGACCTTGGTGGTGTTGATGGTCTTCTACACATCACTGATATGGCTTGGCGTCGTGTTAATCACCCATCTGAAATCGTACAAGTTGGTGATGAAATTGATGTTAAAGTTCTTAAGTTTGACAAAGAACGTAACCGTGTATCTCTTGGTCTTAAGCAGCTTGAAGAAGATCCTTGGGCAGATATGGTTTCTCGTTACCCAATGGGTGCAGAAGTGGCTGGTAAAGTTGCAAACATCACTGATTACGGTGCTTTCATCGAAATCGAAGATGGTATTGAAGGTCTAGTTCATACTTCTGAGCTTGATTGGACTAACCGTAATATCCACCCATCTAAAGTGGTTCACTTAGGTCAAGAAGTTCGCGTTAAGATCCTTGATGTTGATCAAGAGCGTCGTCGTATTTCTCTATCTATCAAACAGTGTACTGTTAACCCATGGGAAGGTTTCTCAGCGACTCACGCTAAAGGCGACAAAATCTCTGGTAGCATCAAATCAATCACTGATTTCGGTATCTTTATCGGTCTAGACGGTGGTATTGACGGTCTTGTTCACCTAACTGATATCTCTTGGAACCAGCCTGGTGAAGAAGCAATCCGTGACTTCAAAAAAGGTGACGAGCTAGAAACAGTTATTCTTTCAATCGATCCTGATCGTGAGCGTATCTCTTTAGGTCTTAAGCAGTTAGAGCAAGACCCATTTGGTCAGTTCGTTGCTGATAACGGTAAAGGTTCTATTGTTACTGGTACAGTTAAATCTGTTGATGAGAAAGGTGCTGTTATCGATGTAGCTCCTGAAGTTGAAGGTTACCTTCGCGCTTCTGAGTTAATGGAAGATACTCGTGATGCTTCAAGCGTTCTTAAAGAAGGCGACGAAGTTTCTGCAAGAATTACCAATATTGACCGTAAAAACCGTTCTTTATCTCTTTCTGTTAAAGCAAAAGAAGCTGCAGAAGAAGCTGAAGCAATTAAAGGGTACTCAGAACAACAAGTTGTTGCTGGTACTACTTTAGGTGACCTTTTCAAAGATAAAATGTAATCACTGATTACAAACCTGTCTTTGTAAAAGGGTAGTCTGTTTGTTAGTTAACTTACAGACTACACCTTGGTCTCTAATACGAATTTGATATTTCGTATTAGTTTATTGAAACTCTCTGATGAGAGATAAATAAGAGCAATATCAAATGACCAAGTCTGAACTTATCGAACTCATTGCAAGAAAACAAACTCAATTTGCCCAAAAGGATGTTGAGATTGCAGTGAATCAAATTGTTGATTCTATGATTGATACATTATCACAAGGCGAACGTATTGAAATACGCGGCTTTGGTAGCTTTAGCTTACATCACAGAAAAGCAAGAGTCGGCCGTAACCCTAAAACTGGGGAAACAGTTAAATTAGATGATAAACGTGTTCCACACTTTAAGCCTGGAAAGGCTTTAAGAGAACGTGTTGATGAATCTAAAGAACATACCGATATTTTGCAATAACATTAAAAAAGGGGTGAATTTTCACCCCTTTTTTTATTCTTCTACTATAATCTCTATATCTTCTGATAGAGAATTCTCACATGTTTAAACTAGTTTCTATCCTTTTTACACTTTTATTTATACTAATAGGTGTAACCTTAGGTGTTTTGAATCCTACCCCTGTAGAGTTAGATCTTTTTCTTGTAAAGCTATCGCTTCCATTAAGTGTAATAATGGCTGTTTTATTGATTTTAGGTATGATCATTGGTGCCATCATTATCTTTATGCAGGTTATGCGTTTACGCTGGGTGATTCGCAGAAAAAACAAAGAGAATCAAAAACTTTCCAATCAAATTATTCAACTAAGAAAAGCCAATGTCGAAGTTAATGAGACTTTAAAAAAAGAGTCTAATTCATTGGAATTATTAGAAAAATAAACAAAAACAGAGTTATAAATGAATTCACAGTTAACCACTATTCCCCAAGACCCTAAAGTTTTGATTGCTTTAGATTTTGCTAATGCCAATGCAGCATTAAATTTTGTTCAAACACTTGATAACAGAGTGTGCCGACTTAAGGTGGGTAAAGAGCTTTTTGCTGTTGCGGGGCCAGAGTTTGTTAAAAACCTCGTTGGCCAAGGTTTTGATGTGTTTTTAGATCTTAAATATCATGATATTCCTAATACGGTAGCCAAAGCTGTACAAGCCGCTGCGCGCATGGGGGTTTGGATGGTAAATGTGCATGCTTTAGGTGGGCGAAAAATGATGCAAGCCGCACAACAAGCTTTAGCAGAAATGAGTGACATCAAACAAAAACCTCTTTTAATTGCAGTAACCATCCTTACTAGTATGGAACAGCAAGATCTAGAAGAGATTGGATTACAAGGCTCTCCTCAAGACAATGTATTACGCTTAGCCTCTTTGGCTAAAGATTCTGGTTTAGATGGCGTAGTCTGCTCTGCTCAAGAAGCGGAAGTGTTACGCAAAACAGTTGGTAATAATTTTTATTTAGTCACACCAGGAATTCGTCCTGAAGGCAGTGATACTAATGATCAAAAACGTATTATGACACCAGCAATGGCAATGAAAGCGGGCTCTAGCTATTTAGTAGTAGGGCGACCAATAACGCAATCAAATCAACCTTTACAAGTTCTAGAACAAATTAACCTTAGCTTAGAAACGCTGTAAGTTAATAAATTACCAAGCCTGGTAAAATCAAATTTACTTTTTCCAGGCCTGGTAAAATTCAAAACACACATCTTATTACCTTCTTTTCTTTATAAAACAGTATTTTATCTTTAAATATTTGTTTTATTAGTCTGCATCGTTTATAATTCGCGGCTTCCAGGTACTTTGCCTGAGAAAATCCTTGTCTCACTGCACAAATAAGCTTAAAAATAATTAGCTTAATTATTTGTGACAGGAGACTGTTTTATCATCCATAAGGAGAAAATGAATGCGTCATTATGAAGTCGTATTTCTAGTGCACCCTGATCAATCTGAACAGGTTCCTGCAATGCTAGAACGTTACCGTGCCCTTATCGAACAGTCTGGTGGTCAAATTCACCGTTTAGAAGACTGGGGTCGCCGTCAACTTGCTTACCTTATTAATAAGGTACACAAAGCTCACTACATCATGCTTAACATTGAATGTAATCAAGAAGCATTAGATGAACTTGAAAATGCTTTCTATTATAACGATGCTGTATTACGTAGCATGGTTACTAAGCAAAAAACTGCTATTACTGAGCCTTCAGTAATGCTTGCTAAGAAAGATGAGCGTTTTGATAAACGTCGCGATACTCGCGATAATAAGGAGTAAGAAGATGGCTAGAGGATTTGGTAGAAAAAAATTCTGTCGTTTTACTGCAGACGGCGTTAAACAAATTGATTACAAAGACCTAGATACTTTGAAAGCATACATTACTGAAACAGGTAAAATTGTTCCTAGTCGTATTACTGGAACAAGTGCTAAGTACCAACGTCAATTAGCAACTGCAATTAAACGTGCTCGTTATATTGCGTTACTGCCATATACTGATCAACATAAATAATTTGTTTGACGGTAAATAAGAAGTAACAGGGACACTATGCTAGTAATAGCCAATTACGCAATGAAAGGCCCTATGCAGGCCAACATTGCAGCTGTTTTATTCTCAGCATTGAGTGTCTTTTTAGCACCATTCGGTATTTTAGTTGGTGCAATTATTGCCTTAGTTACATTAAGAATATCTGTAACTGAAGGTTTTAAAACCCTTGCTTGGAGTGTTATTGGAAATATCGCTCTAACAGTAATGATGACAGGGATGTATTTCTCAGCCATTGTTTCTGTTATTGAATTTATGCTTCCTGTTTGGTTAATGGCCGTTGTCTTAAGACAAACTAATTCATTAGCTTTAGCACTTCAATTTGCAATGATTTTGGTTGGAATTGGTGTCGTTCTGTTTTATCTAACGGTTCCAAATCCAGCTGAGTGGTGGTTAGGACTGTTTAATCAGTACGTTGCCCCAATGCTTGAAGCATCACAAATCAGCTATGAAAAAGAATTAATTCCTACTCTAGCTGAAATGGTAACGATGCTCATAGCCGTGTTTATGATTATTTTATGGTTTACCATTTTAGTCTTAGCACGTTGGTGGCAAAGTGAATTGTATAATCCAGGTCAGTTCAAAACCGATTTTTATCAATTAACATTACCTAAAACAACAGCCTATATGGCTATTGCACTGGCGGTAATTGGATTGGTAAACGGTGCTCAACCTGGTTTGGTATATGATTTATCTTCCGTAATCATTGCAGGTTTGATGTTTCAAGGCATTGCCATTGCTCATCAAACGGTATCTATTAAGCAGTTAAGTTCTGCTTGGTTAGTAGGGTTATATATTTTGTTATTCTTGTTTCCGCAAGCAATGTTGATTTTAGCAACCATTGGTTTAGTTGACACTTGGGTCAATTTTAGAAGCCGATGGGAAAATAAAGAACTATAGAGGTTTAAGCTATGAATGTTATTCTGCTTGAAAAAGTACAAAATCTAGGATCTTTAGGTGATCAAGTTTCAGTTAAGTCTGGTTATGCACGTAACTTCTTGATTCCTCAAGGTAAAGCAAAAGCGGCAACAAAAGAAAATGTTGCAGAATTCGAAACGATTCGTGCTGAATTAGAAAAAGCTGCAGCTGCTGAATTAGCTGTTGCTCAAGGTATCTTCGAAAACCTAAACGGTCAAGTTGTTACTATTGAGTCAGTTGCTGGTGATGAAGGTAAATTATTTGGTTCTGTTGGAACTCAAGATATTGCTGACGCACTTAAAGCAGCTGGTTTTGATACTGAACGTCGCGACGTTCGTATGCCTGAAGGTGCTCTACGTCACGTAGGTACTTATGAAATTGATGTTCAATTACACTCTGATGTAGTTGCTTCAATTACAGTTGAAGTTAAGGCTTCTGCTGAGTAATCTTTAATTTAAAGATTTACTAAAGACAGCGGGGTGCTTTCATTAGAAAGCCCTCGCTTTTTTTATGTCTAAATTTTATTCAATTTTCCTTTAATAAATAATCAAGACCTACAGTTTTGTTTTTAGAAAACACGTTATAATACTTTTTTGTTAATCAAATTTGATATCGTAACTTTTCTATTATGGCCTTAAGAAAACCCTCAAATAACTCAGCTGAAGAACTCTTTAAAGTTCCACCTCACTCTATAGAAGCGGAGCAATCTGTTTTAGGTGGCTTAATGCTGTCTGATGATGTGCTAGATGATGTAAGTGTCATTGTTAATTCTAATGATTTTTACACCAAACAACACCAAGTAATCTTTGATGCGATTATTGAACTCAACCGTAACAACAAACCCTTCGATTTAGTTTCTGTTGTGGCCTATTTAGGAAATACTGGCCAAATAGAAACTGCCGGCGAAAAACCATATCTTGCTGAACTGGTTAAAAACACTCCAGGTTCTGCCAATATTCTTTATTACTCGCAATTAGTAAGAGATAAATCAATCCTTAGAAAACTGATTCAAGCCAGTAACGAAGTTGCTGAAGCAGCTTATTTTCCTCAAGGTAAAGATATTCGCGATATTTTAGATATTGCAGAAGCAAAAATTATGGGAATTGCTGAGCATGGAGAAGGCAAAGAGCGTCTATATAAATCGATGGATATGCTTCTTGAATCAGCCATTAATAAAATTGACGAACTCTTTAATTCTGAAGGCACGATCACTGGTCAAGAAACCCACTTAACAAAATTTGATGATCTAACCGCAGGTTTGCAAAATGGCGATTTAATTATTGTTGCGGGTCGTCCATCTATGGGTAAAACGACTTTCTCTATGAACATGGCAGAGAACATTGCCACTAAGAATGGAACGCCTGTTGCCGTGTTTAGTATGGAGATGCCAGGTGAGTCGCTCGCTATGCGTATGATTAGCTCAATCGGTAGAATTGATGCAGGGCGTATGCGTACCGGTAAATTGGCTCAAGATGATTGGCCTAAATTAAATAAAGCGATTAATATTCTTTCACAAGCCAAAGTCTTTATTGATGATACTCCTGCCTTAATGATTACAGAGCTACGTGCCAGAGCACGCCGTATTGATAAAGATGTGCGTGATATTCAGCGTAAAGAAGCAATTGAAGCGGGGAAAGAAGATCCAGAGAAGTTTGTGACAGGCTTGGGTCTAGTTGTAGTGGATTACTTGCAGTTAATGCGTGGCTCTGCAAACTCTGAAAACCGAGTCAATGAAATTTCAGAAATTTCTCGTGGCTTAAAAGCACTGGCCAAAGAATTAAATATTCCAGTTATTGCGTTATCGCAGTTAAACCGAAGCCTTGAGCAACGACCTAATAAACGCCCAGTAATGTCTGACTTACGTGAATCAGGAGCAATCGAGCAGGATGCCGATTTAATCATCTTTATCTACCGTGATGAAGTATATAACCCAGAAACAGAAGATAAAGGTGTTGCTGAGATTATCTTAGGTAAACACCGTAATGGTTCATTGGGTACAGTTCCGTTGACCTTTATTGGTGAATACACTCGCTTTGAGAACCACGCAAGCTTTGATATACCCAATGAGCAATATTAGGAACTTTATCTGCATATGATGTATCGTCCAGCTAAAGCTTATATATATCTTCAAGCTTTACAACAAAATTTGCAAAAAATTCAATCACTTGCACCCAACAGTAAAGTTTTGGCGGTTATAAAAGCCAATGGTTACGGTCATGGCATAGAGCGTGTGGCTCACCAATTAAGCAGTGCAGACGGTTTTGGCGTTGCTTCAATTGATGAAGCTATGTTACTGAGACAAAAAGGATTTTTGCATAGGATTTTATTGCTTGAAGGTCTTTTCTCAGAAGCTGAACTTCCTGTTGTTATTCAAAATAGACTGGATGTAGTGATCCATTCTGAGTATCAATTAAATTGGCTTTTACATACCAATATCCCTGTACAACTTAGTGTTTGGATCAAGATTGATACGGGTATGCATCGTTTAGGTTTTGACGTTCAGCAAGTCCCCTCGGTCATTGCCAAACTAGAGCGTTCAGATAATGAATTTTGTATTCATCTGATGTCTCATTTAGCTTCTGCAGATGAAAACAGTGTTTCGGCAGAAAACTTTACAGCTAACCAAATTCAACGTTTTTCTGAAACGACCCAGGTTTACCCGTATTCTAAAAGTTTAGCTAGTTCAGCCGGAATAATTCGCTTTAAACAAAGCCATTATGATTGGGTTCGTCCTGGAATATCCCTATATGGTGCAGGTGACATTCCGAATAATACTATTTCCACAAATGCCGTTATGCAGCTTGAATCAGAAGTGATTGCTCTTAAAACCATTCAAATTGGTGAGTCAGTAGGTTACGGTAATACTTGGACTGCAAAACGAAAAAGCTTAGTTGCAGTTATTGCTATTGGCTATGGCGATGGTTACCCTCGTCATGCTAAAACAGGTACTCCAGTTCTTATTCTTGGTGAAAAGTTTCCCTTAATTGGGCGTGTTTCTATGGATATGATCACCGTTGATTTAACCGATTGCCAAGAGGAAGTTAAAATTGGTGAAAAAGCTATTTTATGGGGACAGGATTTATCCGTTGACGTTATTGCCAAACATTCTGGAACAATTGGTTATGAGTTGCTTTGCGGGGTAACTAAACGTGTTCCTATGATTGAAGTTCAATAAAACAATGCCTAATAAAAACCAAAAATCACTTACCATTCAAGATAATAAGACTGTTTTTAAAGGTTACTTTACACTTAAAAACCTTCAATTCACTCACTCTCTATTTCAGGGTGGCCAAAGCTCATTGGTAAAGCGTGAGGTGTTTTGTAGGGGGCAAGCCGTGGTTGTTTTGCTTTATGATTTAACTGAAGAAAAAGTTGTTTTAGTTGAACAGTGCAGAGCAGGTGCCATAGAAAATGCCTTTGCCACAAAAGATATTAACCAGGCCTGGTTAATTGAGCCTGTAGCTGGAATGATTGATTTAGGCGAAAGCCCTAAAGAAGCCTGTATAAGAGAAGTAAAAGAAGAAACTGGTGCTGACATTACTGATCCGGAGTTTATTAGCCAGTTCTATCCAAGCCCTGGAGCCTGCGATGAAATTTTGCACCTTTATGCCTCTGAAGTGGAGTGTAAAAAGGTTAATACACATGCTGGACTTGCTACAGAAAATGAAGACATACGAGTGGTGATTTTATCTTTTGAAGACGCCAAAAAGCAGTTATTAGAAGGGCGTTTTAACGTGGCTACCACCTATATGGCTTTGCAGTGGTTGTTTTTTCAAAAATTAAACTCACTGTAATTAGCTAAGAAATTAACATATTCCTTATCCCATCAAATTTATTTTAATCAAAGAGACCTTATGCTTTGTCTATTTAGAAATACCAAACTCCAACCCAATATGAATCTATTTGCTATTTTAATTAGCTTGGCTTCGGTTATTGGTTGGCTTTATTTTACCTTTATTCACAAAAATCTATTTGAAATGCTTTTTGAAGGGCAAGCGTTAATCGTTGATTTGGTGTTTGGTTTGCCTTTGGTTTTAGCTTTGGCGGTCGTCATTTACGCAACGGTTTATTGGGTCTTTAAGTTGATCGTAATCTTACTTTTACCAAGCATGGTGGTGCATGTAGATCCTGAAGATGAAATTTATTCAACAGTTCATGATGATTTATCAGAGCTTGAGCAACAACATGGTGAAGAATATTGGAATCAACAAGAAAAACCAAAAGATAATCATGATGTTAATCAAAAAGATAAATCAGGTTTAAATAAGTGATGTTACGTTGATGTTTTTATTTTCGACTGCTTTTTTTCATGAATCTAAACTTCTAGTAAAACTAGCTTTACCAATCTTATTTGCTCAACTTGCTTTAACAGGGCTTGGTGTTGTGGATACCATAATGGCAAGTAAAGTAGGTACCAACGACCTTGCTGCCATCGGTCTTGGTACGAATATCATGTTGCCTGTTTTTATATTTGGCACAGGTGTTTTATTGGCGATTACCCCTCTAGTTTCAAAGGCAAATGGTCAGCAAAAGCCTGAGAATGTTCGTTTATATCTTATTCAGGGTTTATGGTTATCTATTCCTTTAGGCATCGCATCTTTAATCGTTTTAATGAATTTGTCTTGGTTATTAAAGCTTTTAGGGTTAAATCCTGAGGTTTATCAATTAACTAAAGACTATCTGTTCTTTATTGCTTTTGGTTTACCTGGTGTTGCTCTTTATCAAGTCTTGAGATTCTTTTGGGAAGGCCTTGGTAAAACTCTACCAACCATGTGGATTAGTTTTATCGCTTTAATGTTAAATATTCCTCTTAATGCCATATTTATATATGGTTTTGGCCCTATCGAAGCTCATGGAGCAGCGGGCTGCGGAATTGCTAGCTCTTTGGTTATGTGGTCAATGTTTTTTATTGGGCTTTTATATATCCTAAAAAATAGCCAACTTAGCCGATATCTCAAACCTCTTGATTCTGTAAACTCTCTAGAAGCCAAAACCAAACAAGACTATAAAGTTAATTGGCAACAGGGGATTAAACCAATAGTCTCTTTAGGACTACCAAACTCTTTTGCTCTATTGTTTGAAGTTAGTCTATTTAGTTTTATTGCGTTATTTATTGCCGTTTTAGGTACAAGTGTCATTGCCGCCAATCAGATTGCCATCAGTTTTACCTCTGTGGCATTTATGGTGCCGCTAAGCTTTGCAATGGCTTTAACCGTAAGGGTAGGTTATGGTTTTGGTCAATTAGATAGAATAAAAGTAAAAAACACCCTATTTACAGGATTAAGCTGGGCACTGATAACAGGGTTACTCTTAGCATTAATTAGTTATGTTTTTAGAGTAGATATTGTTAAATTATATTCAAACGATCCCGAAGTTTTGGCGGTTGCCACTACCTTAATCTTTTATGCCGCGTTATACCAAACATTTGATGCAATACAAGTGAATGCTGCTGGAGCCTTAAGAGGGTTTCACAATACCAAAACCACCATGTTCGTTACCTTTATTAGCTACTGGGTAATTGGTCTTGGCTTAGGTTATATTTTTACTTTTACCGATTGGATTACACAACCAATGGGTGTAACAGGATTTTGGCTAGGGATTGTAATTGGCTTAACTTTAGCCGCTATACTACTCTCGTTAAAATTACGAAACGTCTTTCATTATCATTTATCAGCTAAATAATCATTAATATTCAAATAGATATGCAATCCAATATAAATAATCTTTGCTTATGTGGCTCAACTAAATTGTATGCAGAGTGTTGTGAACCTTTTCACAAAGGTGGTCTCTATCCTCAAACAGCTGAGGAATTAATGCGTTCCCGTTTTGTTGCTTTTGAAATGCATTTAAAAGACTACCTTTTAAATACTTGGTATGAATCTACCAGGCCTGGTAATTTAGAATTTACCCCAAATTTACATTGGACGAAATTAACCATTAACGGCCGAAAAAAGGGACGTAAAAAAGATTCTGAAGGGTGGGTGACATTTACTGCTTATTATCAACAAGAAGGTTCTAATGGCTACTTACATGAAAAAAGTTACTTTATAAGAGATACTTTAGGTCATTGGCAATATGTTGATGGCGAGATTAAGTAGAAGAGTTTTGGTAACTTTTGGTAACTAAGAAGACTTAATGAATAAAATTATAAACATGCTTGTTAGCTTTAAACTAATAAAGCTTACAAAATGGTTTTACTCATCTTTATTTTTAAAAAATTTATATAAAAACCACATCGCTAATCCTACAACCGTTAAGCTGACAACGAGTAATGCAGCAGTAATTAATAAAGCAGAGCCTACGCTTTGCATATCAGGCATATTTATCACTCCAAAGGTATGTTTAAGTATCTTTTTCTAGAAAAGCATTTTACAATAAATTTACTTTTATAACCCTTTCATTTTAGGTAATTACGTAAACCATTATGTCACTTACTATTTCAGAACTTGAAGAACAAAGAGCCAAGATCTTAGAAGAGATTGAATCTAAAGCTGGCAAACTAACATCGCAAAATTCAAATAATAATGAATCCCCATCACTTAATGATTGGTTAAATGCCGCAGAGGAAGTTATGCCTGAGAACCCTAAACATACTTCACAACAACCGAACCCAAAATCGAGTTACAGCAATAAACTATTAACCACATCAACAACCAGCAATAAAACATCATTTTTTGGCGTTATTATTATGCTGTCACTCTTGCTGACTATTTTAGGCGTTTTATATATTGCTTACAGTAGCTTTCAAAAAGAGCAAGAAAAAGTACTCGCTTCACAAAATCAAAATTTTGAACACATTAATGAACTGCAAACTGATTTCAACTCTTTACAACAATCTGTAACCACTGGTGGAAAAACAGAATTGTTTACTGAACTTGAGTCAAAAGTTTTGGCTTTGCAAGGAGAGGTAAAAGAACTTAAAGCTATTATTAAAAGTATGCAGGGTGGGACAGTAGCCATTTCTGCAAATACTGATCAAGCTACAGATACTTTAGTCGTTACTAACACTGCAAACGAAGAGCCAAAACAAGCGGGTTCTGCAACAATGTTGGATGCAGAAAATGCTTCTAAAACGCCTTCAACGGTTCCTGCACCAGAAAAATCAAATAATTTGGTTACTGAGGCCGTTTTAGATCAGAAATTAGATGCTTATACGCAGAAACTTGAAACAAAAATAGATCGTAAACTTGAGTTAATTCTTCAGCATTTAAACCAAGGAAAACAAATTAAAAATTTACCAGGCCTGGTAAGTTCAAAATCAACTATGGCTGATGAAGCAGATATGGAAGTTAGTACACCAACGGTTGAAACTGTTAAAACACCAACTGTAAAAGAGCCAACTTTAAAATTGACTGAACAGGTTTCTGTACCAACATCTCCTAAATTGCCAAATGCACCGATTGCAAATGCTTCCCCAGATATAAGCTGGCTATTAGGGCAATCTAGACAAAACTATATTTTGCAGTTAGCGAGCATGCCTACTCAAAAAGCAGCACAAAAAATGATCTCTAGCAGAGAATTGAATGACGCCAAAGTTCTACCGCAAACGCGTAATAAATCTACTAATTACATTGTGGTAACAGGATCACTTGCATCTCGAGCAGAGGCTGATAAGTTAGCTAAAGAGATTAAATCAAAATACGGTATTAATCCATGGATTCGTCAAGTAAACGATTTGGTTGGTAGAGTTCAATAATTGTTTGGTTTACCGGTTTATAAAAAAAGGCCACATATGTGGCCTTTTTTATTGCTTATGATTTTTCTAGATAAACTTCTACGGGAAGAAGTAGTAAGTTGGGGAGCAATACTTGTAAAGGCGTTAATCTAATTATTTGTATTTAATTTAACCTTGCCTTTAAAAGCTAGTATAAAAAAGGTCAGACATGAAAAGGGAGTTCAATAGTAAACTTAACACCCTTTATTGCACGCTGTTCAAATGAGTTAATGTTTTCAGCGTACACGTTACCCTTATGAAAATCTGTAATCAGCTTAACGATATAAAGCCCCAAACCTAAATGCGTTTGGTTATCTTGATTTAAAGTTCTAATTGATGTCATACCATCAAACACTTGCAGCTCTAAACCTTTTGGTAAAGCAGGACCAGAATTAACAACATTAATTTGAATCATCGAATCAATCATCTTGCAACGAATCATAATCGGCATTTTTTTATCCGAGAAATCTGCCGCATTACTTAATAATTTATCCATAAGCTGTTCAATCATAAAGCCATCACCACATACTAATACATCATGAGGAATTTGACACGAGTAATCTATTTGCCAGTTAGTATGAAGTTTTGTGGTATTTTCTAGATAATGTTCAAGCATTAAACCAATTGGGAAATCTTCAGGTGTTTGACTTTGTAAACTATCTTCTATACTCGTAGCTTCAGAAAGTGAGCTAATTAATTGTTTTAATTGAGCAAGTGCATGTTGTGCATAATCTAATTGTGGGTTTGGGTTAGGGCCTGGGTTTTCGTTTTCTAGTAGAGATAATGCCATTGATAAACGATTAAGTGGGTTATGAATCTCATGTCTTAAGGTTTTAGGTAGCTGTTTTAGATAGCGTTCATAAGCGCCTAATTGTTTAAGCATTTCGTGAATATGGTGGCGTAAATCAGAGAGTTCATCTTGATAAAAACGACTGATTGTGTCTTGAAAAACTAAATCGGTAATACGACCTTGGGAGTTAAAGGTTCTCTTTACATCATTATCTAACCTTATGATTCTGTTAGATAATGAGGCTGTATGCATTAAGGCACCAATTAAAACAATTAAAAATATAATGGCACCAATACCAATAAGACGATAAAAATAATTTAAGTTATGACTAAACAGAGTTTCCATTCTCTGCTCTAAAACAATCGCACCAATAATTCTGCCTTTTATAATTAAAGGCGTTGCTGACATTAGAGAGATTGGTTGGCCCGTTTTATCCATTCGATATTGCTGAAAAGTTTGACCATTTAAGGAGTTAGTAATCAGATTACTTTCAGGTGTGAGACTTTGGGGGTAAGGGTAAGGTAAAGAGTAGGGTAAAAAGGTCGCTAAAGTCTTTATTAGAACTTTACCAATTGTAGTAAATACGCCAACCGGCTTTTGCTTCTCTTGATTTGGCAGTTGACCAACAACATAAGTGGTTTGACGGTTTTCATTAACCACCCACAATACAGAGTTGGTTAAATTAAGGTGTGAGAGACGAGTTGGCTTACCTGACTGAATTTGTAAAGCCCACAAGTCGGTGCGGTTTTCTAAGATTAAGGCTAAGTTTTCAACGGTTTGCTCTTGAACAATCGCTTGGTTATTAAGCATTATACGATGCAAGTCAATTGCAAATCTGTAGGCAAGAAAGGGCAGAATAGTTAACAATAACAACAAGATAAAGAATCTTGTTCTTATTGAAAGTCGCATAATTTCTTTGGGTTTTAGCATTGAAACTAAACTTTAGTTTTTATCTTGCCAGCTATATCCACGACCATATTCATTATGAATTAGATTAAACTCTGGAGTAATCTTTTTAAATGCATTTCGGATACGGCAAATATGAGTATTAATGGTATTACGCTCTACAACGCCTTGAGTTGATGATTGCAACGCATCATAAGAGATAACACTGCTTTCTCCTGCGGTTGCGAATTGCTTTAACATTTCAAATTCGGTTGCCGTTAAATCTAACTGTTTACCATGCCAGTATGCTTTGAACTGATCCGGAGCTAACTCTAGTTGCGGTATCTTTGATTGTTCATCATTAGATTCAGTCGTTTTTGCGGTTCCGGTAATTCTTAATAAGTTTTTTACCTTAACAATCAAAACATTTAAGCTAATTGGTTTTGGTAAATAATCAATAGCTCCCAAAGCATGCCCAGTGTAAATATCAAATTCAGACTGTCTTTCAGAGAGAAAAATAATCGGAATAGGCTGGTTATAACTTAAAAGGTGTTTCGCTAGATCAAAACCACCATCAACTTCAGAACCTAAAATGATGTCTGAGATAACTAGGTTTGGTAACCCTTTAGCGAATGATTTTTCTGCATCTTCTCTATTAGTAAATGGGTCTACTGTAAAACCTTGCTGCTGAAGCGCTTCTACCAAACTTCGAAGTTGGATTTCATCATCTTCAATGACTGCGATTTTATAGTCTGTATTTTGCATAAATTATTTCCTAATATAAGAATTTGAATACTCATCACTCTTTATAAAGATCTTGTGATTTAGTATCAAGACATCATTAAAAGAGTTATCGAATATACTGAAAGTCTAACACTTGCATATTCATTATGATTCCAGCATCCTGAATCGGCAGGACAATAGCATCTTCACCTGAATCATTATGGTGTGAATGCCACCAACCTGGTGGTGTAATAAAGGCAGAACCAGGTGTCCACATGGCTTTGATTGGATTAATAATTTGGCCGTTTTCATCAATCTCTTTACCAATTAAGGTATAAGTTTCTGGTCCAGCACTAACGCAAAAATCAAGTGCAATAGAGTTATGACGATGCGCTTTTTGCACGACTCCAGCAGGTAAAACGTTATATAACGCCCATAATGTATGCGTTAACGTCATGGTTTGCGGAAAATTTGGATTTGATAATAAAAAACCAGTACGATTGCGGCCTTCAGCCTGCTTACGAATCTCAGCTAGTTCACCACACAATCTCTCTTTGGTATAAAGAACTGGATGAAAACGCTCAGTATCTGGTTTTACGCCAAGATAATTTAGAAGTGGAGCATCATGAACCCAATAAATAGCAACATCTTCATCAGCTGAGTGCAGAGCATCAGGAACTGAAGGTAAAGTAAATAAATCACCTTGTTTCCATTCAATTGTTCCATGTTTCATCTGAGTGCGGCCTGAACCACGAATAACATAAAACATCTGAGAGGTTACCGCGGCGTCTGTTCTCAACATTTCACCGGCAGATATTTTAATGTAACTTGCCATTAAATTAGGAGATGTTGCTGGGTAATTTGTTTTAAGTTGCTTTGATAAATCAAAAGGAATGATGCGTGTAACACCACCTTGATGTAAAGCACTAGGGTAGTCAATGACATCAATTTTTGGCATAGGAGGGTTTACCGCAGACATATACTCTTTAACTTCTGCTTGATGTTCCCATTGTTGTTGAGCTGATTGCTGGATTTGCTCTACATTTGCTCTATTCATAATAATATACCCAATATTTCTATTTTATTTATTTGAGTCATTATAAAAGCGAAATTAATAAATTACTATTATAGAAAGCATCCTGAGAGCGAATGAATAGGCAAAAAGAGTGATTAATAAGGAAAAAGTGCTTATTTACCCTTAAAACCATATGTTATTCATGGTTTTAAGAGGTTTAAATATCATTTATAACTTAAATTGGTTATATTTTTTTCGCTCACTAGAGGAGGGGATTTTAAGAGCTTCACGGTACTTAGCAATAGTTCTTCTAGCCACTACAATCTCTTTTTCCTCAAGCATGGCCATCAACTTGCTATCACTTAGTGGCTTTTTAGGATCTTCTGCATCAATTAACTCTTTAATATGAGCTTTTATTGCAATTGCTGATTGATCGGCACTGCCGTATTGACTTACACCAGTTGAGAAAAAGTATTTAAGTTCAAAAGTACCACGAGGTGTTTGAATATATTTTTGGTTAGTGGCACGTGATATTGTTGATTCATGTAAATCTAAATGCTCTGCAACTTCACGCAATACAAGAGGCTGCATAGCATGTTCACCTTCTTCAAAAAAGCGTTCTTGTTTTTCAACAATAAATTTACCTACTCTCAATAAAGTTTCACCACGACTATGAATACTTTTAATTAAACCTTTAGCCTCAATAAGTTGCTCTTTAATTTGTTTTGATTGCTCATCATTTTTTAAATTCGAAGCAAGGTCGATATAGGCTGAATTGACCGTTAGCTTTGGAAATGCATTACTATTTAATTCAACTAGCCAACCATCTTTAGCACGTTTTAATCTCAAATCAGGTATAACAATACTTGACTGGGTACTAGAGTAATCCCTACCAGGCCTTGGGTTTAATGATTGGACTAATCGCAATAACTGATTTAAATCATCATCCGTCAAAGCGTACATTTTTTTAATACGTTTTGAGTCATGAAAAGATAGCCAATCAAAATGTTCTCTTATTAACTGCATTGCGGTCATGACATAAGGGGTTTTAGTCATATTTGCCAGTTGCAAAAGAAGACTTTCTTGAACCGATCTTGCACCTACACCAGTAGGCTCAAATTGCTGAATAACTTTTAGCACATTTTCAATGAATTCAATTGTCACTGTAAAGTTAGGTTCATTTTCTTGAATAGAGCTATTAAGCTGTTCTAGAGTACTCGACAGATAACCTTCTTCATTTATATCATCAATAATATAAGAAGCTACAACCGACTCTTCATCAGTCCAAGGGTAGATATCCGACTGCCAATGTAAGTGGTCGTGCAATGTCTCTTCAGACGCAGTATAGGTCTCGGCACTTACGTATTCTTCTTGACTCTGCGAGCTTACAGAAGGGGTGTGATCAGTATAAACATCCTCCCAATCATAATCAGCTTGAAGGTCATCCTTAATAGAGTCTGAACTATTAATATCTAGAGGTGTTTCATCATCAGGTGTTTGATTTTTTTCGTTGTTACTTGAAAGTTCAGCCTCCTGGTTAGGAGATTGTTCTGAATCGTCTTCGAGCTCTAAATCTTCTCCAACTTCAAGCATAAAATTGGTTTCAAGTGTTGCTTCAATAGTCTGCTGAACTTCTAAAGCAGAATACTGTAGTATCTTTATCGATTGTTGTAACTGAGGGGTTAGTTTCAGTTGTTGACCAATATTAATCTGTAAGCCGGGCATTAGTGCCATGTTTGAGAAAGCTCCTGACAAAATTTAGAATAGTATTCAAAAGTATTATAGATATAATAATCGAAAATAAATATAAAACGTAAAGTAAATACAGCACTTTAGGCATTTTTCATGCCAATTTTGTTTTAAAGTAAGTTTTTATGTGTGAATTTTATGATAAACCTTAGTATTTAATCGTAAAAAAACATAAATAAGTTTTTATCAGTTCAGAGGAAGAAATATGTCTATCAAAGAAGATGCTCACGAAATTGTTGATCAGCTACCAGAAGATGCTAATTGGGATGATTTAGTTAAAGCCCTATATAGAAATAAAAAAATCACACTTGGAATGACTGACTTAGAAGTTATTCAAAAAGATTTAACTGAATCAGACATTAACGGCATTATGGGGCGATTAGAATCTGCAAGCACTCAGCCTGATGATATGCGCAATACCAAAAGTTACCAACCAGGTGATTCTGCAACATTAGGTATGGTAGCAGGGGTCGTGGCCATCGTATTTAGTTTTGTATTCCCTCCAATTGCTTGGGTTGCTGCTCCAGTTGCCATTATTGCTGGCTTTATGGGACTTAGAAACAAAGAAGATAAAGCTTGGGTACCAATCTTACTGGCCTTAATTGCAATTATTCCGATGATTTTAATTGTCTTAGGTTTGCACGAAGGTTAGATAGATACCTTTAAACAATATTCTTAAAAGCTTTAATTGTTAAATAGAACCCGTTATTAACGGGTTTTTTTATATCTTTTTATCTATGGTTTAAAAACCGTAGTTTCCATAATTAATCACACAGAGAACTAGTCATATCTATAAATTTATTTAAAGAATCTGTCTACCTTACAAAGCATGGATATACAAACCTTTAAATAAAACCAAACACGCCAGCAATCTAAACAATATAAATTTGAAATAACTTGAAGCATATATAGACATATAGTGAATGTAGCAAAACTTTTCGTTATTAAAGCAATATATTAAAAAACCTCATAATTACATATAGATATCGAGAATCCATAGTTTGTATCACGTGATTTTTAACATTAATAAAATACGTATAATATATATTATGTTAAATTGAATATTAAATAGTAAAGCATCAATTCTAATAAGTACCCTATCTGGGTAAATACATTTAAAGAACGCAATAAAAAATGAAATATCGATATGATTAGAGAAATGAATTAAAAATAAAATCTAGCAACGTTGTGACTTCACTATCTATATCAGATAAAAATCTACAGTTAAATTTACCGTAAAAGTTTATTGAAAGATTTTTTTAGACTGCTTTTAATATAAATGATTTTACGAATGTAAAAATGCAAAAGCCTTTCAGCTTGTTTAAAAATAAATCCTTTGAAATGAGCTCAAGATTTACCAGACCTGGTAATTTATCAATAACAAGTAAATAACTAATTATTGTTAAAACTAGTTATTTATTAACAAGCCATTAAATAACGATGATTTGTAGGTGTTGTATTTGACGATCAAAACTAAAGAACAAGGATCTATCAAATTTAGATAGCTAATACCTTTAGGTCGTTACATTGATAATTACATTATCGTTAATACGTTTTCTGGCGGTCTTCCCATAATGACTTTATTGCCAATTTTAACAATAGGCCTTTCAATTAGTTTTGGATGCGTTACTAATATCTCTAGCCATTCATCAGTCGATTTATCATTCATTTTAGATAAGCCAAGCTCCTTAAAAAGACTTTCTCCAGTGCGGATAATCTCAAAAGGTGTTTTACCCATTTTGTCACATAGATCAGCAAGCTCTATTTTACTTGGTGGTGTTTCTAAATACTTAACTTCATTAACTGTGTAGCCATTTTCAAGCAGGATTTCTAGGCTTTTTCTACTTTTTGAACATCTTGGATTATGATAAATAATTGCTTGTTTTTCCATGTCTTACTCTCCATTACCCTCTTCTTTGGTATCTGAATCCAATCGGGTATTTAAAGCCGTTTCGACTGCTTCAATTCTTGACTTACAAAGCTGATAAGCTCGAGTAGCATCGTCAACCATCGGTACGAGTTCATCAATATCTACCTCACCACTATTGGCTAGTTTCTGAGCAATATCTTGCAGTTTTTGGTAATTCTCTTTAAAACTTTCTGCTGATTGTGTCATGTTAAAACCTCTTTATTCTTGGGTATTGCAATAAATAGCAAACTCTATTTCGCTTGTTTAATATCTTGATTTTTTGGTATTTTTGCACGAATCGAGCCATCACTAAATTCAAGCTCAATTTCATCATGATTTAATGCCTCTTTAGCTGTAACAATAGGTTTATTGTCCAAACCCTTAGCCATGCTAAAGCCTCGATTTAATTGAGCCTTTGGCCCAGAGCTTAAAATAAATGAAATAGATTGAATGAGCTGTTGTTTTTGCATTGCAACAGCCCTTCTTGCAGCTTCATGAATCTGTTTATTTTGCTGTTCAACTTCTCCAGAAATAACCGTAATCTGTTGATTTACTTTAGATTGTATTTGCTGATACAAAACATCTAAGTTGTGCCCTACTTGCCTGATTTTGGATTCACTTAATCGTCTTATATTAAAACTAATAGGTTCTAATTTTTGCTGCCACCTATGCACGTTATTTAAACTATCACGGGTAATTGAATGATGTAAGTTCACCATTTTTTGACGAAGGTTTTGCACTTTTAAACGACTGGATTGTTCGATATTTACCCAGTTTAAATGAGCATTTTTTGCCTGATCTACAATCTGATTTTTAATAAAACCAATGACCTTACTCGGCGTATCAAAACGGCTGTGAGCGACTTCATCTAAAATCGTATTATCTCTTTCATGACCAATACCCGATAACACTGGCAATTGTGCCCTACAAAGTGCTTCAGCAACAGATTCTATATTTAACATATTTAAATCTAGCTTAGCCCCACCACCACGAATCACGACCAAGGCATCAAATGGCTTAGTTTGATGCATAGAATGCACTGCAGATATAGCCTCTAACATTTCAGGCTCAACTTTTTCACCCTGAAAACTACTATAAAAATAATTAAACTGACAGAGTTTGTTTTTTTGTAAGACGTCTGCATCAGCCCTAAAGTCACCCAAACCAGCCGCCTCAGGTGGAGCGATTACTGCTATGCGAAAATAATCAGCAGGTAAATCAAAACGTTTATTTTCTTGATAAAACCCTTTTTTAATTAGACTTAGGCGAATTTCATTTAAACGCTGTTCTTGCTCACCTAATGTATAGCTTGGATCCAAATCTTGAACCACAAATGAGAACCCATACTGCTCATGAAAATTAACCTCAGCCAATAACAATACTTTTTGACCGATTGCTAAAGAACTGCCCGTTACTTTATTAAAGCGGTCTAGTAAATTATTTGCCTGACTTTGCCATATCATGGCTCTACAATTTGCAATTGCTTGGCCTTGCTCATTAGTTTCAGTTAACTCTAAATAAACATGACCACGACGAGTGTTAATATTTGCAATTTCAGCAACAATCCAAACTCCACCAGGAAACCCCTGCCGTAAAGTCATTTGAATCTTTCTTAAAACGACTGAGAGCTTGCTGCCTTTTTGTTCTGATAACGATTCTTGCGGAGTATTAAAATCTAAAGAGTGCGAATATAAATCACGCTCATTGGACGTTGCATGATTAGATAGATTATTGGATATATTTTCATGTCCAGACTGAGGTAATAGCCATTTTTGAAACAAATCAAGATCTTCAGATAACGCTTCTGGAACATACCAGCGTTTACTCACCGCATCCCAGCGTGCACCTAAAGCCTTTACTTGATCTTTTTCTCTAAAGGGTACATCTAAAAAAGTCACAGTCTATCTTCCATTCGTTGAATTTCTGCAGCTACCATCTGATAAGCTTGTTCAACCACGTCTATACCTGAACCTGGTTTAAAGGCATTTTCAGATAAATGACGACGCCAAATTCGGCCACCAGGTAAACCGTGAAATAACCCTAACATATGACGGGTAATTTGATTTAATTTTCCACCTTCAGAAAGATGATTTTCAATATAGGGATACATCTTTTCAAGAACTTCTAAACGGCTTAATTCTTTTTTATCTTGCCCGTAATAAAGGTGATCAACTTCAGACAATATAAATGGTTGTTCATAAGCCGCCCTACCTAACATTACACCATCTATGGCCGGTAAATCCTGGTAGGCTTGAAAGTGTTTCAAGGCGTGCTCATGGGTAGAAAACCCTCCATTAATAGCAATATCTAAACCTGCAAAATCCGCTTTAATTTGATGAACCCAGTCATATTTTAATGGAGGTATTTCACGATTCTCTTTGGGTGACAGCCCTTGCAACCAAGCCTTACGCGCATGAATAATCACCCCATCTACGCCTGCATTAACCAACCCATTAACAAAGCTATGCAGAATGGCGTAGTCCTCCTGCTCATCAATCCCTATTCGAGTTTTCACAGTTACGGGAATAGACACTTTTGACTTCATCGCAGCAATATTTTCGGCAACCAGCTCTGGGTGGCCAAGTAAACAAGCACCAATCATATTGTTTTGAACTCGATCACTTGGACAACCAACATTTAAGTTAATTTCAGAATACCCCCACTCCTCACCCAATGCAGCACAATGAGCAAGCTCTTGAGAATTACTACCACCAAGTTGAAGAACGACAGGAACTTCTTCAGGATTATGCCCTAAAAATCTAGGCAAATTTTCTCCATAAATAATTGCACCAGTTGTTACCATCTCACTATATAACCAAGCTTGTTGAGACAGCTGTCGATGAAAGTAACGGCAGTGTTTATCAGTCCAATCCAGCATTGGGGCAACGCTAAAACCACAGGCACTATTGCTGTGAGCTAGGTTTTTATTGGCGATATTATCTGAGACTGTAAGTGGTGTAGTGTTTTGCAAAATAGAATCTACTCATTAAAGATAAAGTAAAAAATTAACTGCATATTATCACATTGCTCAGCATGATTAACCAGGGGATTAACACGAGGCTTAACCAACTATTTAACTTGCAATAACATTGAATAAAATCTTTTAGGGTAAATTTAGAATAAATACTGATTTTTACGTGTAAAAAATCGCTAAAATATGTCGATTAATTAAATATCCGATATCTCAGGATGAGCACATCAAAATGAATACCGTTGAATCTTTATATCAAGAAGTTTTTTCCGATTTTACTTTAAGTGAAGAGCAAAAAGATCGCTGTAAACTTGCCTGCACTATGGCGTTGGAATCCGAAGGCCTTCCCGAAAAAAGTATGGTAAGAAGTGTTCAGGTAGCCAAAATCTTAGCACACTTAAAGCTTGATGATGAAACCCTGCTCGCTACACTTCTTAGTGACGGTAATCTTGAAATGATTTACCCTACCGAAAACATTATTGAGCACTTCGGCAAATCTACAGCAAAACTTGTTGAAGGTATTCGTAAGCTAAACAAATTTAAAGATTTTGATGTTGAACGTAAATCTGATGCTGTTCAGAATGAACGCTTAAGACAGATGTTATTAGCAATGACCTCTGATATCCGCATTATGATTGTAAAACTTGCTTACAGAATCGCTCGCCTTAGAATGATTAAAGATGAAAGCGAAGAAATACGTCATCAAATTGCCGCAGAAACCGAGCTTATTTTTTCACCACTAGCAAATAGATTAGGAATCGCTCAACTTAAATGGGAGTTAGAAGATCTTTCGTTTCGCTATCTCCATCCAGGTGAATACAAAGATATTGCCAAACAGCTGCAATCAAAACGATCTGAAAGAGAAGAATATATTGAAGCTGTGCTTTCAACCTTAAAAGGCATGCTTGAACAAAATGATATTCACGCCAAAATCAGTGGTCGACCAAAGCATATCTATAGTATATGGAAAAAAATGCAGCGTAAAAACCTGCCTATAGACGAGTTATATGATTTACGCGCCGTGCGTATTTATGTAGATAGTGTACAACTTTGTTATGAAGTACTCGGTTTGATTCATAGCCGCTGGAATTACGTTAGAGATGAATTTGACGACTATATTGCCACCCCAAAAGAGAATGGCTACCAATCTATTCATACTGTAATTATTGGGCCTGAAGGCAAAACAGTAGAGATTCAGATTCGTACTGATCAAATGCATCATAGTGCCGAATATGGTATTGCGGCCCATTGGCGATACAAAGAAGGTGACAAAACAGGTTTTGATGAAAACCTAGAAAAAAGCATCTCCAATGTTAGGCAGATTCTTGAAAATTCGGATGATCCAGATATCTTTAAAGAGATTAGTACCGAACTGCAAAGCAAACACATTTACATTATGACACCTAATGATGAAATCATTACGCTGAGACAAGGTGCCACTCCACTTGATTTTGCTTATCAAATTCATACAGAACTAGGTCATCGATGCCGCGGAGCTAAAGTAAATGGCCGAATTCAACCCTTAAGTTTCACCTTAAAAACGGGTGATAAGGTTGAAATCTTAACCATCAAAAATGGTGAACCAAGCCGTAACTGGTTAAACCCAAACTTGGGTTACCTAACTAGTACGAGTGCTAGAAACAAAGTTAGAAACTGGTTTAACCGACAAAATAAAGATGAAAATATTTCAACCGGTGAGCTTTTATATAACCGTGAAATAAAACGATTACATGCCGAACCTGTTAACGCTAGTAAAATAGCACAACGTTTTAAACATGACAGCACTGAGACTTTTTTTGAAGATATTGGTAAAGGTCGAATTAATGAAAGACAACTTACCAGCGCCATTCAATCTGAGCTTAAACCAGAAAAAACACAATTTAAACAACAGCGAACCTTTACTTTTTCTGAAAACAGTCATCTTGAAGAAGCAAAAGCCTATGTTATTGGTGCTATTCATTTATCCACCAACCTGGCACCCTGCTGCTCTCCAAAACCGTTTGATGACATTGTAGGCTATGTGACTCGCGGTCGCGGGGTAACAGTTCACAGACATGACTGTCCAAATATTCTTAACCTAAATCACGATGAACAACGTCGTTTAATAGAAGTTACTTGGAATAAAAGCCATGCCGAACAACCTAGCTATACTGCTGAACTTGAAGTTATTGCTTTTGACCGCAAAGGTTTATTAAGAGATGTTATGGCAACTTTAACCGATTTAGATATCAACTTAATTGCCTCTAACACCAAAACCAATTCGCAAGAAAATAGTGTCAATATGCTATTAACTTTAGAGCTTGAACACCGCACCAATTTAGGCGATTTACTTGATCACATTGAGATTATTCCTAATATTGAATCTGTATCAATAAAAACAGAATAATTTAAGGCAAGCTTTAAAAATAAATCTTTGTTTTGGAAATGACTTATCTATTCTCAAAACAAAGTTAAGCTTTGCTAACTTTCACCTTGTTAATCAAATAACCAATCCATCATAGGATTATAAACAAGAGTCATCTAAGCCTCTGTATTCAAAATGCCTGTTTTCTAACAGTACACTCTCCCACATGAATAACGCATAAAAATATAAGTCGATACTTTTTATTTAGTATTAAGTCCATTTTTATTAAACCTGTCGTTATCAAGCAATTGAACCAACCATTACAAAGTATAAATTTTAGACAATAAAAAACCCGCTAATGACAAGTCATAGCGGGTTTTATTATGTGGCGTCCCGTAGGGGAGTCGAACCCCTGTTACAGCCGTGAAAGGGCCGTGTCCTAGGCCTCTAGACGAACGGGACAGATTGTTGTTAATTCAAAAGAATTAACGATTTTTCTAATACACCTAAAAATTACTTTAAAAGCATATTAAAGTCTGTTGATGATTGTTATGGCCTAGGTCATCAACACACTTGAAACTGGAGCGGGAAACGAGGATCGAACTCGCGACCCCAACCTTGGCAAGGTTGTGCTCTACCGCTGAGCTATTCCCGCAAATTGGCGTCCCGTAGGGGAGTCGAACCCCTGTTACAGCCGTGAAAGGGCCGTGTCCTAGGCCTCTAGACGAACGGGACACACATGTTGATAAAAATCGTAATCTTTATCGGTATTACCATCAGTTAACAAACCCGGCCTAGTGGGTTTCTAATGGACTAAAGTTATCAACTTGGTGGAGCTAAGCGGGATCGAACCGCTGACCTCAACACTGCCAGTGTTGCGCTCTCCCAGCTGAGCTATAGCCCCTCGAGCTGATGGGTGCGTATTATATAGAGTTGCAGCTTTCCGTCAAGCCTAAATTGTAAAAAAGATGACACTTTTTTGAAAATAAACCCTTATCTTGTCTAAGTGTTTGTTTATTGGTATTAACTAAAGTAAATCACTAACTAAAACAGGTAAAAAGGCGTTACAAAAGCAGTTGCTAAACAAACAGTAAGGTTGTTAAACAAAAGTAAGTATCTAATTTTCTATCTTATTTAATACTTACCTTGATATCTATTACATTCTTACCAGGCCTGGTAAAAATGTAATAGAGTCAATTTGATTAATTAATTTGGCAAGTGTGCAAGCTTAATTAACTCTATTTTATACACTCTATTATTGAGCTTCTTTACGAGCTTCAATAAATGTTAATGCCATTTTAATACGCTTTAAACAACGTTCCTTGCCAATAAGCTCTGCTGTAGCATCAATGGCCGGAGATTGCCCCCCTCCTGTAATTGCAACACGTAATGGCATCCCTACTTTACCCATACCCACTTCTAACTCCGTGGCGGTATCGTTAATAGCATTGTGGATGTCTTCAGCACGCCAATCTGTAAGAGCCTCAAATTTTGAATAGGCTAACAACAAGGCTTCTTCAGCAACTGGGCGTAAATGCTTTTTAGCGGCGCCCGCTTCAAACTCTTCAAAGTCATTATAAAAATAGACTGCACCTTCAGCCATTTCAACTAAGGTTTTAGCTCTATCTCTTAGTAAGTCAGCAACTAAGGTAAGTGCTGGGCCTTGAGATAAATCACAACCATGTTGAGCAACAAATGAAGCTAAGTGGGTTGCTAAATGTTCAGCAGGTGCCATTTTAATATGCTGCTCATTGATCCAGGTAAGTTTTGCAGTATCAAAGGTTGATGGTGAACCGTTGACCGAATCTAAATCAAAGTATTGCACCATTTCATCCATTGAAAATACTTCTTGATCACCGTATGACCAACCTAAGCGTACTAAATAGTTTAAAAGGGCTTCAGGTAAAAATCCTTGCTCTTTATATTGTAAAACACTCACAGCACCATGACGTTTAGAGAGACGGCTACCATCTTCACCCAATACCATTGGGATATGTGCAAACTTTGGCACATCAGCACCGATTGCTTTATATAAATTGATTTGTCTAGGCGTATTGTTTAAATGGTCATCGCCACGAATTACGTGAGTCATCCCCATGTCCCAATCATCAACGACAACCGTTAAATTATAGGTTGGAGTACCGTCAGAACGCGCAATAACAAGATCATCCAATTCTCTATTATTAATAACAACCGTACCTTTAACTAAGTCTTCAATAACCACATCACCATCAATTGGGTTTTTAAAGCGAATGACAGGCTCAATTCCTGCAGGTGGCTCACCTGTAAAATCACGATAACGACCATCATAGCGTGGTTTTTCTCCAGCAGCTTTTTGAGCTTCACGCATTTCATCCAACTCTTCTGGAGTGGCGTAGCAGTAATAGGCTAAATTTTTATCAAATAGCTGTTGAATTACTTCTTTATAACGTTCAAAACGGTGAGTTTGATAAATTGGTCCATTATCATAGTCAAGACCTAACCAGCTCATACCTTCTAAAATTGCGTTAACCGACTCTTCAGTAGAGCGTTCTAAATCGGTATCTTCAATGCGTAGAGTAAATTCACCGCCCTGCTTTTTAGCGTAAAGCCATGAATAAAGGGCTGTTCTAACGCCACCAATGTGTAAATAACCTGTTGGACTAGGGGCAAAACGAGTACGAATCACAAGAAGACTCCAAATGTAAGATAATTCAAAAAAAAGCTATTATAAACTGTGCGGAGTGCACACAAAATTGAAAATTAGAGCTAACGTCAAAATAATCGATAAATGTAAACGATTAATCTATTAATTGAGTACTCACAGAACGAACACTCACCTTGATTAGCCATACTGATAGCAACACGATAAATACAATCAAAGCTATGAAAACAACCACACTTAAACTTGTAAGTATTGTGCTTTGGAATGCTTGGGCTAAATATTGTAAAGCTAGACCATAGGCCGCAAGAGGGTAAACAAATGACCACCCTGCCATACTTAAACCACTTCCCATAAAAAACCGAAAACTAAATAACCATGCAATAAGCATAGTGCTAGCAAACCCAAAACTCATCCATGTCACGACTCCAATGACTTGAGGGGTCATTAATCCAGTATTGATATAGCTTTGAGATAAAAAGATTGAGGCAACACACGCCAACGAGGATGGGGCTAAAAAAATAAATAGACTCGGTCTCAACTGTGTTTGTAATCGACTATTAAAAATCAGTCTATAAAAAAGCGTGGTTGAAAACACAATCCATAAAAACAAACCTATCGCATAAAAAAACATCGATAACTCATACAACATACTGTTTTTTAAAACAATAAATTGACTATTAAGAGCAATCACAATAATAAAGTTACCTGACAACAAAATATACCAAGTTGGCTTATGTTGATTAAGAGTTAACTTTTCATCAAATAGCCAACCATTAACTAAAAACACATTAAGTAACAAGTGAATAGTAGCCACAATGAGTAGAGGAATTAACAAATAATACTGATTAGGAAAGTGATTAAACTCAAACACCTGAGCCAAACTAATAATAAAAAGTATTGTCGTAAGCGTTATAGCAGGTAAAAAAGAACGTCTAAATGGGTCATACCACTCTTCTTTTAAAGCATTGCGGTTTTTAGACCTTATTAAGTTCCAAACATAGTGAGCCATTACAATAACAAAGCTTAACCAGCCGTAAGCAAGTAGCTCAATAGAAAAATTGTATTGAAGATTTAATAAATCAGTTAAATGTTTAGCATTTAGACCGGCACCAATTAATCCCATAGGCATTACAAAATAGGTAATACTGGGAAAAAATTGAAATCTCACGGTTCATTTACGCCTGAATTATTAAAGTTTAGAAAGGTTTATTTTTTGCTTTATTGATATTGCTTAGTCATCGTTTAGTCATTGCCAAGATATAAGCATTCATTCAAGAAAACAAAGCATTACATTAGTATTCAATCTGGCTATTCAATATAACTACCTTATAATAACCTAAAGTCAATAACCTAAAGTTAATAATCTATAACCTGTAGTTTACATAGTATTTAACTCTAGCGAAAACATTACATAGTTGCAACTCAGTAAGGAAATGTTATGTCAGAACAGCAAGCGACAACAGAACAACATAGTATGCCACTAGAACGCAGTAGCGCTTTTTTCCCCATTAATATATTTGGGGCCATTATGGGGTATGCGGGGTTAACTTTAGGCTTAAAGCAAGCTCATGATTTATTAGGTATCTCTATCTCAGTTTTTTATACCTTTGCTTTACTTTCAACCATACTGTTTATCGTCTTTTCAATTACTTATCTCATTAAGTTAGTTAAATACCCTAAATCGGTTATTAGTGAATTTGACCACCCTGTTTCATTACATTTTTTTCCTACCTTTAGCATTAGCTTATTATTGCTCAGTTTAATCTATTTAGACATGGCTTATGACGTAGCAAGAGTCATGTGGATATTAGGTGCAACCTTACAGTTCTTTTTACTATTATTTATTTTAAACAACTGGATTCACCATGAAAAATGGCAAATCACTCATATGAATCCAGCTTGGTTTATTCCGGTTGTAGGCGCTATTGTTGTGCCTCTTGGAGCGGTACATTTTGTAGATATGGAAGTGGCTTGGTTTTTCTTTAGCATTGGCTTGGTCTTTTGGATTATTTTAAACAGCATCGTTATGTATCGACTTTTCTTTCACCCTCCTATGATGAAAGTACTAGAACCCACTTTATTTATTTTAATTGCACCACCTTCAGTTGGTTTTATCTCATACATGACATTAAACGGTATGGTAGGTGTTGACGAATTTGCCCGAATTCTTTATTACATTGCCCTATTTTTAATGATTATGCTTTTTACCCAAGTGCCTCGTTTTATTAAAGTGCCTTTTGCTCTTTCTTGGTGGGCTTACACCTTTCCGTTGGCCGCATTTTCATTAGCCAGTTTTATGATGTTTGAACAACTTCACAAAGTCTTTTTTAGCTATGTTGCCAGCCTGACTTTAGCTGTACTTTTTGCCTTAATTGTTCATTTGACCTTTAAAACGATCATGGCAATAAAAAACAAAAAAATGTGTGTTCCACCGCAAGTACCAGCAAGCCCTCAAGCTTCTGAAAAGTAAATTTACCAGGCCTGGTAAATTTAAAAAAATACTTAAATCGTTAATTAAATTATTAATTAAATAAATAACTTACAGATACTTTATAAAAGAAAAAATACCCTATGATTCAATACAATCTCAGTGCTTTTGATCCAAAATCTCACTTAATTAAAGTCCAGTTAATAATAGAAAAACCTTGTCAGCCAGTACAACAACTGAGACTTCCAAACTGGATTCCAGGAAGTTACTTAATTAGAGATTTCGCTAAACACATTAATGAAATCGAAGTAACCAACCAAAAAGGTCAAGTGATTGAATTAAACTCCATAGATAAATCCAATTGGTCATTTAGTAGCGAAGAGTCAGTAACCGTTGAATATAGTATTTACGCTTGGGATCTATCTGTTCGCGGAGCACACTTTGATGAAACTCACGCATTTTTTAACGGTACTTCAGTGTTTTTAGAAGTGGTTGATCAACAAGACCAGGCCTGTAAAATTGTAATAAGCCCTTCAGAAGTTACTACTCTTAATAACTGGAAAGTAGCCACAGGACTACCCGCAGTAGAGACTGATTCACAAGGATTTGGAATTTATCAAGCAGATGATTACAGCTCTTTAATTGACTACCCTGTTGAAATGGGCACTTTTCATGAAATTGATTTTATGGCCTGCGGCATCCCTCATAAGATGGTGCTTACGGGCATCTTTGACTGTGATGATGATCGCCTCAAACAAGACCTGACCAAGATTTGTGAAACCGAAATCAAATTATTTGGTGAACCCGCACCGGTTGAAAACTATCTATTTCAAGTTATGGTAACGGGTAATGATTACGGAGGTTTAGAACACCGCAATTCAACCGCGTTAATTTGCGGCAGAAACGATCTACCCTACAAAGGTATGCAAGAACCAACAGATGGTTACTTACAATTTTTAGAACTTTGCAGCCACGAATATTTTCACACTTGGAATGTTAAACGTATTCAACCAAAAGCCTATCAGCAAAGTGATTTACAAACGCCGGTTTATACCAACCAACTTTGGTGGTTTGAAGGCGTTACCTCTTATTACGATGCCCTTATATTAAAGCGTGCAGGACTTATCGATACTAAAACGTATCTTGATTTACTTGCTAAACAGATGACTCGTGTTTACAGAATGCCTGGACGTTTTAAACAATCGGTTGCAGAATCGAGCTGGTTAACCTGGACTAAGTTTTACCAACAAGATGAAAATGCTCCAAATGCCATTATTAGTTATTACACCAAAGGTAGCTTAATTGCCCTAGCACTTGATTTAACCATTAGAAAACAAACAGATAACAAAAAATCTTTAGACGATGTTTTACTTTATCTATGGCACAATTTTGGACAAAAAGGCATTGGGCTTGAAGATGGTCAAATAGAACAAATCTGTTGTGAAGTTAGTGGTTTAGATTTAACTGAATTTTTTGATGCCTATCTATTTGGAACTGAAGATATTCCATTTAAAGAAATGTTTGCTGATTTTGATATTGATTTTAGTCTGCGTGCACTTTCAGGCTTAGATGATATTGGCGGTCATATTAGCGGTATTTCTGAAGAAACCGATAACAGTGATAGCACTAACAGTTTAACGTTACCCAATCATATTGGAGCCAATGTAAACAATACCCCGCAAGGTAGCTTAAAAGTCACACACGTCTGGAATGGACAAGCGGCCTATCACGCGGGCCTTTCTGCGGGCGATGAAATCATTGCTATTAATGGTTTAAAAATCACCAGCAAAGCTCAGTTAGACACCTTATTAAAACGCCATGACACAACACAGTCTCTAAGTTGCCATTATTTTAGAAGAGATGAATTAAGAGAAACGCTATTAAAATTAGAAGCACCTCAGCCAGATCGTGTTTCATTGGTCAAAAAATCAGTTGAAACCGATAGCACAACGGGCTTCAATTGGTTGATATAAATAAGCTTTTTAGATTTATTATTTGTACCTTATAAATACAGAGAAAAACATATGTCACAAAAAGAAGACACGTCAGATCATAAGATAAACAGTCTTATTAAGAGAGTTGACTCGCTTGAAATGAATCAAAGTTTTTATGATGAAAATATTCAGGCTCTTGAAAAGACCATCGCAATACAACACCAAGAAATACAGTTACTAGAAAAAAAGCTGTCTTTATTAACTGACTATCTAAAAAGCTTAAGACAAGATATGATCAAAGACCCTAAAGATGAGGTTCCACCGCCCCATTATTAAATGATTGAATTGGTTAAATTAAGCTCACTTAATTTTTTACCTTTAATGATAGAATCAACTCTATGAAAAAAATAATCTTTATAATCTTAGTGTTTTTTGCTTGGAAGCACTTTTACTATGTTGGCAGTGCCCCGGATTTAGGTCCTGGCATTATGGCTGCAGGTATGCCTTTCCAAACACAACCTACAATCAGTAGTTTTAGACGCGATGATTATACTTTTACTCCATTCTCAGAATATGAGGTGGAAGCCAGAGTCATTTCTATCAAACGCTATTATTTTGATGAACAAGCCCGCTTATCTAATTCTGACTTTATTTTAGGTTGGGGCAAGATGTCTGATGAGTCAGTTCTCAACGAGATTGATATTTCTCAAAAGGACCGAGGTTATGAGTGGGAATCTGACAGCATGCCCATTTCTAAAGAAGAGATAACAAACAGCTCGGTGAACATGCATTTAATCCCTGAAAACGGTTTAATTGCCAACAAAATCAAAGAAGTCAGAATTGGCGATATTGTGCATATCAAAGGTTACTTAGTGAATGTACACAGTGCCGCTGGTTGGAATTGGAATAGCTCAAGATCGGGTTCATCAATTTATGATATGGGCGGTGGTGACGATAAAATTTACTACGTAAAAAGTATTCGTATTGTTGACCCTTATGAAAATAGTAGCTATTAGGTGTTACTACTTGAATCCGATTAATAAAAAAGAACTAATACCAAATAAAAAACCAAATAAAAAAAGGATTTACCAGGCCTGGTAAACCCTTTAATTAAATATCAAACGTGTTTTAAATACTCTAAATTAACGTCTGCGTTTATTAGTCCCTTCACTTAAATCATGAATAGTACGTTTTGCTGAAGGCTTTCTGGCAACTGGCTTTGCTAATGAGTTCATTCGTTTTTGCTTTTTATCACCAGCTTGCTTGTTACTTCTTAAATCTGGACGAGCTTCTTCTTTTAAATCTACCGATTTAAGCAATTGATTGACTTGTTTCCAAGTCAGTTCTTCCGTTTTACCTTTTCTTAGGTTTCTAGGGATCGTAAACTGCCCATAACGTACTCGATGCAGTCTACTTACCTGAACACCAACCGCTTCCCAGATACGTCTAACTTCACGGTAACGCCCTTCTTTAATCGTCACCTTATACCATTTATTGATTGAATCTCCTTCAATCGAGGTTTGCATCTTAGTAACTTTATTAAAACGAGCTGGGCCATCATCAAGCTGAACCCCTTTCACTACTTGTTTCAAAGCTTCTTCACTGACTTCACCAAAAACACGAACAGTGTATTCACGTTCAACCTCATAAGAAGGATGCATCATACGGTTAGCTAGCTCACCGTTATTGGTTAGGATTAATAAACCACTCGTATTTAAATCTAAACGACCAATACTAATCCATCTACCATTTATGACTCTTGGTAGTTGTTCAAAAATCGTTTTACGACCTTTTTCATCACTACGAGTACACAATAGACCTTCTGGTTTATTGTAAAGAATGACTTTAGTAGGCTGTTTTTGCAGGCGAGTTTCTTTAACTGCTTGGTCACGCACCTTAATTTTATCTTCTGGGGTCGCTCTATCGCCAAGTGTTGCTGTACGGCCATTAATTTTCACCAGGCCTTCTGTTATTAAAACTTCAACAGAACGTCTTGAGCCAAAACCAGCTCTTGCCAAAATTTTTTGAAGTTTTTCACCTTCAGGTTGATTCATAAAATTCTCTTTTGTGATTGTTTTGCTAACTTATTTGCGAATGAATTACAAACCAATAAAGCTAAAAATTAAATCTCTAAACATTGTATAAGGCCCCATAAGTAACGGGCTTAAAAGACCAAATATCATCATTCCTATTAAGATAAAAAAACCATAAGGAGCGATTTGGTTAAATTGCCACGCCAACTTTTTAGGTAAAAAAGCCGATAAAACACGGCTTCCATCAAGAGGTGGAATAGGTAATAAGTTTAGTACTAATAAAATTAAATTAATGCTAACACCGGCAAAACCGGTATAAATTAAATAATTTCCAATTTCGGGTGCGGATACCTGTAATACCGTACCGGTTTTTGCAATAATCGCCCAAAAAATGGCCATTAACAAATTCGCGGCTGGTCCAGCAATAGCCACTTTAGCCATGTCAGCAGCAGGATTTTTAAAATTGCGTGTATCTACTGGTACGGCTTTAGCCCAACCAAATACAAAACCACCCATAACCAAAAGAGCAATTGGCACCACCACAGTTCCTATTGGATCAATATGCTTAAGGGGATTAATCGTTAAACGACCAAGCATTAAAGCGGTTTGGTCACCTAACTTAGATGCTGCCCAACCGTGTGCAACCTCATGCAATGTAATCGCAAAAATAACGGGAATTGCCCAGATTGCAATTTGCTGCATGATATTGAGTTCGTTCATGAGATAAATTCTCCCTGTCCTTGGCGGACTAATAGAGGTTCTTCTTCAGTAAAATCGATAATAGTCGTTGGTTCAAAACCACTAAATCCACCATCTAAAACCGCATCTAAACAGTGCCCAAACTCTTCTTGTATAGACCAACCATCAGTCATAGGCTGAGACTCTCCTGGCTGAATGAGAGAGGCTGATAATAAAGGTTTGTCAAAATAAGCCAACAAAGCATTGGTCACAATATTTGGCGTTACTCTTAACCCAATTGTTTTACGTTTTGGTGCCTGTAAACGTTTTGGAACCTCACGACTCGCCGGTAGAATAAAAGTATAAGGCCCTGGAAGATAGTTTTTTAAATATCGAAACTGCGTATTACCTACTTTGGCATATTCTGATAAGTTGCTTAAATCTCTGCACATTAAAGTCAATTCATGCTTTGGATCAAGTCTACGAATCTGGCGAATCCGATCAGCACCATCTTTATTATCTAACAATGAACCAAGTGCATAACCTGATTCTGTAGGGTAAGCGATAACCCCACCTTTATTTAAGATATCAACTACCTGTTGTAATAACCTTGGCTGAGGGTTATCTGGATGAACGCTAATATAAACAGACACAGTCTTTCTTTCCCGAAATATAATAAAAAACAATCAAGAATTATACGCTATTTACGGTTTTGTAACACTATACTCAGAGTCTTTTAACGGTTCTTTAAACAGTTGCCAAACAGGTTCTACATTTGAGGGCATTGGCGCCAACCAACCTAATCCACGCCAAGTGTGTTCAAGGCGATGGAAGTCTGACCCCATTGATGCATAAAGTTGATGTGTAACGGCTCGCTGTGCCATGCCTGTAATGTCTGAACTATGGCGAGGCTGGTTAACCACTTCTATGGCTTGACCACCCGCTGCTTTGAAATCGGTAATTAATCGGTTAAGTTTATTGCTGGTAAATTTATAAATACCAGGATGAGCGATTACCGCGATGCCATTTGCTTGAGTAATCCATTGCACAACAGTTTCAAGCTCTGGCCACTCACTGGCAACATAAGCAGCTTTGCCTTTTTTTAGATAGCGTTCAAATGCTTGTTGAGCATTTTTAACCAAACCTTCTTGCTGCAACAGCTGAGCAAAATGCCCTCGCCCTACAACACCTTCACCCACTAAATCCCAAAGTTTATTGTCTAGGTTTTCTATTTTAATGTGAGGTTTGTCATTCATTTTGCTCAAAATGGCTCTTGCACGCTCTTCACGCATACTTCTAATTCGAGCAAGACCATTTTGCAAATCATCATTGGTTAAATCAAAATCTAAACCAACAATATGAATAGTATGACCATTCCACTGGCAAGAAGCTTCTACTCCTGTAATCAATTGAATCCCATTTTGATTGGCATAATCTAAAGCATTCTCATACCCTGCGGTAGTATCGTGATCAGTGATTGCCATAGTGGTGACTTCATATTTAATCGCTAAGTCAATGATTTCATGAGGAGTTAGCCCTCCATCTGAGGCGGTTGTATGACAATGAAAATCAACTTTCATAATTTGAGCCTTTTAATCCTTAGCAAACCCATATAGAATCCCTTTAAATTAACATAAAAAAACTTAACTACATGAAATTATTATTTGATCTATTCCCCGTTGTACTCTTTTTTATTGCTTATAAGATGTATGACATCTATACCGCGACAGCGGTAATTATTGTTGCCTCTATTGTTCAAGTTGGCTATTTTTACTTTAAAAATAAACGTGTTGAAAAAATGCACGTCATCACCCTAGCACTGATTTTAGTATTAGGTGGCTTAACGCTTATTTTACAAGATGAAGATTTTATCAAATGGAAACCAACCATTGTAAACTGGGGCTTTGCTCTTGTTTTTTTAGGCAGTCATTATATTGGTCAAAAACCGATTGTTGAACGCATGATGGGTCAAGCGATTGCTTTGCCTGACAACATTTGGATAAGATTAAGCTGGTTATGGATTTTGTTCTTTATTGTTTCAGGTATAACTAACCTGTATGTGGCCTTTAACTTTGATACCGATACCTGGGTAGACTTTAAACTATTTGGCTTAATGGGTATGACCATTGTCTTTATCTTAATCCAAGGTGTATATATCAGTCGTTACATTCAAGAGTCCGACTCTGACGCTGAAAAACAAGCATTACAAGAAGGTCATACTGAAGATGAGTTGATTGAAAACTTACAGCATGCAAACACACAAAATAAACAAGAAAATAAAAAGGATTAAACCATGCTATATTCAATTTTTGCTTATGATGTTGAAAACAGCTTACCATTGAGAGCTAAAGCTCGCCCTGCTCACGTTGCCCGTCTTAAAGAGTTGAATGAAAACAACCGCTTGGTTATTGCAGGGCCAAACCCTGCTATTGACAGCACAGAACCTGGTAAATCGGGTTTTACAGGTAGTCTTATTGTTGCAGACTTTATATCACTAGAAGCCGCTCAAAAATGGGCTGATGCTGATCCTTATGTTGCCGCAGGCGTTTATAAAGAAGTGCATGTAAAACCATTTAAACAAGTTTTACCTGTAGTAGAACAAGATTAAACTGTATTTAATTCAAACATTATCGTTACTCTAAATAATCATTACTCAAAACAAGAGAGATTACCATGTCTAACTTAGCGTACTTAATCCCTAGACGTAACCAAAAAATGCAGCTTCAGACTGCTGATCCATTAGAAATGGTTGATGTTGACTTTGTCACCATCCCTGTTTTAGGTTGGACATCGGCAGGTGAACCTATTCAAATGGAGATGGATTATGACACCATTTCTGTTCCCTCTAATATGGTAAAAAAAGAGACCTTTGCTCTAAGAGTTAAAGGGAATTCGATGATTGAAGAGAATATTGAAGACGGTGACATTGTTATTATTGAAAGACGTTCTTCAGCCGAAAATGGTGAATCGGTTATCGTGCGTATTAACAATCAAGAAGTCACTATGAAAAAGCTCTATATTGAAAAATCTGGAGTACGCTTGCAACCTGCCAATAAAGATCTGGAACCCATTATTCTTAAAAACGAAGATATTGAAATTTTAGGCATTGTGACAGGCATTCTTCGCCAGTCTTAATTCTGGCTAAAACTTAATCGTTCAGTTAAATGAGTATATGAAAACAATACAAATTTTTATCACTGGTGGCACACTCGATAAAGACTACCAAACCACAACTGGTGATTTGGTATTTTCTCAAACGCATATCAAACAACTGTTAAATGAGGCCAATATGACCTTGTCGGTTGATCTAACTACCCTGATGTTAAAAGACAGCTTGGAAATGACGGATAAAGATAGAGAACTCATTTACCAGGCCTGTAAAAATGCAAATGCTGACCAAATTGTGATTACTCATGGCACAGATACCATGGTAGAAACCGCCTTATATCTTCAAAAAAACCAAAGCTTAAAAAATAAAACAATTGTTTTAACTGGAGCTATGCGACCTTATATGTTGGGTCAATCGGATGCTAGCTTTAATATGGCTAGTGCATTAATGGCTGCACAGCTAGCACAAAATGGTATTTACATTGCCATGAATGGCCAGCTTTTCAACGCAGATAAAGTCTCTAAAAACCGAACTCTTGGCCAGTTTCAAGCCAATAATTAACTCCATTTCTTAAAAGAATCTTATTTTCTTTATCTCTATCAATCTATCTATATCTCTAAAAGTCTGTAAACAATTTTATTTTAAGCCGTTTTTTACATTACACTACGCCAATTGTGCGATTCTTTATCATTTTGGTTTAATTATTTAGCAGGTCAATCATGGCTGTTGTTTTAGCATATATTACGGTTGTATTAATTTGGACAACGACTCCCTTAGCCATAGTATGGGGTGGGCATACCGACTGGTATTTTGCTGTTGCAGGCAGAACAGCTTTAGCCGCCCTTTTAATCTTGCCATTCTTTTTATGGCTTAAAAAATCCTCATTTCGTTTTGATCGTGCCGCATTAAGAGTCTATCTATTCGCATCTTTTCCTATTTTTGGTGGCATGACTTTAATGTACTGGGCCGGCCAATATTTGCCCTCAGGATGGATTGCTATTTTATTTGCTCTAACACCCGTTACAACCGGAATCTTTGCGTATTTTTTACTGCCTAACCAAAGGCTTACATGGGTAAAAGTTACCGGTATATTATTAGCCATGACCGGCATGATAAGCATCTTTGTACCTAACTTAGAAAACGGACTTGTTGGTTTTCAAGTAGCGGCTATTGGTGCAGCCATTCTCTCTGTATCTTTTCACTCATTAGGCAGTGTATTGGTTAAGCGTTGTGGAACAGACTTGCCAGCCTTACATGTGGTTGTTGGTGCTTTATGGGTAAGTGTTATGGGCCAATTCATACTTGCCCCAACCACTTTATTTCATTGGCCTGAATTACAGCAAACTGAAGCCTATGCCATTTTATATGCAGCAACGGTAGGTTCTGTAATAGGCTTTATGCTGTACTTTTATTTAGTTAGACAAGTAGACGCCATGAAAGTAGCTTTAATCCCAGTCATTACACCAGTATTTGCCTTACTTTTTGGTCATTTTTTAAATGGTGAAGTATTGAGTTTAACAATTTGGATTGGAACAGGCCTCGTTATTACAGGCCTGGTTCTTTTTGAATGGAGATTTAAATTTAAAAGTAAAACAATAAAACAATAAAACTATTTTGGTCTTAATGTTTTGCAATTTAAGTTTTTATAAACCCCTTACCAATCTAGTCCTTTTAGATATTTAAATATTTCTCTAGAAGATTTAGGTGGTTTAGAATCTTTTTGCTCTTTTTGAGCATTACGAATCCACTGTCTTAGCGACTGTCTATCTGCTTGTGGGTAAAACTCCAAAAACTCAACTAAAGCAGCATCACCTTCTTCAACCAATCGATCGCGCCATTTTTCTAACTTATGAAAATGGGCATTTTGCTGTTTTTTCTTAACTTCTATTTCAGCCAATTTTTCTTTAATTTCAATAAGCAATTGCTCATCTTGTCTAAGGTATTTACCAATATAAAGTTTTTGACGTTTTAACGCAGGACCACGATCCATTCTTTTTAATAATAAAATCGCATCGGCTAAATCTTTAGGCAGTTGTAATTTTTTAATTTCTGTTTCTGTCATTTCTGACAACTGCTCACCTAAATCGGTCACGGCTTGAGCCGCTTTTTTAATATCTGTGCGACTTTCAAACTCTTCTTGCTCCCAATCAGGAACCTCTTTTTTAAGCTTTACTCGGTTTACGTTACGTGGTCTAACCATTTGTTTCTCCCATCATGGCAATCCATTCTGCCTCAGTTAATACAGAAATGCCAAGAGCTTCTGCTTTGGTTAATTTTGAACCTGCTTTTTCACCCGCTATAACATAGTCAGTTTTGGCTGATACGCTGCCAGTTACCTTAGCACCTAATTGTTCAAGTTTTTGTTTTGCTTCTGTTCGTGACATTTGTAATAAAGTTCCTGTTAAAACAACCACTTTATCTGCAAATATAGAACTACTATCAACGGTTTTTTGCTCTGGTTTTCTCCAGTGAACCCCTGCACTAATCAAAGCGTTCATAACTTCTTGGTTATGTGGTTGTGCAAAAAACGTCACTATATGTTGAGCGACAATTTCACCAACATCATCTACCTCTAGTAACTGCTCTTTAGTTGCCGCTTCAAGCATTTCAAGCGAGAGAAAATGGTTTGCTAAATTTTTAGCCGTTACTTCTCCTACCTCAGGAATGCCTAATGAAAAAACAAAACGGGCCAATGTAGTCTGTTTGGATTTTTCAATCGCATCAATCACTTTTTGTGCAGACTTAGTTGCCATACGTTCAAGGTTGGCAAGGGTGTCAACATCCAACCTATAAAAGTCGTCTGGATGCTTTACCAGGCCTGTATCAGCAAGCTGAACAATGAGTTTATCACCTAGCCCCACAATATCCATGGCTTTACGTGATACAAAGTGCTGTAAGGCTCTTTTACGTTGTGCGGGGCAAAACAACCCGCCAGTGCAGCGATAAACTGATTTATCAACCTCTTTAACTACCTCAGAATCACACACTGGACAGGTTTTAGGCATAATAAATTTAACAACATTCTCTGTGCGTTGCGACAGCACTGGCCCAACCACTTCAGGAATAACATCACCGGCACGGCGAACAATCACCTTATCACCGATTCTTACATCCTTGCGATCAATCTCATCTTGGTTATGCAACGTCGCATTAGAGACAATAACGCCACCAACCGCAACAGGCTCAAGCCGTGCAACTGGTGTTAAGGCACCCGTTCTACCAACTTGGATATCAATACCTAATAGATCTGTCCAAACTTCTTCCGCAGGAAACTTTCTAGCTATTGCCCAACGAGGTGCTTTTGCGGTAAAACCGAGTGTTTTATGGGTGTTAAGCTGGTTAACCTTATAGACAATTCCATCAATCTCATAGGCTAAATCAGCACGTTTCGACTGCATCTGATTGTAGTACTCAGACATACCCTCTGCACCATAAACAATTTGAGCATCTGGATTAATCGGTAAACCCCAACTTTTAAATGTCTGAATTGTTTGATCATAAGTTTCAGGTAAAGACCAATCATCACTAATTTGCCCCCAACCATACAAATACAAACTTAGCTTTCGTTGTGCCGCTATTTTTGGATCGAGTTGGCGTAAGGTTCCCGCAGCAGCATTTCGCGGATTAGCAAAAGGTTTTTCATCACGGCTAATGCAGTCCGCGTTAAGTGCGTTAAAGACTTTTTTAGACATAAAAACCTCACCCCTAACTTCAAGCACTTTTGGCCAATCTGTTCCAAAAAGCTTAAGGGGCACCGACTGTAAGGTACGGATATTATGGGTAACGTCTTCACCCACTACACCATCGCCACGCGTGGTAGCTTGTTTGAGCTTGCCATCTTCATAACGAATATTAATCGCTAATCCATCCATTTTTGGTTCGGCAGAAAACTCAATCTCGTCTTCAGTCTTTAAACGCTCTTTAACGCGTCGATGAAAATCAATTAAGTCTTCTTGATTAAAAGCGTTGTCTAATGAAAACATCGGAACTGCGTGCGTAACCGATTCAAAATGAGAAAGCGGCGCATCACCGACTCTTTGAGAGGGAGAATCGTCCGTGATCCAATCAGGATTAGCCTTTTCAATAGCAATTAATTGCTGATAGAGCTCGTCATATTGAGCATCACTCACCAAAGGATTATCTAACACATAATAAGCATAATTTAACTCGCTAATACGTTGTTTTAAATCATTAAGTTCTGTTTGAGTGAATTGAGACATGAGTAGCTTTTAGGTTATTGGTGATACGAGAAGATAGGTATGAAAAATTCATAACAATAAAAAACAATACCTCTGAATATCGTTTTTTATTGTTAAAAAAATCTTTTATGCAATAGGTTCAGATTCATAATCTAAGGCGGCATCTCGCATAGACTGAAGATCTGACTCTTTAATTAATTGACGTTCAACATTGTACAGACGACCACGTAAACGCTGAGACACTTTACGAGCCATAATAATTAAATCATGCATTGCCGCTGGAGCTCTTACAGTTGTTGGCAGTTCTAGAATCATTGCAACACCAGGCGTCGCGTAATTTTGTAAATCTTCAACAGGAAAAGTACCTGGCTCTAACATATTAGCCACCTTGATAAAGGCATTACCCATATTATCTTTTTTTACAAAAATACCTTGATCTGAATAGCTTAAACCCACACCCAATAAAGCCTGATTAACCTCTGTCATCGCAAATTCTTGAGCTGTTGTCATCACCAATAATACATATATTTCTGGTTCTTTATTGGTTGAAGACTTGTAAACTTTGGTTGTTTTATTTTCTTCTGGTATTCCAAATGACGGCTTAACAAAATCAGGAGCAACCATTGTCTCGTCAATTTCTCCGGTCATACCTGGATCATCAACGATTAAAACATGATGTTTTCGCTCTGAATTAGCCTGCTGCTCTTGATTAACAGAAACAGATTCTACCGAATTTTCTATATTCTGAGACTCATTTAGGTTGTTTGGGGTTGCTTCAACAGGTTGACTAGTTTGTGGCGGCAAATCAAACTCTTCACCAAATGAAAGCACACCTTGATTTTGGTTGTAATCATCAGATTGCTGTTCATTAGTCGATTGATTAGCTGATTGATTAACCATTTGCTGAGCATGACTGTTAGCAGATTGCTCAGATAATTCTGAACTAGAGAAATCTCTAACTTCAGTGATTCTTTTTTCAGTCGATTCTGATACAGGAATATGTGGTGTGCCTAAGTTATTAAGTGCTTCAGACGCCGACTCATCTGAGTCTTGTTCTTGTTGTGGAATCTGACCTAAAGAAGGTTCGTTATGATTTGATGACGTAGACGAGGCATTAGCCGTTTTATTTGAATGTATCGAAGACGATTCGGCCTTATTTTTGTGAGTTTTTTTCATTGTATTTTGACGACTTCTACTCAAAAAATACAATCCTGCAATGACAACAACAGCAAAGATTAATAGTACTTGTTGTAATTCATTCATTAAGTCAACTCCAAAAAATGCTATTTTAAGATTTGGATTTTGCAAGATTTGTACACTTAAAACAAATCAAGCTCTTCTCCACAACCTCTTACATAATTGAGAAATTTCTTTAAATATAAACAGCTTAACCAAAGCCTAACGCCTATTAAAGAAATCTTTCACTTTAAGTAAATTTAACGAGATATTTACTATAAAAAATTAATGCATAATTGTACCTTTTTTAATGACTTTTTGGGTAGTGAATTCAGATAAAAATCTGATTGCTTAGATGTAAGAATATTAAATCTTAATTAAATACCTCTCTTACAATCATTAAGTATTTTTATTTTTTCACGTCTTGAATCTTATAAAATACTTCGCTAAAAACGTAGGCTAAGCCGTGATTAAAGACAATAATCGATTAAAAAATAAAATTATTTTAGGTATTGATGTAGGCACTTCAGGCTTAAGGGCTTGTGTAGTTAAAAAAGAATTGTATGCTCATCAAACTGACCACAAGATTTTAATTGAATGCTCTGTAAAACTTGAGCCTGCTAAAAATAACGACTCTACAAGACAAGTCTTACAAGACCCTCTTCTTTGGCTTGATGCTTTAGATAACCTGCTTCTAGAATTAAAATCGAGGTTTGATTTACTTCAGATAACCCATTTAATTATTGATGCCACTTCCTCAACTGTTTTACTTAGTAATAACCTTGGAAAGCCATTAACAAAAGCCTTAATGTATAATGATAACCATGCAAAGCAACCCGCTTTGCAGATTGAAAAAGCCTACCAAAAATACCAAAAAACAATGAATCAGTCTGAAGCTCTTCAAGACTCTAGCCAAGTTGCTTTGGGTGCTTCAAGCACGCTAGCTAAGGTACTTAGTTTATTAGAAAGCAATCAGCAGGCGACCAATCCAATCATCTGTCATCAAGCTGATTTTATAAATACTTATTTATGCGGGGCACTCAATATAACCGATGAAAATAATGCGCTAAAGTTAGGTTATGACTTAATCAATGAGGCCTGGCCAGTTTGGGTTACTGAATTACTTGCTAAATATTCCCCAACCTGCGAACTACCTATGGTTGTTAAACCTGGTAGTTACCTTGGAGAGATAACTCCTCAAATTTCCTCTAAATATGGCTTTAACTCCAAACTAAGAGTTATGGCTGGCACAACGGATAGTATTGCTGGATTTTTGGCCTCAGGAGCCAATCAACTTGGTGATACCGTTACTTCTTTAGGCTCAACCATTGCCATTAAGGCTCTTTCAGAAAAGCCAATTTATAATGCTAAATATGGACTATATAGCCATAGACTAAATAATTTTTGGTTGGTTGGTGGTGCTTCTAATGCGGGTGGGCAGGTATTGTTAAATTACTATTCACTTGATCAATTGAAATGGTTAAATAATCAAATCACTGAAGCGGATATAAACACTTTTTTAAAAAGTGAACCAGAAAACTATTACCCACTAAGCTCTGTTGGTGAACGTTTTCCAATATCAAACTCTCAATTAAAGCCCAAACTTCCTGACCTACCCATTTGTAATTCCGATGAAATAACGTTATCTTCTGAATGTCTTAAAAACCATAAGCATTTTTTATTAAAGCTACTGTACGGATTAACGTTAATAGAAAAACAGAGCTATCAACGACTCTCTGAAATGGGCTGCGAACATATTAAAGACATTTATTCAGTTGGCGGAGGCACGCAAAGCAAGATTTGGATGGCGTTACGTCAACAGCAAATAAAATCTGTTCAATTTCGCTCAGCAAAGCAATTACAAGCCGCTTTTGGAGTGACTAGACTTATTTCTTAAATCGACTTTATCGTCAACCATCTTCAAATACAAACCATAAAAAAGATAAAATATTTTCATCAAAAAGGCACCAAAAGATAAATGTTTGGTGTATCTTTTACTTTCTAAAAACTCGGTTATTTCATACTTTATAGGAGAATAAAATGAGTGATATTACACCAAAGTCATTAGTAGAAAAATTGAATAAAAACCCTGTTGAATTCAGCACTGTAATCAGTGTAATTGATGCTTATTATGACTTTACGCCAACTCAGTTTACAAACGGTAACTTATTAAATGAGGCTAATAGCAATAATGGCTCATGCAAAGTGTTCTCTTTTGCAATTGAACACAGCCTATCAAAACAAGCAACGTTAAATGCTTTTGGTGATTACTATATGATTGATGTTTTGCAACATCCTGAAAACGACGACCATCAAAATATTAGAAACTTTATTGAGTTTGGTTGGGAAAAAATTAAATTTGAAGGGCGTGCTTTAACTTTAAAAAAATAAAATTAAATTAAATCAAACACTTTTTAAATAGTTTTACCAGGCCTGGTAAAATAAAAAAACCGTATTTTAAATTACATAAAATACGGTTTTTTTATTAAAAATTTTAATTGAATAATGCTAAACAGCTCTAAATATGGACTATTTATCTAGACCATTAATTTGCAGCATGGATTTTTTTAACCAATTCTAAGTCTAAATAGTCTTTACCATGAGCATCACCACTTAGAACGGTAAAAGGATTCGTATTATCTCCCATTTGGTCTAAGACTAATACCGCATCACTAAAATCATCTTCTTTGGTGTAATCATTAATCGTTACGATAGTTTTTAAATCTGCAGCAACAGATGACAAAATACCATTGCGAGAATCTTCAAATGCAATTGCTTGGTCTGGCGTTAAGCTCATCTGCTCTAAAGCCCAAATATAGATATCTGGAGCAGGCTTTTTAGCTGGCACGATATCTCCTGCGGCAATTACTTCAAACCAACTTTCAGAACCTTTGCCCAAAGTATTATCTAAAAGAGCAGTAACGTTTTCTGGTGTTGTTGTTGTAACAACAGCCATACGCATACCCGACTCTTTAGCTTCATTAATAAGAGCTTCAACGCCTGGGCGCAAAGGAATCTTACCTTCCGCCATTAATTGCGTATAAAACTTAGTTTTAGCTGCATGTAGCCCTTTAACAAAGTCATCAAAATTATCTGGCTTAACAAAATCCGTATTGAATTTTTCTAAGTAAAAACGAATACGCTCTTTACCACCAGTTACCGCTAAAAGCTTTCCATATAGATCAACATCCCAATTCCAATCCAAGCCAGCTTCTTCAAAAGCCATGTTAAATGCAGGACGATGCCCGTCTTTTTCTGTATCAGCAAGTGTACCGTCAACATCAAATAAAAGTGCTTGTAATTCAGCCATGGAAAACTCTCTTTTAATAATTTACAAATTGATTTATCTCTAAGGGTACTAAGTTTCTTTGCTAATTATTCTTTTGATTTCACTTTTATAAAAAAGATACAAAAACAAAAATTTAATTAAAAATCTTGTACAACTTATTCAATAATTTAATAACTGAAAAAGATTTTGCTTGAATCACGTGATAATATCAAGTGAAAAGGTTTTTAAACTGTTTATGATTAACCTAACTAACTTTTATACATGCTTAAGCATCATTTCCTATCAATTCATTAACAAAATTTGCTTGTTGAAAGGAAACAAAACTGATATAAAACACGGTTAAATGAAACCGTATCTTGCTACAAAGCTCAAACAACATAAAAAATACGGTGTTTTGGAGAGAAAAATGGAAAATATCGACTTTATTGAAAACTACCCAATGTATAAGCCAAAAAAAGGCGAAGAATACATGAGCCCTGAAATGCTTCAGCACTTTAAAGGCAAGCTATTAGCATGGAAAATGCAACTTATTGAAGAAGCTAATAGTACCGTTTCTCATCTAAAAAAAGATTCTGATACACCAGCAGATCCAAATGATCGTGCCTCTCAAGAAGAAGAGTTTGCTCTTGAACTGCGTACTCGTGATCGTGAAAGAAAGTTAATTTCCAAAATTGATAAATCATTACGTGATATTGAATCTGGCGAATACGGTTATTGCAAAATGAGTGGTGAAGAGATTGGACTAGCAAGAATGGAAGCTCGCCCTACTGCTGATTTAACGGTTGAAATGAAACGCAAGCAAGAAATTCGTGAAAAACAAGGTGTTGCCTAGTTTTCTTAAGATTGATTTAGTTTGTTAAATTCTTAAAAATTTAACTACAAAATCAACAAGACGCTTGAAATAAAGCCAATACAAATACAGTTTATGTTGTTTTATTGGCTTTTTTACATTGTATTCCCCTGCTTTTCTCCAACCGAAACAGAGTTCATTATATTGAATACTGCTGAACTAATAGACGCACTTCTCACCCCGGATACCTATCCTCACCCAGTTGAAGTCATCACGACGATAGAAACCCATATCTCAATCGTGTTTTTAACGGGACAATTCGCGTATAAACTCAAAAAACCTGTAGATTTTGGTTTTTTGGATTTCTCTACTCTGCAAAAAAGAAAGCAATATTGCTTTTTAGAAGTTGAATTAAACCAGAGAACGGCTCCTGATTTATATATTGGCGTAAATCAAATCAGTTTAAAAAACCATAAACTGCAAATATGTGATGCTGGACAAGATACAACGATATCTACAAAAACAGATAATGATGTTATTGATTACTTAGTCAAAATGCGTCAGTTTGATCCCAATATGGTTCTAGGACGATTACTTAAACAAGGTGTTTTAAATGCCAAAATGATAGAAGACCTAACAAACCAAATTGTTGAGTTTCATTGCAATGCAAAAAGTGTCAATCAGACCGAACCATACGGCAACCCTAAGATTCAATTGCAACCCATGTTGGATAATTTTCCGACATTACAAAAGCATTTTACAGATTCGCAAACTCAAACTGATTTAACAGATTTGTTAGATTGGACTCATCATAAATACAATCAAGTCAAAGAACAGCTTAGCCAGAGAAAAGCAGATGGATTTGTTAAGGCCTGCCATGGTGATTTGCATCTGGATAACATCACTTTAATAGATGACCATCCTGTACTTTTTGATGGCATTGAATTTAATGAGGCATTTCGTTGGATTGATACAATAAGTGATTTAGCATTCCTGCTAATTGACTTAGAATTTAAACAACAAAAGACAGCAAGCTACACTATTTTATCTTTATATTTAAGTAAAACTTTAGACTACAATGGGTTGAATTTATTAAACTTTTACCGAGTTTACCGCACTCTGGTTAGAGCTAAAATCACAACCTTAAGAGCACAGCAGCTACCCAGTAAAAGTATTCAACAAAACCAGGTAGAACTCACTGCAAAAAACTATATTCAGCAAGCATTAAATTACTCACAAACACCTAATCAGCCAAAATGCATTTTAATTAATGGAGTATCAGGTTCTGGCAAGAGCCATTTTGCTTATCAACTTCAGCAAGAGTTAAATGACTTTAATGCGATTGTGATTAATTCAGACCGCATACGTAAAACGTTATTTGGTTTAGCCGCTCATGATCGCCCTAATGAATTGCAAAAACAAAGTTTATATTCAACAGAAATGAATAAAAAAACCTATCAAGCGATGGCTGAAAATACAGCAATCTGTTTAAAAAATGGTTTTAATGTTATTTTAGATGCTACGTTCTTAAAACAAGAACACCGCCAAAGATTTTATGATTTAGCTCTAGACAATAATGCACAGAGCTATTTATTCTCAATCACAACCGAACTACAAACCTCTATAAATGCAATTCAATCTCGTCAACAATTAAACGATAACCCTTCTGATGCTGACATTGCCGTTATGCAAAAGCAAAGAGAAAACTATCAGCCAATTCATGCCAGTGAAAATGCCCTAATTCTCAAAAATGAAGACTTAAGAAAAGTTTTTCCTCTTCAAACTATTCAGAAATTCCTTAATCTGCCGATAACTTAGTTATAAATTATTATTCGTTTAAACTCAGCTTTCTTCATTAATTAAGTTGTTTTTACTAGCGATTTATTTGGATTTGCAGATAATGAAAAACCATTACACCCTAATTTTAAAAAAACAATTTTTGTTAAATCAAATTATCTTGTTTTTAAGTTTATGTTTTGTTTTGAGTGCTTCTCTACTCTTCTCCGTAAAAAGCTATGCCGAAACCGAACCTAATGGTTTAAATATAGAAAAGACTAAACCTCTTAAAGATACAAAGTTTTTAGGATTAAAACTCATTGATGCTGATCTTAATAAAGTAAGGGAGCAACTATGGGATATAGGTGGATTTTTACAGGCCCAAACGACTGTAAGACAGCGTAACATTGATAAATTCTATCCTTGGACGATTTTACGAGACAGTTACTATATTACTTTTAGATATAACCATGCAGGGAAAGTCACTTCAGTAAAAAGACTCTATCGCCCTTATTCTTTAGAAGTGAATAACAAGACAAGTGCCATTCAAACTCAGGATATCGCAATGAGTTTGATAACAGAATTAGGTAAGCCAACTTATATCAAACGCAAAAACTCTGGCGGTGGGCTCTCATATTTAAGTTATACCTGGCAAGATGAGGATATGAGCATTGTCATTGATCGCGAAGGCAGTGAAAGATTGGGGAATATTTTTATAAAATACACCATAAAAACCAATGATCCTTATGAAGTAAATAAAGATAATAAGTCAGTTTAATATTGTCGTATCAGGTTAATAATTTTTAGGAATGTTAGAAATGCAAATTTCCCCATTAAATACATCGCTAATTGCTAGCAATGCCCTGACACAAGGGGCAAACAAAATTAATACTATTAGCCAATCAATAAACCATTCACTTGTTGAACAAAATCAAACAATTAAAAGCACAACCAGTTACCCAGAACCCAATTACAGTGCCTTAAACAACAGTCATTTAAACAATAATTCTCTTGAAACGAATTTAATTGGATTAACGGGAACTAAAAATCAAATGCTGGCCTTAATGAAAGTACTTGAAGTGCAAAATAACGTTGATCAATCACTAGGTAAAGTTTTTGATAGCTGGAGTTAGAGGATTAAATCTGAATCATTTAACCATCACAACATAACAACCACAATATAACTACCGCATTAAGGTAAACTCTTCACAAATTCTTTTATCTTTAACCAAGCATCATCCATATGAATAAAGCGATGATCTCCGCCAGAATATACGACAATCTTAGATAAACTTCCTTGATTTTGTTCTATTTTTTTATAGCGTTGAATTGCAAAATCTACATCAATTACTTCGTCATCAATATCAATTAATAACAGGCCTGGTAAATTTGGATTTAATGATTCAATATCATATTTTTGTATATCCTGAATATAAGCGTTATCAATACAAACATGCTCACCTGTTGAAGGATTAATATGCTCACCTTGGTTTTGTATAAACAACGGTACAGGATTAAGAGCAGGGTTAATCATGACATAAGGCAGCTGATATTTATCAGCAAAATATTGGGCGTAATAACCTCCCATAGATGAACCCAGGAGTATGATTTTGGCTAGCTTATCTTTATGCTGAATAATGATTTTCTCAATGGCATTAATGCTTTCTGCTACCGATTTTATTGGGTAAGTCACGGTAATGAATTTTGAAAAAACAACTTCTGAGCTTTGTTGTTGCTCTAAACGTACTTGATTCACTAACCATTGCCCTTTTTCACTCTTTCCGCTACTTAAAAAACCGTGTAGATAGACACCAATACAATTGTGCATTCTGTTAAAATCCTTTTATGATTAAACACCCAAAAATTGTCCAACGAACCCCTTCTGATCCAGTCTTCTCTGTTGCTAAATCTTTAGGGTTATCTGACTTTCAAGCCAAATTGGTCGCAAATAGAACTGACCAAACTGAACAGTTAGATGAAATTATTTTTCCAAAATTAAAACACATACAACACCCTTCTGCTCTAAAAAATATTGATCTTGCAGCTGAGATTATTGTTAAAGCGATTCAATCCGATGGCTTAATTGTATTAGCAACAGATTACGACACTGATGGAGTAACTTCTGCTTGGGTTGCCACTACCGCGCTCTGTGACTACTTTGGATTACCAAAATCACGCATAAAGCATGTAATTGGTGATCGTAAAACAGGCTACGGCATAACTGAAGATGTGGTTAAACGAATCTTAGCAATTAAAGAACCTGTTGCCTTGGTCATCTCCGCTGACCAAGGATCAAGTGACGAAGCCAGAATTGCCACACTTAAATCACATGGTATTGAAGTTTGTGTAACAGATCATCATCAAATTCCACAAGACGGTGTGCCTAAAAGTGCCATCTGCACGGTAAATCCTCAACAAGAAGGCTGTAATTACGATAAAACGGTTGCTGGCTGTTTTGTAATTTTTTTAGTGATGACTCAGGTCAGACAGGCACTTATTCAAAAAAATCTAATTGATAAAAACAGCCCGTCTTTAAAGTACCTGGCTTTAAATATTGCATTAGGTACTGTAGCCGATAGCGTAAGCCTTAAAAGCCCTAATAATCGTGCTATTGTGCATGCGGGACTGCAGCTTATTAACCTTTTCCAATCACCTGCCTGGCAGGCTCTAAAAGAATTAAATGACAATCAAGGCTTACCATTTGATGCAGAATTTTTAGGTTTTCAGGTTGCTACCAGAATTAATGCCGCTAGCCGAGTGAGCGATGTTACAACGGCATTTAACTTTTTAACGGCTCCAAATGTTGAACTAGCTAGCCATTTTTTACAGCAATTGGATACAGACAATCAAAACCGACGAGCCCAGCAAGAAGTTATGCTGCAACAAGCTCAGCAACAAGCCAAAAATAAGTACCGTGATGATACCTACTCTATGACACTTAAATTGTCTGGAAATGCCGGAATACAAGGCATTATTGCCTCTCGTATCGGTGAACTTTATGGTGTACCAACCGTGGCAATGACAGATCTTGAAGATGGAACTTTAGCAGGCAGTGCACGTGGCGTTGTTCCCGATATTGATTTACGTAAAGCATTTCAATGGATGGCTGATCAAAAAGAGGGATTATTTCTCTCAATGGGTGGGCATAAAGGTGCCGCTGGCTGCATGATTGAAATAGATAGCTACCCAGAATTTAGTGAGTTATTTGAACAAGCGGTAAAAATTCAATTGGGTGATAATGCACCTGTACCCATTATTGAAACCGATGGTGAACTAGAAGATTGGCAACTTACTCCAACACTTATTGAAGAAATAAATGCACTTGAACCATTTGGAAGAGAATGGCCTAAGCCTATGTTTTTTGGAGAATTTACGATTGTACAAGTGCGTGAGGTTGGGCAAACCAAAACCCATTTATCTTGTAAGTTAAAAACGAAAACAGGAGCTATGTTTCAGGCTATTTATTTTAATGCTAAACAGTCTTCAGAAGAACCTACTCCATTTATTGTCGGCGATAAAGTGCAGTGCAGTTATCAACCAAGCTTAAATAATTTTGCAGGCAGAACATCTCTTCAATTACGCATTCAATCAATGCAGTAATAATTAGTTATCAATAACTTCAATTACAAATAATATATTAATTTCAAGATGTTAATATCAATTTACCAGGCCTGGTAAATTGATATTTAAAGAGACAAGACAGTTTAGACAGAGGTTACTAACGAGATTAACTCAAAAAACTTAAAATCTCAGACTCAATAGCGGTTTTATCAATAACCGTAGGTTGAGCGATCGGTTTATCAAAAAGCTCAGCAATCTGTGCTGGCATTTTAACATTGGCTTTTTCAGCAATCATTTTTAGAGCATCGATGTCTTTATCAAACTTTTCACCTGTTAATGCAAAGGCAATAATCGGAGAAAACTTAGTCCACTCAGCCGTTGCATAGGCAATCGTTTTAATACTCTTATCTTTACGGCAAGTATCATAAGCTTTAAAACAGGTTGCGGTATGAGGACACATTAAATAACCAACAGAAAACGCTTGTTTAATGTAATCAAGCCCTTCTTCATCGGTACAAAAATCTGCCGCAAAAATCTCCTGCACCTTAGCTAATTCATCTGCATTAATCTTGTAGAACTTATCGCTATCTAATTGAAGCATAAGCTCTTTAGTACGTTCTGCACCTAATAAATCAAATAAAATGCGTTCAATATTTGAAGACTTAAGAATATCCATAGCCGGTGATGTAGTCGGAATCACAGACACATCACGTAGGTCATATTCACCGGTTGTAATAAACTTAGTTAAAACATTATTATTGTTTGAAGCAATATGAATTTGCTCAACAGGCAAACCCATTTTATAAGCGTAATAGCCACCTAATGCATTACCAAAGTTTCCGCTTGGAACGTTTAGGTAAACCTTATCACCCAGGTTAATAGCACCTTGACGAACAAGCTCTAAGTAACTATAAACGTGATAAATGGTTTGAAAAATAATGCGCCCAAAGTTTACTGAGTTTGCCGCTGATAAAGAGATATTGTGCTCTTTTAATGAAGCTGCAAAGGCATCAGAAGTTAACAACATTTTTAATGCCGATTGAGCATCATCAAAATCACCATGAATACCTATAACCTTAAGGTTAGATGCATCTTCAGTTACCATTTGCAAACGCTGAACGTCTGAGGTTCCACCATCGGGATACATACAGGCAACTTGAACATTGTTACGGTTTTTAAATGTCTCTAATGCTGCAGGCCCAGTATCGCCACTGGTTGCAGCTAAAATTAAATATTTTTCATTACGCTGTTCTGCCACGGCAGACAATACTGAACCAAAAGGTTGAAGTGCCATATCTTTAAAAGCACGTGTTGGTCCGTGAAATAGCTCGCTGACATATAAATCGTCATACACTTTTTCAACCGGCACAGGATTGCTTGGATCGTCAAATTTATCATATAAACTCAAAGCTTCATCAATCACCGCTTCATCAATATCGACTTCAAACATCGCTAAAATATCTTTAGCCAATTTTTTGTAACCAGAATCAATATGTGACTGTATAAAATCTAAATCAAATGATGGCAAGCTTTCTGGTGAATAGATGCCGCCAAATGAAGACATTGGGCTTAAGATTGCCTGGGCAAACGTAATTGAAGTCGGTCTTTGGCCATCATTGCCACGGGTTTCAATAAATTTCATAACAAACCTATTTATATGGATTCTAAATAATTTAATTAGCCGGAATTATACTCGAAATTTACTCTGTTTTTCCCACTCTATTTTGTAAAAGAGTATGAGAGCTTTGCACGAGATCATAAACGAGCAAAAATGGCTAAAAAATCATTTCATTCAAATTAATTCACTGACTTTGGGGAAACTCTATTTGGATCAGTGGTGCCAGTGGTTCCAGTGGTTCCTTAGGATAGTTTTTTCTTAAAACGCCAAAAACGTTTTAAATGGCTTGGTTTTAGGTGTACTCGGCTTTCTTGACCAAGATCCAACAATAATGAATCAATACTTCCCTCTTTTAATGCTTGCACTAAAGGAGCAAACCATTGTGTTTCCAATTGCTCAAGCAATTCAATCCACTCAGACATCTGCAAATATTCTAAATTTTCTGCAACCTGATCTAAATGAACTAAATGTTTTGTGATTGATTGAGCTTTATCTTCTAGAGGTTCAAGCTGATTTAGCCAGGCCTGGTAATTTGGAACAAAACCCATAGCTTGAGCTTGAGTTAATTTAGCCATACCTTGTAAGTAAGGTTCGTCTGACCAAATTGCCGCATCTTGCCTTATATTTAATTTAGAAAAATCAATTTTACCTTCACCCCAAACCCAAACACTGTTGATTTCAGGTAAACCCTGCTCTCTTCTGGCCTCATTAACAGGGTGAGTATAAAACAACATTTGTGTTTCATTTAATAGCTGTCGCCAATACTGTGCCGCATTACCAGTTGGGTAATATGGATTAACCGATTGATAAGATACCTTTTCTAACTCAGTGGTATGCAAATCAACCGCTTGAACAATCGATAAATACCAGTGATGTGTATTTGCCCAAACAAGTTGCACACCATCTTCGGCAAAATGCTCATTAAAAGCAGTTAAAAGCTGTTTGGACTCATCTTCAGTTATTTGCAAGCTCTTACCAGGTATTAATACCAAGGTATCTCTATCAGGAATCATCTGCACAGGATCAACACTAATCCAAAAATGAGAAGCATCAAAACTGTTTAATTCTATTGATGCCTGAGTAGCCGCTATAGGCAAACACTCAGTTTGATGAAATAGATAACTTGCTTGCTGGTGAAAGCTTTGGGGTTTAGATTGAAAAAAATCACCTTTCGCCAATAAAGTTTGCAGGCCTGGTAACGATATTTTTTCAAGTGCCTCTTGTGCTTCTTTTACTCTCAAACTATTCAGTAAATTCGGAGCCCATAGGGTTAGAGCTTGTGCCAATGGTTTTCTCCTTTATTGTGCAATAAAAAAGCCGGGCAAGCCCGACTTTTAAAACATAGATTCATACAAACAAATATCTATTAACCAGTTGATTAATCTAAGGTTTCTACTCTTATTCTCTGAATTTCACCAGCAATATCATCTGATGCCGCTAAAGCAGATAAGGCTTTATTCATTATGGCTTCTTTAACCGTATTAGTGATAATAACTAAGGTTGCATCTTCAGGTTTTTCAGCCGATGGTTCTTGTAACATCTGTTCAATACTTATATCAAACTCTGCAAAAATAGAACTAACTCGAGCTAAAACACCTGAATGATCTTTAGCAAAACAACGAATGTAATATGAGGTCGTTATTTCATCAATAGAAACCACAGGAGCAGATTCAAGCTGTTCAGAAATAAACCCTAAAGCAGGTACTTGATCTTGTTGTGGCTGATCTTGCCAACGAATAATATCAATAATATCAGCAACCACTGAGCTAGCTGTTGGGCCAGCTCCCGCACCTGGACCATAATACATAGTAGGTCCAACATGATTACCTTTTGCCATTACCGCATTCATTACGCCATTTACATTAGCAATCAATACTTCTTTTGGAACTAAAGTTGGGTGAACACGTAAAGAAAAACCATTATCAGCTCTACTTGCCACACCTAAATGTTTAATTTCATAACCTAACTGTTGAGCAAAACGAATATCATCAGCAGAAATCTTGCTAATCCCTTCTGTATAGACTTTATTAAACTGTAACTCTATACCAAATGCGATAGACGCTAAGATAGTTAACTTATGAGCGGCATCAATACCTTCAACATCAAAAGTAGGATCTGCTTCTGCATAACCAAGTTCTTGAGCCACTTTTAATACCTTGGCAAAATCCGCTCCTGGTTTTTTCATCTCAGTGAGAATGTAATTACCAGTACCATTAATAATACCAGCGACCCACTCAATTTTATTAGCTGCCAAACCTTCACGAACAGCTTTAATAACAGGGATTCCACCTGCAACAGCCGCTTCATAGCTCACAATCACATTGTGCTCTTTTGCTAATGCAAAAATAGCATTGCCGTGTTCGGCAATCAGTGCTTTGTTTGCTGTCACAATGTGTTTACCATTTTTAATGGCTGTTTCAAGTAAGGTTTTTGCCAGGCCTGTTCCACCCATTAATTCAACTACAATATCCACATCAGGATGATTAACAACGTCTTCTGTGTTGTCAGTCATAATAATGCCGGTTGTATCAACAGGACGAGAGCGATTTAAATCACGTACGGCAATAATCGTTACTTCAATTTTTTGACCAAGGCGTCTTTCAATCTCAGGCATAGTGTTGGTTAAAATATCAACCGTTCCACCACCAACAGTACCTAATCCGAGCAACCCTACTTTAACAGTCTTCATTCTTTTTCTTTCCTAACGATTATTCTTTATGTGTAATCTTTTCATTAATTAATTGAGTTAAATAATTTAACCCATTAAATTGACCAACGACATTAACTAATCTTGATTGATTAAGCCATCATTTCTAAACATATCGCGAATACCACGAATGGCTTGACGAGTTCTGTGTTCGTTTTCAATTAAACCAAAACGTACGTGATCATCACCATAATCACCAAATCCGATACCTGGTGAAACCGCAACTTTAGCTTCTTGAAGAAGCTTTTTAGAAAATTCAATTGAACCCATTGCTTTGTATTCATCAGGAATTGGAGCCCAAACAAACATAGTGGCTTTTGGTGGTTCTACTTTCCAACCGATTGAATTTAAACCTTGGCACAAAACATCACGGCGAGATTTGTACATATCTGAAATTTCTTGTACACACTCTTGCGGCCCTTCTAAAGCAGCAATGGCAGCAACCTGAATTGGCGTAAAGGTTCCATAATCTAAATACGATTTCATACGTTTTAAAGCATTAACCAACGTTTTGTTACCCACCATAAAACCTACACGCCAGCCTGGCATATTGTAGCTTTTTGATAAAGTATAAAACTCAACCGCAATATCCTTAGCTCCTTCAACCTGCATAATGGAAGGTGCTTTATATCCATCAAAGGCAATATCTGCGTATGCTAAATCATGAATAACCCAGATATTATGCTCTTTAGCAATGGCAACCACTTTTTCAAAGAAATCTAGCTCAACCGTTTGTGTAGTTGGATTACCTGGAAAGTTAAGCACTAACATTTTCGGCTTTGGCCATGACTCTTTAATGGCTTTTTCTAGCTCATCAAAAAAGCAGGTATCTGGTGTCATTTTAACGTGACGAATATCCGCACCCGCAATCACAAAACCATATGGATGAATTGGGTAAGCTGGATTAGGAACAAGAACCGTATCACCTTTATCTACCGTTGCAAGAGCTAAATGTGCTAAACCTTCTTTTGAACCAATGGTAACAACCGCTTCGGTTTCATAGTCTAAATCAACATCAAACTTTGTTTTATACCAATTACAAATAGCTTTACGTAAACGAGGGATACCTTGCGATACAGAATAACGATGCGTGCCTTCTCTTTGCACTACTTCAATTAATTTATCAACGATATGTTTAGGCGTGTCTTGGTCTGGATTTCCCATACCAAAATCAATAATATCCTCTCCTCTGCGACGTGCTTCAGCCTTGAGCTCGCCAACAATGTTAAAAACATAAGGAGGTAGTCTGTTTATTCTTTGAAAATCGTCTGCCACGAATGTATGCCTTCTATCAAGGTCTCAACGTCATCTAACTATAAAATTAAGTGCCAAAAGACAATATTAATTCACCCAAGAACTCTTTCTAGCTCTGTATTTAAGGTGTTAGATTTCTGATTTTTGAGAGGAAAATAAGTAAAGCAATAATGATACAGCATCCATTTTTTTCGTCAATTGAAAATCGTCTATAAATCACCAATTTTAGGGATATAGCTTAATGTTAATTGATAAAAAATGAATATAAAATTGCACCCCACGTCACTCACATTTTTATAATTTAGTACTCAGAGAGTATCATTCCAACTTAGCTGCAAACAATTCGCTATAATTAGTTTCATTATTGAGCAACATTAAATGGACAAAATAGATGAAATTTACTGAACACAGAGACTCAAATGTTTATGCTGTAAAACGCTACGAACCAGGCCTGGTAAAAGTAAATAACTTAGAATTAACCCAAAGTTGCTATTTAACCCAAACTAAAGTTGAAGATAACTGGCCTTGCAAGGCAATTGAAGAACTCTCAACAGAACTATTAGATATGCTTTTTGAAGAAAAGCCAGAGGTCATTGTTTTAGGAACCGGAGATAAACAAACATTTCCTGAACCTAATTTTTTTGCTTATTGTGTATCAAAAGGTGTGGGATTAGAAGTTATGGCTAACGATGCAGCTTGTAGAACTTATAATGTATTGACCACTGAAGATAGAGATATTGTATTAGCCTTAATCATGCAATAAAGCTAAACAGACATTCTCTTAAAATAAAAAACAACTAAGGTTTTAAAATCTTTTTAATATCAATTTTTCTACCTTGGTATCTTGCCTCAAGGTAAAGCTTTGGTACTTTTGTATTACCTGTTGCTCCCATAGTTGCAACAGTTTCACCCGCTTTTACCGTTTCCCCCTCTTTTACAAGTAAAGCACTATTGTGAGCATAAATCGACATATAGTCATTATCGTGTTTTATAACCAGCATCCAACCATAATTAATAATGCCATTGCCGGCATAAACTACTTTTCCAGGTGCAACGGCTTTAACCTTTTGACCTGGAACGCCATAGATTTCTAAAACGGACAAACCAGCATGGTCTCTTAAATATTTATAAGAAAGACCTTTATGCATCGGCCATTGCCAAGCTCTGGATTTGGTGCTTGTTTTTTTCTTGTCTGAGCGATCTATCGCTTTGGCGGTAACCTGACGAGATGTTTTTGAGGTATTAACTACTTTTTTGGACGCTGTAGTAGAAGCTCTATTAGTTGACGTGTTCGCTACTGCTTTATTCGCCGTGTTTTTTTGCTCGATATTTCTAACTGAAGTGTTTGTAGCCGTTTTTTGTGTTGTTACTTTGTTTTGAGAAGATCGAGCTTCACTTTTTTTGTAATCTTCATTTTGCTTAATTGGCAAAATTAACTCTTGTTTTACATAGATAATATATGGTGGCAACAAGTCATTTAACTTTGCTATCGCTTGCATATTAACGCCGCACTCTCTTGAAATACCACTTAAGGTATCTCCTGAGCTAACAACATAAGGAGAACGACAACTGCCTGTATTTGGGCTAATAGATTGATTATTAGCTGAAGAACTATACTCTCTTGGCTCATATTTAAGTGGCGAAGAACAGGCACTCAATAAAACACTAAAAGAACCTAAAAGAATAATTTTTTGTGCTGTTTGTGAATAAATAAAAGGCATATTTAAATTCTATTTTTTTACACTACTTTAAAAAGATTAAAATTAATGGAAACTTAAATAAAACGCTTTTATATTTAATCTGAAGCAAACGTTTTGAAACCAATATAAACTATAATCAATAGTACTAAGGTCCAACCAATCCAGTCAACCCATTTTCGAATACTTGTTTCAAATTTTTGGCCACCCCACTTCATTAAAGTAGCTACTAAAAAGAAACGTGCACCACGACCAAAAAATGAGGCTATAACAAAAGGAATAAAAGCCATTGAACTGGCTCCAGCACTGAGTGTAAAAAGCTTATAAGGTATAGGACTAAAACCTGCTGCAAAAACAATCCACACACCATACTCTGCAAACCATTTATTTACTTCTTCAACTTTAGCAGCATACCCTAATGACTCAATTGTCGGCATCAACAAATCCATAGCTAAATAACCAACTAAATAACCAACCACGCCACCTAATAAAGAGAACAACGTGGTTAACCAGGCAAAATAAATCGCTTTTTGCGGTTTAGCCAAACTCATTGGCATAAGCATGACATCAGGCGGAATTGGGAAAAAAGAAGATTCAGCAAAACTCAATCCACATAAATATTTTGGAGCATGCTCATGTTTCGACCATTTAATGGCTAAATCATAAAGGGGTGTAAAAATCTTCAATTCTCAACCCCTTGCTTCATGGGAACAAACATAACTTCTCCTAGGCAGGTTTTGGTCACGCCCTCTGGTGTTTTAACAAAACCATAAAGTAGCTGCTTAGACTCACCAATTGGCATTACTAAACGACCACCCATTTTTAATTGATTTATAAGTTCTAAAGGTAATTCTGCAGGTGAAGCCGCTGAAATAATAGCATCAAATGGAGCTTTTTCAGCCCATCCCCAATGCCCATCACTTAATGCGAACTCAACGTTATCTAACTCAAGTTTATTGAGCGTTAATTGAGCCCTTTCCGAAAGAGGTTGTATACGTTCAACGCTATAAACTTTTTCAACCAACATAGAGAGTATAGCGGTTTGATATCCTGAACCCGTTCCAATTTCTAAAACTTTTTTGATTGGTTGATGTGTTTCTAATAGCCACTGTGTCATTTTGGCAACAACCCAAGGTTGAGAAATGGTTTGACCATAACCTATCGGTAAAGCAGTGTCTTCATAAGATCTAGAGGCCATTGCTTCATCAATAAACAAGTGGCGTGGAACGGCTCTCATAGCGTCAAGAACAGGGCCATCACTCACACCCTTTTCAACCAAACGCTCAACCAAACGATTGCGCGTTCGCTGCGAAGTCATGCCAACTCCTTGATAGGCCTCAAAGGCTGAATTTTTATATTTCATGTCGAACAAGCTAAAAACAACAAATCATTTAATAAAGCATTAAAAAGACTAAACAATACTCAACCCTTTTTCCCATGCGTGCATCCTCTCCATCATTTCATAGTGAGTTAAATCAATTTTAAGAGGAGTAATAGAGGCATAACCTTGTTCAACGGCGTAAAAATCGGTTCCTTCACCTGCATCAGCAGCTGAACCTGCAGGCCCTATCCAAAATATTGGCAAACCTCTAGGGTCCGTTTCTTTCACTACAGGTTCAGAGATATGCCTTTTACCTAATCGAGTTACTTTAATACCTTTTAACTGCTCTAATGGAATATCTGGCACATTGATATTAATAATCGTATCAGGCGTTAAAGATAATTTTGGCAACTCATTGATTATATTAAGTAATACGCTTGCAGCAGTATCAAAATATTGATCACCACAAAGAGAGATTGCAATAGATGGCTTACCTAAAAAACGGCCTTCAGTAGCCGCGGCGACAGTACCTGAATAAAGGACATCATCACCCATATTAGCTCCAGCATTAATTCCTGATAAAACAATGTCTGGTTGATAACCTAAACCACCATTCATGCCTAAATGCACACAATCGGTAGGTGTTCCATTGACGCTATAAACATGACTTTTTGGATCATCACTTAAGCTAGAATGAAGACTCATTCGTAGGGGCTCAAGAAGAGTTAATGAATTACTAGCCGCACTTCTGTTGCGTTCTGGAGCTACAATATCTAATCGAGTATATTGAAGATTTTCTTTAACCATTTTAAAAACAGTTTGTATGCCTGGGGCAAAATATCCATCATCATTAGAGAGTAGGATTTTCATAATGTACAATACCTTTAAATAAATGGAAAAATCATAATCAATTCACAACAAAAGCTATCTGGTTACTTGTTACCCAAATAGCTTGCCCAATTATATAGCCATAATGATGCAAGAAAAAGATAAAAACCTGTTTCTAGAAGCCATGTTAGATGTTGTGCCTCTAGCTGAAAGTAAGAGGACACAAAAAACTGATTATGGAGCTAAAAAAACATCAGAGTCAGAAATCATTCAACGTGTACGAAACAAACACAAGCACCAACCAAAAAACTCACCACAATCAATAATGCCTAATTTATTTAAGGGTAAACAGGTTGCGAAAGTCACAGCATTTGAGAGTCTAATTTACCACCAAAAAGGCGTTAGAATACAAGAGCTTAACAAGCTAAAAAAAGGTGAATTATCTATACAACATTGTCTAGACTTGCATGGCTTAACTATTGAAGAAGCAGAAATTGAAATCATAGATTTTTTAAACCAAGCCTATTCTGATAAAAGTCGTAATATTAGAATTATTCATGGCAAAGGTTACAACTCACACGAAGAGTTTCCAGCTCTAAAGAACCTGGTAAATCTTATCTTACGTAAAACTAAAAATGTCATTGCTTTTGCAAGTACGCCTGAAAAGCAAGGTGGCACTGGTGCAGTTAACATTTTGCTAAAAGCCCAGTAATAGATAGTCAAATTGATAGATTAAAAAAATTAACTATAAAACCGCAATAATTATTCATACTCATTCTTGAGATGAATTCGTTTTATCTAATTCAATCTTTTCTTTTTCAGAGGCAGGCTGACTTTCTAAAACTTTATCTGGTTTTAGCTCTATCACCTTTATAAATACCTCATCTTTTTTAACCATCCCCAAGTTTTGTCTTGCTAATGTTTCAATAGATTTAGGACTGGACTGTAAAGACTTCACCTCTTCAGCTAACTTAGCATTAATAAGACGCTGTTCTTCTAATGAATTTTCAAGCGTTTTTAGCTGCTCCTGTAACGAAAAAAGTTCGCCAAGCCCCCCATGGGAGGACAAGAGACGAACTTGTAATATTACAATCAGGATAGCAAATGCAAGATAAAGTTTTTTCACATTGCCAGGCCTGGTAAATTGTAATTACTTAAGATTGTAGAATGCATCTTTACCAGGGTAAACTGCTTCTGCACCTAAGGCTTCTTCAATACGAATCAATTGATTGTATTTAGCGATACGGTCAGTACGTGATAAAGAACCAGTTTTGATTTGACCACAACCTGTTGCAACGGCAATATCAGCAATTACAGTATCTTCAGTTTCACCAGAACGGTGAGATACAACTGCTGTATAACCCGCTTTTTTAGCCATAGCGATAGCTTCAAAAGTTTCTGTTAGAGTACCAATCTGGTTGATTTTAATTAAGATTGAGTTAGCGATTCCCTTTTCAATCCCTTCAGCAAGGATTTTTGGGTTAGTAACAAACAAATCATCACCAACAATCTGTAAACGGTGTCCGTCTTTTTCAGTTTGGTATTTAAAACCATCCCAGTCAGATTCATCTAAACCATCTTCAATTGAAATAATTGGGTATTTATCAACCCAGCTAGATAATAGATCAACCATCTCTTCTGAGGTTAATGTTTTATTTTCTGAACCTAAAGTATACATACCATCTTTATATAATTCAGATGAAGCTGCATCCATAGCAATCATAATATCTTCACCAGCTTTATATCCAGCGATTTCAATTGCTTCTAGAATTACCGTTAATGCTTCTTCATTAGATTTAAGGTCAGGAGCAAATCCACCCTCATCACCAACTGCTGTGTTATAACCTTTATCATGCAATACTTTTTTAAGTGCATGGAAAACTTCAGCACCGTAGCGAATCGCTTCTGACATAGTTGGGGCACCAACTGGCATAATCATGAATTCTTGGAAATCAACAGAGTTATCTGCGTGTTCACCACCATTGATAATATTCATCATTGGTACAGGCATTTTATAAGTATCTGTTTTTAGGTAAGCGTATAAAGGCAAACCTTTTGATTTAGCTGCTGCTTGTGCTGTAGCAATAGAAACGGCAAGAATGGCATTTGCACCTAGACGTGCTTTATTGTGAGTACCATCTAATTCAATCATGATTCCATCAATAGCAGCTTGATTGGTTGCATCTTTACCAACTAAAGCGTCTTTAATTTCAGTATTGATATTATTAACGGCAGTTAGAACGCCTTTACCACCAAATTTAGACTTATCTCCATCACGTAACTCAATCGCTTCACGAGAGCCTGTAGATGCACCAGAAGGTGAAATACCACGCCCCATAGATCCATCTTCTAAAATAACATCTGCTTCTACGGTTGGGTTACCACGCGAATCAATAACTTGACGTGCTTTAATATCTTTAATTAATGACATTCTAACTTCCTACTTCTTTTTAAATTTCTATGTAATCTTGTTTATTATAAAATTCTTATGTGACGACTAAATGACAATCTTATTTGTCTAATAACCTAACAAACTGTTTTCAATAAAACCTTGTTTCTTCACAGTATCATCTAACATTTTTAGCGTTTCTAGTAGCGGCTTAAGGTTGCCAATTGGCCACATATTTGGTCCATCACTCAAGGCATTTGCTGGGTCTGGGTGAGTTTCCATAAATACACCTGAAACACCTGCTGCAATTGCAGCTCTAGCTAAAACAGGCACCATCTCTCTTTGTCCGCCAGAAGTTGTACCTTGCCCACCAGGTTGCTGTACTGAATGAGTCGCATCAAAAACAACAGGACAACCCGTTGATCTCATAGAAGCCAATCCACGCATATCAGATACTAAAGTATTATATCCAAATGAAGTACCACGATCACAAACCATGATGTTTTCATTACCCACCTCATGTGCTTTAGCGACCACTTGGTCCATATCCCAAGGTGCTTGAAATTGACCTTTTTTGATATTTACAGGAATACCTTGGCGGCAAACATTTTGAATAAAGTTAGTTTGTCGAACCAAAAATGCAGGAGTCTGCATTACATCCACAACAGAAGCTACCTCGTCTAAAGGCGTATCTTCATGTACATCGGTTAAAACAGGCACGCCAATTTCATCTTTGACTTTTTGTAAAATTCGTAAACCTTCCTCTACCCCTAAACCTCTAAAACTTTTAGTTGAAGAACGGTTTGCTTTGTCATATGAAGATTTATAGATAAAAGGAATCCCTAATGATTCAGTCATCTCTTTTAGTTGACCCGCAGTATCAATTGCCAACTGTTCAGACTCTATAACACAAGGACCTGCAATCAAAAAAAACGGCTGGTCAATACCAACGTTGTAACCACATAAATTCATTTATATTAACCTTTTGCTTTATAAGCATTAGCTGCTTGAACAAACGCTGTGAATAGTGGATGTCCATTTCTTGGTGTTGAGGTAAATTCTGGATGGAATTGACATGCAATAAACCATGGATGATCAGCTACTTCAATTGTTTCAACTAAGTTACCATCCTCAGAACGTCCAGAAATGATTAGACCTGCCTCTTCCAACTTTGGAACGTAACCATCATTTACCTCATAGCGATGTCTATGTCTTTCGCGGATTACCTCAGAACCATAAACCTCACGCAGCTTTGAATCTAGCGTTAAAACACAGTTTTGACCGCCTAGACGCATGGTACCACCTAAATCAGCATCTTCAGTTCTTTCAACTTTAACACCGTTTTCATCAGTCCATTCTGTAATAAGTGCTACAACTGGGTGTGGAGTATTGGCGTTAAGTTCACTACTATGAGCATCCTTTAAACCAGCAACGTTTCGGGCAAACTCAACCACGGCCATCTGCATACCTAGGCAAATACCTAGATAAGGGATTTTATTCTCACGAGCATATTGAATAGCTAAAATTTTACCTTCAACACCACGTTCGCCAAATCCACCTGGAACCAATATAGCATCTTTATTTTTAAGTACATCTATTCCATCGGTTTCTAAAGATTCAGAATCAATATAATCAATATTGACTCGAGTATTAGTATGAATTCCAGCATGGATCAATGATTCAATTAATGATTTGTACGCTTCTGTTAAATCGACATATTTACCGACCATTGCAATTTCAACAGTTTTATCTGGATTTAACTGAGCATTAACAACTTCATCCCAATCAGATAGATTAACAGGCTTAGCCTCGATTCCAAGTCTTTTAACAACTAACTCATCAAGACCTTGCTCATGTAACATTCTCGGAACGGCATAGATAGTATCCGCGTCTAAAGAGCTTATAACCGCCCTCTCCTCAACGTTGGTGAATAAAGCAATTTTACGCTTTTCACTCTCTTCTAAAGCCATTTCAGAACGACAAATTAATACATCTGGCTGAATACCAATAGAACGTAGCTCTTTTACAGAATGTTGAGTTGGCTTAGTTTTAACTTCTCCAGCCACGGCAATATAAGGTAGCAATGTTAAATGCATAAACATTGCTCTATCGCGCCCTACTTCAATACTTAACTGACGAATGGCTTCTAAGAAAGGCAGTGACTCAATATCACCAACAGTACCACCTACTTCAACCAAGACAACATCAAACCCTGAGGCTGCTTTTTGAATACGTTTTTTAATTTCATCAGTAATATGGGGAATAACTTGAACGGTTCCACCCAGATAATCACCACGACGTTCATTACGAATAACCGTCTCATACACCTGGCCTGTAGAAAAACTATTTCTACGAGTAAAGTTACGTTGAACAAAACGCTCATAATGGCCCAAGTCCAAATCGGTTTCGGCACCATCGTCAGTAACAAATACTTCACCGTGCTGTAAAGGGCTCATGGTTCCTGGATCAACGTTAATATACGGATCCATTTTTAGCATGCTAACCTTTAGGCCTCGAGCCTCTAACAATGCTCCCAAAGAAGCCGCTGCAATGCCTTTTCCTAAAGAAGAAACCACACCACCTGTTACGAAAATAAATTTAGTCATCAATAAACACTTTTTGAAGTTTTGAAATTACGATTGAAGGTATCAGAATGGAAGGGAATTATAGCTTAATACACCCATTTCAGCAATGAATTAATTATACTTTCACTCGCTCGCCAATGAGCTAACTAATACTTATGAAAAATATAAAACAACTCAAGAATAGTACATTAAATTATGCCCATCCATTGCATACACTGCTCTTCAGAAATATTGATTGTAGTCTGCTTGTTTATACCTGACGCTGCATCTTCATTTTTGGCAATACAGTTTGGACATCCAAGCACAGCAACCAACTCACCATTAACCTCTAAAACAGGCCATACCAATCTTTCCCAAATTGGAATATTATTTTTCTGAAAAAATAATTTTAATTTTTTTCTTTTTAAATTATCTGCCTTCTCAATATTTCTAACACTAATATTTAGAGGTGAATACAACTTATTGAAAGTGAAGGAATAAAAAAAATCATCATTACTTTTAACAGTATTTATTATCTGAGCAAAACTATCAAAATAATAGCAATATTTTTGTGGGTTTTTTTCAAGAAAATACAGTTTATTTTTATAAATCCTTAAAGATCCACCTGGCAGCTCATACCTAAAACCATGGTTTTGACTTTCATCAAATTGCTTAATGGCATCTTCAATCCACTGATAATGAGAGTGGCTTAAAATAATTTGTGGTGAATATGACTTTAACCAAAAACGAATAATATTTTTTTGCTTTATCCAAGACTCTTCAATAAAAGGCTTAATTGTTAAATAGTGAGTGTTATGAGAGTAACTCTTTAATTCTTGTTCAGCATAAAGATCTAATAGAACGGCGGCTTCTTGCATATTTTGAGCTGCTCTAATAAGAGTTGTCTCGGCATGAGGCCAAACTTTTTCAAGCTCAGGTAAAACCTTATGCCTAACTATGTTTCGCTTATAAATGGTTTCAAAATTCGTTTTATCTGTCACATAACGTAGGTTATTAGTGGCAGCATATTGCTCTATATCAGAATAAGGCACATCCAGAATAGGCCTTGAGTGAATGACTTCAATCGCGTTGTTCGTCATTAACTTACGGCTTATAGGCATTGAAGAAAGCCCATTTACACCGGCACCTCTAAATAGGTTTAATAAAAACGTTTCAGCCTGGTCTTTACGATGATGGCCCGTTAATAAATAAACACAATGCTTGGATTCAACAGAATAGCTATCTATATAGTCTAAAATCGCCTGATAACGTAGTGCTCTAGCAACTGCTTCAACTCCTTTACGAGCGGTTGAATCAACTTTAATTTGCAACCCTACAAAGTCAATAGAAAACTCTTTACAAAATTGCTCACAATCCTTTGCCCATATTTTAGAATCTGACTGAAGACCATGATCAACATAAATAGCTACCAACTTGGTAGATAAAGATAATTTGATTAAATTTTCATTAATAGCATGCAAAAGAACTGTTGAATCCAAGCCACCGCTAAAAGAAACAAAGACAATATCACCATCATTAACACTAGAAAGAAAATTAATGACCGAGGAGTTAATAGAGTAATCAGAACCGTAATCTGATGGTAGCATTTTCACCCCTATTTAAAAATAAAGGTGAAAGAAAGGAGTGAATTTATGGCGACAGTTAAGCCGATTCAAAGTTACCATAATCCATGTAACGTTGATAACGTGCCGCAACTAATTCTTCGATAGGCTTTACTTTTAAAACATTTAGCTGAGAAACTAAGGCATTTTTTACATTTTGAGCTGAAGCTTTATAATCGCGATGCGCCCCGCCTAGTGGTTCTGGGATGATTTCATCAACCAATCCTAGTGATTTTAATCGTTTTGCCGTAATACCTAAAGCTTCAGCAGCATCTGCAGCATTGGCTGCATTTTTCCATAAAATTGAAGCACAACCTTCAGGAGAAATGACAGAATAGGTACTGTATTGCAACATCATAGTGACATCCCCAACCCCAATTGCCAATGCTCCACCTGAACCACCTTCACCAATTACAGTACAAATAATAGGTACTTTAAGTTCAGACATTTCAATTAAGTTACGAGCAATTGCTTCACTTTGACCACGTTCTTCAGCATTAATACCCGGGTATGCACCTGGAGTATCTATAAATGTAATAACAGGCAAACCAAAACGCTCTGCCATTTTCATTAGACGTAATGCTTTTCTGTAACCTTCAGGACGCGGCATCCCGAAATTTCTACGAATTTTTTCTTTTGTATCACGTCCTTTTTCTTGAGTGATAACCATAACTGACTGACCGTTTAAACGCCCAATACCAGCAACAATAGCTTCATCATCCGCAAATGCTCTATCACCGTGCAACTCCTTAAAATCTGTAAACACTTCATTTATATAATCAAGAGCGTATGGTCTTTGTGGATGACGAGACACTTTAGCAATTTCGACATCAGTTAACTTTTTAAAGATAGATTCCGTTAGATTTTTGCTCTTATCTTCAAGAGAAGAAATTTCATGCAAAAGATTATTATCATCACGATCCATGTGACGCAATTCATCAATTTTGGCTTCAAGCTCAGCAATAGGTTGTTCAAAATCTAAAAAATCAAGTTTCATATATTTTTATTCCAACTAAATCAATACATTCAAGTATTAAAGGGTGATCAAATTACCTGCATTTTACCAAAATTGTATGTTTAATTGGGTGAATTGCTTATAAATTTTATGTTTTAAAAGCTAGAGAATTACCCTAGTTAACTTATTTTAAATGCTCAAAAAGTTGCGTTTCTTAATTTTCTCTTTAAAATCCACTACTTCTTTTAAATCAGGCCACTATAAAACCTGAAAATCAAGCGGCTAAACTTCCTAGGAGTTATTATGAAAAACGCAACAATTAAATCATTATTTGCACTGGCAATTACTGCTCTAGCTATAAACGTTCAAGCCAATACAGATACTCCTAACGGAATTTCTGGTTCTGGTGAATTAGGATTTAGCGACAGCACGGGTAATACAGTGAACACCTCTTTTTATGGTGCATTAAAACTAAAATATACCCAACAAAACTATACTTTAAAATCTTTGATTGAAGGTAATTACAAATCTGAAGATGGCACTCAAACTGAAGAACGTTATATTGTAGATTTACAAGGAAACCGTTATTACAACGCTGAAAAAAGCTATTACAGCTTTGTAGGAGCGCGTTTTGAGAAAAATAAATTTGCCGATATTGATTTAGACAGCACCTTCTCAATCGGTTTAGGTAAGTCTTTATATAAAACTAAAGACACTCTCTTAAATGGTGAAATTGGTTTAGGTTATCAAAATACAGATTATAGTACTGCAGGAACTAAAAGTGATTCACAGACTGTTGGTATAGCAAAATTGGACTTTAGCCATAAAATCAATGAACAAGTAAAATTCACTCAAGATCTATCGGTAACTTCAGGTGAAAATAGTACAAAGCTTGAAAGTAATACTGGCTTCAAAGTAAAAGTAGCTGAGAAGATGAACTTAAAAGCAACTTATAAGTATCGTCATAACGACAACCCAGCAGAAAGGACTAAAAAGACAGATACTCAAACCATGTTAACTTTAATCTATGATTTTTAGTTTTACGTTATAAGCTGAATAGAACGAATAAATACTATTCTGCTCTATAAATATAATAAAAAAGCACATATTTCTATGTGCTTTTTTATATCCAACTATATGCTTTTTAAATAACTTTCATTTAAAAAGGTAAATTAACCCAATTAAATTAACCCAATTAATTTAGCCCTTTCAATTTAACTTCATTTGCAAGTTTGTATATTTCTATTAAGGACTGATGCCTTATTGATTGACTAAATATAGACACGCCCAATTCTTGATTATCAAATATTGCTTTACCTTCTACAAAAGACCAGGCCTGGTAACTTAACTCTTCACCAAACAATAATTGAGTCACGGTTTTATCTACAGTGTTTTCCAACATCATCTCTAAACAGAATTTTAGAGCCTGATATTTAACCATCCAAGAACTTTTAGGATTAACATAATAGATTACATCTTGAACCACTTCAAAAGCGGCCTCTAACTCCTGAGCTGCTAACAAGGCCCACAACTTAAGCTCTATTACTTTAACCTCAGACCAGAAAGAACCAGGGTCTGGCATTAAACCAATTAAAGAGGCTACGCCTTGATGATCACTTAATCCTAAATCATCAATTAGTTCAGCTAGTTCTATATAAGATTGATTTTCTGGCAGGTCAAACAATGCTTCACGTAATAATCTACCAACGTTTTGGTTACTATCAATCAACTCTTCAGTAGGATAGACTTCAGACATACCTGGTACAACTATACGACATGCCTGAAACCCGCAATGAGAATAATTTGCTACAAACACCTCTGTACCCTGCTGTCGAACAAGTTCACACAATACCTGCCATTGAGAAGATGTTTCACCAGAAAAATCCCAGTTTACAAACTCATAATCGTAATTTTGGGAGATAAAGTTAGCGTGGATAAGACCACTTGAATCAATAAAGTGGTTTTCGATATTTTCATCTTCTGCAACAGCAAACTCGTCAAAGACTGGAAGTTGAAAACCATCAAGATTATCAAGGTGACGCCCTTGAAGTGATTCGGTTAAGGTTCTTTCTAAGGCAACCTCAAAAATGGGGTGAGCACCAAAAGAGGCAAAGCAACGTCCTGTTTTCTGCTCAAATAACGTGACATTTATTACAGGGAAATGGCCGCCTAGAGAAGCATCTCTCATCGAAACTTTAATCCCCAGTTTTTTTAATGCCTCAACTGCTTCAACCACTGTAGGAAACCCTTGAATGATGTCATCGGGTATTTCAGGAAGACATAGGTTTTCTCTTAAAATTTTATTTTTTACCCAGCGTTCAAAAATCTCTGACAAACCTTGGACTTGAGCTTCTAATGCTGTGTTTCCAGCTGACAAACCATTACTTGCATATAAATTACTCAATAAATTCATCGGAAAATAAACCGCTTCTGAAGTATGAGCATTGATTAAAGGAATTGCTCTAACTAACTCATTTGAGTCATTAAAACTGAGTAATTCATTAAAACCTAATTCATTAGTTGAATCGTAAAACTTCCATAAATCAGGTGTTAAACATTGATTGATTGATTCTTCATTAAAGGTTTTTTCATCAGGATAATATAACCAGGCCTGGTTATTTTTTTGAACAGCTTGTTCGAGCCAATAATCAGAAAAGAAATAATTGGTTGATAGTCGTTCTAAAAACTCGCCTAAGGCACTGGCTAATGTTGCTTTGCGACTTGTTCCTTTACCGTTGGTAAATAAGCCAGGACAACGCTCATCATGAATATGCAAAGAATATACATTATCAACCGGGTTAAGCCATGACGCTTCTTTAATTTGAAAGCCCATTTCCTTCAATACATTATGCATATTGGCAATAGAATTCTCTAAACAGGCATCTTTACCCTTAATGTAAGTTACTTCACTCATATATTCTCTTTATTGTGATTCTTTGTTAAAAGTTAAAGTGGGTATTTTATGCTTAAACCATTCCAGCAACTATTTTTCATTATTAATATCTTTTTGATATCTATCCATAATATTGATAGCTAATAAGCTAAATTTCATTAGAATGAGAATTGTAGAAAATAAAAAACAATTAGATTTACTTTAACCAGGGCTAGAAAAATGAATATGAATACTAAATCGAAAACTTTGACTTCAGTTAAATCATTATCTGCAGTGGCACTTGGATATATTCTGTTTTCAAACAATGCATCAGCTTCAGAAATGCCAGGTAAAGCACTTCATGATTCCGCTAACTGTATGAAGTGTCATGCTGCTAAACCTTATAATCCGCAAAAAACAGACACCTATGAAAAGCTTGTAAAGACTGTCGCTTTTTGTAACTCAAACTTACATATAGGTTTATTTGATGATGAGGTAAATGAGGTAGCAGATTACTTAAATGCAACTTATTATCATCATCCTAAATAAAAGATAACCAACAAAAGAAAACTAACAGAATAGAGAATAAGTTACACAAATCATTCTAAAACAATAAGTTAAAAATTATTTTCTAGACAACTCTTTAATAAATTTATTTAGCTGTTCTAAATCTTTTGGAGCAGCATCCTCTACCCCGTCTTCATAAACCAAGTTCTTAGCATCTTCTACAATTTTATCGATAGCTTGAATCAAAAAATAACGCTTGGTATTTTTAGATATCTTTTTCCAATCTCTGTTTTTTGCAAACCAATCTTTTTTTAAACTGGGATCTTTATTGAATTGCTGCTGAATTGCTTTTAAGGCTTTTACCATTGGTGCAACAGATTCAAAGGGCATTAAAGGTCTTCCAAAATCACCATAAAAACTTTTACGTTGTAATTTTGCAAGTTCAAACGCAGGAACCATTTCAGCCAATCCGTTTTCTTGAGCCTGTTTTTCAGCTTCACTCATTCTTTCTGCACTTAACATAGGTGCATCTGATTTCCAGCGACCAAAAACAATATATAAATTATTTCTTTCAATAAAATAAGTCTTTCCTCTACCTAGTTTTAAGACATCTTTCTTAGCAACAATATAATCTAATTTCTCTTTATCTAGCTTTGTAGTATCTGTCCATAAATCCCAAATATTATCGGTATCAGAAGGAATAGATTTACCGGTATCATTTTTACCCATAGGTACACAAGAGACGCCATAATCATGGCCTTCAACATAATCAATCACAGATACCTTTAAATCGCCATTAGGCATTATTCTATTAACCTTACCGACAATAAAGGCATCATCCTTAATATTAGCCGCAGGATAAGCTACAAAAACGGTTTCTCCAACATTAAACTCATTAGCGTGACTTAACGTCGTCACCATAAGAAATAAAGCCGCTAAAAATACCTTTAATTTAATACTCATTTGAAGTTTTGCCTTTATTTGCCTTTAAATTAAGCCGAATGTTTTTAGGGAACTAAAGACGAACCGCTAATACATCACATTTTGCATGATTAATTACTGAATTAGTTGTTGAGCCAATTAAATGCTGTAAACCTTTTAATCCATGAGCCCCCATCACAATTAAATCGCATTGTTTTCTATCGGCGTAATCGACTATATCGACACTTGCAATACCATTTAAGGTCTCATAATCGTTAATATCAAAAGATTTAGCTAATTCACTTAGCCTTTTGTTTGATGATTCTATCAAGCCTTGGCTTACCGACTCATCCCACAAACCTGGCATCCCCATTACAGCAACATCTTCTAACACCGGATAAACAGGTATTTCAACAAAGTGAATGAGTTGTAATTCTGCATGACATTTTTGTGACATCTCTTTAGCCTTGCTAACTGCTTTAGCACTGTTTTCTGAGAAATCTACAGCCACTAAGATACGTTTATAACTAGCTTGCTTCACTGGATCACCTCGTTTTGTTGAGTACAATCTAAAAAGGTTATTCACATTAACTGTGGATAAACATGTGTGTAATAAAATATTAACTTAAAAAATACCAATAAAGTCTTATACTTTAGCATTACTGCTTAATTTTTAAGCAGAGAAAGACAAATTCATCCAGCACGATAAAACTCAAGTCTTTAACGCTACTATTTATTATTTTACTTTATTTTTACGCTCTTCTATGGTGTCAGCAATGTGGTTACGTAAATACAATGGGTTAGGTATTTCCTGCTTTAAGTTAGTCGCATCTTGGTCATTATTTTGAGCTATTCTAGCGATTGAAACCGCTTCAGGTAGAGCTTCATACCAATGTTCAAAATAATCAACCAATTCAGGGTATATCTCTTTAATATCACCAACACCAATACAGCTTTTATTTTTAGGAAGAAACGATTTTAGTTGTTCCGGAGATATCATCAACGGCTGATCAGCAATAAGCTCTTTTGTTTGTAGAATATATTTACCACGTAAAATATAAACTTCTTTCATTCTAGCATCAAGAATAGCACACCACTCCGTATCCTCTAGAGGCTCTTGTTGAGAAAACACTTTTTCAGCCATGGCCAGTAAAGATGAAACCGCTAAAACAGGCTTATCCCATCCTAGTGCTAAACCTTGTATCACTCCAGATGCAATACGAATTCCTGTAAAGGCTCCTGGACCTTCTCCAAAAGCCAATAAATCAATTTCATTAGGCTTAATACCGGCTTCTTCAATTACCTGATTTACCATCTCTAGAACTCTATGAGCATGTTTTTGCGGTAATATTTCATGTTGAATATATTCTTGGCCTTGATGCAATAATGCGACTGAACAAGCAGAAGTTGATGTTTCTACCGCTAAAACAGAAGAAGATTTTGCATTTAACATAATTTGGTTTGCCTTAAATTTGCTTTATATTTGATTACGTTCAGAATTAAACAAAACATATTTGCTTATTCAGATAATTTTTTAATCGCTGATTCAGCTTCATAAACCCAGGGGAAATTAGGTAAGCTATTTTTAATAGTATTGCCATAGTTTTTAGAAGATAAACGAGGATCACATAACATCAACACGCCATTATCTTCAATGTCTCTAATTAATCGACCAGCCCCCTGCTTCATAGCAATAACAGCTTCTGGGAGCTGAAAATGCATAAAGACATTTAAGCCCTTCTCTTTTAAAAAGGCTTCTCTTGCCTGAACAAGAGGGTCATCAGGCGGTGCAAAAGGAATTCGATCAATGATCACCAGCTTTAAAGCATCGCCTTTTACATCCACACCTTCCCAAAAGCTACTTGTGCCTAACAATATAGCTTTTTCTGACTCTTTAAAACGTTGCAATAGTGTGAGCTTAGGTAAATCCCCTTGTACCAAAAGCTTACCATCCCAGTGTCTGTCCAAAATTGCTTTTGCCTCTTGCATTGCTTTATGACTTGTAAACAACATAAAGGCACAACCATTACTGGCCTTTAAAAGTGGCCATGCCGCTCTCAGCATTACTTTGGTATAGTCTTCACTTCTTGGTTCTGGTAATCCAATTGGATGATAAACTAAGCCTTGAGTTTGATAATCAAACGGACTTGTCCAATTACTGGTTTTTGCCTGACTCAAACCTAATCTTTTTGCAAAATAGTCAAAATTATTACCAACACTTAGGGTTGCTGAGGTAAACAACCAAGCACCACCAATACTTTCTCTTTGACGAATAAATGGAGCCGCTACACTAAGAGGTGTCATATTGAACTTAAAGCGAGCTTGTGAAGATTCAATCCATCGAATTTTATTTTCCGACTGACTGGTTAACCAGTCTTTAGTTTGAGCTATTAAATCTTGGCTTCGTTTATGCACCGCTGCTAGTTGTTTACCACGTTCAACAACCAGCTTGAGCTCTTCAATAGTAATTTGTAAAGTGTCTATAAAACGCTTAATGGCAACCTGAAAAACCTTAAGCTCATTTAGCTGATTCCAGGTCCAACGTTTATCCCATTTCCCTAAGGCATCATTAACAAGCTTAACTTGATCATCTAGTAAAGAGGCATAATCAGAAATTTTATTGTTTTCTGGTGCCTCTATTTTTTGAGCTTGTTTAATGTCTCTAATAAGCTCTTCAAGCTGACTTCTTGAAATTGAAAAACCTAAAAACTGAGCCGCAATATCAGGTAGTTGGTGGGCTTCATCAAAAATATAGACTTCTGCGTCAGGTAATAACTCTCCAAACCCTTGTTCTCTTAAGGCTAAATCAGCACAAAAAAGATGGTGATTGACAACCAATACCTGAGCTTCAGCAGCTTTTTGTTTAACGACCGGATAAAAACAACCTGAATCTTTATGGCATTCTGCCGCTTGGCAAAACTCCATACGAGCAGAAACTTTTCGCCAAATGGGGTCTGCTTCAGAGACAGACTCAAGCTCTGATTTATCACCCGTATAAGTTTGATTATCAACCCAATTTCTTATTTCTGAGAGTTTTTTCCAGTCTTGCTTACTATGTTGCTCTACAGTTTCAGTTAGTTCTAATCTCTGCGGACATACATAATTATCTCTGCCTTTAAGTAATCTGGCTTTTCCAGCGATATTGCATGCTTTAAATAAAATAGGTAAATCTTTATGGACAAGTTGCTCTTGCAAGGTTTTGGTCGCCGTAGAGACAATGATTTTTTTTCCAGACAATAACGCCGGAACTAGATAAGCGAAGGTTTTACCCGTTCCTGTGCCGGCTTCCGCTAAAAGAGTTCCATCTTCATCAATCAACTCTTTGATTTGTAGAGCCATATCGATCTGTGCTTGTCGAGCCGAATAACCGTCTACTAATTCAGAAAGTTTGCCACCATCTTCCATGACTTCTTCAATAGTCAATTTTGGGGACTTTTTGCTATTACTTTTGGACTTGCTCATAAACTAAAATTTAACCGTTTCTTTTATTGTTCCATTCTAGTATTTGCATGTCTTAATCAAAAATTAGCTTGGAATTTAACTGTCGCAAATTATACGCTAATGAGCACTACATACAGTAGTTAGCAAGGCGTTTTAGAGCAAATTTATACTAAATAGACCAAATTGATTGATTTTTACTTAGATAAGCTAGACATTTATTAAGTAAGCCTTTATAATCCGCGACTTCAAATTTGAACTTAAGTCGAATTGGTTATTAATATTCGGCAACTAAATATGGATATATCTGATGAAAATTTTATCTTCTTTGAAATCAGCTAAGACACGTCATAAAGACTGTCAAGTTGTTAAGCGTCGTGGAAAAGTTTACGTTATTTGTAAAACAAACCCAAAATTTAAAGCTCGTCAGCGTTAATTTTTAGGTTACCACAACGAAAAAGGTGCACTGATCATGCACCTTTTTTTATATCTAAATTTTGTCAAACATTTAAATCAGACTCATTAGCAATACTAAATATAAAAATAAATATATAGTTTTTTACTAATAAGCCATCTTCTATCGTTTTAACCAATCTTTAAAATCATGCTCAACTTTTGAGATAGTTTCTACAATCAAATCCGTATCGACTTTACCAATAAAATAATTAGCTCCCATCGCTAAAACCTCACGGCTATTGTTATCACTCGTCATAGAGGTATGAACAATTAAAGGCATTGATTTGGTGCGTGGATTTTGGCGTAATTCTCTAATTACTGTATGGCCGGATGCTACAGGCATTTCTAAATCAGTAAAGACCATGGAAATATCATCTAAAGTTTCTTTTTTATCAATATAATCCAACAGTAATCGACCATTATCAAACCCTTTGTATTTAAGACCTAGTTGGTCAAACACCATTGCCATATATTTTTGAATAGATTTACTATCCTCTGCAAACAAAACAGTTTTTTCATACACTTCATTAATAAAGTTATGGTCAACTTTATTAACATCTTTAGCTGAAGCAAAAATCTTTTCCGCCATTGATGGCATTGCTTCAATTAATAACTTCTCAATATCCAATATAAAGCAAAGTGTGTCACTATTTTGCAAATAAGTATGGTTAACAATTTGATTGGTATTTACATCCACATTGTAATTTCCAGCAGGATGTATATCTGACCAATTTTTTTCTTCTACACCATGAATATAAGAGACTCTTAACCCAACAAAGTTATGACTAAAATCGGAAACAATAATAATAGATTTCTCTCGTTCCTCTTCGGTCATTTCAAACCCCATCCATTTGGGCAAGTTTATAACAGGTAAGTAAACACCTCGTAATTCAATCATTCCTTCAATTAAACTATTTGCGTCTGGCATTTCAGAAACTTCATAAGCTCTAGCTTCAAGAACTTCACGCACTTTAAAAACGTTCATGCCGTAGTAGGATGGCTGATAATTTTCTTTAGGAAATTGAACTTGAAAAATCATCAAGCTCATTTGATTGTTTTTACTTAATTGTGCAGTCTTTTCAACCTGCTCTAAAGTCGTTGACATATCATTACGCCTTTTAGGTCTTATAAAATATATACAACCTAATTTTGATTATATATTTATTTTGAGATAGTGAAGCAAACCAATTTTACAGGCCTGGTAACTTAAACAGTTAAGCTTAAATTACAGGTTGTTTTGCTCTAATAACAGTTTTATTGGCTTAAACGTTTTTCTATAACCAGGAATCATGCCAAACTGCTGCAAAGCAGCTAAATGTTTTGCTGTTGGATAACCTTTATGTTCATTAAAGCCATATTGAGGATGTTTTTTATGTAATTCATGCATCTGCTGGTCACGATAAACCTTTGCAAGGATAGATGCTGCACTAATTTCCATAACCTTATCATCACCCTTTACTACTGATTGGCAAGTAAATTGCAACTTAGGGCAACGATTGCCATCTACATATACTAAGTCAATTTTATGCCCTTTGTCAGCAATCTGCTGAACAGCTCGCTGCATTGCAAGCATGGTGGCGTTAAGAATATTTAATTCATCTATTTCTTCAGGTGTAGCAAATCCAATCGCGTATGCAATTGCCTGATCTTTTATTTTTTTTGCTAAAGTATTGCGGGTAGATTCATTTAGTTTTTTGGAGTCTCTTAAGGGTAACTGACAATGCTTTGGTAAAATAACCGCACTTGCGACAACATCACCTATTAAAGGTCCGCGACCTACTTCATCAACGCCAACAGTCGTTCCTGTCAATGAATAAAACTCAGGTGCATCTGAATCCATAAAAAGGCTTGCTTGAGTCATTTGAATAGCTCGATCATTAGATTTATTTCATCCAGCTATCAATTGCATCTGCCGCAAGCTCTGATGCATTTTGTTTAAGCTCCTGATACTGAAGCTCAAATGCCGATATCTGTTCATTTCTAAGTTTACTATCCATGATTATACGCCCTAGACTTATGGCAATTTTTTCAGAGGTTGCATTCTCTTGAATAAGTTCGGTTACTAGAGTTTTGTTCGCTAGAATATTAGGTAAACCTATCCACTGGGTAGTAGCAAGACGCTTCATTATCCAATAAGAAATTGGATGAACGGCCATAGCCAAAACTAGAGGTTTACGCATTAAGGCACACTCCAGTGTAGCTGTTCCAGACGTTACAAGGGCTTGATCACAGGCTTCTAACACTTCACGTGACTGACCATCTAATAATTTAACCATTAACCCTTTACCGTATAAATCAACTGCTTGCTGTATTCGTTGCTTAGCCTTTTGATGCACACACGGTATTGCAAAGTGCATATCAGGATAAATTTCTGTTAATTTACGTGCAGCCTGTATATAAGTATCAACCATTCTATTGATTTCACTCATACGTGAACCAGGAAGTATTGCCGTTAATTTATCACTAGATTGAAAACCTAATTTTAATTTAGCTTGCTCACTATTCGGTTTTGCAGGAAATTGATTGGCTAATGGGTGCCCCACAAATTTTACAGGGATTTCATATCGATGATAATAAGCAGGTTCAAATGGAAACAACACCAACACACCATCAACAGACTGCTTTATTTTGACAAGCCGTTTTTCTCTCCATGCCCATACAGATGGGCCAACATAATGTATTGCTTTAATTGCATTTTGCTTAAGAGTCGCTTCTACTTTAAAGTTAAAGTCAGGGGCATCTATACCAATAAATACATCAGGCTTTAACTCTAGCAGGCGTGAAATTAGGCTTTTTCTAATCTTAAGTAACGAAGGTAAGTGTTTGATAACCTCAAAGAAACCCATAACTGAGAGTTCTTCCATTGCAAACCATGATTCAAAGCCTTGAGCCAGCATTTTAGGCCCGCCAATACCAACGAACTTTGCATCAGGATGTCTTTTTTTTAGGCTAGAGATTAAGTCCGCACCAAGAGTATCGCCAGAAGCCTCACCAGCTACCATAGCAAATACTTTAGGGGATTGATGCTGAAGGTTTTTATCGAACGATGCCACGATCTGAGTTTTTTAAGAAATGTATTAGTGAATCTAGAGTATTTTTTTCATCATTTAATAGTTCAAGCTCATGTAGTGCTTGTTCTAGTCTATTACCTGTTCTATATAAAATACGGTAAGCTTTTTTAACTAAAGTAAGTTGAGTTTTATCAAAACCACGACGTTTTAAACCTTCTAGGTTTATACCTCTTGGACCTGCTAAATTACCTGAAACAACCACAAAGTTTGGAACATCTTGGTTTATGACACTTCCCATACCACAAAAGCTATGTTCACCAATTTGGCAAAATTGATGCACAAGAGTATAACCACCCAAAATAGCCCAGTCATGTACTATAACATGGCCCGCTAATGCGGCAGCATTGGCAAAGATACAATGATTACCAATAATGCAATCATGTGCGATATGAACTCCCGCCATTACCCAGTTATTATCGCCAACAACTGTTTTCCCAATATCTTGTACTGTGCCGCGATTAATTGTAACGTTTTCTCTAAAGGTATTATTGTTGCCGATTATGACCGTTGTTGCTTCACCAGCATATTTTTTATCTTGAGGAGCGGCAATGGAGACAAATGAAAAGAAACGGTTATTTTCACCTATAGTGACATTTCCTTCTATTACGACGTGGGAATCCAAAACTGACCCAGCACCAATTGAAACGTTTCCTTCAATGACACAAAAAGCACCTATTTTGACGCCAGGTGCTATTGTTGCATTAGGATCAATAATTGCAGTAGAGTGAATCAAAACTAAACCTTTCTTTCAGCACACATTAAATCAGCTGATGCAATAAGTTTGCCATCTACTTTTGTTGTACATTCAAACTTCCAAATCCCACGCTTATTACCCAAAGCCTTAACTTCGAAGTCTAAGCGATCACCTGGAATTGCAGGCTGTCTAAAACGGCAATTATCTACAGCTGCTAGGTAGTACATAGATGTTCCATCTGGCTTTTCATCTTGTGATCTAAATGCCAAAATACCAGTACATTGAGCCATTGCTTCAATAATCATAACGCCAGGCATAATTGGATTATTTGGAAAATGGCCAGTAAACTGAGGTTCATTAAAAGTAACATTTTTAAACGCCGTCAGTCTTTTTCCTGATTCAAAATCAGTCACTCTATCCACCAATAAAAACGGATATCTATGTGGTAGGTATTCAAATATTTCTTTAACTTCCATTGTTTTTATAATCCAATAACATTTAATAAAAATTTATTTTGAGAGCAATTCTACTTGTTTTTCTAGCTGTTTAATCTGTTTGACTATTTTATCTAAATTGCGAGTTCTAACGCTGTTTCTTTGCCAGTCAGTGGCTTTAATCGCAGGAAAACCTGCATAAGCACCAGGTTCATTAATATCGTGAGTTACGCCTGATTTTGCCAAAAAATGACAATTATCAACTGTTTTTAAATGACCGGCAAAACCGACTTGACCAGCAACGGTACAGTTTTTTCCAAGGATGGTGCTACCAGCAAAACCAGCTTGACCAGCAATAGCCGAACCTGAACCTATTTCCACATTATGTCCAAGATGAACTTGATTATCAATAATACAATTGTCTTCAATGATTGTATTTTGAATAGCTCCTCTATCAATGGTGACATTGTTCCCAATTGAAACATTATTACCAATAATAACCTGGCCTATCTGTGGAATTTTAATCCACTTTCCCTTATTGTTTGCCCATCCAAACCCATCACCGCCTATAACAGCACCTGCTTCAATAATAACGTTGTCGCCAATAACACAGTTATGACATATTGTTACGTTCGCCCCAATTTTACAATCATTGCCAATGATTACAGATTCTTCTATAACTGTACCAGCAGAAATGATTGAATTAGAACCAATTGTAACCTCTTTTTCTATAACAACATTGGCCGCTATAGAGGTACTTAAGCCAACTTTAACAGAGCTATCAATAACTGCCGAGGTATGCACATGGCCATTAGAAATTTTAAATGGGTTTAATAACTGTGCAACAAGTGCATAAGCATAATACGGATTTTCAACAACCACTTGAGTAAAAGAATAATCACCAACATTCTGTTTTGTCAGCAGTACCGCCGATGCTAAAGAAGATCGTAAATGTGGAAGGTATTTTTTATCGGTTAGAAAAGAAATCTCATTTTTTTTTGCAATATCTAGACCAGATACTTGAGAAATCTCGATAGAATCATCACCAATTAGCTCTACATTTAAACCATGTTCACTAAGGTGATGAATAACTTTTTTTAATTGCACAGATTTCCCCTGAATTATTTATTAAATTCAGAACGCTGCTTTTTACTAACGGCTTTTAAATGGGTAAGTACGTCATTTGTAATATCAATACGTTTGTTGGTATAAGCAATACCTTCATATAGAATCAAGTCAAAACCCTGCTTTTGACCAATTTCTTTAATAGCATCATTTACTATTTTTTGTAATTTTGCCAACTCTTCATTTCTTCTTAAATTCAACAACTCTTGAACATCATTACGACGTCTTTGAATCTCACGAGTTAACATCGAAATTTCACGCTCTTTGCTTACCTTTTGAGCATCACTCATGACCGTCTTATTTTTTTGATAATCCGCTTGTTTTTTTTCTAAATTTCCCGCTAAACTTTTTAACTCGGACTGCTGAGGAGAAAACTCTTTTTCAAGTGAGGCTGTGGCAAGTTTAGCTTGCGGAGCTTGCTCAAGTAATAAAGCAACATTTACAACACCTAACTTTACTCCAGTTTCTGAAAATGAGGCTGTTGAAAAAACCATAAAGCCGATAGCAAAGGCAGTTTTTAAAAGTTTTTGCATTGAAAATCCGTCCGTTTTATCTGTTTTTATATGCGTTAAGCAATTTTACCTTAAAAATTTTATCGATGTAATAAACACCGAAATAAATTCGTGTCTTAAAGTACGTCTACTCTTTAGAATCCTGTTCCAAGAGTAAACTGGAATGTCTGTAGTTTATCGTCTTTAGTGTATGAAATAGGTTGAGCAATACTGAATGTTAAAGGCCCTACTGGTGTGATCCAAGAAACACCAATACCTGCAGATGTTCTAAGCTCATTTGCTTCAACTGTATCAAATGAATTGAAAACATTACCAAAATCGAAGAATAAACTCACACGAGCATTACTTGAATCTTCAATAAAGGGAACAGGGAATACAACTCCAGCCGTACCTGTAATTTTAACACTACCACCAGTTGGAGTATTACTTCCATCCGTTGCTAAATCGTATCTAGGCCCTAAAGAGTTTGGCTCAAAACCTCTTACCGTACCGATGCCTCCAGCATAGAACTTTTTATAAAATGGCAATGAATTAATATCCCCATAACCATCTCCAAAAGCTAATCCAGTTTTAAGCTGCATCGTAAAGTTATCTGTTAGTGGCTGATACCAGTTTTCATCCGCGTAGACCTTATAATAAGGTGTTTTAGAGGTTGAAGGCACAACTGCTTCTAAAGATAAACTGGTTTTTTGACCTTTGGTTGGAAAGTAAAAGCCATTCGTAGAGTTATGATACCAACCAACTGTAGCAATAACAGAATTAGAAGACTTTCCGAACTCACTAATATAGTCTTTACAATAAGTAAAGGCATCAGCACACACTAGCTCTTGAGAGTCAAACTTTAATCCGTAGTTTAACGAGTTATTTTCACTTAAAGGATAACCAAGTGTCAGTCTTAAACCAAGGTTATTAGTAGTATATTCAGCAATATCAAGCTGTGTAGCATCAATTTCACTGTAATATATGCTTCCACCTAAGCTGACACCATCCTGGGTAAAATATGGGTTAGTTACCCCAATATCGGCTGATTTTCTAGCCGCACTGGTAGCAACATTAAAATTAAGTTTATTACCACTACCTATAAAGTTACGTTCCGAAACGCCTAAATTAAAACTCACACCATCAAGCTGAGAATATCCAACACCTGCAGAAAACGATCCTGTTGGCTGCTCTTCTACTTTAACAATTAAGTCAACTTGGTCAGCAGAAACTCTTCTTGTTTCGATGTCAGAACTTTTAAAGAAACCTAATCTTTGAAGTCGTTGCTTAGATTGGCGAACCATTTTTAAAGAATAAGGTGCACTTTCAAGCTGTCTCATTTCACGACGAACAACATGGTCACGAGTACGGGTATTACCTTCAACTTCAATACGTCTGATATAAACACGCTTTTTAGGTTCAATTTTAAAGTTAATAGCAATTGTGCGCTTTTTTCTATCAAAACTAGTTTCAGGAACCACTTCAGCAAATGCATATCCCTCTTCACTTAAACGATCACGAATAGCGTTAACAGCTTCAATAACCGCCGCACGTGAAAAATTATCCCCTTTTTTAAAAGGAGTTAAAGATTCAAGTTCTTTTTTACCAACAATTAACTCACCAACATAACCAATTTTTGAGATAGTGTATAAAGCACCTTCAGTCATATTAATCGTAGTAAATACTTTAGTTTTATCTGCCGAAATACTCACTTGAGAAGAGTCTATTTTAAATTCCGCATACCCTCTGTCCAAGTAGTAAGATTTGATAGTCTCAATATCTGCTTGCATTTTTGGCTTAGAGTATTTGTCGCCACTGCCAAACGCTGCGTGCTCGGTCATTTGCATAAGCGACTTTAAGCGAGCATCAGAAAAAACCTTATTACCAACTAGGCTAATACGGCCAATTTTTGCTGGCTCACCCTCTTTAATATCAATGGTAAGCTCTACACGGTTACGCGGTAACGTTTTTGAAACAATATCTATTACCGCAGCATAGTAACCTTGGTTTTGATAACGACGTTTTAAATCAACAACAACATGATCCATCTGAATCTGGTTGTAAATACGACCTTTCTTAATCCCTAAACCATCCAATGCTTTATTTAGCACATCGGTTTCAATTAAAGAGTTACCTTTGATTTTAATATCTGCAATAGATGGTCTTTCAACGACTTTAACCACCAAAGTTCCATTATCGTTTTTGTAGAGCGATACATCCTGGAAAAAACCAGTTTTATATAAACGCTGAATACTTTCTTGAACAGATTGGCTATCGAGTTCATCGCCTGGTTTTACCGATAAATAACTATTGATTGTTTCAAAACCAATTTTATTTGAGCCTTCAACCTTAATGTCTTTAACAGTAAAAGCAAAAGCGATACTTGGAGTGAATAACAAGGAAGCAATTGCTGCCGATAAAATGCTATTTGAAGATTTTTTTTGAAACATATTAACCATGGGATATTCTTATTACATCATTAAATAAAGCCAAAAACGTTAAACCAACAAGCAAAACCAAGCCTATTGTTTGTCCGACTGCCATAACCTGTTCACTAACAGGGGAACCTTTTATCATCTCGATGAGGTAATACACTAAATGTCCCCCATCTAAAACAGGTATTGGTAATAAATTCAAAATACCAATACTTAAACTTAACAAACCTAATAAGCTTAAAAAAGCGACCAAACCGGACTGAACGGCTTGCCCTGAAAATTGTGCAATACTTAACGGACCAGAAAGATTACTGGTACTCACCTCACCAATCACCATCCGTTTAAGCATTACAAGACTCATCACAAATAAATCAACACTGCGTTGATAAGCATGAGTAAAGGCATCAATAAAACCATATTGAATCTTTACGGTATAAGGAGCTAGAGTCTGTTCATCTACTTTTACGCCAACACCCATCTTGCCCAATTGGCTTCCATCATCCAGAGTTGTAGAACCAAGCACTAATTTTTTATTAAAAGAGGCTTCATTCCTTTCAAATCCTATTTCAATCTGCTGGTTTGGCTGAGACTGCACTACTTTAACAAAATCTTGCCAACTGTGAATGGGCTTTTTATTAATTGAGAGAATTTTATCCCCCTCTTTTAATCCCGCTTTATCCGCTGGGCCTCCTTCAACAACTTGACCAATCACGGCTGGAATTATTGGCTTGGTCGGCTTAAAACCTAACAAAGCCAACCAGTTTTGTTTAGGCTGATTGATATCGATAGCAGATAAATTAACATTATGGGCTAGCAACACCTGAGAGCCATCAATAGACTCTAAATTAAAACTTATTGATTTATCGCCTTTTGCTAAAGATTGCAAAATTTGTTGATTAACCATTTGCCAACTATAGACACCTTGGTTATTTACTTGAGTTACCGACCAGGCCTGGAAATTTTCTAATGGCAGTCTTGCATCTTTTAAAGAAAGTTCAATAGGAGAGCCCTCAGTAAAACCAGAAACAATTGGCTTCATACCCGTAGTGCCAACCATATACATGGCAGTAAATACAAGCCATGCAAATAAAAGGTTGATTAACGGACCTGCTGCAACTACAGCAAAACGTTTATAGACAGACTGTCTGTTAAAAGCTCGTGGTAAATCTTCTGGTGCAACTTCGGCCTCTCTTTCGTCGGCAAATTTAACATAGCCACCAAGAGGAATTTGCGCAATAACAAACTCTGTCTCACGACCTCTTTTAGAATAAATAGGTTTACCAAAGCCAATAGAAAATTTGAGCACTTTAATATTAAACCAACGTGCTACTTGGTAATGCCCCCATTCATGAATGGTAACAATTACCCCCATTACTAAAACAAAACCAATAACTGACCAAATGAAACCCATTAATGACAACCTATTTTATTTTTTTGATTTGACTAGGCATTGTTATACAACCTACATCAAAGCACTGTAGTGCCATGCAAGATACAACATGGGGATTGCAATTAAAACACTATCTATTCGGTCTAATATACCACCGTGTCCTGGTAGAATTTTACCGCTATCTTTTAGATTTACCTGTCTTTTCAAGACACTTTCAAAAAGGTCACCAAAAACCGAAAATAAAGCAATTGCAGTTAAAACGAAAGCCAATATAAAGAATGATAGCTGAATAGGTTGCTGTAGATAATAAAGTACAAAAAGAGCAATAAAGAAAGTTAGTAAGCCTCCACCAAGAACACCTTCCCAAGTTTTTCCAGGACTTACATAAACAGCTAATTTATTTTTTCCAAAACGTCTACCACTAAAATAAGCACCTGTATCAATTGACCAAACAAGCAACATGCTTAATAACAAGGTTAAAGGCCCAAATTCAGTCCTAAACTGGTACATAGATACAGCAAATAAAAGCACCGCTAAAATGCCGGTGAGCAGAACAAAACCAACTGATTTAGTACCAACTTTACCTTCTGTTCTCTGATAGCGAGTAACGACAGTTATTAAAATTACCGCCTCCAATAAAGTAAGCAATGCAATATTTTGCATGGTAAATACATCCATAGCGTAATTTGCGCCAACAAGCACACCTAAGGCATAAGTTACTCTTAATGAAGGGGTTTTGATTTGAGCAAAAGCGGTCCACTCCCAAGCGGCAATAAAAGCAATAAATAGTAAAACACCTTTCCAAACCAAATCAGAAGAGAAAAACAGAGCCCAAATAGACAGAGCAACCAAGACCAACGCAGTAATAATTCGTTGTTTTAGCATTCAGCCACCTGCTCACTCGTTTTACCAAAGCGTCGTTCACGTTTTGAAAAAGATAAAATAGCAGCATCAATCTCTTTTTCACCAAAATCTGGCCAAAGTGAATCGGTAAAATACAATTCAGCATAAGCCATTTGCCAGATTAAAAAATTACTAATGCGTTGTTCACCACCGGTTCTAATAAGCAAGTCAGGTTCAGAAATATCAGACAATGCAATAAACTCAGAGATAGAATCTTCAGTAAGTTCTGAAACTGTCTTTTCTGGATTAGCCAATTGCCATTTCTGAACAGCATCAACAATGTCAGCACGGCCACCATAATTAGCCGCTATAGTTAATACTAAGCCAGTGTTATTTTTTGTGGACTCTTCTGCCACTATAATATGCTGTTGAATCTGATCACTAAAGGCTGACCGGTCCCCAATAATTCTTAACTGCACATTATTTTCAGACAGTTTTTGAACCTCTTTTTGTAAAGCCTTTAAAAACAGCCCCATCAATTTATTCACTTCGTCTTTAGGGCGTTTCCAGTTTTCAGTACTAAAAGCAAATAACGTTAACGCCTCTATCCCAAGCTCTGAGCAATGAGAAACCACTCGCTTTACCGCATTCAAACCTTTCTGATGGCCCACAAATCTTGGTAATAGACGTTTTTTAGCCCAACGACCGTTGCCATCCATAATAATACCGATGTGCTTAGGGGGGTGACTAGGCTTATGCAACTCACTACTAACTTCTGACAAAACAACTCCAAAAACAAACAAAAACGGCCTTAGAGCAATTAACTTCTCTAAGGCCGTTTTATGCATGCAATTATGAATAAATTAACCGATACAATAAAACCAGTCAATTATGCCGTAATTGCGTACAAATATCGACTTTAATTTAAAATTAAACCTCCATTAAAGCCGCTTCTTTTTCAGCTAATAGTGCGTCAATTTTTTTGACTGCATCATCTGTTAGCTTTTGAATTTGATCTTCTGATCTACGTGCATCATCTTCAGTAATTTCTTTATCTTTTAAAAGATCTTTAACATCTCCATTAGCATCACGACGTACATTACGTACTGCAACACGAGAATTTTCAGCCTCTTGACGAGCTACTTTTGTTAGGTCACGACGACGCTCTTCTGTTAACGGAGGCATAGGGATACGCATAGTATTTCCGTTTGTAACAGGATTAACACCTAGGTCAGACATCATAATCGCCTTTTCAACCACAGCAACCATTGGTTGCTCCCATGGTTGCACAGTTAAAGTTCGAGCATCTTCAACATTAATATTTGCAACCTGACTAATCGGCACTTGTGAACCATAATAATCAACAGTAACCGCATCTAAAATACTAGGATGTGCACGACCTGTTCTTATTTTTGCAAAATTAACTTCAAGATTCTCAATCGATTTTGCCATACGCAACTTAGCGTCATTTTGAATTTCATTTAACATTTTTTATTCTCCTGCACCAACCAAAGTGCCTTCGTCTTCACCTTGAACAATTCTAATTACCGCATTATCTTTAAACATATCAAAAACACGGATAGGCATTTTATGGTCACGACACAATACAAAAGCAGTCATATCCATCACCTGTAAATTTTTTTGAATCACGTCATCATAACTTAGTTTTTGATAGCGAGTCGCACTAGGATCTTTTACTGGATCAGCCGTATAAATACCATCAACTTTAGTTGCTTTCAATACAATATCCGCATCAATTTCTATACCACGCAATGCTGCTGCTGTATCAGTGGTAAAGAAAGGGCTTCCTGTACCAGCTGCAAAAACCAACACTTCACCATCAGCAATTTGTTTTTTAACCGTATTGGCATTAAAACCAGTAGAAACACCTTCAATTGCCATTGCTGAAAGTATTTGAGATTTCATACCTTGGCTTTCAATAACATCTCGTAAAGCTAAAGCATTAATGACTGTAGCCATCATCCCCATATGATCACCAGTGGTGCGTTGAATTCCCGACCCCTGAATCTGAGCGCCACGAAAAATATTACCACCGCCAACAACAATACCTACTTCAACACCTAAATCACGTAAAGCTTTAACCTGGCTAACCACATTTTTTAGCGTTACCGAATCTAAGCCAAAATCGCCATCACCCATTAAAGCTTCGCCACTAAACTTTAATAATATACGTTTATATTTAAGTGCCATATCCATCCCTCAGCAGTCATAATCTAAAGTGTTTTATAAGTATTTAATTATAAAAATCAATTAAAATACATATACTTATAAAAAACTTTAAACAACAAATATTTATTCGTTATCCATTGTAAATTTTATTAACTAAATTTTACATACAAAAAAGCCATAGCGGCCTTGCAAAACGCAAGGCCTAGCTATGGCCCATTCAGTCAATTGAAATTAACCTGTTACTGCTTTAGCAGCCAACGCAACTTCATCAGCGAAGTTAGTTTCTTCAATAACAATACCTTCACCCACTTCTAAACGAATGAATGAAGAAACTGAAGCACCATTAGATTTTAATAGTTTTTCTACAGTTTGATCTGGATCTTTAACAAAAGACTGACCTAGTAACGTAATTTCACCAACAAACTTACGCATACGCCCTTCAATCATTTTTTCAATGATTTCCATTGGCTTACCTGAAGTTTTTGCTTGTTCAATTTGGAAAGCACGTTCTTTTTCGACAACTTCTGCATCAAGCTCATCAGAAGAAACCGCAGATGGCTTAGCTGCCGCAACATGCATAGCAATATCACGAGCAAGAGCGTCATCACCACCTTCTAGAGAAACCACAACACCGATTTTCTCACCATGCTGATACTGACCAATCTGACCAGTTGTTTCGATAAGTTCAAGACGACGAACCGCCATGTTCTCACCAATCTTAGCAATCATTTCACGACGAGTTTGGTCAACTGTTTTACCAGAAGCCATCTCAGCGTTCATTACTGCTTCAATATCTGTTGTTTTGTTTGCTAAAGCAATCGCTGCAATTTCATTTGCAAAGTTTTTAAACTCATCACCTTTAGCAACAAAGTCTGTTTCACAGTTAACTTCTGCAATAACACCTGATTTTTTATCATCAGAAACTGCAATCGCAATAACACCTTCAGCTGCTACACGACCTGCTTTCTTATCAGCACCAGCCATACCCTTCTTACGAAGAAATTCAATTGCTGCTTCCATATCGCCATCTGTTTCAGATAACGCTTTTTTACAATCCATCATCCCTGCGCCAGTTGTTTGACGAAGTTCTTTAACCATTCCTGCTGTAATAGCCATTTTGAAATCCTTTTTTATCAATGAATAATCAAATTTGGCCTGGCGTAATTTACCAGGCCTGGATAGTGAATAAACTTATTTTTCAGCTGTTTTTTCTTCAGCTTCTACAAAGTCATCACCCTCAACCGCAGTCGTGATGGTAGCTTTACCTTCATTGATTGCGTCTGCAGCAGCAGATAAATATAGAGAGATTGCACGGATTGCATCATCGTTACCAGGGATAACATAATCAACACCACGTGGGTCATTGTTAGTATCTACAACACCGATAACAGGAATATTTAGATTTTGTGCTTCTTGGATAGCAATTTTTTCGTTACCAGTATCAATAATGAAAATTGCATCAGGCATTGCACGCATATCTTTAATACCACCTAAAGAAAGCTCTAACTTAGTCTTTTGACGAGTCATCATTAATGCTTCTTTTTTAGTGATCTTTTCAAAAGTACCATCTTTTTCCATTGCTTCTAATTCTTTTAGACGCTTAATAGACTGTTTGATAGTTTTGAAGTTAGTTAACATACCACCTAACCAACGGTAATCAACATAAGGCATACCACAACGTTGTGCTTCTTGAGCAACTAACTCACGTGCAGCCTTTTTAGTACCAACAAATAATACTTTACCTTTGTTAGCAGCGATTCCACCCATCATGTTTAACGCGTCGTTAAACATTGGTAGTGTTTTTTCTAAGTTAACGATATGAATGTTATTACGTGCACCAAAGATGTACTCAGACATCTTAGGGTTCCAATAACGAGTCTGGTGACCGAAATGAACACCAGCTTCTAGCATTTGACGCATGGTTACTTTTGCCATGATATTTTCTCCAATAGTGGGGTTAAGCCTCCGTTCACCCCATAAAACGAACTAATTTCCTTTATATCAAAACGTTGTTTTGAGTAAAGTTTTTAGCACCCCGTTTTATGTGTCGGTAAACGTGCGGATTTTCTGTTAAAATTCCTCTCATTCGAAAGGCGCGGCATTTATACCATATCCCAGCCAATTTAACAATTTAAATTCATTAATTCCTGTTTATTTCATCAAGATTGGACAGCGTATTTAATAAAAATCAAAAGATCCGTTTATTATGACCATAAAAATCAAAACAGCCGATGAAATTCAAAAAATGCGTATTGCAGGTAAATTAGCTGCAGACGTATTAGAAATGATTACACCTTATGTAGTGCCTGGTGCATCAACAGGTGAACTCAACTCAATCATGCATAAATATATGACTGAAGAGCAAGGAACTATTCCTGCCACACTTAACTACCATGGTTTTCCAGCTTCAAGCTGTATATCTATTAACCAAGTAGTTTGTCATGGTATACCAGAAGACACCAAAACACTTAAAAAAGGTGATATCGTTAATATTGATGTTACTGTCATTAAAGATGGTTATCATGGCGATACCAGCATGATGTTTGAGGTAGGCGAAGTTAAACCCTTTGCAAGTCGCCTTTGTAAAGTGGCACATGAATGTTTATGGTTAGGAATTGAGCAAGTAAAACCTAATGCAACACTCTATGATGTTGCTTACGCTATTCAAAAACACGCTGAAAAAAATAATTACTCTGTTGTTCGTGAATACTGCGGCCATGGCATTGGAGCTGATTTTCATGAGGAACCGCAAGTTTTACACTATGCAGCACCGGAACTTAAAGAAATTATTCTAAAAGAAGGTATGGTATTTACTATTGAACCTATGGTTAACCAAGGAAAAGCACCGGTTAAACTCTTAGCTGATAATTGGACAGTAGTTACCAAAGATAGAAAGCTTTCTGCACAGTGGGAACATACCTTAATTGTGACTAAAACAGGTTACGAAATCTTTACCTTAAGAACTGACGAAAAGCCGGTTCTTCCTTAATTTTTTTTACAAAAATTAAACCATAAGAACTTCAATGAAGCTAAATGGATTAATTTAAACAACTCTTAATAGCCCAACTGATAATAGCCAAGAAATTGTAGCTTGGCTATTACAGATATTTAAACTTTAATCGAACCTAAATAATACTGAGTCTAGTTATGAATGAACGCCCTTCTATTCCAAATTTTATTCATTCACTTGATAACCCCGATGTACCTCTTTCTGAATTAATTAAAATCGGACGTTCCGTTCTATCTGACTTTACCAACTACCAGTTTAAGCAGTTTGAAAACGGAGCAGCCGTTGCCGAACTTATTAAAGAACGAGCCATTTTTATTGACCAATTCCTGAAACGCATTTGGAAAGACTACATCCCTGAAAAAATAGCCACTCTTATTGCTGTTGGCGGTTATGGTCGTGGCGAGCTTCATCCATACTCTGATATAGATTTATTAATCCTGTGTGACGACATTGAAGCAAATCAAGATAAACTATCCAGATTTATTACCTTTTTATGGGATTTAGGTTTTGAGGTTGGTCATGCGGTCAGAACAGTTGAAGACTGCCAAAACGCTGGACTAGAAGATGTTGCTACCGCAACGAATTTATTAGAAGCACGCTGGCTAACTGGAGACTATTCACGTTTTGAACAACTTCAACAACTTTGGAACAGACATTCTCAGTTCTGGGATAGAAAAGACTTTTTTATAGCGAAGTATGATGAGCAAACTGCTCGCCATAAACGATTCAATGACACCGTTTATCAACTAGAACCTAATATTAAAGAAAGCCCTGGTGGATTGCGGGATATTCAAACCATTTACTGGGTAGCTAAAAGACACTTTAATGCAAATTCAATCAACGAACTGGTACAGCGTAACTTTTTAACTACTGAAGAATTTTTAGATATTGAGGCTGCTTACAAATATCTAAACCGTATCCGTTTTGCTTTACAACACCAAAAGAAGCGTCGAGAAGACCGTCTACAGTTTGATTTACAACAATCAATTGCTGAGAGTTTTGGATATAGTGATAACGACGATAAAATTGCCGTTGAACAATTTATGAGTAGTTACTACCGTAATGTGCAAAACGTAGTAAAGCTTAATGAAATTTTACTCCAACATTTTCGTGAATTACTTTTTGACAACGAAAATACCGAAGAAAAACCCATTAATAATCACTTTAAAACTGTTGGCGAATACTTAGATATAACTCATCCAAGAGTATTTTTCAAAAACCCAACCGCTTTGCTTGAATCTTTTATTATTTTAGAAACCTTGCCTGAAGTAAAAGGGTTGCGTTCTAATGCAATTCGCTCGATACGAGATCATTTATATCTAATTAATGATAGCTTTCGCAATGACCCAATCAACAAAGCTCTTTTTATGGAAATATTTAGACAGCCTAAAGGGGTTAATGCTGCGGTCAAACGTATGCATAGTTACGGTGTTTTAAGTGAATACCTACCTGTTTTTAAAAAAATCACAGGTCTGATGCAGTTTAATATTTTTCATGCCTACACGGTTGATGATCACACTATTTTAGTCATTAGGAACTTACGCCGCTTTTTTGTAGATGACTTTACCTATGAATTTCCAACAGCACACCAAATTGCTAAAAAACTCTGCAAACCAGAAATACTTTTTTTAGCGGGACTGTTTCATGATATTGCCAAAGGCCGTAATGGTTCTCATGAGATTTTAGGTGCGGTAGATGCTATGGAGTTTGCCTGCAACCACAATTTATCCTCTAAAGATGCAAAGATGATTAGCTGGCTCGTCAGACATCATTTAGATTTTTCTAGCGTTGCTCAAAAGAAAGATTTAAGTGATCCTGAAGTGATTCAAAAATTTGCAAATATCGTTGGAGATCAAGAACATTTAGATTATTTGTATCTACTTACTGTAGCTGATGTTTGCTCGACTTCTCCCGATGTTTGGAATGACTGGAAAAACTCACTGTTTTTAGAGCTCTACAATGAAACATCCAAGGTGCTTAATATTGGAGCAAGTACACCTAGAGACCGTGAAATCAAAGCGTTACAAACCCAAGAAAAAGCTCGTGAACTACTCTCTAAAAGAGGCATTGCCTCTTCAGAATTTAATAGTTTTTGGAAAAGCCTTAGCAATAGTGACTTCTTTAGTAAACAAACACCTAATGACGTGGCAAGAATCACCAAACTTCTTTATCAGCGTGATAAAACCCAAAATCATGTATTTTTAAAAGAACAGACTCCACGCGGTGCTTCGGAATTAATTATTTATATGCCAGATAGAGACTATCTGTTTGCACATATTGCCTATACGTTAGACATTCTTTCAACTGATGTTATGGAAGCACAAATTTTTAGTTGTACAGACAAAATGACCCTAGTGATGATGTATTTCTTAAATAGAGAAACTCAAGATTACTTAGACGAAAGTCGTCATTTTGAAGTAATTGATAAAATTCAATATCAATTAACCCAGACTGATGTCCAACCTCTTGATATGACTTATAACATAAGAAACCGCAGAACCAGACACTTTGATACACCAACCAATGTCAGCTTTAAACAAATTAATGAAAGCTTAACTGAACTTTCGATTAGTACAAAAGATGCTCCAGGTTTACTGGCAAGAATTGGTTGTGCTTTGAAAGAGAATAATATTCGCTTGCATGATGCAAAAATCCACACTGAAGGTGAAAAGGCTGAAGACGTATTTTTAATTAGCAACACCAATAACGAAGGCATTAAAAATAAAGAACAACTTACAAAGATATCTGAAGCTATTAAAGAGATGATTGAGAATTAACCATGAATCTAAAATTAAATTTACCAGGCCTGGTAAATTTAAATCTATATTGAAATAAATAGACAGATTATGGCTCAAATAATTCTAATGAATTATTGTCTAAGTCTTTAGTAAACAAAGCTTTTCTACCAGAACGACTTAAAGTATAAGGCTTTTGCATTCTATCGAGCTTTTCTACAAATTCATCAATAGAATCTACCCTTAAAGCAAAATGGTAATCTCTACCACCATGTTCAGGGCGTTGAACCCCTTCAACCGGGTTTTCCAACTCCATAATATGTAAACTTTGCCCGGCATGTAAATCTACCCAATAACCTGGAAAACCCAAATTAGGCCTATCTAACAGTTCTATATTTAATAACTCTTGATAAAAAGCCAGAGAAGCCTCGGCATCTTTTACGATGATACTGACATGGTCAAAACCAATCACTTTTGCCACTATAGGCACCCCTTAAATAAATAAAGCGAAGTTAAAAAAATAGATCGAAAAATAAAAATATTAGTTTGAATTATACCAAAATGAAAATAGATTAATGCTGGCCGAAAAGACAAATAGAATTCAATTACTCAGCCAGAACAGCTAAGTAATCAATATGGTTAACTCAAAAAACTCAGTTTTTATAAAGTTAACCATATCAAAATTAACAAGACATTAAAGACTAGTCGTTGTTACTAGTCGTTGTTACTAGTCGTTGTTATGTAAAGCACTGTTTAAACCGCCCCATAAAGTGCCGTCAGTAACAATGGCTTCTACCGCACCCGTCTGGCTATGACGTCTAAATAATAGTTTTGATTGGCCTGATAAGTCACGAGCTGAAACAATAGACCCATCAGGCATTTTAACTTTAGTACCCGCAGTTAAATATAAACCAGATTCAACGATACAGTCATCACCCAAAGAGATACCTAAACCAGCGTTTGCACCCAATAAGTTTCTTTGACCCATTGAAATAACCTGCTTACCACCACCAGAAAGTGTTCCCATAATAGAAGCACCACCACCGATATCAGTGTTTTCTCCAATCACAACACTAGCACTAATACGCCCTTCAACCATTGAGTTACCTAAAGTACCGGCATTAAAGTTTACAAAACCTTCATGCATAATCGTTGTACCTGGTGCTAAGTGAGCACCCAAACGAACACGGTCTGCATTACCAATACGAACACCTTCAGGAATAACATAGTCGGTCATACGTGGGAACTTATCTACACAAGTCACATTAAACTGGTGAACTTCATCCGCAATCGCTTCACGCAAGTTTTCCACTTCTGATGGTAAAACTGGCCCAGCAGTTGTCCAAGCAACGTTATTTAATAAACCAAACACGCCATCTAAGTTGATCTCATTTGGCTTAACGGCACACTCAGATAATAAGTGCAGGCGAAGGTATGCTTCTTCAGCAGAAGTTGGTGCATCATCAATTGAAGCAATTTCAACAGTTACAAAATCACCTTTAATCAGCCCAGCTTTAGAAGCCAAACAGTTACGAGCAATTTCTTTATTTGAGCGTGGAAACCACACATCTAAGGTTACGCCTGTTTTAGTATCGCTATAACGGTGACCGATTCTTTTGATTGTCATAATGCAGCTCTCTCAAGTAAATTAGAAAATTAAATAGCCGATAATTATACCTTTTCAAACGCCAAACAGCCAAAAAATCACAACTGAAATTCAAGAGACCTTTGCATGAGTGGATGTAAGGCTAAAAATGGTTAAAATTTTCCTGGTTTTAGTTAAAAAACTTGTGAATTGCCAGATATTTACTGTTTTTATCGCCTCAATCAGATAAATTTTTTCCCATTTTTTTTCTCGCACCCTACTCATGCAAAGGTCTTCAATTAAATAAATAACCACTAACACCCTAAAAAGAACATTCTTTAACAATTTACTCGCTGAATTGTTGATTCATAGCGTGCTCACTCTATAATGAAATCACATTATCAAAAAAGGCAGACAAACCATGATTCTATACGGCATACCAAACTGTGATACAGTCCGTAAAGCACGTAAATTTTTAGACGAAAACCAGGTAACTTATACATTTCATGACTTTAAAAAACAGGGTTTAACTCTAGAAACCATTGAAAAATGGCTACAAACACAACCTATTGAGGTCATCTTAAATAAACGCAGTACCAGTTGGAAGCAATTAACCGATGAACAAAAACAGGCTCTGACTTCTGGGCAAGACCTAAGTGTGTTAACTGAGATGCCAACACTGGTGAAACGCCCTGTTTTAGAAACACAATCAACCTTATTATTTGGTTTTAAAGAAGCCGAATATCAAAGCTTTATTAAATAATGATTAGTTTGATTACGTTATAATACAGCTCATTAATCACAACACCTTAAACATAAAGATTCAAACACATGACAGACACCATTAAGCTTGCACAAAAACTAATCCAGATTGATTCTGTAACCCCTAACGATAAGGGTTGTCAGCAAATTATTGCCGACTATTTACAACCTTTAGGGTTTACAACTGAAAATATGAAATTTGGTGAAGTGGATAATATTTGGTCAAGAAAAGGTACTGAATCACCTTGTTTGGTATTTGCAGGTCATACAGATGTGGTTCCTACAGGCCCAGAAGACGCCTGGACTCACCCACCTTTTTCTGCACATATTGATGGCGACATGATGTTTGGTCGTGGCACGGCAGATATGAAAAGTTCAATTGCTTGTTTTATGGTCGCAACCAATCGTTTTGTAAATGATCACCCAAATCACAAAGGGTCTATTGCTTACCTCATTACCAGTGATGAAGAAGGCCCGGCGACAGAAGGTACCGTTAAAGTAGTTGAAGCCTTAGAAGCTCGTAATGAAAAATTTGAATACTGTTTAGTTGGCGAACCATCTAGTAGCCATAAACTTGCCGATTCTATTAAAAATGGTCGCCGAGGTTCTTTAAGTGGTAACTTAACAATTAAAGGTACTCAAGGTCATATCGCCTATCCAGAGCTCGCCGATAACCCTATTCATAATATGGCTCCCGCTTTAGAACAATTGGTTCAGGTTCAATGGGATCATGGTAACGAGTATTTCCCTCCAACCTCATTTCAAATCTCTAATATTAATGGCGGTACAGGGGCTACCAATGTAATTCCTGGCGATGTTGTGATTCAATTTAACTTTCGCTTTTCAACCGAACACACCCCTGAATCCCTTAAAGAGAGCGTGCATGCTATCTTAGACCACCATAAACTTGAATACAGTTTAGATTGGACTTTATCAGGCCTGCCATTTATTACCCCCGCTGAAGGCAAGCTGATAAAAGCAGTTCAAGATGCATCACAAAAAATAGTTGGGTATAAACCGCAACTATCAACAGCAGGCGGTACATCTGATGGTCGTTTTATAGCCCCAACGGGTGCTCAAGTTATTGAGCTTGGCCCTATCAACGCTACAATTCATAAAATTGATGAACAAGTGAGTGTCAGTGATTTAAACCAGTTAACTGATATTTATTACCAAACTTTAGTCAACCTATTAACTTAAGCTTTACAAAGACTACCTGTGTTAACGCATAGAAGCACAAATTGATCAAAACCTGGCTTTACAAAAAATGAGAACAATATGACAGAATCCGAGCTTCCTTCTTGGTTGCAACACCTTTTTATCGCATTACAAATTATTGCACTGGTTGTTTTTATTTATCTAGTTTGGCCTCTCATCAAAAGCGAAAACTGGAAAGCGAAATTCATTGATAATAAAACTGCCCGATCAATCATTATTGTTTTTATATTGATTCTTACTTTTGTTTGGGGATTAAGTGCATTTTTTGGCCACTTTTTTCCTATTCAAGAACTTAAATAAGCAGTTTGACCAGACCTGGTCAAAATCAAATTGCATTCAATCGAGTGCAATTTAAACTATTCATACTCCTCATTTTTAAAACCTACCCTCATACATAGAATTTTTAAGTATTTATACTGTTATGTTCTTTCTCATAAGGTTAGAATAAAATTACTTGTTAAATACTATTGAGAGCCTATCTATGAATGTTGCAAAAACCTTATCTGAAACCATTATTGGTCAAGACGTCTCTATTGAAGAGTGTGAAATATTATCTACTGCAGTTACCCATAAGACACTTAGCAAGGGTGAGATTTTATTTGATGAAGGCACAAAAGACGAAACCTTATACCTGCTGATTAGCGGCAAACTAGAAGTTTTAAAGGTGCTGAGCAATAATGCAACTATTCATATTGATACCTTAAAAGAAGGCAGTATGACTGGAGAATTAAGTTTTATCGATGGTAATACTCATACCATGCGTTTAGTGGCAAAACGAGATTCTGAAGTCATCTTATTACATAAAGATGCCTTTGAAAGCCTTGTAGAACAACACCCTATGCTGACTTATCATGTTATGCGTTCTATTCTTCGATACTCTCACATTATGCAACGCAAAATCAATGCTAAATATTTAGAGATGCACCGTATGGTACAAAACCAATATACTGCACAATATTAAAAGTTAATTACGCATACAAAAAAGGAGGCTTAATTAGCCTCCTTTTTTATACCCGGTTTAGTCATTTCTTTACTGAGAGCGTTTTATATTCCAGACATAAATCATATACACAACCAATATAGCCGATAACATTGGGATAATGTCATCGCCTGATACTAGATTTGAAGCAAAAATCACCATAATTGCAACAGGAGCAATCCACTTTAAATCCAATATAAATTTACCCATCACCCAATTACTCATGTCCAACTGTTTGTCGCGTTCCTCATCCTTTAAAACCCAAGCAACAAAAATAGAGATTAACAGCCCACCCAATGGCAGCATAATATTGGCGGTAATAAAATCAACAGATTCAAAAAAGTTTCTTTCACCAATAAGGTGAATATCGGACCATTCATTAAAGGACAAGACACTACCAATACCCACAAACCAAATAATTGTGCCTAAAATCCAAGCCGCTTTGGCACGTTTAATTCCCCAGTTTTGATCAAACCAACTCACCGCTGGTTCAATTAAAGAAATTGATGAACTTAATGCGGCCATTACTACCAAAGCAAAAAATAGAGTTCCAAAAAACCAACCGCCTGTCATATCTCCAAAAGCAATGGGTAAGGTTTGAAATAACAAGCCAGGGCCTGAACTTGGTTCAAGACCATTTGCAAAAACAATAGAAAAAATGACCAGGCCTGCTAAAAGTGCAACCAAAGTATCGGCAAGAGCAATCCACAAACCTGCTTTAACAATAGAATACTTTTTAGAGATATAAGATCCGTAAACCATCATGGTTCCCAAACCAATACTCAGTGTAAAAAAGGCGTGCCCCATTGCCGTAAGCACCGACTGCCAGGTTAATTTCGAAAAATCAGGTGAAAATAAAAAAGAAAAACTATGACCAAATGAACCTGTAGTAGTTGCGTAGCCAAGTAACACAAGCAATATAAATAATAATCCAGGCATCATAAAAGAGATGGCCTTTTCAATACCACTTTTTATACCTTTAGCCACCACAATAACAGTAAAGATACTAACAAGAGTATGCCAAAAAAGAAGCTCAACAGGGTTAGCCAATAGACTGCTAAAATTCTCACCAACCTCTTCGGCTCCCATACCAACAAACCCACCTTGTATACTCTCTACAAAATAAGCTAAACCCCAACCAGCAATCACGGTATAAAACGATAAAATCAAAGCACCCGCTAACACTCCATTAAAACCGAGTAAACTCCACCAACGTCCGCCGCCATTTTCATGAGCTAAATTAGCCATTGCTTGCACAGGGTTTGCTTGGCCTGCCCGCCCTAAAGCTAATTCAGAAAGCAAAACAGGAATACCAATTAGTAAAATACAAGCCAAATAAACCAATACAAAAGCACCACCACCGTTTTCACCTGTAATGTACGGAAACTTCCACAGATTACCTAAGCCAACAGCAGAACCAATTGCCGCCATAATAAAAACTGATTGCGACGACCAAGAATCTTTAGAAAGTCTCAACTGACTCATTCATCTTCCTTTATAATAATCTCAATTTGTTACTCATTATACACAAGACTAAAATGCACATTCAGGCCAACCAATCACTTCTGCCTTACAATACTTTTAACATTGATGTTAAGAGCGAATATTTTATTGAAATCAATAAACAGAGCGATATCTTAATCTTACGCTCTGATCTTAAGCTGGCATCTTTACCCTGGCGAATTATTGGTGATGGCAGTAATTTACTCTTTACTCATGATATTGAAGGTGTGGTGGTTCGTTGCACTTACGATAAATTAAAAATCGTTAAAGAAGACGAAGAGAATATTTGGCTTTCGGTCGGTGCAGGAATGAAATGGCATGACTTAGTTAAATACACTGTAGAGAATAACTGGTGGGGCCTAGAAAACCTTGCATTAATACCTGGCACAGTTGGAGCCGCACCAGTACAAAATATTGGAGCTTACGGTGCGGAAGCTCGTGACACGATTACTCGTGTACAAACCCTAAATATATATGATGGCCAACGTATTGAGTACCGTAATGCAGAGTGTAATTTTGGGTATAGAACCAGTATTTTCAAACAAGAATTTGTAAATCGCCTGTTGGTTCACCGAGTAACATTTAGGCTTAGAAAACTTAAATATGGCAACCCAAACTTGGCGTATGATCCGCTCAAAGAAGCTTTAGCAGACATACCAAAAGAGAAACTGACCCCTGCAATCATTTTTGAAGCCATTGTTGATATTAGACAAAACAGATTACCTAACCCAGAACGTCAAGGCAATGCTGGAAGCTTTTTTAAAAACCCAATAGTTGAACCCGATTACTTTGAAACTCTTATTCAAGAATATCCAGAAATCCCTCACCATAAGACACTTGAAGGAAACTATAAAATTCCTGCTGCTTGGTTAATTGAACAAACGGGTTGGAAAGGTCGTACACATGGTAAATCAGGTGTTTCAATTAAACATGCTCTAGTATTGATTAATTTAGGCGGTGCAACAGGTACTGACATTGAAGAGCTTTATCATCTTGTTCAAGATGACGTAAACCACAAATTTGGAATTCATTTAGAACCAGAAGTTATTATTTTATAAAGACTTTTTAAGAGATTTTATATAGGTCTTATTGCCAACCGATAACTCTCTATGATTCTGAGTTGATGACCTATACAGGCAAGCAGGATAAATAAAATGAAATTTGCTACCCTATTCACCGCTCTATTTGTTACTAGTCTTAGTTACAGCAACCAAGTTTACGCATGGGATTTAGAACCTACAGATGAAGCAAGTCCTGTTAAAGTTTGGACTCAGAGTGTAGAAGGATCAAGCTTTAAAGAGTTTAAAGGGCAAGTAAACATCAATGCTCCAGTAAATAAAATACTGAACGTGATTCGTGATACCGACAACCTACCTAAGTGGTATTACAATACCAAACAAGCCAAACAGCTAAAAAAACTCAGTGATTCTCAAGCTCTTAGTTATACCGTTACCAAAACGCCATGGCCTGTTACAGACCGAGATTCAGTCACCCTCTCAACCCAATCATCATTAGATAACGGAGGTTATCTAATTGACTTACAAGCCCAGCCTAATGCGTACCCTAAACAACCCGATAAAATTAGAGTTCCTAAAATGCAAGGGTTTTGGAAACTTGAACCCGTTGCCAAAAACAAAACAAGCGTTACCTTACAAATTGCTGCAGAACCTGGTGGCGAAATACCAAGTTGGTTAGCAAATTCAATGGTGATTGATATGCCCTTTTACACCTTAACTAATCTTAAACAACGTATTGAACAAAATCCAAAATAAACCCTGATTATTTACGAGCTTTGATATCAACCTGCTTTAAAAACCATCAGGGCTCATTTATGTATATCACCAAAATGACTAAATATTACTGTTTATCGCTACTAACCGATTGGTTGTTTAATCCTTCCAATCCCTGAATAGATTCAAGATGTAAAGTACGGGTAGGAAATGCCATTTCTGCACCATGCGATTCAACAATATCACTCACCTTAAGCAAAACATCTTGTTTAATTTCATGAAACCGTATCCAGTCTGTTGTTTTGGTAAAGGTGTAGATAAAAAAGTCTAAAGAAGAAGCCCCAAAACCATTAAAGTTAACTATTAAGGTTTGATTATTATCAATATCATGATGCTCTTTTAACATGGTTTTCACATCTTTAATAATGTCATGCATCTTATGTACATCTGCATAACGAATCCCCATTGTCTCTTTAATACGACGGTTGCTCATTCTGGATGGGTTTTCAATTGAAATATTAGAAAATATGCCATTTGGAATATACAACGGGCGTTTATCAAAGGTTCGCACAATAGTCATTCGCCAACCAATTTTCTCTACGGTTCCTTCTATCTCTTTATCAGGTGAACGAATCCACTCTCCAACAGTAAAAGGCTTGTCCATATAAAGCATAAGCCCGCCAAAAACATTACCTAACAAGTCTTTAGCAGCAAAACCAATGGCAATACCACCTACACCCCCAAACGCTAACAGGCCTGTTAAACTGACTCCAAAGGCATTTAAGAAGAAAAGAATCGTAATAATAAAGGCAAGCAGTTTGATAATTTTGGCAAAGGCCTCTACCGTGACTTCATCTAAACGGTCATCTTGGCGAGCAACCACTTTTAAATTTTGCTCTAAACGCTGCACCAAGCGTATTACAAACCAACCGAATGAGAGCGTTAAAATCGTGGATTTAAAAGAGAGAATGTAAGGCACTAAGTCAGTATAAAAACCAAATTGAGAGATGGTGGTGGTTAAAGCTAAAATTAACCCTGTTACCCAAATAAAGAAAGATGCTGGCGCACGTGCAGCATCCACAATACTGTCAATCCAAACATAACCACTGCGTAATAACTTAACGTGAACAATTTTTAAAATATAACGCTGAGTAATATCGGCCACAATAGTAACCGTTAAGATAGATAATATAAGTAACAACCAAACTTGGCCACCAAATAAAGCGACTAAGTTTGTCCAAACATCAGTTAACCATTCCATTTAAATCAGTTCCTGTTGATCTTCTTGTTGATTCAATTTATTTACGGCCGATACTGCCGCTTGCCAAAGCGGTTCATATTGTAATTTAGCGTATTCAAACTTACCATGTGCATGTAATCGAATGAGGCGTGCATGCGATAAAATATCTGCATGCCAATGAACCTTCGATAATACTTCATCAGCAGCAATGGCATCATTACATACCAAAACCAAATCACAACCTGCTTGTAATGCCTTTAAGACTCTTTCAGCTGCAGTTCCATATTCAGTTGCAGCTTTCATACTCATATCATCACTAATAATCGCACCTTCAAAATGGCACTGTTTACGTAATACTTCTTTTAGCCAAAATCCCGAAAAACCTGCTGGATTTTTATCCATTTGCGGATAAATAACATGAGCCGGCATAACGGCATCAATGCTATTTTCAATTAAACGCAAAAACGGTTGAATATCGTGGCGCTGAATTTCAGTAAAAGGTCGATTATCTATTGCCACCTCTAAATGGGTATCAGCTTCTATAAAACCATGCCCTGGAAAATGTTTAGCTACTGATGCCATACCCGCTTTACGCATACCATTCATAACATGAAAGGCCAAATCACCTACCGCAATCGGATTAGCATGAAAAGCTCTATCACCAATCACTTTACTACCGCCATAGTCTAAATCAAGCACAGGGGCAAAACTAAAGTCTACACCCACCGCTAAAAGTTCAGCGGCAAGTAACCAGCCAATTTTTTCTGCCATCTCAAAACTGTATTTTTTGTCTTGTTCATATAATTCACCTAATACACGCATAGGAGGTATATGAGTAAAACCAGCTCTAAATCTTTGTACTCGTCCACCTTCGTGATCAACCCCAATCAATAATTTTGGGTGTCTTAAATCATGTATTTCATGGGTAAGTTTTATCAACTGCTCTACAGATTCAAAATTGCGGCTAAAGAGTATAACACCTGCAACCAATGGATCCATTAGGCGATCAATTTCATGGGATTGAAGTTCTGTGCCTTCAATATCAACCATTACACTGCCTAGAGACATGGATTTACCTGCGATGTGCTTCATAATTGCCCTTTAAAACGTTTTTATCATTCATGTGAATTTCAATTGCACATATCATACCCAAAAATGAAAATAGAAACACAAGCTTAACCGTATTGTCATATTCAATAATTATAATTTCTGAGATACAAAGAATAAGGATACATAGATGGCTAAACTGATTGGTATAGCAACACATAAAGAATCGAGAGGTTGCATCACCTCTCACGAAGAAATTTTTGTCTCTTTAGACAAAGGATTAGAAGGTGATTTTCAAGGGCAAAAAAACCCAAATACTCAAGTCACTTTATTATCTTTAAAAAGCTGGCAAAAAGCCTGTAAAGAATGCTTAACAGAAATTGATTGGGTAGAACGCCGTGCAAACTTATTAGTAGATGATATGGAGTTTTCAGATTCAATGATTGGCGAGCAAATACAAATTGGTGAAGTACTATTAGAAATCACCAAAGAGACCGACCCCTGTAACCGCATGGAAGCATTGCAGCCAGGTTTAAAGGCCGCAATGACTCCAGAATGGCGTGGTGGTGCTCGTTGTAAGGTATTGCGTCAAGGCTATATTAAATTGGGCGATAAAATCACTATTTTAAAACGTTTTTAACAAATCTGATCATATAGATCTGCTTATAAAATATAAACATCTACACCTAATCTACAAGCACTTTTCACTTACTAACTGCTTATTTAAATTTAATCATTTAACAATTTACCAGGCCTGGTAAGTTGCTTCTAACCATTTAATTTAATGAACAGCAACATCGACTTAATTGTAAAAGTTTAAACTTAATCACCAGAGGCATTCGATTGCTTATGCTTTTTAGCAATCTCTTCCCAATTAATATTATTACAAGCAACGCACTCCTCTTTAAGCAATCCCATCCACACTAATAATGAATGTAACTTACATCCCGCACAAAATCCTAGCGTCGCCTCTAACCACATAAAAGCGATACACAGCCAAACTAAGCTTGGAATCCAATTAGTTAGATAATTTTCTGTTTCTGGCAATAACTGACTGCCCCATAAACTGTTTATAGCAGAAGCAAAACTATCTGGATTAAAATACATAATGCATAGAAATATAATGGTTGCCCCAATACTCCAAGCAAAACGTTTTGGCACTAAAGGTTTCCATACGGGTTCTACATTTCTGGCTAAAAAGCTACTCAGTAAAATAGTCGGTGAAAATCGTGATGTAAAAATAAACATCCCTGCAATCATATCGAGTAAAGCAAAAAACAGTACCCAAGTTTGCAAAGTGTAATCGTAAGTTCGCTTAATCCCCTCAAGACTGTAAATAATGTGCCCATCAAAATCTGTATTATAGGTATCTACAATACTATTAGGATCAACAATCCATTTAGAGGTGTGAAGCACATCAAACAGGGTTAATCCCATATATAAAGGAACCACTAACATAATCCCTGCTCTAATTCGCACCGCAACTTCATTGATAAAAATAGCGGATTCATTTGTATCTCTAAACCAAGCTTGTTTAAATAGTTTTAGCATGATTCATCCTTTCAATAATTCTCTAAATCGTTTTTAGCGAATAATTTTCTCTGAACAAACTTTAATATTTGAGACCTTAGCAATATGTAATCACCAAGGACTGATGTGTTTTATTTTTAAACCTTGTTCAAATTAAATTCTGCTAATTCATATAGATAAAACTAACAGTTAACTAAATCAAGAAGGTACTTTAGTTGAATAATCTTCTATACCTGGGTTGCCATCTACACCATTTAATTTTGGAGTATTGAACTTTTTCAGCTTTGTATTTGCCTTATTGGCTCTTAAATAATCTGCTACAACATCCCATACAGGTCGACCACTCCCCATTGTTTCAACTTGGCCCCAACCAGCAACACTATAGGTTTTATTTAGCTCTATTTTTGTGCCATCGTCTAAACGCAAATCGGTAATTCGCTGTCCAAAAGGAGCTTGTGGTGTACAGGTATAGTCCATACCTCCAACACGCACCATATCGCCACCTGATTGTAAATAAGGGTCTTTTTGAAAAATGTTTTCGCTCACACCTTCTAAGATGTCTTTTATTTGAGCTCCCGTCATGTCAGCTTTATAGGTTTCGCCGTAAGTCATGGATGTTTCATCCATTACCCGCTCCATGGTAATCATTTCACCAGCCAATACCGACGTACCCCAACGAACTCCTGCAGATAAAGCAATTTGTGTTTTATGTTCGTGACGAAGAGCATTAACAATGATTTGATCCCAGGTTCCCATAAAATTACCTCTGCGATACAAGGTATCTTCAGCAACGGCTAACTCTTCACCCAAAATTTCCTCATAGGTTTTACCTAAACGTGAAGCATTAAATGCATATTTTGGATTACGTGACTCAATAATCGATTTGTCATAAACGGTTTGTCTAAGTCTATTAATAAACAAGTCCACCGATCTATCTGCAGGCAATAAATTAGAAAATACTGGAAGAAGCTGATAATGCACGCCAAGTAATTTTCCATCTTGAATGTCTAAATCCATACAACCAACAAACTTACCGTTAGAACCGGCATTCGTTACATGGCAAACCTTTCCTTCTGGGGTTTTTACCGGAATAGTTTGCGGTACACCATCATGCGTATGTCCGCCAAAAATGACATCAATACCACTTACACGCGAAGCCATTTTGATATCCACATCCATGCCGTTATGCGAAATCATTACAATAGCTGAAACTTTTTCTTGTTCACGAATTTGATTGACCGTGTCTTGTAAGGAATCTTCACGCAGGCCAAACGACCAATCAGGAAAGTTAGATTGCGGGTTAGCATTGGCTGTTCTTGGAAAAGCTTGACCAACAACGGCGATACGCTCACCGTTAATCACTTTTATCGTATATGGTTTAAAAGGAAGAGCTCTATCCTCATCATACAATCCTGTACCATCATAACGATTAGCCATATCAGAATATTCACCACCAAATAAGGCATCTTCTTTAATTCGAATATTCTGTGCAAGAAACTCACCATTGAATTTATGAACATTTTTTAACACTTGTTCTTCTGGATAAGTAAATTCCCAGTGGCCAGTCATAACATCAACACCTAAAAGGTTAGATGCTTCAACCATATCTTGGCCTTTTGTCCATAATGCAGTAGCAGAACCATGCCATAAATCACCACCATCCATCGTCAAGGTATTTTGCTGCCCTCCTGCCTGTTTTCTTAAAAGGTCTAACAAGGTTTTAATATGAGCAAAACCGCCCACTTTTCCATATTTATGAGCTGCTTCTTCAAAATTAAGAAAGGTAAAAGCATGTGCCAAAGGTGTATTTTCTTTAATACCCAGTTTTTTTAATGCTTTATGACCAACAATATGAGGCAACTTCCCATAAGCAGGACCTACTCCTAAATTGACATTGGGTTCACGAAAATAAATAGGCTTTAATTGCGCATGAGTATCGGTTATATGCAATAACCTAACCTGACCTTTCATTGGCACTTTATATAAGTCAGGAGATGATTTCGATTCATTTCCTACACTTGATTGTGGCTCTTGAGCAGATACAGACGTTGGTAACAAACCCGCAGCTGCGGCCATTGACATGATGTGTAAAAACTCACGGCGATTTAAAGACATATGAAGACTCCCTTGAGGTAAGTAATGTTGTTTCAAACTTCGGGGAGTAGTCTATTATTTTAAGTAAGGCGTGTTAATTCGGGTGGTTACTACAATAACTAGGGATAACCCTAGGTGTATTGGGGTTGGATATGTATTAGACTATTCAAATGTTAATACACTCTTACATATCTAAAAGAAAAAACCTGTTTATCTGGCAGGTAATGTGCATTTTTATGCTTGTTTTACCTATATTTAATAAGGCATGTGCAGATACCATTTCAATAGGTGTATTTAATCAACACAGCACAGCTTCGGATATTGCTTTTTGGAATAAAACAGCTAATTACCTTTCTACTCATATTGAAGGGCTTGATTTTGTCATTAAACCAATGGGGCGAGAATGCTTAGACAATGCAGTAGATAAAAAACAATTGCAGTTTATTATTTCAAGCCCTAACCACTTAGTGCAATTAGTCGCCAATGGCGCAAAACTTATCGCTACTTTACAAACAGAATACCATGGTAAGACACAAGATTATTACGCAGCCACCGTCATTGCCAAATCCGATAAAAAAACATTCAAAACCCTTTCAGACCTAAAAAATCTAAGTGTTGTAGCTACCTCGCCTTTTGAATTTGGTGGCTATCAAATGATGAAACGGGAATTCATGCTTACTGGTATAACGCCTGATAGAGATTTTTTTGAACTCCGTTTTACTAATGGTTCACAAAAGAATATTGTTCGAGCTGTTTTATCTAATGAAGCGGAGGCAGGAATAATACGCTCTGGCTTATTAGAAAAGATGATTCAAGATGGTGAGATAGAGAAAGATAAAATCAAAATTATCGGTACTAAAACAAACCCAAGCTATCAACTAAAACATAGTAGCTCTCTCTACGCTGAATGGGGAATAGCCACCCTTTTTAATACTGATGTTGCTCTATCTTTGAAAGTCGCAACCACGCTTTATTCTATGCCAAAGTCAACGTCTTCACAGGATTACATCAGTCACTATGGTTGGACAAAACCTGGCGACTTAACCACGGTAAAAGGCCTATTAAGAGCACTAAAACTGCCGCCTTATTCACCCGAAAATAAAATTAATTTAAAAACCTTGTTGCATGAATATGCGGTTGAAATCAGTCTAATTTTAGCTTTAATCCTGGTGTTAATTTTGTCGATTACCCGGGTCAGCCACATCAATCGTAAGCTGGCACAATCTCAATTAGAACTCGATCAACATAAAAATAACCTTGAGCAAGAAGTTATCGAACGAACCCAAGAACTATCACGAGTAAATAGAGAATTAGAAGAGGATATAAAGGCACGTGAAAGTGTAGAAGCGACTCTTAGACGAAGCCGCCAGGCCTTACAAAGTTTCTATGAGATTTCGGTTAATTACAGTTCAAGTTATGCCAAAAAAGTAGATCAATTAATGGTTTTGGCACGTATTCATTTTCAAATGGATGCCACCTTCCTTTATAAAGTAGAAACACCAAGCAAGGACAATCCGATGGGATTAACATTACAGTCTTTTGATGGTGACCGTCATTATGAAAAAGAAGCCTTAAATTGTCTGCAAAAAATTGATTATCAAGCCAATAACAACCAAATTCAAACCTATGAAAATACGCAGTGTAATAAACGTTTACAAAGCATTATGATCAATATCGATGGGCCTTCGAACAGACTTCTACTACTTATCGGTGACCTGATTAACCATTCAGAAATCAGCAGTGTAGACCAAGAGTTACTTCGCTTACTAACGCAATGGATTGCATCAGGGATTGAACGTCATGCAATTGAAGAAGAACGAGAAATTTATCGATCCCAACTTGGAAAAATTACGCGTTTATTTACCGTAGGTGAAATGGCAACGGGTTTAGCACATGAAATTAACCAGCCTCTTACGGCAGCGGTAAATTACATTAGCGGTAGTTTAAGACGTTTAAACGGAAAAGATTCTGAAGAAATAAAGCTAGGATTAACTCGATCATTAGAGAGTTTAAATCTAGCATCCAACATAATTAAACGCCTAAGAGAGTTTGTACAAACAGGCACGCCTCAACAACAAGAATTTGACCTTATTAGCTCAATAAATAAAGTTTTAGATATTCTTGGTGCCGAGGCCTATCAAAACACCATTAAATTGCTTGCTCCATCTTCAGAGTCCCAAATTATGGTCAAAGGTGATAAAACTCAAATTGAACAAGTCATATTAAATCTTGTTCGTAATGGTATGGAAGCGGTTAATAGCAAGGATGGCTTTGTTAGTATTGATTTAAAAATTTTAAATCACGATGTAGAAGTTAGTGTCATTGATAACGGCTCAGGTGTAAATGAGCAAGAAATGCAAAATATATTCAATGCCTTTCACTCATCAAAAACAGAAGGTATGGGACTTGGTCTGGCTATCTGTCGTAGTATTATTGAAGCACACAACAGCCAACTAAAAATACAAAACAATCACCCAGGTTGCCAGTTTATGTTTACCCTGCCACTCGTCTCTAAAAGCAAAACCCTAATAGAGGAAAGTAACACATGATAAAAACATCTGTTTATATTGTGGATGATGATCAGCAAGTACGTGAATCACTCGCCTGGTTATTAGAGTCGGTTCAGTTAACCACACAATTATTTGCTAATGGTCATGAATTTTTAGAACAGTTTACGCCAGGTTTATCTGGTTGTGTTGTGTTGGATGTGCGAATGCCAGGTATAAATGGCATGGATTTACACAAATCAATCAAAGAAATTGATGAACACTTTCCCGTCATCATTGTCACCGGACATGCCGATGTACCAATGGCTTTGCGAGCTATGAAAGAAGGTGCATTCGATTTTATTGAAAAGCCCTATAATGACCAACATTTACTTGAGCGTATTCAAGCAGCGATTCATCATTATGATGATATTCAAAAACAACACGAGAAAGACCAAGAATTAAGTACGCTATTTAATCAGTTATCAAAACGAGAACAACAAGTTTTAACTGAGATACTAAAAAGTGTTCCCAATAAACGCATTGCAGAGAATCTATGCATCAGCATTAAAACAGTTGAAGTACATCGTGCAAATCTAATGTCTAAACTACGAGTAAAAACCATCACAGAACTGGTTCGATTAGCCATTAAAGCAGACAAAGCTTAATTAAAAACGAACCCTACTTAGTTGTTCTGGTTCTCACATCTAAATAATCACGCCATTGATCACCAATCAAGTTCACGGCTAAAACAACTAACATTAAAGCCAAACCTGGTGCTAAAACCAAATGCGGTGCAACCAATAGATAACGAGTACCTTCTTTAATCATGCTTCCCCATGAGGCATCAGGCGGTTGTACTCCCAAACCTAAGAATGAAAGACCAGCCTCAGAGATAACCGCTCCTGCAATACCAAATGTTGCCTCAACCCCTAATGGAGCTAAAATCAGTGGTAAAACGTGCCTGTACAGCATAATAGGCACAGGAACCGCTAGAGATCTTGCTGCCAAAATATGTTCTCTATGCCTAATACTTAAGGTTTGAGCTCGTGATAAACGAGCGTAACCTACCCAGCCAACAACCACTAAGGCAAAAACAACATTTTCAATACCAGGGCCTAAAACTGCGGCTAAGGCAATAGCCAACAATAAACCTGGAAACGCCAAAAACACATCTATAATTTTGGTAACAACACGGTCAAACCAACCGCCTAAATAACCACTCAACACACCAATAGAGGTACCAATAATGGCAGAGAAAAACACCACTCCAATCGCTACAAAGAGTGAAGTCTGGGCACCTAAAATTACTCTTTGCAAAACGGGTCTACCAAGTTCATCGGCTCCTAACCAGGCCTGGTAATTTGGTGAGCTTAAAAAGAGATTAAGATGTACATTATTAGCTCCATCACCAATAAAAAAGCCCGCTAAAGCCATTAAAAGCCAAGCGGCAATAATGATATAACTTAATATTCTTAGCATAGGCTTATAACTCTAATTGCGAAAATAACACTCATGTTAATTTGCCACTCTAATTCTTGGATCTAACCAAGCGTAAACCAGCTCAGTTAGGCCGTTTATGGTTATGTAAGCAACACTAATAATTAAAATACAGCCTTGTACCACAGGGTAATCTCTACGCTGAATAGATTCAACCAACAACTGTCCTAAACCAGGCCAATCAAACACGACTTCTGTAATAACGGCTCCACCCAATAAAGTTCCTAACTGCAACCCTAAAATAGTGACTACAGGAAGTAACGCATTAAATAATGCATGTTTACCATAAACGATTGAAGACGGTAAACCTTTGGCTTGTGCAGTACGAATATAGTCTTCATGCATGACTTCTAACAAAGAGGCACGTAACATACGAGCAAGTATTGCTGCTAAGGCCGTACCTAATGTAATGGAAGGCAATACCCAAGAAAAAGGTTGTTCCGCCCCGCTGACTGGTAGCCAGGCTAGGCTCAGTGAAAACAATAAAATCAACATAGGACCTAACCAAAAGTTAGGAATAGAAACCCCTACTAATGAAACCGTCATTGAGAGATGATCAGGCCATTTACCAGAACGTAACGCAGCCCATAAACCAAGAGGAAAAGAAATCAAGATTGCAATCATTAATGCCATAACAGCTAGCTTTAATGTCATGGGAAAACGCTCTGCTATTAACTCAGAAACTGGTTGCTGAAAAAAGAGAGACTGACCTAAATCTAAATTTACCAGGCCTGTTAAATAATGAAGGTACTGAGTCCAAATAGGTAAATGTAAACCTAATTGCTCTCTTAGGGCGGTTTCATCTGCAGGACTTGCCCAGTCACCCAGCATGACAGCTACCGGGTCACCTGGAACAAGGTGAATCAAAAAGAAAACTAAGGTGCCAACTATCCAAGAGACAAATAAAACCGAGCCAATTAGCCGTAAGATATAAGCAATCAACAGATAATCTCCACAGGAGTTGAAACCTCAACTAAATCAAATAGCTCCATAATATCTTGATTACGCATTCTTATACAGCCATGTGACAATGGAATACCCATAGGTTCAGAATCTGGTGTGCCATGAATATAAATATAACGTTGCATAGTATCTACCTGCCCTAAACGATTCACACCAACTTGAGTACCAGAAAGCCATAATATACGAGTTAAAATCCAATCTCGATTTAGCTGAACATTGGCTAAACCTGGTGAATACACTTCACCAGTAGGTCGCCTACCAACAAATACGCTATTAAGCGGCTGGTCATGGCCTATTTTGGCTCTAATAATATGATGTCCTAAAGGTGTTTTACCAGAACCTTTATCACACCCAATACCATTCAATCCCGTGCTAATCACATAAGACTTAACAGGCGTTAAGCTTGCCGAATCAATTACATCAAGCGTTTGTTTGGAAATAGATACAACAACAGAATAGGTCAAAGGTAGTCACATGATGAGTTAAAAACGCCTCTATTCTACCTGTCATTGACATGGCTTTAAATCTCTTTAGGTGATTTTTTAATTTGATTTATCAGGATGCATTTAAAAGTTTTATGTAAAAAAGTCACATTTCACCCTAACAGGTGATATTTATTCACAAAATTAGATTCTAAACTAAGCCTAACTCAGCAAAAACACCAAACACCATTGCTGAGGTAAAAACTTGTTGTGCCAAACTTGTTGTGAAGCAAGGACGGAAAGCCAAGGGTCTTAATGATTAAATAAGACAGCCGGTTGCCAAATAGAGAGAAAAAACATCTGAATCTCTTCTAAAGTCCCTTCCCTCATTTTTGACCGTTAATTTCAGTATCAACTTATCAATAAAGATAACTAAGATATTAAAGAAGGTAAAAATGAAAACACCAATGATTAAAACCACTCTAATCTCACTTGCTCTTTTAGCCATGAGCAGTCCTTATGCTTTAGCTGGAAAGTGGAGCTCACAAAACTCAACGCAAACCAACCAAACAGCCACAACTTCAGCTTTAACAAGCTTTGAAGAAACCAGCCTAAAGTTTATGCGAGAAGAAGAGAAATTAGCACGTGATGTTTATCTAACGCTTTACGACGTTTGGGGAATGCCTATTTTTCAAAATATCGCTAGCTCAGAACAAAAACACACCGATTCTGTTGCGAACTTACTTGTCAAATATGGGATTAGCGACCCTGTAACCAATGACGCAATTGGTGAATTTACAGACCCTGCATTTACTGAACTTTACGCCGCATTAGTCAAAACTGGATCAGAAAGTTATGAAGCTGCATTAATGGTTGGAGCAGAAATAGAAGAGCTAGACATTGCTGACTTAAACAACCAATTAAATATTATTAAGAAATCAGACATTGTTAATGTTTACAACAACTTGCTTAAAGGTTCAAAAAACCATTTAAGAAGTTTTTATAGTTTAATTGTTAACGGTGGATTTGAATACACGCCTACACATATTAGCCAAGAAGAGTTTGATGCTATTGTTAATTCAAGTTCAGAAACTGAAAATACTAATACCTCTGAAACAACTAGTAGCACGACTAACACTACAACTAGAGGTGGACGTCGTGGCCGATAAATAAAAGCACCAGCTATTTGCATAGCTTTTATTTCTTTCAACTGAAACCTCTTTTAGTCACTAAACAATATGTGTTAAAAGAGGTTTTAATTTAAGCTACATTAATTGTAAATTTACACTGACTGTAAATGCCATTTTTACTGTTTTGTTAAATTTAACAGCCCATCTAATCGACCATCAGCATAGAGTTGATAGCCTTTCATATTGTTACGCATTACCGAATATTGATCTTCATACCAGAGCGGCATAGTTGCTAATGTTTTTTGCAAATAACGTTGTAACTCTTTATAGAGTTTTGCTTGCTCCTCTAGACTTTGAGCTTTACCTGCTAAACGGATAAGTTTGTCTGCATTGGCATCCTTGTAACGCCCCCTATTTGCCCCTTTTGGAGGAATTGCATCAGAATCAAACACATACTGAAAAATATCCGGGCTTTTAATTCCAACCCAAGCCAAACTATATAATTGAAAACGCCCTTTTTTAATATCGCTGTAAAAGGTACCCCAGTCATAACTTTGTATATTTAAATGAATCCCGATTTTTTTAAGTTGCGATTGGTAAATCGTAGCTAGACGAATTCGCGTTGGATCATTTGAGGTTTTATAACTTAACTCGATAATCGGGTCATTGTTTTCATCCATTTTTACCAGGCCTGGTAATTTGTCTAGGTCTAGTGTTTTAAGCAAGGATTTGGCTTTTTGTGGATTATATTCATACTGCGGCATATCTTGCACACCACACCAGTGTTCTGGTACCAATAAACCACCTGCCAAACGTGCATGTCCAGAAAACATCGCATTAATAATCGCTTGTCTATCAATGCCATGAGCAATGGCGGCTCGTAACGCAAATTGTGAAATTAGAGGATCTTCAAAGTTAAAACCAATATAACCAAAGTTTGTGCCACTGTGCCAATCAACCCTTAACTCAGGTTGCTTTTGGCAATATTGAACCAACTCAGGAGAGAGATCATTTTGTACAATATCTAACTCACCTTTTTTAAGCTTTAACACTCTTACTGTGGCATCTTTTACAGGAATAAAAACTAAATCTACTTGGTCTTTAAGTCGTTTTATAACCAGCCGTTGTTCTGTTAAGGAAACAAACACACAATCACCCGAACCAATCGGTTGTTTTTGAAACTCATGTTGCTGTTCAATCAACGACTTAGGCAAGATACCAATCACTAACCGACCTACAAAAAGAGCGTCTTCTTTATCTAAAACAAACTCAACTTGCTGCTCATTAAGCGATTTTACCGAGATAATACCTTTCAAAGATCCACGATGAGCAGAACCAAAATCTGGATCTAAAATACTTTGATACGTTGCTACAACATCTTCTGCGGTTAACGTTTGTCCGTCATGAAACTTAGACTGCTCTTGCAAGGTAAACACATATCGAGTACTGGTTATTTGTTGCCAGGTAGCTAAATCGGGGATGGTTTCAAATCGATCATTAAAATCGATTAGTTGACGATAAAGTAAGCGGTTAATTCGGCTAGATAATGCATCGGTGGCTTTACGAGGGTCTAACATTCTAGGGCGAGAAGTCACCCCCACAAGAATCTCATTTTTGGGCGGTGCTGAATAGCAAGCGGCCAGGCTGGACACAGATAATAAACCGCAAGATTTAAGCCCATTTTTAACAAATTGGCGGCGGCCAACGCTAAGTTGTATACCCAAGCTACACAACCTTACACATCAATTTTAAAACAGGTAACAACATAAAAATCAGTTAACCGACTTTAATAAAGGTTCGTATTTCATGATATCGTCAACCGTTAAATCACCCAAACTAGCTTGTAAGTTAAGCTCGTTAAGCACTTGATTATGAATGGCTTCTATTAAATTTTTATGAGCACTGGTTTGATTGGTTCTAGCGGTTAAGACTTCTAGCATACTTTTTAAACCAACCTTGTAACCTTCCTCTGCCGACTCTAAAAATGCATCGTTAGACTTTACCGCTTCACGAAGTGCCGCAATCAATTTATGGCCTTGCTCTAAATTACGTTTTTGAGTTCTTACGTTTAGCTTGGCACTCTCTTTTGCGTCTCTTAAAGCTTCTTGAGATGCCATAGTTTTGTATTTTGCCGCAGCTACTTGAGAGTTAGTCCCCCCGCCAGAATATAAAGGCATGGAAACGACAACACCAACAGAAGTGGTATTTTTATCATTAAAATTACTGGTATAAGTAGTATTGTAATCAGAATATGCGCTGTCTGAATATTTAGCCTGCAGAGCAACCGTTGGCCAATATCCACCACGCTGTACTTCAATTTCTTCAGCTGCACTAGATAATTGAGCCTCAGATTGCTTGACCTGAAGGTTGTTGGTTTCAGCCTGTTTCACAAGATCTTCTACAGAACGCGTTTCTTGAGGTAAAACCACGTTAGACATTAACTCTTTTAAACCGTGATTTTCAAAACGTGTAACGGGTTGTCCAGTAAGTTTAGATAAAGCTTCTAAAGCCACATTTAAACTATTTTCGACACTAATGGTTTCTGACTTTGACAGGTCATAACTTGATTTGGCTTGCAATACATCTACTTTACTCGAAAGCCCTAGTTCAGCAGAAGCCTGTGCGGTTTCATAGTTAGTGTAATCAGCTTTTTCTTTAGTTTGAGATAAACGTAAATTTTGCTGAGCTAATAAGACGTCAAAATAGGCTTTAGTAACACGTAAAATCAAATCTTGTTGAGCATTTTTTAAAGTGGCATCGGCTAAGTCGATACCGTATTTAGCTTGTTTATATCGAGCCCAAGATTCGTGCTGATAAAGAGATTGGTTCAAAGTTACCGACAAATCACGAGCATGGTTATCTGCAGCATCGAAGCTACTATCCGTTACAAAGTAGCTACCATCAGCAGTAATTTTTGGCAATAAAGCAGATCTTGCCGTAGCAACAGATTCAGAATCAGCATTAAATTGCGATTCGGCTTGAGCCAATTTAGCATCGTGCTGTAAGGCCATTTGATACACATCTTTCAAACCTAAGTCACTTGCATAACTTAAACTCGAGCTCAAAGCTAAAACAGCACCGACAATAGCTGAATAACGAAATTTAACCATTTGCTGTTTCAACACTTTGTGAGTCAAATTAGCTTGAACACCATTTAATTTACTGTTTTTCATCTTCGCTCCAATCATTAAAAGGTCGTTTGCTTAAACTAATGTTGTAAAAACGTACCTCTTCTGTCACTTCTCTGCCCGCCCATTCTGGAATAGTTACTCGGTCTGCTTCAGATTCCATCTCAACTTCACCAATTACCAGGCCTGCATTATCACCTAAAAACTCGTCAATTTCCCAAATATGGTTATCAACCTTTACTAAATGGCGGTATTTCTCAATAACTGGCCCAACAGCAAGTGTTGCCAACATTTTTTCTGCATCAGAGTAAGGAATATCATATTCATATTCATCACGGCTTAAACCAATCTCTAGGCTTTTAATATTCATATTGGCTTTATCACCTTCAAGTCTGACTCTAACAGAGCTTTTACCAGAAGTGTCGGCGATATCATTTAGATAGCCTTGAGCAAAATGCGTCTTTTTATAGGCCAATGCTTTCCAATCTTGATTTTTCATTAAGAACTTACGTTCTATTTCTCTTGCCATGTAACGGATTTCCTAGCTATGTTTTGAAATATTAATTTAACCGAGTATTTTAAGTGAATCAGAATACTTATCTTAGGAATTATACACACCTGTAGAGAGATAGCGGTCGCCACGATCGCACACAATTGTGACGATTACCGCATTTTCAACTTCATTAGCAACCTGTAATGCGGCCGCCAAAGCCCCGCCAGATGATACACCGCCAAAAATCCCTTCTTTTATTGCTAGTTCACGCATAGTGTTTTCGGCTAAGGTTTGAGACATATCAATAATACGGTCAACACGGGTCGATTCATAAATTTTAGGCATATATTCAGCTGGCCAACGTCTAATCCCTGGAATCGCTGCACCATCTTCTGGTTGTACTCCCACAATTTGCACATTAGAGCTTTGCTCTTTTAAGTACATTGATGTTCCCATAATGGTTCCTGTGGTTCCCATGGCACTCACAAAGTGAGTTACTTTACCTTCAGTATCATGCCAAATCTCAGGGCCTGTTGAATGATAATGTGCCAACGGGTTATCTGGGTTTGAAAATTGGTCTAATACAACTCCCTCGCCATTAGCGGCCATTCTATCGGCTAAATCACGTGCACCTTCCATGCCTTCTTCTTTAGTCACCTCAATTAATTGAGCACCGTATGCTGCCATAGAGGCTTTTCGCTCCATACTCATATTATTTGGCATGATTAATTTCATTTTATAACCCATCATTGCCGCGGCCATTGCCAATGCAATACCTGTATTGCCGCTAGTCGCTTCTATTAAAGTATCACCAGGAGCAATATCGCCTCTTAACTCAGCCTGTTTAATCATATTGACAGCAGGTCGATCTTTTACAGAACCGGCGGGGTTATTTCCTTCAAGTTTAGCTAATACAACACTATTGGTAGAGTTATTAACAATTCGCTGTAATTTAACAAGTGGTGTGTTTCCAACAAAATCCAATAATGTTTTATAGTGCATTTTTTTATCCTAATAATGATGAAGTTTGCAATATCTTAACCAACTTTAGTCATTTAAGTTGAGCAAGATTATTTCAATTTTTTACGTTTTAGCTAGCCATAAACCTACTGCAATAAGCATAGGTGTTAACAGATTTATTATGACATTCATTGTTAAGGCTGGCATAAGTTTATCGAGCTGTTGATAGTGTGTTAAAGCAATTATAATCATGGGTAAAGCTAAAATAAAACCAATCCCTCCAAGCAATAGAGTATCTGGCAGGTCAAAGTAAATCATAGATAAAATCAGGGTAAATAATGCCAGTAATTCAAATAAGCTAAAAATATACATTGATTGCTTTACACCAACTTTCATCAGTATATTAAAACGTCCTACTTTCTTGTCTGCCTGTAAATCTGGAACTTGGTTAAGTAAAAGCAAATTATTCACTAAAAAGAATGGAACCATAGATAACGCTAACGCCAACAATGAAAAGTGACCGGAAAAAACAAAATAACAACCCAATAGCATTATTGGCCCAAATGCCAGGCCTGGAGAAATCAAACATAGCCAAGGATATTGGGTAATCGTATTTGTATAAAATATAACCAGTACTATACCTAAAATTCCTAACGGTAATATTTGCCAACCAATGGCATAAACAATATACAAACCCACGACAAATAAAATAACCATTATAAATTTAAAGGTATTCAATACGCTTTTTGCCGCCTGAGGATTTTGTTGTAAAGAGCCACTGCCACCACTAAAAGGGGTTTTATGGGTAATAAAGTCAAGACCTGAGAGATTATCTTGATATTCATTTAATAAATTCACTGCAGCATGCGATAAAACGGCTGCTAACAAGGTTATTAAAAATAATGACCAGTGCCAAACAGCTCCTTCAAAATGTGCGATGGAGGCTGCAAGTGTTACTATAGACAGGCTTAATATTAAAAAACTAGGTCTTGTTGATAAAAATACCGTTTTTATATGGCTCACGCCTGCTTCCTTTGAGTGATTGGCATCAACTGTGCTTGCTACCAAATGAACAAAATGCCAAATTAAAATAATTCTTTGTCATTTTATAGTGATACCTATTTAACACAACCGAAATTGCACAAAACTACACTCATGATTTTAAAGGTCAGAAGCCATGCTTAATAACTACTCATTAAAAACAAAGGTTCTCGTTTTCTCCTATCTATTGGAGTTATAGCGTCTATTATTTTAGGAGTGGTGATTTACAACACCTCTATTGTTCCAATCAAAAAGAAAGAAGAGCAACGGGTTATTAGTCAAATGACCGGCTACATAAATGCTCAAATTAATCTAAAAGTTCAAGCCGGAATTTTAGGATCAACCGCATTATCAATAGAAAAAGGTTTTGTAGATGCCCTTGAGGTTGAAGAACGAGCGAACATTATTCCGGTTGTTACAAACATACGTAATCAGTTTAAAAACCAAACAGGTTACAAAAATATTCAAACACAGATAATTACCGCTGATGGTAGAGCTTTGGTTAAATCTTGGGATGCAAATAGTTATGGACAAAACCTCACTAACAACCCAATTATTAGAGATGTAATGAAAGAAAAGCAAGCATACGGTTCTCTAGGCATTGGTGCGAGAGGTGTTTCTGTTATAGCTATTTCACCTGTGATTCATGATGGTGAGTTTTACGGAATGATTGCCATGATTCAAGGACTGGCTTCAGTGCGTAAAGCATTTGAAAAAGACCATGAAGGCAAATGGGTCATGTTAGTGGATAAAGACTATATTAAAAAACGTTACGGTGATATGCCTGTTATCGATAACAATACGTCATTCTCTAAAAAATACATCTTAGCAAATAATAAATGGTTTCCTAAAGAGGTTGTTGATTTCGCTAAAAAATCCTTTAAACCTGTAGATGGCAAACATAATTCTGTCTATGCCGCTGGCAATGAGATGATTATTGACATCCCTGCTTTAGATGCAGCTGGAGAGGTTTTTGGACGTAATTTATTTATTATCGATAAAGCAAAATATGACGCACCTATTAATGCAGCCATTACATCAGCACAAATTTCTTTAGCTGGAATTATTCTTGCCATCTTATTACTCACTGTAAGTATTATTATGATTGTTAGCCGCTTAGTTATTAACCCTCTTAAAGCGGTACAAGAAACAACTGCAAATGTACTACAATCGGGTGATTTCAGCATCAGAAATACGGTTTCATCAAATGATGAAGTTGGTAAAACGTCTGAAGCAATCAATAAACTTTTGGATCAAATTAGTCTAGCGTTAAAAGATGCCAACCAAACCGTGCACGCAATCTCGCAAGGTGATTTCACTCATCGTATTACTGGTAGCTATAATGGTGATTTAGACGCCTTAAAAACAGGTATTAATTCAAGTACAGAAGCTATTTCATCGGTAATGAACCATCTTTCAGAGGCGATGCTTGCCATGAAAGAAGGAAACTACAATACACAGATTAATGTGGGTAATTCAAAAGGTAGTTACAAAGCCATGCTTGAAAATGCCCAACAAGCCTTTAGTGAAACTAACTTGGTTATTTCTGAAATCAATCATGTAATGATGGAAATGCAACAAGGTAAGTTTGATGCCCAAGTCCAAATTGAGGCTAATGGTGATTTAAATATTCTTAAAACCCATATTAATGAGTCCTTGCAGAGTTTAAATTCGGCCATTAAAGATATTTCACAGGTTGTAACAGCATTAAGCTCTGGTGATTTAACTCAAACCATTGTTAATCAGTATCAAGGTGACTTACTGTTACTTAAAGATGCCACAAACCAATCTATTAATAGACTATCTGGCATAGTTTCTGAAGCCGTGCAATCAGGTGTTGTGGTTAATAATGAAGCCAACAGCCTATCTCAAGATGCCACTGTTCTAAGTGAAAAAGTTCAACAGCAAGCAGCGGCTATTGAAGAGACTTCGGCCACTATGGAAGAGATGAATGCCGCGGTTCAAAACAATACAGAAAATGCCTTACAAGCTTCAGAAGTTGTTGAAAAAGTACAAACCGAATCTGAACAAGCGAGTGAGGTTATGAATCGCACCATTGAAGCCATGAACAGTATTCAAGCTTCAAGTAACGAAATTGCAGATATTGTTACCTTAATTGACAGTATTGCTTTCCAAACCAACTTATTGGCGTTAAACGCAGCGGTTGAGGCAGCTCGTGCAGGTGAACACGGTAGAGGATTTGCTGTGGTTGCAGGAGAAGTACGTGCCCTAGCTCAAAAATCAGCTGATGCGGCTAAAGATATTAAAACCTTAATTGATTCTAGTGTTCAGAGAATTGGCCAAGGAACTAAACTTGCCAGTGAATCCGGTGATGTTATTCGTGAGATTACACAATCAATTAATGATGTTGCAGAAATGATTCACCAAATTAACAGTGCATCACAAGAGCAAGCAGAAGGTGTTTCTCAGGTTCACCAGGCAATTAGTGATATCGATTCTGCCACCCAGGCTAATGCAAGTTTGGTTGATAAAACGACTATGTCAGCCAACAATATGCGTCAGCAGGCAAGTGATTTAAATAAAAACATGTCTTTCTTCAAAACAAACTTAACGGCAAGTAACATGGTTAAACCAGCTAGAGATTATGGCTCTGAAGAAGTGAAGTCAGTAAAACATACTCCAACTTCTATTGAAGCTAATAAGCCAAAATCACAACCTAAGTTACCAGAAGTTAAAGCAACTAAAGTAGATACGGCTAAATCAGCTATAAAGAGCCCTATGGACTCTAAGTCGAAAGAACATGACTCACCAAAAGGCAATAGTGATGAATGGGCAGAATTTTAAAAAGAAGAGAGTTTAAAATCTATGATTGTTTACTCACTTAAAGATTAAACCCATTTAATTAAGTTAAATAATAAAATGCCCTTGTTCTATTTCAAGGGCATTTTTGTTTGTAACCTCTTATTTCTCCAAATACTTTAATGAATAATCCATTCAAACTAAATAAGCTAATCAGTTAACAAATACCCATCTAAACGTGTAAACCAACCCCTTAACCAGCGTTGTTCATCTCTCTGTATTGGAGCAAGTTTCACCCTTAAACTCAAACGAGTTTTAGCAGACTTTACAAACTGTTGTAACAAAACCGTTGAGTCCTCATTTAAAATATTAGGTTGAAGTAGCATGTCTGATAAAACAGAAAACAGCCCCCATTGCTCACCTTGATATTGTTCTGAAGCATTACCCACGCCTTTAAAGTTAATGTAATCAATCACAGCAAACCGCCCTTCTTTAAAAGCAAATAACTTATTCAACATTTGCTGATAATCCTTAGCGTTTTTAGCTTTGCTACCCGTCATTTGTTCAAGTGCTTTGGACAGCCTAAGTTGAGATTGCTGAATAATAAACTCTGCTTGATAAGGTTGGGTTTCTAATAACCAAGTTCTTAACTCCTGCATTGGCTTATTTGACCAGGCCTGATAAAACTCATCCTTAGTTTGCCATGGAGCTTTAAACGGTTTTAATTGCGTTAACCAAACAGGCGGCGTTTTGTATTGAGAAACAAAAGCGACCATTTGAGGGAAGGTTTCTTGAAATGTCTGTTTTACCTGGCCTGGGTACCAAATAAAATGGCCTATACCCAATGATGGAAAATCCTCACCCTTGCCCCAATAGGTTAAATATTTTGGATTTGCTGCACATTCGTTTTGATAAATACGCTGACCAATCCAGGCCGATTCATCTTTTAAAAAAGACGAATGACTCACAAATAAATTTGAAAAAGCTTGGTTAGAAACTTGGTTATGCAATGAATCTTCTGCAAAACAAGTTTGTATAGGAGAAGTGAGTAAAACAGAGGTTAGAGAAAAAGACAGCAGAGGATATTTAATTAAGTGAGTTAGTGATAATTTGATCATCTGCATGTCTTTTTAAGAGTGTATTTTATTCTTTTAAAAGCGTGGCTAGATAACCATCCATATGTTTCATCATGCCTTTATACATTACCGGTAATTCAGGCACTACAGACTCTTTAACACTCTCCATAGCCAATAATTTTTTTGACCAATTAGCAAGCTTTGGTGTTTCAGCTAATACATCGACACCCGTAAGGTTTTTAATAAAGTCGATACGCATAAACATGGGAGCATAAGCCGCATCAATCATATTAAACTCTTCACCGTTAAAATAAGAGCCACCAGAATGCACCGCTTCGAGTTGTTGCAGTTTTTGTAAAACCACACTGCGTTTTTCATTTGAAATCGCCTCGTCTTTATGGGTAACCATTGAGTGCATTGCCATTAAAATATCGCCACCAAAACTAATCCAAGCACGGTTTTTGGCTTTAATTAATGGGTCATTGGGTTGCAATGAAGGCGGTGTGATTTCATCTACATATTCTTGAATTACAGAAGACTCAAATAGTACCTCATCACCCACTTTTAAAACCGGAACCTGCCCTAAAGGAGAAACCTCTTTAAACCATTCTGGGGGATTATTTAAGTCAATATAGGTAATATCGAAATCAATATTTTTTTGCTTTAAAACAATCACGGCTCTTTGAACAAATGGACATAGCTTAAAACTAATGAGCTCTAATTTAGGTGTCATGGCAATTCCTTGTATTTACACACTTTCAAGTAGTAATTTTTAAAACATCTTAACCGTTATGCAGATTCAGGTAAACCTTGCCGCATATTTAAAATAGTCAGCCTAATTTTAGACAAAAAAATGCCACATTAAATGTGGCATTTGATTTAGACATTTTTTAAATTTTATCGCTTTTAACAAGTTCAGTGAACTTCTCATAAAGCGTATCGTGATCTTCAACTCTATCTGGATCGGTAATAATGACATCCAAAGGACATACACTAATACAGGTTGGGTTATCATAAAACCCAACGCATTCAGTGCATAAATCAGGGTTGATTTCATAGATTTTCTCACCCATATAAATTGCTTTATTTGGGCATTCAGGCTCACACATATCGCAATTAATACAGCCTTTAAGAATCTTTAACGCCATGAAATTATCCGTTTGCCTTTGCCGCAGAGCGATTAATTAAATCTTTAGCTTCTTGCTCTTCTTTAACTTTTTTAGCGGCCGAATCACGCTTAACATCTCCACCCCAAGATTCATTACGCATCACTAAACAAAACTTAAGTACAGATTCATCCAAGTCTTTGAATGGGTTAGGAATTCTAACCAACCAACCAGAACCTTTAGCACAATCAACCACTTCATCATGGTGTGTTTGCATATGGTCTAATACCATAGAGACATTACCTGCAGGACTCATGATTTCAATTGAATCACCTACGCAGAATTTGTTTTTAACATCTACTTCTAAGAATGATTTACCATTACGTTCAACCACCCCTGTCACTTCACCTACAAAACGTTGGCGTTCTGATTTAGAGACACCATATTCATAGTTTTGGTATTCAGAATGCACGTGACGACGCAAGAAACCTTCGGTATAACCACGGCTTGCTAAACTCTCTAAATCAGTTAGTAAGGTTTGATCAAACTCTTTACCCTCAAGGGCATCATCAATCGCTTTACGATATACCTGGGCAGTACGCGCCACATAATAATGTGATTTGGTACGACCTTCAATTTTAAGTGAGTGAACCCCCATATCAACCAATTCAGGAATCAGTTCAACGGCGCGTAAGTCTTTAGAGTTCATGATATAAGTACCATGTTCATCTTCAAACGCAGGCATCAATTCGCCAGGTCGCCCTTCTTCTTCAAGCAACATGGCCACTTCTGTGGTTTCACCAATGCCCAATGTAGGTTCTTGCGTGACGGTTGCTTCTGGTGAATAGCTTGTTACTTCAGGTGCTTCACGCTCAGTACTACCAGTTAAGTCTGTGATATTGGCCACTTCAATGCGTGGTGTACCAACAATATCACCAGTTACATCTTCTTTCGCTTCATAGGTGTTGTAGTTCCAACGACAAGCATTAGTGCAAGTTCCTTGGTTAGCATCACGTTTATTAATGTAACCAGACAATAAACAACGACCTGAATAGGCAATACATAAAGCACCATGAACAAACACTTCAAGCTCCATCTCTGGTACTTTTTCACGGATTTCACGAATCTCTGCAATCGATAATTCACGAGACAATACCACACGACGTACGCCGTTTTGATACCAGAATTTAACCGTAGCCCAGTTCACTGCATTTGACTGAACCGATAAATGAATCTCTTGTTCTGGAAACTTTTCATGCACCATGGCAATTAAACCTGGGTCAGACATAATCAAGGCATCTGGCTTCATCGCTATGACTGGTTCAATGTCTTTCATGTAGGTATTTACTTTAGAGTTATGTGCGGCAATGTTACTCACTACATAAAACTTCTTACCTAACTCGTGGGCACGAGCAATACCTTTTGCTAAATTTTCTTCATCAAACTCATTATTTCTTACACGTAAGCTATAGCGTGGTTGACCTGCATAAACGGCATCTGCTCCATAGGCAAAGGCGTATTCCATGTTTTTAAAGGTACCGGCTGGTGATAACAGCTCAGATACAACTTTTTGATTTTCTGCTTCCAAGGCAAATCTCCAAAATAATAAGTTGATGAAAAAATTAGATTTGTAAATTTAGGTTATCAAATTTAAAGATTTGAGTGCTAAATTGATTAAGAGCGGTATTTTATACTAAATGAGATAGTTTTTCTTGCCAAAACAACTGTTTATCTTTAGTTGACATAGCGGCATTAGCAGGACTGGTTGATGGCAATACAAGATACTCAATATCCGAAGGAATAGATTGCTTGTTAATCACGTGCTGTTTAAAAAGTTGTTGGGCTTTTTTACCATTAAACACTACAGTTTTAAGGCTGGTAAAACGCTTAAATAGAGTTTCAAAATCATTAGCAACCGGTTGTTTAATCGCACTGTCCAAGCTACCAACCCTGTCACAACTGGCTAACACATCCCAAAGCACCAGGCCTGTTGTTTTTATCAAATTCACTTTATCGGCTTGGGTTTCAACTGACTTACTGGTTATGCTTTGCATAATAGGCCAAAAAAGATTTCTTGGGTGAGCATAGTAAAAGTTCTGATTAAGGGATTCAACGCTCGGCATTGTTCCCAATACCATCCATGTTGGTTGGTAAGAAACAATTGCTTTAAAAGATTCACAATACTCGGTGTTCGGTCTATTTGCTCTATTCATTTTGCTATGGCCTAAACATGCATCCTTATGAAAAACAAGAGATTAGCGAATTATTATATATAGAACATTACCTATATTCACCTAGTAAAAGTAAGGTATTATAATTCGCACATTACTAACTTTTCTTAAAATTTATTTTGTTAAGTCGATTTTATCAAGGCAATTCGATGTTAAAAATACAAAACTGGTTGATTTATACAATACTGTTTTCTCAATTAATCATACCTAGTCTTGCACACGCTACAGAAAAAGTTTCTATTGGTATTCTTGCATTTCGTCCTATACCGATTATTGAAGCAAAGTGGCAACCCTTAATTAATTACCTCAATCAAACTATTCCAAACGTTAAATTTGAATTAAAGGCATTCAACTATGGAGACTTAGAAGATGCCATAAAACATAAAAGCATCGATTTTGTTTTCACCAATTCTTCGCACTACATTCAATTAGCTCATAACACCAATCTTTCTGCGCCTCTTGCGACATTAATCAATAAAAAAAGTGGGCATGCTGTACGTAACTTTGCAGGCAGCATTCTGGTAAAAAATCATAATAAAAACATTCAAACCTTAAAAGACTTAATTGGAAAAACCATTGCAACACCCTCCACAAAATCGTTTGGTGGTTACAAGATGCAAGCTTATGAGCTCTTAAAATCTGGCATCAGAGTACCAGATGAAATTCATATCAAAACCACCAAAATGCCTCATGATAACGCCATTATTGCATTACTAAACGGTGAGGTTGATGCGGCTTTCGTTCGCAGTGGTGTTTTAGAAAGTATGGAAAAACAAGGTAAGATTCAACATAATGACTTGAAAGTACTTAATCTCCAGGAAAAAAGTGATTTCCCTTTTTTACACTCAACTCGACTCTACCCGGAGTGGCCATTTGCTTCAATGCCATATGTTGGAGAAGGCCTTGCAGCAAAAGTTGCCGGAGCACTCTTAGCTTTACCCCATAATGGTAAAGTAGCACAAGCAATCAATATTCAGGGCTTTAGAATCCCTGCGGATTACGAGCCTGTTAGAGAAGTATTAAGAACCTTAAAAGTCTACCCATATGACAATATTCAAGAAATTACATTTTATGACTTATGGTCTCAGCGTAGAACAGAAATTATCAGTTTAGCTTTATTAATCACCATAATTATTATTCTAATAATATTAGTATTTGCCACCAATAGACGCTTACATGAAAGCTATCAAAAACTCGAAAAAAACAATGAATCTTCAAAGATTGCTGCTGTCGCCTTCGACACTCAAGAAGCGATTTTTATTACCGACAAAGATCAAAATATTATCAAAATAAATAATGCTTATACACGTTTAACAGGTTACTCAGCACAAGAAGCAATTGGTCAAACCCCTAGACTCATTAAATCAGGAAATCACAATAATGAATTTTATAGAGAACTATGGGAACATTTAAACACCCATGGATATTGGCAGGGAGAAATTTGGAATAAAAGAAAAAATGGTGAAATGTTTCCTGTTGGTCAAACTATAACAGCCATAAAAGATGAAAACGATGAGGTAACCCACTACGTATCTACCTTTGATGATATTACCTCATCCAAAGAAAACGAAGAACAAATAAAAAAACTCGCCTTTTATGACCCACTAACAGGCCTAGCAAATCGTCGTCTATTGAATGATCATCTAAAACAGGCAAGAGCTTACAGTACTCGACATAACAGTTATTTTGCCCTTCTATTTATCGACCTAGATCATTTTAAAAACTTAAATGACACTTTAGGCCATGATGTTGGTGATTTACTGCTTATTCAAATTGGCGAGAGATTGGTTCAAGTTGTCAGAGAGGGGGATACAGTATCAAGAAATGGTGGTGATGAATTTGTCATTCTCCTCGAAGGTCTTGGCTTCAAGAGTGATGAGGCTGCTAAGCATGCAAAAATTACTGCAGATAAAATCCTTAAACAACTCTCTCAACCTTTCTTGAATAAAGGTACTGAATACCCTATCAGTGCCAGTATAGGCATAAGCCTTTTTACCGACAATAAAGAAAGTATTGAAGATATGATGATTCGTTCCGATTTAGCGATGTATCAAGCAAAATCAGAGGGACGTAATACTGTCCGATTTTTTGACCCCAGCATGCAAGAATCCATTAGAGTCCGAAGCCAAATTGAAAGTGAATTACGCCATGCCATACAATTTGAAGAGTTTGTCGTTTTTTATCAACCCAAAGTAGACATTCATGAAAAAACTGTCGGTTATGAAGCACTGCTGCGCTGGCAGCATCCTCAAAGAGGCTTATTACTTCCCAATGAGTTTATTCAAATCGCTGAGGAATCTGGATTAATTGTGAAAATTGGACAATGGGTTATTCAAAAAGCCTGTAAACAACTTTCAATATGGTCTAAAGATGAAGACACTAAACACCTAACAATTGCTGTAAATATCAATGAACAGCAGATTAGTCGTCATGATTTTGTAGAAATGGTTTGCCATGCTATCGATACCTATCAATGCCCTCCTAATCAATTAAACATAGAAATCACCGAAAGCTTGTTGATGAAAAACATGGATAAAGTAGTCGATAAAATCAATCAACTTAAAGAGCTCGGCATTACTTTTGCCATAGATGACTTTGGAACAGGCTATTCTTCATTGAATTATTTAAAACAATTACCTATCGACTGGCTAAAGATAGACCGTTCATTTGTTGGAGATATGCTTAAAGACTCCAATGATGAAGCAATAGTAAGAACAATTTTAGCCCTAGCAACAGCCTTAGGTTTAAGAGCGATCGCTGAAGGCGTAGAAACCAAACAACAACAAGACTATTTAATCGAATTAGGATGTCCAATCCTTCAAGGTTTCTTATTTGATAAACCTAAGCCTATTGAAGAACTCTCTTTTAATTCTTAATTTTTTTGAAAACAGACGATAATAAAAAGCCCTAGCCGACTGCATTAAAAGATAGTGCTTTATTAAGCTAAGCTAAATCTAACAAGCTTAATTAGAGTTCTCATCCAAGTTCAATATATGAACTCTCTTGCGCTACAAACTCATCTACTGGTTTTGCCCACAAATCATATTCATCGGCACCAATAATTTCTACCGTGACAAATTCACCCGGCTGTAAGTGAAAAGCATCATCAATAAAGACCATTCCATCAATTTCAGGAGCATCAGCCATTGAACGGGCTACCGCACCTTTATCATCAATTTCATCTACCAATACTTTCATGACCTTGCCAACTTTAGCCTGCATTTTTTCAGCACTAATACGTTGCTGTAATTGCATAAAACGGTCATAACGCTCTTGTTTAATCTCATCTGGTACTTGCTCAGCAATGTCATTCGCCACCGCTCCTGTCACTGGAGAATATTGAAAACAACCAACTCTATCTAATTGGGCTTCTTCTAAAAAGTCTAAAAGATCCTGAAACTCTTCTTCCGTTTCACCAGGGAAGCCAACAATAAAAGTAGAACGAATTGTTAAATCTGGCACAGCTTCACGCCATTTTTTAATACGTTCAAGAGTTTTCTCAACATTACCAGGGCGTTTCATCGCTTTTAAAACACGAGGATTTGCATGCTGTAATGGCATATCTAAATAAGGTAGGATTTTGCCTTCTGCCATCAGAGGAATCACTTCCTCAACATTTGGATAAGGATAAACATAATGTAAACGAATCCAAAACTCATCCACGCCACCCATTTCACCTAAGGCTTCAGATAACCCGACCATAGAAGTTTTGGTTGGACGTCCTTCTGCAAATTCTGTTTTGTATTTTACGTCTACACCATAAGCGGCTGTATCTTGAGAAACCACTAATAACTCTTTAACACCAGCTTCTTTTAAACGTTTGGCTTCATTAATGACATCGGCCACAGGACGGCTCACTAAATCACCTCGCATTGAAGGAATAATGCAAAAAGTACAGCGATGATTACAACCTTCGGAGATTTTTAAATAAGCAAAATGTTTTGGCGTTAATTTAATACCTTGAGCTGGTACTAAATCAATAAATGGATTATGTGCAGGCGGTGCAATAACGTCATGTACTGCAGACAATACCTCTTCATAAGCTGCAGGGCCAGAAACCGCTAAAACCTTAGGATGTACTTCGGTAATTTCATCTGCTCTAGCGCCTAAACACCCTGTCACAATGACCTTGCCATTTTCTTGTAACGCTTCGCCAATCGTATCTAAGGACTCTTGCACCGCACTATCTATAAAACCACAGGTATTTACAATCACTGTATCAGCATCTTGATAGCTATTGGTAAGCTGATAACCTTCAGTTCTTAACTGAGTCAATATACGTTCGCTATCAACCGTTGCTTTTGGGCAACCTAAACTAATAACGCCAACTGTAGGTTGTGATTTAGACATAACACCATTCTCTTAATTTTTTGAATGGGCGTATTTTAACTGATTTACCCAAATTAAGAAAAAATTGATTCGAGATATAGTCTATTGCAAAGAAAAATCAATATCTTTTAAAACAAAACGCACTGCTGGAGAATAACAAGTATCTCTGTGTTCACAACTTTGGCAAGCTTTGGGCACACTCATTTTTAAACAAAGCTTTTTTAACTCATTACGGGTTTCAATATCTAAACTCATGATATCGCAAGGCCTTAAAACTCCCGAAACAAGAAGTTGCTCTACCAATTCAAGACTTAACTGAATTTTCATAATTAACTCCTATTTAATACCGCTAAACAAATAAAAATAATTCTCATTTGTAATTGACAAAATAGTAGCGGATTCTTTACCATATGTAAATAAGAATCATTATTACCATTAAGTAGAAATTAATATGCTTTGTGCTGGCAGCCCACCTTTTTTCTTAAATACATGTAACTTAAAGTCAAAGTTAACCATCTTATTAAAATCAGCTATAGCCGCTTTAAGCGCCTTAGCTTCGCCAATGGTTTATAGCTTTCAACCAACAAGTATTGAAGGTGGCATTAACGTTATTCAACAATACGCTAATCAAGCTGTACTCAAAGCTAACACAACGGTTTCAGCTGATTTAACCCTCTTACAACCCACACAAAATGGTGCGTTTACATTACATATAGAGGCCTCAAGTACACCAAGCAAAAATGGCATTTCTACGCTTATTCAAGATAGTAACGCTGATGCGGGTTCGTCTTTAAATAATAAAGAGCAAGGACGTATTCAGGTGTCAGAGCTTAATTATAGACACGACATTAATAGTCAATTAAACATTACATTAGGCTTAGTTGACGCAACCTCTTTTCTTGATGGCAGTGAAATTATGAATGATGAAAACCATAATTTCATTAGTGCATCTTTGGTAAATAATCCTGTAATTGACTTTCCTGACTATGTACTCGGTAGTGCAATTGATTGGCAAATAACTCAAGAGATTTCTACTCGACTTTTTGTATCATCAACCCACGGTATTGCAGACAACAATAGTCGTAACTATGCAAGTTTGTTTGAAATGAATGAAGATAATAAAGGCTTATTTAGTGCTATTGAATTTCAATATAAAAGCGATAATTTTTTTATAAATACGGGGGCATGGCTACATAATGGTAAACATGAGGCTTTAGATAACTATCAAAATCTTATCCAAAAAAATAATTTATCTAACTACGGGGGCTATTTAACCAGTGGTTATCTCTATAAGGATCATCAGCTAGAAGCTCGTTTTGGTATTGCTAATCCAGAAGTCTCTTCAGCAGCTCAATTTTTCTCAATCGCCTATCAGTTAAATACAGTAAACGGAAATATTGGCATTGGTTACACTGAAACCCTATTTTCTGAGCGTTTACCAATTGCTCAACAACCTGCACAAACAGTTGAAACTTATTGGAATGTGCCCATTAATCAAAACTGGCACATTACGCCTTCATTACAATGGTTTAAACATCCTGTTTATGATGCAGAAAATATACAAATTGACTCTTCGGTATTTACAGCAAATGTTCGCCTAAGGTATGAGTTTTAAGTGAATGTAGTACTTAATTTATTTAACTTTTATGTAACCTTATGTAACAGCAAAAAACAAAAAAGCCGTTTTACCAGGCCTGGTAAAACGGCTTTTTATTAAGATGGTTGCTAATTTATTAAAAAGGCTTAACCACCACCAAAATAAGAATAATGGTTACTAAAACCAATGGAATTTCATTTGCCCAACGATAATACACACCGCTGTGATCTAAATGCCCTTCTTGCATCTCTTTCATACGCTTTTTAGTCCACATATGATAAGCCAACATTAACAGTACAAAGACAATTTTGGCATGCAACCAACCCATGCCCTGAGCTATAGGAAAATACGCCAACCATAGCCAAATACCCGTTCCAATAGCTAACATCATCATAATCGTCATAAAACCATACAATTTTTTGGCCATAATAGCTAAACGTGTAACGTCTTGTCCGGCTTCTTTACCCTCAACAAAATGTACAAAAATTCTAGGCAGATAAAAAATCCCAGCCATCCAAGACATCATAAATAAAATATGAAACGTTTTTAACCACAACATAGTGTGAACTCCAAATTAAGTGAAAATTGATTGGCTTATAGAGGCCTTTCCACGAGTAAGGTACGAATTAAAAATGTGAAAGAATTTCGCAGATTTCAACCATTTTTAAACGTAGATGCACTCGTGCAAAGGTCTTTATAATACCTGTTTTAAATCAAAAGTGGTTATTAAGCTTTTGGTTATAACGGCACATCTCAAGTAAATAGCCATCTTTACTTCTAATATCTACCATTTAAGAGACTGTTAAGACATTTTTGCTAAAAAAATGAGCAAACTTCAAGGAATAAATACGTCTAAAACATGTACAAATGAAAATGAAACGTTATCATATCTCTCACATATTTTATTCAATTGAATATCTTTTCTACTAAGCTCAAAAAGCTCAAACAGAGTAATGAGTTTATTCAAAAACCTCAAAAATTAGGACAATCGCAATGAGCATTCAAAAAGATAAAGTGGCATTAATCGAATACACGCTTACAAACCAACATGGCGAGCAAATTGATGCCTCAAACGGTAACCCATTGGCTTATTTGCATGGTCATAACAATTTAATTCCTGGTCTAGAATCTGAACTTGAAGGTAAAGCAGTGGGTGATAAATTCAAAACAACCATTGCCCCAGATCAAGCTTATGGTGAACGTGTTGATGCATTAGTTCAAACCGTTCCAAGCTCAATGTTTCAGGGTGTTGATGAACTAGAAATTGGAATGCGTTTTGAAGCACAATCTGAACAAGGAATGCACTCTGTAGAAATCACTCACATTGAAGACGATCAAGTCACTGTTGATGGTAATCACCCTTTAGCTGGTGAAGCCTTAACTTTTGAAGTTGAGGTTGTTGGCTTACGTGATTCTACACCTGAAGAAATTGAGCATGGTCACGCTCATGGTGATGGTGGTCACCAGCACTAAAAGAAACGTTAATTTTTTTAACGCTCTTTAATAAAAAAGCCCCAAATGAATTGGGGCTTTTTTTTACTTAAAATTTATACTGTCTTTACAAAATACTATCTAATCATTACTTAAACGAATATGAATCATAATCAATTCCGTAAACTTTAGGGCATTGACTATCAAACGCCCAACTCAGATTTTGATTCTTATAGGTTTCTACTAACATTACCGTATCTGTTTTTCCAATTTTTTCATTGCTATCAAAAGCCCAAGTATCTGCTAAAACAGCACCTGGAAAAGATAACGCTACTGCTACTAATATCATTATTTTTTTCATTTTTTTCACCTTTATTAAATTTTTCAATATCCATATTAATATTTATTAATACGTAAAGCAACTCATACGTGTAATTTTTTTACATTAATTACTTTGCTTTATTGGTAAACATCAAAATCCTTTATTTTCAATATTCTATAAGCCTTGTACAATCACCTTTTACTTTTACGTTATTGGAATAGACAGATTATGGATAATCACACTCTTGAAATAGTTGGCTCAATTAATGAACCTTACCTTGGAAAAACTCTACAGGAACTTGACGCAGTCACTATTGACAAGAATACAATTCAAATAGCGCTACCCTATCCAGCTAAAGGCAATGAACAAGTATTAACTCAAACAATTCAAGAAGCCTTAATGAACAAAGAGCCTCTCAATATCTCTTATTCATATCAAATCAAACCATCTCAGCGTATCCCTAAAGAACAACCAGCCCTGGTAAATGTTAAAAACATTATTGCGGTTTCTTCAGCAAAGGGAGGTGTTGGTAAATCAACCGTAACCGCAAACCTGGCATTGGCTTTAGAAGCAGAAGGTGCAAAGGTAGGGGTTTTGGATGCGGACTTATATGGCCCAAGCCAGGCAAAAATGTTTGGTATTGATAATGAGAGGCCAGAAATTAACGGCGATAAAATCAAACCTATTGAAGCTCATGGAATACAAATAGCAACGATTGCCAATCATATTACTCGTGAGGACACCCCTCTCATTTGGCGAGGTGCACAACTAGACTCTGCACTTAAAACCTTACTGTTTAGCACTGAGTGGCCAGAACTGGATTATTTAGTGATTGATATGCCTCCTGGCACAGGGGACGTGCAATTAACGATTGCACAACAAATTCCTGTTTCAGGTGCCGTGGTTGTTTCTACTCCGCAAGAGATTGCGTTATTGGATGCAAAAAAAGGCCTAAAGATGTTTCACCAAGTTGAAGTGCCTGTATTAGGTGTTGTTGAAAACATGAATATGTTTATTTGCCCAAAATGTGGTCATGAAGAACACATTTTTGGTCACGACGGTGCCCAATTAATGTCATTACAATATATGGTGAATTTTTTAGGTTCATTACCTTTAGATAAACGCATTCAAGAAGAAACCGACAATGGCAATCCAACGGTTGCCGCTGAACCAGAATCAAAAATAGCATTAAGCTTTAGAGAAATTGCTCGCAAAGTAGCATCTGCTCTATATATTCAAGATTCTCAAGCACCGATTGTACCGCAAACTGAAGAGCAGTTAAAAACCGCTAAACAAACGATAAAATGGAATATTTAATAGCTTTTAACATCTATTTAAAAACTGCTTATTAACTATTGATTAACTATTTAAGACTTACTTAATTCCCGTATTTTTACAATAAAATAACAGCCCAACTCAAAACAAAAACGCCCTGACATTGATGTATGCAGGGCGCTATTTTGAGCTATTTTGAATTAAACTTTGTTTTGAATTTAGCTATATAAATAAAACATAATTTAAATTGAATTTAAATCCATTTAGACAAAAAGCCCCTGCGATCTAATACTTCGTTTTCATCAATAGTTGATGATTGCTTTTCAGAAGACTTCATTGCGGCTTCTTTATCCAGTTCTGTTTTAGCTAATGCTTCTCGTTCTATCTTTTCATAGTGTGCTTTTCTAAAAGCAATCACTTCTGACCAAGCATCAAACGCACTTTCATTATTGGCGTATTTGTCCATGATTTGCACCAATGGTTGCAATAAATAATGCCCTAGTTGAGGGTGATAATTTAAGTTCGCTTTTTGACTAGAACCGCCAATAACAAAACTTTTTAACGGCCCTATCACAACATAGTCTTGATTAGCTCGCTGTTGGGCTAACCATTCAGCTTCAATACTTATTTCTGGCTGCTGTAAAACGGGAATATAAATATTACATAACATCCAAGGTGTTAATAAGAATCCTGTTACCCACCCATCCACAAACTTAAGCCCGCGTAACTCAACATTCAAATTATGATTAACACCCATCCACTCTTCTTCAAAGTTTTTGTGATAAGTATTTTCAAATACATCAATAATGAAGTCATGCGCCTCTTGCAAGGTTTTAGCTTCAATTAACTGCCAATCAGAATTACCAGGCCTGGTAATTTCATTGATTGTATCTTCCGTTGAATTGCTCATTATTTCATCTCAAATAACGCTTCTAAACGTTTAGCATAATCTTTATAAAAAACTAAATCTGCATGAATACGAACGGCTTTAGCAAATTTAGGAACCCAGCTGTGTAGGTGCTCTAAAATTTCTACTAAAAAGACTTGTTGTTCGCTGTAATTTTCTAAGACAAAGGCTAAAAATTCTAACTCCGAACCCAAATAATCTGCTGGCAAATCAGCATCAGGTTTATATTGCACTTTGTCATACAAAGCCTTGATTTTATGAGTGGTGTCGCCAATCATACGCCCTTCTGTCCACACTGATTCAAACGGGGCACATTCTGTTTTTGGGTGTCCAGAAACAAATAGTCGAGTATGCTCCATCTGCCATCTTTCTAAAGGAGTCGATTCAATCTCTTTTACCGACTCTTCAGATAACCACTTTAACTGTGGAGCAAGCTCTTGAATCGCTTCCATTGATTCTTCACACGGCTCACCAAGCAGACCTGAGAGAACAACAAGCTCTTGTATTTTTTCTGACATAAACATTCCTTGTTATAGATTTATATCTTGGCTGATCATCAGCACTTTTTTTATTTTTTGTTGAATATTTTGTATTCAAAACACTCACCAAAAAATTGGTAAATAAATTGGAAGAGAGCTTTGACCGAGTAAATAAAACAAAAGCACTCAAATTTGAGTGCTTTTTTACTTAAAATTGCTTTGAATACTCTAGCTTACTCTAGCTTACTCTAGCTAATCTAAGACTTATTTAGGATAAGGCAATTCCCAAATTCCAGCCAATAACATGTAGTGGCGTAGAATATAGCCCCCCATTAATACTAATACCGCTGAAATAATAACAATGAAACCATTACTTGGAATTTTGCGTGTCACCATTGCCAAGTTAATAATAAATGGCACAATTAAACCTGCTACAAAAAAACCATAAGTCCAAATTGGATCACCCCAAAGTAATGCATGTGATGCCTGGCCATTTAAGCTACCGTTTAAAAGGTAGAAAAAGAACCCTGCAACAATAATGATTTCTGAACCAATTAACCAGGTATCGATTAATTCAAAACGGTGACGTAATTCATGGTCATCGGCACGCACAATCACATACTGAATAATTAATAAGGTTGCTAATGCGGTTGAAACTGCAGAAACCGTAAACAACACAGGAATACCAGGATTATGCCACAACTCGACTGCCGGGAATGACTGTAACAACATACCAGTATAAACCGCAGTAAATACAGACATAAACACCGTACCCCATGCCATAAGACCAGCGTACTTAGTACCAAACCATTTAAAGAACTTTAACAGCTGACACCAACCCAAAAATTTTGGCGTAGGAATGTGTGGCAAGGTATAAACAAGCCCCCAAATCATACCAAAAATAATGGACCAAGTACCCCAAGCAATCCAGGCGTCTGGCTTGTTAAATACACCTAATAAAACATGCCATACTGCAAGGTGATCTAATAAGTGATAAAACAGCATTGCTGAACCAATCGATAACATAACAAAACCCGTTAAGTTACCCCAAATCATCAGTAAGGTATTATCCTGACCAAACATTTTTAAACGGTGAACTAAAGTAGAAATAGCCATAACCATCGCACCCATACCACCTAAAAAGAGGTAAACCGCAACTAGCCAGTTCCATTGCTCTTGACCAAAATAGAACATACTTTACGCCTCCACTCTTAATAAGTCTGTAATTTGAGCATCACCAGTTACATTTGCAAATGGGCTATTAGCATCAAACGTTGCGTGCTCTTGAACATGTGCAGCGTGACCATGCTCAGCACCCTCTTTACGCTCAAAGGTTGTGCCGTTTTCACCACCCATTGGATGCAAACCAGCTTCCGAGTTTTGACCATTAAAAGTCTCACGCTCATAATGAATAGTCTGTTTTTTAACGGGAATGTAATACACATTAGGCTTGGTGCCTAAATGTGCCATTAGAGGTTCGGCAATACCCGAATTAATAATTTGCGTAACTGGATCGTTTGGATTATCTAAATCCGCAAACTGACGCGAATTACCTACACAAGTCTCAACACACGCTGGTAAGCGATTGTCTTCAACTCGGTCACGGCAAAAATTACACTTATCAACACCTGGGCGAGTCTTTTTAAGTGACTCTTCACCAAATACCGCTTTTTTCTCAGTGTTGTCATCGTAATCTAATGCGTAACGAGCATCGTATGGACAAGCCAAGGTACAAGCCTGACACCCCATACACATATCATCATCTACATCCACAATCCCGTTATCCATTTTGTAAGTTGCCCCTGTTGGGCAAACCGTTACACATGGTGGGTTATCGCAGTGATTACATAAACGAGGAAAGAAAACACGTGCGGCATCCGCATCAGTTTTACCCTTAGAAATATCATGTACCTTAGTACGCCATTTATCTGACCAAAACGGAGTTTGGTTTTCAACCGCACAAGCTGCCATACAAGCGTTACAGCCTGTACAGGTGTTTAGGTCAATTAACATTGCATAATGAGCCATCCGTGACCTCCTTTAAACTTTTTCGACTTTGATAGTGAATTCTTGCGAACGGAAACCAGCTACAACAGGATCTACTTTGTAACCGATGATTTTATTAATCGCACTACCAAAATTCACGGCACGACTTAAGGCTGCGTTCTCTGTACCAAATGACGAGTACATAAACACAGATTCTGGTTGAACTTGATTGGTAACGTAAGCTTTGCCATCAACATTCAAACTTTCATCTTCAAGATTTGTTAACTTAATTGAATCACCCGTTTTAATGCCTAAATTTTCAGCACGTGTAGGGTTAATCCAAATACCGGTGTAAATATCTTCTTTAAAAATATTGATTGCAGACAGCACGGGGTTATTAGCATTGGTAGAACCATGAGAAACCGTTGGTGATTTACCATAGGTAAAGTAAAACTCACCTTCACCCAGCATACGATCTTGATTGACTTTTTCACCCAAAATTCCTGATGGGAAGTGTGTTGCCAGCACACCAAAGTTTGGAGCACGTGTTGTGCTGTTACCACGAATCATTTCAAATAATCCAGAGTAAAACTCTAAACGGCCTGACTTAGTGGGTACCGGCATTTTTTGTGGCATGGCCGATTCTTCAAGAAGCTCATCCATGGTTTTAATGTAATAAACACCTTTTTCTCGTAGAACTTTTTCAAAGTTTTCTGGTGTTTCACCCACTTCGTGAGCGGCAAGTTCCATACTGACACGACGATAAGCTGCCGCAATTGGATCAGGAGTACCTTTAGCTTGTTCTTCTGCTACATATTTTTTGGCTTTATCCGCTGGCAAACCTGCTAAGTTATCAATCGTATGGTAGTAAGCTTCTACTCCCTCTTTACCAGAGATAATTTCTGTCATTTTGAACATCACATCGGTGACTTCATGGGTATCGTAAATTGGATCAATTGCCTTAAAGCGTGTGGTTAACCCTAAATCTTGGTTAACACCGTTACCATAAATACCTGGTTCATCACGCTCTAAGTAAGTTGAGTTCGGCAAAATAACGTCTGCATAAGCAGTAGTATCAGATGGTAAAACATCCATACAAACCACACACTCAACGTTGTCATGATTTAGCATGTCTTTCCAGTAAGAATCTGGGAAGTAATGATGCACAGGGTTGGCACCATTAATAAAAAACGCCTTGGTTAAATACTGTTCGCCTTTGTACTCCACTTCACCACGAACTGACTCAAACAAGCCTGTATCAGCCATTACAGGCAAAGAAACCCATGGTTTGCCTGCCGCTTTTTGTTGCTCTGCAAAGGCATAAGCCCAAGCTGGCTTACCATGATTAAAGTTTTTAGGGTTACTGAATACATCAACCACCATCTCTGCAAACGGCATACCACCCGTTGTTGCTAATGGATGCATTTGCTGTACACCTTTTTTACGTGCTTCATTGGTAGTGTGTACTTTATGACGAACTTCAGCAGCGTTTATCCAACCACCCTTGCTATCAATACCACCAATTAAGGTTTGTAACATGGCTTGAGTACGGCGTAACATCTGTACATTGTTATAGCGAGCCCCCATCCAGCCTGGATCAATAATCGCAGGTTTAATGTGAGAGTATTCATATGCAATACGTACGATATCCTCCGCAGGAATAGTAGTCGTTTTAGAAGCAAACTCGGGGGTAATATGCTTAATTTCATCAAGCTGTGCTTCAAATACGGTCTGTACTGGATTGCCATTGACCTTAAGTCCTTCTGGCAATTTTAATGATGGGATAACGCGTTTGCCGTTAATATCAAACTCATTCGCATTATCATGTGCTTTAACTTGCTGAACTGAAGCGGTTATTTCATCGTAAATAGAAAAGTTACCATTTGCATCACGAAAAATCTGCCACTCACCTTCCGCATCTTTTTCAATCAAGAACGGTAAATTAGTGTGTTTAATGCAAAAATCTTTGTCGTAATAATCTTTAGACATGATTTCATTCATTAACGCCATGGTAAAGTCTAAATCCGTACCTGGACGAATTCGTACCCACTCATCTGCTTTAGCAGCGGTTTCTGATAGACGTGGATCAAGCACAACAACCTTAGCACCGCGCTGAATCCCTTCTGCGGCACGCACTACACGAGCAGTTGATACGGCTCCCATTGAACCATTATTAGCGATATACATAATGTAACGAGCATTATCAAAGTCAGGTAGGATTTCATCATGAATATTAAAGTTACCTGTAACCGCATCGGTTCCAAGGTGCCCCGTTGTTACACAGTGTTGCATTGGTGAAGCAACAATATTTGGAATTTGGTTGGCCATTGAGAAAGCCACGGCCCAGTTCATATAGAACACGCAGTTAGTCCAACCACCCACAGTAGTCCATTCCCAAGGTTTTACATTTTGAGTATGTTTTGCAATATAGTCGTAAGCTTCATCCCAACTCGCTTTTCTAAAAGCCATCTCACCACGTTTAGAACCTTCAACACGAATCATGGGTGTTTTAAGACGGTCTGTATCGTAAGTTTGAAATAAACCTGATTGGCCACGAGCACAAGCTCTTCCGCGGTTTAATGTTGAGTGAGGATTACCCTCTAATTTCACAATACGACTGTTTTCACCATCCGTTAAGGTACGAATTTCGATATTGCATAATGAAGAGCAAAAATTACAAATTGTGTAATCTATCTTCTCTTTCATCTCTTTACGTTTGCTATCAGCAAACATTAAATCATCCCATGATGGAAGATGAGCAGATGCCAGTTTAGAACTAGCTAAAGCTCCAATTGCTGTTGTTGCAGCAGCACCTTGGATAAAAGTTCGTCGTGTGAGTTTTGGAAATGACCATGCCATAAAACTGTTCCCTGTTTTTGACTAAAATTGCTTTTGAACATCGCAAAGTATAGGCATGCTGTAGGTACAAGAAAAATCACTTATATTAATAAGGGAAAATAAGTTTTATGAATAAATAAACCTAGTAAATACGTGGGATTTAAGCCGCAAAGCTTATTAAGTCGGTAGTTTGACGTTTTTTTATGGACATAAAAAAACCCAAGAAGAGTCCTTGGGTTTAGTAAAACAGGGATAAATCAAATTTTTAAATAAATCTAAATGCTTAAAAATTGATTTCGATTAAGCAAGAGTTTCTGAATTAATTATCTTTCCATGTATTTTCATCAGAAGTTTGACCTCTCCAAGGCATAATCCACATTTGGTAAAGAGATGTAAATAGCATAATCGCTGCCGCCACACTGTAACCAAAACCACCAATAATCACAAAATAAGCAAAGTTTGGATTCATTCGAGTTAACCACCATGAGGCGATATCGACAATTAAGAACGCAAACGGAATAAATATGAGCGTTGCTTTAATCCAAGGTTTAAAACCGACTGCCATTGAGAAAATAAGACCAACAAAGAAGAAAATGAAAGAGATACCAAACAGGTGAATATGAGAAACACGTGTTAAAGAGGTAATATCCGCACCATGATCAACTTTTGCGATATCTTTTATAACATCATATTTGGTAATATTCGGTAAAGTCGGGATGTTTGCATGACACATAGCGCATTTAGCATCAACAATTGGCTTGATGGTTGCAGTCCACTCTTTTTCATCTGCTCCATTTCTTGCCCACTTAATCATGGTGATTCGTTCTTCTGGAGCAGCATGCTCTTTCATAGAACCATTTAATTTACTCTCTAACTTTGAACCACTTCTGTTGCCATAATAGCTATATACAATATCATCAACCGATAAACCAAACTTACCATCTGCCATACCGTGCGTTAACATAATTTGTACACCAGCCATCATCAAACCTAAGCCAACAACAAAGATATACCCTGTAAATAATGCCTTCATAGACAAAGATAAACTCGGCAGATTTAACCAAGAACTGTCCTTCATAATAACTCCATTTATTTTATGTGGTTTTTAGTCGGCTTTATATTACGCTCAAGGATAAAGTTTAGATAAGTAATTTTTTTTATTCTTAAAGAACAAAATTCTTAATGAGAAAACCAACACTAGAGAATAGTGTCTATTGAATAAGTATTATTAGCCAATAGAAAATATTAATTGAAAAAGAACTCGTTTTTTATAAGGGAATAGAAAAATAAATTAATACTATAAAATCAAGCAATTAAAATACAGTAATAGTCAAAAGCTCCTTACATGAAATAATGCGTAAGAAAATTTTAATGCTCCATTAACAGTCTTTTAGGATTAACCATTCAAGTGAGGTTTCTTGCTAAACCTGTGCAGCACCTTTTATGGCTTAGGCATGATGTAATCCTCATAATCTATATCTATTTTATCCACTACTATCGGAATAGATAACAAGCCAACCCCTGCATTTTTAACTGAAAGTCGATTACCAGAAATCAAAGGATGCCAGTCGGCAAGCCCTTGACCTCTATAAATCATCCTATACGCACAAGTGTCTGGTAACCAATCAAATTCAGCGACTTTCTCTTTGGTTAACTGCACACAAGTTGGCACGTTGACCGAGCGGTTAGCATAGTCCTTACATTGACCGGTTTCTGTATCTGAATATGGACACACTACACTGGTGTAAACAATCTCATCCGTTTCATCATCTTGTAGCTTGATTAAACAACACAAACCACATCCATCACACAAAGATTCCCACTCTTCTTGATTCATTTCATCTAAGGTTTTTGTCTCCCAAAAAGGAGCTACTTTATCACTCATATTTTTCTCTAAACTTAATTAAGAAAAGCTAACATCGTTATGATTAAGTTAGCTTTATTTGTTTTTTATGACATTCCACGGCGACTGCCAGGATTCGGTTATTTGTTTTGCTTTATCTTCTAAAAATCGACTACCTGTTAAAGGTAAACAACTGAATTGAAAGCGTTCTGCATTTAAGGTAAATGTAATGGCAAACGCATGCAAGTAACCACGCTCTTCTTGATTAGCTTTGATTTTATCCGCATAACGATAATCACCACAAATAGGTGCCGAAATACTTTTCATTGCCACTCTTAATTGATGAGTTTTACCTGTTTTTGGTTTTAGTAAATAAATTCTCTCACCTGGTTGAATAGACTCACTAATAAATTGTGTTACCGCCGGGTTTTGCATGGTTTTAGTTAACTTCCAATCGCCCCGCCTTGCTGCAACCATATCCCCCTTGATCCAGCCTTGTTTCTTTTTAGGCTTTTGATCAGAAATGGCAATATAAAACTTTTCAATTTCATGCTTTTCAAACATTCTTTGAAAAGCTTGAGCGGTTTTTTTATTTAAAGCCAAAATCACCAGGCCTGATGTCATTTTATCTAAACGATGTACTGGGTAAATCTCACTAATGGCTAACTGCTGCTGAACCAAAACGACCAGGCCTGGTAAATCTTCGCTATGAAAATTTAACCCTTCAGGTTTATTTACCACCACAAAATCATGATTTTGAAAAACAATTGGAATCACTTATTTACTCTTCGTATATTTAATCTTTGATTAGTGTGTTTTTATGTGTGAGATGGATTTCGATTATGGCGATTTTTACTACCTTAAAACCAATTGCATATCAAATCAGCTCAAACTCAGCGGTTTCAATGACTTGACCATTTATCAGCAACTCAATTTTATGCAGGCCTGGTAAATAGTTACGTGTCGTTATAGGTTTAAAGTTATGAGTTAATCTAAAAGCCTTGCTGTTCACGGTATAATCAGACTCCGCCACTTTAAAGACTTTTCTGTAAGGCATTAATCTACTGCGTAAAAAATAGAGTGCATATTCAATTCTTAAAAAACCTAATGCTTGATTAGCTTGTAATTCAAATTCAGCCGTCAATTTTTCGCCTATTTTAACCTGTTTGCTCATACACCAAGCCGTTAAATGAATATGCTTTACAGAGCCATAGCCCATTAACTGTAATGCATGGCTATCTCCCGCTTTTAAAAGGGTTCTTAACGCATGTTTAACAATCCAATTCGTATTGGTATTATTCTGTTTTAACCACTCATTAGCTAAGGCTAACACCCAATCTGGCTCTGTTTTAGAAAAGTCATTGAGTAAATTGGCCACGCTTTTTTGAACATAGCGGCTTTGGTCAGCTTTTAAATTTTCAATTATCGGTCTTACCCACTGTGGATTCTTTGCAATCCAATCAATATGAGTTGCCCAAGGCAATTTAGGCCTGATACCTTCACTGGCTAAACGACGTAAATGGTGGTTATTACTCTTACTCCAAATTAGCATTTGTTGTTTGGTTTTTTCAGGGTAAGCCTGTAAAAAGGCTCTAATTGCAAATTCCGCAGTGCTGTTTTGGGTAAACAATTCTAATGCGTCTATAGAAGTATCAAACTCTTCAACACCATATACTTCAACATAATCTGCAAAAACAAAATGAAATAGACCATCAAACTCAGTTGAAACACACTTCAACAACTCTATTGCATCATTAAAAGAGAGGTTTAGCGTTGTATAAAGCACCGTTGATAAGTGCCTAATTCTCTGTTTTAAACTCAGTTCAGGCCAATCTTGTATAAAAACAAGTGATAAAAATTTGTCAGTATCAAACTCTGAATGATGGTTTTTCATTAAAACCGCCAATTTTTTGATAGCTTTTAAATTAATCTCATCTTTTAATAAATTAGACATTTTCTTTTATATTCAACAAGTTATAAACAATAAATATTAAATCAGTAAAATTGGCACGCCACTTGATATATGATGAATGAAAAATAAAAATATCGCGTTAGGTGTCAACAAAATGTCATTTAGTGCAACCCCAATTGGGAATATTGCTAGGACCAGAGGAGAGAGCTATGTCCAACATGAATACCACCCAGAAGTTACAAACTTGCTTAGATTTTATTGACCAGCGTTTGGAAACAACATCTGAGCAAACTATTCAAATTGCTGAGTTGATTATTGATGACATTAAAAACCTAACCGAAGGTTATCAAAATGCAATTGCTAACGGTAATTTACAAACTCATTCAGAATTAGTGCGTGCCACACAAATGAATTGGGTAAACCAACTTCATGAAATTATTCTTGAGCAAACCAACCGAGATTTAAATGGTCAGGTTATCATTGCCCTTAAAAAGTTTGTTGATAGCTTAAATGAAAACCAACTTAAGTTTCATCAATTTGATTTACCAAGTGCCGTTGCTAGCCAACAACCTGATGAACATGAATACCTCACTCAAGCTGAGATTGATATCTTAATGGGACAACAAAACCTATTTGAAGATAGTCTTAAACATTAAAAGACTTCTATCAATCAAAGCAGTACAAAAATCATTGCCATGAAAACATAACCCTCTTAATTGAGGGTTTTGTTTTTTATAGTTCCTTACCGAAAATAAAAGTTTTACAATTCATCCCACTTTGGTTTACCTGCAAAATAGGCAACTAAGTAATCAATAAAACTACGAGCCGCTGGCGATAAATAACGGTTTTGCTGGTATATCGCGTAACCATGCATTTCAGGGATAGTGTATTCATCTAATACTCTTACTAATTCACCAGACTGTAACTCTTTCCAACAAACAAAACTTGGAAGCACTATCATTCCATGACCAGCAACGGCCATAGATTTTAAAAAGTCACCATTATTTGATTGAAAACGACTTTTAGAGACAAACGTTTCGTTAATACCCTTCGGGTTAATAATTTGAAAATTGCTACTATGAAATAATGAATACTCCAAAAATTTATGTTCAGAAAGGTCTTCAAGTGTTTTAGGCGTTGAATGTTTTTCTAAATAATCAGGACTAGCACAAATCAGCATATTAACTGGCACAATCATTCTTGCTTGTATAGAGCTATCATGAAGCTGACCAATTCTAAAAGCAACGTCAATTCCTTCTTCAACTAAGTCAATATTGCCATCAGACAACTCAACCTTCATGGCTAATTTAGGGTGTTGTTTTAAAAAATCATCAATTACGGATGTCATATGCAATAAACCAAAAGACAAAGGCAAAGAGATACTTAAATGCCCCTCTAAGTCACCCGTATTTTTGAGTATCGAGTTATCTAACTCATGTAAAGAATCAACCAAAGAAATTGCTCTTTGGTAATAAACCCGACCTTCATCAGTCAAATTAAATTTTCTGGTCGTTCTTTGTATTAACTTAGTCTTTAAGCGTGCTTCTAACTCAGAAAGCCTTCTACTCACCGCAGATTTTGCCAAATTAAGTTGCTCAGCAGCTCGGCTTATCCCCCCTGCTTCAACTACTCTAATAAAAACCTGAATATCTTCAATCTGACCCATTACTATATCCTTGTGTATGTGCATCATCGTTCATGGATTGCTCTTATTTTAAACTGCTTTGTTCTAAAAAGAAGAACACTTTATTTAGAAAATAGCCGTTTACCTCATCTCTTTTATTCTTTAATGTAATAACTAACAAAAGAATTTGATTTACAAGGAAGAATTCAAAATGAATACTCAGCAAACTCATGTAATACAAAAAACCAAAGGGATTGTAGCCTCTGATGGTGCAGGTGTAAATTTGACCAGAGTCATTGGTAATCAAGATATCAGCTTTTTAGACCCCTTTTTGATGTTAGATTATTTTGAATCTGAAGATCCAAATGACTATTTAGCAGGGTTTCCATCGCACCCTCACCGTGGCTTTGAAACTGTAACTTATTTACTGGCGGGTAAAATGCGTCACAAAGACAATCAAGGCCATGAAGGGGTAATACAAGCTGGTGGTGTTCAATGGATGACGGCGGGTAAAGGAATTATTCACTCAGAAATGCCCGAGCAAGAAAATGGATTGTTAAAAGGGTTTCAACTTTGGGTTAATTTGCCAAAAGAAGCGAAGATGGCTGATCCAAGTTATCAAGAGTTTACCCCAGACGAAATCCCAACTGAGAGGCGTGGTGAACACACTCTTCTTAAAGTTATAACGGGCAAAACTTCACAAGGAACAGTTGGCCCGGTAATTAATAATTACATTCAACCCTCTATGATGCATGTACAACTTGATGAAAAAAACACGACTTTCACAGAAAATTTAGATCCAAATGCCAATAGCTTTATCTATGTTATTTCAGGTTCTGTTCAAGTTGAAAGTGATGAAATAAGCCCTTTAAATAAAGTTAATTTACGCGAGCTTGCAGTCCTAACACCCGCCCAACAAATTAGTGTGACTGCTTTACAAGATGACAGTGCATTTTTGTTACTATCCGCACAACCCATTAATGAACCGATTGCACGCGGAGGACCATTTGTAATGAATACTCAACAAGAAATTGAACAAGCATTCTCTGATTATAGAAATGGGAAATTCTAAAAACAAAAATTCACACAATTAATAGGCTTTAGTTGCCAGATCCGGTTGTGTTTTTATTCAATACTGTCCATACTTTACTCCAATATAACCAATCATTGCTGTGAAAAATTATTTTCACGGCAAAACCAAAGTTGTAACTCAGTAGGAATATTTTGTGGACCTAGACAGTATCGTCTATTTTGCTTTTCTAATCGGCATTCTCAGTGCCCTTTCATTACCTTTAGGAGCACTCACCACATCTTTCTGGAAACCTGGTGATCGAACCATCGCTTGGTTAATGGCATTTGGTGCTGGTGCATTGCTTTCAGCTGTAACCATCGATTTATTTTCACCCGCGATTCAAGCGGGCATGTTTCTCTATGCGGCAATAGGTTCTTTAGTCGGTAGCCTTACTTATTTGTGGCTTAACTATCAACTAAACCAACAAGGTGGTTTTTTACGTAAAACTGCAACCACAATCCAATACTTCAGAAACCGACAAAAAAGACATCACCATCAATTCATTCTCTCACTAAACCGTTTGCCTTTTTTTGATGCTCTTCCTCAAAACGAACTTCAGATGTTGCTTCATAAAGTACAGGTTAGCAACTACTCTGCAGGCCAAATCATTTACCATCATAGCGATATCCAAAACCAGTTCTACATCATTCAAAAAGGGCAAATCAAACTTCGTGATCCAAACCATCTATTAAAAACCTTTATTGAGTTAACGGCCTCAGACATTTTTGGTCGCATGGCTTTTTTTACTAGTCTGCCCAATGCAACTTTAGCCCAAGCCAAAACAGACGTTACTTTATGGAGAATCAACCGTGACTCTTTTAACGAACTGCTTAGTCAAACAGAAGTTTTACCAAAAGTTTTGATTCAACATTATCGAGATTCACTAGAAATTCGTCGCTATCTCAAAGAACGTCAGCAAATGAGTGATGAGCACGCCGAAAGACATATTGAATTCATAATCAACCTCATACAAAACGAGAAGCGACTTCCAGATACCCGCAATCCCAAAGATACACTTGAACAAGCATTAAACCGTTTACAATCAACCAAACGTTTTAAACTATTTGAAAACTGTGATCCCAGTGTACAAGGGTTGATTGCCAATAAGCTTCAACTACGCAGCCTGCGTTCAGGTCAAACGTTATTCAGTAATCGAAGTGAAGCTGACCGTTTATATTTGCTTGAATCGGGTTCAATCGAGTTGTTGGACCCTTTACAAAAGCGAGAAGACTTTGAATCTTTACAACCAGGAGATTTTTTTGGAGGAATGGCTTTTGTGGTTGGCGGAAAACATGCTTCAACAGCCCTTGCCAAGACCGATGTCACTTTTTGGGTACTGAATAGGCTAGACTTTATTGAGTTACTAGAGAATGTCACGGCAATGCATTCCAAACTACAGTCTTTCTTGAAGACCCGGAATATTCAGGATTATCTAACTCTAGAGCAAAGCTTGCCAGAAAATAGAGCCCAGCAATGGATAAACCGCACGGTCAAACACCTCTTGCCAGGTCAACTTCCATCCCTAAGTGAACTCACCCAGCACACCTACCAACACAAGGCGGCTTATATCGCTATCTGGTTAGGAATATTTTTAGATGGGATACCTGAGTCGTTGATGATAGGCTCGCATCTCACCGATGGGCATGCCTTGAGTATGAGCCTTATTGCTGGTTTATTCCTATCGAACTACCCTGAAGCCTTATCCAGTTCCGCCTCGATGCGTGAGCAAGGTATTCCATTTAAAAACGTCCTATTCGTCTGGACTCTACTTATGCTATTAACTGGTATAGGAGCAGCGTTAGGGAGCATACTTTTAGACGGTGCATCCCCTGAGACTTTTTCTTTCATTGGTGGTATTGCAGCAGGAGCGATGTTAACGGTTATAGCCGAAACCATGCTTCCTGAAGCCTATGTAAAAGGCGGTTCTATCATTGGATTCGTTACCTTATTAGGCTTTCTAAGCACTTTACTATTTAAAGCACTCGACCCAGGCATGGCAATATGAGTTTTTCCAAGTCCCTCCATCACGCAGAAAACCCTCTAGAAAAGATGCACTATCGCATTGAGTTTCATAGTGAGATTTCGCAAATTCCAGCAGAGAAATGGAACGCCCTGGTTGAAAACAATCACCCATTTGTTAAGCATGAATTTTTAAATGCTTTAGAAAAACACCATTGTGTGAGTCCTAAATACGGCTGGGTACCTCACCACTTAGCAATTTATGACCATCACAACGATCTTATTGCCGCAATGCCTTTATATGAAAAGCACAACAATTATGGCGAATTTGTATTTGACCAGGCCTGGGAACAAGCATGGAATAGCATTGGTTTACCCTATTACCCTAAACTTGTTTCAGCCACCCCTTATACACCTGTATTAGGACAACGTTTTTTAGTGGATCCTTCACTCCAACTAGCAGAACAAAAACAGCTATTTAACCTGTTATTTCAATCAGCCACTGATTTTTGCGAACAACAAAACATGAGCGGAACCCATATTCTGTTTGCCAAACCACAACAGCAGGCCTGGTTAAATGAATTGAGTTGCCAAGATCAGTCTCAGCTATATATTCGACATGACTGCCAATTTCATTGGCAAAACCAACAGTATCAAACCTTTGACGACTTTTTAGCCCAGCTCAAACCTAAAAAGCGTAAAAACATTAAGCAAGAACGTAAAGCGATTCACCATTCAGGGGTCACTTTTAGAGTATTAAATGGATATCAAGCAACAGAAAAAGATTGGCAAGATTTTGATTACTTTTACCAAAAGACCTTTTTAGAAAAATGGAGTACCCCAACGCTTAATATCGGTTTTTTCAAAGAAATTGGTCAAACTATGGCAGACAATATTGTATTGGTATTAGCCGACTACAACCAAGAATGTATTGCCGGTGCTCTTATGTTTCAATCTGACACACATTTGTACGGTAGGCATTGGGGGGCGGCTAAAGAGCTTAAACACTTGCATTTTGAAACCTGTTTTTACCAAGGCATAGATTACGCCATTAAAAACGGTCTACAAATATTTGAACCCGGTGCCGGAGGCGAACATAAAATTGCTAGGGGCTTTTCACCCGTAAAAATGCAATCTGCTCACTGGTTAACGGTAAATCCTTTTGAGCAAGGCATACAAAAATTTATTGAAGAAGAACAGCATATTATTGAGCAATATCGCCAAGACTGTATTACTCATTCACCCTATAAAACAAATGAGTAGTTTCATCCATTTTTATAAAATTTATAAAATTTCAGTCATAAAAAAAGAGCCATAAATGGCTCTTTTTAGTTTAAACATGCAGAATCTCTGAAAGGAAATTAAAAAGCTAATCTATCTTCTAGTTTATTTAAAGCTGTCATCACACAAGCTTCATCTTTTTCACCGCCTGGTGCTCCACTCACACCAATCGCACCAATTCGTGCTCCACCACTAACAATTGGCACACCGCCCACCATCATTAATATGCCATCAACATGATTAAGTTCTGGGCGAATATCACCACGTCTGGCTCTAAAATCGCCAGATTTCAAACCCGACATAATAGTGGCATTGGCTTTATCTTCAGCTATTTGTAGAGTAAAACGAGAAGCAAAATCATCTCTTAAGGCAACACGTTGGTTACCATATTTATCTACCACAACAGCACTCACAGAATAGCCTTTTTCACGGCAGGCATTAATCGCTTCTGTGGCTAAATCGCGTGCTAATTCCATGCCTATATTTTTCTCTTCTAAAACATCTTCAGCCATAGTTATTTGGCTGGTTAAAGAGCTACAGAATGTCACTAAACCTAAAATCATGATTTTTTTATTCAGTTTTTTCATTGTTTTCTCTCTTTATGTTTATTTTAAATACCCGCTTTAAAAGATGAATACTTACTTTACACAACGATAAATCGCAAAATCCATTTTGCCATTATGCAACTCAGAAGTAGCCACAATCGTATCGCCGCGCATATTCACGGCTTCATTTCTGGCAACAGCAATTAGGTCTTTTTTAATTGCTTCCTTATCTCGATGATAAAACCCTACTTTATCTAATACCGTAGCGTGGGTTGAACCAAGTTTTTTGCAATCGGTTACTTCATCCGCCGACAATAAAGCAACATTAAACGCACCAGGTAAAGGTTGAATCCAGCTACAAGCTGAAAGAGATAAAACAGCAGGAATAAGCAAGCCAAAAGCTAACAATTTATACATGAGTAATTTCCAAATTATGGGTTTACAACACTATAAACCATCACACAAAGAGTGCAAAGATTTGTATTAAAAAAGCCCTTAATTTTTGATGACATGAGCCTATTTAGTTTTTGACCCCTTCTCAAAATTAACTTTTGTATAAAACGCGAGTGAGACAATAATCAAAGCAACACCTACAATTAAATACAGAGCATATAACATTTGGCTTGGATCATTTAACGCGGTTTTAAAGACCACCATAAGCGCTTCAATCGACAGTGCAATAATGATGGCAGTTAAAAATTTTGAGAGTAAACGAGCCTCGTCCTTTTTATCTGAATAGTTTTTATATACCACCTCCCTTTCTAACAATGTCTTGGCCAAATCAAAAATAGCCAACCCCATTGTTAAGGCGATAATGGGTTTAAAAACGCTCTCTAAACTGTATTGAGATGGGTTAGAAAACTGTAATAAATAGTCATAAAATGCATACCCAATTGACATCACTGAAAAAAACATCAACGACACACCAATACCCAAATAAAAAGACTTAGTCACAAAGTTAAAAGTGGGATGCCTTTCTACCAAACCAAAATGAGACAGTAAACTACTTAAATTGAAATCAAAAAAGAAATAGTGGTTTTCTTTAAAAACCATCAGGGTAATACATGCCTCTCCAGTTGCCGAACTCATATAAGGCTCACTAATAGAAACCCCATCTTCTTTTTTAAACATCTGAGCCGCTAGAAAGCTTCTATTCTTACCGATGACCGTTGTCAGTAACTTACTTTTATAGATATTGGGTGAAGACTGTTTAAAGTTTTCATCACTTATGTAAATTAGCTCTAAGCTATTAAAAACCCCGTAATACCCTTTAATGACATCAACTTCTTCTGATAGATATTGAGCATTGTTGCGAACCGTACCCAATAAAAACTTTTCAATACTATTTTTATGTTCTTGATATATGGTGATAAATTCTTGCATGATAATCTCCTTAATTAAGGGCATTATAGCGACCAAAACGCCAAAATCATTTTCATTTTAAAATTCATAAAGTTACTTTAGGGTGCTAGTTTATAAGCCATAAAATTAATTGATATTTACATATAAAGGTTCTATTTTGGTGCAAATTTAGTACAAATTAAATATTCCATTTAAATGAGTGTTGCTAAAATGTAAAACACAATAAAACAGATATCAGTTATCTTTTGTAAATCAGCGTATAGTAGAACTAACGCCCCCTAGCAATTTGAATGACAGGCTTGTTGCTTTAATACTTTAAATAAAAGGTTCAAGTTTTGCCAGAAATACGCATCCGCTATCAAACCATTGAGTTTGACGATATAGATATCCATTTACGTTGTTTAAAAGACAAACAACAGTTCTCAGATCCCCTTGGAGAAGCAGAAGCAATAGGAATTTCTTCGGCTCAATGGTCTTTATTTGGTGTAATTTGGGAATCCAGTGAAATACTAGCTCAAAAAATGGAGCATTTTGAAATACAGGGTAAACGCATTTTAGAACTGGGTTGTGGTATTGGATTATCCAGCCTATTGCTTAATGCTAGAAATGCCGATATTACTGCTACAGACTATCACCCTGAAGCGGGTAAGTTTCTCGCTAAAAACACCACTTTAAATAATGGTGATGACATCCCCTTCTTACGAACTGACTGGAAAGATGAAAACCTTGGATTAGGTAAATTTGATTTGATTATTGGTTCAGATCTACTGTATGAGCGCAATCATATTGATTTACTTTCAGGGTTTATTGAACGACATTCTGAGCAAGAATGTGAAGTTATTTTGGTCGATCCTGGTAGAGGTAAACATGCTCAATTTAGTAAAAACATGGTCAAGCTCGGTTTTGAACATTCACAATACAAACCCAATGAGACCGATCCAAAAAACGCCGATTTTAAAGGCGTTGTACTAAAGTATAAACGCCTTTAACTCATCCGTTTTACCAGGCCTGGTAATATACTAATTCATATATTGAATGTTGTTAAACTATTTGTAAATCAACCCCCTAAACGTTTTAATAACAGTTTGTCTCTATATTTGCATATCTCTCAACAGTGTTTTCATAAAGTAAGAAGGTTAAGCCTCATCATGCGTGTTAATATTTTTTAAAAACTATATTTATGAGGTTTACCAGTTAAGTATTAAAACAAAGTCATGCAATAGTCATAACACATGAACCACATTACCCACTGAGTCAAACCCAACAAATTCTAAACCGAGGTACATTATGCAAAACCAATATCCAAATCTTTTCACTCCAATCAAACTAGGTGCTATTGATTGCCCAAACCGTATTTTTATGGCACCACTTACCCGAGGTAGAGCTGGTGAAGAACACCTACCAAATGATTTAATGGCAGAGCACTATGCACAACGAGCAAGTGGTGGACTACTGATTGCCGAAGCGACTATGGCGATGGAAGGTTGTAGCTCATTTTGGAAAGAACCTGGTATTTATTCGCAGGCTCAAATAGATGGTTGGAAAAAAGTCACCGATGCAGTTCACGCCAAAGGCGGACGAATTTTCTTACAAATCTGGCATGGCGGACGTACCTGTCACCCTGCTTTGAATAATGGCAAAACGCCAGTTGCACCAAGTGCAATTGCCGTTGAAGATGAAGTACATACTCCTGAAGGTAAACTACCTTATACCGTGCCTAAAGAGCTGAGTTTAGAAGAGATCCCGGCTATTATTGAAGGCTTTAAACAAGCTGCAATCAATGCCAAAGCGGCAGGCTTTGATGGTGTTGAAGTGCACGGTGCCAATGGTTACCTGCTTGACCAGTTTTTACGCACCAGCAGTAATCAAAGAACCGATAGCTATGGTGGACCCATTGAAAACCGTGGCCGTTTATTGTTAGAAGTACTCCAAGCCATAATTGACGTTTGGGGTTCTGATCGTGTCGGTTTAAGAATTTCACCTGTAAACAGTTTTAACAGTATGAGAGACAATGATCCAATTGCATTAACAGAGTGGTTATGTAAGACATTAAATCCTTACAATTTAGCCTATTTACACGTTATGCGTAGTGACTTTTTTGGCGTACAAAAAGAAGACATTCTTTCTGTATGTGAACAACATTACCAAGGCAACATAATTAGTAATATGGGCTACACAGCGGATGAAGCTGAAGCTGCCATTGCTAAAGGTCCTATTAAAGCCGTAGCCTTTGGCGTAAGCTTTTTGGCTAACCCAGATTTACCAGAGCGTATTAAAGCAGGTGCGGAACTGAATCAGCCTGACCAAGACACTTTTTATACAGATGGTGCCGAAGGTTATAACGACTATCCTTATATGAGTTGAGAATTTATACGCTTATAGTGTATGAGTTTAAAACATATGAACTTAAAACGTATGAACTTATAATCTAAAAAAACACACTTAAAAATAAAAAACCACCGAGTCCAAACCAGGTGGTTTTTTTATAAAACCGCTCAGTAAACCCGGTTTTGAATTTTATTTCTAATGCCTAAACTTATTAATATCCTCAGGCTTTCAATGCTTTAACATTGAGTAAAAACACAAATAACGAAATTACAATCGTACCAGAAACAAAACACCCCATAACTTGTTGATAAACAATAAGGTTTGGCAATCACATTGATTGTATTTTTTTAGCCAATTCTACTTGTAATACCACAGGTAAATCACCGATATGATCAAAATGACTATGCATAATAATGATGATGATATTATCTATTTAATAAACAAAAACCTTATAAACAAGAACCTTTACAATTACCAGGCCTGGTAAAATTGACCTGCTTAAAAAGCTTAAATGACTTAAACGGCTCAATACATTGAAACTGGAAACAACAGAATGTCCTTAAATACAATTCAATCTAAACCCTTCTCTTCATCTAGCGAAGAAAATAAACACGTTATTTTAGATTCTATTCAACCTCTGCTAAAAGATTCTAAGAGTGTATTAGAAATTGCCAGCGGTACCGGCCAGCACGCTGTATTTTTTGCTAAAAACATGCCTCATCTGATTTGGCACACTTCAGATTTATTGCAATCTCATGAAGGCATAGACCGCTGGATTTTTGAAGCTCAATTAGATAATGTTGTACGCCCCATTACTTTAAATGTCTCTGAAGACACATGGCCAACCGAAACCTATGATGCCATCTTCAGTGCCAATAGCTTTCATATTATGAGCAAAGAAAATGTGGCTGATTTCTTTAGTAAGCTACCAGCGATTTTAAATTCCACAGGCCTGGTTATTATTTATGGGCCATTTAATTACCACGGTAACTTTACCAGTGAGAGCAACGCCCGGTTTAACGATTGGTTAAAATCTAATAATTCTCAAAGTGGCATTAAAGACTTTGAATGGTGTAATGAGTTAGCCAATAAAGCGGGTTTGGTGCTGATTGATGATATTGAGATGCCTCAAAATAATCGCATTTTAGTGTGGCAAAAATCATAATTTTTTAAACCGCTATTACTGTAGATAAAAAAAATTATTCATTCAATTTCTTGGTCATACTTAGTTCATTAAGTTTTACTTATATATATAAACTTTATAACCCGTTTTAACTTATTCTATGAACTCATTTTCCTCTCTTCGTTTTGTATATGCCTTAATCTCCGGTTTTAAGGCATTTTTTTATCTCCATAAAAATTTATAAATTGGTTTAATTTTTAACATTTAGTTAAATAAGCAGACCGATAGTAAAAAACTATCAAAAACAATTTTATAATCAATTAGACCAAACATTCCAGAATAGTTAATATAGAACCCAAGATTAGCTGAGCTTATATCCATATAAGTTTATTAAGATACAAGATTCCTACTCAGCTAATTAATATTTAATTTTATTCAGGAGATACCTAAATGGAAAACCAAGAGCAAATCATTTCATTACCACGTTTGAACGAAGCGGCACCAGCATTTGATGCAGTTACAACTCACGGCCGTAAAACACTTGAAGATTACAAAGGTAAGTGGTTAATCCTTTTCTCTCACCCAGCTGACTTTACGCCAGTTTGTACCACTGAATTTATGGCGTTCCAAGAACGTAAACCTCAATTTGATGCAATGAACTGTGAGCTTTTAGGTCTTTCAATTGACTCTCACCACTCTCACATTGCTTGGGAACTAAATATTAAACAAAACTGGGGTATGGAGATCGAATTCCCGATTATTGCTGACCTAGACATGAAAGTAGCAACATCATACGGAATGGTTCACCCAGGTGCGGCAGATACTTCTGCAGTACGTGCAACCTTCATTATTGATGATAAAGGTGTATTACGTGCCATGATGTACTACCCAATGAGTAATGGTCGTTCAATGGATGAGTTTGTACGTCTTGTTAAAGCAATGCAAACTTCTGATGAGCATAAAGTGGCGACTCCAGCGGCTTGGCAGCCTGGTGATAAAGTGATTGTTCCACCAGCAGCGACAGCAGAAGAAGCTAAAGCACGTATGGCGTCTGATGACTATGATTGTGTTGATTTCTATTTCTGCACAAAATCTCTATAAGACTGAATTTATTTAGTTTTAGATGTAGAATTATGAGCAAGTACCTTTGCGTGAAATACATGCAAAGGTCTTATCTAATTTGAATACTCTCAAAACCTAAAGGCCAAAGCGATATTAATTGCTTTGGCTTTTTTTTATGGCTTTTATTATTGTCACTTCTTGAACTCTGCACTTCTTAAGCTCTGTTTATCTATGTGTATAAACTGTCTCAATACTAAATAGCTTGTAAGACTGCTAAGTTCTTAGTTACCATGAAGTTAAGCGTAAACAACTACTCGCTACAAAGTCATTTCAATTTTCAACTCAATGGCTTATTCAGTTCACTTTAAATTATTCAAAATTTAGGAGTTGATCATGATAAACATTTCAAAATTTCTACAGAAACTCATCATTACTAGTTCACTGATATTAATTTCAAGCACCGCCTTTTCTGCTGAGCCGCAAATTATCAAAGCTCAATTAACTAAAAACATCAAAGTGGTCTATGACATAAATGAAAACGCTGAAGCCGCAGGTATTGGTAAAGGTCTTTATTATGTTAGAGGATTAATTGAGGCTTACAAAAATCAAGGTATATCACCCAAAGATGTCACCATAAGTGTTGTAGTACATGGCGATGCAGGCTATTGGTTACTAAATGATGAAGCCTACCAAAACTATACCGGCAACCCGTTTGATGTAAACCCAAATGCTAAAGTGGTTAAAGAGCTGCAAGATTACGGGGTAAGTGTTGAGTTGTGCCATGTCACCATGAAGGCTCATCACTGGACCGCAAAAGATATTTTGCCTGGCGTAAAAATGGTGTTTGATGCCTATACCCGCATAATTGATTTACAACAACACGGTTATAGTTATATTAAATTCACTTAATTACAATTGAATTAGATTTAATTACAATACGTCAATATAAATTTACCAGGCCTGGTAAATTCTAAATTGTTCTATTTTTACAGGCCTGGTGATGACGATATGCTATTTATTTATTAATAAATAAACCACTACTGCAAATAAAAGCAGTGAGATACTTTTCCAAAACATAACTGGATCTCGTTCCATAATAGGTGGACGAGCTTGATTTAGAAAGGTGCTGCTAGGATGACGCAGCTCATAAATAAACTCAGAAATTTCTGAATATCGTTTAAATGGATTAGGATGCACCGCTTTTTTAATTGCAAAATCCACCCAAGCAGGAATCGCTCGTTCATCATCTAACACCGTTTGATAACGCAATTTTTGCTGTGCCGTCTTAGTTCTGGCATTCACCACTTTTGTGCCGTAAGGCAATTTACCTGAAAGCATTTGGTAAGCAATTACGCCTAAAGAAAATTGATCGGATTTGACGGTTCCTGGTTCGCCTAAAAAATATTCTGGTGCGGTGTATTGAGCTGTACCAAGTATGTCGTTTCGCTCAAAAGGACTAGTTATTTCCATTAATCCAGCTACCCTCGTTGAACCAAAATCAATGATTTTTACAGTGCCGTTTTGGTCAATCATAATATTGTTTGGCCTAAGGTCTTGATGCAACATTTCTTGTCGATGAAAAGCCCTAAGTCCTTTAGCTAACTGTTCAATAATTCCTCTTACCGTTTCTATGTCGGGTTTAGGGTTATCAATCATCCATTGTGCAAGCGTTTGCCCTTCAATAAATTCTGTCACAACATACAGATAGTGACGTTTTCTATTTGGCAAATAGGCTTTTAAAACATGCTCATTATCAATTCTACGAGCAATCCATTCTTCTAAAAGAAAACGCTCTAAATAAGCTGCGTTGTCTCGATTTTCAGCAGAAGGCGTTTTAATAATGACTTGCGTTTGAGTTTGCTGATCTTTAGCTAAATAGACATGGCTTCGGCTACTGATGTATACCGCCCTTATGATTTCATAACCATCAAAAACCATTCTAGCGTGCAACTGAGGCGAAAATGGTAATTGCGTTACCTGCTCATAAACCTCTTGCTCGTTATAATCTGGCAAACTTTCAACTCTAACAATCTGTATGCTTAGATTATCATCACTACAGTTTGCATAAGCCTTCTCAACTAGGTTTTTAGCGGCTAAATCCAAATCTTCTGCATGGGTGTTAATCTGCTCTATCAACTCTTTGTCAGAAATAAATTCATAAATACCATCTGTCGCCAAAATAAATACATCGCCCTCTTCTACTACAAGACTTTGATAATCTATTTCAAGCTCGTTATTTACTCCTAATGCTCTACTAAGATAACTTTTTTCACTAGATTCCCAAACACGGTGATCATCTGTTAGTTGTTCTAAGTGATTTGCACGTAAATGATAGATACGACTATCACCGACGTGAACGAGATGTGCCATCGTTGATTTAATGATTAAGGCACTAAAGGTACATACATACCCTTTGTCTTTGTTATATCGATACTGACTGTTTTGAGTTTGGGCATGTAACCAGGAATTTGTGGCAAGTAGAACTTTTTTTGCCGATGTTTTCACACTCCAAGAATCGGAGGTACAGTAATAGTCTTCTATAAAGCTTTTTACGGCTGTCTCACTGGCAATTTGGCTTACTTGACTACTACTTATACCATCAGCCAAAGCCACCGTAATCCCTTTAGAATCAAGGGCAAACCCTTCAACAAGGTTAGCCCCATAAAAGTCTTGATTTATAGGTTTTCGCCCCTTATCGGAACATTGTCCAAGGCTTACTTGTAAATTTTTTGCCATCTATCCTCCAAAATAAAAAGTCTCTGAACTAGATGCAGCACAGAGACTTTTCACATTTGCAATAGTTTGGTCATTGCAACCAAATTGTTCACCCCATTTTTGCAATAAGGTGTTATAAATATTTACATTGCACGATCAGGACTTGTTTTAACGTGAGTGTAATATATAGGCAGGCCAACAAAAAGGAAGCCACCAACAAGATTTCCAAGAGCAGTTGGTAATTCATTCCATAGCAGGTAATCCATAACCGTAAAGTCACCACCCATAATCATTGAAAATGGGAATAAGAACATGTTAACGATTGAGTGTTCGAACCCCATGAAAAAGAACAGCATAACTGGCATCCACATCGCAATCACTTTCCCTGTAGCTGAAGTAGAAATCATCGCTCCAACAACCCCCATTGAAACCATCCAGTTACACAACATGCCTCGAATAAACACGGTAAACCATCCGCTTACGCCTTGTGACTGGTAACCTAATGTTCTAGCTTCACCAATGCTCGATACTTTTTTAGCTAAAGCACCTGGGTCAACGCTGAAACCGTAGGTTAAAATAAAAGACATCATAAACGCCACGGTTAAGGCCCCCATGAGGTTACCAATAAAGACTAATCCCCAGTTTCGAAATAAACCGCTCATGGTGGCTCCTGGTCTTTTGTCCAGAATGGCTAAAGGTACCAACATAAAGACCCCTGTCAGCAGGTCAAACTTCATTAGGTACAACATAATAAAACCGACAGGAAACAGTAAAGCTCCTACCAGTGGACTACCTGTTTTAAATGCTACTGTAATAGCGAACATTGCTGCTAAACCTAAAATAGCCCCCGCCATAATGGCACGAATTAAGGTATCTTTGGTTGACATAAAAATCTTAGATTCTCCCGAATCTACCATCTTGGTTGCAAACTCATTTGGTTCTAAATAAGACATACTCCAATCCTCTTAACTTTGTAAAAATGTTTAAACCAGATAAGACCCCTGTGCACAAATCGGCTTAAATTCAATAGGTTTTAATAGGTAGATTGAGTGATACTTTTTGCACCAGCCAAAAAAAAACGCCCTTAAAGCCTGGAAATTTATCCAAACTTTAAGAGCGTCTACACTCCACTTAACCTAACCATGTTAAGAAAAATTTAATCCAAAAAATAATAGCCCTTATTTTTCAATGGGTTAATAAAAAATAAGTAAATATACCTTGTTAATAACTAATAACTTGCACCAAAAAGAACAAATAAATTCGATATGAGGCAGAATTAAGCACTTCTTTGAGCATCATTTTTAATCATGATACATTCAGGTCATAAAAGCCCAAGCTCTTTAATGAATTTAGTTTATCCGCCTTAATAGCATCTCAACATAAAAAAATATTTACTTACAATAATTGGCTATAGGTCTTTTTTAAGCTCATATAAAGCTCATCACCTGAGAAAGATTGCATTTGTTCAATCACTTCAAACATGACTACATTGTCTTCTTTTCCATTCCACTCTTTAATATAGGTTCCCTCTTTATAGCCATGGTCTTGTCTAAATTTATTTAGAACATTTTTGGCCATATAGATTTGGTACATCTGCTCAAAACTAAGCTGTGCAACTTCGCAAGAGTCGAAAAAGGCTTGAGTTAACTGCGATAAATATTCAGCCGTGACTGCATCTTGCTTTAACGCAAGCAACATCATCGCTTCATGTTTTTCTATTTGTTGAATTACCGTTAGCTCATTTGAATCATCAAGTTTATGGTTTTTTAAGGCATCGCTTAATAAATCAGCGGCTTCATCCACCTCAACGTGCTCAAGTGCTAAACTTAATAAAAAATGCCAAATATCGACTAACTCAACTCGCACATTTTCAATATCGATTTCGGCATCCACTGCTTTCCAGTGTTTCCAAGGGTAGCTATCAATAAGCTCTGCGGTTTCCATGACTATGCAACGACGCCAGTTAATCGTTTTGCCTAATTGAGTAACACCACTTCGCCAATCCATGCCGTTGGTCATCTCGTTTAGGGTATTTTGCATGCTTAACATTTCATTAATAACGTTAAGGTTTTGTAAATCTTGGGTATTTGACATGTTCTTTACTCTTTTGAAGTTACCTTATTGAATAAGATAGATAACATTTTGTTTTGAGCATTTGATTATAAAGCGGTAACAAATCATCACAACTTCAATATTAGATTATTTTTAATTATCTGTTAATTGTCTGTTTAATTATCTGTTAATTGTCTGTTTAATTAGGCGTTTTAATAATAGCCCGCTTAGAATGTTGGCTTTTTAATATTGCATACATATACAGCACAATAATTGAGTTAATCAATAAAGCAGAAAAGCTTAATAGGTTGGTATCAGTAATCAATTCATAAATTTCAAAGGGTAAGTAAATCCCCCCGCTAATTAAAGCAAACCATTCTGTCCATCGATATTTATGCCAAAGACCATAAGCTTCAACAAATCGAATTAACGCATACACTAAGGCTCCAAGCGAAACCAACATCAAATTAACGTCTTTTAGATTATCAATGATATGTAACAAAACACTGGGGTAATGACTGGCGGGATTAAGGTGTAAATGGGTTAATAGGTTTTCTGCAATTTGCTGAATATTATCACCAGCTAATTGATGAATACCTAAACTAACAACCAATGCAAGTAAGCCTTTTGATGCCTCAATTACTGCTATGGGCTTAAGACCTTTTTGATTCATTAATGTTTATCCTATTGATTATAATTTATTAAGTGCAAACTATGATTAGAAAGCTTTGCATGATTCTTTTTAAAATAAAGAGACTTAATTTATTTTAGATTTGCGGGTAAATCACAATCTATTATTCTAATCCATTGGTCTTTTTTAATTCCGAGTTGTTGGGCTTTATCATAAAAAGCTTTACATTGACTGGCATTCGGCGTGTTTGATCTGGCTAAGATCCAGGCATAATCTTTGGTTGGCCCAATAATTAAAGCCATGCTGTAATCATCTGCTAATTTAGCGATATTATAGCCACCATAAAAAGGCCCAAAAAATGAAACCTTAAGCCTGCCAACGGTATCTTTATCTACAAAATAAGCTTTTCCTATTGCTTCATTTGCTTTACCTGTTTTGGCATCCACTCCTTGGTTAAGCACCTTAACCCCACCATCATCACGCATTGAATAGGTTGCCGTTACATCGGTTAAACCTTTTTCAAAACTATGATCTAATCGAGCGACTTCATACCACTTACCTAAATAACGTGATAAATCAAACCCTGTAACAGGTTCAACATCTTTAGGTACTTGAGTACACCCAAATTGCATCACAATCAAACTTACCAGGCCTGTCCATTTTAAAAATCTCATACTGCTTATCCCTAATGTATTTACACCATTGAGCTTCTATATTAAAAATCAGTTTAGAATATTTAGGATGATAAGAGAAGTTTTAAAAATAGTGATAACCGAGGTTTGTTAAAGACACTTTGTTAAAGCCAGTTAAGCTTGTTTTTTGCAAAAAACATCTTTGGCTACTTGGTAACCGACAATACCAGCGATAGCGGCGATGGTGCCCCCAAAAAGTTGAGCAATAGGCCACATAACAATCCCATCAACCCGACAAGCAAAAAAATAGTGCTCACACAACAGTGCAATCAAAAGCCCTATCCAGGGAACTAATGCCGATAAAATCAGTCCTAAACGGCCTTTAACAAAATAGGCCAATATAATGCCGGTAATAATCGATGGCGTAATAATCATAAGCCAAGCGATTGCTTCTACTGTCATTGCTTTACCTTTTAACGTTTTGAAACGTGCGTTATTCACTTGATACAGTGAACATAAATGCACCTATTGATTTAAATTCACCTTAAATCATCGCTACCATAAAGTAGCTTTTGCAAGGTAAATGGTATAAATCAAAAAAGAGAGTTTGATATTAGCACAACGCTAAATTTAAAAGATGAAGTAACTTTTACAAAAAAGTAGAGTGATAATGAATAAACAAAAAGACAACAATAAAAAAGCCTGCATACATTGAACAATATGCAGGCTTAGGTTTTTTAAACGTTTTATATGATTGATTTAGCTTTTTAATCTGTACTTTTACCAGGCCTGGTAAAAGCTGTTAAATGAATACTCAATCAATTATTACTTAAACTGTTATTACTTAAACTGTTATTACTTAAACTGTTATTACTCAAGCCGTTATTGCTCAATAAATTCTGCAACCGCTGTGGCAACATCTTCATTAGCAAAATCTAAAAAGAAGTGTGTAGCATCTTCAATCGTTACTGTTTGCACTTTGTCAGAATCAGCAAGCTGTTTCATTTTCTCGGGTAAATCAGCTTCAACAGTATCAGCTGATCCTATAATCACTAAAGTGTCTTTTTTAGCCCCTTTTAATAGGCCAATAGTGTTAAATTGTGGTTTTACATTGTAATAATCTGCAAATGCTGCCGCAGTAACTTGCGCCTTTTTGCAGTAAATAAAATCAATGTCCTTTAACATCGTATCGCCCTTACCTTCTGCAACCAATTTATTGGCTTTATCTAAAATTGGCTGAAGAGGCTTACCGTATTTTTTTTGATAGTCTTCAGCAGCCTGTTGCCCACCTGTTGCTGGCGCTAATAAAACCACTTTTTTAAAGGCATTGCTGTCATGCTCAATGGAATACCAAGCGGTTTGGTTACCACCACGAGAATGGCCCATTAAAGTGATATTTTTAGCACCTTGTTTTTGCAACCAATTTAGCCAAAAATCTATCTCTTTTAGAGCATCAGTATGTTTATGAATATGAGGTACTGCACAATCGTATTCACCATGGCGATCACTCAACCCCAAAGAGAGGTTAATAGCTAAAGAACTAATGCCATGCCCTGCTAAGTTTTTTTGTAACTGAGCATAGGTTGAACGATCTTTGTGAGTAAGCGTACCGTGAGTTAATAAAACAATATCGTCGGCAAAGGTCTTACCATCTGCCATCATTAAATTGGCATTTAGGGTGATGCCATTATGGGTTTGTTTAATTTCTTTAACTTCTGCCGCTTGTACAGAAGAAGCAAACATAGCTATTTGTAGAGCGACCAGGCCTGCAAAAATTGTATTGAATATTTTTTTCATAAGAATCTCGCTTATATGATTGTTTATATTATTATTTTTATAATTTTTTATACCAAAAGCCTATTCAATTTATTAACGTTCATAACGACTAATTCAATATTTTTATCGCTATTTGGTTTATGCATCATAATATTAATTTTTCAAAAAAACCATAAAAGCATGCTTATTCACCATGCGTAAAAAAGCCACAAAACAATAATCAAATGTTAAAGACTATAGATCATTAACGATGTCATTAGCGATGTTATTAACGATAAGTCATTAACTCTCAACCTACTACTTTAAAAATCATTCTTTAAGCCAAGCAATCGCGTCATCAACATTATCAAAAAATTGCACTTCACCCGCAATGAACCATCCCCCTATTTTTGCGACGAACTCTTGCCATTTTTTATTTCCATAAATAGCAATCTTCTCAAACTCGCTTCCATGCTTAAGGCCCAACTTAAAATCGTCCCAGGCCGCACGTGGTTCCCAACCTTCTAATTCCGTTCCATCAATTAAGGCATTCACTTTTGGTTGGTTAACTTCAGCAAGCGCAGAGTCAATCATTGGTGTAATGTGCTCGTAATCATTGTGTGTCAGCTTGCCTTGAACTTTTAATGTTAGGAAAAATTTATCTTCTACTCTAGTGATTCCAACCGATAATCCATGACGTTGATAATTCATTACAAAATCCTCCAAGTTACGTTTAAAAATCAAGTATGAAATAAATAAATATTTAATAAATCAAATAAGCAATTTGATAATAAACACTTAATTAATAACACTTTATTAATAATAGGTTACCAGGCCTGGTATTTTTTAACTTTGAAGAAACTCTGACATCACAAAGCAGAATAAAGCTTTGTTTTACGAAACGTTATTTAACTTTGTAATACTAAATCTGGGTTCACAAATTTAAACTTATAATCGCTCTCTAGCTCCAAATCAAATACATCTTGCTGGGTATTTTTCACATAAAACACCATCCCTTTTTCAAACATGCCAGGGCCAGCAACCAAGCTTTCAAACTCAATCTCTGTTATTTGAAATTCATTAAAAATATTATGAGCAATGGTGCCATTAGATGACCCTTCTACCACAAAGTTATCACACACCAGTTCGTCATTAATACGTTTAAGATTGAATGAAGTGGGCAGTACATCTGATCCAACATGCACTTCTACACCGCCTTGTTGCTTTAAAATTGCAGCTTGTTCAATGGATTCCAATCTTTCTTGGAGTTCATCTAACACGGCAGGCTTGGCATTAACTCTCATATATGAGACGGATTGAAGTTTCTTTAAATCTGCTTTGAGTGATTGGTGGTTTTGATTGGTCATAAATTACAAATCCTATCATGTCGTAATTACATGGTGATACATGCTAATTCATTCTTACAACATCGTATTTAGGTCTAAAAAACGGCTTACTAGACTGTTGATTTATCACTTTTATCATAAGCTCTATGAAACAGGTGCTTACGAACCAGTTTGCCGTACACGGCCTCAAACATAACTGAGACTAATATAAACGAGATAAAAACGACAATGGCTTTTGGATTATTTTGATAGGTATGCACAAGCAAGGCTATTAAAGCCGCAAAACTCACTAAACTAGCAAATATGATAACCACTTTATTAGCATTGATTTCATCCCTTAAACGATACGCTGCCACATTCACAATAAAAAACACCAACAGAAAACTGGCACTGCCAATAATAGAAATTTCTCTTAGACTAATCGAGTTGGCAATTAGAAAACTCAAAACTGAAGTAAGAATAACGCCCATAAATGGAATATTTCTTTTTTCAGAATCCATAACCTTTGGCAGTTCACCCTCAATCGCAATAATATAAGCTAAGCGAGAATTGCCGTAAATAGTGGCGTTAATTGCTGAAAACGTGGCTAATAACGCAGCAACGGATACAACAATAAAACCTACCGTACCTAATGCAGGTTTAGCAGCCACCGCTAAAGCATAATCTTTAGCAGATAAAATCTCACTTTCTGGCACAGTTCCTACTGTAATTAACGCAATCAATACATACAAAATAACCACTAAAATAACGGATCCATAAAATGCTCTAGGCAAATTAACTTTTGGGTTTTTTATGTCCTCAGAAGCGTTAGCAATTAACTCAAAGCCTTCATAGGCTACAAAAATGACCATACCCGCAATCACAATTGACAGCGAGCTACCCCAATGTTGATACGATAAACGTTCAACATCAACAAACGAGGCACTAGCAGCAATCACAATAATCAATAAAACAACTTTAATCACCACAATAATAGTTTCAGATTTACCCACAATAGAGGCACTGATTAAGTTAATTGCAAAGGGCAAAAGAATAGCCAAACTAATAAAAAGATGGTTTAGCCATTGATGATTTAGCCAAAGGCCAGAATCGCCTTTAAAAAAGGTTTGTGCATAAGAAGAAAAAGCCACCGCATACAAAGCAATTGTTACCAAATAACTGAGCCATAGCAGCAAATTGATTGAACCCGATAACAGATTATGATTAAAGGCCTTGTCTATAAAAGTAACTGTTCCGCCCTGACTTTGATACTTAACCGATAATTTGGCGTATGAATAAGAGGTAAATAAAGCGACTACACCTGCAAATAAAAATGCCATTGCCGTTGCGCCATGAGCAAGTGACACGGCTTCACCTAAAACGGCAAATATTCCGCCGCCAACCATACCGCCAATACCAATAGATATCGCACCCAAAAGGCCAATAGTTCTTGTTTTTTCAGACCCCATTTTCTCAGACATTCTCATCCTTCAATAACTAACGGTTTTAACGAATACGCACTAAAACACAATATGATGTAAAGTATCATACCCTAAAATCAGCACAATAAACCTTGCACGACAGCAATAATAAAATCTTAAATACAAACAACAAAAAACCCACTTAACCGATAGCTAGGCGGGTTTATTTTAGGTTTACCAGGCCTGGTAATTTATAAATATAACATCACCTTAACAACATTAATTCACATATCATTTGTTGAGCAGCTTTATTAATTCGCCCAATGATTCCAGTCTATTTTTATCATTAAAATTAAGATTTAAAATTAAGATTTAAAATTAAGATTATGAAAATAACAACAAGGTTTTAGAAAGCCCCTAAACATAAAGACTCAATCGCTTTATGATTAGCCTAAACAATTGGAAGATATATATCTGTTTTAAGCTCTGCCTCATTCCCTTGCGTTTCAATATTTGTGTAATGAAAAAAACAAGGTTCATCTCTCAATTCTTGACCACTTTCGGCCAACCAATCGGCATATAAATAACGTACTTTTTCACCAATATGATTAAGACTGCCTATATGACGTAAGACGGCACATCGGCCACCAGATATTTCCTTGCTAATCACGCCCCATTCATTATCAGGTAAATCAACTTCGATTTCGCCACAAATATCAAACCGAAATGTTTCAGGATTTGACACATCAGGATCACTGTAAACAATCCCAAAACTTCTACTTGAGACTATTGGCGATAACCCCGTAGTTTTACGCCAATCTCTAAACTTTTCTACACTTTTTTCTACGTTTAACGGGTTTCCTAAATGCTCTAGCACAGCCACTTTAGTTTTATCAAACTCAACAATTTTTACATCCATCTCTCTCATCCTTAACATATTATTAGGAGATAACAATTGATGCCAAACACTCCAGTCCGGCATTCTTCTGAATTGTGAGGGAGATTGATTCACCACTTTTTTAAATGCTCTAGAAAAAGATTCCGCATTTTTAAAGTGTGCATCAAATGCAATATCAATAATCTTTTTGTCTGTATTAAACACCAACTGTTGTGCTGATCGTTTTAGTCTATTTAACAAAACATATTGAATAACCGACATTCCAAAAAAGGCCGAAAATTGCCTATGAAAATGGAACTTAGAGAAACAAGCAACCTCACTTAAACTCTCAACGGTTAGGTCTTCGTCTAAGTGGTCTAAAATAAATTTAGAAACATTATTCATCTTCTCTTCATAGCGTGCATAATTTACTTGTGTCATTGTTTCCCTCACAATTTAAAATGCATTTTGAAGTAAATAATGGGTGTAATCTTGACTGAAATTGCTAATGTGATATTACGTTTAATTTACCAGGCCTGGTCACAATAAAGTTTATAACTGCGTGATTTTCTTTCACAAAATATGTCGTAAAAACGGTAAAAAACCACTTGGTATAATTTTTAAACAGGCTTTCAACTGAGTTTACTGTTTAATAGAAAGTTCTAACCGTTGTTTACGGTTGGAGCTTAGATAAACCAAACTTGCCTGCGGCGACTACAAGCCCTAAAAATATCAGGGTTAAACCAATAAAATCAGTTTGTTTCATATGTTCACCAAGAAATATTACCGACAAAACCAATCCAAAGGCAGGTATTAAATGAATAAACGGACTAGAACGACTGGCACCAATCATTTCAACCGCTTTATTCCAAAATAAATAGGCAAGAATAGACGCAAACACCGCCACATAAGCGACCGTTAAAATTAAATCCAAATTAACATGAACAGGACGATTTTGGATAAAAGTTTCTATCAAATAGAAAGGCAAGAGCCCAATTAATCCAATAATAACCGTGGCAGCAAAAAAACCACTCCCGCCAATGCCTGCTGGCTTTTTATGAAGTAAAACTGAATAAATTGCCCAACTAATCACACCACCTAAGACCCAAAGAACTCCTGTATTACTTTCTAAACCAACAAGGTTAGACAAATCACCGTGGGTTAAAACAAGCAACACTCCGACAGCTGAAACAATCAATCCGATAATCTGAAAAAGTTTAAATGCTTGCCCCAACATTAACGATGAAAACAATAAAATAAACATAGGCCCAGACGACAAGAGTAATAAACCATTAACTGCCGTGGTGGTTTGCAAACCTATGTACACCAAGGTGTTAAATGCTCCAACACTAAAAACGCCAAAGGCTATCATTAACCAAGGATGTGACTTCATTACAGGCCACTGTTCGCGTAGCTCTTTCCATGCCCAAGGCACAATAAATACAGCCACTGCAAACCATCGCCAAAATGCCAAACCTATGGGCGGTACACTGGCATGAACCGCACGAGCCAATACAAAATTACCGGCCCAAAATAAGGTGGTAAGTATCAGCAAAAAATAAGCAAGTCGGTGGTTTTGCATATGGTGGTGTGGCATAAGCTTTGTAAGCAACCTTTATTATTAAAAGTAGAATTATTTAGTGTCGCAGTTAAATTTTAACTACGCTCAGGGGTACATTTGCTCTCAATTTTTAGTTGCTTAATTATTGCAATCTAGCTCATTTTTTAACTGTCAATAAAATTATGAGTTGAGATGCTGCCATATTATGAACCATATTATGAACCTAGATATAATGAATCTTGAAGTAATTAGCTGATATATACGGTTAAAGAGTTTTGTATGAGAAGACGGCAATGAGAAATTATGAGAAGTTTTAAATTTTTCAGGCAAAGCCCCATAAAAAAACCCGCTAAACAAAATAGTTTAGCGGGTTTAAAATGTTATTTAATACTCAATAAAGATTAGGATAAATATAAATTTAGTGATTTATTTAGGCTAAAACCCAAGTGCCTTTGCCTCTTCTTTTGGCAACATACATTGCAGAATCAGCTTCTTTAATTAGCTCAGCCACGCCCATTTTGTTTTTCTCATCAAACACCTTTAAACCTACTGAACTATCCACATTTATTAACTTTTTTTCTGAGGTTAAAATGGGCTCACGAATTGCACTCATTAGTTTTTCGGTTAGGTTTCCAACATTCGTTTCATTTTTAACATCTAACACCAAAACCACAAATTCATCTCCACCAAAACGGGCAACCATATCGTCAACCCTTAATATAGACTTTATACGTGCAGCCACAATTTTTAAAATCTCATCTCCTGCATCATGGCCAAATTCATCATTAGCCTGTTTAAAACCATCTAAATCAATAAATAACAAACCATGAACTTTAGGTTCAATTTCAAGATGAACTATGGCCTTTTCAATCTCCGTAAACAAGAGATTACGCTTAGGTACTCCCGTAAGCTGGTCATAGTTTGCTCGGTATTCAATTTCTTTAATTAAGCCTTCGTTCTCATTGGTTAACTTATTAAATGCACTGGTGACATTGTTATAAAACTCTGCGATTAAAGCGGCGTCAGCATAAGGTTCAACAGAGATTTTTTGGTTAAAATCTTGAGATTTAGCTTGCATATGCATCATCTGTGCTAAGTCATGCATAGAGTTTGATGCCTTGTGCTCACTTATATTCATACCAATGATTTCATCTGCTTCACTTGCTCTTAAAGGCATAAATTTATTAGCGATTTTTAAAAACAGATAAGTGATTGAAAAAGCAAAAACCCCTACCGCTATCACCCCCATAAATTGAATCTCTAATTGATGTAAAAATTGATCTGCTGGATAGAAAAAAGCCACTGCAATGGTTCCGCTGATACCAGCAAAAAGGTGAACAGGAATCGCCTCTATGGCATCATCCAATTTAAGCCTAATAAGAACATAACAACCCAATTCATAAGAAAGATAACCCACAATACCAATCAAAAAAGCATCTATAGGTTGAGCCAAGTTTGCGTTGGCGGTAATACAGACCAGGCCTGCAAGAATACCATGCATAATACTGCCAACATCGTAATAACCACGACTCAAACGACTATACACCAACCCAGCTAATCCTCCCACAGCACCAGCAATAAGCGTATTTAAAATAACCATCGCTGTTTGCTGGTTTAATGTAAGCATACTGCCTCCATTAAAGCCTATCCAGCCCAACCAAATAAGAAAAACACCCAAAGCACTAAATGCTAAATTTGATTTTTCAAAACCATTACTCAGCTCAAAGCGCCCTAAACGCGGGCCAATAACCATAATAGCGGCAAGTGCCGCCCAACCACCAACAGAGTGCACTACGGTTGAACCTGCAAAATCCACAAACCCTAACTGGGCTAACCAGCCGCTCTCATTCCAAATCCAATGAGCTTGAATAGGGTAAATCACTAATGAAATCCAAACGGCAATCAATAGATAGGTGGAATAACGACTTCTTTCAGCAATAGCACCAGAGATAATGGTTACCGCAGTTGAGGCAAACATCGCCTGAAACAAAACATACACAATGTCTTGTAAATCATCATTGTAGAAAAATAGATGGTTCCATCCATACCAGCCATTACTGGTTGAACCCAGCATTAAACTCGCACCGAAGGAAATAAAGATGATAAAAGAAATTAAAAAATCGCTTAAATTTTTAATTGCTGTAGATATCGAGTTTTTAGCTCGTGTTTGCCCTGCTTCTAAAGCTGTAAAACCTGGTTGCATTAGTGCGACCAAAATCGCACTCAACAACACCCATAACGTATCCAAGAGCTCTATATTCATAAATACTCAATCAAAAATTTAGCAATAAAATTAAGCATTATAAGCAAGAATAATACCGATAAACACATACACTGTATTAACAATTAGTTATTATTTAAACTTAATTATAAAAGATAAGGATTAGTAGATTCTTATATAAAATATGGTGCAAAAAGCACTAAAACAGACAAGCTAAAAAAAGTAAGTACAAAAATGGGTAAGCAACTTTAATAAAATTAAGGTTGAATTATAAATAAAGACTTATTGATCAAGTAATTAAAAGTAGTTTTCTACTTAAAAAAACTGGCTGGTTTTGTTAACCAGCCTTGTATTAAGATTTATTTTAAGACGGTAAAAACGTCTTCTTCTGGCAATCTAGATTTTGGTAATGCCGCGTTAAAATCGTCTTCATGACGATACCCCAAAGCAATAATAGCCACTGCAGTGTAGCCTTTTTCATTTAGGCCAAACTCTTTATTCATTACTGCTATATCAATACCTTCAATGGGCACTGCATCAATCCCTAACACGCCAGCCGCTAATAGAATTGTGCCCATATTTAGATAAACCTGTTTTTCCATCCAACTTTGCGTGTCGTTTAATTCCTTTCTATGCAAATCCGCATAAAAGGTTCTTACCTTACCAGCCAACTCTTTGTTTTCTGGCTGAGGAAAACGTCCATCCTTATCTTCATTTGCTAACAAGTGCTGCAAATAGTCGTCACTCATTTCAGTTTTAGAACAGAACAAAATAACATGAGAAGCATCTAACACCTTAGATTCATTGGCACCATAAACACCCTGTGTGCCTTTGGTCAGTCTTTTTTTGGCTTCTATGTTATCGGCGATAATAAAGTGCCAAGGTTGAGAGTTAACACTAGAAGGGCTAAATCTCAACAACTCTTTAATCTGCTCAAAATCTTCATCTGCTATACGTTTGCTGGCATCAAATTTCTTTGTGGCATAACGCTTTTGAGCAATCTCAACTAAATTCATCAAATAACCCCCTTACTAAAAAACTAAAGCAACTAAAACAGTGCAAATAAAATACTATACTTCATTTTTGTCCAGAAAATAAACACACATAAAACAAATAAAAAACCCGCATAAACTAAACGTTTAGCGGGTGCTATTGTGCAACGATTTATAAAGCCAATCCATTATGGATCTTACTCGTATAAACCTTACTCGACTGACCAGACTACCAGGCCTGTAAATTCTATTGTTTGGGAATTATTTAGTTCAAAAAATTAAATTAAATGCTCTGTAATCAATGTAGTCACAAACTTTTCATTAAAGTCATAATTAAAAGTGTCTTCAATCCACTCTGGGCTATCAATATTACCCAACTCATCGGGTTCATAAAAGGCAAACCCTACTTTAAATTCATCCGCAAATTGTGCAAACATCAACACAAACTTTTTACGGTTTTGCTTATTCACAATCGTACAAGAACCATTGTCGTTAATTTCAAACGCAATTTCTGTAGAATCTTGTTTTTGCATATAAGCATTAACAGCAGCCTCAACTACTTTATAAACATCATCGTAACTTTTAACCACTTAAAACTCCTAACTCAATACAAAACGGCCATTTAATTCTTTACAACTTACCTACTTGTTAATCAGGCCACACTCTATTTGATGGCATTCTCGTTACAGTTTCAGTCGTTTGTTTTTGAGAACCACTACTTGAAGCGGTTTTGGTGGTTGTCGTTGTTTTTGCTGTTGTTTTCTCAGCTGGTTTAGTTGTTGTTTTAGTTGCAGTCTTAGCCGTAGGCTTCTTGGCAACTCTCTTGGTTGTTGCTTTTGGCTGGCTTGTAGTGGTCGCTTTTGGTGTTTCTTCGACCGTATTTTCATCAGTCGTTTTATTGTCTTTTGCTCGACGAACACTTTGAGCTAATTTAGAACCTGTTGTTGTATTAGTCATAATAACTCTCCAATGATTTCATTTATTTCCTCTACGGCAGGTTCACCACGCTTTCCAACGCAATAAACACTTAATCCATCCACCGCTGCATTACGATAAACCGCACGACGCCTTATGCCATTTTTTAATGCGGTAATATCAAATTCATCTAATGCCTCTTTCATTGCACTTGATAAAGCACTGCGTGGTTCTAACTGATTGACCACGATATAAGGTTGCAACTGACGATTTTTAATCTTAGCTTGCTCAATGGCTTCTATAATACGAATACTCGCCCATAAATCTACAGGCGACGGCAGTACAGGAATTAAGACCGTTTTAGAGACTTGCATGGCTAACTGCATTACGCCAGTTTCTAACGTTGGTGGGCAATCAATTACCACAAAATCATAATCTTTAGCGAACCGTTCAACTTCACGAACTAAATGACCACCAACAGAGATAACCGATACAGGAAAAGGTTTGTCCTCAGCAGCCATATTACTCCACTGCACTGCTGACCCTTGAGGATCGGCATCAATCAGTAATACTCTACCGCGTTGAGATAAGCCCGCCGCAAAATTCATACTTAGCGTAGTTTTACCTGTTCCACCCTTTTGGTTCGCAATAGCAAATACATGTGCAGACATAACTCTTCCAAACTTAAGTTTAAGTGTTTTTGTTAAAAAACCGCTTACTAAAAGGATTTTTAGAACCCTTAAAATTAAACGTTAATTCATTACAGCTCAAAAACTTGCTAAATACCAATAGGGTTCTTCAATACATCCAATAGGGTTTTTCAATATTTTCAATCAATTTTGCTTAACGATAAAACCTGGTAAATATCACAAAAAATAAAATCAAATAAAATGCTAAAAAAATCATTTATGACGGGCTTGCTCTATAATGCCTTTTTATAACTCTACTCAAATCACTCCCTTTAATTTAAGTCTAACTCTTCAAGCCCTTTCTCATTAACAAAAGCGGCCTAGTCATTCTTTATAACCCTGAGGTTTTTATGTCATTTTCACAACTTGGATTAAGTGATCCCCTTTTACAAGCTATCTCTGAACTTGGTTATAAAACCCCTACAGATATTCAAAAACAGGCAATACCGATTATTTTATCGGGTAAAGATTTAGTGGCTGCAGCACAAACCGGCACAGGAAAAACAGCCAGCTTTGTTTTGCCTCTATTAGAAAAATTAAATACTAATGAAGAACTGCGTTCAAAGTCTATTCGTGCATTAATTCTAGTACCTACACGCGAACTTGCGGTACAGGTTGAAGCCAATGTTAAGCAGTATGCAAAAAATCTCAATCTCTGTTCTCTGGCTGTTTATGGAGGTGTCGCTTCTCAGCCACAAAAACAGCAACTAGAAAAAGGCGTTGATATTTTGGTCGCCACTCCAGGCAGATTGTTGGATTTAGCTTATCAACGTGATCTGTATTTTGATGATTTAGAATTTTTAGTATTAGATGAAGCCGATAGAATGCTGGATATGGGTTTTATTGACGATCTTAATAAAATCATTGACCGCTTACCAGGTGACCGCCAAAGTCTACTCTTTTCTGCAACTTTAACGGATGATGTACGTTACCTAGCTGACACGGTGTACGATGATGCTGCAGAAATTTCTGTATCACCAAAAAAGAAAGCCGCACCTAAAATTAACCAATGGTTAATCACCGTAGATAAAGATAAAAAATCCGCTTTATTAAGCCATTTGATTAAAGAGCAACAATGGAATCAGGCACTGATTTTTGTAGAGAAAAAACATTCTGCGGCAAAATTAGTAGAGCAATTAGCAAAGCGTGGCATTAAAGCAGAGGCCATTCACAGTGGAAGAAGCCAAGGCTCTCGCGAAAAAGTCTTAGCAGACTTTAAATCCGGTAAATTGGCTTTTTTAATTGCCACAGGCATTGCGGCTCGTGGAATTGATATTGAAGATCTCAGCCGCGTAATTAATTATGACTTACCTTACCCGGCAGAAGATTACATTCACAGAATTGGTCGTACAGGCCGTGCTGGTAATTCAGGTGAAGCAATCTCATTTGTTTCAAAAGACGATTTTAAAAACCTGTGTGCTATAGAAAGCCTGTTAGGACACATTATTCAACGTAAAGAGATTGAAGGGTTTCCGGTTAAAAAAGTGGTTCCTATTTCGATACTTAATTATCGTGGCTCAAAATAAGTTAAATTTTTTACATTTAAACAAAATTTACCAACCTCTTTAAAAGTGGCGACACCAGGCCTGGTAAATTTGTTTTTTATTTTTCTTTGTTAAAGATTTTCTTTGTTTAGCTGTTTCTTTGTTTTGCAGTCTCTTTATTTAGCGGTTTTTATCATCCATTTCTTAGGGAGGCAATAATTCGTTTAGGTTGCAGCAAGGAATCCAAAACATCTTCAATAGAGGTAAACACTAAATCACTGGCCATAAGGGTTTTGGTCGCACAGCCCTCTTCTTGCATAACAACAATTCCTAGAGCCGCCTCTTTAAGCATAAAGGCATCATTAAACCCATTACCAACAGCTATGCAAGTTTTGGCTTGAAGTTGCTCAATGTAATTCTGTTTTTGTTTATCTTGGTGACTTTTTTCAATCACATGAATTTTAATAAAATCACCTGAACAAGCCTCATGAACCGATCCATGAGTATCGGCTGTAATCACATGAATCTGCAATTTTTCTGACAAAGCCTGCAATTTAGAGAGAACCCCTGTTTTAATCAAACCATCACAAGCAATGGTGCCGTTATAGTCTAAAACTAGGTGCTCTAAAGTAAGTTGGTTATTTCCTGGGATTTCTATATTAAGCATTTATATTCCAATCTATTTTTATGTAGCTTCATTATCAATGAATTAACGCCTAAATAAATCATAAATATAAAAAAGCCTGCAAATGCAGGCTATAAATTTAATTTAAAAAAGTGGTTTTCTTTTTTATACAAATTTTTTAATTATTTTTTTAGTGATTTTTTGAAGAATATTTCTATCCAAAACTAATCATACACTGGCACTAATTGGTAACCTTGCGCTTGCCAGCCCATTACAGATAAAAATCCAGAACGTACCACTTTAATACCAGGCAAAATCGTTGCATTATCTACACCAAAAGCGGCGGTAGCGGCAGAACAAACCTCCATTTTGACACCCAGTTTATTTAAACGTGCTATTTGTGCAGCCACTTCTTTTAAAACTGGACCATATTCCATTGCAACTTCTTCAGAAGGCTCGGTGGTAATAAACTTAACGGCTTTAGCAATAAATATGATTCTCTGATGAGGTTCCACGCCCTCTTTAATTAAGTTGGTTCGGTTAGATTCAATCCCTTTTAAATAAACCAGCATCATATTGGGATTAGATTTACGAATATCATAAATAACGTGCATGCTTTTTAGACCCTGCATGGCTTCTTTATTATTTAAAGCTTCAGCAGAACTTGGCATTGAAAAAGTTAAAACAAAAAAGGTAAATAAAAGTTGCAAAAAAGCAGCTCGAGATAAAGACATAATCATGCTCTCCTAGGTAGATTAAAAACGGATGTCTAAAGCAGATTAGCCTATAAAAATACGGTATTCCAATTACTTTAACTTATGCAAACCAGGCAAATTCTATAATCATTTTTCAATCAACTTTTTTGGCTAGATTTTATGTACAAAATAAAAACGGTTTACAACATTTTGCATGGATTTTACCAGGCCTGTAAAGAATATACAGGCCTGGTAAAATGGAAAAGAATTTTTAATACTCGTGATTAAAACATTAATCTAAAAATAAATAATAGATAAATATTTCAATGAGTTACTTACAATAATCAACATGGACTTAGGTGTCATCATATTGAATTCAATTACTCTTCACCTTCTTTTGCCATAATGATTTTGCGATGCGGGAAAGGTATTTCAATATTTGCTTCATCCAATGCCTTTTTAATTAACTCTGGCACTGTAAACAAAACATCAAAATAGTGTTCTCCATTACAGAACGGACGAACAATGAAATCAACCGAACTATCATTCAAAGTAGATACTTCAACAAAAGGAGCCGGCGTTTTTAAGATATGGGGGTGATTTTCTAACACTGAATTAATCACTTTACGCACTTCGTCGGTGTTTTCTTTATAGGCAACACCAAAAGTCATGTCTACACCGCGAATATCATGGTGCGAATGGTTAATGATTTGACTGCCCCAAATCTGACTATTAGGAATAATAATCTGCTGGTTATCAAACGTTTGTAAAATAGTGGTAAACAAATCTATTTCAGTAACGTTACCAAACTTACCTGCCGCATCAATAAAATCGCCCACTTTGTAAGGTCTAAACATTAGCAACATCACTCCAGCTGCCAAGTTGGTTAAAGTACCTTGTAAAGCTAAACCAATAGCCAAACCTGCTGCACCTAATAAAGCAATAATAGAGGCGGTTTGTATACCAAAACGGTTTAAAACGGCAATAATGACAAATGCTAAAATAATGTATTTTGCTACATTGCCTAAAAAACTAAACAAAGTGTCATCTAAATTTTGATATGTTTGAGCTGCTTTAATAATAATCGCTTTTACTTTGTTTGCCGCAAAGAGGCCAACAATTAAAATTAAGACTGCAAACAATACATTCGTAGAGCCTTCTAAGACCACTGGAATATATTGATCTATATTTAATTTTTCTATTAAATCTTGCATACCTATACTTTTCCTCTAATTTATTTTTATAAATAGCCTGATTTTCTTAAGGCTATAAACGATATGATACACCACTAAAATACGTTATTAAACTCAATAAATAAGCCTCTTAACCTAATAAATAAGCGACTTTAACAAATACTAATAAATAACCATAGATTGGTAAAACTGAATTTGGACTATTCCGTAAACGAGAACAGTATTGACTCAAGCCTATGGATATGGGGTTATGGATATGGGGTTATGGATATGGGTTTATGGATATAGATTACGGATACTGGTTCTTTAGCGTATTTATTCAGCTCTTCATTGACCACTTCATAAATCACTCCATAAATCACTTCAATACACAATTTTGAATACAGTTTGATTTTGCATTTACCTGGCCTGGTAAATACAAATTCTGTCGTAACTACTCAAACAATGAAGGACTGCTTTCTTTTTCTTATCAAAAGTCATGATTTTTCAAGCAATTAAGGCTTTTTATTGCCATAAGATAGATTGCTTAAAATTCAACATGCAATATTGAAATGAAATATAAGGATTATTAAATGGAGCACAACATGGAAGCAACACAAACACTGTATTCACCAGGCAAACAAGCGTTTAAAAAAGCACTTATCTTTAGTATTCCTTTATTTATTGTTAACTACATTATTGTTTCTCATCTTATTCAAGATATTGGTTTACCTTTCTTTTTATCACATTACCAAACGGCGTTTTACTTACTCTTTAATATCGTTTTAGATGTTATTTTGTTTAATGTGGTTTTGATGCAATTTCACAAAATTGAAAAACATCGCATACAGTATTAATGTTAACTAGCCTCTAATTGCCAAAAAACATTTAAACCCGGTGGCCGTAATTTTGATTTAAATACCTTTGACTTGAAGTTTGTAAATTCAAATCTGAAAGCAAGTTACAATTTCACTGAATCACGTTCTTTCGGCTAACGGGTTTAAGGTAATATCCACTTGTGTTTAATAATTGTCGACAACATCAAGCCATGCTCTGAAAAGAACTTAAGCACTGATTGATTATCAACCAAACAATTAAGTAAGCAATTAAGTAAACAATTAATAAGCATAGAAAACTAAACAACAAAAACAAATAAAAAACCCCGCTAAACATACTTTGTTTAGCGGGGTTTTGTGTTTTTACCAGGCCTGGTAAATTTATTTCATTTTACCTTGCCTGCGTATTATAAAGCTCTAACTCTTTATATTTAAATTCCAGTTAGAACTTAACATTTAAGCCAGCATAAAAGCTTCTGCCTCTACCTGCTACTGAAAGCAGTGGAATACCTGTCATAGACATTGTTTTGCCCTCACCAGTATAAGCACCACCTGTTGGCAAATCATAAGCGTGGTTAAATAAGTTCTCTACACCAAAATCAATACGTGTGTTTTTCCAACCATAACTCGCTCTTAAATTAACCAAGGTATAACCTGCTGTTTTAAGTTCATTGCGAACTTCAGAAACATCAGTTTTGTCACTGACCAATAACCATTCAACTGCGTTATTCCAACCTTTCCATTTTTGCATTACTGTCACTGTGGCATTAAGCGGCATAATGTTATAAAGATTATCATCCGTTTCTAAGTTTGTACCGCGAGTATAATTTACTTTGGTTTTAACCTGCCAATCACCATAAGCACTCTCTGCAAGTTTACGATTTGCTGCAATATCTAAACCATAAATTCGGGCTGATTGGTTAGTGTACTTCAATACATTAAATGTACTGTTACTTGTTAATGCCACTGCATCAATATAATCTTCAACATGCGAGAAGTACGGCATAATTTGCAAGCCCCAATCTTTCTGGTTTGCAGCATGCCAATCAAAGTTTGCACTAACGGTATAAGCGGTTTCAGGTTTAAGATTAATATCACCTACATAACCATTACCATCACCTACAAAGTTATTCATTACCGCAGCCATCGGCCAAGTTGACCAAGTGTATCTCTCATATAAATCTGGTGAGCGAACTTGACGTGCAAGGCCCATCTCTATATCAAAGTTATCACTGTCTTTATAACTGGTTAAGGCAGTTACATTAATATTATGATCAGTAACAGAACGATCTGATGCATTAAAAGCCGCTGCTTGAGTCGCTTCATTAGTGGTCATCGTCATCATACCTTTAGTGAAGGTATCAGAATCGTGATATCCATTAACGTCATCCGCATTCATATTCACCATTTCATAACGTGCACCTATACGAGTTTTCCACTTATCAACCTCTTTAGTCCACTCAGCAAATGCCGCATAACGATCACGCGTACCATTATTGATGTTCCAAAAAGTATTTGGACTCATACCAACTGATGCAGGGTTTGGATCCCAATAGTCATCCAAGGTAAATTGTTGAAGTTCCGTTCCCACATTTAGCTCACTCGATGAATCAAGTGGAATAATTGCTGAGACTTTTGCACCTATTGTGTCACTGGCAGTATCCATTGGCATTTGTGTTTGGATTTTATAATCCATAAAGGCCATTTCATGGTCAACTCGCTCTTTATAAGCGGATACTTTCAACTCACCCCAATCCAATGATTTGTCGTAAGACAGGTTTAATTTCGTACTATCATTATCTGTCATATCCATACGCTGATTTGGATATTGCTCGTAAGGAGCAGACTGCTTAGTAACAGTTGCTTGAAAAAGGCTATCATCACCTTTATAGGCAAAACCAAGACTGTGGTTAATCACTTCATAAGCGGTTCCAGCCACTTCATCTTTATCGGTTGTAGTACCTTCTGTTCCAGAAGTAAAATCGGTACCTGATGTAGATTTAGTCGTCGTGGTAAAGGTTTTAAAATCACTCGCCGCATAATAGTTTTCAGACGTTGCCGCATTGCCTTTATAAGTCAGACTCAGCTTATCACTGGCTGTAGTAACCGAAACATTGCCACCTTTAGCATTTCCATTGCTACGGTAATAAGCACCTATTTCACCCTGGGTAACCGTTTCTGATGTAGGGGCAAAGTAAGGCGTATCTGACTTCACTAAAATACTGCCACCAATACTATCTCCACCTACACTTACTGGTGTAATACTTGGGTAAATTTCAATCGAATCAACCTGTGAAGGCGAAGTATAAGACAATGGTGTATTCATATGATTTGGGCAAGACGACAATAATGGCATACCGTTTAATTGAACGTCTAGACGATCATCAGCAATACCACGAATAACTGGAAAGCCAGAAATACCACCCGCTTGATTTACCGAAACAGTCGGAGATTCAATCAGAATATCTGCAACATCACTACTTGAGCTAACTTTTGATTCAATATCATCTTTAGATATTTTTTCTTTGTTAATCTCTTGCGAACTTCCAATAACTTCGATTGGTGGAAGTTCCTGGGCATAAATCACAGGCGACATCATAGTCGTGATGATTGAGGCAATAATTTTCTTTTTCATGACGGTTTACTTCTTGTCTTTGAGTTAATTTTAAAGATAAGCATTTTTATGCATAACGGGGTCAAAAACAATGTGACAAATTGTCGCACAATTAAAACTTATACCCTTATTAACCCAGCTTAACCATTGTATGAGAAACGACTAATGGACAAGCTCCTGTACAAAAAGTTAACAATCAAAAATAAAAAATATAAACCTCGACATTAAGCAGTAATCTATGTATAGTCAGTTCCAGCAAGAAAGAAAGCCTACAATTTATATCCTACATTTCGTTGTTTTATTCGTATTACCCGTCCTGAAGTTTTTAAAGTAAAGTCAAAATTCCACTGCTATACAAGTCATATTTTTTATGACGCAAATCTATTAAAAATACAGGTACATTATTATGTCTAATACAGTAAAAGGAACCGTTAAGTGGTTCAACGAAGCAAAAGGTTTTGGTTTTCTAGAACAGGAATCTGGTCCAGATGTTTTTGCTCACTTCAGTGCAATCTCTGGTGACGGTTTCAAAACCCTTGCTGAAGGTCAACAAGTTGGGTTCACAGTAACTCAAGGTCCTAAAGGTCCACAAGCTGAGAACATCGTTGCTATCTAATCAATAGCCACGGTTTCAAAAGCCAATAAAAAAAGGAAGCAATTGCTTCCTTTTTTTGTGTCTAAAATTTGAGTGATTACTCTATTAACGCTTTCAGTTAACCTTTAATCATATACTTATCTGGCCATATCAGCTCGGTAATTGTTTTGCATTTTACGTTGTCGTTTATTTTCGTACATACGCATATCCGCCAAATGTTTTAACTCTGATGTGTTCGTTACCTCATGCCTAAAGGCTACACCAGAACTCACACCAACATTATCAAAACCAAGTTGTTTCATTTCATCAACAACATTCTCAATTAAAGTCTGCACCCTTTTCTCATCACCATCGGTGCAGATTACTGCAAACTCGTCTCCACCCACTCGATAAATACAGCCCTCTTTATCCATACCTTGAAGCATTAATTTAGCAAAAGTTGTTAACATCTCATCCCCCTTTGCATGCCCATAACGATCGTTGTAGTACTTCAGATTATCCATATCAACATAAGTTAAAGAGGAGTGTTGTGCCATTGCATCCAATTGAGTTTCTAAAGCATGTCGATTTGGAATTTGGGTCACAGCATCGGTATGAGCCAATTTATTACTATGATCTAACCGTAGTAACATACTCATTCGCTCACGGTAAAGTTTACCAACCTGATAAGTGAGTACCAGTGCAAGCAGAATAGCTTCTACTGCAATAGCTGCCAATCCATAGTGCTCAACGTAAATGGTATCTGAGCCCAATTTAGTTGGCAAAGTGGCCATGCTCGCAAGGGCGATGAAAGCCACCAGAGCAACTAAATATAAACGTGCCACAACACTACCTTGAATAGAACAAGTAACACCTGCTACTAATCCATATAATAAAAAACCCCATACGCCATAGCGAGCCATCTCATTCACCCAATGTGGTGACAAAATTGCATACAGTGCAAATAAAGCCAGAACAATAAGGGTCGCGATTCCCCAGATATAAAGTTTTTTGTTTTTTCTTGGGTGTATTTCCAAAAGCTTCATAACGAAGAGTACATAAATAAAATTAGAAATAACGATGGGAAAGGAAATCAGATAAAAATTATGCAGGTTAAATAGCTGGGAAAGAACCTGGTGAGCCCCCGCATTAAATAACAAATTAGAAAAGATAAATAAAGCGTAAAGAATCTCTGTATTACGCGAACGAGCAAAAGAAAGTGCTCCGTAATAAATTCCCATCGACAGGAAAATACCAATACCAATCAAGACTATGGCATTGCCAATTTTAATCTCCTGCTCATAATTGGCAAGGTGATCAACAAAGGGAACTGGTTCAGCAATAAAATAAGGGGAAGATACTTCTGCAAGCAGTTTATATTCCCCTGGTTTCAAATGAAATGTTCGCCCATGGCGAAGAAAAAACGGGTTTGGCTCACTACTGCCACTACCACCAGATGCATTGGCAATCAGTCTATTTTTTTGGTCGTAAAGATAAAAAGAAAAATGGTCTATCGTGGATGTATTTTTGAAATCGACCACATAAAAGTCATCTCGATTTATCTTCACCTCGCCAGAATATAAGTAATGACCACCTACTAAGGAAATATCATCCACTTTTTTTAGATTATTTATAGACTCGGGGTGACGAGGGTCAAACTGCTGACCTTTATCAATGCTATACAACTGCCAAGTAATATTTGGGGCTTGAGCATAAACTCGACTAGTAAATACTAGGCTTATTAGCAAAATTGTAAAAAGCAATGCCTTGTTAAGATTGAAACAGTTGCAATGGTTCATTCTTTTTTCCTGAAAGAATCCTTGAAAATAGAAAAATTAAATTCTCCAAGCATACTTCAACAGAACCATACCCAATATGCAATTTGATTTAATTTAGCCTACCATAAATGATTAGATGTACTCATTTAGTGCCGTCTAATACAGTAAAAAACCGTTATGTGGTTCAACAAACAATGTATTGGTCTTCTAGAAAAGGAATCTGATTCAGAGATTTTTGATCATTTTAGAGCATACTCTGGTGATGGTTTCAAAAGCCAATAAAAAAGGAAGCAATTGCTTCCTTTTTTTGTGTCTTTTATTTGAGTTCTAAATAAGTTCTGAACCAATCATAAATAACAGTATTTTTAAATTTACCAGGCCTGGTTATTTATGACATCAAATCAATCGAGCCTGCCCTATTGATCGAATTATTAATATCTGTTGTTGTCTATTATTTGTTCAAGACACTGAGTTAAGCTCACTGTAACAGACTACTTGGTTCCTACCTCGATGCTTAGCTTCATATAGTGCCTGATCCGATAAAGCTAAAGCTTCATCCAAAGTGAAAGCTTTTGTATCGGCTTCAATTACACCAAAACTAGCACTACTGGTAATGATTTGTCCCTCGTATTCCACTTGAATAGCCATAAATGCCTGACGAATTTTTTCCGCTAACTGCTTAGCACCCTGTTCATCTGTTCTGGCTAGAATCAGGGCAAATTCTTCACCGCCAATTCGCCCAGTCAAATCTGAAGTACGAACAAGCGATGAAATTGTTTGAGCAAAAGTAGCAAGCACTTTATCTCCGGCCGAGTGCCCATAAGTATCATTGATTGTTTTAAAGTGGTCTATATCCATCATAATCATACTCAAATGATCACCAGTACGTGTGGCCTCATTAAATAGATGATTGCCTATTTCAAAAAAAGCACGACGTGTCTTTAAGTTGGTTAACATATCTGTAGAAGCAAGTACTTCAGCTTCATCTTTCGCCTTTTCAAGCTGATGTGTGCGAACTTTAACCATTTGATCTAGTTCGGCATTAAGCGTTACCAATGCCTGCTGTTTGGTATTTAGCTCTTCAATCATTTGGTTATAACTGCCTTTCAGAATCTGTATTTCATTCTTATCAGACCAAGGTAGCTCTAAAGTGATTGGTTTAGGTTCATTGATATCTTGATTCTTAATCTTATCGGTAAACTCATTGAGAGGTTTACCCAAATAACGCTTGATGAAATAAAAAATAATTAACCAAAGTGCAAAGGTTTTCACAACTGAGTTAATCAGAATCAAAAAGAAACCGTATTTAACTCGCTCAAAAACAAGACGTTCATTAGAGTAAAGGGTCACTTGCCCCAAATATTGCGGTTCTTTGAAAGCGGGCCCGTTATAAGTGATTGGAAAAGTGTGACCGAAGAGAGAAGATGAACCCAAGCCGGTCTCTGTTGGTTTAGAAAGCTTTCCTTGGCTGTCATAAAATACTGGACGTGCTTGATCATCTAATACCGCACCGATTTTATAATTCATTTTGTGATCAACAGATTTTACTTCAACGCCCACAACAATCGGGATGTTGTAAACACCTTTTAAAATGGATTCAAGTAATTCTTCATTATAAGTCCAGACAGAGTCGCTTATCCCCTGGCTAAAAGTAGCTGGCAATAACTGGATTTCTTGGTAGAACGTTTTTTTAGTGTTCTCGTACTCTTTGTATAGCTGAATGGTGGTAACCAGTAGCGTGACAATAAAATAAAAACCAAAAATAACTACTAATAAATGTAGTGCAATGGAATGCCTATATTTGAACATAATCGTCTAACTTAAACTTATGGTTGCCAATCTTGGATACCATAAGTCGCCAGGATTTTTTGCAACTCACCACTTTTACGCATTTTTTCAATTTCCTCTTCCAAAATCTGAGCATATTGCTTAGATTTTGGAAGTGCTGGAGAAAAGCCTGTATAAACATCAATCACCGCGGCAGTCATGCCAGAAACCTTAACCTGATCAGCATGTCCTATCTGTTGTATTTTGTATTCAAGAACCATCTTATCATCAATAACCGCAGTCAAACGCCCCGCCAACAACATCTGCAACAGTCTTTCTAGAGGTTTTTCGCCCGTGATTTCCAAAACATTGTTAGGGTGTTGATTTATATAATCCATAACCACAGGATCAACATAGTCATACCCTTTAATCACACCGATCATTTTAGCCTTCTTAAGTGAGTCTACTCCTGTATAACGCCAATCATTATCATTGCGACTAAAGAAAGTGCTATTGCTTATTCCTTGAACCGTTTTTGGAAAGACAAAATCGGGTGCTTCCTCTCTAAAGCAAGCCATCGTCCCATCTAATTTGCCTTCTCTAACCAGTTCTAGGCCTCTAGAATATGAAACCTCTACAAACTCAACTTTATGCCCTCGACTTTGCATAGCCGCAACCAAAAGATCACCCATATAACCAACTTTGCCATCATTCTGAGCAGCAATACAGTCGTAAGGACACCATTCATCCGTTGCAATTCTTAAGGTATCCGCCATGCTTTGTTGAGGCACAAACAAAATTAAACTGAAAATAAAGGTTACAAGGTGTAAATTAATCTTTCGCTTCAAAGTAACAATCTGGTTCATCATCGAGACTCTTTAAATATATTTAATATAAAAACATCCTTCATCGTATCGTAAACAACACATAGTTACCAACAAACTTAATCACCTCCTAAAAAAATAATGCATAGACTTATTTACCAGCAAGATAATTCAGCGTTGAAAAACATTTCTTTCCTAATTTTAAGCCATAAAAAAAGCCGAGTTACCTCAAAAGATAACTCGGCTTTTTATAATCGTTACTTTTTTATAATCGTTACTTTTTTATAATAATTACTTTTTTATAATAATTATTTATATAGTCAACTAAGCACTAACCATTGGCAATACTATTTGATTGATCAATGTAATTGGAGCTAACAAAAGTAATGCAGCAATAATGCTGTATTTAAACCATGCCGAAGCTTTAATACTTTTTTGTGTTTTATCAGACATTTTTTTCACCTATTTTTATTTCGGGCAGAATCTTATAATATTTTCTTATTGAAAGAAATTAAAATAACTTATCACTGAACAAAAACAACCTATAGGTCTGATTGTCTACTTTTACTTCTTTACAGACATAAAAAAACCCGCTTAACAAACTGCTAAGCGGGTTATTGTTTGTAAACGTTTATCTCAAAAAAAATTTACAGGCCTGGTAATGACCTTTTAATTAAGATAAACGCACCCGTATTTTAAGGTTTATTATGGTTTTACGGTTGTTAATCCAAGAGCATTCCAAGCTTGCATTCCGCCTCTATACCAAAAAATTTTATGTGCCGGATAACCCATACTCACCAAGGTTTTAATATTGGTTGGCGATTGTCCACACCAAGGGCCGTTACAAAACATAACAAGGTCTTTTGCATTAGAAAAATCCCAAATTCCGTCTTCCACTTTGGCACCAAAACGATCGGTTAAAATCCCTTCAACCACAAAGGCTTCAAAGCTTGAAGATTTTCTATACAGTTGAGTCCATGGAATATTAATCGCTGTAGGAATGGTTCCCTTAGCCACCCAGTCAGGCGTTCGTGAATCGATAATTAATAGACTTTTATCACCATCTGATTTGCGTTTAAGAAAATCCAACATCTCCAACTCACCAATTGTAGTTACCCCTGGTAATAAATTCATAGGTTGAACACAAAAAGGCGGGCAGTTTCTTGATGTTAATGCGTAATCTTCAATGATGGTGTTTTCGGGATTTTGATTACGCTGGACGACTATAGGTTTACCGTTGTGCATTAGCGTTACAGAGCCTATCTTATCAGTGATTTTCACTTTCAAATCACTTTTAGAATTTTCTGCAGACCATGCTTGAACTGAAAAAAGCATTACCAATGTTGTGCATATCAATACTATTTTATGAGCCATGTTATTCTCCTTCAATGAGATTGGTTTGACTATACGTTCAGTATCGATATTAACAGAGTTGGATGAAAAACCAAATTCTTCACCCTTTGCGAAAGAAAATATAAAAATGAATAAGATGAACAAAAAACGTAAAAAAGAACTTTACCCCCTTTTCTGCTAATAGCTTATTTTCTTAACGGGTCAAGAAGTTGCTTTAAACCATTGTGATCCAACTCATGCATTAAAGCCAATAACTGCCCTAAATTACCAGGCGGAAAGCCCTCACGTGCAAACCAATTAAGGTAATTTCCGGGTAAATCAGCAATAAGTCTACCCTTGTATTTTCCATAAGGCATCGTGACTTCAACGAGTTTTTTTAAGTTTTCTGGATTCATAAGTTAACGGATAGAGAAACATCTTTCAGTAAAGTTTGAGAGTAGCGTACCTTTCCTTAATACAATTTACCAGGCCTGGTAACTTTTAATTGATTTGGGTCAAAGTAAAATTAAATCAATAACTTATTGAAAATAATAGATAAAGTAAAAATAACTTTACTCTGACCCCAATTATTTCAATTATTAGTTAAGTGTTACATTAATCCAATAATAAGCTTATACACTCTTTTTCTCAGTCTTCTCGATTGTTGCACTCAGTTTTTGATAAACCCCTAACCCCACAATTAACACAGCAGACACCACAATAAGTAATGCTGGATACAGCAAAAGCGTAAGATCCTTCGTGCCTGCTTTAAATATATAAACCAAACCTTCAATACTCACGGCAATGGTAATGATGACAATAATTTTTGTAATAGTGCGCCTGGCCTCTTCAGGGTTACGAAGTTCTTTATTTAAAAAAACCTCCTCCTCCATCATATATTGAGCAACATCAATAATCGCCGCAGCTATGATTATTGCACCAACTGATTGAAGCATTAACGGAATAAAATCAATCGGTTCGTCTATTTTAGAAACAACCTCATAAACAGACCAACCCATAATAACCAGCGATAAAACAACAAGAATGACAGACGCGATTAGGTGCACGCTAGAGAAGAGAATATTAAATATTTTTTTCATTATGTAACCTTTATGAATTGTTCAAACCATGCCCTTTAATAAGGGAGAGAATGAAATTAAATAATACATATAAATCAGTATCATACATGATAAAGATACATAGTCACATTAATAAAAAACCCGCTAAAAAACAGAGGCTTATTAAAAAAACAACCAGGCCTGGTCGTTTTTAAATAGGGTTTAGATTGCCATTATGAATGGCTTATAACTGAGGTCAGAGTAAAGTTATTTTTACTTTATCTATTATTTTCAACAAGTTATAGATTTAATTTTACTCTGACCCCAATTATTCATAGATTTAATTTTACTCTGACCCCAATTATTCGATTTAATTTTACTCTGGCTCAAATTATTTTTATTAAATTGAAATTCCAGGTTCAGTGGCTCCAGCTTTATCCCACATAACATCACATTCTTGCTCAGCAGCTGCCTTTAATAATTCAATTAAAGGCATCGCTCGACTTTGCTGACTAACGCTCTGATCATCCCAAGCACTCTTATTGATTTCAGTGCTGGTACCTGCATCAACTTTAATTGCATTGGTTAAACGATCAAGAACTGCAGGAACATCCTCAGCTAGGATTGCACCAGGTATTGTTTCACTGTGCCCCATTTTTTTTAGCATGAGTTTTGCAACATCACCAAACATCGTTATCCCAGCATGTGCTTCAGTTCGAAAAGTGACTAGCATCGATTTTCTCCTTGTCCAATTCAAATAATTAAGATCAGATTAAAATTAAATAACTCTAAAGCTATTCAATCATCATACACATAAAACTACGAATTGGATTTATATAACCCAATATAAAACCAGCATAATAAAACTACTAAGCGGGTTCATTTACATAACCTACTAGGCCTTTATACCCCCTTGCGGGGTGTGGTAGCTTAATACTGCTATGTAATTTGGGTAATGTAAGTGGGGTTAGAGTAAAGTTTGAGAATAGCGTACCTTTCCTTATTACAATTTACCAGGCCTGGTATGCCCTTAGAACAACAATTTGTTGGCGTAGAATAAATCCAATTTAAAATGAATCTTCTGATGCACCGTTTATGTTGTGGCTGCTGAGAAACTCGTTGACTTAAATTGATTAAGTAAATAATGCATAAAATATATGGCAATTAGTGTTCCAATAATTGCTACGGTAATACTGCTAACACGATATAAAGAACTGTAAACCAAATCATTTTGTGGTGTGAGATACATGCCAAAAAGAACCGCTAAAGTAGTCATCGCACTAAAGCCAACACCTGAACCTGCTGCTTCTTTAACATGCCATTGACCAAATATTAAAGTACCTAGCCATAAAAACATAATCACAAACAGTAATGTATCTGACCAATTTTGTAGTAAAAGTTGAACAATAAGTGCATAAGATACACCAATCATAGACCCTATTGAGCGTTGTCTGGCGTAAGTTAAAGAACCGTTCCAGTGCATAGGAAATAGCAATAAAACGGTAGTTACTTGGGCTGAAAGTGAATCATAAAGATCAAAAACTTGAAACGCTACAAAAGATAACGTTGCAACACTCGCACCCATAAGGGCTTCATGCCTAATTCGATTTGTCTGTTTTGTATCTGGTTTTTTTGGTGCATTTTCAGCCTTGTCTGGAATAACTGTTATCAATACAAAGGCAATAATGATAGAAATAATACTGGCAATAAAATTCGTAAATATCATGTCATTGATATCCGTATTTTGGTAACTTGCAAAATGCAGCATAATGCTTAAACTTACCGTGCCTGTTGCTCCAAATAAAAATAAACTTCCTTTTGACATACTAATAAAACGGTATAAAAACAGCACAAAAACAATCGGAATCATCATTCCTGGATGTGTACCAAATAGCCCGCCTAAAATACCAACTTCTATCCCCGTTATGGCAGAAGAAAAAAGTAATTGACGTGCCGCATGGCCATTCATTTTAGGAACTAACCCCAATAATAAAATAGGGAATATCGTAAAAAACACGCCGTAATCCCAACCCAATATTTTGCATACTGCAAAACCTAAGGTTGCTCCAAAAGCAACACGAATACTGCGTCTTAGCATGTTCTCTGTTAAGGGAATATCTTTAAGAATAATCATGTTAATTCTCAATAGATATAATGCATAAGTGCAATGGCTTTAATCTGTAATCTCGCTAAAAAACCGTACAAAACATTATTAGGCCTAATCTGTACGGTTGCTAAAGAACCTGTTGCTAACAGAGGCAAGGTTTTATCATCTAGTTTAAGGTGCAATCTCATCCTTTGAGCATCACGAATCCAACGGTTTGATTTAATGGGTGTGGCTAAAATACCATTTGCATCAAACTGCCCTTCACTCACCCCTGCATCACGACTGGTAACGGTCGCTTTAAAAATTTCACCAGGATCCGAATCAAAGGTAACCCAGGCTTTTGTTTGATTAGTCACTTTTTGAAGTGTTTTTTCACGGAAGTCGGCAATAATATCAACACCATCAGAAACAAGTGCCAATGCAGGCTCATTGCGGTTAACCATACTGCCAGGCATTAACTGCAAATTAGTCACAATACCATTTTGTTCTGCATGAACTTGAGTATAACTAAGGTTTAATTTAGCTTGTGCTATTTGGTTTTTAGCCTCGCGCAATTTAAGATTTTTTTGGTCAAGACGACCCCTGCTAACTTTAAGTTTTAATAATTGGGCTTTAGAAGCCATAAGTTGAGCTTTAGCTGTGGTTACATCCGTGTCGGCTTGTGTTCTTAATTGTAAAGAAACCCCCTTAATTTTATACAAAGCATCCAATCTTTTTGCATCTCGTGTTGCTTGAATTAATGTGGCTTTATTTGCCTCTATTTGGGCGATAACTGCTTTGATAGAAGCATCTAACTCTGCATTATTTTGAATGGCTTTCTGTAAAGCCAGCTGTGATGTTTCTAGAGCTAATTGGTAAGAAGATTGCTCAATACTAAATAAAATATCGCCCTTTTTTACGGCTTGATTATTATGAACAAAAACGTTGTTTACCCGCCCACTAATTTGAGGGGCAACTTTAACCACATTACGAGTAGCCATTGCTTCAGTTGTAAGAGGCATCTTTAGATCAGAGAACATAAAATACCCTAAAATAACTAAAAATAAGACCATAGAATATTTTACAAGACGAGCAAATTGTTGATCTGGTGTCACTTTTAGCATTCCTTCTATTACTTCTTAGTTTCTGTAGATTCTGCCTGAATCTTTTGCTGAACATTTTCAGAAATACGCTCAACAACCGAATCAAAAACCCCCATCTCTTCGGGCGTTATTCTCGACAAAAGCTCTGTTCTAGTTTGAATAATTCTGGCTTCCATCTGTTTTATAATGCCCCTACCTTCATGCGTTAAAATCACAAGACGTACCCTTTTATCATTTGGGCTAGTATGTCGCTCAATCAAACCTTGTGCCTCCAACTGTCCTAAAGTTCTCATTAAAGAGCCAAGTTCAATTTCTAAGGCATCTGCAAGCACTTTCTGACTAACATCGCCACCCATTCGCCACAGTTTCCACATTGCCGTCCAACGCGGGTGCGTTAAACCTAAAGGCGACAGTTCGTTATCAATAATACTGCGCCACTGTCTATGAATGTAGCCTAGCTTTTCTACTAATGAAACGTGATTAGATTGCTGTAGATACTTTTTCATAAAAACAACTTCTTATTAGTTAGCTTGCTAAGTATTATATTTAACTTAGCAAGCTAAGTAAATACTCAAAAGTAATTAGTAGTTAAAAATAGTATTGTGCTAACAAAGAAAAATTAGATGATAAAAAAAGGATAAAAATTGGTATAAAAAACGCCGAAAAAACTCACAAAAAAACCCGCTAAAAAGCGGGTTAAATGGTTAAAAAAACTTACCAGGCCTGGTAAATCTTAAATAAAAGGATAGGATTCCCTTTTATTCTTTCAGTCGCCTTATCCTCCAAAAAGGGCTCTGCCCCTTTTATATTTCAATCCTTTACTGATTTTAAATAAGGCTGGGTAAAGATTTTATTTTCTATCACAGCTCCCTTTGGAATTTCTGTAACAAATGAGCCTTCTTTAGTCATAAACGCTACCTTGTCTTTTGACTGTGCTACAAAAACTCCTTTATAAATCACATTACCACTAAAGTCTTTTAAAACTTTACAGTTACTCCAGCGTTCACCCTCCTTAGTAAAACAGCCTTTTTCTAAAAACTCCGTGATAGTTATATCTGCTTGCTTTCCACCTCGTTTATAAGCATCGGAAGGAACTAATACCCAGGTAGCCATAAATAAGATTGGCCCAACAAATACAACCATTGAAAAAGCTGTATTCTTTAACTCGGCATATAGAAATAAATATAGCTTTTCGACTTTCTTAATTAAGCTTTTCAATATCTCTTTATATCGCGGTTTTATTCTAAAAATTACAAAAATAAAAGCGAGTAAAACTACTAAACCAATAAACATGAATACAAACCAGTTCAATAGATTTTCTCTTTCTGCCATTCTTACTAGGTCGGCTATATATCTTATGACATCAATCCATACAAACGATAGATAGTAAAAAGCATGGAGGTATAATTCTTCAGTAGACGGTTCGAAACTAATAGAACTAACACCGTACGCACTTAGTGAACCTTGATAAAATGCATTACCAATAATATAACCAGATAAAGAAAAAATCACTCCCATTATTGAGAGCAACAAAACAATAAGATTAAAACGCGACTTTGCCTTATGTTCTTCTGACAATGCTATGCCCTTTGCTATATAGAGTAGATAATGTACTGATTGTACCGAACAATACGTAATACACAAAAGAATCTTCTGAATCAATTTTAGAAAACAACTAGGCCTGGTAACTTAATAAAACCAAATGAATAGATTCTGGCTCTATTGATTTTATAAAAAATACAATGCCCATAAAAAAACCGCTTAACAAAAATGCTAAACGGTTTTTATAAATTACCAGGCCTGGTAAATTTTAAGAAGCAAATCAATCAAGTCTACTCCCCAAAGATTCTTTGAGAAATAAATTAATCGAATCTAACCCCATTGATTAATAATTAATTATTTTTCAGGTTTACTACCCTTAAAATCAATTTTCTTTAGTAATTCTATAATAACTTCATGAGTCCCTACTGGGTATGAATTATCTAAAGAACTTACCTGCTCTCTATTCGCAAATAATTTTTTCGCAACTTCAACTTTTATTTTATGTTGTTCCTCTTCAGGTAAAGATGCTATATATGGCGTTATTGCTTTTAAGTCAAGCGATGTTTGCAAGTGATTATAGTGCTGTAACCTGTGTTTAGTTGACTCTCTTGCTAAATATGCAGCAGGAACTGAAAGCATTAATGCTAAAATCATTCTAAACAAAGAGTTTTGCCACTCAAAATTGGTAGTTGTTGTTTCCCAAAATGAATAACCTACAACAATGACTATCAGTACCATAATACCTAAAGACGAATACCTCAACCAATCAGCCATACCCATTTCAGATTCAGCACTTTTTTCATAATCTCCTGCAATGGCTCGTCCTGAAACATGACCAAGTATTTCATTAATTTGATTTTCTTTAGATTTTAACAATTCTAACTTTTCTACATATAAGTCTGAAATTTTTTCTAGCTCTGTTTTGACATCTCCCTCCAAAACCAAAACCTGGCTAGACAAACCTTCAATTTTTCTCTCTGTTTTCTCAATTAAACTTTTGACTATATTACTTCTTTTATCAAGCTCTTCAGAAGACTTACGTAATTTCTTGAAAAGTAAATCCGAATCTATATCCTCGTCTTGAAGAATTGAAACAGGAGGAAGACTGAAGTTTTCATTTTCAATAATAGTGTTCTCAATAAAATTACGATATGATTTTGCATTTCTCAATAGGTCTTCACCCAGCTCCCTATTGATTGGACTATCAGAATAAGATTTTTTTAAACTTTGACCTAATAGTTGAGCATAGACCGTTACATTTTTAGCCAATTCTGAAAACTCATAAATATTTTCTTCGCCAATTTCTTCAGGCAACCTCGCATAGTGATCATAAAAAGACTTTACAGCATCAAATACTGCTCTAGAAGAAGGCTTCCCATCAAGTTCAATTCTTATTTCATCAACAATATCTTTTAATTGATGTACCCCATGAAACGCTTTTGTTATGAAATTTTCCATTTTTTTATCCATTTAGAAGGAATTACCAAATTCAATCAATTGATAAATTAAGTTCACCTTGTTTTTTTCTCATTAGCTCATCTAATACACTATATATTTCTACTCTATGGTATGTATTTTGAACCATAACAAAAGAATTCCCATCCGTTCGTGATGATGATTCTGGGCCTTTTATTACATTCATTTTTGTTAATAACTCACCCGCTAAACTTGTAAGGTTTTGTTTAAGATTTGGATAATATGGCATATATTCCCCATCAAGTTTTTTTTCAAGAACAGCTTGTCTAATAGTTATAAATTCATTAGCTTTGAGACCCTCAGGCAGATGCTTTTCTATATCCGTTAATTTATCGTTCATGTCGGTAATGACAATATCATGTTCAGTCAATTTTACATCATGCTTAGTAAGCAAAGGTTTAGTGTATGAATCTATAATGTTCTCAAGAGCTTGTGTGTCATTTGCTATGGAAGGTACTAAATTTATTGCCAACTTTTCTTCTTGAAGCCTATAACCCCAACTCAAAAGATTATCGTAACTATCATAAAAATCATCAATATCTTTCTTCGTAAATCTTGATGACGAATCATACGCACCGTTATGCCATTTTCTATCAAATACTCTTAATTGCTCGGCTACAATTGGCCATCTATACACACAGATACCTTCAAAAGTTTTCTCTGCTAAGGACCTGTCCTTTTTAGCCCTTAGCGTGGAAGTTCTACCTAATCCAGATTGAAACCAATCGACCATTTCTTTAGGCACCTTCAATGCTTTTGCCCATGATTTGGCAGAAGCATATACAATACCTTCATCGCTCACTAAGTAATTCATTGATTCATTATTGGGTGTAACACCTTTAACTTTCTTCGCGTTAACAATATCTTTCATTTCATTCAAACCTTAAAAACACATACATAAGCTTAACAAATAAAGTATATACACACTTAAGCTAAAAAACCGCCCTAAGGCGGTTTTTTAGCTAAGTAAATCCTTGATATTACTTCTTTTTCTTAGGTGGCATTAGATCTGTAATCGTCCCCTCCGCCATCTCTGCCGCGAAACATAATGTTTCACTCAGCGTTGGATGCGGATGAATCGTCAATCCGATATCTTGCATATCTGCACCCATCTCAATCGCTAGCATGGCTTCGGCAATCAGTTCACCGGCATTTGGCCCAACCATTCCACACCCTAATAAACGGTGTGTTTTGGCACAGAACATGGCTTTGGTTAGACCTTCGTCACGTCCTAGACTTAAGCTACGACCAGACGCCGCCCAAGGGAATGCGCCTTTTTCGTACTCAATGCCTTCGGCTTTAAGTTCTTCTTCTGTTTTACCAGCCCAAGCGACTTCTGGATCAGTATAGGCCACTGATGGAATAGACATTGGGGTAAACGCACTTGGCATACCGTTAATGACTTCTGCCGCCACTTTACCTTCGTGTACTGCTTTGTGTGCTAACATTGGCTGACCAACGATGTCACCGATGGCGTAGATATTATCGACATTAGTTTCTTGACGTTCATTGACTTCAATGAATCCCCAATCGTTAACAGCAACACCGGCTTTTTCAGCATCAATCAGTTTACCGTTAGCGGCACGACCGACTGCAACCAACACACGGTCAAACATATCGGTTTCTGGGCAACCTTTACCTTCAAATGTCACTAATAAGCCTTCTGGTTTGGCTTCTACATTGGTGACTTTTGATTTTAGGTAAACGTTTTCATACTTTTTCTTGATTTTCTTAAGTAAAGGCTTGGTGATGTCTTTATCCGCACCAGGGATAATAGTATCGCCAAGTTCTACCACAGTGATTTTTGACCCTAAAGAGTCATAAACCTGTGCCATTTCTAGACCGATGATACCACCACCAATGACCAATAGACGTTCTGGAATTTCTTCTAGGGCTAATGCTCCCGTTGAATCCATAACACGTGGGTCATCATGTGGAATAAATGGTAATTTGATAACACGTGAACCTGCGGCAATAATCGCTTTTTCAAACGCAATGGTCTTGATTGAACCATCATCTGCTTCAACAGCAACGGTATTGCCTGAAGTAAATTTACCATAACCAGTAACAACTTCTACTTTACGAGCTTTTGCCAGGCCTGATAAACCACCAGTTAGTTTATTGATAACGCCGTCTTTAAATGCACGAATTTTATCAATATCAATTTGAGGCTCGGCAAAAGTAATACCGTGTGCGCCCATCTCTTTGGTTTCATTTAATACCACAGACATGTGCAATAAGGCTTTAGACGGAATACAACCGACGTTTAGACACACACCACCGATATTGCTGTAACGCTCAACCATGACCACTTTTTTGCCAAGGTCAGCCGCACGGAAAGCCGCAGTGTAACCACCAGGGCCTGAACCCAAAACAAGGACTTCACATTGAATATCCGCTGGAGGTAAATCACTTGCAGAAACCGCCTGAGGTGCAGGTTTTTCTTCTTTTTCTGGTTCTGGTTCAGCTGGTGCAACACTCTCTTCTACATTGGCTAAAACGGTGTCGTGTGCGGCAATTTCCATGGTTCCTAAAATAGAACCTTCTTTTACCTTATCGCCCACTGCGGCAGAGAAAGAAACCACTTTACCTGCAAAAGGTGCTGGGATTTCCATCGTCGCTTTGTCTGATTCTAAGGTGACTAAAGAATCATCTTGAGCCACTTCTTCACCTGCTGAAACCAATACTTCAATAATATCAACTTCGGCAAAATCACCGATGTCAGGAACGACGATGTCTATAATTTTACTCATCTTAAGCTCCTATTAAAGAATTAGCTGACGTAAGTCAGTTAGGTAGTTGCCAACCGTAGTGGTGAAACGAACGCCTTCTGCACCATCAATCGCACGGTGATCGTAAGAAACACTGAAAGGCATGATTAGGCGTGGAATGAATTCTGAACCATTCCAAACTGGCTGCATTTTGGCTTTAGATAGACCCATAATCGCCACTTCTGGTGCGTTTACGATTGGCGTGAACTGAGTACCACCAATACCACCTAAGCTAGAGATAGTGAAAGTACCACCCGCCATATCAGCAGGCCCTAACTTACCATCACGTGCTTTAGCAGAGATTTCCATTAGGTCACGAGAAAGCTCGTAAATGCCTTTTTTATCAACGTCTTTCACCACTGGAACCATTAGGCCATTTGGTGTATCTACTGCAATACCAATGTTGTAGTAAGATTTTTTGATGATTGATTGTCCATCAGAAGACAGTGAAGCATTAAAGCTTGGGAAGTCTTGTAAAGCTTTTACCACGGCTTTCATTACAAAAACAAGCGGTGTTAATTTAACGCCCTGCTTCTCAGCAGCGGCTTTTTGATCTTTACGGAACTGATCCATTTCAGTAATGTCAGATTCGTCAAACTGAGTAACGTGAGGTACGTTTAACCAGCTTGCGTGTAGGAACTTACCAGAGATTTTCTTGATTCTGCCTAGCTCTTCGGTTGTGGTTTCACCAAACTTGCTGAAATCAACTTCTGGAACTGGTGGAATACCTGTGCCACTCATAGCTGCTTGACCAGGTGCCGCAGCCTGACCACTCATGACCGCTTTAATTGCAGCTTCAACGTCAGTTTGTACAATTCTGCCTTTTGGCCCTGAACCTGCAACGTTGGTTAAATCAACACCTAATTTACGAGCAAAGGCTCTTACAGATGGAGAAGCGTGAGATTTTGCACCCATGTCTTGAGCATTAACAGGCTTGTTAGCCGCTGCTGCAACAATTGGAGAGGTCTCAACCGTAGCGTGATTACTTGGTGCTGGCTTTGGAGCCGGAGCCGCTTTTGGAGCTTCTGGTGCTGGTTTTTCTTCTGCTTTTGGTGTTTCAGGAGCTTGAGGAGTTTCTGCCGCTGCATCATCTGAGACATCAATATCTAAAACATAATCACCCTCTGAAACACTGCCACCTACTTCAACACCAATTTTGGTTATTGTTCCAGCAAATGGTGATGGAATTTCCATCGTCGCTTTATCAGATTCTAAGGTTAATAATGAGTCATCAACGGCAACCGTATCGCCTACTGAGACTAAGACTTCAATGATTTCAACTGCGTCAAAATCACCAATATCTGGAATCGTAATTTGTTGTATCGCCATGTCAAAGTTTCCTTTGTATGGAGGCCTTAGTATTTATATTATTTACCAAGGTCTCAAAAATTCGGTATTCGGGCGTTTTTACTAACTTGTTTTTCTTAACTTGTTTAAAACGCCCTAATGAAAAAGCCTTTAGAGTAGAGTGAAACTCGCTCTAACGGCTTGCAACATTTAAGCGTGTACTGGGTAAGCTTTGTCGCTATCAATGCCATATTTAGTAATGGCTTCAGCCACCACTTCTGGCTTGATTTTTCCCGCATCAGCTAACGCTTTAAGTGCTTCTACAACCACATATTGGCTGTTAACTTCGAAGAACTTACGTAGCTGTTCACGCGTATCAGAACGACCAAAGCCGTCTGTACCTAATACATAATATTCACCAGGAACATATTGACGAATACGCTCAGGGTAGTCACGGATGTAATCCGTAGCCACAATGAATGGCCCTTCAGAACCTTGTAACTTCTCAGTAACAAACGGTACTTTAGGTGTTGAAGTTGGGTGCATTGTGTTCCAACGCGTTGCTTCAACTCCATCACGACGTAGCAAGTTGAAACTTGGTACACCCCAGATATCGGCAGCAACATTCCAATCATTTTCAAGCATTTCAGCGGCTTGAATAACTTCACGGAAAATCGTACCTGACCCCATTAACTGAACACGGTTTTTGTGTTTAGCGGTTGAGTCTTTAAATTTGTATAGACCTTTTAAGATGTCATCTTCAGACCCTTCTGGCATAGCAGGGTGTGAATAGTTTTCGTTCATCGCGGTGATGTAATAGAAAACATCTTCTTTCTCATGGAACATACGTTTGATACCGTCACGAATAATAACAGCCATCTCAAACGCAAATGTTGGGTCATAAGAAACACAGTTAGGAATATGATCATACTGAATTAAGTTATGACCATCTTGGTGTTGAAGACCTTCACCTTCAAGCGTTGTACGACCTGCCGTACCACCAATTAAGAAACCACGTGCACGAGAATCACCCGCTGCCCAAGCTAAGTCACCAATACGTTGGAAACCGAACATTGAGTAGTAGATGTAGAAAGGAATCATGCTTACGCCATAGTTAGCGTAAGCGGTAGAAGCCGCAATCCAGTTAGCCATTGCACCCGCTTCGTTAATCCCTTCTTCAAAAACTTGTCCGTTTGAAGATTCTTTGTACCACATCAACTGGTCGTTATCCATTGGCTCATATAACTGGCCTGCTGGATCGTAGATACCTACTTGGCGGAATAGACCTTCCATACCGAAAGTACGTGCTTCATCCGGAATGATTGGCACAACACGTGGCCCGATAGTCTTGTCACGTAACAGGATAGATACGATACGCACAAACGCCATAGTGGTTGACATTTCACGGTCGCCAGTGCCTTCCGTTAACATTTTGAAGGCATCTAATGCTGGAACTGGAAGTGGCTCTGCGTTGTCTTGGCGAGATGGTAAAGAACCACCTAAAGCTTCACGACGCTCTCTCATGTACTTCATAACGTCTGAATCTTCGTCAGGCACATAGAAAGGAACTTGTTTTGCTAAATCTTCATCTGAGAATGGAATCGCAAAACGATCACGGAAATATTTATAACCTTCGTAATCCAATTTTTTCTGTTGGTGAGCAGTGTTAGCTGATTCACCGTATGGCCCCATTCCGTAACCTTTAACCGTTTTAGCCAAGATAACCGTTGGTTGACCTTTTGTCTCTTCTGCACGTTTATAAGCGTTGTAGATTTTACGCGGAGAGTGACCACCACGAGAAAGCTTAAAGATTTGGTCATCAGTCATGTCGGCAACTAGAGCTGCAGTTTCAGGGTATTTACCAAAGAAGTGTTCACGAACAAAAGCACCATCTTTCGCTTTGTAAGCCTGGTACTCACCATCAACGACTTCACCCATACGCTCAATCAGTTTTCCAGAGGTATCTTTTTGTAAAAGACGATCCCAACCAGAACCCCAAATAACTTTAGTTACTGCCCAACCAGCTCCACGGAACACACCTTCAAGTTCTTGAATAATGCTGTCGTTACCACGAACAGGGCCATCTAAACGCTGTAAGTTACAGTTAATAACAAATACAAGGTTGTCTAGTTTTTCACGTTTAGCTAGCTGTAATGCACCACGAGATTCTGGTTCATCCATCTCACCATCACCTAAGAATGCCCAAACCTTACGGCCATCAGTCTTAGCTAACCCACGTGCTTCCATGTATTTCATAAAACGTGCTTGGTAAATAGCCATTAGTGGCCCAAGACCCATAGAAACTGTTGGGAACTGCCAGTAATCACTCATTAACCAAGGGTGGGGATATGAAGATAAACCGTTACCGCCTACTTCTTGACGATAGTTTCTTAGTTGTTCTTCATCAAGACGCCCTTCCATAAAAGAACGAGCATACATACCAGGTGCCGTGTGCCCCTGGAAGAAAATCATATCAGCACCTTTTTCGTGCTTAGGACCTTTGAAGAAGTGGTTCATACCTACTTCATATAAAGTACAGCTTGATGCGTAAGATGCAATGTGACCACCTACGCTAGTATTCTTGTTTGCTCCCGATACGATTGCCATCGCATTCCAACGTAACATGGCACGCATTTTTTGTTCAATGCCAACGTTACCTGGATAGTGTGCTTGTTCTTCTTCGGCAATGGTATTGCAATAAGGAGTATTTGCTGCATATGGAATATCAATTCCATGCACACGCGCTTTTTCAATTAAAGTCGCAATGATGTGCTGTGCTTTATCTGATCCTTCAAAAGAAACTACTGCTTCTAAGGCGTCTAGCCATTCTTGAGTTTCTTGTGGATCTTGGTCAACGAAATTTTCGCTCATATGATGATTACCTCAATGGGTTGGATAATTTTTCTTCAGGTGCTGGGTAAGCCTGAAGGGGTTCGATACAACGTAGGTCTTACAATGTACCGCCAACAATTGTTACTTTGGGTTCCAGCTACTTAGTTTTCCAAAGCATTCTCTTAGTGGGCACTTCTTAAGTTGCCCTTTTGTAAGTCGCCATGAACGAACGGCAAACAGGGTGAAAAAGAGACTAAAAATTTGGTGAATAATAACATTTTTTTAACAAAAATCACATTGTAAGCCGCTTGAATTCGCAGATTAGGCTTAAACAAATCATAAAAGGCTTATAAACTATTGAAAGCTAATCATTTATTAGCTATCAAGCATTAAGAACAAGTATTTATGAAACCTAGCCATGCTTAACAATATCAATCACTTATATTTTTACCAGGCCTGGTAAAAACGCAATTTTAGACATAAAAAAACCACTTAGACTGTTGTAAGCCTAAGTGGTTTTAGTAAAAAAAGATCACTTGTGATTCAACCAAAATGTATTAATGGAATCTTCCAACTCTGTTAAAGCTTGATGATAAACCGCCTGTTTAAAACTGACTACTTCTTGAACAGGACGCCAATAGTCAACCCAATCCCAGTCTTCAAATTCTGGTGTTTCATGCTGACTAAGATTAATTCGGTCTGAGTCACCTTCTAACCCTAACATAAACCAAATCTGTTTTTGACCAACACAAACGGGCTGGCTGTAATGCCTAATAAGGTGTTTGGGCAAATCATAACTAATCCAATCTTGTGTTCTGCCTAAAACACGTACATCAGATGGGTCTAAACCCACCTCTTCTTTTAACTCTCTAAAGACGGCTTGTTGTGGTGTTTCGTTTTCACGAATACCACCTTGTGGAAACTGCCATGCATCTTGTTGAATGCGTTTTCCCCAAAAAAGCTTGCCCTCTTTATTTACAATTATGATACCGACATTTGGCCGATATCCATCTGAATCTATCATGAGAACCTTAGCCTAAAATTTTTATTTGTTTAATAGTGCCTAAAATTTGTGGTTTTTTCAATCCAAATTCACTGGTTTGTTCATATTTAATTACTATTTTGGGTTTGCAAACACAATTTACATAGTGTTTGCTTGTTTGTATAAATGGTTTAGATTACGATTAGCACCGCAATTATTTTACTTAAGAGACCTTTGCACGAGATCATAAATGAGTAAAAATGGCTAAAATCCTACTGCTTTTCGTTCTAAAACTTGTCAATAGCTAGCTATTAACTGCATTTTAGGCCTCAACCCGTAGGATTTTTTCACATTTTTCTTTCCTCCAGATTCGTGCAAAGGTCTCTTAAAACCACAATATCGAGAACTTTATGGCTCTGGCAATCTTTGATTTAGACAACACATTAATAGGCAATGACAGTGATTTTCTTTGGGGAGAGTTTTTAGTAAAAAATGGTCATGTAGATGCCAAAGAATTTGCCAAACAAAATGCTCAGTTTTATGAAGACTACAAAGCAGGTACTTTAGACATTATTGCCTACCAACGCTTTGCCCTTAAACCATTGGGTGAACAGAGTGCCGAAACGTTAGCCAAATGGCATAAAGAGTTTATGCAAACCTTTATAGAACCGATTGTGTTGCCAAAAGCCCTGGCTTTAGTTGAAGAGCACAAAGCCAAAGGTGACCGAGTGATGATAATTACCGCCACCAACACCTTTGTTACCCGCCCTATTGGTGAGCGTTATGGAATTACTGAGTTGTTAGGCACTGAAGGTGAAATAGTTAATGGACGTTACACTGGTGAAATAGCAGGTGTTCCGACTTTTCAAAAAGGCAAAGTCACACGCTTAAATGAATGGCTAAAACAAGAAAATGAAACTTTAGAAGGTAGCTTTTTCTACTCGGACTCTTTTAATGATTTACCTCTACTAGAAATAGTAGATCACCCTGTCGTCGTTGATGGTGATGACAAATTGCTTGCCATTGCCAGACAGAAAAATTGGCCGTGCATCAGCTTAAGATAAATTTTAGATATGTTTTAGATAAATTTTAGATGGGGTTTATTAGGTAAACTTAAGACAATCAAGCAAATAAAAATTACCAGGCCTGTAAATCCACAGCTTGCGGGGTTAGGCACATTTCTTTTCATTTGTTAATTACAGCTAAAACATAAATAGAAAAAGCATAAAACTAAACAGTTTACAAACACATCAAATAAAGTAACCCGCAAATATTGCACAACCAATCATGGGGTTACTTCACTTTTATTTTTTAATAGCATGAAAAATCAAATTGAGATTCACTCAAGATTAAGATTTTTCATTCATTGCTTCTAAGGCTTTTAACACTCTATCGTTAACACTGTTTTTAGTAAAATGCCCTTTCTTGGTCATTTTACCAGCTTTAACACCCGTAAACAGGGTAATAGCGTCATCAATGTGGCTCATGGTATAAATATGAAAACTACCATTTTCTACCGCATTTCTCACTTCCGTATTTAACATTAAGTGGCTGGCATTTGATTGTGGAACAATCACCCCTTGCGTACCCGTTAAACCACGTTGTTGGCAAATCTTGTAGAAGCCTTCAATCTTCTCATTTACACCACCAATCGGTTGAATTTCACCAAACTGATTGATTGAACCTGTAACAGCGATATCCTGTCTCATTGGTAATTGAGCAATCGAAGAAATTAACGCCAAAAGTTCTGCTGAAGAGGCTGAATCACCCTCAACTCCGTTATATGACTGTTCCATAACAATTGAGCCACTAAAACCTAACGCCCGCTTTTTCATATAACGTCCGCGTAAGTAGCCAGATAAAATCAACATACCTTTTGAGTGAATCGGCCCAGCCATTTCTACTTCACGTTCAATATCCACAACCCCTTCATCACCTGCAGAAGCTTGGGCGGTAATACGCACGGGTTGACCAAATGATTGTTTACCAACGGTTAAAACCGTTAAGCCATTAACCATACCAACGTGCTCACCTTCGGTAAGAATCAATACCTGCTGTTCTGTAATAGCACGGTGGTAATACTCTTCCATTAATCCGGTATGAAACTCGCGCTGTAAGATTGTGTCTTCTATGGTTTGACGATTCACAGAATCTTCACCTTTAGCACGAGCAAAGGCATTGGCTTCAGCTAAGACATCACGCAATATGGCTTTATTACTGTATAAACGACTTTCATCTTCTGCCATACGTGATGCATGTTCAATTAACCGCTCATAGGCTGATATCTCTACAGGTAGATCATCCCAGTCCATAATTTCAGAGGCAAGCTGTCTGGCTAAAGTCAATTCATGTTCAGGAGTTCTTGAAAGCTCTACCTCAAACTCTACTTGAACTTTAAACAAACGGCTAAACTGTGCGTCTATCTCTTGCAAAGCATAAAAATGTGTTGCTTGACCCACTAATACTAAAGTTAAATTAAGTGGAAAATCAGGCAGATGGTAAGGAGCAACGCTACTAGAAGACGGCACTTCAAAACTTAACTTTTTACTCATTAAGGCCGCTTTTAAACTTGACCAAATCTCAGGATCTTTTAATAAAGACTGAATATTTAAAATCAAATAACCACCATTGGCTTTTTGCAGTAAACCAGCCTGATGGCTCATAGCTAAGCTAACCGTATCGGTTGCAGTTGCCGCCGCTGAATTGATTGTGTAACCAAATAGCTTAGGCATTGAAGCATTTTGCTCATAGATAATAGGAGCGTGTTTCAAGTCTCTATGATCAACTAATAGATTCACTTCAAAAATTGACAATCCTTGTTGCTCAGACAACAATTCATCCATACTTGACTGATTGCTTGAAGTCACTTCATCAGAATTTTGATCCCAAAACAGATGCAATTTAGACACAATACTTTTTTGCAATGAATCCAAATATGCCACGATTTCTGGTGTTTTTGCAAACTCCATTTTCAAGGTTTGAATAAGTGGCTCTAAATGCTCATTTGCAACTTTAGTGTTAAGCTTTTTACCCGCATCCATATATTCATGCTGTAAAAATGGGAAGTGCGTCAAACCTTTATTTAAGGCTTCTTCAACCTTATCAAACGCTTCAATAAAGTGTTTTTGCGTGGCTTCATCAAAGTTTTTTAACTCTGCCGCACGATAAGGTTTATCGTCCACAATTGCTGCTAAAACAAAACTATTTTCTGTTTGAGTAATGGCGATACTTAGTTCTTCGGCAAGTTCAAATGCGGGTTCTAAAACCGCTTCTTGCTTTTGATTAAGTTCGTTTTCTAGCATTTGACTACGCAGCTGGTAAGCATGCCCATCAAACAACACCGGAAGCTGAGTTCTTAGCTGAGTAACAAATGATTCAACGGCCGTTTTAAACTCAATACCCACACCTGCTTCAAAGTGCAAATATTGGGTTTTATTGGATTCGCTAAAGTCTGAGACTAAGACGATATCATCAGGTATCTCTTTTTGTTGAGCAGACTGCTTTAACATCGCTTTAGTCATGCCTATACGACCAATACCCGGCTCACCCATAATAAAAATATGGTTGTGATTGCGTTTCATATGCAATCCAAAATTAAGGGATTGGTACGCTCTTGGATGAAAGTACTGCATAAAATCTAAGATTTCAGCGTCTTTACCTTTGGTTTTGTCTAGTTTAAATTCAAACTGGCTTAAATCGGTATAACGATACAACTGTTGGACGGATAGTTTTTGCATAGAGTTAATTCAACTTCTTTTTATTATTATTTTACTTATCTAAAAGTAGGTTTTTTGCAAAGGATTAATGTAAATAATCAGCCATAAGATAAGTGTCATTTATTATGAGTATCACTATAACAAAAAAGCCCGCAACACAGTGCGAGCTTTTTGTAACAAAACACATTTTAAAACGAATTAATCGCTTAATATTCGTGACTGTATATATTTATATATCTTCACTTAATAATCTTCACGTGGCGGATTAGCATGAATTTTATGAATTGTTAAATCCGCACCTTGGTACTGCTCGTCTTCACTCATACGGATTGGCAAGACTTTATTAACTAACAGGTAAACTAAATATCCACCAATAAAAGCAACTGCAACTCCAATAACTATCCCAATAAGCTGAGAAACGATTGAAACCCCGCCTAAACCACCTAAGGATTCAGAGCCAAAGATACCTGCGGCTATTCCACCCCATACACCAACTAAACCATGTAAAGGCCAAACCCCTAAAACATCATCAATTTTTAAGGTTTTCTGAGTCCAAGTAAACGCTTTAACAAACAAAGCACCTGCCACTAAGCCAATTACCAATGCTCCTAAAGGGCTAACAATATCTGATCCGGCGCAAATCGCTACCAGGCCTGCTAAAGGTCCGTTGTGAACAAAACCTGGATCTTTGTCGCCTACAAAGGTAGCCGCTAAAATACCTCCTACCATTGCCATTAGTGAGTTCATAGCCACCAAACCTTGAATTCCTTCAATAGACTGTGCAGACATCACATTAAAACCAAACCAACCCACGGTTAAAATCCAAGCTCCTAAAGCTAAAAATGGGATACTTGACGGTGGATGAACATGGCGAATTTTACCGTTTTTATCATATCGATTATGACGAGCACCTAAAACCATAATCGCGGCCAATGCAATCCAACCCCCTACACCGTGCACTACAACACTACCTGCAAAGTCATGAAAGCCGGCACCAAATTTTTGTTCTAACCAAGCTTGTATACCAAAGTTACCGTTCCAAGAAATCCCTTCAAAAAACGGATATATAAATGCCACGATTAAAAAGGTAGACATCAATACAGGGTAAAAACGTGCACGTTCTGCAATACCACCAGAAACAATGGCTGGTATAGCTGCTGCAAAAGTCATTAAAAAGAAAAACTTAACCAACTCATAACCCGATTTCTCAGTCATTGCCTGAGTAAGCTGCCCGTCAATGTTAAACCCTAAAAAGACACCGTAAGCGACGCCATAACCTACAAAAAAATAAGCAACGGTAGAAACCCCTAAATCACTCATTATTTTAACCAAAGCGTTCACTTGGTTTTTATGTTGCACGGTACCTACTTCTAAAAAAGCAAATCCTGCGTGCATAAATAGGACAAGTATTGCACCTAATAAAATAAACAATACGTCCAAACTTGTTGTTAACTGTTCCATCTGTTTCCTCACCAAACTCAGTATTCAATATTTAGTTATTAGTATTAATCAAACCTATAAAAATACCGAGCTAAACACCAAAAATCAGGTCATGCTAATGCAACCGATTCGATACAATAGATAATCAATCGAATGATTCATTTTTTCATTATTTTAAATGCCAAAAAAACGGCGCGTAAATTGTACCAAACTTACCCCAATGAAAGCACATAAAAAGCACTATTGCAGCCCTTTGACTCCTTTATATTCAGACTTATACTCAAAATTTGGTGTTGAGGTTTGGATGAAACGTGATGATTTAAATCACCCAACCATTCAAGGTAATAAGTGGCATAAATTAAAATACAATCTAGAACAAGCCCAGAAATTAGGTAAATCAACCCTAATTACTTTTGGTGGTGCTTTCTCAAACCACATTGCCGCAACCGCAGCCGCCGCAAATAGTTATGGCTTTAAAAGCATTGGTATTATTCGTGGTCAAGAACTGGCTCAAAACCCACAAAAATGGAGCCATACCTTAAAAACGGCCCAACAGAACGGGATGCAATTTGAATTTATTGACCGACAAACTTATCGTAATAAAGATTCGCAAAACTATTTAGACGCACTACAAAGCCAATACCCAAATAGCTATATCCTGCCAGAAGGCGGCACTAACGACCTTGCCATCTTAGGCTTTGATGAGTTGATGCAAGACATTCAACAACAATGCCCAAATTGGACACACCTATTTTGCTCAGTTGGAACTGGTGGAACTTTTACTGGACTTAGTTACTTTGCCAACCGAATACCTCAAACAGATAAAATCCAAACCAAAAAAGTAATAGGCGTTGCCGTTTTAAAACAAGCTGAATATTTAATTCCGCAAATCGAAAATTGGTTAGCTAGTTTATCGTTAGTTAGTTTATCGTTAACTAGTTCAGATAATGAAAAACCTGATTTTGATAACAACATCGAGCCTGATTTACATCCCGATTTAAATCAAAAAAACTGGCAACTACTTAGCCAATATCACGATGGCGGTTATGCAAAAAAATCTAAAACTGGTGAAAAATTTCAACAAGAATTTGAAGAAGAGTTTGGTATTTTGCTAGATCCCGTGTACACATCAAAAATGCTATTTGCATTTTATGACCAGCTCAAAAAACAAAATATTCCTAGAGGTTCAAAAGTTGTTTTACTGCATACAGGTGGACTTCAAGGGAGAAAATAAGTTATAAAATTCATTAAAAGTATAAGCTAACCAATTGATTTAATTTTAATTAATTAAAACTTAATATAGTTTTTAATTAGCTTTCACTGTTAAAGTAACTTGTAAATACACCACTTTAAACAAGGATTTAAACCAACTTGATCATAAGTTTTTTTTGTTATCATTCATTCATAAATTTAAATCAAATTCACAATACAAGACCATAAGACTATCTTATAATAGGTCAAAAATTACTAATGGATTATCACTCATGAACATAACGATTTTAGGCACAGGATTTGCCGCTCTTACGGCAATTAAAGAAACTCGTAAAAATGCACCCTTAGCAAACATTACCGTTATTGCTCCTCAAGAGTCTTTTTTATATTACCCAAGTTTAATCTGGGTGCCGTCAGGACTTCGTAAAGGTGAAGATCTTCGCATTGATTTACATAATTTTTTCAATCGTCAAAAAGTTCAATTTATTCAAGCGAGTGTTGAAAATGTGATTAATGATGGTCGTACCGTAGTGACCTCTGAAGGTGAATACCATAATGATGGTTTAATTATTGCCACAGGCGGTCGTTTTATAAAGAAACTACCTGGCATCGAACATGCCATTACGCCTTGTGAAGGAATTGATGCCGCAAATAAAATTAAAGAACGTCTAAATGGAATGAGTGGCGGAACCATTGCGATCGGTTTTGGAGGCAATCCTAAAGAACCTTCTGCTATGCGTGGTGGACCAATGTTTGAGTTTTTATTTGGTATAGACAACCTGCTTCGTCGCCAAGGTCGTCGTGATAAATTTAAAATTATATTCTTTAACCCTGCTCCAGAACCAGGTAAACGCCTTGGGCCAAAAGTGCCTGGCAATCTCGTCAAAATGATGGCTAAAAAAGGCATTGAAACTCATTTAGGTAACAAAATGGTTGGTTTTGAAGCAAATAAAGTCAAAACCGAAGGTGGAGAATTTGATGCCGATTTAATCCTGTTTATGCCAGGAATGACAGGGCCTGCTTGGTTAGCAAACTCTGAATTGCCTAAATCAGAAGGTGGCATGATTGTAGCCAATATGTTTGCTCAAGTTGAAGGTTACAACAATGTATACGTTGCTGGTGATGCAGGTAGTTTCCCTGGCCCTGACTGGCAAGCAAAACAAGCACATGCTGCGGATATCCAAGCGGTCACTGCATCAAGAAATCTTGTGAAATCACTCAATGGTCAAACCAACTTTGAAGAATTCAAGCATGAGTTAATTTGTATTGTAGATACATTAACCCACGGTATCTTGATTAAACGTACAGAAAAAGGCACTACTCTACTTCCTCCTTGCCGTTTACTGCATATTGGTAAACGTCTGTTTGAATGGATGTATCTTCGCCAGTACCGATAAGATCAACAACAAAAACTATTACAGTTTGTGACTAAATTTTTTAGTTACAAACAATTCATCTTTTATAAAAACAAAACTCTAACTTAGCCAGTAAAGCCCGCTTTATTGGCTAAGTTAGCTTTGCTACATTAAGGAAAACAACATGCAACAAAAAATGTTTAAAGAAAAATACCCAATTTTTACTCTTGAATTCACTAAAGCAGAGTCTAAATTTGATTCAGTACCAGCTATCTTAGACTTCTTACACGCACAAGTAGAAGCAGATCCTAAAGCGGTTAACATCGCTCGTTTTGATCACTTTAGCCACACAAAAAGCATTAATGGTGAAATTGGTGAAGGCATTGTAGATGCACAAAACCTAGTTCTTTGTTTTGGTTTTCAACTACCGTCTGCGGATCCAGTAGCTGTTCGTCCACGTTCAATTGGTGTAACCGATATGGGTGACCGTTTTATCGTGAACTTTATGGAAGCTCCAAACCCTATCGCTAACGACACGATGGAAGCTTGGGTAAAACAACTAGTAAAATAGTTCAAAAGCCCACCAAGAAAATACAAAAAGCCTCAAACAACCCAGTTGCTTGAGGCTTTTTAGTCTATAAAAAACATAAATCAAAACTCTTAAGACTCACTCAATCTCTATTCGCTTTCAAAACACCCTGCATATCCAGTAAACTAATGTTACTCAGGATTTTACAATGAGCCCTTATTGGAAATTATATGGTTACTTACAAACTAAAAAACGTATTTAAAACAATAAACAAATTACTGCTTATAGCTGTTTTCATCCCCTCTTTCAGTCTGTTTTCAGTAAATACTTTCGCTAATGAGACTAGTGAAACAGCCGAAACCAATAACATTGAGCAGCCAGAACTTCAATTACATTCAGATTTAGTCATAAAAGCGTTACAGCTAGACTTTTACAATACGCGTTGTCGTGGCATAAGCGTTGCCAGAAACTTTAACAAAGTGAATCGTTTGTACATCACCAAATACAGCATCACCGCCAATAACTTCATAGAAGAATTTATTAACCCAGATGCACGTGCCGAAAAAGAGGCATTAGAAATTGATTTTAAGAAAAACCTAAATAGACTAGGCGGCTGTGCAAAAGCCAAAGATCAAGATTGGATAAAGGACATACACGATACCTTTAGAGAACTATACAAAAAAGCAGAAAAATCTGCCTGGTATCCAGAAAAGAGCGAATAAGCTACAGACGCATATCCATGCAAACTACTCTGCTTAAAAGAACAAATCTATCAATATCTATCAATACCTATCAATACCTATCAATATCTAAACCCAATTTACCAGGCCTGGTAAATTGGGTTTAATAATTTACTTTCAAAACCTCAATGGGGTCAAACCTCAATGGGGTCAGACTCGATTGATCTAATTCCTGTTATATAGGCTATTTTTTAATAAAAGCTTCTAGGTCTTTTATATTGATTGGTTTAGAGAAAAAGTAACCTTGATATAAGTCACATTCAAAATGAGTTAATTGCTCAACTTGTTCTTTTGTTTCAACACCTTCCGCTAAGGTATGCATACCAAATTCATTTCCGATATTGATGATATTCTTCACTAAAGTAGCATCTTTTGAGTCATCTAAAATATCGTCTACAAAAGCTTTGTCAATTTTAAGCTCTTGAATAGGAAGTTGTCTTAATAGACTAAGAGATGAATACCCCGTTCCAAAGTCATCTAATGAAATAGAGATGTCTTTTCGACGGAATTGGTGAAGCATTGAAAGAATAAAATCGATATCCTCAATAAGAAGCGATTCAGTAATTTCAAGCGTGATGTACTTAAATGGAATACGACTTTTTTGTACACAAGAAATGAATTCTTCAAAAAAGTTTTCTTGCATAAACTGTTTAATGGAGACGTTAATGGATATTTGAAAACGACCATTTAATTTTTCTTGAAGCATCCCAATTTCCGTTAATGCAAGGTTTGTAATACGTTGCCCTAGTAATGGCATAAGGCCAATTTCTTCGGCAATGGGAATAAATTCATTAGGTGGCACAAATCCTAAATTAGGGCTCTGCCAACGAACAAGGCACTCAACCCCATGCAGTTCTCCATCTTTATTTACTTGTGGTTGGTAGTTTAGATAAATTTCATTATTCTCTATGGCCGTTCTCAAGTGGTGCTCAATAGCGGATCGTTTTTGTGATTTTAACTGCAAATTTTCAGAAAAAACCTCTACCCAATTTTTGTAGTTTTTTGCCTCATATAGAGCTAAGTCAGCATGGCTCAATAAATTGCTTAAAGTACAGCTATTCCCTTTATCCCTAGCAATACCAATACTTGCACCAATAGTGAAATTAATGCCATCAATTAAATAACTGACGCTAATTGTCTCAATAATTTGTTTTGCGATATTAAAGTCATGTTGTGTTTGATTTTTCATAACCACAACAAACTCATCACCACCAAAGCGAATAATGTATTGAGCATATGACGAAAATGTTTTAAGTCTTTGTGTTACTTGAAGAAGAAGCTTGTCGCCCGCAGTATGCCCAAAAGTATCATTAATATGCTTAAAATTATCTAAATCAACAAACAGCAAACTAATATCGTTGGCTTGTTCGGTTAGTAGTTTGGGAAACTCTTTTTCAAGATAGTATCGATTATATAATCCTGTTAAAGGATCGTGATCAGCTTGATACTGAAGTTTATTTAAGGATGAGGCTTCGTTATCATGAATACGTTTTACTAGCCAAATAAATATAAGATGAACAATCAAAAATATTAAAAGATAAACTTCAAGATAATGTACAAAATCATTTCTTAAAAATGAATCAGCCTGCTTTAGAGTAATCCAAAGATCATATTTTGAATTGTATATTAAAGAACCAATTACAGGCTCTTTAGTTAAGGTATCTATTGCTTCCCCGCTAACGGCAGTATCAGGTAACTTCAATTTGATTTCTTTAAGAGTAAACCCGTACTTATCAACCATCACCTCGTTTATTGATTTTAAATCATCGTCTGTAATAGCGTTTTCATAAGCTTTATGAAAAAAACTTTCATCAATATCATTGACATAAACTCGATATTTGCTCCGAGCATTAATCATAGCAAGTCTTAATTCATTCTGTTGAGGTAAACCATTTACCTTAGCTAGATCTTTTACTTTTAAACCTGTCGCCATGACAGCAATCGGTTTACCGTTCTGGTCACGCAAAGTTTTTCTTAGAGGTATCACCCAATCATTAGCACCGCTGAAAAAATAGGTTCGTCCTATGACCATTTTGTTACTGTTAAGAGTGGCGTTAAAGTCTTCTTTAGTATCAGGGATTTTAAGTAGGTTTGGTAAATGAGAGACATCAAGATTGCCACTGACGGCAATAAAGTTTCCTTTAATATCTAGAAGACCAAAACCCACTAAACTTGGTTTAGTAGCCAGCATTTTTTTTAATAGATAATGAGTTTTTTCAGTATCGGTATATAAATCATTTTCAAGTAAACGCGAACCTAAAATATCAAGAAGTAATTCATTTTCAGTTAGACTCGATTCAATACTTTTAGTGATGAGTTTTAACGAAGCAACTTGCTGTGCACACAGTTTTTGGTGTAGTTCCGAATGTTTCGCATAAGCTAATCCGAGCAATCCAATGATGCTAAAAAAAAGTATTAAATAATAAACTGTCCAAATATTTCTTTTCATTAAATCTCTGCTTATTGAAGTCGCTTATGCATAAGCTTGCTTATAGTAGTGGCTAAATATTAATTATCAATTGAAATGTTTTGAATATAGAGTTTATCTAATCAATTTAAGTTTGATATATCAAATATATTAATCCATAGTTTATACGGCATTATCGCCAATAACTTTAATATATCTATGTTGAAAGGTTGTTAAAGCCGTAGCGTAACTTTTTACAAATTCACAATTTACCAGGCCTGGTAAATTGCTTTTTGAATTGAAATATTTGAGTTCTTAGAAGCTTAAAAATGGTTTGATTTGATTTTAATAAATTCAAACTTATTTTAGGTGGGTTAAATCATTATTCTTGGTTATAACTAATCGCATTCACAAACCAAGTTTTTTTGCCCGTTGGTATATTTACAACCACTTCATCATCAACGGTTTTGCCAATGCAGGCTCTGGCCATGGGAGAATCTATCGAGATATAGTCTTTTGCACCGTAAATCTCTTCTGGACCAACGATTTTGATTTTAAGTGTTGTGCCCTCTTCGTCTTCCAGCTCTACCCAAGCACCAAAAAAGATTTTGCCTTCTTGTTGTGGATGGTATTCAACAATTTTTACTTCTTCTAAGAATCTTCTTAAAAAGCGTACTCGGCGATCGATTTCTCTTAAACGACGTTTATTGTATTGGTAGTCTGCATTCTCCGACCTGTCTCCAAGACTGGCTGCCCAGGTGACAATTTTGGTGACTTCTGGACGTTCTTTACGCCAAAGTTCGTCCAGTTCAGCTTGGAGTTTTTTAAAACCTTGTTTGGTGATTAGTTTGGTTTTCATGTTTCTTTGTTATTTTCCGTTTAGCTTTGGAGAGCTTTAAAAGTCAAATAGGATTTCTAATTAATCGCACCACTGCTTTGTAATTGTTTATAAATTGCGTCTGCCATGGCTTGGTAACCTTGCTGATTAAAATGCACGTAGTCTGACTTCATGGATAACCTTTTCATAAGGTTTGCCACAATATCATCTTCTAGTGGTATGTTAAATTCGTTGGCTAATTCTGCATATAATTCTAATGAACTGCCAAACAGTTTTTTCTCAGGAACTCCTACCAATAAAACCGCTGAACCGCTATTTTGAATGATTTGAATCATCTTGGCTAGATTGGCTTTGATTTGTAACTCAGGGACTTTTTGAAGTACATCATTACCGCCTTCTAACAAAATAACGAGTTTGGGTGAATATTTCTCTAAAACATTGGCTAAACGCTGCAAACCTTGAATGGTAGTCTCTCCTGAAACCCCTTCATTGATTACTTTTAATCCTGTCATATCAGCTAATACATTTGGATAACTGTACTTTTTATCAACTCCATAGCCAGCTGTTAGGCTGTCACCAAAAGCAACAATCACATCACCTTGTTGTAAGGCCGGCAATTTAGCACGGCTACATGCAGTAAGAGAGATAACGCTAAACAGTAAAATACTGAATAATAAAAGACTAAAAACAGAATTTACCAGGCCTGGTAAAGTACAAAATTGATTTTTAGATTTCATTAAAGCTACCCTAACTATTTGATTGAATATATTTTAATTGGCTTATCTAGCGTGATATGAATAACCGTATTTGCTACTTCACTATTTAATTATAGCTTAGCTAAATCTACAGGCATTAATACTGCATTTATTATTGCAGATGAAGTGGCTTTTATATTGATTTACTTCTGGCTGGTAAACCTTTATGGAGACATATTAAACAAATACTTAAACACCTAATCAAACAATAGAATGCTTAAACAATTACGACTCTAATCATTTTATATTATTAATTTTTTTCTAAAGTTTTTAATATGTTGCCGTTATATCTATTTATAAAAATATAAAAAAATATAAAAAAATATAACCAAAAATAATAACAAATTAATCAAGGGAACCTTTAATCCACAATATAAAACAGGATAGGTTCATGAGAATACAAGACCAGAATATACAATTGCAATCGCAACATCATTTTTTGCAGCAAAGACAAAGTGAACGTGTACATGAGACGTTTATTAACGGTCAACTTGCTACACGACAATCGATGAACTTTACACAGACTCAGCAAAATACCAAAACGCTCTCTATTCAACCCAGTGCCTTAGAAAATCACCAACGGCAACTTAATAGCCGCACGCCTTTAGCACAGCAAGAAACACAAGGGTTGAACAATCTAAATCAGGTTGATGGTAAATCTTCAGGACCAAGAAGCCAACTGCCCCCTAATTTACAAAAAATGATTGCTGCGATAGAAGCGTTATTGGAGCGATTAACAGGCAAAAAATTCAGACTAGAGGTGTATGGTTATAACGATTCGCCAAAACAGAGTAACGACACTTCAACCTTTGCACCACAACAGGCTAAAAACTCAAGCATCAATACAGCACCACCCACTAGTGGACAACGTTGGTCATGGAAAGAGATGTTTCATGAAGAAGAGCACAGCCATTTTCAAGCAAGTGGTAATGTAACTACCGAAGATGGCCGCTCAATCAATTTTGATTTAAGTTCCAGCATGTCACGCCAGTTTAGTCAGCAATTTAGCTTTGAAAAACAACAAGGAGCCATCTTTAAAGACCCCTTAGTGATTAATTTAAATGGCCAACCAACTTCTTTGACCGTGGATAAATTTGCATTTGATTTAGATGCAGATGGTCAAAAAGATAACATCTCATTTGTTGACAGTAATTCTGGCTTCTTGGCTTTAGATAAAAACCAAGATGGCGTTATTAATGATGGTTCTGAGCTGTTTGGAGCTTTAACAGGTAATGGATTTAGCGAACTCAGTCAGTATGACGAGGATGGTAATGGTTGGATTGATGAGAATGACAGTATTTTCAGCCAACTGCAAATTTGGCAAAAGAATCCAAACGGTTTTGATCAATTATCTGGTTTATTGGAGTTAAATGTTGGGGCGATTAATCTACAAAACATACAAACTGAATTTGCACTTAACGACTCTAACAATCAGCAACACGGTCAAGTTAAAAGTTCAGGTGTTTTTCTGCATGAAACCGGGCAAGCGGGAACCATTCAGCAGATTGATTTAGTGGTTTAAATTTAAAATTATGCTTAGCTGAAATATGAACTAGATTCAATTAAGCTTTGTTCATTTTACCAGGCCTGGTAATTCTATTTTACACAGGCCTTACCAATCCTTGCCAATCTCTTGATTTACATTAATTTATAAATAAACAATCCCCCTTAGTTTGACTCGTCTCATATATACTTAACGTTAACTCATCAAGTTAAACCATCAAATTAAACCATCAAGTTAGCCCAAAATATCAATTTACACATTGGCTACACTGATGGCATTTTTATAAAATAGCTCAAATGTGAAATAGTTAAGACGTGATTAGATTATGCAATCAAAAGTAGCCCTTTCAGCCGACGCGGACAATACGGTTTTTGAAGTAGAAAACATCACCAAAGTTTACCAAATGGGTGAGGTTGATGTGCATGCATTACGCGGAATCAATCTAAAGCTTTATCAAGGTGAATTAACGGTTTTGCTTGGGGCTTCTGGTAGCGGTAAATCAACCCTACTCAATATTTTGGGTGGTTTAGATACGCCCTCATCTGGTACGGTGCTTTATCATAATTCAGATAAAGTCACCCAAACTATTCAAACCATCGATTTAAGTAAAGCCAGTGAGCATGAACTGACTGAATACCGTCGCTATAATGTGGGGTTTGTTTTTCAATTTTATAATCTTATTCCCAGTTTAACTGCTCGAGAAAATGTGGCGGTAGTCACTGAAATTGCTAAAAATCCAATGACACCTGAAGAGGCTTTAGAGATTGTTGGATTAGGTGAAAGATTAAATCACTTTCCTGCTCAACTTTCTGGTGGCGAACAACAACGTGTAGCCATTGCCCGTGCTATTGCTAAAAACCCTGATGTCTTATTATGCGATGAACCCACGGGAGCTTTGGATTCTCAAACTGGAATAAAAGTGTTAGAAGCGTTACAACGTGTGAACCAAGAATTAGGTACTACCACCGCAGTCATTACCCATAATGCCGGCATTGCTGAAATGGCCGATAGAGTGATTAGCTTATCAGATGGACAAATTATCAAAAGTTACACCAACGAAACACGAATTGATCCCCAAAAATTAACCTGGTAATGGCTTGATAAGAGTTAGCAAACAGTAATAACAAACAGTAATAACAAACTGACTTAGCTCCCTTTGCATTGCAGATAAAAATGACAAGACAATAATGCACAAAACAATAATCAGCGATATATTCATTAACAACACATTAATGAGCAACATAACTTTATGAATGCAATTGATATTAAATTGTGGCGAGAACTTTGGAAGATGCGTATGCAAGCCTTAGCTATTGCTATGGTGATTGTGAGTGGTGTGGCCATTTTTATTATGTCGTTAAGTACCTATGATTCACTCTATCAAAGCCGTGCTAGCTATTATCAGGATCACCATTTTGCAGATGTTTTTTCATCACTAAAACGCGCCCCTCTCTCGGTTGCTAAACGTATTGCAGAAATACCAGGCGTTGATAAGGTAGAAACCCGTGTGGTGAGTTACGTAAATTTAGAGATTGCGGGTTATAACGACCCTGTAAGCGGACATTTAATCTCTCTGCCTGATAATAGTATTACTGGTACTAGCGATAATCCACGTGGCTTACTTAATCAAATCTATCTACGTGATGGACGGGTTATTGAACCTGGTCATGATGATGAAATCATTCTCAGTGAAGAGTTTGCCGATGCTCACAAATTAAAAGCTGGCGATAAAATCAGAGCCAATATTAATGGACGTAGTAAAAGTTTAACCATTATAGGTACTGGGCTTTCTCCGGAATATATTTATCAAATTGCTCCTGGTGCGATGTTTCCAGACTATAAAAGCTATGGGGTAATGTGGATGGCACGAGCGCCTTTAGCCAGTGCTTATGATATGCAAGGCGCCTTTAATAACGTCACCTTAACCTTGCTAAAAGGGGCCAATACACAAGATGTTATTGACCGCCTTGACCAAATACTCAAACCGTATGGCGGTATAGGTGCTTACGCACGTAAAGATCAACTTTCAAATCGCTTTTTAACGGAAGAGTTAAAACAACTCAAAAACATGGCCACCCTATTTCCCATTATCTTTTTTGGGGTTGCTGCTTTTTTACTGAATGTGGTTATTAGCCGTTTAATTTCGCTTGAACGAGAACAAATCGCAGTACTTAAAGCCTTTGGTTACAGCAATCTTGCGGTTGGCATTCATTACAGTAAATTGGTATTAATGATTGTCTCTTTGGGGATTATTATAGGTACAGCCTTGGGCATTTGGATGGGCAAAGGCATGAGCCAACTCTATATGGATGTGTACAGCCTGCCCTATATGAATTATATAGTGCAACCGCATGTGATTGCTTCAGCCGTGTTAGTGAGTTTTGCAGTGGCTTTAATGGGCACGTTGCATGCCGTTTATAAAGCGATAAAGTTACCACCTGCTCAAGGCATGCGAGCCCAGGCTCCGGCCAGCTATCACCCCACATTTATAGAACGTTTTGGCTTACAAAATCAGTTTTCTCAACCGTCTAGAATGATTTTGCGACACATTGAACGCCGCCCGATTAAATCATTATTAACCACACTCGGCATTAGTATGGCATGCGGCATTATGATGGTTAGTGGTTTCCAGGAAGGTGCCATTAATGAAATGGTTGATGTGCAATACAATATGAGCCAACATGAAGATTTAATGGCTTTGTATGCAGAACCTACCGCAACCAAATCGCTGTACTCTTTAAAAAGCATTAAAGGCGTTGAATTGGCAGAAGGCTTTAGAAATGTGCCGGCTAACCTCAAATTTGAACACCGTTCATATCGTAGCTCAATCAGTGGCGTTGAGCCTAAGTCTTTTTTAACGGATTTATTAGATAGCAAGCTCAATAAAATCAGCGTACCGCAAGAAGGCGTGATTATTACCGATTACCTATCTCAACAGTTACATATTAAAGTGGGCGATATTCTGACAATTGAAGTTTTAGAAGGCAATCGCCCCACTATTCATGTCCCCATTATTGGTACAGTAAAACAATATTTGGGTTTAAATGTTTATATGCAACGCCGCACCCTAAACCGCTTATTAAAAGAAGGAAATGTCATTTCTGGTGCTTATTTACAAGTGGATGAAAAGTACCAAAAATCGGTGTATAACCAGTTAAAAAACATGCCTAGAATTGCGGGCGTAGTACAGCAAAAATCAGCCATTGAAGGTTTTTATGAAACCATGGATGATACCATTTTATTCTTTAGTTTTATCTCAACCTTACTAGGGGCAAGCATCGCTTTTGGGGTAGTTTATAACAGTATGCGAATTGCGTTATCTGAACGCAGTAGAGAACTGGCTAGTTTAAGAGTATTAGGATTTCATCGTTCAGAAATTGCCTATATTTTATTGGGTGAGCAAGCTTTATTAACCCTTTTGGCGATTCCACTTGGTTTTGTGATTGGTTATCTATTGTGTGGATATTTGGCCTTCCAATTTAATAGTGATCTGTATCGAATTCCACTTATTCTAGAAAACGATGTCTATGCCAAAGCCGCACTTGTGGTTTTAGCTTCATCGCTACTTTCTGGTTTTATGATATGGCGAAATCTTGGACAGCTTGATATGGTATCGGTATTAAAAGCCAAAGAATAAATAAAGATAAAGATTAAAAAACAAAACGGTCAATATCCAAACGATCTACAGCAAAAATTAAGAGTTTAACTATGAATAACCCATTTAAAAATTCAACCCTACTTAAACACCCAGGTATTCTGGTTACTCTCATTTTGATTATCGCAATGCTAATCTGGGGTTTTTGGCCAAAACCAATTATGGTAGAGGTTGTTAAAGTTAAAAAAGCTCCGCTTACCGTCAGCATTCAAGAAGATGGCCGAACTCGAGTCATTGACCGTTATGTGATTACCTCGCCCATTAATGGAATGACTTGTCGTATGCATTTAAAAGTGGGTGACACCGTAACTCAAGGCCAAAATCTACTTAATATCAGCCCATTAGAATCTCAAGTATTGGATGCCAGAAGCCGAGCTCAAGCACAAGCTCAAGTGTCGGTTGCCAATTCTGCTCTGCAAGCGGCCAAACAGCAAGTGGTTTTAGCAAAAGCCAATGCTAAACTGGCTAGTGATAAACTCAAACGATATAAACCGCTTTTAGCCAAAGGCTTAATTTCTCAAGAAGCCTTTGATGAAACAAAAACTGCTGCACTGACAACACAAAGCCAACAACGCTCGGCTACTTTTGCGGTTGAGGTGGCTCAATTTGAACTGCAATCAGCCAAGACGATTCTCAACTATTCCGCTGCGCAACCCCACAATAATAACCTAGAGCGTGTACCTGTTAATTCACCTATTAATGGCAAAATTTTAAAAGTCGCTCGTAAATGTGAAGGCCCTGTTATCACTGGCGAAGCATTATTGGAGGTGGGTGATCCAACTGCATTAGAAGTAGAAGTTGATGTACTATCTGCCGACGCCGTTAAAATCAAACCAGGTATGAAAGTATTATTTGACCGCTGGGGAGGTTTACAACCTTTAGAGGGTGTTGTAAGAGTGATTGAACCAGTTGGTTTTACCAAAGTTTCAGCTTTAGGAGTAGAAGAACAACGTGTATGGGTGATATGTGACTTTACCTCTGCAACACAAGAGTGGCAACGTTTGGGTGATGGTTACCGCGTGGAAGCTCAATTTATTCTGTGGCAACAAGACGATGTATTACAAATTCCTTCCAGTGCTTTATTTCGCTACAAAGATGGCTGGGCGGTATTTAAAAATGTAAATAACACCGCAATAAGACAAGAGGTAAAAGTTGGTCAACGCAATGGTTTAAGTGTGCAAATTTTATCAGGCCTGGTAGAAGGTGAATCCATTATTAATCACCCTAGTGATGCTGTTGAAAACAACAAAACCACAAAAACACGTATCAATAATTAATCAAAAAGATTAACGTCTCTTTTAAAATAGTAATTTACCAGGCCTGGTAAATTACTTTTCTACTTTGAACCTACAAATAACAATGGGCATAACGATCTTTAAAACAGTGGTTATAACCAATATAGCCATTAGTTTTATTAATTATACTTAATAAACAAAACTTATTAACATATCTTTATCAATCTTGGGATATGTTTATGAATCGCACAAAATTTTTTCTCTACATTTTGCTTTTAACGTCACCATTATGGGTGTTTGCTCTAAATAACGTTATGCAAAATAGCCAACTATTCACCTTTAATTTAATATTAATTGGTGCTCTTTTGGGTGCTAGTTTAAATTACTTTCAGTTTGGTTTTAGCAGTAGTTTTCGCTCTTCTATTACAGAAAAACGCACCGCAGGTATGCGATCAATTATTTGGTTGTTAGCTATAGCGATACTCTTGTTTGCCCCGCTTTTAGCCCTACAAGCTTGGCACGAGCAAACCTTTACTGGGTTTATTCGCCCATTGAGTTTAGCCATACCATTAGGGGCATTTATTTTTGGAATAGGCATGCAAATTGGCTGTGGATGCACCTCAGGTACACTTAACCGAGTGGGCCAGTTACAGGCTATGTCGTTCTCTACCCTACTGTTTATGATTATTGGCGGCAGCTTGGCAGCCATGACTTTTGCTGACTGGAATCAATTACCTGTTTTTGAACCCTTTGCTTTTCAACGTCAGTTTGGTTGGGCGTTAGGTTTATTGATTCAACTGCTTTTATTGGCATTTTTGTATCTGTTATTAAAACGTTTAGAGCAACGCCATCATCAAGATTATCAACCTTTAATCGCTAAACAGCATTTTTTAAAGACACACCCGTTTTTAGCCGCAGCCATCAGCTTGGCATTTTTAAATGCTTCGCTGCTGTTTATATCAGGTACACCTTGGTCTATTAGTTCAGTTTTTCCGTATTGGGGAACGAGCTTAATTGATTTATTTGGTCTTTCTATTGATTGGACATTTTGGGATTACACCATGGAAAACAGTACCCGAATGAATCAAGGACTGTTTGAAAACACCGTGAGTTTAACAACGATAGGCGTCATTTTAGGGGCTTTTATTGCCTCACTAATTCACCCAAGAATAAAGGTAAAGATTAGTGCAAAAGCCTTAGCCGCGAGTATGATTGGCGGTACCATTATGGGGTTTGGTGCGGTTATGGCTTCTGGCTGTAATATTGGGGCTTTTTTTAGCGGTATTGCCTCTGGCAGTTTACACGGATGGGTATGGTTAGTGTTTGCGTTATTTGGCAATATGTTAGGTTTAATGATTAGAAAACAAGTTTTTAATATTAAGACTTAATGATGAGTAATAGATTATGAATTTAAATAATGAATTCAAATAATGAACCCATAATCTATAACATTAAATATCACAGCCTGATTCCGCTATCTTTTATAGGACTCGGCTTAGTTAAAATTGACCAATAGACAATGGTTAAAATGGCAAAACTTATCGCCCAACCCCATTGGCTGAGATGCATCCATAAAACATAGTGACTGGCATCTACCAACGGTAAAATAACTCTAACAATAGCGGTAATCGTTAACAAAGCAAATACTGCAACGACTATTTTAGGAGGTTCAAATACATTTCTATTGGTATGTCCTAAAGAGATTCTCGCCATCATTGATGAGCACAATAAACCGATACCACCAGCGGCTAAAGCGTGAATGGCTAAAGACTCACTGACCATTTTCAAGCCAACAAACCCATACAAAAACATCCCTAAAATCATAAAGGCATAAGAGACATGTAACGGCCAAAGTAGTGTGATTTTCCAGATTTTAGGGTGATACCATTTTAACCAACGCCAGCTATGAATAAACCCAAGCGGAAATGCTATAACAGTGATTAGCCAATGGTTGGGTGCAAACATTACGACAATCATTAACCCTAAAAAGCCGCCTACTGCTGATGCATCAAGCCATTTTTCATTCACTTTTTCTGGCAATCCTAAAGCTTTCTCGGTAAAAAACGGAATCAAGCGACGCATCATAGTTAAATTAATGGCCAAGACCAAAAACAGCCCAGCTATCATGCCCCAGTACTCGCCTTTTTGCAGTAAGCCTAACGCACCTGAATAATAGAGAGTATTAGCGAAAATTAGCAAAAAGAATTTAACGGCTAAACCAGCTTGTTTCCACTGTTTGGTTTTATACACGGGTATAAAGAAGTGTAAAAATAGACCTATGGTAAAGCCGATATCAGCAATGGCAATGTATTGGATAGGTAGATCAACCAAATAACCAAAACGTGCTAATAACCATAAAACAAATAAACCCGCCAACCACTTACCAGAAGCTGAGTTTAAACCCGTCCAGTTCATTACTGCGGTAAGTAAAAAACCCGTTACCGTTGCCAAGGCGTAACCAAAAACCATCTCATGACCATGCCAATAAATAGGAGAAATACCTGAAAAACTGGTTAGCTTTAAGCTTGCATTTAGTACAGGATAATTAAGCCACCAAACAAGCATGGAAATGGTGGCAAAGATCGCTCCACCAAGAAAAAATGAACGGAAAGCTCGGTCAAAAAAATACATAATTCTGTAAAGCCTTTAAGCCAATGAGGTTTAAATTTTTAAAATTTTACCAGGCCTGGTAATTCTCTTTTATAAGTAAGATTTAGTTATCTCAAAAATAAGGCTGCTGTCGCTAGTTGACTAGTTGACTCATTAAATGATTACTTAGGTGACTTATCTTTCTTTTGCCAATAACTGGCAAAAACCGATCCTGAAATATTATGCCAAATACTAAACACCGCCCCTGGCAAAGCACTAGCGGCGGTAAAATATTTAAGGGCTAAAGCCACACTTAAGCCTGAGTTTTGCATACCCACTTCTATTGCAACCGTTCTGGCAATTACAGAATCGTAACCAAACTTTCTGGCTAAATAGTATCCAGAGGTCATACCAATTAAATTGTGCAATATCACCGCCGCAATCACCGTCCAGGCAACGGTTTCAATATTATTAGCATTTAACGCTACCACTATAGCAATAATTAATAAAATCACAGCCATAGAAAACAGCGGAAACAAAGGCAACACTTTTTGTAGTTTAGCATGCCAAAAATGATTAATTGCCATGCCCATTAAAATCGGCAACACAATCAACTTTAGTAACATCATCAACATAGACATCACTGGCACATCCACTTTTTGGCCAATATACAACCATGTTAATAACGGCAATAAAAAAACAGCGGCTAAAGTAGAAATTAGTGTCATGCTAACTGATAAAGCAACATCACCTTTTGCCAAATACGCAATGACATTAGAAGCGGTACCTCCTGCGGTTGCACCTACTAACATCATGCCAATGGTGAGCTCTAAAGAGAGCCCAAATAACATAGAGAGCAGCCAAGCGGCAAATGGCATAACCAAAAATTGGATGGCAACACCTAAAGCCACCACAAACCGATGCTGCCAAACCTGCTGAAAGTCTTGCCACTTAAGCGTTAACCCCATACCGAGCATAACCAGCATTAGTAAAGGGACAATCCATGATTTCAAATCCACAAATAGTTGCGGAAAAACCATGGCTAAACCACTTAAGAGTAACGCCCAAATTGGAAATGCTGTCATGACCATAAGCAGAGTCTTTTTTAAAAATTAAAATATATGATGGTGTGAATATAAATACAAAAAGCTAAACTACCAGGCCTGGTAATTTAGCTTTGAGATACGAATCGGTTTTGAAGTGTTATAACGGCATCATCATAAGTGCAGTAGTGATTAGGCCAATTAAAGCACCAAATACACCACCCCAAACAACTAACCATCCAAGATGCTCTTTAATCATTTTTTGCACCATCTCTTTAACCAACTGAGGCGTTAGCTCTTCTAAACGAGCATCAATGATTTCGGCAACTTTGGCTTGAATATCTGCCATAACATCGGGTTGATCTAGCTCTTCTTGAAGCATTTGGTGAAATTCATCGGTTTGCGTCATTTCGATTAATGAACTCTGCATATTGGTTAAAAACGGTTCTTTTAACGGTGTTAATGCATCTGCCCCACCAAACATCCCTAACATTGAACCAAATGATGAGTTCATAATCACTTCAACCAGACGTTCATAAGAAGGGGTTAAATCGACTTTTTCTATAATAGGTTTTAACTCGAATTTTGAATTTTGAGCACTGTTAGAAACAAACTTATCTATATTTTCTTGAGTAAAAAACTGTTCCATCATTAAAGATTTAATGGCTGTTTTAAACTCTTCAAAACGGTTAGGAATCACACCAGAACCTACCAGGCCTGGTACTTTTTCAAATAACATATAGATCGCTAACCAGTTGGTTAAAGCTCCAGACAAAGCAAAAATTCCCATCATTAAAAGAAACGTATTCTCTAAAACGTAACCTAAAACGATAAGAATTACTGCTGTTAAGTTAGTAACAAGCGATTTATTCATGCTAAAAAACTCCTAATATCTGTTGAATGGTTTATTCGTAATTAAATTTATATTACTAAGTTCGCTGTTCTGCGACCACAAAAGCAACAGTGTGATGCTTTTCGTCACTAATGCTTATCGCCCAGTCAGTAATACCCAACTCATTGGATTTTTCTAAGGTTGAGCCCGCTAAGACTAAAACCGGCTGACCACTCTCTTTGTGAGCAACCGTCATATCTTTAAAGCGAACACCTTGAGAAATACCGGTACCCAAGGCTTTAGATACCGCTTCTTTTAGCGCCCAACGTTTGGCTAAAAATCGTTCTGGATAAAGTTGATTGGTAAACTCATGTAACTCAGCTTCTGAAAGCAATCGTTGAGCAAAGGAATCACCCTGCTTTTTATAGACTTTTTCAATACGTTCTACATCAACAATATCTGTACCCACGCCAACTATCATCGCAACAGCCTATGCATCAGTTGAACTAGAATCATTTAAATACGCTTGCTGACGAGCTTCAATCATTAAACGTTTCATCTCTCTCACAGCCTCTGGCAAACCTGAGTAGATGGCTTGAGCAATAATAGCGTGCCCAATATTAAGCTCTTCAATCTCTTTCATTGCCGCTATTGGTTGAACATTGTGATAATGCAAACCATGCCCAGCATTAACCACTAAACCTAAACGATTTGCGTATTCTGCCGCGTGTTGAATACGGGCGATTTCTGCAGCAATTTCTGCTGGATTTTCTAATTCAGCGTAAGTTCCAGTATGCAGTTCAATTACTGGTGCCCCCACTTCTTTAGCAGCTTCAATTTGTGTTTCATCTGGATCAATAAACAAAGATACACGGCAACCCGCTTGAGCTAAACGAGCACAAACATCGGTTAACCAAGCTTTTTGTCCTGCCACATCTAAACCACCTTCAGTGGTCAGCTCTTCACGTTTTTCTGGTACTAAGCACACATCTTCAGGTTGTTGCTTAATGGCAATTTGCACCATCTCTTCAGTGGCCGCCATTTCAAGGTTTACTTTGGTTTGACGCATCGCTGAGATTTTAACCACATCCTCATCTTGAATATGGCGTCTATCTTCACGTAGGTGCAATGTAATACTGTCTGCACCTGCCATTTCGGCATCTAACGCTGCTTTGATAGGGTCTGGATAGCGAGTCCCTCGAGCTTGGCGTAAAGTGGCAACGTGATCAATATTTAAACCTAGGTAAATTGGATTCATTACTTTTCCTTGAAAATAGCGTGAATAAACATGTTAAGACCTTTAAATGAGTGAGGTCTCAATAAAATTAAGTGACTTATTATCACCGTTTAACGGTGAAATATCATTGAAAAAAACTGTATTAGACAGAAAAAAAGAGTTTACTTAAAAAGTTCGCGAGTCATTATCGGCTTATTGCCTAAATAAATGCTTAATACGCTTCTAAATAAGCGTTTTAAATCTGGCAAACAAGCTTCGCAATAAAGCATATCTTGAAGTGCTAACAAACATTGTCCTTTTATGGGCACACCTTGTTTTTGACTGTCTAAAGTGGCTAATACCGCACCATGTTGTGGGTAAAAATAGTAATCCTGATCTGGCAAAATAGCTTGTTGATTCATATCTGTATCGCATTGAATACCATGTCCCATTTCTGTAAGCAGTTGGTATTCAAATTGCCTTAATGACCAGGCCTGGTCAGAACGTTGTTTAGCTGCAAGTAATTCATACAAAGTTTGCTGATAGATTTCAAAAAGTGTTTCAGTGGCAACCTGCGGAAACAGTAAGCGGTATAACAATTCATTGATATATAACCCGCAAATATTAGCTTCAGCCATTAAGGGAAAACGAAGTGGAGCCATTTCTATCTGTTGAATACTAACTAAATCAGAACGATTATTGGGTTTTTCTCTCCACTGAATAGTGAGTTTTTGAAACGGTTGTAACAGTGCCGTTTTTTGAGATGAGGTTTTGCGACCACCTCTTACCCCACGCACTACGCCATTCATTTTGCCGTATTCAGGGGTAAAAAAAGTTACTAAGGCACTGGTTTCTCTGTAAGGTCGAGAATGCAGAACAAAAGCAGACTGTTCTATCTCCATAACTCAGAAAACCTAATCTAAGACAATATTAACTTGAATAATTATCGTCATACCCCAAACTGGCTAAGGCACGAGCATCATCAGACCAGTTTTCTTTGACTTTAACCCAAAGCTCTAGATGCACACGACCATCTAGCAGTGCTATCAAATCTTTACGAGCCTGTATTCCCATCTCTTTAATGAGAGCTCCCTTTTTACCAATAACAATCTGTTTTTGGCCTTTTCTTTCAACCAAAATTAAGGCATTAATAAACCAACGGTCTTCTTCTTTATCGTATTTAAACTGTTCAATTTCAACCGTTGAACCATAAGGCACTTCTTCACCCAAAGTACGCATTAGCTTTTCACGAATAATTTCTGCAGCTAAAAAACGTTGCGAACGATCGGTAACATATTCTTCTGGAAAGATTTTTTCTTGATGCGGAAGATATTTAAGCACTTCTTTTTTAATCAAATCCAAGCCGTTTTTCTTGTAAGCAGAAATGGGGATTAAGGTATCCATCTTGACGTTTTCGCCAACTTTTTGCATAAACGGAAACAGGTCTTCTTTGTTTTTGTAGTTATCGATTTTATTCATCAAAACCACAACTGGCGTATCAATACCTTCTAGCTTTTTAGCGACTGCGGCATCTTCTTTGGTCCAACGCCCTGCTTCTACCACAAATAAAATGACGTCCACATCTGCAAATGCACTATTGGCTGTGCGGTTCATGTATTCGTTAATCGACTTTTCACCGCCCAAATGCATACCTGGAGTATCCACATAAATAATTTGGTGTTCTGGCGTGGTGTAAATACCGTGAATACGGTGGCGAGTGGTTTGTGGTTTATGAGAAGTAATACTGAGTTTTTGACCTAGCATCTCGTTCATAATTGTGGATTTACCCACATTTGGACGACCAATTACCGCGGCAAAGCCAGCTTGGTAATCTGTAACCGCTTCTGCATCTTGTTCAGCAGAACCTGCTAGGATTTTTTCTAAAGATAATTCGTTATCTGACATTTTTTTCTCAATATAATCATACTATTAGATGATTTATTATAATTTATAAAGTGCGGTAAATAAAAGCTTTTACCAGGCCTGGTAAAAGCTTAATTGTTTCTGAAATAGCCAGCAAAAACAGCTGAAGATAACTATAGTTCGCCCAGTGCTTCTAATGCAATCTCTGCGGCTTTTTGTTCAGCTTTTCTGCGGTTTGAGGCGTTTGCTTCAAATTTTGAATTTAATTTACCTACATAACAAGAGACCGTAAACTCTTGGGCATGTGCCGCACCGTTTACGCTGATAATGCTGTATTCTGGTAAATCTTCGTTATGTGATTGCAGATATTCTTGCAGACGTGTTTTAGGATCTTTACCCACTTTTTTAGGGTCTAACTCTTCAAGGCGTTTTTTATAAAAACGCATGACTAATTCTCTACAAACGTCTAAACCACCATCTTCATAGACAGAGGCAATAATCGCTTCAACCGAATCGGCAATAATGGAGTTTCTTCTAAAGCCACCGCTTTTTAATTCACCTGGCCCAAGTACGAGGTAGTCACTTAAATCATACTCTTTACCAATAACGGCTAAAGTATCACCTTTAACTAAATGAGCACGCACACGACTCATATCACCTTCTGGCAAACGATTAAACTGATGAAATAAAACATCAGCAATCATAAAGTTTACTAAGCTATCGCCTAAAAATTCCAAACGTTCATTGTTGGTTGCCCCCATACTGCGGTGGGTAAGAGCATGCTGTAATAAAGCAATATCGTTATATTGGTAACCCAATTTTTTAGATAGTTGCTGTAATTTTGCCATGCGTTCAACAGAGAGTTTAGCGTTTGACTTAGCCATGTTAGTGAATCCCTGTTCCAAGTCTGTTTAGGTGTAAACCATCATCCCAGTTCATCCAGATACCAAAAGCTTTACCTTTTAGGTTTTTCTCAGGAACAAAGCCCCAAAAACGACTGTCGTTACTGTGATCACGGTTGTCACCCATCATAAAATAATGACCTTCAGGTACGGTAACCGTCTTCATATCAGCAGAAGACTTATCCATATCTAAAAGGATTTGGTGAATATTACCATCATCAAACGTTTCTTGAACCACTGAGGCACCATTCATAATGGCACTTGATTCTGTGCCATGGTATTTACCAATGTATTTTTGCGGCACAACTTTACCGTTAATAAAAAGTGTTCTATCAATGTAGGTAATTTTATCGCCTGGTAAACCAATAACACGTTTGATGTAATCAACATCTGGATCATTTGGGTATTTAAAGACCACAACATCGCCACGCTGAGGTTCTGAGATAGGAATGATTTTAGTTTGTAATACCGGTAATTTAATTCCGTAAGCAAACTTATTAACGGCAATAAAATCACCTATTTGTAATGTTGGATACATTGAACCTGAAGGAATTCTAAACGGTTCAATAATAAAAGAACGTAAAACCAATACCACTAAAAAAACAGGAAATAAAGAGCGCGCATATTCAACCAATATTGGCTCTTTTTCAGGCATCATTGCAGACAGTCTCTTAGGACGCCAAACTACACGATCTACGTAGGCAATTACACCCGTGATTGCCGTTACAATCACTAAGATTAACTCAAAACTCATAATTAAGACTCTCCTGTGTCTAAAATGGCCAAGAAGGCTTCCTGTGGCAATTCTACACTACCTATTGATTTCATGCGTTTTTTACCCTCTTTCTGCTTTTGCAGAAGTTTCTTTTTACGTGAAACATCACCACCATAACACTTAGCGGTTACGTTTTTACGTAGGGCTTTAACATTTGAACGGCCAATAATTTTACCGCCAATCGCCGCTTGAATGGCAACATCAAACATTTGACGCGGAATGACTTCACGTAATTTTTCAATGATGACTTTACCTCTTTGTACCGCAAAACTTCTGTGTGCAATTAAGGCCAAAGCATCGACCTTTTCGCTATTAATCATGAAATCAATACGAGTCAAGTCATCGGCTTGGAAACGCTTAAATTCATAATCCATCGAGGCGTAACCACGGCTGCATGATTTTAAGCGGTCAAAGAAATCTAGCACCACTTCATTAAGCGGTAGCTCATAATTAATTGATACTTGACCACCTGAATATTGCATGTCTTTTTGCACACCACGTTTTTCAATGCACAGTTTCATTACCGCACCAACATACTCATTTGGCACCAAGATATTCGCCTGAATAATCGGTTCACGAATTTCTTGAATAAGCCCTGCATCAGGTAATTCTGAAGGGTTATCAATAGTAATAACATTACCTGCTTTGGTTAAGACTTCATAAATAACCGTTGGTGCAGTTGTAATCAGATCAATGTCATATTCACGTTCAAGACGCTCTTGAATGATTTCCATATGCAACATGCCTAAGAAACCACAACGGAAACCAAAACCTAATGCTTCTGAGGTTTCTGGTTCAAAGTGCAAAGCCGCATCATTTAAACGTAGTTTACGTAGTGCTTCTCGTAGGTCTTCATATTGCTCAGAAGTCACAGGGAACAAGCCTGCAAAAACGCGTGGCTGTGCTGGTTTAAAACCAGGAAGAGCTTCTACATCTTCACGTGCAGCATCACATAATGTATCACCAACAGGTGCTCCGTCGATATCTTTAATACCCGAGATAACGTAACCTACTTCACCCGCAGATAAAAAGGGCTTTGAGGTTCTTTTTGGCGTAAAGATACCAACATCATCAACCAAATATTCCTCTTTAGTTGACATCACTTTCATCTTGGTTTTTTTACCAATTTTGCCATCTATCACTCTTACTAAAGAGACAACACCTAAATAGTTATCAAACCAAGAATCGATAATTAAAGCTTTTAGAGGAGCATCGGTATCACCTTCTGGCGGCGGAATCTTTAAAACAATATCTTCTAATGTTTCACGAATACCAATACCCGATTTTGCACTAGCATGAACGGCATCGACAGCTTCAACACCAATAATTTCTTCAATCTCTTCAATAACACGATCAGGGTCGGCAGCTGGCAAATCAATTTTATTAAGAACAACCAAAACTTCTAAACCTTGCTCAATAGCGGTGTAACAGTTAGCTACAGTTTGAGCCTCTACACCCTGAGAAGCATCAACCACTAGCAAAGCACCTTCACATGCCGCTAAAGAACGAGAAACTTCATAAGAGAAGTCAACGTGGCCTGGAGTATCGATAAAGTTTAATTGATAGGTCTCACCATTATCAGCCTTGTAGTTTAAGGTGACACTTTGTGCCTTAATAGTAATGCCGCGTTCTTTTTCGATATCCATCGAATCTAGAACTTGAGCTTGCATCTCACGATCAGTTAAGCCACCACATAAGTGAATAAAACGATCTGCAATGGTCGATTTACCGTGGTCAATGTGCGCAATAATCGAAAAATTTCGAATATGTTTTAAACTGTCTGACATTTAAGCTCCAACTTAATGATAAACGTTTCACCTGCTTCAAATCTTTAAGCAAATGAAATAAAAAATATAAAAAAAAGGGGCCACAGCCCCTTCTTAAACAACAATTATCTACCTAATTTTTTAAAAGATGTAAACAACGCTGTTCTGGTTACCAATGAATGGCGGATATTTTACGCTAATTAAAGCAATTTCGCATTGATAAATCACCTTGATTCATTTGCTTAATCTAAATTTAAAGCTAAATACCCTGCCGTTTTATTTATTTGTATTTTATAACCCTTTAAAAAGTTACTTATCTAGTACTAACGGTAAGAACAATGAACGTTTATTACGAACAACTCGTACCGGTAAAGAACGATTTTTTGGCAAGGTTTTCATTAATTTTTTCAAACCTTTTATACTTTTAACTGGTTTAAAATCAATAGTGACAATAATATCACCACTGCGCAAACCTGCTTTTTCTGCCGCTCCACCTAGAACATCAGTAACCATAACTCCAAACGGTAAATTGAGAGCTTTAAGTGATTCACTATCCAACTCTTTAACAAGAGCACCTAAACGGTTATTTTTATCAGGTTGAGCTTTTGAGTTTTGTGTGTACTCTTCAGCTTGATCAAGTGAGTTTAAATGCACTGTAAAATAGATTGTTTTACCTTGGCGTAACACTTTCACTTTTACTGATTTTTTTAGCGATGTCATACCAACTATCGGCGGTAAATCCGCAGATTTTTTAATTGGTTTACCATCAAATTCAAGAATAATATCACCTGGTTGAATACCCGCTTTAGCGGCAGCCGTATCTGGATAAGTTTGCCCTACCAAGGCACCTTCAGGTTTAGACAAGCCAAAAGACTGGGCTAAATCATTAGTGACTTCTTGAATTTGCACACCTAAATAACCACGTGCAACTTTACCGTTGGTCTTTAACTGATTCACCACATTCATAGCAATATCAATTGGAATTGAAAATGACAGCCCCATGGAACCGCCTGTTTTGCTGTAAATTTGTGAATTAATACCAACGACCTCACCATTTAAATTAAACAGCGGCCCACCTGAGTTACCTGGATTAATCGGAACATCAGACTGAATAAAAGGAACATAAGTATCTTCTGGTAAAGCACGTCCTAAAGCACTAATAATTCCGTGTGTAGCTGTAAAATCTAAACCAAATGGTTCACCTATAGCCAATACCCACTGCCCTACTTTTAGGTCACTTGATTTACCAATTTTGGCAAAAGGTAAATTATGTGCATCAATTTTAATTAGAGCCACATCTGTACGAGGGTCTGTACCAATCACTTTAGCTTTTAACTCTTGGCGATTACGCATTCTAACGATAATTTCGTCGGCACCATCTATGACATGGTTATTAGTTAAAATATAGCCATCTTCACTAATAATAAAACCTGAACCTAATGAATGAGTTTCTTGCTTTGGAGCTTTTTTAGGGTCTGAGTTCGGGTTCGGGTTTCCATTTGGATCGTTTCTAAACTGCGGCAAACCAAAGAAATGACGTAACATCTCTTCTGGCATCCCCTTAAATTGTTCTGCCATAGCTTGACGATCAATTTTTTTGGTTGTGCTGATATTAACAACACTTTGATTCGTATCGGCGACTAACTGACTAAAATCAGGCAAGCCGTATTTATTAGGACTAGCGGCAAAACTGGTAACTGGCTGAAACACCATCCAGGCACTGATAATGACACTAAAAAATATGGATGTTTTTTTCATAGTTAAATGACTCCCTATAAGCATCTTTTAAAAGCTGCATCACTTAAATTATTAAAACCTATTATTTAAGACCTATTGTTGTTAAAACTCATTGCTATACATATCAGGCCGCTAAGAAAACCTATAATGAATCTAAATCAATCAAGCAAACCCTACTTTATTAAAATCAAATAACAGCTTGCGAAGGCTCTAAGACTTTACTTAACTCCGGCATAACAGGCTTATAGATTTTACGGGTTATCCACCAACCACAATATAATCCAAACGCACCGCCTAAAATTGCCGCTAAATCTGCTTGACCAGGTAGCTGCAAAACATGCACAGCTAGGCTTGAAAAGGTAATTGAAAAAACAAATAGTCCAATTAATGGTAAACCATAAGCCATAAATGAATGTTGGAGCAATCGTGACTCATCCAATACTAACTCAACAGAGTCTCCAACTTGGCAGGAAAGGCTTTTCTTTACTCTAATCGGTTTTTTACTGGTACCAGAAAACAACTTAGATAAGGCCGAAGTACCGCAGCCAGATGCAGAAGCACACCCCGAACATCCAGTTGTTCTTTGGGTTTCTACTAAAACCTCTTGCCCCTCAATGGCAACCACAACGCCTTGCTCTCGCAATATTCGGCCAGTTTGATTTTCCATTAGTTTATTCTAGTCCTTTTTTAAATGATCTCTTCTATTGGCAAATATTGTACAAATCTAGCACCCGCTTTACTTGAACACTTTATACTTAATTTAAGGAATATTACCTCAAGTTTCAATATTATGTGAAATCCTAATCATAAAAGAGCCTTACAAAAGATGAATGCAGAGATTTTCATTTTTAAAGTAAAGTTCATTGTATGAGCATTAACAACGGTATTTTATAATGTTTGAGTAAAATATCTTTTTTAGATCACTCTACAGCCCAGTATAATAAGTGAAGTAAAAATAAATGTTATGTTTAGTAGATAAAAAATGACTAATAAAAAACGTAACCCTACATTTAAAAATCTAGACTTTTGGCTTAGCTCTTAACTCCTGCATATTACTTACTTAAGGAATAAATTTGTTTTCAGAAAATAGCTCAAATCATGATACTGACATCCTTGTTATTGGAAGCGGTATTGCAGGACTCTCCATTGCTTTAAAACTGGCTGAAGAACACCGCATTACGATTCTAGCCAAAGGCTCACTATCAGAAGGCAGTACCAATTATGCACAAGGTGGTATTGCTGGCGTTTTAGGCCCATTTGATAGCATACAAGCTCATATAGAAGACACTCAAAATGCAGGTGCGGGATTAAGTGACCCTAAAGCGGTAGCGATTGTGGCATCTCATGCCGCCGAATCTATTCAAGAACTGATTGAGCTTGGCGTACCTTTTAGTATTGATCACATTGAAAACAATGATCAAGATAAGTCAAAAAATGAGTTTCCATTTCATCTTACCCAAGAAGGCGGTCACAGCCACAGACGAGTGATTCACGCTGCGGACCATACTGGACAATCGGTATTAAAGACCTTAATTGATAAGGTTAAAAGTCATAAAAATATTAGATTACTACCAGATCACATGACTATTGATTTAATCAAAAATCAAAAACGTAATCGTTGCATTGGGGCTTATGTACTCAACCAAGAAGATAACAGTATTTACACCATCTCATCTCTGTTTACCGTTTTAGCCACTGGAGGTGCCAGCAAAGCCTACTTATATACCAGCAATCCTGATACCTCAACGGGTGACGGAATTGCTATGGCTTGGCGTGCTGGCTGTAATGTTGGTAATATGGAATTTAATCAATTTCATCCAACATGTCTGTTTCATCCTAAAGACCGCTCTTTTTTAATTAGTGAAGCGGTTCGTGGTGAAGGAGGAATTCTTCGTTTGCCAAATGGTGAAGCGTTTATGCATAAATACGATGAAAGAGCCGATTTAGCTCCTAGAGATATTGTGGCTCGAGCTATTGACCAAGAGATGAAAATTCATGGTATTGATTGTGTGTATTTAGACATCACACATCAACCCGCTGAATTCATTCAAAACCATTTCCCAACTATTTACGAACGTTGTAAAAAAGTGGGGATAGATATCACTAAAGAACAAATACCGGTTGTGCCAGCGGCTCACTATACTTGTGGCGGAGTTGTAACTGACTTAGAAGGTAAAACCAATTTAAACGGTTTATATGCCATAGGTGAAACCGCCTACACAGGACTGCATGGAGCCAACCGTTTAGCCAGTAATTCTTTAGCGGAAGGTTTGGTTTTTGCCAAGATGGCACAAAAAAGCATTAGTAAGGAGTTTGCAACTCACGAGTTTACCCGCGAACCGGTAAGACCGTGGGATAGCAGCGGTACAACTGAACCAAAAGAAAAAGTTTTAGTAAGCCATGATTGGGATGAACTTCGCCGAGTTATGTGGGATTATGTCGGCATCGTTAGAACTAATAAACGCTTAAAACGTGCTCGTCAACGTATTAAAAACTTACAAAAAGAAGTCGATGAATATTACCATCAACATACTTTAACGCGTGACTTACTAGAACTAAGAAACTTAGTGCTGGTTGCCGAGCTGATGGTAATCAGTGCTCAACGCCGTAAAGAAAGCCGTGGTTTGCACTATAACTTAGACTACCCGCATATTCATAAAATACCCAAACCAACTATCTTAAAACCCAAAACGAATTAATCAATATTAGCTTCATCAATACCTCACAATAAAATTCAAATTTACCACACCCCGCAAGGGGGGTATAAAGGCCTGGTAAATTTGAAAAAAATGCAATTTGAAAATCCAAATTTAAAATTACACAAGTTAAATTAAGTATAAAGTTCGATGGGAGGTTCTTGGGCTAAACGACTGATTAAATCACTCTCAGTAACAATACCTAAGATCTTTTGATATTCATTCATAATTACCAATACATCAATTTGATACTCAGTTAACGCTAAAGCAATATGCCTAATATCTGTTTCATGAGAAGTAGTAATTACCTCTGGCTTCATGACATCACTTACCTTTTCAGGTTTAACGCCTTCCAACTCACCAGACGAACTCACAATCATTCTTGTTAATAAATTAGCTTGTGAACACATAGCAACCAATTCACCATTATTTAAAACTGGCAAATGTTTAATCTTGTGTTTTTGCATTAAAAGCCAAGCTTCTTCTAACGAGCTATTACTTTCTACCGTAATCACTGGGGAACTCATTATTTCAGCAACTTTAACGATAATTTTTCGCTGTGAGCTTTGTTGATTTACCTTATAGGCATTTAAAGCACTATTTTCTTTTTTACTACTATCTTGACGATTTTTAATATCAACTTTTAAGCCTTCAAGCTCTGTCTCTTCAATTCTATTTATACGTTTAGCAGGATCAACTTTTAGTGCAGGTAAGTTTTGCAATGCACCAATAAAGCTCTGCCCTTCAGGGCTGTAAACAATAAACATAAAATATACCTAATCAAAAATTGAAACGTAACAAAGTATTACAACTTAAAAATAAATCATTACACAAATTCCTAAAAAAAGAATGAGTCATTTTTTATCTTATCAATAACTTTATCGGCCAGCTAATCTCAAAGCTTTAATGCAATGAATTCTCTTTGTTTGAAGACAAACTTGAATCAAACCTTTTTACAGGCCTGGTAAAAAACAAAATTGTTGGTTATTCACTAGAATAAGCCACCGTAATTGACTATACTATTTCAGTTAATTTAATCAGAATCATTTACTTAAATAAGGATGAAAACTATGTCAGTTCTTGTAACAAAACAGGCTCCAGATTTTACTTCAGCAGCAGTCTTAGCAGACGGTTCTATTGTTGATGACTTTAACCTAAAAAGCCACATTGCTGGTAAATACGCAGTTGTGTTTTTCTATCCGCTAGATTTTACTTTTGTTTGTCCTTCTGAAATCTTAGCATTTGATCACCGTGTTGAAAGATTTAAAGAACTAGGTACTGAAGTAGTTGGTATTTCTGTTGATTCTCAGTTCACTCATAACGCTTGGCGTAATACTCCAGTAAACCAAGGTGGTCTTGGTCCAGTTAAGTTCCCTCTAGTTGCTGACTTAGGTGGTTCTATTATGGAAGCATACGGCATTGTTCACCCAGGTAACGTAGCACTTCGTGGTGCATTCTTAATTGACACTGACGGTGTTGTTCGTCACCAAGTAGTTAACGATCTTCCTCTAGGTCGTAACGTTGATGAAATGGTTCGTATGGTTGAAGCACTTCAGTTCCATGAAGAAGTTGGTGAAGTTTGTCCTGCTGGTTGGAACAAAGGTGATGCTGGAATGAAAGATACTCCAGACGGTGTTGCTGAGTACCTAAGTGAGCATTCTGACGAACTATAATTCGTTGAGATAAATGTTAGCAACGGCCTTAATGAGTTTATTTAAACTCAATTAACCGTTAAAATAGCTACAATATTTATCGCACTCAAAGTGTGATTGTTTTCTTTAAAGACTTCAATCACACTCTAAAAAGAGGCCGTCAATAGACGGCTTTTTTTATGGAGAAAACTTTTGCAAACTCAACTTACTTTTTTTCAAGACCGAGTAAATCAAGCTCTAATAAAAAACCTGTCTTATTTTTGTAAACCTCAAATTAACTCTAACCAAAGCTTATTTGAAGCCATTCAATACGCAACGCTAAATCAAGGTAAACGTTTACGCCCTGCTTTAAGTTATGCTGTTGCTGACGCCCTTGGTATTCCATTGAATCAAATCGATAGTGCCGCCTGTGCCATTGAACTGATACATAGTTACTCATTAGTTCATGACGATTTACCCGCAATGGATAATGATGATTTACGTCGTGGACAACCAACTTGCCATATTAAATATGATGAAGCTACTGCCATTTTAGTGGGCGATGCGCAGCAAACCTTAGCATTTCAAATATTAAGTGAAGACTCACTGTTACAAGCCAAACATGCCTTAGAAATGATCTCTTTATTAAGTAAAGCCAGCGGCCCGCTTGGAATGATTGGTGGCCAAGTGTTAGATATAGAATCGGAAGGTAAGTCAATCTCAACCGAGCAACTTAAAAATCTGCATGGTTTAAAAACCGGAGCACTGATTCAATGTGCTTTATTGCTTGGTGCGGTGCAATCAGAGCAATACCAACAAATCAAACCAGGCCTGCAAAAATTGGGAGAATTAATTGGTTTGGCTTTTCAAGTTCAGGATGATATTTTAGATATCGAGGGTAACACTGAAACTCTTGGCAAACCGCAAGGCAGTGATTTACAACTTGATAAATCAACTTACCCAAAACTACTGGGGCTTGAACAGGCTAAAGCATACCGAGATTCACTCATCTCTGAAGCCAAAAACATCGTAAAAGAACTAAACTTTAACAGTCCTTTTTTAACTCAATTAATAGACTATATTGCCCAGAGAAAACATTAAGGTTAAATTTTATATTTACTCTTTACGGTTAGACTTTGGACAACTTTATATTTAAAACAAAAATCTTAGCTTTTCAAAAAGTTAGCTTTTATTAGTAAATAGTTTTGGTTATAATCTGTCCCCCTTCTGAGCTAGCGAAAAATAAATAGCTACTTGAGATACAATATACTTAAGCATCTCTTAGCGTAAACATTATTTAGATAACATTATTTAAATAACGCCAAATTCAGAATTCAACCAAATAGAAAAAGTGATTTACTATGGCACAAACGTTTGTATTAAAAACTCTACTTGATTTCGCCTCTGCTCATAGCCTAAGAGGTTATCCAGGCGACTGTGCAAAACTGCATGGCCATAACTGGAAAATTGAAGTACAAGTGTCAGGCACTCAGTTGAATGAAATTGGTATGGTCATTGATTTTAAAGAAATTAAACGCCATGCTAAAGAAGTGGTTAAAGAGTTAGATCACACGTTTTTAAATGATCACCCTCACTTCAAAACGGTAAACCCTACTGCAGAAAATATAGCCGTTTACATCTATAAAGAGATAGAAAATCGCATTCAAAGCCCAGAGGTTAAAATGCACAGCCTCACTGTTTGGGAAAACGATCGTAATTGCGTCACTTATTCAGAGTAAATTAATCAAAGTAACTTACATAAAAAAGCCGATTCTAATTTGAATCGGCTTTTTTCGTTATACGATGTGTCAATATTAACAAAACAATCAGCCATTTCCTGTTGGCATACTGTCCGCCTTCATTACAACATCTTTAATGATATTTTCAGAAGCTAACTTGTCTACATCTACCACAATCACCATGCGCCCCTTTTCAGATACAGCTATTTCATTTGCTGTTCCCATTCGAGCCGCACTACTCTGACCTTGACTATCTTTAATCGTTGTTAAACCCAAAATATATTGGCTATCAATTGAATCAGAAATATCTGGTGGTGCTTGCAAGTTACTAACATCAAATTGATGAACATCTGATACTGCATCAACCACTAAACCAACAATTCTTTCACCTTGAGAAGTCAGGATATGAACAACAATCACCACTGTTGTTCCATCATAATTCGCGTTAAGATGAAACTTCTCACGCAAATCAATAATGGGTACCACCGTCCCACGAAGATCGACCACCCCTTTAATATAGCTAGGTACATTCGGCAGTGGGTTAGGTCTCTCCCAACCACGAATTTCTTGAACGCGAAGAATTTCAACGGCAAATTCCTCTTTACCAATGATAAAAGTTAAAAATTCTTGCTTAGTACTCGACACAAACGGCCTCCGTTTTGCAAAATCAGCTGGTTAATACCAGAAAAAAATATTCTCATAGTGTTTAACATCCATCACACATCATAAAACACGCTACTGCCTTTTACTTAAAAGTCAGTTCTTCACCCCAAATTACACCTCATTGCCAAGGTTTTATTTATGTTAAAACTCATACAAACTGGCAATAAACGACTAATTTGGCATGCATCATATTAGGATTTTAGCCACTAATCAGTTAACGTTAATTTTACACGCAAGAAATACGCCAAGATATTTTGTTATTTTAATTGAGTAAGGTATCATCTGCTTAAAAATAAATTTAAGGATAAAAAATGGCAGCACAAAGCACTTTAAGCCCAATTTGGTCAGATTTTTTAACCAGCCAGAATGCTCAATTTGACGACACTGGCAAAATTTGCAGTTTTGGTCAGCCAGAACTAGAACGTTATTTAGTCAAAAATGGTCCTATTGTCACTAGCCTCACTGAGCAAGCTTTAATTAAGGTTGCTGGTAGTGAAGCCTTTACTTTCTTACAGGCTCAATTAACCAGTGATCTTGCTGAAGTCAGTGACAATAAAGCTCAGTTTTCTGCCTACTGTGACCCTCAAGGTCAAGTATTAGCTAACTTTTTAGTTTTTAAATATCAAGGTGATTATTATCTTAATTTTGATGGTTCTTTAAGAGAAGCTATTTTAAAACGTTTAACCATGTTTGTTTTGCGTTCTGATGTTCAATTAACCGAAGTCTCAGATGAATTGATTCAAATCGGTTTTGCTGGCGAATTTGCAGATTTAGATATTCAACGCCGTTTAAGCACCAAAGTAAAAGAAGTTTTTGAATCAGGTTTAGCCGAGCTTGAAGGTATTGAAGATGTATTAGTGATTAAAGTACCAGGCCCTTATCACAGATACGCTCTATTTGGTCCTGCAGAACAAATGATCCAAGCTTGGAAAAGAATTCGTGACAATAGTGATGTAACCAATAACTATGACTGGAGACTACTCAATATTGCCGCAGGTGTACCAGAAGTCACAGTAGCAACCAGTGCTCAATTTATTGCTCAATTCTTTAACCTAGATAAGTTTGATGCAATCAACTTCAAGAAAGGTTGTTTTCCTGGGCAAGAAATTATTGCTCGTATTCATTACCGCGGTAAAGTCACCAAGCGCATGTTACGTCTTCATTTAGATGAGGATCTGACCTTAAACGCAGGCGATACCTTAACCTTAAAAGATAATGCGGATAAGTCTTATAAATTGACGGTAGTGAGTTCTAATCCAGATGTTTTAAATGGCACACTTTGTCTTGCCATTGCCACCTTAAAATCACTTGAATCGGCAGAAGGCGATCTAATGACTGAATCTGGCAAAGAAGCGATTATTGAACCGTTACCTTATTCCATTACTGAAGATGAGTAATAAATAAAGTTCTGCTTAGACTTTAATAATCTACTGGATATAAAAAACCCCATATACCTACTTGGTATATGGGGTTTTTATTTAACTAAAATAAACTTAAAGTGGAGTTTAAAATTTAATTAGTGTTGACGCATATGAGGGAACAATAGAACATCACGAATAGAAGCCGAATCGGTAAACAACATAACTAAACGGTCAATACCAATACCCTCACCCGCTGTTGGCGGCATACCATGCTCTAAAGCGGTAATATAATCTTCATCATAATGCATCGCTTCATCATCACCGGCATCTTTAGCTTCTACTTGAGCTTTAAAACGCTCAGCTTGATCTTCTGCATCATTTAACTCATTAAAGCCATTAGCTAATTCACGACCACCAATAAACAATTCAAAACGGTCTGTGATAAATGGATTTTCATCATTACGACGAGCTAAAGGTGAAACTTCAGCTGGGTATTCAGTAATGAAAGTTGGATCCATTAACTTCTCTTCAACGGTTTCTTCAAAGATTTCAGTAATAATCTTACCTAAACCATAACCTTCTTTAACATGAATTTTAAGTGATTCTGCTAAAGCGGTTGCCGCTTCGATGGTATCTAGCTGTTCTGCAGTCACACCGTCATTGTATTGAAGAATAGCGTCTTTCATACTTAAACGTGCAAATGGTTTACCAAAATCAAATTCTTGACCTTGATAAGGTACTTTAGTAGATCCAACCGCTAATTCAGCAAGCTCTTTTAATAACTCTTCAGTGTAATCCATAAGTTGGTGATAATCCGTATAAGCGGCATAAAACTCAACCATGGTAAATTCTGGGTTATGACGAGTTGATAAACCTTCATTACGGAAAGAACGGTTAATTTCAAACACTCGCTCAAAACCACCCACAACCAAACGTTTTAGGTAAAGCTCTGGAGCAATACGCAAATATAAAGGCATATCTAAAGCGTTATGATGCGTGTTAAACGGCTTAGCTGTAGCCCCACCAGGAATAACATGCATCATTGGCGTTTCAACTTCCATAAATTCTTTACGGATTAAGAAGTTACGCACATGCTGAACAATTTTAGAACGTAACATAAAGGTGTCACGGCTCTCTTGGTTTACAATTAAATCAACATAACGCTGACGATAACGCATCTCTTGATCTTGTAAACCGTGGAACTTATCAGGCAGAGGACGAATTGATTTAGTCACTAATTCAATGTGTTCAACATGAATAGAAAGTTCACCCGTATTCGTTTTAAACAGATAACCTTCAGCACCAACGATATCGCCTAAATCCCATTTTTTAAACTGGGTGTTGTAAAAACCTTCTGGCAATTCATCTCGTGTGACATAAACTTGAATACGCCCTGTTGGATCTTGTAAAGTGGCAAAACTCGCTTTACCCATAATACGACGCAACATCATACGACCAGCAATCTTAACTCTTACTGGTTCAGCTTCAGCCAACTCTTCTTTGCTCATTTCGTCAAATTTAGCGTGTAACTCAGCAGCATCATTAGTACGGCGAAATGTATTTGGATAAGAATGCCCTTCTTCTCTAAGAGCATTTAGTTTGGCTCGACGCTCAGCAATAATTTTATTTTCATCGACTTCTGGTGCGTTGTTTTGTGTTTCCGACATCAACTTTCTCTCTTAAAACTTAACGCTTTAAAACAACCAGGCCTGGTAATTTGTGAATTAACCAGGCCTGGTAAATTTAAAACAAAATATAATTTGAAATATAAGGTCATTTTAAGCGTTTAGCTCATTAAACTCTAGCAAAATCGCTTTTAATTCCAATATTTAGAACAATACAATTGAACTGTAAAAATTTATACGCCAGACTTTAAACTAGCCACTATGAATTGATCAAGATCACCATCCAAAACACCTTGTGTATTGCCTGACTCAACGCCAGTTCTTAAATCTTTAATACGACCAGAATCTAAGACATAAGAGCGAATTTGACTCCCCCAGCCAATATCTGATTTAGTGTCTTCTAGCTCTTGTTTTTCAGCACTTCGGCTTAACATCTCTAACTCATACAGTTTTGCACGAAGCTGCTTCATAGCTTCAGCTTTGTTTTGATGTTGAGAACGACCGTTTTGACACTGGGTAACCGTATTGGTTGGTAAGTGGGTAATACGCACCGCCGATTCAGTTTTGTTAACGTGCTGACCACCTGCTCCACTGGCACGATAAACATCTATACGTAAGTCTGCAGGGTTAATATCAATCTCAAAACTGTCATCAATTTCAGGTGAAATAAATACCGAAGCAAACGAGGTATGGCGTTTGGCATTTGAATCAAACGGTGACTTACGAACTAAACGATGCACCCCCAATTCAGTTCTTAACCAGCCATAAGCGTAATCACCTTGAATATGAACAGTAGCTCCTTTAATTCCCGCTACATCACCGGCAGAGATCTCTGTAATTTCTGCTTTAAAGCCGTGACGATCAGACCAACGCAAATACATTCTAAGGATCATATTTGCCCAATCTTGAGCTTCTGTACCACCAGAACCCGACTGTATTTCTAAATAGGCATTATTAGGATCTAGTTCACCAGAGAACATGCGTTGAAATTCAAGCTTATCTAAACGCTCTCCTAAACGGTCTAGTTCAGCAATGACTTCATCAACCATCTCTTGATCTGAATCCATCTCAGCCATTTCTAGTAACTCTTTAGCAGATTCCGTTCCTAATGTTAAATCATCAATGGTTGAAACAATATTTTCTAGTTGAGACTTCTCTTTACCCAATGCTTGGGCTTCTTGAGGTTTATTCCAGATATTAGGGTCTTCTAACTCTTTAGAGACTTCTTCTAAACGTTCGGCCTTAACATCATAGTCAAAGATACCCCCTAAGAATTTCGCTACGTTCTTGGTAGTCTTGAATTCGATTGTAAACAGGATTTAATTCCATGCTAATTTGTCCATACTTTTTACTTTTTGAATAAGCCGCAAATAATACCAGGATTCATTGAATCCTGTTGTAATTCTCTGCAATCTCAGCAATATAAAACGCTTACTTTATTCATTTTAAACATTATTTTTAAATATCTACTCAAGATAACGTCGATTTAGCCGTTACATAAATTACAAACTCTATTTAAAAAATGAGCCTCTGTAAGTTTTGCCCTAAAATAATAGTTAAGTATCATAATAGTTAAGCATTTAAAAATGCTGGGGTTAACTTTGATAGAAACATTTGGCTCACATTTACTTTTGATTTCTTGACCAGAAAAAGGCTTCCATTATGGCTATCGACACAAAAAACTTAGGCTCTATCCAAGCTTATCAAAAACATGCATCGCTGCCCAATGCGGATATAGCTTCCACCAAAGCAAACCAACATAGTCGTGTTGCTCAATCGGCAGAACAACCAACCCTAGATGCAACTAAAATGACAATTCGTAATGAAAGACAAGCCAGTTTAGTTGCCCATCTTTTTGGTGATGGTCAGTCGGCACAATCTAGCTCTTTAAAACTGACCTATCAGGCTGCCATTGCAAAACTCAACGAGTTGCTAACCCCACAAGATAAGCCACAGGATTCAGTATCTGAAACTCAAAATGGTAGTGTTCCAAAACCGATTAGTGAGCAAGCTTTAAAACAACAAGGCGGCATGGATTACTGGACACCAGAGAACACGGCTAAAAGGATTGTTGATGGTGCAACTGCTTTTTTGGGTGGTTTTCAAAAAGCACATCCAGATCTCCAGGGTGAAGCTTTAATGAATAAATTTATGGAAGTTGTAGGTGGTGGTTTAACCCAAGGATTTGATGAAGCCAAAGGTATTCTTGGAGATTTAAATGTATTGCAAGGTGATATTGCAACCAACATAGAATCTACCTATAAACTAGTGCAAGATGGAATGGTAAACTTTAAAAATCAATATTTAGGTATTACTCCAACTGAAGAACCGAATACTGAAAACACTTCAGAGTCGATGTCCACAGAAACGGATAATGATAATAAAGAGACTACAACAAACTAGTCAATAAATAATGACAGACAGAAATTACAGATATAAAAAAAGGCGTTTTAAACGCCTTTTTTGTTATCTAGAAAATGAATACTATCTATATGATGGTAGATTATTCAATCTCTTCTAAACCTACTTTGGTTAAACCAGACTCGTTGGCATAGTTAGTTAACTCAGCCGTTGAAGTCATACCCATTTTGGTCATTAAATTTTCGCGGTGTTTAGAAACTGTTCTATCACTAATTTCTAATTTTTCAGCGATATCTTTAGTTTTAAACCCTTCTGCAACCAGTTTTACAACTTGTTTTTCACGTACTGATAAACGTTTATTAACAAGACCACCTTCTGCTTCTAGGATTGGTTGGATTTCAGAATGAATAAATGTTTCACCATTCATTACCTGACGAATTCCAGAAACCAATTCTTTTGGAGAGATTGACTTCATCGCCAACCCTTGGATTCCCATTTCCAACACTTCACGCCATACATTGGTTGTTTCAGCCGCAGTAAGGACAATAATTTTAGTATCAGAATATCTTTTTTGAATGTGGGTAATCGCGTTTACACCACTTAATTTAGGCATTGATAAATCAAGCAAAACAACATTAGGCGTTTTAGCTCGAATCAATTCTAAACATTCTAAACCATCTTCAGCTTCTGCAACCACTTCAAAGTCAGCTTCACCTTCAATGATAGATTTGAAGCCAGCTCGTACTAGTGCATGGTCTTCAGCTAATAAAACACTAATTTTTTCAGACATAGTCGTCTCTACCTAACCTGTTAATTTTACTTAGAATATAAGGATATTTATTTCTTGTTAACTGTTATTATGACTAATCGAGCCAGACTTCTCAAGACTTTTAACAATTAATACTATCTTAAGTAAGGCCTTTTCTGTTTTTTTCAAGCGTTGTTGTTTATTTATTATATTTTGCTTTGCGTCTTGCTGTATGGTTTCAATCAGTTTGAATAATTTAACTAGGCCTGATAATTGAAATAACATGCAATTACCTTTCAAATAATGCGCTAGCTTTTTAATCTCTTCTACTTCATTTTGTAGATTGTCCTGTTCAATTTTCTCTAAACCTGAATTCATCTCTTTTATAAAGGCTTCAAATAAATGATGAAATTGTTCAGGGATATCGCTCAAACTATGTAAAAAATCTTCTTCAACATCTACTGATTCACTAAACTCATTTTTTGCCAACGGGCTTTGAATCACTTCACCCAACGGATCTGGTGATTCAATTGCTTGAGGCTGACGGTAATTTTTGTCAAGTAAGGTAATAATCTGATTTTTACCAACAGGCTTCACCAACCATTGATCAAAACCAATACCCTCATGATGCTCGTTTTCGTCCATAAATCCTGATGAATCACCACCAGCGGTTATGGCAAACACACCTTTTAAATTTGGTAATTTGCCCTCGTCATAAAGGGATTGAATATTTTTACTTACCTGCAAGCCATCCATAAAAGGCATTTGAATATCCAATAACACATAATCAAATTCAGATTTTTGAAATAAATCCCACGCTTCTCGCCCATCTTTGGCCTCAACCACATCACAATTTAGTTCAGCCAAGTAACCAGCCAAAACCATACGGTTAATTTTAGAGTCATCAGCAATCAACACTTTATAATTCTCGCCATTAGCGATTTTATCTTCTTCTGGTAGCGGTTCTTCTTTCTTTGTAGCAGGTTTGGGGTTAATTTTTATTTTGGTTAAATTGGTTACATCCTTATTAGTGTGCGGTGATTTTAACAATGATTTTTGCTTGTCTTTATGAATACACGGCAATTGCAAACTAAATTCAAAAGTGGTTCCCACACCCACATTGGAAGTTACCTGAATAGTCCCTTGCATAAGCTCAACTAACTGCTTAACCACAAACAATCCAAGCCCTGCTCCTAAATAGGTGTTATTTCTAGTGTATGGCCCCTCAGCTTCTAGTTGAGCAAAGGGTTCAAAAATTCTATTGAGCCTACTTTCTGGAATACCCTCACCAGAATCGGTAATTTTAAAAACAAACAACCCTTCTTGAGTCTCATTTACTTCAATATTAACTCCGCCATACTGAGTAAATTTAATACCATTTACAATAAGGTTAATAAGTATTTGGGTTAAACGAACACCATCCACCATGACATAATCATGCTTACCCAGATATACAAGAGAAATAACCAAATTTTTATCAGAACCAATCGATTTGGTTAGCTGTTTTACACTCTCAAGCAGTTCAGATAACGAAACTTCTGAAGGATGTAAGGTAATACCGTCATATTCGGTTTGTGAGTAGGTCAAAATATCATTCACAAGATAGGTCGATTGCTCAGCCGTCATATGAATGGTTTTCAGCATATTTAATACTTCTGGAGAGGCATCTACTTCATTTCTTAAACGTTTCACTAGGCTACTAATACCTAACAGAGGTGATCGCAATTCATGACTGAGCATCGCTAAAAACCGAGATTGCTTATCATAAGAGTCATGTACAAAACGGTTTTTATCATTAATATACTGTTCTCTTTCCACCACCTGCTGTAAAGACAAACGCCCTTGAGCATCAACCATCTCTCGCTCTAAAGCAGCCAATTCTGAGACATCAATACACTGACACCAAACAACTTTATCGCCATTAATTTCTAAAACCCGTAATTGGTGTTGAAAAGTTTTTTTGCCTTTAAGCGTTTCATAACTGGCAACAAAACGCATATCAAAATCTTTATTGGTTGATTTTTTTGAAGCCAATGCCTCTGCTATTTTAAGTCTAAGTAATTGGGTTGCGTATTCACCCATAATATCTTCCACCACTGCCACTGGTCGGCCTAGATATTGTTGTAATCCATAAGAAATATGCAAAACTTCTTTATCACCTTCTTTGGCGTAAGACCACCATAAATTCTGGTGAAACATTTCATTGGCTAATATGGGTTGTGGAATAGTCATCTCTTTTCACTTAATAGCTGGTCTGTATTTTTAATTCAAAAATGCTAGAATAATTGGCATTAAATTGACTGCGTTTATTTAACCACGAATAAACACTTTCATCACTCCCAACCCGTAAATTTTGTTTACTAAAACTCTGCGGTTACTAAACATTAGGCCTAACAAGAATCCTTAACTATGTCACTACCAATCTCCACAACCGAAACTCGTATTGAAAAAGACAGCATGGGCAGTTTAAACGTGCCAAAAAATGCTCTTTATGGTGCACAAACTCAACGTGCTATTAATAACTTCCCGATTAGCGGAATCCCAATGCCAAAGAGCTTTATTCAAGCATTGTGCTATGTCAAATTTGCCTGTTCTGACAGCAACCAGGAGCTTGGTTTATTAAGTGAAGAAAAAGCCGATGCTATTCAAACTGCAGCTAAAGAAGTTATTCAGGGTGATTATTACGATCATTTTCCAATTGATATTTTTCAAACGGGTTCTGGTACAAGTACCAATATGAATGCCAATGAAGTTCTTTCAACCATAGCCAAACAACTTACAGGTATTGATGTTCATCCAAATGACGATATCAATATGAGCCAAAGTTCTAATGATGTGATGCCAACCGCCATTCATGTAGCTGCGGCAATTGCTTTAGAAGAGACTTTAATGCCTGCTCTTCTTCATTTAGTTGAAGTCATTGATGACCGTGAGAATGAGTTAAAAGATGTCGTGAAAACCGGTCGCACTCATTTAATGGATGCTATGCCAGTTAAAATCAGCCAAGAACTAGGTGCATGGAAAGCCCAAATTAATGACAATATTGCTCGTTTAAAAGATACTCAAAAACGTATTCAAATGTTGCCTCAAGGTGGTACAGCTGTTGGTACTGGCGTAAATGCTGATCCAGAATTTGGACGTTTAGTTTCTGCAAACTTAGCCACAATTACTGCCATTCATTTTGAGCCAATGGAAAATCTATTTATTGGCTTAAGCTCGCAAGATACGGCACTTGAATTAAGTGGTCAATTAAATGTCCTTGCCGCAAGTCTAATGAAAATCGCCAATGATTTACGTTGGATGAACTCAGGCCCTTTAGCTGGCCTGGGAGAAATTCAACTACCGGCATTACAGCCAGGTAGCTCAATCATGCCAGGTAAAGTAAATCCGGTAATTCCAGAAGCTGTGGCAATGGTTGCTGCACAGATCATGGGTAACCATACTGCAATCACCGTTGGTGCTCAGTCAGGTAATTTTCAGTTAAATGTTATGTTACCAATGATTGCTTATAACCTATTACAAAGCATAGAAATTGCAGCATCAAGCTCTATTCAGCTTGCTGACATGGCAATTAAAGGCTTTACCGTGAATACGGCAAATATTCAAAAAGCACTTGATGTTAACCCAATTTTAGTTACCGCATTAAATACGGTAGTAGGTTATGAAAAAGGTGCGGCTATTGCTAAAGAGGCTTATGCCTCTGGTCGCCCTGTGTTAGAAGTAGCTTTAGACATGACCGATTTAGACGAAGCCACATTAAAACAGTACCTTAACCCTGCTCTATTAACCGAAGGTGGTAACCCATCAATTTAATCCCCCTTTTAGGCCTTTGTTCTTGATACAAAGGCTTAGTCTCATTTTCACTAAAAAGGAAAAACCATGGCCGTAATTAATTTAAAAACCGAACAATTTGAAGAAACCATTGCCAATAATGACATCGTTATTTTCGATTTCTGGGCAGAATGGTGTGGTCCTTGTAAACAATTTGGTCCAGTATTTGAAGAGATCTCTGATAAGTATCCAGACATCGCTTTTTGTAAAGTCAATGTGGAAGAAGAAGAGCAATTAGCTGGCATGTTCCAAGTTCGTTCAATTCCTACTTTAGTCTTTATGCGTGAAAAAATTGTTGTTTTCTCAAACCCTGGTGCAATTCCAGGAAGTGCCTTAGAAGAAGGGATTGGTCAACTTTTAGAACTAGACATGGAAAAAGTCCATGCTGACCTAGCAGAACAACAAGCTAAACAAGAAGGTTAATTCTTAACTTTTCGCCTTTTAGGGTGCATTTTCTATATCTGCACCCTACTGATACAACTTATATATCACCTCCCAAAAACCAACCATAAATAAGCACTTCAAATTCATAAATCTCCTATAATCATGTAAACGTTTTAACGCTACAAGCATACGGAATTTACATGTCACAAAACACATTAATTACCCAACTTTTACCACCTAGCACCATTGTTATTACTGGCTGTTCAACAGGCATTGGTTACCATACTGCTCATGCTTTAAAAGATTTAGGTTATAACGTTATTGCCACTTGTAGAAAACAAGAGGACGTAAGCCGTTTAAATAAAGAAGGCATTACCTGCTTTCAATTAGATTTAGCTTGTAGTGTATGTATTGATTTTTCGATACAACAAATCTTAACGGAAACCGATGGAAAAATTGATGCCCTATTTAATAATGGAGCTTTTGGTTTACCTGGTGCGGTAGAAGATTTAACCCGTGAAGCGATGGAATATCAGTTTAGAACCAATGTCTTTGGTACCCAAGAGTTAACCAATAAAGTGGTTAAAATCATGCGTAAACAAGGCCACGGAAAAATTATCTATAACAGCTCTATTTTAGGTTTCGCCGCAATGCAGTATCGTGGAGCTTATAACGCCAGTAAGTTTGCCATTGAAGGTTTTGCAGATACTTTAAGAATTGAGGTAAAGCAAGATAATATTCAAGTTAGCCTAATTGAACCAGGCCCAATACTTTCAGACTTTAGAAAAAATGCATTTGAGCAATTTAAACGATGGATTAAGGTTGAAGAAAGTGCACATAAAGCAAAATACCAAGCAATGGTAGCCCGCTTAGAAACAGTTGGACCAAGCGCCCCATTTACCTTAGGACCAGAAGCCGTAAGCAAATGTGTAGTACACGCATTACGGCATAAACGGGCTAAAATTCGCTATAGAGTAACTGTACCAACCATTGTTTTTGCCTATCTAAAACGCTTTTTACCAACCCGATGGTTGGATATTTTATTGATTAAAGCAGGTGGAGACGGAAAGCGTTAGTTTTACTGATTTTATTTATTGAACCACGAAGTGATTAGGCTTTCAAAAGTAGGTCAGTTCAAGGCAAAGGAACGTGAAGTTTACTATAAGTAAATGAACGTTTCTTTAACGCAGAAATGGCCTGCTTTAGGAAGCCTAATCAGAGAAGACCATTGAGTATGGTCTTGCTATATCTTGTATTACTTTCTGCAAACTAAAACTTCTGACTTCTTCTATAAATCGCTGACCAGTAAAAAATACCTGTAATGTTGGCAAAGTAAACACGCCATTTTGTGAACAAATTTCAGTTACCACATGGCAATCGACATACACCAATTTTACTTTTGGGTAATTCTCGGCCATTAGTTCAATTAACTTAGGTTTGATTGAATGGCAGACATTGCACTCTTTACCGCCAAATAAAATGAGTAACGCATCTTCAGATTGTTTTAAAACATCCAACTCTTCTAAAGTTTCAATATTTTGCATAATGACTAAGCTCTATTCTAATTACTAGAAAATGTCTTTTTGAATTTACCAGGCCTGGTATGCCCTGTGGCCATTAATACAATGCGAGCATAGGGTAAATTCTATTTTGACTTATTCTTTGATTTTAAAAAGTATGATTAAAAATTTTTAGTAATACATTTTAGTAATACGTTTTAGTAAGAAATTTATAGTAAAACAATATTATCAATAATTTTACTAAACCGCATTTACCTCACAATTTACTTAGGATTTAGTCGTATTTGACTGACCACCACGCCTGCTACCAGGTTTATTTCCATGATTAGTTCGCGTATTTTGACCTGTATTGTGGCCTGTACGGTTTTCACCAGAACGTTGACCATCTTGATGATTTACTTTTGGTTTTTTAGGCTTTTTAGGTTTCTTTGGTTTTGGGTTAAGTCTAGATTGCTTAAGCGGGTGCGTTGGCACATAACCTTCAATGGTTCTGCGTTCTAATAGCTCACCAATTAATCGTTCAATATCAAACAGTAACTTATCTTCTTCAGAACATACTAAAGAGATCGCTTCACCACTCGCACCGGCACGCCCTGTTCTACCTATACGATGTACATAATCTTCTGGCACATTAGGTAAATCATAATTAACAACGTGCGGCAGTTGATCAATATCCAAACCACGGGCTGCAATATCGGTTGCAACTAATACACGAATCGCACCTGATTTAAAGTCGGCTAAGGCTTTTGTTCTAGCAGACTGGCTTTTATTCCCGTGAATAGGTGATGCCGTAATGCCAATGGCATTTAACTGTTTGGTAATTTTATTGGCACCATGTTTGGTTTTACTAAAAACCAATACCTGTTCCCAATTATTATCTACAATCAGATCAATCAGTAATTTGGTTTTATGGCCTTTATCTACCGCATAAATCCACTGTTCAATTTTTTTAACTGTACTATTTGGAGGGGTAACAGAAACTTCTACCGGATTATGTACAAACCCCTTTGCCAATTCTCTAATTTCTGTTGAAAACGTCGCTGAAAACAATAAGGTTTGACGATTTTTAGGCAGTAATTTCATAATACGTTTTAAGTCATGAATAAAACCCATATCCAACATTCTATCGGCTTCATCTAATACTAAAACTTCAAGCTGATTAAACTTAATGGCATTTTGGCTATGCAAATCTAATAAACGACCTGGCGTGGCAACTAACACGTCTACCCCACGTCTTAAACGCTGCATTTGCGGGTTAATTTTAACGCCACCAAACACCACATCTGAACGCAAAGCGGTATGTTTGCTGTACTGATAAACGCTCTCTTGAACCTGGGCCGCAAGCTCACGAGTTGGCGTTAACACCAACGCTCTTGCTTGGTTACTCTGAGGGCGGTCGCCTTTTAATAATCGCTCTAACATGGGTAAGGTAAAACCAGCCGTTTTACCAGTACCTGTTTGAGCTGCGGCCATAACATCACGACCTTCTAAAATAGCTGGTATCGCTTTTTCTTGAATAGGTGAGGCTTTGGTGTAACCTTGTTCAGTTACTGCTTGTAAAATAGGTTCAGATAAACCTAAAGATGAAAATTCCATATATCGCTCTTTGCTTATTGGCAAAGAAAAGTAAAAGTCTACGATATTTGCCAGAATTAAATTGAGCGAGTAGCTTACCTTAACAGCCTACATAAAGCCATTCGAATACTTGCTGATATTTCCAATCAGTTATTTAAAAAACAAATTACCAGGCCTGGTATGCCCTGTGACCGAGTGTACAAATGAACATAGGGTAATCGTAAAATTTAAAGCCTATTAGCTTGCAATGAATCCGCGTATGCTAAGATAGTTTTTTTATTAAACATGAAAGAAAAGTTATGAATATTTGGGTTGATGCCGACGCTTGTCCTGCGGTTATAAAAGAAATCATATTTAGGGCTGCAACAAGAAGCGAAACTCTAACCACCTTAGTAGCAAACCATACCATGCGTATACAACCTTCTCCTTGGATAAAATTTCAGCAAGTGCCTCACGGCTTTGATGTTGCGGACAATAAAATCGTGGCTCAATGTGAAAAAGGTGATTTGGTGATAAGTAGCGACATTCCGCTAGCAGCTGAAGCCATTGAAAAAGGAGCCATTGTATTAAGCCCTAGAGGTGAGTTATATACAGAAGCGAATATTAAAGCACGGTTAACAATGCGTGACTTTATGGAAGGTTTACGAAATAGTGGCGTAGATACTGGTGGCCCAAATGCATTAAATCAAGCTGATAGACAAGCGTTTGCTAATCAACTTGATAGATATTTAACCCAAAATAAACCTAATAAAATCTGATCTAGATCATTACATTTATTAACTCTTATTACTCTTAATTATTCTTAGTAACTGTTAGCTATTGATTCTATTGCTTGGAAATAAAATAAAATGAAAAAAAGCCCTCAAGAACGTCTTGAATTTGAACACCGTCCAGAAGTTATTGCAAAAAGGTTAAATTCACCTCAAAAAACCCAAAATATTTCTGATGCTGTCTTAGGGGCTATTGATGGCTGTGTAACTACATTTGCCATTATCGCTGGAACAATTGGTGCTGGGTTTTCTGCTACCACCGCGTTAATTTTGGGTTTTGCCAATCTGTTTGCTGATGGTTTTAGTATGGCGGTTAGTAATTATGAAGCGAATAAAGCTCAACAAGATTTTGTTGAAAGCGTTCGTCAAACTGAAGCTAAACATATTCAGCAAATACCTGAAGGAGAGCGAGAGGAGATTAGGCAAATATTTCAACGTAAAGGGTTTGAAGGCCAAACGCTTGAAAAAATTGTACAAACTATTACCCAAAATAAAACCCTTTGGATTGATACCATGATGATTGAAGAGCATGGCATCCAAACGCAAGCTCCAGAGCCTATTAAGGCTGCTTTAACTACTTTCGCCGCTTTTTTAGTGGTCGGGGCAATTCCACTCATTCCTTTTTTAATTCCATTACTTGATGTTTATCAGCAGTTTTTATTCAGTACGATTTTAGCGGCAATCATGTTTTTTACCATTGGCTTATTAAAAAGCCTAGTGTTTACCAAACCCATGATTTACTCTGGTTTAAGTACTTTATTAACGGGCGGCACTGCTGCTGGTTTGGCGTATTTAACGGGCTATATGCTCAGAGAATTATTTGGTATTTAATCTAATTACCAATGCAATGCACGCATATGGGTGTGACTTTTAAATTGATGCCCTTCCATTCGCTGTAAAACATCACTCAAAATTTTTACTGCCTCGGCAATATATGGCCCTTTATTAAGCATGACACACTCTGCTCTTTGTGACATCGCCGCATCACTAATTTCTGGCCGTGAAATTGCACCTTGTTTAGCAAGGCTTTCCAGAACCTGTGTTGCCCAAATAACAGGAATATGAGCTGATTCACATAAGCGAATAATTTCATCTTGTATTTCAGCCATACGCACACTACCAAGTTCTACGGCAAGATCGCCTCGTGCAATCATCACACCTAAATCCATATTTTTAGCTAAGGCATTGAGCATAATATCGGGTAAATTTCTCACACCTTTTGAGGTTTCTATTTTTACCAAAATGGGTAAGTTAGCATTACCTAGCTCTTCCAACATCCCTCTCAAAAAAAGCACATCATCAGCCGCTTCGGTAAATGACAAGCCAACCATATCAGCATGCTTTGCAACAAACTTTAAATCATGACAATCTTTTTTACTGAGAGTGGGCAAGTTCATATCAGTTTCGGGAAAATTTAACCCTTTTTCTTCTTTTAAACGCACGCCTTTAGGGCCAACTTGTTTAACTTGTAACAATATTGCATGATTATTTTTGGCTTTGATAACCGTGCCAATTTTGCCATCGTCAATCCAAACTGATTGGCCAACTTCAACCATATCTATGATTGGCGGATAGGTACAAGTCACAGCAATAACATTAGAGGGTTCAAAATTTTCAAGAATGTCGTTTTCAATAACAGAGCCTTTAGAAAGCACTATAAAATCGCCGTTAAAGACACGAGGAGTATCTCCGCTAATTTCTTTGATTTTTGCTTTTTTAGTTTTTTTAGCTTTAAGGTCATAAACGTGGCCCGTTCTAATTTTATGACCCGCTAAATCCATTAAAATACGGCAATCTTGTTTATTTTTATCAGCGGCTTTTTTAATATTTTCAATCATCTTCAGCCAAGTTTTTTTATCGTCATGTGCACAGTTAATACGTGCACAATTCATACCCGCATCCAAATAGCTCTCTACCAATTCAACCGAATCTGAAACCTCAGAAGGCATGGTAACCATAATATACTCAGAACGCTTTTTAGGCGGGCGACCAAATAATCTTTCGGCTCTTAATCTTAGCTGTTTATAACCACCATCATAGTCAACACAATATAAATTATTTTGCTCATATGGCTGGCATGTATTTAATATCGATAATACATTCAACACCGAATCAATGTTACTCATAACATGTGGCTCGACTCGCCCGAGTGAAGAGATTCCTGCACGGGCTAAATTTGATTGCAAAGGATGAAGTTCATTGCGTCGCATCACAACGTAGTTGATTAGATTTAAAATACTATAAAGAGAGGATTCTGTTGCTTCTTGGAGATTAAGTTTTGCTTTCTCAATTTCAGTCTGTTCAATCACATTTTGTTTTAATTTTAAGACATCTTCTTGTAGCAAAGAAAAAGGTTGATAACATTCTTTGAGTAAATCTGAGCTAGACATGAATTATTTTCCTTTAATTTATAAGAAAAATATACATGTCTAAAATGAAAGTTTTATGAACAGGAGTTGAACTTTAAGAGTTACAAAATATAAAGAAACTAACAATAAGTTTTTACAACCAAGCCGCCCCTCTAACCCCACTAGAGTCACCAAACTTTGGCGGTAGCAATTTGGTATCAACCACATCACTAAATACCCATTTTTGCCAAATTTTAGGGATATCTCTATATAAGCGATCAATATTTGACATGCCGCCACCCAGCACAATTACATCGGGGTCGATTACGTTAATGACACTCGCCAGACCTTTAGCTAACCAAGTAATATAATCTTGCATTAATTGCTCGGCTTCTTTATCACCCTGCTCACTTAAAGCCACAATTTGCTGGGCCGTTTTTACCAGGCCTGTACGTTGAAAATAATGATTTTCAAAACCACTACCGGACAAAAACGTCTCATTACAACCTTGCAACCCGCAATAACAATCCATGGCAATATCATCTTGAGTCATCCAAGGCAACGGGTTATGACCCCACTCTCCGCCAATGGCATTGATACCATTGAGGATTTGGCCATTAACGACCACTCCGCCGCCACAACCCGTACCAATAATCACACCAAATACGATATTAGTGGCTTGGTTAATATTTTGTCCTGCACCATCTGTCGCTTCAGAAAGTGCAAAACAGTTCGCATCATTCGCTAATTTTACTGGGCGATTCAGTTTTGCTTGCAAATCGCCTTGCAAATCTTCACCAATCAACCAAACAGAATTGGCATTTTTCACTTTACCTGTTTTTAAAGAGATTGCTCCAGGAATACCAACACCTACCAGGCCTGGTAAAAAGCTTTGGTACTCTTTAGAAAGAGCAGCTTCTGCATTGGTAACCAAATCAGTAATGGCGTTAAGAGTGGCTGCATAGTCACCCTTTGGTGTTGCAATACGCTTTTGATAAATAGTTTCAGAGGTAACCTGTTTATCATTTTGCTTTACCAATAAGCCTATGATTTCAATTTTGGTACCGCCTAAATCAATGCCAAAACGTATTTGTACCATGTATTAATACTCCAAACCCTTAAACATTTTTGATCCTTTTTAAGCCTTTTTAAGCCCTTTTAAGTCTTTTTAAGTAAATAAAGGGTAAAGTCGTTTTCTAAATAGCCCTCTATTAAGGTCACTTCATCGGCAAACGATTGACAAAAATTCACCATCTCATCGGGTATAAAACTTTGCAAATCAAAACGGCTTTTTACCCAAGGATGACGATTGTCTAATAAATTAAAAGCAACCCCCTTTTTAGCAATCAGATACATCTGTTTTATAACAGATTTAGCGTAGTCACCTTGATTGTCTGCAGTCCCTTCAATTTCCGTTTCAACCACTTCATTAAGAGCACCAGAGAGCATGACATAATCAAATTGGCTTTCTATAAAGTCACAATCGGCTAATTCGGCTTGTAATATTGTTTGCTGTGGATGAAGGGATTTAGCGGCTAAAACAATATCAGGAGAGATATCAACACCTGTATATTGAGGTACATAATCACGATTTTCTAAATAGTTAAGTAAATCAGCAAAACCACAACCTACGTCTAATAAAGACCAGGCCTGGTGATTTAGTTTTTGTGGCGGCGGTAAAAGTTTAATCAGCTGTTCAAAACGCTTTTCCTGAATCTCACGATTGCTCCAATACAACGCTTGGGGTTCATAACCATGCTGTTCTATCGACACTTTATGACGAGTTTGAATACGTAATCGCTGTTTATCAGAAAGCTTTATCACTGAGTTTTGCATGTTGTTACCAGGCATCTAAAGATGTGTAATACAGAGTCTATCAATCACTTATGAATCGTTTAAGAAATAGATTTTAACCAACTGATTTCTTGCTCACAAAAGCCCGCTTGCTGGCGTGCTTCAAAATTGAATGGGCCGCGTAAATCTCCATGAAAGTAGTTCTCTATAATATGTTGAAACTCATCAAACGGATTTAAATTACGTTCTTTACACAAATAACGGAACCAGCGAGTTCCAACCTCAACATGACCAATTTCATCCCGCAGTAGAATTTTTAAAATCTCCACCCCACGCTTATCACCAATTGAGCGCAGCTTACTAATCATTGGCGGTGTCACGTCTAACCCACGGGCTTCTAAGGTTCTAGGCACTAAAGCCATTCTGATTAATGGATCATGGTCGGTTTCGTAAGTTGTCATCCATAAACCATCATGTGCTGGCATGTCACCATATTCATAACCAAGGCTATTTAAATGCTCTCTTACTATCTGAAAATGATAAGACTCTTCACCTGCCACACCTAGCCAATCACGATAATATTCGTACGGCATATTTTGAAAACGGTAAATAGCATCTAATGCTAAGTTAACCGCATTAAATTCAATATGAGCAATAGAGTGCATTAAAGAGGCATGGCCTTCATTAGAACCTAAACGACGTTTTGGTAAATCTTTTGGTGGAACCAGCTCTGGTTTTTCAGGTCTTCCGGCATCAGGTACTCGTACTATGCTTTGTGTTGGAGAAAGTTCAAATACATCATTAGACCAATCTTCTTGTAATTGAGAAAGCATCGTGACTTTACGATTTAAGTCTTTTTCCATCAAGCAGGCATAGACTGATTCAAATAGGTTTTGCGACATATAGGCTCTTAATAATGCGATAAATATAGGAAATTTAGGAATGAATCATTACTCAAAATATTATTGAATAATAAGTTTAATGCGGTAGTTTAAACGATTAGATCATAAAAACAAAAAAACCGGCTATAAAGCCGGTTTTTTAAACAAGACTTACAACCAAATTAACGGTAGTAAGAAGCTTGTAAAAATGGAACACCTTTGTATTGTTTTGCATCAATAGCATCAAACAATTTAGCCCATTTTGCACGATCTTCTGGAGTCATTACGTAAGATGGGTTTTTAGCGATTGTTTTATCGCCGTATTTTGCTTCAATTTTAGAAAGCTCACCCATGCAAGTCGCTACATCAGTTTTTTGCTCAATCGCTTTTGCTGCAGTAGAACCTTCTTTCTTAGCTGTTGCAATTACGTTTTCAGCATCAGCGATACATTGGTTATATACATCGTCTGCTGCTTGTGTGTTCATAGACATTACCGCGATTGCAGAAACGAATAGTGCTTTTAGTGTTAACTGTTTCATTAATTAAACTCCGAAGTTTTGATTTTGTCGCTTTAACTCTTCAATTTTGACTGTTTTCAAACTAAATTGCAAGTCCAATTGGATTAGAAAATAATGAAATGCTTATAAACTTTATTTATCACTTAATCATGCTTAATCCCAAGGCTTTTGCAGACTTTACCACACCCCAAATTAACATAATAATTACAACAAGATAGCCTATTTGGTAAGCCCCGTGTAAACTTGCAAAAAGAGGCCAATCAGCAGAATTAGGAGTAACACCTAATGGATTTTTCGCTTTAATTTCACTCATTAAAGGGTTAATCCACCACAATAAAATCAACATTATTGAGAAAGATAAAATATTTGGCCAACTAAAACTAAACTTAACCTTTAAAGTTAACTGCCAAATCAAAAGCAAAACCAAAAAAGCCAATGTGATATAGCCAGAAAATTGAAACAAAATGCCTGCAATATCACCTGCAATTTTTGAACTTAATTGGTCAAATAAAACTGGAGTAACGATATAACCAACCGTAATTAACATTGTGGTTAAAACTAAATATAAAACCTGACTAGAGGCAAAATAAAAAGCAGGTGATTTTATAACTGCAAAAAACTTCATGGTCTTTTTTCCGTTATTTATAAAAATGTCTTAGCAATAAAACTATTTGGTTCAACCAAGTTATTTTAAAAAATAAAAAACCAGGCCTCGTAAGTTTACCAGGCCTGGTTAATGTGATTGGCTAAAACTCTAAATGCGTTAATCAATGCTATTTAGATATATTGAACTTCAACAATCTCGTAATCAATATTTCCACTCGGTGCTTGCACAATCACCTCGTCACCCTCTTCTTTACCAATTAAAGCACGAGCGATTGGCGAGTTTACAGAAATTTTGTTCGCTTTAACGTCAGACTCTTCATTACCAACAATTTTATAAGTCAATTCAGCATCAGTATCAATATTTAAAACCGTAACGGTTGCACCAAATACGATTTTGCCACCTGGATTTAATTTAGTGACATCAATAATTTGAGCATTAGAAAGCTGAGCTTCAATTTGGCTAATTCGGGCTTCTGCTAAACCTTGCTGTTCACGTGCTGCATGGTATTCAGCATTTTCTTTTAAATCGCCATGTTCACGAGCATCAGCTATTGCTTGAGTAATACGTGGTCTATCTTCTTTTTTAAGCTTATTTAATTCTGCTTGAAGTGCATCAGCACCTTCTTTTGTCATAGGATGTTTTTGCATAAAATCGTATCCTTTTTGTTATGTTTGTTGGTTACAAGAAACGTAAAACGCCAAAGCCTAATTAACTTAGACTTTGGCGTTTAAGACAAGCCGTTTAGATTTAGTGTAAATCTTGTAAACGTGTTACAGGCTGATCATCTAAATGATCCATAGCCGCAACCATTGCAAAAGCACCCGCAATAGTTGTTGTATAACATGTCTTATGCATTAAAGCTTCACGACGAATAGATGATGAATCTTGAATACTAACCGAACCATCAGAAGTATTGACAATCAAAGCAATCTCTTCGTTCATAATTGAGTCAACAATGTTTGGACGACCTTCAGTCACCTTATTGACCGCTTCACACTCAACGCCTGCTTCTTTTAAAGAAGCCGCAGTTCCGCGTGTTGCAACAATTTCAAAACCTTTGGCAATCAATTTCTCCGCTAAACCAATCACACGTTCACGGTCTGCTTTACGAACAGATAAAAATGCCTTACCTGAACGTGGTAATACCGTACCCGCAGCCAATGAAGCTTTTGAGTAAGCTTGAGCAAAGCTCGTACCTACACCCATAACTTCACCTGTTGATTTCATTTCAGGCCCAAGAATTGGATCCACACCCAAGAATTTAATGAATGGGAATACCGCTTCTTTTACGGAATAATGTTCTGGTTTTACTTCAGAAGTAAAGCCTTGGTCTTTTAATTTTTGACCCACCATACAACGAGCCGCAATCTTAGCCAATGGGTGACCAATTGCTTTTGAAACAAAAGGAACCGTACGTGATGCACGTGGGTTAACCTCAAGAACATAGATATCGTCACCCTTAACCGCAAACTGTGTATTCATAAGACCAACTACACCTAAAGCGTATGCCATCTTTTCAACTTGAATACGAATACGATCTTGCACTTCATCAGAGATACTGTATGGAGGTAATGAACATGCTGAGTCACCAGAGTGAATACCCGCTTGCTCAATGTGTTCCATAATCCCACCAATTACGACTTGCTCACCATCACAAATGGCATCTACATCAAGCTCAACCGCATCATCTAAGAAACGGTCTAATAAAACTGGTGATTCATTAGATACATCAATTGCAGCTTGCATATAACGCATTAGGTTCGCTTCGTCATAAACAATTTCCATACCTCGACCACCTAATACATAAGATGGACGAACCACTAAAGGATAACCAATTTCTTTTGCTAAAGCCGCCGCTTCACCAGCATTAGTTGCTGTACGGTTAGGTGGCTGAAGTAGGTCATTATCATTTAGAATTTTTTGGAAACGTTCACGGTCTTCAGCTAAATCGATAGACTCTGGAGACGTACCCACAATTGGTACCCCTGCCGCTTCTAAATCTTCTGCCAATTTAAGTGGTGTTTGACCACCATACTGAACAATGACACCCTTAGGTTTTTCAACTTCAACAATCTCAAGAACGTCTTCAAGTGTTAACGGCTCAAAATACAGACGATCAGAAGTGTCGTAATCTGTTGAAACCGTTTCAGGGTTACAGTTAACCATAATGGTTTCATAACCATCATCACGCATAGCCATTGCCGCGTGAACACAACAGTAATCAAACTCAATACCTTGACCAATACGGTTTGGACCACCACCTAAAATCATGATTTTTTCACGATCTGTTGGTTTTGCTTCACACTCTTCATCATAAGTTGAGTACATGTAAGCAGTAGACGTTTCAAATTCTGCCGCACAGGTATCAACACGTTTAAATACTGGACGAATATTTAAGGTATGGCGGAACTTACGAACAAACGCTGCATCCGTATCAAGCAACTTAGCCAAACGGTTATCTGAGAAACCTTTGCGTTTTAAATTACGTAGGTAAGTCTCATCTAATGCATCTAAACCACGCTGTTTGATATCATCTTCCATATCAATCAGTTCTTTAATTTGTGCTAAGAACCATGGGTCAATTTTACAAATATCAAAAACGGTTTCTAGATCCCAACCTGCGCGGAATGCATCTGCAACGTACCAAAGACGCTCAGCTCCTGGATTACGTAATTCTTGACGTAGTTTATCTTTGATTTCTTTTTCTTCCATCGTTGCCAATGGCATGATTTCATCAAATCCAGATTTATCGGTTTCTAAACCACGTAATGCTTTTTGAATAGACTCTTGGAAGTTACGACCCATCGCCATCACTTCACCAACCGACTTCATCTGTGTCGATAGACGGTTTTGAGCTTGAGGGAACTTCTCAAATGTGAAACGAGGAACTTTTGTTACTACGTAATCAATCGTTGGTTCAAACGATGCTGGTGTTGCGCCATTAGTAATATCATTAGATAGCTCATCAAGCGTGTAACCCACGGCTAATTTTGCTGCAATTTTAGCAATTGGGAAACCAGTTGCTTTCGATGCTAAAGCTGAGGAACGAGATACACGTGGGTTCATCTCAATAATAATCATACGCCCTGTATCAGGGTGGATTGAGAATTGAACGTTAGAACCACCCGTTTCAACTCCAATCTCACGCAATACTGCCAAAGAGGCATTACGCATGATTTGATATTCTTTATCTGTTAAGGTCTGTGCTGGTGCAACAGTAATTGAGTCACCAGTGTGTACACCCATTGGATCTAAGTTTTCGATTGAACAAACAATAATAGAGTTGTCGTTTTTGTCACGTACCACTTCCATCTCATACTCTTTCCAACCTTCAATTGATTCTTCAATCAAAAGTTCTTTAGTAGGAGAAAGGTCCAAACCAAATTTACAAATTTGTTCAAATTCTTGTTTGTTGTAGGCAATACCACCACCAGAACCACCTAAAGTGAATGATGGGCGGATAACCGTTGGAAAACCAACTTCAGCTTGAATAGCCCAAGCTTCTTCCATATTGTGAGCCACATCAGACTTAGGCATATCAAGACCGATTTTAGTCATTGCTTGACGGAAACGGTCACGGTTTTCAGCTTTATCGATAGCGTCGGCATTCGCACCAATCAACTCAACACCGTATTTGGCTAATACGCCTTTTTCATCTAAATCTAAAGCACAGTTCAGCGCTGTTTGCCCACCCATGGTTGGCAAAATTGCATCTGGACGTTCTTTTGCAATAATCGTTTCAACTGTTTTCCACTCAATTGGCTCGATATAGGTTGCATCAGCCATATCAGGGTCAGTCATAATAGTTGCTGGGTTAGAGTTTACTAAGATGACACGGTAGCCCTCTTCTTTAAGTGCTTTACACGCTTGAACTCCAGAATAATCAAATTCACATGCTTGCCCGATAATAATAGGGCCAGCACCAATAATCATAATACTTTGTATATCACTTCTTTTTGGCATTCTAACTTCCTACTGTCGGTTACGCGTTTTTTGCGTTTTTCATGTTATCAATAAACTGGTCAAATAAAGGTGCAACATCGTGCGGACCAGGACTCGCTTCAGGGTGACCCTGGAAGCTAAATGCAGATTTATCTGTACGAGAGATACCTTGTAAAGAACCATCAAACAATGATTTATGTGTAGCTTTTAGGTTTGCTGGAAGCGTCTCTCCATCTACCGCAAAACCGTGGTTCTGAGAAGTAATCATCACTTTCTTAGAATCCATATCTTGTACAGGGTGGTTAGCACCATGATGACCAAACTTCATTTTAACGGTTTTTGCTCCGCTCGCTAAAGCAAGTAGCTGATGACCTAAACAGATACCAAATACTGGGATATCTGTTTCTAACACTTTTTGAATTGCTTCAATCGCATAATCACATGGCTCTGGATCACCAGGTCCATTCGACAAGAAAATGCCATCTGGATTCATGGCTAATACATCTTCGGCTGGAGTTTTTGCTGGCACAACGGTTAATTTGCAACCACGGTCGGCAATCATGCGCAGGATGTTACGCTTAACGCCATAGTCATAAGCCACAACATGAAAATCATTATTGGCAGAACAATCTGCATGGCCTTTACCTAAAGACCAAGAACCTTCTGTCCAAACATAAGTTTCTGCAGTCGTTACTTCTTTAGCTAAATCTAAACCTTTTAGACCACTGAATGCTTTGGCTTTTGCCACAGCATCTTCAGCATCAATATTTTCTCCCGCAACAATCACACCAGACTGAGCACCCTTATCACGCAAAATACGTGTTAGCTTGCGAGTATCAATATCAGCAATTGCCACTACATTTTGTTCTTTTAAATAATCAGGCAAGCTTTTCTCTGCACGGAAGTTACTCATCACTGGTGGACAGTCTTTAATAACCAGACCTTGAGCCATGATATTTGGAGACTCTTCATCCTCTGCATTCACACCAACGTTACCAATATGTGGGTAGGTTAATGTAACGATTTGTTTGAAGTAAGAAGGATCCGTTAGGATCTCTTGGTATCCTGTCAACGAGGTGTTAAAAACTACTTCACCTGTTGTTTCCCCTTCCGCACCGAGCGAGGTTCCCCAAAAAAGGGTTCCGTCTTCTAAAGCCAGCAAAGCTTGTGTCATTTATATATCCATCCAAAAGTGTTTTGAAAATAATCCAGAATTACAAAATAAAATCTCTACATAAGTTAAGAGATCTCAATATATTTACGGCACATACAAAAAAACGGAGCCAGCCTCCCTGAGAAGACTCACTCCGTTTCTTAGTTGCTAAATGAACTGAATCATCCCCGCTAAATACTCCGTAAATTGCAATTAACTGTTTAATTTCAGTCGCAAAAATCAATAACGCGGATTGTACTGTATATCCATATCAATGTCTATATGAAAAACCGCATATCACTGGGTTTTATTGACTTTTTTTGCTCGAGTTAACTGAGTTCATTGTGCTCGCTAAATATAACCAGTTGCGCTTTTATAAACTTAGTTAAAATTGAGTTAAATATTTCTCCAATCATTTTCATAGGATTCAACAAAATAACGGGAACATTGAATGGAATCTGACCAACTAAAAATCCCCGCTTTTCGCATTAAATGCTCGACGAAAAGATGCTTATCTTCAAGTTGCTGCCATACTGAGGGTAAAAAAGTCGCTCGTCGTACACCATCAGAAATAATCAAACCATCTTTAAAGGGGGTTAACTGTTCAACTAAATCTGCTTTGTTGTCACATTGAGTTATCTCCTCAGGTTCAGACAATATCGAAATTTCCAAATTCAAATCGTCAATTTCTAAAGCCGATACCGGACTAAATCGAGGATCTTTAAAAGCGGCTGCATAGGCATTGTAAACCACATCATCATATAAGCTTCGATGTGCCTCTAATGTACCAATGCAACCGCGCAACTGTTGCTGTAAATGCAAAGTAACAAAAGTAGCAGCCATACTATTAAATGGACTCTGCTGTTTTAGCTCTGCAAAAGGTAAATCCATTGATTTTTGCAAAACACCATTTTCTATAGTCGATTTAGCAAGCGTAAAAAGCTGATTAACATTTTCATTATTCAATTTCATTACGCAATTCCTTGACTACTATCATAAATTGCCCAAGTACCATACCCCACAACACGTTGTTTATCTCCTGCTGTATCAGCAGAATTCAATAAAGCCAATCGTTCAATATGAATTCCCTCATCAAACTGACTTTCTGTAATATGTTTTAAAACCCCTTGAATTCCTACATACCCACAAGCACGTTCATCGTTAAGAGCTTGCCACTCTCCACTTTCAATCATATCGGCCGTTTGTTGATCAATACCTTGAGCGACCTCATAAGAATGAAAATGACTCAGGTCACTACTAATAACAAAATAGATATCTTTTCGATTCCACAGATAAGAGACTATCTGGGCAACCTCTTGAGCAGAAGTTCTCCCATTAAGAAGAGGTAAAATCTTAGCTTCTGGCACAAATGTCTGAATAAACGGTAATTCCACTTCTAAACTATGCTCCTCAGCATGAGCAAAATCTGAAACGCCTACAAATTCAAATTTATTAAGTAACTCATCTCGCAACTCATAATCTACTACACAGTTACCTAGTGGAGTTGCCATTGCCTCATTAGAAATCGTCGCTACACCTTCAAAAGCCACTCTATGAGCTGGGCCAATCACCACAATAGTCTTAATTTCCTCATGGTTTTGCCATAAACGTGCACCTTGGTAGGCCGCACAACCAGAATAAACATAACCAGCATGCGGCATAACCAACACTCTGGGTGCATCTTCTCTTTCAGAATTAGCTTGCTCTGACAAAGCAAGTTGGCAAGATTCCATAAAATGAAGAATTTGCGCATCTGAGTCAGGATAAAACAAGCCTGCTACTGCAGCTTTTCTAACATTCATCATTTTTCCTTGAATAATAATAAGTTACCTCTATATATAAGAGTAGATTTGTAAATTTCAAGAGTAATTAGATAATGAAAAATATTGACCTTAATATGCCGTCAATCATCCCTGTTGAACACTGGCATCAATTAGAAAATGGGTTAATTCAATGTGATTTGTGTCCACGAGAATGCCAACTAAAAGAAGACCAAAGAGGGTTTTGTTTTGTACGTGGACGTAAAAACAATCAGATGTGGTTAACTTCTTATGGGCGTTCAAGTGGATTTTGTATTGACCCTATTGAAAAGAAACCCCTTAACCAATTTTTACCTGGATCATCCGTATTATCATTTGGTACCGCTGGTTGTAATTTAGCCTGTAAATTCTGCCAGAACTGGGATATGTCTAAAGCAAGAGATATGGATAGACTACTCGACCAGGCCACTCCTGATATGCTAGCTGAGGCTGCACAAAAACATCACTGTGCATCTGTTGCATACACCTATAACGATCCCGTTATTTTTTACGAATACGCTTTGGATACTGCAGAAGCGTGCCGTGAAAAAGGAGTTAAAAATATTGCTGTAACGGCAGGCTATATCAGCGAGCAACCTCGTGAAGAATTTTTTAAAGCAATGGACGCCACTAACATAGACTTAAAAGCGTTTAACAAACGTTTCTATCAAAAGCTGACTGGTGCAAAAATTCAACCTGTGCTTGATACCATTGAATACGTTGCTCAGGAAACCAATACATGGCTTGAACTCACCACCCTATTAATACCTGGCGAAAATGACTCTGAAAAAGAAATTACTGAAATGTCTGAGTGGATTTTAGAGCACTGTGGTGCAGACGTACCGATTCACTTTACAAAATACCATCCAGATTATCGAATGATGGATAACCCTGCCACGCCATTCTCAACGTTAGAAAAGGCTCGTACAATTGCAATGAACACAGGGCTAAACTATGTTTATACAGGTAATGTGACCGATCCAGATGGCCAGGCCACTTATTGTCCAAACTGTGGCCAAAAGGTGATAGAACGCCATTTTTATGAAATTACAAATTGGCAGTTAGAAGGCGGCTGTTGTAAACACTGCCAAACACCAATTACAGGGGTATTTGATGAATTACCTGGTACATGGGGAAATCAGCGTTTGCCAATACGGTTAGGTTAATAGAAAACCTTTAATTTAATAGATACGTCTTGATAGGTAATAGGTTTTTTTCCAGTACACATTTTCTAAATTAGAGATAGTGACGCCTTTGCTACTCGAGGCATGTACAAATTGTGATTGACCAATATAAATACCATTATGCAAAGAATTTCTACCGGTTTTAAAAAATACAATATCACCAACTTTTAGCTGTTTTTTGGAGACTTTTCGTCCCAATTTAATTTGCGTTCTAGTGGTTCTTGGAATGGCGTAACCTAATTTAGAACGGAATGTATTTTGAACAAATGCAGAGCAATCAACACCATTAAAATCAACACCACCGTATTCATACGGTGTGCCTTTCCAAAGTCTGTATTGCGACAATATAAGACTTTTGACTTTATTAGAGTCCTTAAGGTTAACTTGTTTTGCAATCTTAAATGATGGCTGTGACTTGTTTGGTGTGCTTGAGCATCCACCCAAAACCGCGACCATTAAACACAACGTAATCAAAAAAAACTGATTCACCCTTATCTTTGCTCTCACAAAAACAGGCATGATAAATTTGTTATTCAGTAATAACACATGTGTACTCTCACTCTCAATCTCTACTCCCATTCTAGCAAGGCTTTCTCAAAAATGTAAAACTGCATTTTTAAACAAAAGCCTGCAATCATGAACAAAACATGGAGTTTGAAAAAACCAAGTAAGAAATTTTTAATAAAGCTGTCTATATTAGAGAGCACAATAAAAAATTAAGATATTAAGGATATAATCCATGCCAGCATTACATTTAAATACAACCAAACTGTCAAAGTGGTTGATTGCCCTCTTACTTCCATTAACTCTAAGCTTACCCGGCTGTGCCAAGGAGCCTGATATGACAAACAAAAATGATATGGTAGAAACCAATATTGATAGCAAAACAATTGTATTGGGGATGGGCTGTTTTTGGGGAGCAGAAAAACGTATGTCTGAAATACCTGGCGTCATTGATGTAGAAAGTGGTTACGCTGGCGGTGAAGATACTCAAGCTGGTTATCAAGATGTTTTGGGACTTGAGCAAAAAATTCAAATGGGACTCTCTACCAAACGTAATCATGCCGAGGTTATTAAGGTTACCTACAATCCCACAATGGTCGATTTAAAAACCATCCTAATTAAATTTTGGGAGAGTCATAATCCTACTCAAGGTAACCGTCAAGGTAATGATGTCGGTACAAATTACCGCAGTGTCATTTACTATCAAACGGATGACGAAAAGAACCTCGCAGAACAAACTAAAGCGATTTATCAGCAAGCATTAACAAAAGCGGGCTTTCCAAAAATCACTACTGAAATCGCCCCCTTAGTTAACTACATTTCGGCTGAAGAGTATCATCAAGATTACCTTAAAAAGAATCCAAACGGCTATTGTGGACTAGGCGGAACAGGCGTTGCTTACCCAGGCTCTGAAACCAAACAACACGCTCAACTAAAGGCAAGTGAACTCAATAAACAACGCCAATTGATTGTTTTTGAAGCTGAAGATTGTCCTTATTGTAAAAAGTTTAAGGCGGATATTCTCAACACTTGGAATTCTGAAGTACCCATTGTGGCCACTTTAAATCCAAACCCTCCTCAAGATTGGAAATTAGAAAAAGCACTGTTTGCCACTCCAACAATTGTGCTGTTTGAAGAGGGTAAAGAAGTTTCTCGTTTTACTGGCTATAACGGAGATAAAGCCCGTTTTTGGAAATGGTTAGGCTTTAGATTACTCACACCAGAACAGCGTAAAATTGCGTTTGAAGAAGGCACCGAGAGACCATTTACAGGCTCGCATTTAGATGAGACCAGGCCTGGTTATTTTGTTGATCCAATTACAGGTGCTAAATTGTTTAGAAGTGACACTAAATTTAAAAGTGGTACAGGTTGGCCAAGTTTCTTTAGCCCGGTAGAAGGTGCGATTACTGAGCACACAGACAATAGCATGGGCATGACAAGAGTCGAGGTTCGTAGTGCAAGTTCTGGGATTCATTTAGGTCATGTATTTAACGACGGCCCTGCCCCAACTTTTAAACGCTATTGCATAAATGGCAATGTTTTAAAGTTTGTCCCCGATAAAGAAGAGTAATTTGTTTTGAGATAGCTTTGCACTTGCATGAACCTGTAAAGGCAGCTCTTATTCTGTTTTTAATAACTAAACAAAATTAAGTAAACAAAAATTAAGTAAATAAAATTTAAGTAAACAAAAAGGCCAACTCAATAATATTGAGTTGGCCTTTTTTAGCTAGAACTTAAAACATTAAAGTTATTATTTACTTCTCTTTTTTGCTTTTTTTAAGCTCTTTCTTGGCTTCTTTTGTCGCTTTTTTAGCCGCTTTCTTAGCGGCTTTTATTTCTTCTTTTATTTTCTTAGCTTCTTTATCTTCTTTCTTCTTTATTTTCTTTTCGGCTTTTTTTATTTTTTCTTCGGCCTTTTTTTCGGCTTTTTTAGCTTGCTGAGCCAATTTTTTCTCAATTTTTTCAGCGGTTTTTAACGCAGCTTTTCTATCAAGTTCTTTATCCGTTTTTTTATCATTTTTTTTCTTAGACTCTTTAGACATAACGTTCTATTACCCTTTACTTGATTACTTATATTTTCACTTTACCAGGCCTGGTAAATTAATCAAACCCTAAAAACAAAAAAGGTACTCAATAGCAATAATTGAATACCTTTGATACAAAACCTTATCTTAAAAATTGTTTAAACGGGTTCTTTACAATCTTTAGCGTAAATTCAATACATCTTGCATATCAAACAAACCTTTTTCTTTGTTTGCTATCCAGTTACAAGAACGTGCCGCACCATTCGCAAAGGTCATGCGACTAGAAGCTTTATGAGTAATCTCTACACGTTCACCTTCAGTGGCAAATAACACGGTATGATCCCCCACAATATCGCCTGCACGCACGGTAGCAAACCCAATAGTATTTGGATCACGTGCACCAGTAATGCCTTCACGACCATAAACCGCGCACTCTTTAAGGTCACGCCCTAAAGTTTCCGCTACGACTTCACCCATTCTTAATGCGGTACCTGATGGAGCATCGACTTTATGACGGTGATGACCTTCAATCACTTCAATATCATAGCCTTCATTTAAGACTTCTGCTGCTTGCTTTAACAGTTTTAAGCACAGGTTAACACCCACACTAAAATTAGCCGCAAAAATAACGGCAATGCTCTCTGCAGCCTTATCAATTGCGGCCAATCCAGCATCATCAAATCCAGTTGTACCTATCACAATTTTTTTATTGTGAGCCACACAAACTTCTAAATTATGTACCGTGGTTGTCGGTGTTGTGAAATCAATCAACACATCAAAATCATCTACTACCGCTTCAATATCACCCACAATAGACACACCAAGCTTACCAACACCCGCTAGCTCGCCAGCATCCGCACCAATGAGAGAACTTTCTGGACGCTCAATAGCCGCACTTACCGTTAATCCTTGCGTTTGATTTACCGCATCAATTAGGTTTTTACCCATGCGACCTGAAGCTCCAATAATGGCTACTCTCATCTTTTGTTTCCTTTTGTCTTTGTACCGTGAATTAGCGTTGAATTAATTCCAAGGCTCATTCTTATCTTTTTTTGATTTTGAATCATTATCATCATCGCCAGTAAAGAACGATTTAACTGAATCAAAGAAACTATGTGCTTGTGGGCTATGCTGTTTGTGATGTTTACCTTGTAAACTCTCATCAAATTCTTGCAATAACTCTTTTTGACGTGATGTTAATTTAACAGGCGTCTCAATATTAATTTGCACAACCATATCACCGATATGTGAAGATCTAACCGATTTAACCCCTTTACCTGACAATTTAAAACGTTGGCCAGATTGTGTACCAGCAGGGATTTTTAAGTTAGCTTTACCACCTAAAGTAGGTACATCAACAGAACCACCTAAAGCCGCTGTTGCAAAACCAATAGGTAATTCACAATAAAGCGTATTGCCATCACGCTCAAAGATTGCGTGTTTTTTAACTCTAATTCGAACATATAAGTCACCACGTGGTGCACCTGGTTCGCCAGCTTCACCTTCACCTTGAAGACGGATACGGTCGCCTGTATCCACACCCGCAGGAATCTTCACTGACAATGTTTTATTGTCATGAGTATACCCTTCTCCGCGGCATTTTTTACAAGGTGTTTTAATTAACTTACCAGAACCATGACAACTTGGACAAGTGCGGTTTACAGCAAAGAAACCTTGTTGCATTCGTACCTGACCTGCACCATGACAGGTTGGGCATGTTTCTACATCACTGCCAGGTTCAGCTCCTGAACCATCACAAGCATCACAAATGTCTTTGGTTGGAATGCGGATATCAACGGTAGTACCAGCAACTGCATCCTCTAAAGAGACTTCTAATTCATACTGTAAATCTTGACCAGGTTGCGGGCCACGTTGCCCACCAAAACCACCGCCAAAGATATCACCAAAAATATCACCAAATGCATCACCAAAACCACCGCCGCCAAAGCCGCCTCCACCATGACCACCTTCTAAACCAGCATGACCAAACTGATCATAGGTTGAACGTTTTTGTGGATCAGAAAGCACTTCATAAGCTTCTGCTGCTTCTTTAAATTTATTTTCAGCTTCTGCATCACCCGGATTACGGTCAGGGTGATACTTCATTGCCATTTTGCGATAGGCTTTTTTAATTTCACCTTCAGAAGCCGTTTTTGAAACGGATAGGATTTCGTAGTAACAGGTTTTACTCATCGATTTCTCGTCCAACGCTTTTGCGTTTTTTATGTTTAATAAAAGAGAGCTTTGTACGAGATGGATACACGGCTAAAAATGGCTAAAACCTTACTGAATGTCGTTGAAAAACTCGTTAATAGCTAGCTATTAACTCCGTTTTCCGCCTAATTCAGAAAAATTTTATCTCATTTTTTCCTCGCGTCCCACTCGTGTAAAGCACTCAAATAATATTAAAAGTTAATTTACGTTCTATTTAGAAACAACCTCAATAAAAAGCCAGGCCTTTATACCCCCTTGCGGGGTGTGGTAACTTTTAAATAGAGAGTAAAATCAAGATATAAAAATGCACAAATGCCCTAGAAAACTAGAATATTCGTGCATTTTTTATTTTAATAAGCTTTTTATAGCATTACAGATTGCGACCATAAGTTGTCAAATCAAGGCGGAGAAATGTGAGCGTACAAATAGTACGTGATCATTTCCCAACGCAGAGTTGGTATCTTATGGGCGTGATATGAATGTTATAAATTATTTCTTATCGTCATTCACTTCTTCAAACTCTGCATCTACGATGTCATCGTCTGCATTGTCTGTTGAACCTTGCTCTTGAGCTGCATCGCCACCAGCTTGCTGTTTAGCTTGTGCTTTTTGAGCAATTGACTGACTTGCTTCACCTAGTTTAGTCACAGACTCTTCAATCGCTGCTTTGTCAGAACCTTTAATAGCTTCTTCTACTGCTTTGATTGCTGTTTCTACGGCTTCTTTTTCAGCTGCATCAACAGAGTCACCTGCATCCGCTACCATTTTATTGGTTGCGTGAACCATTGCATCTGCTTGGTTACGAGCTTCAACTAGTTCTTTCATTTTTGCATCTTCTTCAGCGTGAGCTTCAGCATCTTTAACCATTGCTTCTACTTCTTCTTCAGAAAGACCAGAAGATGCTTGGATTGTGATGTGTTGCTCTTTACCTGTATTTTTATCTTTAGCAGATACGTTTAGTATACCGTTGGCATCAATATCAAATGTTACTTCAATTTGTGGTGTACCACGTGGTGCTGCTGGAATCTCATCTAGGTTAAATTGACCTAAAGATTTGTTACCAGAAGCCATTTCACGCTCACCTTGAACTACGTGAATTGTTACCGCATTTTGGTTATCTTCCGCTGTAGAGAATACTTGTGACTTACGTGTTGGAATCGTTGTGTTCTTCTCAATCAACTTAGTCATTACACCACCCATAGTCTCAATACCTAGAGATAGAGGAGTAACGTCTAATAGAAGTACATCGTTTACATCACCAGAAAGTACACCACCTTGAATCGCCGCACCCATTGCTACTGCTTCATCAGGGTTTACATCTTTACGTGGCTCTTTACCAAAGAATTCTTTAACCGCGGCTTGTACCATTGGTACACGAGTTGAACCACCCACCAAGATAACATCGTCAATTTCAGAAGCTGAAAGACCTGCATCTTTAAGAGCCATTTTACATGGGTCAATTGAACGCTTAACTAGGCCTTCAATTAAAGACTCAAACTTAGCACGAGTAATTTTCATGTTTAGGTGTTTTGGACCCGTTGCATCAGCCGTTACATATGGTAGGTTGATGTCTGTTTGCTCACGTGATGAAAGCTCAATTTTTGCTTTTTCTGCCGCTTCACGAACACGTTGTAAAGCCAACTTGTCTAACTTCAGATCAACATTTTGATCTTTCATGAACTCTTCTGCAATGTAGTCAACAATTACGTTATCGAAATCTTCACCACCTAAGAAAGTGTCACCATTAGTAGAAAGTACTTCTACTTGTTTTTCACCATCTAAATCCGCTACTTCAATGATAGAGATATCAAACGTACCACCACCTAAATCGTAAACTGCGATTTTGCTGTCACCTTTGGCTTTATCCATACCATATGCAAGTGCTGCCGCTGTTGGTTCGTTGATAATACGCTTAACTTCTAAACCAGCAATTTTACCGGCATCTTTAGTCGCTTGACGCTGAGCATCGTTAAAGTAAGCAGGAACCGTTACCACCGCTTCAGTTACTTCATGACCTAGGTAATCTTCTGCTGTTTTCTTCATTTTCATCAGAGTACGTGCAGAAACTTCCTGTGGAGACAATTTCTTACCAGCTACTTCAACCCAAGCATCTCCGTTATCAGCCGCAACGATTTTATAAGGAACCATATCCTTATCTTTAGCTACTACTTCATCATCAGCACGACGACCGATTAAACGTTTGATTGCGAAAAGAGTGTTTTCTGGGTTTGTAACCGCTTGACGTTTTGCTGAATCACCAACCAGTACTTCACCATCTGCTGTATAACCAACAATCGATGGAGTTGTACGTGCACCTTCGGCGTTTGGAATAACTTTAACTTCTTTACCTTCCATTACCGCAACACATGAGTTGGTGGTTCCTAAATCGATACCAATAATTTTAGCCATTTGATTTTCTCCAAATTGCAAACTTAGAATTACCAGGCCTGGTAGCTTTAAATTAAAGCGTTTAGCGGTCTGAAATTGTAAGTTAAGACTTTTAAATAATATTTGTTAAATAATTGTTTTTACTAAGTTGACTTGTATATAGGGCTGTAAAAAAAGCTTTCAAGTCTAAAAACCACTTTTTTTCTATTTTTTACGCTGTTTTTTGTGTTTTATTTTGTCTTCACTAAACACAAACAAACGCCCCCTTACAAATAAAGACTTACTGAGCAACTATCACTCGTGCAGCACGTACTAAACGCTCGTTTAATGTGTAACCCTTTTGAATGGTATCAACTACCGTATTACTTTCATGATCTGGCGATGGAATCATCGTTAAAGCTTCATGCAAATTAGGGTCAAACTTTTCACCCGTTGGGTTTACACGCTCAACGTTAAACTCTTGAAGTACATCCAACATCTGCTTAAAGGTCATTTCAACCCCCTCACGAATACTTTCAAGAGTCGCCTCTTCTTTAGAGGCAGCATCAATCCCCATTTCCATAGAATCCATAGCAGGCAATAACGCATTAACAAATTTCTCTAATGCATACTTGTGTGCACTTTCTACATCAATACGAGTACGGCGACGTAAATTTTCCATATCGGCCTGAACACGTAATGCCATATCTTTATGCTTTTCCGCTTCTGCTTTGGCTTCTTCTAATAAAGCTGCAATATCATCTTGAACCGCTTCTTGTGCATTATCTAAAGCTTCTTCAGCCTGCTGAACCGCCTCTTCTGCAGTTTGGGTTTCAACAGCTTCTGCATTAACGTCATCATTCATTTTTTGCTCTTTTTCAGACATGGTTATCTCCAGTAAATTTCTAGTCGGGAGTTTTATAAGGGATAGCTTTAAGTAATTCAAGCCAAAGACGGATTTTTTTTAAAAGAATTTACCAGGCCTGGTAACAAAGCAAAACACGCTAGGAATCAGTTGGGCTGAAATAGTCGAAACGAAAAAAGCCTGGCTTAAATAGTTTTTTCAGCTTTGAGACGAATAGCACGGCTATTCAATGAAAAAGTGGACAAAAAAATCACCAAATCTGGTTTTTGCAGCCATTTAGCTTTAAAATAGCTGGCCTTCTTACAAAGCCATGTCCAAAATTCATGAATATACTCATCGTAGATCCATCCAATAGCTATCGTAATGTTATCAAGCTCACACTAAGCAATGCAGATACGCACATCATTGAAGCTAGTAATGGAAACGATGGCTTGGTTTATTTAAAAAAACACAAACCTTCCGCAATCTGTGTGGCACATGAACTAAGTGACATGGACAGTTTTAAGTTTCTGAAAAAGCTAAAGTCCAACAAAATCCTATGCAACACGCCCAAGTTCTTGCTCACTTCAAATAATTCGTCCGACTTTAAACGCCAAGCCTACGATGCTGGCTTTACCGAAATATTTATTAAATCAGACTTTCCAACCCTAAAACGTGCTCTACACAGCTTAATGCTCTATGCCACGCTTAACATATCCGCTCGTGTTCTTTATGTGGAAGACACACAAAGCACCGCTGACTTTACCAGTCACATTATGAAATCGGCAGGCTGGAAAGTGATGCATGTTAAAAGTGGCGAAGAAGCCGCTGCACTGTTAGACAATACTAAAAAATCGTTTGATATTGTCGTTACTGACTTGGTTTTAGAAGGTGAAGTGAGTGGTATTGGCCTAATTAACCTAATTCGTCAAGGCAATGAACGCATTCGCGACATCCCTATTCTGGCCGTTTCTGGGTGGAACGACTTATTACGCCAAGTCTATGTTCTTAAACACGGTGCGGGCGACTTTATTGCCAAGCCATTTAATGAAACTGACTTTTTAGCACGAGCCATCAACCTAATTATGGGCAAACGTGCCCGCGATGAACTCATAGAAGAACAAGCCGCACTTCACCAAAAAGTAAACATAGACTCGCTAACCGGCATCAACAACCGCCATTATTTAGATGAGTATGGAGATAAACTAGTCAGATCCGCAATCACTAAAAATGAAGCGATTGCCTTGATGTTATTAGATATCGATCAGTTTAAAGAAATAAACGATATGACCGGGCACACTGCAGGCGACACCATACTTGAAACCGTTGCTTCTATTCTAAAAAACAATGGTCATGCAAACGACATAATTGCCCGCTATGGTGGCGATGAATTTGTTGTCATCATTAAAGATTTAAATCAAGAAGAAGTCCTACAACGAGCTGAAACAATTCGCCAACAAGTCGCTGAAGCCCAACCATTAGGAATAACGACAACCTGCTCCATTGGATTAGCTTACCACCATAAAAAAATTGCATTACAACTGGTCGAACTACTTGAAAACATCAATCAAAGCCCTGAAGAGTTTGAGCTAAACTACCAAACCCTATTTAAAGCCGCAGACCACTCTCTATACGCCGCAAAAAAGGCTGGACGTAATCAAGTTTGTATCAACAACTCACTAAAACCCATTCAACAATAAAGAATCAATCGAGCCAGACAATAAAAATTTTAACAGCCTTAATATGAGCGTTAATTATGAAATTATTTTTTAAGAAGTGAGCTTAAGATTTTGGCGGTCATATCGACTCTAGGTACGACTCTTTGATAGTTCATTCGGCTTGGACCTACTACACCTAGTACACCTAGAATTTCGCCCTCAACTTCATAAGGCGTAGTGATAATACTGCAGTCTTGGTAAATTTCATTACCGCATTCGTGGCCTACAAATACTTGTACACCTTGGGCTTGCATGCTTTTATCGAGCAGTGACACCATTTCATTGTGTTGTTCAAATGAGTTAAATAGGGCTTTTAATTTTTCTGAACTCGCCAGCTCTTGGTAATTGAGTAAATTGGTTTTACCTGAGACTAAAAATGGCATTTTTTGGGCTAGCTGACTTTCTAAAACAAAGTCGGTTGCTTGCACAATCGAGCTCATAAATTCATTGGTGGTAGAACGAATGGTATCCATTCTAGACATTAAAAATTGTTTAGCTTCGGCTAGATTTTTGCCTAAACAGTGTTCATTTAAATAGTTTGCAGTTTGCTGAAGTTCATCACCACTAAAAGGTTTTTCGAGCTCAATAATGCGGTTTTGCACATCTTGATCATTAAAGACCAACACCACTAATACACGATTAGCACCGAGCTGAATAAAATCGATATGCTTGAGCACCTCTTGCTGTTTATTTGGCATTAACACCAAACTGGTCATACCGGTAATGCCAGACAATACTTTTGAGGCACTTTCTAACAAGTCATCTTGGTTTAAACCCACCGATAACTCATTACGAATGGAGGCTTGTTTTTGCTGTGAAAGAGGCTCGTAGGTAAGCATGGAATCAAGAAACAGTCTGTAACCGGTATCGGTAGGCACGCGCCCTGCTGATGTGTGCGGTGAGTGAATCAAGCCCATTTTTTCAAGGTCTGCCATCACATTACGAACCGTTGCTGAACTCAAGCCAATATCGGGTAATTTGGCGAGTGTAGTTGACCCTACCGGCTTGCCATCATTAAGGTATAATCCCATTAAGTTTTTAAATAATAGTTGTGAACGGTCGTTTAACACTTTAAGCACTCTTTAAGATACACTGCTAAATTATATGAACAATAGTTGGTTATTCAAGGCCTTCAATTGACTTTTATATAGAATTTATAAAATTAAAAACACTAGAATAAAGCTACAACAAAGCTAGAACAAAGAGTTAAATAGAACACTTATTACCCATCCCTTAAGCTTGGCTTAGATTACATATGAGTTTATGAACATGTTTCAAACAATCGGAATATTTGGAAAATACACAGGCAATCAATGTTGGGAAAATATTGAAATGCTAATTGATTATCTTCACTCTAAATCCCGAACTGTGTATTTAGATAAGCCCTCTTGTGAAAAATTTCCGCGACATGAATCAGTTGAACTTTTAGAACGAGAAGACTTAAAAAGTAAAATTGACCTTGCGGTTATGGTGGGTGGCGATGGCACTTTTTTGGATGTCGCTCGCTGTATTACCGATAACGATGTTCCGATACTGGGTATTAACCTGGGTCGCCTTGGTTTTTTAACCGATGTATCCGCAGATGACATGATTGAAACCATGGAAGAGATTTTGTCTGGTGTGTATCAAGAAGAGTTACGTAATGTCTTGCAAGTGAGTGTTTATGAAAATGGTGAGCTCACATTCCAAGAACGTGCTATTAACGATGTGGTGATTCATAAAACCGACTCTCCACGAATGATTGAATTTGAAACTTTTGTAGATGGTCGCTTTTTAAACAGTCAACGTTCTGATGGCATGATTATCTCTACCCCAACGGGCTCCACAGCTTATGCATTGTCTGCTGGTGGGCCAATTTTAGATCCGGGTGTTGATGCGATAACGTTAGTTTCTATTAATCCGCATACCATGAGCACACGCCCTTATGTGATTAATAGCAGTAGTACTGTGGAATTACGTGCACATGAATATTGTGACAAAACAGCGCAGATTATTTGTGATGGTCAAATCACCCATGATATTTCGCCAAACCATCAAACAATCGTGAAACGTAATGAACATTATTTACGTCTTTTACACCCAAAGAATCACGACCATTTTGAGCTATTACGAGCTAAATTACACTGGGGCGACAAGCTTTCTTAAACGCCTTTGTGAAAGGCTGACAAAAAGCGAAATTAAAGCATTTTTTGTTATATTTATTTCCTATATAATCTCAAATCAATAGCAAATCACCAGGCCTGGTAAATTGTTAAATTACCAGGCCTGTTTAATTTATTAATGTGAAATGAACTCCTTATATGCTGCAAGAACTCTCTATTCAAAACTTAGCCCTAATTGAAAAACTTCAACTGCAATTTAATACTGGCTTCACTACCCTAACGGGTGAAACAGGTGCAGGTAAATCGATTTTATTAGATGCCTTAGGCCTCGCTTTAGGTGAACGTGCCGATAGCTCTTTAGTTCGCCACAACACCCCAAAAGCCGATGTAACCGCCCTATTTGAAATTGAGAAACTTCCGCATGTTCAAAGCTGGTTAGTTGAGCAAGAATTAGATGATGACACTCAATGTTATTTGCGTAGAACCGTTACTTCAGAAGGCCGTTCAAAAGCTTACATTAATGGTTACCCTGTTGCGGCAAACCAACTGAAAACCCTAGGGAGTTTTTTGATTGATATTCATGGCCAACATGAGCATCAAACATTATTGTCTAGCAATAAACAGTTAGACCTTCTTGATGCCTACGCCAATCATCCAAAAAATCTTAGCCAAACACATCAAGCCTTTAAAGCATGGCAAGATTTAAAACGCCAACTAAAACAAATTGAAGAAGAACAAGCCGACTACCAAAGTAAGCTTGAATTATTAAGTTTTCAAAAAAATGAATTTGATGAAATCAACCCGCAAGATGGCGAATTTGATGCTTTATCTGAAGAACAAAGCCAACTCTCTCATGCAAGTGAAATCAAACTGGCTTGTGATAAAGCCTACAATGCAATTGAAGAAGAACAAGGCGCCGTTGATTCAATCAACCAGGCGATTCATGCATTAGAGTCGATTATTGAATTCAGCCCAAGCTTAGAAGGTTTAATCACCCAATTAAACAGTAGCGTAATTGAGGTACAAGAAGCGGCAACCGAAATTCAACATCATTCTGAAAACATTGATTTAGACCCACAACAACTTCAAAACGTTGAAGAACGTTTGTCTGCTCTATTTGGCTTGGCTAAAAAATACAATATTGAAGCAGAGCAACTGGTTGAGAAACACCAACAAATTCAAGAAGACTTAGCTCGTTTAGAACAGTCTGATGCCTCTTTGGAAATATTAAAAGCCGAACTTGACCAGGCCTGGAAAAATTATCAAGACCAAGCTAATTCACTCAAAAAATCACGTCAAAAAGCGGCTAAAAACCTGTCTAAAATTGTTACTGAAGGCATGCAAACCTTAGGCATGCCTAATGGACTCTTTGAAGTAGCCTTAAGTGATGCTGAGCAACCTAATACCAATGGTACAGACAAAGTAATCTTTAATGTGACAGCTAACAAAGGCCAGCCATTACAGCCGCTTGCTAAAGTCGCATCGGGCGGTGAATTGTCTCGTATTAGTTTAGCGATTCAAGTCGCCACCTCAGAAGTCGCACAACTGCCAACCCTGATTTTTGATGAAGTGGACGTGGGTATTGGTGGCGGTATTGCCGAAGTAGTCGGTCAAAAAATGCAGCAATTGGGTAAAGACAAACAAATCTTTTCCATTACCCATTTGGCTCAAGTGGCTTCTCATGGTCACAGTCATTTACATATTGCAAAACAGACACAAAACAATTCAACTACCACACAAGTTAAACAGCTTAGTTCAGAACAGCGTATTGAAGAGTTAGCAAGAATGATTGGTGGCCTAACCCTCACAGAACAAACTCTCAGCCATGCCAAAGAGATGCTAGAAAGTGCACAAAATAAAACAACCTAATTGAATTTTGGCACAGGGTTATCCCAAAACAATTAAGGTCTTATGAGATTTTAAACATACAAAAAAGGGGCGATTAAGCCCCTTTTTTATTTCTGATAACTATCAAATATTATTTGGATTCTTGTGGCAAAGTCCCATAAATAACCAGACTATGGCCTGATAAATCATAACCATTTTCTTTGGCAATTTCTTGAATACGGTTCTCAATTATAGGGTCAACAAACTCTTTGACACGGCCAGATTTTAAACAGACTAAGTGATCATGATTATCACCAGTATCAAGTTCAAAGATAGAGATATTATTCTCAAAGTTTAAACGTCTAACAATACCCGCTTGTTCAAACTGAGTAAGCACACGATAAACCGTTGCCAAACCGACTTCTTCACCCTGTTCTAGTAGGATTTTATAAACGTCTTCAGCCGTTAGGTGATGCTCGTCTCCAGAAGTTTCTAAAATTTCTAGAATTTTTAATCTTGGTAGAGTCACTTTTAAACCGACTTTTTTGAGTTCTGCTCCGCTCATACTATCCTCTTATACTTTTTGCTTTTCTTTTTACTGAGTGTAACTGTTGATTTTATGGGCTATTTTTTAATTACCCTAATCCGGATATAGTTCACTCATATTTAGCAGTAAATAATTAACAAGTTTATCGCCAATTGCACTTTAAAACAGCCAGAATCCTGATGTCCGTTAGCCACTAAAATTTAATTGATAGGACTAAAGGTGCATAGCAAGAATAGTGTGTATAATACCCTAAAATATTCATAACTAGAATTTAAATAGAAATAATGATTTTACAGAAAACTGTCCTTACAAACTCAAGATTGGGCAATATTCATTCTGAGGAAAGCATGTCTAAAACAAACACTTCTTTTACGTTACTCTCTCGTACTCGTTCACTTTTTTTAGTGGGATTAATGAGCTTTGGGCTTTTGTCTGGCTGTTCTTATTTAGAACCTTATAAAGCTCCGTTAACTCAAGGTAATGTTATGACCAAAGAGTCTTTAACATTATTACAAGAAGGTTTAACTCAATCACAAGTTAGAGAATTATTAGGGCCACCAATGGGGAAAAACCCATTTAACCCTTCTGTTTGGGAATATATTTACTACAGTTCAGAGCAAAATTCTGAACGTGAAAACCATACCGCACACGTAATATTAAAGTTTGATAACGACAAACTGCTAAGCAGTTGGAAAGAACAAAAACAAACTGCTCAACTTAAAAAAGATGATTCTTGGTTAGGGTTAGGTTGGTTTTAAATAACTCAAACAAATAAAATCGTATTTAATAACTTTTAACATCTAATGCTAAAAGTTTTAAACTAAAAAGGCCTGGTAAATCTAATTTACCAGGCCTTTTTATTGAGTTAGTTTGAATGGGTAAAACTTATTAGGCAATAATTAACTCAAAACTAAACCACATCAACCACAGACAACGCCTATTTTGCTGCTTTACGCTCTTCTTCAACTTTTTGTCTTCTACGATCTCTTGGATCAACCTTTAAAGGGCGATACACTTCAATTCTATCACCCATTTTCAATACCGTTTCTGGTGTAACTAACTTTCCAAAAATTCCCACTTTATCAATTACCAGGCCTGGTAATTCTTTTAAAAGCTTTGATTTTTCTAATGCTTGTGCAACGGTTGTACCCTTTTCTACGGTTTCGGCAAACAGGTATTGCACCTCTTCTAAGGCATAAGCGACTTCTATTTGAATCATCTCACTCATCATCAACTCTTATTTACTGGTAAATCTGTTTGGCTCGTTCACAAAAGGAATCAACTAAGGTACTTGCAATATGTTCAAATATTGGACCAATTGCCATATTTAATAGACCATTACTCACTTCAAATTCTACTTCAAAAAGTATTTTACAGGCATCCACATCCAACACTTTAAACTCCCATTCACCTCGAAGAGACTTAAATGGACCATCGAGCAAATGCATCTCGATACGTTCACCTGGAACTAGGTGGTTTTGGGTTTTAAACGTCTGCTTAATACCCGCCTTAGCAATGGTAACACTTGCTTGCATTTCATATTCAGAGGCACTCAAAACCTCCGAGCCACCACACCAAGGTAAAAATTCTGGGTACGATGCCACATCATTTACTAAAGCGTAAACTTGTTGAGCTGAATAAGGTAACAAAGCGGTTCTTGCAATTTTTTTCATTATAAATATATCGTTTTTAAGCTTTTATAATTCACTGTTACTCTACGAGAGCCAACACATTAAGGTGCATTATTATAACAAAGCCTAGCTAAGCGTTTTTTAATTAACCGAGTGTTAAAATTAATAATGCGGTATGGTATATTTTTAAACCATAAAATAACACAATATTTATGCTATCTGCTCGCTACACAAACAAAGCCAACGCTGGAGAAAACTGTGAATTCATCTACGCCTAATGCATTGCAAAAAAGCTACCAAATAAAAGCATTTTTACCCAATCGATCTAAAAAATTTGCAAAGATGCTGCTTTACATTGGGTTTATCGGCTATGTTTCAACTAGTTATGCAGATGAAGACAAATTGATTGAAAACCCATCTAATCCATACATTACCGATAGCTGGGTCGTAAACTACAAATCCGATGATTTTACCGATAAAGTCACCGAAGCAACGGTTTTATATATTCCACCAAACTTTGGTGAACAGGCGGCTTTTTTTCTACGTTGTAAACCTTATTTTACTAACTTCAGTATGCAATACACTGAACAAGAAAAAAACCTAACCGAAAACGGCAAACTGCCCAATGCATCCGATAAGTTTGCCAAACACGGTTATGTATATGACGACAAACAAGATATGAAAGTGACCGTAGGTGATGATTCAGAAAATTACACCCTTTCAGTGGGCGGGCAAAACAATCATCTAACCAAACTGTTTAAAACAGAGAAAACGCTTCAACCAGGCCAACTTGGTATGAGTTGGTTTTACTCATTCACCTTTAAAGAGATGCCAAGCTTTAGACCTGGAAAAACACCCGATGACCAGCGTGATTTTTTTACACAACTCAATCAAGCCATCAAACAACAAAAAGACATAAAATTCAGTCTAAAAGCGGATAACGGACATAAACGTGACTTTACAATGGACACTCAAAGAATGGTTAAATTTATCCCGCCAGAAGTCATGGATTTTTGCATAACAAATCGTCAACTCAAATAAGCTTCACCGCAACACTGTAAAGCCCTGGTATAATGCCAGGCCACACGCTGTGCATAAAACTGTGTCCCTTGCACAGACAAACTGAAAGACACAATAAAAATTAAAATAATTTATTTAAAGACACATCATGGCTAAAAAGAAAAAACATAACAAAGAAAATACCATTGCCCTTAATAAAAAAGCTCGCTTTGACTACTTTATTGAAGACACATTAGAAGCAGGTATTAGTCTTGAAGGCTGGGAAGTAAAAAGCTTACGTGCAGGCAAAATTCAACTAGGTGAAAGCTATGTTATGTTTAAAGATAACCAGGCCTGGTTATTTGGTGCATTAATCACTCCGCTAATGACCGCCTCTACCCATAGTTTTCACGACCCTTTAAGAACTCGCCAACTGCTTTTACACCGCAGAGAAATTAATCGCTTACGTGGCTTGGTAGATATTGAAGGCTCGACCGTTGTGCCATTAGAACTTTATTGGAAACAAGGTAAAGTCAAATTAGCCATTGGCCTTGCCAAAGGTAAAAAACAACACGACAAACGTGCCACCATGAAAGAGCGTGATTGGAATCGTGACAAACAACGCATTTTAAAAGGCGACATAAGATAAATATCACTCTTTTTGGTCTTTTATTCAAACCATCCCTTGAATTATTTTGATTCACCCCCAATAATACCTCAACTCTTAAAAGATTCCCCTTGTTAGCCAAAACACCGGCTAGCAAGAAAAATTCGGGGCTGTACTGGTTTCGACGGGGAGTACAAAATTTGAGATGCATGTCGTGCCTGAATGATGCACGTAAATCTTTATTTCAACTTTGTTATAGTTGCAAACGACGATAACTACGCTCTAGCAGCTTAGGCCGCTAGTGCAGCCCAGGAAAGTTGTCTATGGCCCCTGGTCGCTGTATCATATTACATAGAACCGTGTTAAGTACGTGTTTGGGTACTTAGCATCAAACTTTACAAGCTCGCCTGATGTGATCCCTGCTGGTTGGGTAACATCTTGGTTAAATCAATAAACCAAATAAGCATGTAGATTTTTAGATGGCGGCTTCGCGGACGGGGGTTCGACTCCCCCCAGCTCCACCAAATAACTAAGCCCGCTCTTCTTTTGAAGGGTGGGCTTTTTTATTGTCTTTTATTTATCTTCTGATCACGCTAATGTCAATGTCTATTAGACCCACCACATACTTTTTTAGATTAATTAGACATCTTTACTGAAAAGCATAGTAAAGTCGAAACATAAAGCTAAAGAAGGTGTGAGCACATTCAGATTTTTATCCGTTATCAAATCCCCGCTGCCTTACCATCACTTCTCGGGTCTGTTGCCCCCTCAATTTTTGATGATGGATAGAGAACCAATGCTCCTGCATGCCCGACGACGGAATCTAAAGGATTAAGCCATTCAAATTCATGACCTTTTTCGGTAAGAGCTTCTTCATATGAATCAGAAAAACGTGATTCAAGCTTTAAACTTTCAGAAGCATTACCCCAGGTTCTTCCTAATAACCATCTCGGCTTATTTATGGCCGTTTGTAAATCATCTTCATAATAAGCATAACGACTATAAACGGCGGCTTGTGTTTGTGGTTGACCGTCGCCTCCCATTGTTCCATAAGCCATTACTCGACCATCTTTAAATAAAGCAATCGCAGGGTTTAAGGTATGAAAAGGTTTTTTATGTGGCTCTAGACTACGAACGTGATGAGTATCAAGTGAAAAACTGCACCCTCTATTTTGCCAAACAATACCTGAAGATGGGAGCATAAATCCACTACCAAATTCATGGTAAATACTTTGAATAGCACTGACGACCCGTCCTTTAGAATCAATGACACCAAACCAAGTTGTATCTCCTGGCGAGGTTATTTCATCCCAATCATGGGTTTTATTTAAATCAATTTGTTGGCTCAATTTATCAAGATATTTTGGTTCCAGCCATTTTTGTAAATCTTCTTTACTCGCTGATGTATCCATTTTATTTCGATGAGAAAAAGCGATTTTGGTGGCCTCTACCAATAGATGAACGTAATCGGCAGAATCATTTTTAGGAAGCTTTTCTTTCCATCGGTCAAACAGTCCTAAAATCATTAGTGAAGCCACACCTTGAGTAGGAGCAGAGGCATTAAAAAGTGTGGCTTTTGAGGTTTCCAATTCAAGGTAGGGTTTCCAACAAGCTTGATGGTTTTCTAGATCTTGTTGAGTGATATAGCCTTCTCGATTAGAAAAGTCTGTTGCTATTGAGCTTGCAAGTTCTCCTCGATAAAAATCATCAAAGCCCTCTTTGCCTAATTTTTCTAAGGTCTTACCTAAAGCGTTTTGAACTAAAGTGTCTCCTTCATTCAGTACCTTTCCTTCAGGATAATAGACTTCTGAAAAAGGTAAATCTGCTTGAAGTTCTTTGGCTTTCTCTTTTAGGGTTTCAGCTAATGATTGTGTTACGGATATACCCGTCGTAGCAGAATCAACGGCTTCTTGCATGAGTGTCTTAGAAGAGGTTGTTCCACCCCACTCTTTTTGACTTTTTTGATAAGCTAAATCCCAAGCTGAAACTGCTCCTGCAACTGTATTCGCTGCGAGCTTACCTCTAAATGGAATGGTTTCCATACCTGAGTATAAATCTGTCGTGATTTTAGAGCCTGAATAGCCAGATGCTTCAATAAAACTCACACCGTCTTCTGGGTCATAAATTAACCAAAAAGCATCTCCTCCAATTCCTGTCATGTGGGGGTAATGCACGGCTAGAGAAGCTGCTGTTGCTATGGCGGCTTCTATGGCATTACCACCTGACTTCAAAATGTCTAGGCCTGCATCTGCAGCGGCATAGTGTGGTGCTACAACCATGCCTTTTGTACTTACTTGTGTTTTGAATTGTTCTGGCATTCTGAACTCCAGTCGATCATTTTAGATAACGAAACTTTATGAACGACCTATAAACTTAGATTTAAAGAAATTGGCCAAGTAAACGCATCGTGTATTCATAACACAAACTGCATTTACTGCTTCTAGGCCCTGCGACATTGAGTGTATTAACATGATAATTGGACACAAACTCTTTAGCTTTTTGCCCCCAATAGTTTGGTGTTTTTTGGGATGCATCAATTAATAAAACAGGTTTATCTTCTTGTCTGCAAAAGTCTCGGGTATTTAAGGTTCCGCCTGAGAGCTTATCAAAATAGATAATAAGAGTTGCGTCGCTATTAATGACGTTTTTTAAAGTTCTTTGGCTGTAGTTTTGACTTGAAAGCTCTGTTAAACCATATTTAGATGGAATAACACCATCTTCAGCGATTTTACCTTTTGGACAATAACCGCCAATTTCGATTTGGTGTAATAAACCAAAATCTAATGCCGCTCTATCCACGCCTGTTTGACCACCGGATATTATTTTCATATAAATATTTCCGTTTCAACATCTTGATATTAAAGAATTACTGTATAATCTTTCAAAATTAAAAAAAGTAGCGGCTTATGACAACACAAATTAAAAAACATATTATTTCTTGGGATCAATTTCACCGTGACTGTAGAAGTCTTTCACATGATTTAATAGCATTAGACCAAAAATGGGATGGCATTATTGCAATTACACGTGGTGGTATGATTCCAGCTGGAATTATTGCTCGTGAACTTGGAATCAGAGTCGTTGATACCATTTCAGTTAGAACCTATAGCCATAAAGAAATTAATGAGCCTGTAGTATTAAATGATGTAACGGCAACAGTCGATGGTGAAAACTATCTATTAATTGATGACTTGGTTGATACCGGGAAAACGGCAAAGTTTGTTCGTGAACGACTACCAAAAGCGTACTTTGCAACCGTATATGCAAAACCTGAAGGACGACCTTTAGTAGATAACTTCATAACTGAAGTACCGCAAGATACTTGGATTTATTTTCCATGGGATTTAGAGTTAGATTACGTAAAACCAATCTCTAAACACGCTGACGAATAAACCTATCTTAGTTAATCCGATGGTTAACAACGCTTTTTAGCCATCGGTTTAAAACTTTGATCTTTTCCCAGTGTAACTATAGCCAAAGCAATCCGATCAATCTATTCGATTAATTTTGTCACTCTTATCTGAGCAATTTTAATTAGTTCTGCTACAGATACAGGCCATTCTATCTCTTCAGCGTGATTTAAACGCTGTTGCATCAACTTCAATATCTGTGCCTTATTCATCCCCGTAACGGCTACCACAAATGGATACCCCATCTTGTTTTCATATTCTTGGTTTAACTTTTTAAATAACATCAATTCATCTTCATTCAAACTCGATAAACCTGCTTGCTGTTGTTCTGATTGAGAAAAACCTGGTTGAGCTTTACCTACACCAAGTTTAGGGTGTAATTTCAAAGCTTGTTTCTGCAAATCCAAAGGGGCATTTTTGATTGCAACAGCCAGTTTGTTTTGCATATCTAAACTACTCATAAAAGGACGAGATTCAGCTAAGATTGGTAAAACCCAATCACAGTGTTCTAACAACAATTCACACTGCTCTAAAAAGGCTTTGGGCGGTAATTTATTAAGTTCATCCAATGTCATGAAAAGATTACTTCTATATTTAATTTAGTTTAATTCCTAAAAGCCCACTTAGTCATGCGTTTTTCTAATAATGCAAACAAGGTATAAACAGCTAAACCTTCTATGGCCAAAACAACCAGGCCTGCAAAAACTAATGGAACGTCAAAGTTGGCTTGTGCTGAAAGCATTAAATGCCCTACACCTGCATTGGCAGCAACTGTCTCTGCAACCACTGAGCCAACAAACGCTAAAGTAATTGAGATTTTTAATGCTCCAAAAAAGTACGGTAATGTATTAGGAATACCAACTTTAAATAAAATTTGGCGCTTACTGGCTTTTAGTGCTCGCATTACATCAACGACTTCTGGCTCTAAAGTTGCCAGACCTGTTGATACGTTAACAACAATTGGAAAGAAAGAGATAATCCATGCCGTTAAAATCGCCGGTGTTGTACCGATACCAAACCATAATACTAAAATAGGAACTACGGCAACTTTTGGAACGGTTTCAAATGCAATAAACAAAGGGTATAGAGCATTATACAAGGTTTTTGAATTACCAATTAATGCCCCAACAGCAACGCCAAATACAACTGAAATTGCAAAACCAATAATAGTCGTTTTAAGAGTTTGCCAACCATTTTCAATTAACGCATCTTGATATTCCATCATCGATTGAAATATACGAATAGGTGATGGTAAAAAATATTCAGGAATATTTCCCAACATACACGTTATCTGCCAAATACCAATTGCTGATAAAAAAATCAGTAACGGTGCACCATATTCATAAGACTTTGTTTCTGTTAATGAAGTCCATGCGGTTTTTTTCATGCGGCCTCCTTAGCAGCTTTAATAAAGCCTCTAAGCTTTTGCACAAGATGGGTAAATTCTGCGTCGTAACGAATATCAATAGATCTTGGACGAGGGAAATTAACTTTCTCTTCATGGACGATTTGCCCAGGACGAGTAGACATAACATAAATATCGTCAGCCAAATATGAGGCTTCTTCTAAGTCATGAGTTACCAATAAAACAGTAAATTTTTTGGCTGCTTGAAGTTCACTCAACATAATCCAAAGCTCTTCGCGAGTAAATGAATCAAGAGCTCCAAAAGGTTCATCTAAAATAAGTAAACTTGGCTCGTGCACTAACGCACGACATATTGAAGCACGCTGTTGCATTCCGCCTGATAATTCCCAGGGAAAGCTATGTTCATAACCTTTTAAACCAACTTGCTCAAGTAGTTCAGTCGCTTTATCAATGTATTTTTGTTTGTTTCTACGATATTGATTTTCATAATCAGGGCTTACTTCAAATGGCAATAATACGTTATCAATAATATTTCGCCATGGTAATAAAGTCGATTTTTGGAAAGCCATTCCAACCCCAGAAACGGGGCCGTTGACCTCACGATTATTCATAAAGACATAACCTAATGTCGGTGCTTGTAATCCCGACAAAAGTTTCATCATGGTTGATTTACCGCAGCCACTTGGACCGACAACTGCGGTAAAACTTCCTTTCTGAATGGTTAAATCGACTTCATGTATTGCCATATCTTTGATTTCTTCTGAGCCGTTATAGCTTAAAGAAACTTTTTCTAGCTGAATAAAGTCTGACATAGTCTAGAATTCTCTTTCTGATTTAGCCGGTAAAAATGCTTCTGTAAAAATAGCTTCTGCTGCTGGCTTATGTTTAAACGTATAACTGATTCCAATTTGATCAATAGACTCTGCTAAGCGAGCGTAATCTACCCCGCCAAAGCCCTCTGCTTTTACTTGATCGGTTACCACATTGCCATCAATACACATTTGTAAACGTTCTAATTCAACAGGTTCTTTCGCAATTTTGTTTTTTTCCATAACATATTTCACCGCTTCAGCTGGATGCTCAACGGTATACTTCCAACCTTTAATAGTCGCTCTTACAAAACCTTTAACGAGTTCTGGATTTTTTGCGGCGAATTCTGGATTTACAATAATTGTGTTGCCATAAAGTTTTAAGCCATAATCTGCCATTAACATGACATTGATGTCTTTAGGATCTAATCCAATTTTCTTAAGATTTAGGAATGAAGAAAATGAGAAGCCAGCGATTGCGTCAACACGTTTTTGAACCAACATAGATTCACGCACAGCAAAACTTACATTGTCAATTTCGACTTTAGAAGGATCTATACCTGTTACTTTAGTAAAAGCCTTCCACTGTGCATAGGCACCATCAGGTGCAGGAGCTCCTAAAATTTTGCCTTCCAAGTCCTTAGGCTTTGAAACACCTGTTTGCTTAGAGCCAATAATCGCAAAAGGCGGTTTGTTGTATACCATCAAAATACCTTTAAGCTTTGATTCTGGATTTTGATCTTTAAATTTAACTAGAGAGTTGGTGTCTGCAAAACCAAATTCATATGTTCCCGATGCCACCTTAGGAATAGCATCTAATGATCCTTTTCCGGAATCAATGGTTACATCAAGACCCTCTTCTTTATAAAAGCCTTTGTCTATTGCGACTAAATACGCGGCGGCGGGACCTTCAAACTTCCAGTCTAAAGTAAACTTAACTGGGGTAGCGGCTAATGCGGAAAAACTTGCTACAGAAGTTACAACGGCAGCAAAAAACATCTTCAATTTCATCGGAAACACTCCAAAATGGTATAAATTAAAATTAATAAATTGCTGACGCCGTTGCCAACATAAAATGATTGTTAAACTAGTTTTAAACTACTTTGCTAGGGTAATGATTGGTATGCCAATGCTTAGCAATGTCCTCTCTTGTACATACCCAAACATCTTGTTTAGATTCTACGTATTCAATAAACCGTTTTAATGAAGCGATACGTCCAGGCCGACCAATTAACCGGCAATGAAGCCCAACAGACATCATCTTGGGAGCAAACTCCCCTTCTTCATACAAAACATCAAAACTGTCTTTTAAATAATTAAAAAATTGATCACCTGAATTAAAACCTTGTGCAGATGCAAAACGCATATCGTTAACATCCAAGGTATATGGCACAATCAAATGAGGCTCTCCAGATTTAAGCCCTGTATTTTCGACCCAGTAAGGTAATTCATCTGCATAAGAATCCGCATCATAAAGAGGTGTAACCTCTTCCAAGATTAGTTTTCTGGTTCTATGGTTGTCTCGCCCGATATACCAACCACTCGGTGCCTTACCTGTAAGCTCAGTATGAATTTCCAATGCTTTTTGAATGTGTAAACGTTGGGTCTCATCAGTTACATCGCGATAATCTATCCATCGATAACCGTGTGAAGCAATTTCCCAATTAGCTTCTAACATTGCGGTAACAGCATCTGGGTTACGTTGCATTGCCATTGCAACTCCAAATACGGTTACGGGTAAGTTGTGTTGAGTAAATAACCTGTGTAATCGCCAAAAACCAACTCTAGAGCCATACTCATAAACCGATTCAATACTCATATGACGTTGATTAGGCCAATGAGAGGCACCGACTACTTCAGAAAGAAATGCTTCAGAGGTCTTATCGCCATGTAAAATGCAGTTTTCTCCACCTTCTTCATAATTAATAACAAACTGTAGAGCAATTCGAGCATTATTTGGCCAAGTTACCTTTGGTGGAGTTTGTCCATAACCAATTAAGTCTCTTTCGTATAGTTCTGACATTAATTACTCCAATCTCTATTGCGAAGTTTTGCTTTTAAACGTTTTGTACCAGTTGGCTAACAAAGTACGTTCTTCAGCAGTCATTTTTGTCAAATTACCGATAGGCATTGCATGAGTTGTTACCGTTTGGGCATACACGCTATCGGCCTCTTTTTCTAAATCACCTTTCGTCTCTAAAACAATCCCCTTTGGTGCAGTTTTGAAAGCCATATTGGTTGGTTTAGTTGCATGACAAGACATGCATCTCTGCTCAATAACAGGTGCAATCGTTGCATAATTAACTGTAGTAATTTGAGCAGAATTATCATTTGATTTAGGCATTGTTAAATAAGCTAAAGTAGCCATCAACAATGCCGCTAGAGGCAACATCCAAACTTTATTTTGACCACGGTTTTTTAAATTAAAGTAATGACGAACAAATACACCAATCAAAGCAATAGCGGCTAAAACCAACCAGCTATACTCACTACCAAAAGTGAGTGGGTAGTGACCACTTAACATGATGAATAAAACAGGAAGCGTGAAGTAATTATTGTGCAACGAACGTTGAAAACCACGTTTACCTACAATCGGGTCAGGGATTTCACCCTTTTTCATCGCTGCAACCATTTTCTTTTGAGATGGAATAATGCCAAAAAATACATTAGCCACCATAATGGTTCCGATAACAGCACCTACATGAATATAGGCTGCTTTGGCACTAATCAGATGGGTAAGAACATAAGCTAATAAGGTTAAGCTTAAAAATATAATCCAGAAAAACAACATGCCGTTTTCTGAAAGCTTGGTTTTACACAATTGATCGTAAATCAACCAACCAAACAACATTGATCCCAAACTAATCGCGATTGCTGTACCTGGAGAGATGTTAGAAACAGAAGCGTCAATAAGATAAATGCTTGGTGCAAGATAAAACACTAGGATCATCATTGCAAAACCTGTAATCCAAGTTAAATATGCTTCCCATTTAAACCAGTGGAGAATGTCTGGTAATTTTTCAGGTGCGTTTTCAAATTTTTCAACATGGTAAAAACCACCGCCATGAACGGCCCATAAGTCACCAGCAACACCTTTATTAAGGCCTGGTTTATTACGCTCTAAATTGCCCTCAAGCCAATTAAAGTAAAATGAGGCTCCAATCCAAGCAATACCAACAATCAAATGTATCCATTTGACATTTAAATTAATCCACTCTACAACTTGAGGATCCATTCCATTCTCCATACTAATTTAGAACGTCCATCCTCAAAAATAGGTTGGAATCAGCTCTCTTTTAACAATGCATATAAATCAGGTTCAATATTTTTTTCGTTGAGCTGCAAACCATGCTCAATATGTTCAATATGCTCAATCATCATTTTTTCGGCGACCAAAGGATCACCGTCTTTGAGTATGTTTACCAAAGTATTATGATCAATACATGCACAACCACCTGAACCGGGAAGGTTATACTGTGAAACAATCAATGATGTTCTTGCTATCAATTGTTTGGCAATTTCAGCTAGCGGTTCATTTTTAGCCGCATCTGCAATAAAAAAGTGAAATTCGGTTGATTTTCTAAGCCCTTTTGCCAAATTTCCCATTTCAAACATACGGTCTTCTTCTCTAACCATTGCACTTAGCATTTCAGCCTGATAATCGGTTAAATGTCCGCACAGTTTTTTGGCAAGAGCACCTTCAATGATTTTTCTTGCTTCAAAATACTGACTCACCTCTTCTGGTGCTGTTGAAACCACACTGGCACCAACATTTGGTTTGATCTCAACCACTCCCTCATGTGACAACCTCAGTAACACACGACGAATAATGGTTCTACTAACACCAAAAATATCTGCTAAAGGAACCTCCGTCAGACGTGAACCAGGTTGCAACTTTTGTTCTAGAATGACATCAAACAAGCGATCATAAATTACCTGTTCTTGATTCTTTGACCCTTTAGATTTATCCATTTAAAGGACTCCTTTCCTTGAAAAGATCAATATCAAGGCTTCTACTTCTTGATATAGATTGTATACAATTTAAAAAACAATAGTAAAGAGTTTTTTATAGTTTTTATTTTTAAACCGATTATTATGAGTTATATAAAAAACTAAAAACCACCCTAAAAACCATTACTTATGACTTGTTTGGCAGTAATAAATTAAAAATTTAATTTAATTTTATTTTAATCTTTTCTTGAATTTTATATTCACTTATTCTGCATTTATAACGATAAAGTCGATAAAATTTGTTCATATATTCGTAATAAAACCTAGAAACCAAAATCAACATTGTGTACAATATTTATAAACATTTAGAACAAAACCAACTTTAAGAGATCCTTACAATGAATGCACTAACCACACACATTCTTGATACTAGCTTGGGACGACCTGCTGGAGGCGTACAAATTAAGCTTTACTACTTGGAGGGCTCTCAGTATAAACTTGTTCGTGAAACTACCACTAATGACGATGGTCGCACAGACCTGCCTTTATTAAGTGAAAAAGAGATGAAGCTAGGCAGATATCAAATAGTGTTTGAAATGGCTAATTACTTCTTATCAACAAATCCAAGCCTCTCAGAACCGCTTTTTATATCTGACATACCTATTCAATTTAGCATTACCGATTTAAATTTCCACTACCATGTACCTTTACTAGCATCACCGTTTGCCTACAGCACTTATCGCGGCAGTTAAGGAGAAAACAATGAACTCTAATAACATTCAATTCTTGCTTAATAAACGTCCAGTCATTTTAACTAATTGCTCTCCAACCCTTACTTTGCTTAACTACCTGAGAAATGATGCTCGTTTAGTAGGCACAAAAGAAGGTTGTGCCGAGGGCGATTGTGGTGCTTGTACAGTGGTATTAGGTGAACTGATAAATGGAAAGCTAACTTATCGAGCAGTGAATGCTTGTATTTTATTTGTTTCAATGCTCGATGGTAAACAGGTGTTAACAGTCGAACATCTAAAAACACAAGATGGTGCTCTCCACCCTGTTCAACAAGAAATGGTTAACCATCATGCATCTCAATGTGGCTTTTGCACTCCTGGGATCGTGATGTCTGGGTTCGCACTTTATCAAAATACCCGGTTAAACAAAAAGGACATAACCACTGTTAATGAACAGGCCTGTGAAAATGAAACAGAGATTGATCAAATTAATGCTTTGAACAAAGCATATGCTGGAAATCTTTGTAGGTGCACAGGGTATGGGCCAATTATTGAATCCGGTAAAAATTTAATAAAAAAAGCCTTGGAAGACCAAAAGAACATTGAAGAAGAAAGTGCTGAAATAATCACGTTACTGAAAGCGATTCAACCAACTGAGACAAAGAAGTTTTCAATCGCAACTCAAACTTACATCCAACCCAGCAATATTACAGACCTGACGAATGCAATAGAATCAGAACCCGAAGCTCATATATTGGCTGGAGCAACTGATTTAGGTCTATGGGTAACCAAACAACGAAAAAAACTCGAAACTCTGATTTATTTGGGTCAAATCCCCGAACTAAAGCGTATTAAAGTGACCGATAAATATATTGAATTGGGAGCTTCCGTTACCTATTCCGAAGCCATGCCTATTTTAGCTGAGCATTTTCCAGAAATGGATGATTATCTAGAAAGACATAGTTCTACTCAGATTCGTAACTCTGGAACCATTGTTGGAAATATAGCTAATGGCTCTCCAATTGGTGACATGCCCCCGCCACTAATAGCACTTGGGGCAAGTATCGTTTTAAGTAGCATCAATGGTAGCCGAACTCTAGCTTTACAAGATTACTTTATAGCTTATGGACAACAAGACTGCAAACCGAATGAATTTATTGAATGTGTCCGCATCCCTTTAAATACAGAGGGCGTTTTTAAGGTATATAAAATATCAAAACGCTTTGAACAAGATATTTCATCAGTCAGTACTGGCTTTTATATTGAGCTAGTCAACAATAAGGTCAAGACTGTTCGCCTATGCTACGGGGGAATGGCTGGAACACCTTTAAGAGCCTCTAAGACGGAAGCCGCTCTAATTAATCAAGTCTGGTCAGAAGAAGTTATTGAACAAGCTTGTTTAAATTTATCAGAAGACTATCAACCTTTGGATGACTTTAGAGCATCAAGTCAATACAGAATGACCGTAGCTAAAAATCTACTCAGAAAATTTTTTATTGAAACTCAATCACCAGATGATTCCACCCCAAAAATTGCCATACAGGTTTTACACACCGGGGAGATAAAACATGCCTAATATTGACTCAAAAACAGAAAACTCACGCCTTCCTAAAAGAATTAACAGTGGTGTTAAAGCCGCTGTTAAACACGATAGTGCAAATAAACATGTAACTGGGGAAGCCTTATATATTGATGACCTTCCAGAACCAAGTGATTTACTGCATGTTTACATTGCTCAAAGCACCCAGGCCCATGCCAAAATAATAAATTTAGATGTTTCACCTGTAGAATTTTTTCCTGGTGTACACAAGGTAATTACCGCAAAAGATGTCACCGGAAAAAACGACTTCGCACCCGTGATAGATGGTGACCCTATCTTTGCAGATGGCTTAGTTGAATATGTGGGCCAATCTTTATTTGCTGTTGCTGCTGAGAGCATTGATATTGCAAGAGAAGCTGCTCAGTTAGCCATCATTGAATATGAAACGCTTCCTGCCATAACTACGGTTAAGCAAGCATTAGAACAAAACTCTTTTGTACTTGAGTCTAAAACCTTTTTACGTGGTGAACCAGCTGTTGTATTACCTACTACAGAAAATCGAATTCAAGGCGAAATTGAAATTGGAGGCCAAGATCACTTCTACTTGGAATCCAATGTTGCTCTTGCTATTCCTGGTGAAGATTATGATATTAAAGTGTACAGTTCAACACAGCATCCAAGTGAAGTTCAACATTGCTGTGCGAGAGCAATTGGCCTGCCTAATCATGCCATTCATGTTGAAGTCCGTCGAATGGGCGGTGGATTTGGAGGTAAAGAATCTCAACCAGCGTTGTTTGCGAGTATCGCTGCTTTAGTAACTCACCATACCAAACGCCCTGCAAAAGTCCGCTTGGATCGTGATGATGATATGACTATGACTGGTAAACGCCATGATTATGTTATTCAGTATGATGTAGGTTTTGATAATTCGGGACAAATTAAAGCCATTCAATTTGAAGCCGCTTCTCGCTGCGGAATGTCAGCTGATTTATCGGCATCTATTAATGATAGAACCATGTTTCACCTCGACAACGCTTACTTTTTAGAAAATGTTTCAATCATATCTCATCGTTGCAAAACTCATACCGTTTCAAATACCGCTTTTAGAGGATTTGGAGGCCCACAAGGGATGGTTGCTATTGAACGAGTAATGGATGAAATTGCTTGCCATTTGCAACAAGATCCCCTGTCTATTCGTAAACGAAACTATTACGGTATTAATGATCGCAACATTACCCCATATCATATGCCTGTTACAGACAATATCATCCACGACATTACCAAAGAGCTTGAGGCAACCTCAAACTATAAGGCACGTCGCAAAAACATCTCAGAATTTAACCAAACGAGCCCATACATTAAAAAAGGTATTGCTTTATCTCCAGTGAAATTTGGTATCTCTTTTACTGCAACACACTTAAACCAGGCTGGTTCACTGCTACATATTTATAATGATGGCTCTATTCACCTTAACCATGGTGGAACAGAAATGGGTCAAGGACTTTTTACTAAAGTGGCACAGATTGTCGCTGAAGAGTTTCAAGTTGAAATTGAGACCATTAAAATCACGGCAACAGACACTTCTAAAGTGCCTAACACCTCACCTACGGCGGCTTCAAGTGGTTGTGATCTTAACGGTAAAGCAGCCCAAAATGCTGCGATTATTATTAAACAACGTTTAATTGAATTCGCATCCAAACATTACACAACGGAACCAGAAAATATTACCTTTACCGCACAAGGTGTACAAATTGAAGACCAGTGCATTCCATTTAAGCAATTGATTATGCAAGCTTATCTAGCTCGTGTATCACTATCCACCACTGGTTTTTACAAAACACCCAAAATCTATTTTGACCAAACCATTGGGCAAGGTCACCCATTCTTCTATTTTGCTTACGGTGCTGCCGTTTCTGAGGTAACCGTTGATACTTTAACGGGAGAGTACAAAGTTGATCGTGTTGATATTGTGCATGATTGCGGTGACTCAATTAACCCTGCAATAGACACCGGTCAGATAGAAGGTGGATTTATTCAAGGAATGGGCTGGCTTACCACTGAAGAATTAGTGTACGACTCTGCCGGAAGATTAAAAACACACGCACCTTCCACTTATAAAATACCCTCATGCGGGGATCGCCCTAAAGAGATGAATATTCACCTCCGTTGTGACGCAAACAGAGAAGACACTGTATATCGTTCTAAAGCAGTAGGTGAACCACCTCTAATGCTTGGTATAAGCGTATTCAATGCTTTAACGGATGCGGTTGCAAGTGTTAATAATTACCAGGCCTGTCCAAAACTAGATGCTCCTGCCACACCCGAACGTGTACTTCTTGCGTGCGAAAACTTGCGAGAAATTGCAAAAGGAGCCAAAAGTGCCTAATTCTTTAAACTGGAAAGTCTTAGCTGATTATGCAAACTCCAAATCCCCGTTTGTCTTAATTACAGTTGGTAATGTAAAAGGGTCATCTCCCAGAGAAACCGGTGCCAAAATATTAGTCAATCATGAACACGTTATCGGCACAATTGGTGGGGGAAATCTTGAGTTCTTTGCTATCGCAAGAGCCAAAGATATGCTTACTCATGCAAATGATAATGAAATTAGCGAGCATAAAACACCATTAACCCCAAATTATGATCAATGTTGCGGCGGATTAGTACAACTAATATTTGAAAAAATTAACCCACAAACCTCAACTTGGTTGCCCGCTCTATTTGAAAACATTTCTAAAGATCAAACTGCCTGGTTAGTAACTGACACAATACAAAAAAAGCGGTTTATTAAAACTCAATTAAAAATTGAAAACTCATTAACTTTAAATAAAGCTTCATGGACAAACAAACAGAATCAACTCATTGAACCGTTGCAAAGCGATGAAATATCAGTTGTGATATTTGGTGCTGGTCATGTTGGAAAAGCCATTGTTAACCAGCTGCAATACTTAAATACCAATATAACGGTAGTTGATAGTCGCCCTGAACACATACCAAATTCAAGTCCCAAAAATGTCGAATTCATAGAGACTAATAATTGGAAAAGTTTACTTAAAACAATAAGTAAAGAGAGCTATTTTTTAGTAGTAACGCACAGCCATAAACTAGATTACGAAATAACCGAAGAAATTCTAAAACAAGGTGAATATCGTTATTTAGGATTAATTGGATCTAAAACTAAAAAAGTGCGGTTCCAGCGTAAATTACTAGCCAATGGCATTACACAATCTCAACTTAATACTCTTACTTGCCCAATTGGACTCCCAAGTATTCAGGGTAAAACGCCTGAAGTCATTGCTGCTTCAGTTGTTGCACAAATATTAGAAATAGATACTCAAACCATCCAATCTCATTTGATGTTGCCACCAACAAAAAGGATTCAACATGTGTAATTGTAATCATAACGGTCAACCGCATTTGATGCGTCACGCTATCAAACTCTCAAAGGAAAAAATGGAAGCCGGTTTTGGTGGCCCTTTTGGGGCTCTTATTACCAAAGATGGTGAAGTCGTTGCTGAAGGTTATAACAAAGTTACCTCAGAAAATGATCCAACCGCCCATGCAGAAGTAACAGCCATAAGAGAGGCCTGTAAAAAGCTAAATACCTTTGACTTAAGTGGCTGCGAAATTTATACCAGTTGTGAACCTTGCCCTATGTGTTTAAGTGCTATTTATTGGGCTCGTATTGAAACTATTTACTATGCAAACTCTCGTGAAGATGCAGCTGATATTGGGTTTGATGATGAAATGCTTTATAACGAAATTCCAAAACCCATTTTAGAGCGAAGTATTCCAACCTACCGATTTTTGGAAGAAGAGGCTATCAAGCCGTTCAATGATTGGAAACTCAAAACAGACAAAATTCATTACTAATAATTTTGCCAAGGAGAAATACCATGACCCAAGCTTCCCCGCCAAGACTCCAACTGGTAGAAATCACCAAAGAATTCCCAGGTTGTTTAGCCAATGACAAGGTTAATTTAACTATTGACCCTGGTGAAATACATGCATTACTAGGTGAAAATGGTGCTGGCAAAAGCACACTCGTTAAAATGATTTATGGCCTAATGAAAGCAGACAGCGGCACGATGCTTTGGGATGGTAAAAGCGTAAATATAGACAGCCCAAAAGAAGCAAGAGCTCTTGGGGTGGGCATGGTGTTTCAACACTTCTCATTATTTGACGCATTAAGTGTTTTAGAAAACATTGCCGTAGGTATAGATGGTGAATTTAATCTAAAGAAGCTTGAACAACGTATTATCCAAGTTTCTGAAGATTACGGTCTACACATTGATCCAAGAATGACAATTCATGACCTCTCTGTTGGTGAACGACAACGTGTTGAAATCATTCGTTGCTTACTCCAAGACCCCAAATTATTGATTATGGATGAACCTACATCCGTACTGACTCCTCAAGAAGTTGATAAACTTTTTGTTACCTTAAGACGTCTCTCCTCAGAAGGCGTTTCAATTCTCTACATAAGTCATAAACTTGATGAAATAAAAGCACTTTGCCATCGAGCAACAATTTTGAGAGGTGGTCGATATATTCAGGAGGTTGACCCAACGCAGGAAACCGCAAAAAGCATGGCTCAGCTTATGGTAGGTGAAAAAATAACCCCTCCTAAACGCGAATCTACAGCGGTTTATGGAAAAGAAGTTATTCGGGTACAAAACTTATCAATTAAATCAGATCAACCATTTGGAAATGATTTAAAAGACGTCAATTTTGTTATTCGTGAAGGTGAAATCCTTGGGATTGCTGGGATTGCGGGAAATGGTCAAACTGAACTTTTATCTGCGTTAAGTGGAGAAGCAAATACCGCGGTTGAAAGCATTATCATTCATGGACGACCAAGTGGTAACTTACCCTCAAACCAACGCAGAATGATTGGCATGGCCTATGTGCCTGAAGAACGTCTTGGACATGGTGCAGTTCCTAATGATGCTCTGCATGAAAACGCTTTTTTAAGTGGTTACCAGTCCCAGAGTTTACAAAAAAACGGATTCATTGATTTTTCAAAACGCGATGCCTATGCCCAAATGATATGTGACAAATACAATGTAAAACAATCAGGAATTCATTCCGCAGCTAAAAGCCTATCTGGAGGTAACTTACAAAAATTTATTGTAGGACGAGAAATCGAACAAGGCCCAAGCCTATTAATAGCTGCTCAACCCACTTGGGGGGTCGATGCAGGAGCAGCAGCTTCAATTCATCAATCAATTTTAAACTTGGCAGAAAAAGGTAGCAGCATACTGGTACTTTCCCAAGACTTAGATGAACTTTTTGAAATATGCGATTCTATTTGCGTGATTTATGAAGGAACCCTATCTAAGCCCTACCTAATCTCCGAAATTAGCCGTGAACAAATAGGATTATTAATGGGTGGAATTTCAACCCCTATGCCCAACTCTTCAGGAGTAGACCATCATGTTTCTTAGACTTGAATCAAGAAGTGCACCTTCTAAAAAAATGACCTATTTATCTCCCTTCATCGCGGTAATACTTACCATGATTTCAGGAATGATTATATTCGCCGCCATGGGAAAATCACCCGTTGAAGGTATTTACGTATTTTTTATAGAACCAGTAACGAGTATTTACGGTCTTGGAGAATTAGCCATTAAAGCTACTCCTCTGATATTGATTGCCCTAGGTCTCGCAATTGGCTTTAAGGCGAATATATGGAATATTGGTGCTGAAGGACAATTGGTAATGGGAGCCATAGTTGGCGGAGGTTTAGCACTATGGTTCTATGACACCGAGAGTGCTTGGTTACTCCCAATGATGATTATTTTTGGTGCTATTGGAGGCATGCTTTGGGCAGCTATCCCCGCTTTTTTAAAAACCAAATTTAACACCAATGAAATCCTTACAAGCCTAATGCTTAGTTATGTCGCAATTTTATTTTTAAATTTTATGGTCAATGGGCCTTATAGAGATCCATCAGGTTATAACTTTCCTGAGTCTCGGTTATTTACTGATTCAGCCTTATTACCCATATTAGTTGAAGGAACACGATTAAACCTAGGAAGTGTTATCACACTTGTACTTTTAATTGGTCTATGGATTATGCTTGCAAGAACCATTATTGGTTTTCAAATACGAGTGGTTGGACAAGCCCCTGAAGCAGCAAAATATGCAGGATTTAATCATAAAAAGATTATTTGGTTTTCGTTTTTATTAAGTGGAGCCATGGCAGGTATGGCAGGAATTATGGAAGTATCTGGTCCAATTGGTCAGCTGTTACCTACAATATCTCCTGGTTACGGTTTTACAGCCATCATTGTTGCCTTTTTAGGTCGCTTGCACCCTCTCGGAATTTTATTTGCCGGGCTAATTATGGCCATTTCTTATCTTGGCGGTGAATCCGCACAAATATCCTTAGGATTACCCGTAGCCTTAACTGGCGTTTTTCAGGGATTATTACTGTTTTTCTTACTCGCAGCTGACGTTTTAATCATGTACAAAATTCGCTTTGCTTTTAGTCATAATCCAGCCATAAAAGAAGGGGCATAATATGGATGCACAAATTACCTCTCTCATTATTGTTACCATTATTGGAGCAGCGACTCCCCTTTTACTTTCAGCCTTAGGTGAATTAATTGCAGAAAAATCTGGTGTTTTAAACTTAGGGTTAGAAGGGATGATGATCATAGGAGCTGTCATTGCTTTTATGACAGTTACCTCAACAGGTAGTGCAACATTGGCTATTATTGCGGCTATCTTGTCAGGCATGGCCATGGCTTTAATCTTTGGCTTTTTAACGCTCTCCTTACAATCAAACCAGGTTGCAACCGGTCTTGCGTTAACCATTTTTGGTTTAGGTTTAAGCTCGCTACTAGGTCGCAACTTAGTGGGTGTTGCCTACGAAGGGTTACCAAAGTTACATATAGATTTTTTATCTAACATTCCATTTTTTGGCAATGTATTATTTAGTCATGACATTCTTATCTACTTCTCTCTAATCATGGTTTATGTCACTTATTGGTTCTTAAATAAAACCCGATATGGCTTAATTTTAAGGGCCGTAGGTGAATCTCATGATGCGGCACACTCCATAGGTTATCCCGTTATTAAAATTCGTTACATGGCCGTTTTATATGGTGGAGCCATGAGCGGCTTAGCAGGAGCTTATCTATCACTGTCCTATTCACCGATGTGGGCTGATAATATGACCGCTGGTCGTGGTTGGATTGCGGTGGCCTTGGTGGTATTTGCAATGTGGATGCCATCACGAGTTTTGATGGGAGCTTACATGTTTGGTGGTATAACTATCTTACAACTTCATGGCCAAGGTATTGGAATCGCCATTCCATCTGAATTCCTTTCCATGTTGCCATATTTAGCAACTATCATTGTTTTAGTATTTATATCTAGACAGGCTCAAAATAGTTTTGCCCCAGCCAGTTTAGGTAAACCCTTCCATCCAACCCACTAATTAATTAACTGTAACAAACGTTTGGGACTTAGGAAGCAAAACAAAAAAAGTGCTCTATGTGGGGCACTTTTTTATTAAATTCAAATCACTATCAGACAAATCTATCAGCTACATTTAATGTGCTTCAGCGTAATCTTTTAACTTATTTAAATATGCTGCTTTAGCAGACTCATCTAAAAAGGTCGCATTAAAAGCATAGCCAGAAATCTTCACTATTTCATCCTTATTCAAATCAAAGGTTTCTTGCATGATCTGATAATTCTCATTTAAATATCCACCAAAATAGGCGGGATCGTCTGAATTAATAGTGACTTTTAAGCCCATATCAAACATCTTCTTTAAAGGATGATTTTTAGGGTCTGTCACAACCTGTAAACGAAAATTAGAAAGCGGACATAATGTTAAGGCAATCTCTCTATCTTTTAACTCTTCTAACAAAGAAGAATCTTGAATGGCATTATTCCCGTGATCAATTCTATCCACTCTAAGATACTCTAAAGCACCCGATACGTAACTTGAATCGCCCTCTTCACCAGCATGTGCTACTAAGTAAAAACCCTCTTCACGAGCTCTTCTATAAACATGTTTGAATTTCTCTGGTGGGTTGCCTTTTTCTGATGAATCTAAACCCATTCCAATTAAACGATCTTTGTATAAAATTGCCATATCTAATACGATTTCGGCGTCTTCTTCAGTTAAATGTCGCAAAATTGAAAATATAATTTTAGCTTCAACACCTAACTCTTCTTTTGCTTGAACTGTGGCTTGGTATATTCCATCTAAAACCGTTTCAAATGCAAGCCCGCGAGCCATATGTGCTTGAGGATCAAAAAACAATTCACAATAAACAATATTTTGCTCTGCACAACGCTTTAGATAAGCCCAGGTTAATTGATAAAAATCAGATCTGGTCTGTAACACCTGCATAGATTGGTAATACAAATCTAAAAAGGATTGTAGATTTTCAAATTGATAGGCAGCTTTAACTTCCTCTATATTTTTATAAGGTAACACCACATTATTTTTCATAGCTAACTCTAAAAGCATTTCTGGTTCTAAAGTTCCCTCTATATGTAAATGTAATTCTGCTTTAGGCATATTTTTTATAAAGTTTTTCATACCAATATTCTCTTTTTACAAGGTACAAAAAAGCAGCCGTAGCTGCCTTATTGAGATTACTAAAATTTTTAAACGAATACTTAATCCAAAAATGGATTAAAACTATTTTTCTTGAAACATTTCTTTTTCTGAAACTTGTTCTTCTGAGCTACTAGGTTCAGGCAAAATCACACTTAAAGTAATCGCAGTCAATCCACTCAAAGTAACCGCTGAACCTAAAATATTTTGTACAATTTTTGGCATCTCACCCAACACACCTGGATTCAATAAAACGCCTAAACCTGCACCAAATGACACCGCCATAATAAGAAGCTTTCTTCTGTCCAGGTTTTCAGAGGCCAAAATTTTAATACCTGCTGCGGCAACCGTTCCAAACAGAACCAAAGTGGCTCCACCTAGAACAGGTTTAGGAATTTGCTGTAATACACCTCCAATGATTGGAAATAGACCCAAAACTATTAAAATCGCAGCAATAAAATAGGCCACATAACGACTTGCCACACCAGTTAATTGAATCACACCGTTGTTTTGACTAAATGTTGTATTTGGAAAAGTATTAAACATTGCCGCTATCAGTGAATTAACTCCATCCGCTAATACGCCACCCTTAATTCTTGACTGGTATAAATCACCTTTAATAGGTTGCTTAGAAAAAATAGAATTTGCAGTCAGATCTCCAGATGTTTCAATTGCAGTAATCAAATAAATTAACGCAATGGGAATAAACGCATTCCAATCAAATGAAAATCCATATTTAAATGGAATTGGGATATTTATCATTGGCAGAGTTGCTAGACCTGCAAATGAAATTTTGCCTAAAAACCCAGCAATAATAAATCCAATGACTAAGCCTATAATGATTGATGAAAGACGGATTAATGCATTACTAGAGCGGTTTAAAACAATAATAATGGTAAGAACCGTTACACCTAAGATAAGATTTTCTGCACTACCAAAATCAGGTGCTTTAAAACCACCTGCTAAATCAGTAATTCCCACTTTAATAAGACTTACACCAATTGTGGTTATGACAATTCCAGTAACTAACGGTGTAATAATTCCTTTCAGTTTATGCAAAAACTGACTAAGAAAAATCTCTACAAAAGCACCCAAAAACGCGACACCAAAAATTAATGCCAAAATCTCATCTGGCCCACCACCATTAGCTTTTGCAATAAAACCAGCAGCAAGTATTGAACTTAAAAAAGCAAAACTGGTACCCTGCACACATAACATACCAGCCCCTACACCTGCTGGTCGCTTTGCCTGAATAAATGTCGCAACACCAGAAACAATTAAAGCCATGCTTATTAAATAAGAGATGTGTTCCCCCAACCCTAAAACACCTCCAATAACTAACGTTGGCGTAATAATTCCAACAAAACTAGCTAGAACATGTTGAATGGCTGCATAGGAGGCTTCTCTAAATGGAGGGCGGTCGTCTAGTGCGTAAATTAAATCACTTTCATTGGATGAGCTCATAATCTATTTCCCTTTGCTAAATATAAAAATAGAATAAAAAACCCATAAAACAGAATAATTTCTTTGCAAAATTTTAAGAGCACAATAGGTTATTGAGCCCCTCAATCAATGGGTTTTATATAGCCTCTAGTCTTAAGCTAAAAGCATAGAATAAGGTGGGTGGCTAGGCCACCCGGTTGAAGCAAGAGCTTCGGAGAGAAAATAAATATTATTTAAAACTTACTTTGGTAGTTTTCCGTCAACGCCTTCAACATACCAATTCATTCCAAGCAATTCTTTGTCTGGAATCACTTGTCCTTTTGCAACGACAAGTTTTCCAGACTGATCCTTGATTGGGCCTTGGAATGGGTTAACCGCTCCAGACTTGATATCTTCAATCGTTTTTTCAGCCATTGCCACGACATCTTTTGGTACAAAATCGGCAAATGGTGCAATACCAACCATTCCAGATTTAATTCCACCCCACGTATTGTCAGGTTCCCAAGTTCCGTTCATGGTCTCTTTGACTTTTTTAATGTAATAACCACTCCAGTCATCAATAATGGCACTGATTTGAGCTTTAGGAGCAAATGCTTTCATATCTGAAGCTTGACCAACTGCATAGACTCCACGCTGTTCAGCCACTTGTAATGGAGCTGGAGAGTCAGTATGTTGCATAATCACATCAACGCCTTGATCTATTAATGCTTTTGCTGCATCACCCTCTTTTCCTGGATCATACCAACTGTTTACCCATACCACTTTTACCGTTGCGTCAGGGTTAACCGATTTTAATCCTTGAACCGTTGCGTTAATCCCACGGATAACTTCAGGAATAGGAAATGAGGCGATATATCCAATGACATTAGATTTAGTCATTTTGCCAGCTACTTGGCCCATTACATATCGGCCTTCATAAAATCTTGCACTATAAACACCTACATTTTTAGCCATTTTGTAGCCAGTAGCATGTTCAAATTTCACGTTTGGAAATTGCTTAGCAACCTTTAAAGTTGGATTCATATAACCAAATGAAGTTGTAAAAATAATATTGTTACCTGTTGAAGCAAGCTTACGAATGACTCGCTCAGCATCAGCACCTTCAGGCACCATTTCAACATAGGTGGTTTTCACCTTATCACCTAAAGCTTTTTCTACTGCCAAACGCCCTTGGTTATGCTGGAAACTCCAACCGTGGTCACCAATAGGCCCGATATAAACAAAACCTGCTTTAACTTCTTTTTCTGCCAAAGCAGAAACCGAAGTTAATCCCATGGATGCCGCTAAGAAACCTAATGCGATTGGTTTTAAAAAGTGTCTTCTTTTCATGATTGTTCCTTTCGAATTGATTTCTAGATTAGAAAGTCCATTTAACAGTGGCTTGAGGAACACCCTCATCTATGCCTTTAGTACCATACTTATTCATCCAATAAGCGTACTCAATACCTGCTGAGATTTTCTTAGGAGAACCAAATAAAGCACCAATATCCATAGTCAATCGAGGTGACGCTATAATATTCTCTACTTTTCCAACTTCTTTTTCTGCTGTTGCATAGTCTAAGAAACCTTCAAATGTCCAACTTGTTGACCCTAAATTAAATGGAGCCATCCATACAAACGTCACTTGCTGACCACTACCCATTTTTCCAGGGTAAAACTCGCTAGTACTGGCTCTTTGATAAAAATTCACTTTAGCAACCGGCACACCAGGAATATCTAAATCAAAACCTATACCATATAATTGAGCGTTCGTTACTTGTCCAATCTCTAATGTACCTGTAAGAGAGACGTCTTTAACAAAACCAAAAGAAAGATCTTTACCTGTCATTTTTCCAAAAGATAAGCTAGGTGAAATTTCACCATAAAAATCACTTTTACTGGTATTTGCATTAGTAACATCAAAAAAGAAAAAGTTTGAACCATATTTCCAACCACTAACATGTTCAACGGTTACAACAGTACCATCAACTTCATTATTAGAAGGGACCTGCTTGTAACCTGAACCATTTAAGAGTAATAAATTCGTATTACTCCAATCTGCCGCTTGTGACATTGGTGACATTAGCATTGCACCCGCTAGAGCAATTCCCGAAAGCAATGATTTCTTTTTAAATGTAGTTGATATTGACATTGGTATCTTCCTTTTAGACTTACTTAAATAATAGTTATGTAAACAACATTGTACACAATTTAACTATTTATTTGTATGCAAGATAAATGCCAACAAAACATAAAAAATAAATTTAAAATAAATTCCTTTTATATCAACAACTTATTAAGCTTCCTTTTACACAGCTCTTATTACCCCTTCAATCTCCTACCCAAACACTACTTACAATACACCATAATGGTGCAAAAAAGGCACTAGGTTAAAGCGTCTTACTGAATACTTTGTGCACAATTTTGATGTTTGTGCATCATATTAACCAAATCAATACCAACAAGATTCCCATCTACCACACGCCATTGACCATTTATCATTAAACGATCAACTGTTTGAGCTCCACACAATATTAATGCTGCTAGAGGATCACCCGCTCCTGAAAACCGTAACTCATTCAATTTGAACATAGCCAAATCTGCCTGTTTTCCAACAGCAATTTCTCCAATATCATCACGCCCTAAACAGCCGGCAGAACCTTTAGTGGCCCATCTCAAAACATCTAAATGAGAAACTTCATCTGCCTGATAACGTAATCGTTGAATCAACAAGGCTTGGCGAACTTCTGAAATCATATTTGAACCATCATTGGAGGCAGAACCATCTACTCCAATACCAACAGAGCACCCTGCCTGCTCTAATTCAATGCCTCTACAGATGCCCGACGCTAAAACCATATTTGAAGATGGACAGTGACTTATACCCACACCTTTAGCACCAAGTCGTTGGACCTCTTTATCATCAAAATGAATACCATGTGCCAACCAAACTTTATTGTTAAGCCAATTTACTTTTTCTAAGTAATCTAAGGGTCTTAAACCAAACATTTTGATGCAAAAGTTATTTTCATCTTCAGTTTCAGCTAAATGGGTATGCATCATTACGCCATATTGTTGGGCTAAATTGGCCGTTTGTACCATTAAGTCTTCTGTTACCGAAAAGGGAGAACATGGTGCTAAAGCAATTCGCTCCATCGCCCCGGGTTGTGGATTGTGATAAGTTTTAATTAGGCGTTCACTATCTTCTAAAATGACTTGCTCTGTTTGCACCGTGTTTTGCGGTGGTAAGCCACCTTGCTCTTCTCCAAGGCTCATTGACCCTCGAGTTAAATGAACACGCATTCCAAGCTTTCTTGCTGCTTCTATTTGAATATCAATTGCGTTTTCTAGCCCATCGGTAAACACGTAATGATGATCTGAAGCGGTAGTACAGCCAGATAACATTAATTCAGCCATTGCCAAGGTAGATGAAACTTCCAATTGATCACTTTTAAGTCTAGACCAAACCGGATAAAGCGTTTTTAACCATGGAAATAGACGTTTATTTAATGCTGGTGGGTAAGCACGAGTGAGAGTTTGATAAAAATGATGGTGAACATTTACCAGGCCTGGTAAAACAACAGATTCAGATGCATCATAAACTTCTGTATACGCCGTTTTTGGCTGTGCACCTTTAGCAACTAGTTCAACAATGATATTGTTATCTATAACAATACCACCATGAGCGTCTAAATCATTAGCCGTATAGATTGAGAGAGGGTTTTTAATCCAAATTACTTTAGATGTTTGATGTTTTTCAGACAAAATCACATTCCTTAATTGAGTACACTTTATAAATCCATTGTACACAATCAAGAAAAAGATGGAACGTTTAAGCGATACGATTTAAGAAGAGAAATAATGAATCAGCGTTAATTTTTAGATATAAGACGGTGTTGTTGATTAAATATATCATCAAATTCAGTAAAAGTTTCTTGAGAGAGTAAAACGCCGTCTTCATCAGCATAAACATACATACCTGGTTCTATGTTTATTGACTGAAATGAAAGATTTACTGCTAATTTCGCTTCAGAAACCATAGTTCCTTTCATGGGACAACTACCTAATGCCCAAACAGCTAATGGTAAAGTTTTTATAATAGCAGTATCACGAATATACCCATTAATTACCATTCCATACCAGCCATTTTCAACTGCAATAACGGCCATCTTATCGCCCATAACCGCACTATAATCAGCACCTGCATCAACAAAAAGCACTCTACCTAAACCAGGTTGGCGAAGTACTTCCCAAAACATTGCATTATCTTGATAAATCTTTAACGTTTCTATCTGAGCTGCAACGGACTTACAGCCACCATAAGACTTGAACACAGGTGGAAAAACTTGAAGTTTTTCACGATACTGATCACAAATGTCTGGTGTACCTAATTGCATAACCTAAGCTCCTTTTCTACTAATTGAACTACTCAAGTGGTAACATTCAGCTAGCTTTTCTAAAGCAATCAAAGTGGTGTTTACTGCAATTTCTGCATCCTCTTCACTTACATATTCATCAGGGTGATGACTAATCCCCCCTTTACAACGAACAAATAACATGGCTATATCGGTAATTTCAGCAAAGGTCATTGCATCATGACCCGCTCCGCTAACTAAAGAACGTACATGTATTTTTTGTTGTGAGATTGCTTCCTCAAATAGGATTCTAAAATCAGGATGACATTGCCTAGCTGGTGCCCAATGGTAATCCTTCCAATATATTTCCACATCCCTTTGCATACTGATACTTTCAGAGGTATGGTAAATTAGGTTCATTACCTTCTCTTTTAAAGCATCATTATCACTACGAATATCTACAGTAAATTCTACCAGGCCTGGTATAACGTTAACGGCTCCTGGGTAAGTTTGTAAATGACCAACAGTGGCCACAAGCCCATGCTGTTGAGCACTTTTTTCTATCATTAAAATCACTTCAGCGGCTGCAGTAAGAGCGTCATGACGTAAGTTCATGGGAACCGTACCAGAATGACCTGCTTCACCTTCAATCGTGACTTTAAACCTTCTTGCTCCTGCAATCGCCGTTACTATCCCAACAGGCAATTCCTCAGCCTCAAGAACTGGGCCTTGCTCCATATGAACTTCCCAATAACCTAATAAGTTATCACCAACACGAGAAGCTTTAGCATATTCATCTCCAGGCAGACCATTCGCAATTAAAGCTTTCTCTAAAGTTTCGCCTGCAGCATTGGTTAGCTCTAAAGTATCATCACTCCATTGACCTACAATGGCACGACTTCCTAACATAGAGGCATCAAAACTCACACCTTCTTCATCACCAATACCAACCACTTCTATATGAAATGGCAATTCAATTCCTTTTTCTTGTATCCGCTCAATAACTTCTATGCCAACCATTACACCTAAAATACCGTCAAACATTCCTGCATTAGGAATGGTATCTAAGTGCGAACCAATAATGAGTGTTGGAGCAGTTTCATCTTTACAGGCAAAACAACCCCAGAGGTTTCCTACTGAATCAATCCAAGTTTTCATATTAGCTTGTTGCATCCACTTCTCAACCTGATTCAAACCAGCTCGATAAGAAGGACTCAAATAGAGTCTAGAAATACCTACTGGACTATCTGAAATTTTGGCTAATGTTTGGCAACGTTTAATGACATTTGACATCTGTATTAATCCGTTAACTCAGTTTCATAATGCAACATAGCTCTATCTATCGCTTCTCCAGCTGGTAACTTATGCCCCATTCTTCTTAAGACATTTTCTAATGCCGACAGTGTTACAAGCACACAATCTTTTCTGGCGTTGTATCCCATGGTACCAATACGCCATACCTTACCTTTTAGAGGTCCAAAAGAGGTGCCAATTTCGATACCAAAATCAAGTAGCATTGAGGTACGTACGGCTTCACCATCCACCGCTTCTGGAATAACAACCCCCACGATATTATTCATTTTATGGCTCTGATCACCATAAATTTCCAGGTTCATTCCTTCTAATCCAGAGCGAATAGCATCGCCATGTAATTTATGGCGAGCGATACACTCTTCTTGCCCTTCTTGAAGAACAATCCGAGCACATTCTCTAGATCCGTATAACATGGTTGAAGCTTCTGTATGATGGTTTAGGCGTTCTGCTCCCCAGTAATCTAAAATCATGGGTATATCAAAATAGTTAGAATGAATAATTTCTCCGCCACTATCTTTATGATGTTTATCACGAATACCCGCTTCTACATGACGACGTTTATTAACCTCTGCAACATAACGTTCACTTAATGAAATTGGTGAACTTCCTGATGGACCACCCAAACATTTCTGCAGTCCAACAGATACCGCATCAAGCCCCCAAGCATCGGTTTGAAAGTCATTACCACAAATAGAAGCCGTCGCATCTGAATAAAATAAAACATCATGACGCTGACATATCTCACCAATATGCTCAAGCGGTTGAAGCATAGTGGTAGAAGTATCTCCCTGCACTAAAGCTAATAATTTTGGTTGCACTTTTTTTATGGCTTCTTCTATTTGCTCAGGTTCAAAAACGGTTCCCCAAGGTGCCTCAATGATATGAACATCAGCACCACACCGTATAGCAATCTCTTTTAACAAATGACCAAATCGTCCAAAAATAGGCACCAAAACTTTATCGCCGGGAGTAATTACCGATACTAAAACGGCTTCAATTCCTGCTCTTGATGTACCGTCAATTAATAGAGTCGCTTCATTTTGAGTTTTAAAAATTTGTCTATAAAGTACCTGTGTTTCATTCATATAATCCGTCATCGCAGGATCATACTGCCCCACTAATTGTGCAGACATCGCTCTTAAAACACGTGGATCAACCGTAATAGGACCTGGCCCCATCAAAAGACGTGACGGTGGATTAATTTGATCAAAAATAGTTGCCATTTTTATACTCCTAAAGCTTGGGTAAACATACGAACACTGGTAATGAGTAACACAACAGCAAACACTTTTTTAAGGGTTACTGCATTTAATTTTTGGCCTAATTTCACCCCTATAGGGGCAAAAAGAATAGTCAAAGGAATAATTGCCAGTAGACTTGGTAGGTTGACTGCCCCATAGGTACCAATTGGGCTGTTTTCAGGTACTGAACCAAGAACAAGCATCAATCCAGCTCCAGGTAAGGCAATAATTAACCCAAACACAGCGGCTGTTCCAACTGCTCTATGAGTTACAAAGTTGAATTTTGATAAAACGGGTACTCCTAAAGTTCCGCCACCAATTCCAATCATAACGGATAAAAAACCTATCACACTGGCAACAGTTCTTTGCATAACCAGGCCTGGTAAATTAGTTACTGAAGCATTTTTACTAAACAGCATTCGCAAAGAAACAAATCCCGCAATAAGGGCAAACAACACAATAAAAACACTACTCTTATAAATAGAAATTAAATAACCACCTAACACAACGCCAAACAATAGCCAAAACCACCACTTTTGTATCAATGACCAATCCACATTACCTTTTGAGTTATGTGCTCGGATTGAACTGATTGAAGTAGGAATAATGGTTGCAAGCGATGTACCAGTCGCCAAACTCATTGCTTCAATATTCCCCATTCCAAGCCCCTGAAAAACAAAATAGAGAACAGGGACAATCACAATGCCTCCGCCAACGCCTAGCAAACCTGCTAATAAACCGCCCACAACACCAGTAGCCATAAGCGAGAGTAACAGTGGAAGATATTCCATCAAAAGATTACTTTCCATTATCAACCTCCAAACTAAGTAGGCTTTCGACTGTTATTTGCATAACATCCAATTCATAATTTTGTTGTGAAATAAAAGAATAAAAATCCATAAACTAAACCATCTTTCTTGTCATTATTTGTTAATTAATTGCATGTGTAATAAGCCCCATTAGGCTATCAGTTTCGATGTAAACCCAAGTACTAAAGCCAATTTGAAACATGTATTCATTTCCCACCATTACTAGTGAACGGTTCAGAAGAAACTCACTCTTAAATAGAGATGTCCATACACGTATTCTTCTAATTTATGTGCTGTTAATTTATGTGCTGTTAATTTATTAGAATTTTAGCTAAATCGATTAAGTCCAAATCTGAGTTTTTTGCACCTAGTAGAGACACACCCCAAGGAGCGTTTTGATCTTTTAAAATAGGTAAATGTAACTGTGGCCTTGACGATAAACCTGCTAAAGCAGTAAGCCCCATTAACTGAATACGATATTCATCCATAAATTGTCTACTAGAGTCCAATAGAGGTGCTGCACCAGGTGTAGTTGGCAAAAGCATCACGGTATTTTCATCGGTAAGAATAGAATCCAATTTTTGAATAACTTCCTGACGAACTTCTAACGCTTTATCTATATCTGAAAGGCTAATTGTCTTACACCATTCAAATCGAGCTTGAATATCTGGCGAAAAAACGGGCTGCTCTTTTTCAATCCATTCACCATGGGTTTGCCAAATCTCTTTCCCTTGCAAAACCCTAAAAGCTTCACTGGCTTTACTATAGAAAGCCCCATCTAGAATGACATTCTCAATAGAGTCAAATTTTGTTGCGTGCATATCAATCCAATGATCAATATCGCTATGCCATATAGTTTTACCGGCTATTTCAGGCTTTAAAACCATCATTTTTTTTGGCTGAGGCCTCTCACCCAAGATTGTATTTGGTAATAACACCTGTGCGACTTTTGCCAAAGTTTCAATATCTTTTGTTAACCAACCAACGGTATCAAAGGAAGGTGCCAATGGAACCATATTATCCATTTCAATCAGACCATGAGTTGGACGTAGACCAAACAGACCATTGTAACTAGCAGGCACTCTAATAGAGCCGCCAGTATCTGTACCAAGACCTATATCTGCAACACCAGAAGATACAGCAACGGCTGATCCACTGCTTGAACCACCTGGAATACGCAAAGGAGAGCTATGATTTAACGGCGTACCGTAATGTATATTTGTGCCATTTAAGCTGTAAGCCAATTCATCAGTAAGCGACTTACCTATTACTGTCGCCCCCGAAGCTAAAAGTTTCTCAACGGCTGATGCTGTTTGATTAGGAATTTCATGAGTATTTAACCAATCAGGGTTTCCTGCACCTGTTGCAGCCCCCTGAATATCAAACAAATCTTTTACAGCCACGTTTAAATCTGATAACAAACCTTTCTTTGAAGATTTATGTAGATTTAACTCCAACACAATACCTGTTTCTCGCATGTTCAGAGACAAAACAAATTCCTTTTATGTAAGCTTTTCCATATTGTACACAATATTGTGCACAATTAAATAAAAACATTTTATTATTGTGGCAATACAATTTGATGAGGAGCAACAAAACGTTATAAGCTGTAACATAGAAGCAGTAATGACTAAAAATCAAACAACCGTTGTGCCTCAAGACTTAAAAAATAGCCAGGCCTGGTTGCAAGGGTGGAAATAATGAGTACTGATCATTTACAACTGTTAAAAACACGCTCTCGACTAAATGAAAATGAGGAGTTTGTTCATTCAGACCAAGAAGACATTGAGTTTGAAAATAAGGACCTTGAAAGCAGACAAATGCAATGTCCCTATTGCTGGGAACTGTTTGAATGGGTGTTTGATGAATCGGATGAGTCGGATGAAATGATTGAAGACTGTCCAGTCTGTTGCAGACCCATTCATTTTAAAAAGCTGACTGCCCAAGGGATTAATGAACCATCCCAATGGGAAGCCATGAGTGAGGAAGATTTTTATGAGTAAAACGTTTAAAGACTTGGCTGATATGCGTTTAAGTTACCAAAAAGGTGGTTTAAATGAAGACGAGGTTGAAAAAAGTCCTTTTGAACAGTTTGATATTTGGTTTGAGGAGGCGAAAAAAGCCGATTTAACTGAACCAAATGCCATGACCATATCGACAGTTAGCCCTGAATTAACACCTACTAGCCGCACAGTATTACTTAAATACTTTGATGAAACTGGTTTTGTATTTTTCACCAACTATACCAGTGAAAAATCGCAACATATTGATAACAACCCCAATGTTAGTTTGCATTTTTTATGGCTCGATCTAGAACGCCAAATTCGAATTGAAGGTGTCGCTAAAAAAATCTCCACTGCGGAGTCAATAAAATACTATAGCCGCCGCCCTAAAGGTAGCCAAATTGGTGCTTGGGTAAGCCATCAAAGTGAAATTATTTCCTCAAAATCTTTATTAAAAGCTCAGTATGAGAAACTGATGGCTAAGTTTAAAGATGGTGAGGTTCCATTCCCTGATTTTTGGGGTGGCTATAGAGTTGAGCCAAATAAAGTCGAGTTTTGGCAAGGTGGTGAAAACCGTCTACACGACAGAATTGTCTATGAATTAGATAAAGATCAACAGGCCTGGTTAATTAGACGATTAGCCCCTTAAAAAGGGCTTATTCAATGCCTATGCAATGCGTTAGCTTTTTCTTAATGAGTTTTTAAAAGATAGCAAAGCGAATAGTAAAAATGATGAGTAAAAAAATTACGTATTTTTAAACTTATCTGATGAAGATGTTAGCCGAGTCATTAAGATGGCTTAAGAAGACAGAACCCCATTTGAAGCGATTGAAATCAATTATGATTGGAGTGAAATCAAGTCATTAAATTGATGCGTGGAAAACGTTCTTAAACACCATTGTGCAGTGCAGTATAAAGTTCCTTTAGGTTGGTAGTTGGGTACGGTTTCATTGTCCTTGTTCTCTAGAAAAGACTTGATAGAAACGCTTACTACAGTTTACTAGCCACGCTTCTAACGAGCTTATCAAGATACTAACTTAGTCACCTCTTAAAGATGCCCTGTCTTTACATAAATTAATGTCTCTTCTTCAACATATGGAAAGTGTTTACTCATATGCGGAGTTCGCATCCAAGTTCCAGCTGGATAGCGACCATGTTCGTCAATAAACTCACCGCTAATCACATATATTTCTTCTCCCCCAAAATGAGTATGAGGCTGAAAAACCTCTCCCTTTGGCCAATACACTAAAGCGGAACCTTCAGTGCCATATGTGTGTAAACTCATGACTTTCAAATTGCCGATTCCTGGCATTTGTGGATCAAAGTTGGTTTGCATTTTTACGGTTTCTAAATCGCCAGGCTGAAAATAATCTAACTTAACAAATAATACACAGCCCTCTTTTGAGAAAGGCTTATGCATAGAACCAGGTGGGTTTCTTATATAACTGCCAGCAGGATAATCCCCTGTTTCATCAGAAAACACGCCTTCAAGGACTAAAATTTCTTCACCCATTGGGTGTCTATGCGGAGCAAAAGAAGCACCTGGTAAAAACTTCACTAAACTAGTTGTACGACCACTCTCGGCAAACTCTTTTTCAAGCGGCTTACGCATAACACCATCAGATGGACTTCCTACCCACTCTTTATTATGGGTTTCAATAACAATGCTCTTGTTAAAGTCAATCGACTCTTGCTGACTCATAGATTTTTACTCCACTTATTTTGATTTTTACCAGGCCTGGTAAAATGCTTTAGGGGTTTAGTATTAAAGAATAATTTACCAAGATTCACCTGAAATTACTTCAAATGAAGTCTGAAATCCATCTGACCAGGCGTTTTTCACCTCTTCAGAAAAAGCTTCATTATCACGGTAAGGGTTTTTAGTTGCACGTAATTTTATACCTTCTGCACTTACCTGCTCTGGTGGTAGCTCATAGGCATAGCTACGACCTTCTTCAAACGCTCTGGTTTTAAAAAATTCTAGACTTGCTTTGTCTGCCAACTTTTTTAAACGCAAGTTATTACCCTTAGTACTATAAAACGCTTTCTGAATATTAACCCAACAGGCCATCTCTTCTTCATTGGCTTGAAGTAAAAAAGCCCGCATATCAACTTCAACATTAGCACCGTACAAGCTCGCTAACATAAAACGCATACGCTGTGCCGCAGGGTAATTTGACTCTAAAAGCTGAAAACTCTTTGCATTCAGTGCCATAGTCTTTCCTTTACATTTTAAGTTGCATAGAGAAGTCTTTTATAGATTATTCATTGCGGTAAACCCCAAAACGCCCAACACATTTTTGGGTTTCAAAGGCATCCCCAATTACTACCAGCGCAAAACGTGTGACTTTAACAGGGTCAAATTTTGAAAAAGTACGGTAACTTTCAAATTCTGCAAGAGGAATACATAACCGTTGCCAATTGTCAGTTACAGCATTTTTTACGGAAAGATTTCCATGCAAACCAGCGCTGTAAGGTTTTTAAAGTACAAGCTGTAACTCATAAACAGAGGTTTGACCTCGCTATAAGCTAAATAGTTAAAAACCGCCAAGCCAACACACTAAATTAAGCCTGCATAATCTAAAAAGCTAGCGACCGATATTACTTTAGGTCTCCAAAAAGTTGTTTTTTAGCTTCTTTCCAAAACTTAAAGAAACCAAATGGCACATTTTGATCAAAGACAATAAATTGATTTTGTTTTAGCGGCTCGACAAACTTCCAACGTTTGTAATTAAATGCTGGATTTTCCGGCGTAAATATTTGGGTATTAGGTTGTTCACGGTATATTTGCTTTAAAACGGCATCCGTTTCACCTTTTATCACCGTCATATTTTTAGATTTAAAATCAGTTAAACACTGCCAAATAAAATACATTCTTTGTTTAGAAAAAAACTGGCTATTAAAGTAGTCTTCATCCCAAATAAATAACACGGCATCGTAATCTTTCACATGCTCAAAAATCTTATGTTCAGGGTTAAGGTGGTTGTAATGCAACCATATCCATTTTTTAGCTTTTAATTTAGAACTCATGGCAAGTTTCTCTTTGTTTTCGTTTCTCTAAATCCTCTATGCGGCTTTTTTAGGAAACAACCTTTGGGTTAACACTTCATAAGAACCGTATATAGCAAAATTATGTTCAACTGATAGATTCATACCTTCTTTGGCATATTTTCTGACGGTTTCTAAGTTAAAAATATAGGCTTTTTTACTGCCTGTACTGGCTACCCACTGCCATGAAAAGTTGTTAGAAGCCAAGTTGCCATCTATTAGGTGGCTTAGCATCCAACGAGCTCCAACCTGCCATTTAACTTTACGCCAATGCACAATATAAGAGGCTAAAAATAAGCGTGCATGATTGTGCAAATAACCGTTTTCTCGTAACTCTCTAATAAACTCGTTAATCACTGCCACATTGGTAGTGGCACTTAATACATCACTCGGCAAAAAATCACCGTAATCATCATGTTTAAAACCCGTTTTATAATCTTCTAGGTTTTCCCAAATCGCTTCGGGGTTTTCAAAATACTTTTTTTGATAAAAATCACGCCAACTCAACTGTTGTAAAAAATCATAAGCTTGCATACGCCCTCGTTGTGAGTCGATGTATTTCAAAATCTCAGAAGGATCTATCAAACCATGCTCAATGTAAGCGGAAAGCATGGTGATTGAACCATCTAGATAATTACGCGTTTTAGAATAATTATTAACATCTAAGTTTTTCAGTTTTTCTTTTGCTTGAGTCACTCCACCTTCTATGGGGGATGGAGCAAAATCTTGTTCTTCTAAAATCCAATCCTGAAAACGTCTGTAGGCTGTTTTTCCTAAAAGCTGTACAGGATGAAACTGCCCAGTTAATGATTGTTCATAAAACTTCATAACACCTTCTCCCTAACTCTTTAAGTTAATTACTTACCGTTAAATTAACTATAAAATTAACTATTAAAATAGCCATTAATAGACTTACTTCAAGATATCGGTTAATGCTTGTTTAGCGTCTGTAAATTTAAATTCAAATCCTTGATCAATTAACCGTTTGGGCATAATGGCCGATGAATGCGTTAACACCCTAGCCCCCTCTCCAAACATTAATTTAAGCTGCCAAAGTGGTAGTGGAATAAGATAGGGTCTTGATAAAACCGTAGCCAGAGCCTGTCCAAAATCATAATTTGATAATGGTTTTGGAGCGGTTAAATTAAATGCCCCTTCTAGCTCTTCATTGAGCATTAAATATTCAATGGCTCTTACTAGATCTTGGTGGTGAATCCAAGAAAAACATTGTTTTCCTCCTGCTACTGGACCGCCTAAACCAAGCTTAAACGGCAATAACATCTTGGCTAAAGCACCACCCTCTTTGCCCAATACCACACCAAAACGCATAGTCACCGGTTTAGGGTTCAGTTGGTTATTTTGTTCTTCCCATGCTTTACCCAGTTCTGCCAAAAAATTATCACCGTAGATATTGGTATTTTCATCGATTAAATGTTGGCAATCATTTTCTGGATAAATACCAATGGCTGACGCCGCAAGAATACGTTTCGGCTTGTGTTCGCTCTGTTCAATGGCCAATTTCAACTTTTGACTGGTGACTATGCGACTGTCTAACAAAACTTTTTTGTATGACTCTGACCAGCGTTTGCCAATATTTTCACCCGCCAACATAATCACAACATCTTGGCCATTTACCTTATTCGTTAAATCAAAGCCTGTTTCAAAAGCCTTTCTACCTAAAGCCGTAACGTGATGGCCTTTTTGGGATAAGTGGGTTTTAAGGTGCGTTCCCACAAAACCTGTACCGCCTAAAATCAACACTTTCATAAAAAGACCTCTGGTAAAATTAAACTTATACATTAATTATACATAAATACATATTAATGCATAATTTTTATACAGAGAATTATCACAAGCTCACTTTATTAAAGTGTGTTGTGAGTTCTTAATGAGGTTTTAAGAGTGGTTTTTGGATATTTTTTGGAAAGTTTTGAGAGCTTTTATTAGAATTTTTAACCGAGGTTTGGAGATAAAATCCAGGCAATAAAAAACCCGCTAGCTATTTTTGAGATGCTTAGCAATCAAAAATAAATTAGCAGGCCTGGTAAAACGTTTAAAAATACGCTTTGAAAGTAAATTGTTAGGTTTACACTTTAATTCTTTGCACCAAGTTTTTTCGCATTTTCTTTTACTTTGGCAAGGTCCGCTTCATCCACGGTAATATCCCAACCCTGAAGGTTTTGCAGAACTAGATCCGCTAGAGCTTGAGCATGGTCGTCTCGGTCATTTAAACACTTTATATAACCAAACTTTTCGCCACCAGCTTCTTCAAAATATTCCCGGTTCTCTTCGCCAATCTCTTCAATAGTTTCTAAACAGTCGGCTGAAAAACCTGGACACATTACCTGAATGTTTTTGATACCCTTTTTCGGTAAACTCATCATGGTTTCATCGGTATAAGGCTGTACCCAAGGCTCTTTACCAAAACGTGATTGAAACGTTACCATATACTGATCTTTAGTTAAGCCAAGTTTTTCTGCTACCAAACGTGAAGTTAAATGACACTGGCAAGGATAAGAATCGCCATTATCCCAATAGCGTTGCGGAATACCGTGGTAAGACATAACCAACAGTTCTGGTTTGCCATGAGCCGCTTGGTACTCAGTAATTGAGTTAGCTAATGCTTCAATATACCCTGGATGACGATAGTATTGGCTAATGGTGCGAATATCTGGCACCCAACGCCAATCTTTAAGCTCTTCGTTTACTGCATCAAATGTAGAAGCCGTAGTTGCCCCTGCATATTGTGGATAAAGCGGTAACACCAATATTTTTTGACAGCCTTTTGCCTGTAAATTTTGCAAGGCAGAAGCTATTGATGGGTTACCGTAACGCATACCTAATTCAAACTCGACTTCCGTATTCAGTTTTGGTTTTACATACTTTGCAATGGCATCAAGCTGTCTTTGAGAAATATTAAGTAATGGTGCACCTGGACCTTCAGAATCCCACACAGTTTTATAAGCTTCGGCAGATTTAGCAGGCCTGGTATTTAAGATAATGCCATTTAGAATTAACTTCCATAACCAACGTGATGGCGGTGGCTCAACCACACGTGGATCAGACAAAAACTCTTTAAGATACGGTCTCAATGCTTGTTTAGTTGGTGCATCAGGCGTACCTAAGTTGGTCACTAACACACCAATTTTTGAGGCGTCACCATGTTGATATTGGCTATAAGACTTGTAATGCATATTGGATTCCGTTTCTATTTTATTTTTCGTTTTGAATTTATTGTTTTGATTTTTTACTGTTAGTGGTTTGTTAAAACCAGCCCGAGCAATTTAATTTATAAATCTCAGTTGGGCTATTCAACCGACTGTAATTTCTTTAAATCAGCCATAACAATTCGCACATGTTCGCGTGGATTAACATCACGGTAAATTTTGGCAATTCTGCCCTCTTTATCAATAATAAAGCTATTTCGTTTAGCAAACTTTATGACTTTTAAATCTAAAATGGCATCATACTTTCTAGCTACGTCACCATTCACATCGGCTAACAGTGAGAAGGGTAAATCATGTTTTTCCGCAAATGCTTTATGGCTTGCAGTATCATCAACAGAAACACCTAAAATTACCGCCTTTTGAGCAATCAACTTATTAATGTTATCTCTAAAACTACATGCTTCTGTGGTACAACCAGGAGTATCGTCTTTTGGGTAAAAGTACAGCACCACCCAATGGCCTCGTTGGCTGCTAAGTGATATTTTTTCACCATGCTGATTAAGTAATTGAAAGTCAGGAGCCGTATCACCAATTTTTAACTCATTGGCTTTGACCTGCGGGCTTAATATCAAAAGAGAAGTTAAACTAAAACAGATTGTAATTAATATTTTTTTCATAGTGCTATATCCTATGGATTATTGTCATAGAAAACAATTTCTATTTACATTCTAATTCATCATGCAATCAAATGAACCCTAATTGTATAACTATTGTACAATATATATAAAAGATTAATATTCTGTTCACATTTAATACTGTTTCAAGGAGGTCGCATGGAATTTCCAAGAATTAGAATCGCTGTATCTGACTGTTTAAGAGGAACTGAATGCCGCTATAACGGCGGTCATGCACAAGATGATTTTGTTAATCACCACTTAGCTAAATACGCTGATTTTTACCCTTTTTGTCCAGAAGCGGCGGTTTTAGGTACACCTCGTGAAACGATTCGTCTTGTGGGCATTGGTACCGAAGTAAGAGTTATTGGCCCCAAATCTAACACGGATTATACTGACGGACTGCAGGCCTATAACGATAAAATCGTTCCCAAACTGACTCATAAGAAAATAGATGGTGCGGTAGTGAAATCACGCTCTCCAAGCTGCGGGCTTGAACGTATTAAGGTTTATCAACCAACTGGCGAATGGCATGGCTCAAAAGATCCTATGCAAGCCGGGTTATTTACTAAAGATTTACGCCAAGCCATGCCTTATTTGGCTATTGAAGAAGAAGGCAGGTTATCTGATGCTTGGTTAAGAGAAAACTTTATGGTCCATGCTTTTACTTCTGCTCGCTGGAGAGAGTTTTTAGAATCTGACCCTACCTTAGCTAAGTTTCAATCGTTTCATCGAGATCATAAATATCTGTTTTTGTCTAAAAACGAAGAAATATATCGTGAAATGGGTGCACTGGTAGCCACTACACGTAAATTTAATTTAGAACAGAGTATGAAAGGTTATGAACGTAAGTTGTTTGAACTACTTGCTTACCGTTCAAAAAAAGGTGCTGTAAAAAATGTTTTAGAACACATCTATGGCTACTTTAAAAAACAGATTACTGAAGCTGAAAAGTTGCATTTTCATCAAGCCGTTGAAGAGTTTATGCAAGATATTGTGCCGTTAATTGCGGTTATAAAAGTTTTAGAACAGTTTTTAAGTCATTACGGTTCAGACTATTTGCAGTCGCAAATCTTCTTTAATCCTTATCCTGCTGACCTAGCGTTAAGATCAAAAGTAACGGCTTTTAGGTAAATTTAACTGCGTTTAGAGTGTTTCAAGCTGGGTTAAATCAAGCTATTAATAAACATTGCTTGACCCTTAATATGAGTAAGGCATAATAAGTATTCACTGAAAATGCATTAATAAAATCGAGCTTATGAAAGATCCTAAACTTAGAACAAGTCTACTACTTCAACTAGTTGAAAATGCACAAGAAGGTATTGTGGTTGCTGAAAAAGAAGGCCACGATACGATACTTATTTATGTAAACCCTGCATTTGAGCGTTTAACAGGATACCCTTCAGAAGAAATTTTGTATCAAGACTGCCGATTTCTACAAGGTGATGATACGGAACAACAAGCGATTAAAGTAATTCGTAATGCAATTGATGATTCAGCTCCGGTAAGAACAATCTTAAAAAACTATCGCAAAGACGGTTCTATTTTTTGGAACGAATTAAGCGTAACACCTTACTTTGATGAAGTAGATCAGCTTACTTATTTCATTGGTATTCAAAAAGATGTAACTGAAGAAGTGACTTTACAAGAAGCTTTAGATGAAGCAAATCAAAAAATCGCACGTTTAGAATCTGAGATTCAATCTCTTAAAAAATAATGCCATCTAGTAAGGTCTTGCTCACTACTATTAATAAATATACAGGCCTGGTAACTTCTAAATCTCAATGTATTTTCTTTAAGAGTTTAAACACTCTTGCCTCGCTATGAAGCGTAGTTTTGAATGTTATAGATTGAGCAATTCGTTTTAGAATTTAATGTCGTTTGCACAGAACCTTCTAAAAAGAAGTGCATTGCAATCGCAGGATTATTCTCTGACCACATACTCCAAAAACGCTCATCAAAATTTGTGTTATCACATACAAAAGCAACCGCTTCGCAATTTAAGCCTGCCAATGCTGTCTCTAACTCTCTATAGTTTTGATCCGCATAAATGGTATATAAGTTAATAAAAGGATAAAAACCTTTATTAACCATACTTAATGCGGCTAAGAGTGAAATAGATTGAGGTGTGCCTGGTTGAGATTCAACCCATAAGGTATTACGGTTCTTAAACTGGCTTGAACGCATAGCAAAGCGTAATCTAGTATGAAGTCTTGGTAGAAGCTGAGATTCCCAAAAAGTAAACCCTGAACGTGACTCTCTTTTTAACATTTTGGTCACTGAACTTAATATTGGTAACCAATATATTTCTGACATATCATTGAAAAGGTTATCTAATTCAAGATTTAGATGCTCGCAATCATAAGCAAAGGCGTATTCCAATAATCGATTTTGAAAATCAGATTCACCCATTTTAAAGTCAATTTTAGTGGCGTTGGCCTTCTCATCTAATAAGGCCTTTACTTGGCTGATGGCAACGCCTTGCTCAGTCAATGCAACCGCGGCTTTGATTTGGTCAATATGACTTTGCGTATAAAGCCTATGCCCACCTTCTGTTCTAACAGGTTCAATTAAACCGTAGCGTCTTTCCCACGCTCTTAAAGTAATAGAGTTAACCCCTGTTAAATTGGAGACTTCTCTAATCGGGTATAGTGCTTCGTTAGCTTGCATAGTTCTCTTTTCAAACATTTAAAGGGGTTCAAGTATCATTTCTCAAACCAAAAGGTTCCATTTACATTTTAGAACCCGTAATAAGGTGAGCCGATCGTGCATAAAACAAACAATATTCGCAATCTTACTAAAACCCTAAAGACTGTGCATATATTAGACAAAAAGTTATACCAAAGCAATTAACTATGGTTTTGTTCCATTTTGGGGTTATACGATTTAAGAGCCTGTTTATTACGAAACTTTCATTTTGCTAACTCTAGCAAGATGCTCTTCACGACTCTGTTTCAAATCAACCAGTGGTTTGGGATAATTTCTGCCTAAAACAATCCCTTTTATCTCGCACTCTTGTTTAAAAGCCCAAGGCTCATGTATCGCTTTTACTGATAACATTTTTAGTTCTGGTAACCAACGCCTTAGATAGTCGCCATTTTTATCAAACTTTACGCTTTGAGTAACGGGATTAAACAATCGGTAATAAGGAGCGGCATCGACTCCGCAACCCGCTACCCATTGCCACCCCATTACATTATTTGCAGGGTCCGCATCTAACAAGGTATCATCAAACCACTGTTTGCCTAATAGCCAATGTTGATTTAAGTTTTTAGTTAAAAACGAAGCGACCAACATACGCACCCGGTTATGCATAATTCCGGTTTCCCAAAGTTCTCGCATCCCCGCATCAATAATAGGAATACCGGTTTGACCTTGTTGCCATAACGCTAAAAGATTGGCGTTTTTGTCCCATTGCATAGAGAGATATTTCTCTTGAAACGGCTTTGTTTCGGTCTTAGGAAACCAATGTAATAAATGACGTGCAAACTCTTTCCAAACCAGTTGTCGTAACCACGGTTGAGCAATATCTGCTTTAAGGCGACCTTGTTCTATTTCCGTTTGTACATAAAAATAAATTGCTCGAATCGAAATTTCACCAAAATGTAAGTAGCTTGATAACTTGCTGGTGGCTGAGTACGCCGGAAAATCTCTATCTACTGCATAATCTTGTAAATCATCCGCCAAAAATTGCTGCAGCGTTTGCCATGCAGCTTGTTCACCAACCTGCCAATGAACCATTATTTTATTGGCCCAAGGTTGTTCAAGAATTTGAGCTAATGATTTTGGCAATTCAGCAAACGTGTTTGGCAGATCAATTAACCCGGCTTTGCTTAACAATTTTTCATAGTCGCTTTGCTCAACAATAGGTTGTATTTGGTACTGTTTACTCAAAAAGTTTTTATAAAATGGTGTATATACCAAATAAGGTTTTTGTTGTTTATTCATCATGAGTTCTGGTTCTAACAAGAACTCAGAATAAAATGGCGTTAGTGCCACTTTACATTGTTTGCAAACTTCAAGAGCCGTCTGCTGCATATCAACAAATGGCGACCCTACTTGGTAACTGTAATAAACATGTTTGATGTTTTGCTCTTTAATCAGCTGAGTTAATTGAGCTTCAAAATCCCCTTCAATCATCCACAAGTCTGCTTGGTATGCTTTCAAATGTTCTTTTAGGTTGAGTAAACTCTTTGCTAACCAGGCATTATTAGCATCACCAATCACTTTTTTGGTGTCATGAAAATAAGCCAAAATGACCTTATCTGAATGCTTTAATGCTTGTTCAATAACAGGTGCATTTTCAACTCTAAGCTCTCTTTGTAGCCATACCAATGTTGTCATCTTCTAAAAACCCAATTATTAAAACCTATTATTAAAAATTATTATAAAACCTACTTTTAAATTCACTGTATATCAATATGAACCTTAATGTGTTTTTGTAACATGCTAACTGGCATTAAGCAGAGCATTTTTTAAACTGCTTGATAAGGGATTATCACCAATCCAAATACCAAAATACACTTGTTTAAAGCCTTTTAAATCAGTACTAAAAACCAATTTATCATTTAATTTTAACTGCGTAATTCTTGTTTGATTATTATAAATAAGAGAATAACAATCGCCCTTTTCTACCGTTTGATATGCATTGTGTAATGCATCAACCTGCTTTCTAATATCTGGCTTTAATTTAACGGGCAATACATGATTGGCCCCTTCAATAAATTGCTCTGGAGTCACTTCTCGGGCATAACAAAGTTGTAACTTCAAAGACCGACTTTCTGAAAGAAGTTGTTGAGAACTTAGCCTGTTTAACTTTGCACCTGAAGAGGAGTCTAAAATTGAATTAGCATCAACAAATAGAGTAGCTTGATAAACATCAAACCACATCCAAGTCGCTACACCTTGCGAATATTCTTGCCACTTAGGAGATGTAATAGCCTGATTAGTGGCACTGTTATCACTTGCATAACTCAGGTTAGATTGCATACCGATTGCGACCAATGTAACCACTAACATAGCGAGCAAAGGGATTAACCTCACCGATTTACTCAACGTTTTTTGCATAACCTGCGGTCTTGTTTGACTAGACATGCTTAATCTTCAATTGGTTTTTTGCTAAAGAACAAAGTGATTTCACCAACTCTAAAGCCAAACTTAGTGACTTCTGAACGATTAATCATAGTATGTTCACTTTGCATGTACATCCAATCGTCAAGTTTTACATGAATCGTGCTGTCTTTATAAGGCAAATCTAACACATAATGCCAGTTCAAAGCATTACCAGCCGATTGACCCGTGGCTTTACCAATAACATCACCGGCAAATCCAATGTAGTGATTTGGGCTAGTTTCTGTAATCTTCCAAATACGCTCTTGTTTCTCGCCATTGTCATAAATAAACTTTTCATCCAAAGTCAGTTTTTTGTTATCTTCTTTAGATATTGTGCCTGTTATATCCACCTTAAAACGTCTTATCACTTTGCCAGAGCGGTCTTGAAACTGACCCCAGGCATAGGTTTTTCCTGCAAAAAAATCAAATAATTTAAATTCTGGTTTACTGCCTGCATATTCATTTACATTCACTGAACTACACCCACTTATCAATAATACAAAAGTGCCTGCTACCAGCCATTTAGCTGCTTTACTAAATTGATTCGACATGATTAGCTTCCTTTATTTTTTTGAGCGTGAGTTGGTGCACTGAAATATGCTGGGTTTCAAACCCAACAGCACAATAATCTAGGTAGTAATTCCACATTTTTTGAAACTTTTGATCATAACCATTTACTTGTAATTCAAAGCTATGATTATTAAATGACTCTTTCCACAGTAAACATGTTTTGGCATAGTCATAACCAAACTCATAAATATTATTCACTTCAAAACCATGCTCTGCGGCTAAGATTTTTAACTGTTCTACACTTGGCAATAAGCCACCAGGAAAGATATAGGTTTGAATAAAGTCAACGCTGTCTTGGTACTCTTGAGCGTAATCTTCATTAATCGTAATGACTTGAAGAGCGGCATTACCGCCTGTTTTTAAAGATTGGCTCAAAGTTTCAAAATAATTTTGCCAATACTCTTTACCCACCGCTTCAAACATTTCGATACTCACAATGTGATCGTATTGTTGTGTTTCATCACGGTAATCTTGGTAAGCCACATCATAATCTTGAGGGTTAAATTCACTTAAACGTTGTTGAGCATAAGTTTGCTGTTCTTTTGAAAGCGTTAACCCTTTCACTTTAACGCCTCTTTCAAGTAGAGCTTGCATCATGCCACCCCAACCGCAACCAATTTCTAAAACATGATCGCCAGGCCTAACACCAAGTTGGTCCACTAATCTGTCGTACTTTTGTTGCTGAGCTTGCTCTAAAGTATCGTCAGAACTTTCAAAAATGCCACTTGAATAGGTCATGCTTTTATCTAACCATTTTTGATAAAAAACATTACCCAAATCATAATGGTAAGAAATGTTCTTTTTACTGTTATCTACAGAGTTATGGCGTTTGCGGTGTTTAAAAAGATGCAGTTTATTGAGTGTTTTGTGAGACAACAAACCTTGTAAAGCATTCTGGTTTTCATAACCCAAATACATTAATGCATACAAACAGTTGGTGTCTAAGGCATGTTCAAAATAAGCTTGAGCAAAACCCAACTCACCTTGGGTTTTTATTAACCAATAGGCTCTAAATGGTTTTAAAATTGTTAAATCAGCATGTCTGCCGGCTTCTTTCCCTTCAAAACGATATACATCGCCAAATATTTCTAGGGTTAAAGAGCCTTTTTCAAGCTGATCGAATGGCAACTTTAACACCCATTGTTTAATTGAAAATGAGGTAAATATTCGACTAAAAAAACTTTGACGTGGATCTGATACGCTTTTTAACATGATGTCATCTCCGTGTGACTGTAATTTACGGCCTCAAGGTGCTTAGGCGTTTTATGAAATTTACCGCCTTTCAACCAAATTTTGAGTGCCCACCAATGAATCATCCAAATCACCTTAAAGGTGTTAAATGGATATTGAATAGCCGCTTTAATCAAATTTTTATTGGTTAATTTTTGAGCTTTACCCACCTGGGTAGAAGTCAATAAAGGCTGGCCAGCTTCTTTTTGAAAAATACTGATTTGATAATGTTCAGATGGCTTAGAAAAACGAAACTCATAATGAGCCTGCATATCCATAAATGGGGAAACGTGAAATACCTTTAATGCCGAAGCTTTGACTTTATCTGTCAAAGGTTCGCCCTGATGAGTTAACACATAATGATGCCACTGCCCAAAGGTATTGCTGACTTCACAAATCACCGCTATGAGTTGGTTTTGCTGATTGTATGCATACCACATCGCCAATGGGTTAAACGTAAGACCTAAATAACGCGGAAAACACACCAGCTCGGCTTTGAAAGCAGGCTCTTTTATACCATATTCAGCCAGTATTTGATTAAGCCAAACTCGCCAATGCTCGTCTTTTTTACGAGCACCGTAATCTGCATAATTTAGACTAAACAAGTTAAATTTATTTAACGACAACCAGCTAAGTTTTTGTGCTTCTGATTGAATGGCATCAATATCCACTCTTATACTAAAAACGCCATATCTAAACTGATATTGCATCGGTCTAAAACGCTGGTGCATGACTTGTCCAAAATACAGTAAGCTAGCCATCTCAGCCCCCTACCGACTTATTTACCAGGGCCGTTTGATGAGATTCCATATTGCTTGATTCACTATCTTGAGTATCGGTATTTGCATCGGATGAATGTCTAGTTAACTGTGCTACCTGCTCTTGTTGCCAAGGCAAAGCAATGTTCCAAAGTTTGGCTAAATCAGCAGAACTTTTTAAACCATCTTCATGAAAGCCATAACCAAAATAACTGCCGCAAAACCAGAGGTTATTAGAGCCCTGAATGGATTGCAGTTTGTTTTGAGCATCCATTGCAGCGATATCAAACACAGGATGTTGATAGACAATTTTTTGATGTGTTAAAGACTTACTTGGTAAACGAATAGGATTCAGCGTCACTAACAAAGGTGTTTTTATATCTATGTTTTGTAACAAATTCATCCAATAAGTGACTGCAACACTACTCGTGTCTTTGCCAATGTCACGTAAATAGTTCCATGCCGCCCATGCCTTTTTTCTTTTAGGCATAAGTGATTCATCACTGTGTAAATAGGCAATATTTTCTTGATATTTAAAATTCTCAAGCAGTTGATATTCGGCTTTTAAATCGTCACTCAACATTGTATAAGTTTCATCAGCATGTGCAGCAAAGACAACTTCATCAAACACCTGCTTTTGTCCATTTTCAGCAGTGATAACCATACCCAAATCGGTTTTTTCAACCTGGCTTACGGGTTGATGTGATTTCACCTCAAAGGATTGTAATGCCAAGATGGCTTTTAGGTACTGATGGGATCCGTTAACGACAGATTCCCACTGAGGTCTATCTTCAATATTCAATAAGCCATGGTTTTCAAAAAAGCGTAAAAAACTATTTACCGGAAACTTCATCATCTGTTCTACAGGACAAGACCAAATTGCCGCTGCCATTGGTAACAAATAATAATCACGCATACGATTACTAAATTTATACAAATGTAAATACTCACCTAAATCCATGCCATTAAACGAATCAGAATCTAAGTCTGCTTTTGCTCTTTTATTAAAACGTAAAATCTCAGAAATCATTTTCCAGTGTTTAGCGGAAAACAGGTTTTTACGTTGAGCAAACATCGTATCTAAGTTGTTTCCAGAGTATTCCAACTCGCCTTCATTTACCGACACTGAAAAACTCATCTCAGTATTTTGCGTTGCCACTGAAAGATGCTCAAACATAGCGGTTAGCAGTGGATAATTTGGCGTGTTAAAAACAATAAAACCAGTATCGACAGGTTGTTTTTTACCTTCAAGTTCTAGCTCTATTGTGTTGGTATGCCCACCAATTTTAGGATTTTTCTCAAATAGCGTGACCTCATGCTCCTGACTTAAAAACCAGGCTGCACTAATACCGCTAATACCACTACCAATAACAGCCACTTTTTTACCTTTTTTAACTGTGTGATTTCCGGCATTGCTGGTCTGTGAATGTTTTGTTTTGGTTATTGAAGACATTTGAACAACCTTAATATTTTGTTTGAATCGTGATGGATTAATACTTTGTTAAATACTAAGTTATACAAAAACAATACAAATTGCAATAAAACTTGTACAATAAAATCCAAACCACTAAAATTTTAGAAAATTGATTCTCAAATAAATGGCCAAAATATGTCTTCTCAAATTAAAAACACAGCAAAAAAAACAAGCCATAAAAAGATATGGCTAGTCGGTGGCTCTCAAGGAATTGGGCTTGCTCTTACCAAACAACTGCTTGAACAAGGCAATGAATTAGTTGTGTCCGCTAGACATGCTCAGCAAAATGAGCAACTCATGCTATTAAGCCAAACCTATAAAAAAACCTTGGTTTTGCTTGATTTAGATGTTTCTGATAAAGACAGTGTAAACGCTGCGATTCACCAGGCCTGGTCAACATTTAACGGTTTAGATATTTGGATTTACAACGCCGGTGCTTATAAGTCGATGATTATTGACGAATGGGACATTGAACAGTTTGAAAGAATGAATCAGGTCAATTACCTAGGAGCCATTTATTTAATGCAACCTCTGGTTAAGTTGTTTAAACAACAAGGCCACGGACAATGGTTGTGGAACGTAAGTTTATCCTCTGATTTTGGTTTACCGTATGGTGGTGCCTACTCTGCCCCTAAAGCGGCTTTGCAAAATTTGGCTGAATCGATTCAACCTGAATTAGCCAAGGAAGGCATTCAATTAAAAGTGGTTAATCATGGTTTTGTAAAAACACGTTTAACCGCACAAAATGATTTTGCCATGCTCGGTCTAATGGAAGCAGAGACCGCGGCCACAAAAATCGCCCGCACTTTGGAAAGCAGTCGTTTTGAAACTCGGTTTCCGTTTAACCTCGCAACTATTTTGGGCTTAATAAAACGATTACCAAAATCTTGGGCACTTGCCATCACTAAAAAGGCGTTAAAAGACGATGTTAAATAATCTAAGCTCAGACCAAACCCCAATAAATGATGCATCAATCAAGACCCCACTTAATCGATACATTAAGGTTTTTGAAAACCTCACGGAACAAACTCTAATATCCGAGCTATTACCGCTGTTATGTGAACAAATACACTTTAAAGACCCGTTTAATGATGTCATCGGTAAGAAAGCCACTTTTATTATTTTTAAGCATATGTTTAGCACTCTAGATGATCCAAAATTTTTAGTTAAACACTCCGCTTTAGAGAATCACACGGCCTATTTACATTGGCAATTTACCTTCTATTTAAAAAACAGTGCAAAACAACAAAAAATAGACGGTTTAAGCCAAGTGACCTTTAATTCTACAGGCCTGGTAAAAGCTCATATTGACTACTGGGATCCTGCTGAACAAGTGTATAGCCAAGTACCGATTTTAAATTGGCTCATACGCCTTGTTGCCAAACGGCTATCTGCCAAAAATGAGTAGTTAAAGGTGAATAATGTCTGAGTTGAATAATGTCTGAATTAAATAAACAATACGATAAGCAGCAGAATTTAAGCGAATCCTTACCTAAAAGTCTGTTGTTTAATTATGGGGCGATGGGATTTCCATTGGCTATGCTCGGGATACCCGTTTATCTCTATTTACCGCAATACTATGCCGATGAATTTGGTCTATCACTAAGTGTCATTGGTTTTGCCCTATTAGCAGCCCGTATGTTTGATGTTATTACTGATCCATTTATTGGTTTATTAAGTGATCGATATCATCATCAATTTTCTAGGAGCAAACAAGTTTTAACAGGCCTGGTCATACTACTATTTGCCCTGTATGCTCTGTTTTTTCCGTTAGTTACCTCACCTAGCTTTGGTTATCTGTTTTTATTGAGTTTTTTAACCTACCAGGCCTGGACATTTATTCAAGTTCCCTACCAAACAATGGTGGCAGAAATAAGTATTCAACCACTGCATAAAACCCAGCTCACCTCTGCCAGAGAAGGCATGTCTATATTAGGTGTATTGTTTATATTAATCGTCCCTTTTGCCTTGGGATTACCGACTAATCATCCAGAGTTTTATCGTTTCTTTATGCTTAGTGCTGCCATCACTTTGATTTTAGCAGGCCTGGTACTGTTTAAAATTAACTGGTTACCAAGCTTAATTCCAAATTTAGAAACTGCAATAAACACCCAGAATTTAACAAAACCTATTAGTCACGCTTCTTTTAAATCTATTAGCAAAAAACTCTGGTTACATAATCGCAATGTCTTTTCAGTCATGCCTGCTTATTTTTTAAACAACCTCGCTAACGCTTTACCTGCCACGCTATTTGTATTTTTTGTTAGTGATTATTTAAGGTTAGAGCAATACACGGGACTATTTTTGCTGATTTACTTTTTAGCAGGCCTGCTCGCATTACCTTTGTGGATTAAAATTTCGAAAAAAATAGGCAAAGAAAAAACCTGGCAACTTTCTATGTTGCTAGCCAGCTTGTTTTTTTGTTTAGTTTTTTGGCTTGAACCGGGCGATATTTGGTTTTTTGGAGTGATTAGCGTGTTAACGGGTTTAAGTTTAGGCATTGATTTAGCCATACCCGCCTCTATTCAAGCAGATATCACACAGCAGATTAAACGCACAAAAGACATACAAGAAGTAAAAGGATTTATTTTTGGAATTTGGAGCATGTTAACCAAACTCGCATTAGCAGTTGCAGTTGGTTTATCTCTGCCTGTTTTGGATTTTTTTAAAACCAATCCGGAACATTTTCAAAACGGTATTTTACTGCTGTATGCCGCCATTCCTATTGTTCTGAAAATGCTCTCGATTCTATTTGTAAAACCACATCATACAAGGTGATATATTTGCAAGCAGAGCGTTAATTTTTATTAAAGTATTTCTGATTACCTCGTTCATCAATCGCCCCCGCCAAACGAGCAATACCATGAATATAAGCCGCCGTTCTTAAAGTGCAATTATGACTTAAGGCCAAATCATAAATAATATTGGATTCTTTACGCATGATTTTTTTGAGTTTTTCAGCCACTTCTTCAATTTCCCAATAAAGACCTGAGCGGTTTTGAACCCACTCAAAATAACTCACAATAACCCCACCAGAATTGGCTAGAACATCAGGAATAACCGTTACACCATTTTTAGCTAAAATTTCGTCCGCTTGCGGTGTAACTGGGCCATTGGCGATTTCCAACACCGTTTTAACTTTAATATTATGGGCGTTTAATTGAGTGATTTGGTTTTCTAATGCACCTAACACCAATACATCCACATCCAGTTCAAGTAACTCTTCATTGGTAATTTCTTTATAGTCCAGCATATTACACACTGAACCATCGCAATAAACAGAAGCCAGTTTGTTATCTGATTGCTTAAAACGATAAACATCTTCTATATTAAGCCCAGAAGTACTGTAAATCCCACCTTGCGAATCGGATACCGCAACCACTCTATAACCCGTTGCCTTAGCTAATCGGGCAAAGTGAAAACCCACGTTTCCAAAGCCTTGAACGGCTACAGAGGTCTCTTCTGGTTTACAGCCTTTACGCCGAGCATACTCATTTAATGCGTGTAAAGCACCTTGCCCAGTGGCAGAATCTCGGCCTTGTGAACCGCCCAAATGAATCGGTTTACCCGTAATCATGGCGGGTACTTGTCGTCGAGAAATAATACTGAATTCGTCGGCCATCCAACCCATAATGGTGCTGTTGGTATAGACGTCGGGTGCAGGTATATCTCTAGACTCACCCAAAACATCAGCAAATGCTCGAATATAACCACGCGACAATCGTTCAAGCTCTAATTTAGATAGCTCTTTAGGATTTACCATTACACCGCCTTTAGCTCCGCCAAAAGGCAACCCTGCAACAGCACATTTAACCGTCATCCAAAAACTTAAAGAGGTTACTTCATCTAAGTTAACCCGCGGATGATAACGAATACCACCCTTTGTTGGTCCACGAGTATCATCGTATTGCACACGGTAACCCGTAAAGATTTTTAAAGAACCATCGTCCATTCTTACCGGAATACTGGCCATAATCGAACGTTTTGCTACCGAAAGTCGATCCATGACTTCTTCATCAACTTCGATGTATTTAAAAACCGATTCTAATCGCTGTTTTGCTAATTCAAACATAAAAAACCTCTTTGCTTTTTAAGACGCCGTAATCCCATTCTAAACATAAAGAGAGCTTTGCACGAGAGCATAAACGAGTAAATATGGCTAAAATCTCACTGCTTTTCGTTCTAAAACTTGTCAATAGCTAGCTATTAACTGCGTTTCAGGCCTCAACCAGTAAAAATTTATTCACATTTTTCTTTAGTTCATGACTCATGCAAAGCTCTCATAAATTTTCTCTAAAAATAAACTCCTCTTTTAAAAGAGCATAAAAACAGTAGATTTATTACAATTGTCTTATTAAAAACTTCAATCAGCATGACTAAAGGATTAACTTTGCCCTCTAACTACACCACTATTCAACTAGACACCGTTGGCTCAACAAATCAGTTTTTAAAAGATTATGTTTCGGAGCAACAGAGCCTAGATCCAATAGTCTGTATTACCCAAAAACAAACGGCAGGTTATGGTCAGCAAAAACGTAGTTGGCAAACCAATCAAGAGTCGGCGATTTTTTCAATCGCTTATCCGCTTAACTCACAAGATAAAATGACAGGCCTGGTAAGTTTACATATTGCTCGCCTTATTCATCAATGCCTCATTGAACTTACTGGGGATACTTTGTTTCTAAAATGGCCAAATGACATATACAACCAACAGGGTAAAGTCGCTGGCATCTTAATTGAGCAAGTCATTAAAAAAGAGTACCGATGCTTAATTATTGGTGTGGGTATTAACCGTAATCACACTAATTTAATAGATTCCGCCAGTAGCGTGAGTGACTTTAAAACAGAAGAGTTAATTGAGTCTTTTTTTGAAAAAATTAATTTACCAGGCCTGGTAAAGTTCTCAATTGTTGAGCTTTTAGACTATTGGAAAACTCATGACCTGTTTTCTATTAATCAAGCGATTCAGTTGATTACTGCTGAAGACATACATTCAGCACAAGCAGGATTTTATCAGGGCATTACTCCACAAGGTGAAGCTTTGATTAAACTCAATCAAAAAATACAAAGCCTAACCTCAGGGCAAACCTCAATTCGTAAACAATCTTAAAACTCAATAAATACCAAAACCCTACGCATTATTTTGGTTCAACCATGAACCAAATTGGTATAAAAAATATCAAAAACTCATACCATAAAGCCACAACCTCCACCATTTAAAGGCCATTACCTATATGGCATAGCTCATGCTTATTACATTTTTATAAAAAAGTAATACCAAATTAAAACCGCCACTTTAAAAGATGAATTTGCCTATGAAAATGTTAAAAAGTTGGACAACACCAAGAACCCCCGTAGATAAAAAATCGGCAAGACTATTAACTTTTGCCAGTTTTGCTATCCCCATTCTCTTGTGGTGTTTAGTCAGTTATGTGCCTTTTATTTGGCATCCACAGGTAGAAATAACCCAGCCAGGTGGGGTAAGTTATTTTCGCGAAGGTACCTTAATAGACAAAGACGTCTTTCAAAAAGAGATTGAAAAAAAGATTGAACAAAATCCACAAATTGATATGGCTTCCCTTCCACAGGGCACACCAGCTAACCCTGTATATTTGCCTGCACCTCATGAAGTAGCAACCGCTTTATACACTGCCTTTACCACACCACCAAGACGAAATGGCGAACCTTGGTTACATGAAAGCCTATGGCACTCAATTCAAGTCATTTCTTGGGGCTTCTTTTGGGCCATGTTATTTGGTGTGCCGCTTGGGATTTTTGCAGGCACGTACAATGCTGCCTCACACCTTATTGAGCCCTTTACCGAATTCTTTAGATATTTACCTGCTCCCGCATTTGGTGCTTTAGCCGTTGCCATTTTAGGTATTTATGACGCACCCAAAATTGCCATTATTTTTATCGGTACCTTTTTTCAAATGGTATTGATTGTGGCAACCACCACTCGCAAACTTAATATGGCATTAATTGAAGCTTCATTAACCTTAGGTTGCAAAGGCTTTAGCATGATTCGCCGAGTAGTTTTACCTGGCATTTTGCCTGATCTTTACCGAGATATGCGCATTCTATTAGGCTGGGCATGGACCTACCTAATTGTGGCAGAGTTGATTGGAACAAGCTCAGGGATCACTTGGTTTATTACTCAACAAGCACGATACAAAAACTTTGATAACGTGTTTGCGGCCATTCTAATTTTAGGCTTACTTGGTCTTATCACGGATATGGTTCTTGCCCAACTTGGCAAGCGTTTATTCCCTTGGCATACAGATAAATAGGAGCTTGAAATGTTAAAAAATATTCATCCTTTAGCCAATTGGTATACCCCCGAAATTAAAGCAAGAAACGAGCGTATTAAAAAACGCCCAACGGCTTTAACTATTACAGATTTACACAAAACCTTTGAGCACAAAGGCAAAAAAATCAATGTGCTTAACTCAATTGATTTTACCGCTTACAAACGCGAGTTTGTTTGTGTCGTTGGTCCTTCTGGGTGTGGAAAATCAACGCTTGCTCGATTAATTGCCGGGTTAGAAACACATGAAGTGGGAGCAATTCATATTGATGATGAATTGGTTGATGGTCCAGGTCCTGACAGAGGAATGGTATTTCAAAGTTACTCTTTATTCCCGTGGATGACCGTCAAACAAAATGTCATGTTTGGTTTAACAGAAGGCGGCATGTCTAAAAACCAAGCTGAGGCCGAAGCTTTTCAATGGATTGATTTAGTTGGCCTAGAAAAATTCACCAACGCTTATCCACACCAACTTTCTGGTGGTATGAAACAGCGTGTGGCGATTATTAGAGCTTTAGCAAATCAACCTAAAATTTTATTAATGGATGAACCTTTTGCGGCTCTAGATCCACAAAATCGTTTGAAAATGCAGCGTTACCTTTTAGAGATTTGGCAAAACATTGATATTACGGTTTTCTTTATCACTCACGATTTAGATGAGGCAATTTATTTAGCTGACCGAATTTTAATTCTTGAAGCCAACCCTGGACGAGTATCTGAAACTTTAAGTGTTCCACTGCCTCGCCCAAGAAAAGAAGACACGCTGCTGAGCCCTGAGTTTTTAGCCACCAAAGAATATTTAGAAAAATTAGTGCACCCACCTCAAGAAGAAGAGAGCATGGAAGAAAAACTCAGTATGGTTCGCATGGTTTCAGTTAACTCAGAAGTACCGGATATTTTTTAATATGACTCAACATACCAACAAATTAATTAGAACCAGCGCCTCTTTGCCTGAAAGCGTTATTAAAGACTTAGACAACCTTATGAAGGCTCGTGGTTTTAATAATCGCTCTGCTTTATTGGCAGACATTATTCGTAAAGAAGCAGCGTCTTTTAGCCAAAACTATACCAATGAAATTATGGCAGGCACCTTTACTATGGTGTACGACCATTCGGTACCAGGCCTGCAACAAAAGCTAAACCACCTTAAACACCAGTATGTGGCTGAGATTATCTCCAGCACACAAATACAGTTAATGGATCAACACACTTTAGAGGTCAACCTAATGCAAGGTGCGGCTCAAGATTTAAAAAAAATCAGTGATGAAATGATGGCAAATCGCGGTGTAAAAAATGCCAACCTTTACCTAACCCAATCTGCCCTACCACCCATTTATAGCACTGACAAAAGTACAGGAGAAGTCAAATGACTGACACAAGCCAAGCCAGCGAATTTAAGCCTGAATACAACGGCTTTATCTGGCAAGAAAACCTACCAGGTGGTGCACACTGGTCTGGTGTAATTCGTCGCGGTACGGTTTTACGTTTAACCGATATTGAAGGCAATGCTAACGTTGCCATGCTAATTAATAACATAGAAGTAAAAAACGAACGCTATAACATGCCTGACACTCTTAAGGCCCAAAAAACCGCATTTTTGACGACACCTAATATGTGTTTTAGTGATATGGGCAGAGTCATGTGCTCAATCATTGCAGACTCTTGTGGTTGGCACGACACTATTGGCGGCCTATCTAACGCTGCAATGGTACATAAAAAATATGGCGATAAACCTTATCAAGAAGCACATAACGGCTATTTTAAAAACGGTTATGACAGCTTAATCAATGAACTCGGTAAATGGGGCTTAAATGCCAGCGATGTTATGCCAAATATTAACTGGTTTAGCAAAGTACGAGTAGAAGACAATGGCTCGATGACCTTTATTGCTAACAACTCTAAAGCGGGCGATTATGTTGACCTACGTTTTGAAATGGACTGTATCGTAAGTTTATCTACTGCACAACACCCTATGGACACTAATCCTGAATACAATCCACAACCGATTCAATTAACTGTGTTTAAAGCCCTTCCGGTTAAAGAAGATGATGCTTGTCGCTTACATCGAGCAGAGAACCAACGTGCCTACTACAACACCAAAGTTTATTATGGAGAGAACCCAAATGACTAAACCAACTTTTGATGAAAACCGAGTGGTCTATCGTGAAGTGGTAGCGGCTGGTGATCCATGGATGCACGAAGTAAAAGCCGGCCAATATTTTAGAATTGTTGACCTTGAAGGTAACCAAGCGGTTGATACCCTTTTTTATAATGCCAAAGATCACGCGGAACGCTATTCAGCAACCGATACCATTCGTGAACAAGGCAATATTTATTTAACCACTAACAGTGTGTTGCAATCTAACTTGTGTAATCCAATGTTAACCATTGTAGATGACACTTGTGGTCGTCATGATACCATTGGTGGTGCCTGTTCTGCAGAGAGCAACACAGTTCGTTACGCTATTGAAAAACGTCATATGCACTCTTGCCGAGATTCGTTTTTAATGGCTCTAGGAAATATGCAAACAGAACAATGCGGTTGTCATTCAGATAAAACCATGACCAAAGATGACCTATCAAGCAATATTAACTTTTTTATGAATGTGCCAGTTTCACCTGATGGACACCTAGATTTTGATGATGGTATTTCCGCTCCGGGTCGTTATGTAGAGATGCAAGCTCATATGGACGTTTTAGTTTTAGTCTCTAACTGCCCGCAATTAAATAATCCATGTAATGGCTACAACCCAACCCCAGTTGAAATGGTGATTTGGGAATAAACACTCATAATACATAACAAATTCTAAAAAATAACACCCTGATTGGGACGGCCCAATCTGGTAGAACTCGCTTCAGAACGGTCTGAAAAGGAAACAACTATGTTTAATAAAGTGCTCATCGCTAACCGTGGTGCTATTGCGACAAGAATTATTCGTACCCTTAAAAAAATGAATATTCAGTCTGTCGTCTTGGCTTCTGATGCCGACCGTGCATCACTACATGTTCAACATGCCGATGAAGTCATCTTTTTACCTGGCAATGCTGCTACAGAAACTTATTTAAATGTTCCTCTCATTTTAGAAGAAGCCATCAAACTTGGGGTACAAGCTGTACACCCTGGTTATGGTTTTTTAAGTGAAAACACCAGTTTTGCAGAAGCGTGTGAAGCCGCTAATATCCGTTTTATTGGTCCCGAGCCACAACACATTTGCGACTTTGGCTTAAAACATACTGCAAGAGATTTAGCGATTGAAGCAAATGTACCGCTACTGCCTGGTTCTGGATTGCTTGAATCTTTAGAACATGCCTTTTCTGAAGCTGATCGCATTGGCTACCCTGTCATGTTAAAAAGCACCGCTGGCGGCGGCGGGATTGGTATGCAAAAATGCGATACTAAAGCAGAGCTGTCTGAAGCCTTTGAACAAGTTGCCCGTTTAAGCCAAAACTCATTTGGACAAAGTGGCATCTTTTTAGAAAAGTTTGTGGTGAATGCTCGTCATATCGAAATTCAAATCTTTGGTGATGGTAACGGCAATGTTGTCTCTTTTGGTGAACGTGATTGCTCTTTACAACGCCGTAACCAAAAAGTAGTTGAAGAAACCCCTGCCGTTGGTATCAACCGCAATCAAGTTGCTGAGATGGAAGCTCATGCGGTTCGTTTAGGTGAATTAGTTAGTTACAAATCAGCTGGAACGGTCGAATATGTTTACGATGCCGACACCAATGAATATTACTTTTTAGAAGTGAACACCCGTTTACAAGTTGAACATGGTATTACCGAAGCGGTTAGAAATGTTGATTTAGTAGAGTGGATGGTTAAAGTCGCTTATGAAGCCAAACTGCCTCTTTCAGTAGATCAAATTCAGCCAGCTCAAGGCCATGCGATTGAAGTACGCGTCTATGCCGAAGACCCATTTAAAAACTTTCAACCAAGCACTGGTAAATTAACAGGCTGGGTTATGCCAGATAACTGCCGAGTCGATACTTGGTGTGATCGTGGCATTGAAGTCAGTTCTTTTTATGATCCAATGCTGGCTAAAATCATTGTGACAGGTAACACTCGTGAAGAGGCGGTTAACAATTTACAGACCGCAATGCACACCGCAAAAATTGATGGTTTTGAAACAAACATTGCCTATTTAGGTGCTCTAAGCCATTCACCTGAATTTAAAGATGGCACCCAACTCTATACTCAATTTTTAAATAAGTTTATTCACACCCCTAACACCATTGAAGTCACCCAGCCTGGTACCCATTCAATGTTAGTTAGCTACCCTGGCCGTGTGGGCTACTGGGATATTGGTGTGCCACCTTCCGGGCCAATGGATTCTTTATCACACCGTTTAGCTAACCGCTGTTTAAATAACCCAGAAGATGCAGCAACCATAGAGATGACCGTATCGGGAGTGGGACTCACCTTTGATAAAGATACCGTAATTTGTATCACTGGTGCAGACATACAGGCAACCATTGATAAACAACCCGTACCGCAATGGCAACCAGTGCGAGTTAAAGCAGGCCAACAATTAAAATCTAAAGTCATTAAAGACATTGGACAACGTGCATATTTAGCAGTGCTTGGTGGCTTTGACGTACCTGATTATATGGGCAGTAAAACCACATTTTCACTAGGTAAGTTTGGTGGTCATGGCGGACGTTTATTGCGAACAGGTGATGTATTACGTCTAACTGATATTGACGATAATCAAACATTACCAGGCCTGCCAAAACAGGTTATTCCAAAACTAACTAATCAGTATGAAATTGCAGTCATATACGGTCCACAAGGTTGCCCTGATTTCTTTACTGAACAAGATATTGAAAAATTCTTTGCTGCAGAATGGCAAGTGCATTACAACTCAAGCCGTACAGGTATCCGTTTAATTGGACCAAAACCGCAGTGGGCTCGTAAAGATGGAGGTGAAGCTGGACTACACCCTTCTAATATTCACGACAACCCTTATGCGATTGGAGCAATCGACTTTACTGGTGATATGCCGGTTATCTTGGCACAAGATGGCCCAAGTTTAGGCGGTTTTGTTTGCCCTGCCACCATTATTGAAGCCGAGCAATGGAAAATGGGACAACTTCGTCCCGGTAATAAGGTACGTTTTAAAGCCGTATCAATTGAAACCGCTGAATTGGCTATTGCCCATTATGAAGAAGCGATTGCGGAATTAAATACCCCAACAACAATTGAATTGCCTTATCTCAATCAATCCACCGAGCAGTCTTGTATTGCCCATGAAACCTCAGCGGACGAACACGAATTTGGTGTTAAGTATCGCCGTTCTGGTGATAGTCATGTGTTAGTTGAATACGGCAAAATGGAGTTATATTTAGCTCTGCGTTTCCGTATTCAGGTGTTATATGAACGTTTAAAAACCAATAAAGAAGCACAGTCTTGGTCATTTTTAAAAGACTTAACGCCAGGTATTCGCTCTTTGCAGGTTCATTATGACCCTAAACAGATCAGTCAAAATGACATTATTCAAAAGCTGATTGAGTTAGAAGAAGAGATTTCCTCAGGTCAAGACCTGACCGTTAAAAGCCGAATTGTGCGTTTACCACTCTCTTGGGATGATCCGAGTACCAAGTTAGCCATCGAAAAGTACATGACAACGGTTCGTCCTGACGCTCCTTGGTGTCCAAGTAACATTGAGTTTATTCGTCGTATAAATGGCTTAGATAGCATTGAAGATGTTAAAAAAATTGTTTTTGATGCCAAATACTTAGTCATGGGATTGGGCGATGTTTACCTGGGCGCACCTGTGGCTACCCCGCTTGACCCTCGTCATCGTTTAGTGACCACTAAATACAACCCTGCGAGAACCTGGACACCAGAGAATGCAGTAGGAATTGGTGGAGCCTATATGTGTGTTTATGGAATGGAAGGCCCAGGTGGTTACCAGTTTGTGGGTAGAACCATTCAAATGTGGAACCCTTATCACATAACTAAAAACTTCCCTGTTGGTAAACCTTGGTTATTAGACTTTTTTGACCAAATTCAATACTACCCTGTTTCAGAAGAAGAGTTGGCTCAAGCCCGTTTAGATTTCCCTCTAGGGCGTTATGACATTGAGATTGAAGAAACTGAGTTGTCTTTAAATGCATACCAAGCATTTTTAGCGGAAAATACATCCACTATTGAAGCATTTCAAGCTCAACAACAAGGTGCTTTTGAAGCCGAACGACTTTATTGGGAAGAATCGGGCCTGGCAAATTTTGAAGCCGAAACCGCTCAAGAAGAGATTCAAAACGAAACCGCCACTGAAATTCCAGAAGGCTTTGAAGCTGCTACTTCGCCGATTACAGGTAGTGTCTGGAAAATACAGGTTAAACCTGGCGATAACGTTCAAGAAGACGACACTATTGCCATTTTAGAAACCATGAAAATAGAAATACCTGTTTTAGCCGAAACCTCTGGTACTGTCACTGAAATTTTAGTGAATGAAGGTGATCTTATTCAAACGGGACAAACCTTGATGGTTCTAGAACTCGAGGAGAATGTTTAAATCATGAAAGAGCTCAACTTAACCCTAGCTGCTTTAAAAAAAGCTTATGCAGATAAAACGCTTGAACCCCGAATCGTTGTAAAAAAATTGCTCGCAAAAGCGACTGATTATGAAGACTATAACCTATTTATTCACCTGCTCAGCGAAACAGAACTAGAACCTTATCTCAATCACCTTGAAAAGACAGAACCTAATAGCCTGCCTTTATGGGGTGTGCCGTTTGTTATTAAAGATAATATTGATTTGGCCAATATTCCGACCACTGCGGCCTGCAAAGAATATCGCTATGTTCCAAAAGAGTCGGCAACGGTTGTACAAAACCTTATTGAAGCCGGAGCCATTCCGATTGCTAAAGCCAATATGGATCAATTTGCGACAGGCCTAGTAGGTACTCGTTCGCCTTATGGAGAGTGCCATAACGCCTTCGATTTTAATATGATTTCTGGTGGGTCAAGCTCAGGGTCCGCCGTTTCTTTAGCCTTAAATTTATGTAGCTTCTCTTTAGGCACAGATACAGCAGGTTCTGGCCGAGTGCCAGCCGCCTTTAACAATTTAATTGGCCTAAAACCCTCTAAAGGATTATTGAGTACCAAAGGCGTAGTGCCTGCCGTTCGCTCGCAAGATGTGGTGAGTATTTTTGCTTTAAATTCCCAAGATGCTTATCAAGTATTTGATGTAGCTGCTCAATTTGATCAAGAAGATGAGTTCAGTCGTACCGAAACCGAATTAACTCCACCCGCTTGGAATGCAAAACCAATTATTGGTATTCCAGATAACGAAAGCCTATTTTTTGATGGTGATGAGCAAGCTCAAAAAAACTTTACCGAAACCGTCAGCAGTTTAGAAAAACTGGGTTATCAAATTAAAACGGTGCCTTTTAACGCTTGGATAGAAACCGCCAAACTTTTATATGGTGGTGCTTGGGTGGCAGAACGGTATTTAGCAATAGCAGACTTTTTTGAAAAAAATGAATCGATTATGGACCCTACCGTAGCAAGCATTGTAGCGGGGGCAAAAAACCTTTCAGCAGCCGATGCTTATCAAGGAAGTTACGCATTACAAAAAGCTCAAAGGGAGACACAAATCTTGTGGCAAGAGCATGGCATTGATTGCATGATGACGCCAACCACACCTTCTATTTATTCTATTGAAGCTCTAAAAGAAGACCCAATTAACCTAAATTCAAAGTTAGGAACCTACACTAACTTTATGAATTTATTAGATTACGCAGCCGTTGCAATGCCAACTGGTTTTAGACAAGATACCTTACCAATAGGCGTTACGTTTTTTGCACCAGCAGGTTCAGATAGAGCCTTATTACAATTAACCGATGAACTACACCCAATGTTTGTAGAAGCATCAGGAGCACGATTTATAGAAGTACCTCAGGCTAATCAAAGCCTATTTAATAATCCACAAACCATTCCTTTAGCGGTAGTCGGTGCACATTTAGTTGGTTTCCCACTTAACAGCCAATTAATTGAACGTGGGGCAACCTTATTAAAAACCACCAAAACAGCACCTAAATATGCGTTTTATGAATTAGCTGGTGGCCCAATTTTAAAACCAGGCCTGGTAAAACAGCTTAATGGTGGAGAATCCATTGAACTAGAAATCTGGAATATGCCTAAACAACATTTGGGTAGTTTTTTGGCTCTCATTCCCTCGCCTTTAGGGTTAGGTAAAGTTGAGTTGATTGATGGCTCTCAAGTGGTTGGATTTATTTGCGAACCCTATGGCATTGAAGGTGCAACCAATATCTCAGATACCGGTGGCTGGCGTAATTGGATGAAAAATAGAGGCGCAAAAAAACATAAATAAAATTTAAGATGTCTGATTATTCATTCAAACAAACAAACTTACCAAACCTGGTGGTTTTATTTATTTAATTGTAATCCACTGTAAACCATTCGAAGTGATTTAAAATCACGCGATTCGGTCAATTCAATTAAGGTAGTAAGTTTAATCGACGCCATAAAACTCGCACTCGGCACATTAATCACCGTGTCTCGTAATTTAAAGGGAGCACCCAATTCAAGTAGCCAATAATCTTTATTGTTTTTGGGTGCTCGACCTGTTTGTTCCAGTGTGAGTTCTCTGCGTTTTTTAATACTAACGGATTTAACTGGCCAAACCCATTCAATACTCTGAGAAGCCGGCCCAAAGGATCGAGTTGCAATCGCTACAAATTGCAACTCATGCATAATCGTATGCTCGATATCGGCTTCAATTTTATTTTGAAAATCTTTAATTGTCTTTACTGGTACGTGATACCACTCCGCCAATCCCTCTTCGAAGCGTTTTAGGTAATTTGAATCGCGTCCTGCCGGCTTACCTAAAGCTATGGTCATGGTAAGTGCATTCTCTTTGTTCACACTCAAACCACGATAAGGAATACGTGCGGAATCTTGAAGGTACAAATGGTCACTTAATGCGGTCGAATAAACGTTTAGTTTAGTGCCTATTTTTTCTTTCAAAAAATTAGACAACCATAGGCTTCCGTTAAAAGCTTTTTGCGAAGGTAATAATGGGAACGCGCCAATATCAATTTGGTTAAGCGCCTCTTGATAAGGGTTGCCGGTACCATTGTCCGTTTGGTCAAAATAGCCTGGATATAAAGCATAAGCGCCAAATACGGGGCGAGTCTGGCCTTTATTACCTTGTTTTTCTTGATAAAACAGCGCATCTCGATAACGGTGCATTTGGTTTAGGGCATCATCGGGTACCCAGTCAATCGATTCTTCTTGCCCATCTCTCCTTACCATTTTTGGCGGTTTAATGCGGTATTTAGCATCAAACAACCACACAAATTGTTCCCCATTTTTAAACGTAACTTCTAATAAAATATCGGGTTTCTGGCTTGCTGTCCAAACACGGATACCTTCATTTATAGCTTGGTTTTTAAACAGAGGCTCATGTTTTAAAACAACTTCAATCCCATCAGGCCTGCTCATTTTAAATGCGCCATATTGACCATCTCTAACATCAAACGTTAAGTCGTTTTTGTTTTTCTCAAGTCGTGCTTTCTTGGTTAATTGTTCTTCAAAGCCTAAGTCTTCAATTAATAATCGTTTTACTTCTAAGAAACACCAAATTTCGTAAAGTTCTTCAATGGTTTTCATAGATACGGTCGCTTGATTACCGAGCACGCCCAAATACCATTTAAGCTGTTGCCAAGCTTTATAAACCGCCGAATAACCTGTTTTTTGTTGCAATACTAACGATTCGCCATTTAACCCTTTAAAACTCGATAACTCTTTGAATAATGGATTGTTTTGAAAGCGCTCTAAAGGTTGAATCCAAGACTGAATCTCTTGAAAAAAAGATTCTGATAAACGTTGTTGCTCTGGTTGCTCATTAAATTGACGCGCCTTTTGGCTAAAGTCTTTTAATCGTTTCTGTAAGGAACTCAAAACAAACTGAATAAACTGATTCTCAGGTGTATCGGCACTCAGCTTTTTTTGGGTGATGGCATAGCGTTTACGGGTTTGACCAGCGCTGATATCTTGCCGAACTTTTTCAGCTAACTTAGTCGGTAATTTACCTTTTAAACGGTCTGCTTTTAATTGTTTTGTTTCTGGTAATAAACGGCTATGTGGTGCGCTTAATATTTGTTTAATGCCCTTTTCAACCGTATGGCGAAGCGATTCAAATTCAGCAATCCATAACAGTTCAAACGGTTCATGCTTTTCTCGAGTGCGATCAACGGCTTGTTCGGTTGACTCTACCAAAGCAAAACGCCATAACGGATACTGGTTATCTAATACCTTATAAATGGCATCTAAATCCGCTTTCATGTCGATTTTGGTGGGCAATACCTCTAACGAAATCGAAATATTTTTTTGCTTATTGTTGACCCAATAAGCAATCGGCAATTTAAACCACCCAATATCATTTTTAAAACCGATTGTGCCTTGTAAAACCGGTACGCCCCGATTAGAAAAACGAAAAACATCATTTATTTTATTGAGCTTATGGCAAACCTTGGGGTGCGTATCAACCGCTTCTGTAAACGAAACGTGCGCTTTAAAGATAAACTCAAATTCATAAAGGGTGTTTTCAAAGAATAGTGGTTTTGGAAGAGTAATAGCTGTGCACTTTTGATTACCAAAACGTCTCCAAAATGGAAATTCACCTTCCACAACAGGCGCATTATCAGCATCAAAAAAGACAGGTTCAGAGAAACGTATCTCAGAAAGTGGCAAGGTTTTATTACGATGAGCCAAGGTGTTCGCTAAACGAGCTTGCTTGTTTGCAATCGGCTTAGACCAAACCACCAACTCCCAATCTTGGGTCTTTAGCTTTAAGAGTGATTGCATTGAATTCCCTTAGTATTGTAAAAAACCGTGACTAAGGCCAAAAGCTGGTAAACCCATTTTGTTTTAAACGATCTTGCATCCACTCAAGCTTTAAACGTGCACGACACGCTATAAAAATAGGTGATTCAGGCGATTTGATCGTTTCCCTAAACAAATCTGGGCGTGTTAAACCTTCCCAAATGCTCTGCAAACAATCTGGCTTTTTGAATGTTTCAATAAGCGTATTTAACAGATCTGAATTTTGCACCGATAATTTATCTTCATCACCTTCGATGCGAGGCAATACCTTCATCATTAAGAAATCATCCCATACGGCTTGCAACTCAAGATCTGTCTTCGGTTTAAAACTTATTACCGAAACAAACAACTCATTTAAAGCACGGTAAGCGAGTTCAAACATAGTGCCTTTTAACACATGATTAACGGCATCAAAAAAGGCCCTGGTTTTTTGACCATCACTGTCAATTATCACGTCACTTAAATCAACTAATTTAGCGTGTGACACTAGTGGATAACCTAAAGCTTTTGGTTCATGTACCGCCTCAAAAAACGCAGCGGAATTGTTGGGGAAAAACTCTCCAAAATCAAACGTTAATGCTCGGTCTATCACCTTACGAGAAAACCCGTGCGTGGTTTCATCCATATTCACCGTACCGGCCACAATCAGGTTAAACGGAATACCGATCCCTTTGTTTACAAAATAACGCCACAAACCATCAAATACAGGCTCTTTCAAACCTAAGGCTTCGCGCAGTTTTTCTAGGCCTTTAGGTTCTAGCTGTTTAAACGTATCGGGTTTTAAAAGTGGGTCACAGGTATACACACCCTCCTCCCATTTTCGGGTTTCAATTACCGACAAGTAATCAGCAAAATACTGTTCCACTGGCGCCAAATTCATCTCATCTAAACACAACCAAAATGGCGGAATTTTTGAAATATCGTGCGTTGTGTAATCAAATTCAGACGCACTATCAGACGCACTAAATGAGTTTGGTAAATCAATGACAGACAACCACGCCTTAACCATAAAACGTAAAACATCGGTGGTAATAAACTCCGCCCCATCCTGACCTAAACGAGAGACATACCCCAATAAATCCGATGGCTCATGCCAATCAGGACGAACCGACACCAAACAATAGGTTGATTCCAGTGACCCTGTTTTTTCAGCTTGCTCACGCACAAAACGGGTTTTACCGGTTCCTGACAGGCCTGCTAACAATAAGAAGGGTTTTGAAAGTCTGTGATAAGTTAAGTTATTAAGTTCCGTAGAATCTGACACAAGTGATTCATCCCCTATGTTTACACTTTTGGATTGATTATAAATATTCATCAATTCCAACAAATCAGTTTTTAGTTGAGAGTTTTCTGGGATTGCACTTGATGCATAAAACTTTGCGCCAGCAGACCCCCATTCGTAGGTGTTTCCTAGCGGAGTAGTGGCATTAAGATTAATATCTGTATCCCATCCTGAAAGACCGGGTAACTGTTCTCTAAGCAGGTTCCTTATTTTTAATGCTTCTCTCCTGGCACCTGCATTACCGAATTGTTGAGTTAAAGCTGTTGTACCTAAGCCTAAAGATAAATAAACACCTGAACCATCTGCGCAAAATAAGTAAACAGGATAGATACCATCTTGTGTCGAAGTGGTAACACTTGTATCAAGAATTGAAACCCATGGCACACTTGCCCAATTACCTGCTCCAATACTGGCTTTAATTTTATATTCATTTCCAGTATCAGAATCTAAAACCTGTTCAATCTCGAATTTTAATCGCTCGAAAGTTTGTCGTATTGGATGATTAGCAAAACCTTCTTGAGTAGACTCAACCCAATTTTGAGTAATGTCATCTAATAAAGCTTTAACATTAAAGTCACTTGTATGTTTTTCAACAATATCAAAACCCAAACCCTCAAGTGTCTTGAAACATCGTGTATTTTGACCAACAGGAAAGGTATTCGTTTCAAGTAAACCTTGCTCACCTTTTGCAAAATAATCCGCATATTGGCAGACCAGTGGCGGTGGATAGTGCTTACCATTAATGACCACTTCATACTTTTGCGATTGACCCTGTAAATTTTCAGAATCAATTTTATCTACCGCCTGTAGAACATCGTCTTTTGTAATGCTGTCGCTAATATTTGGCATAAGAACTCATTAGTTAATACTTTTGTTTTTCTGGAATCACACCACGCACGCCGCCTTTTGGGTCGGACATATCGCCTTTGTAGCGAGGAATGACGTGTATGTGTGCATGGGCAATGGTTTGGCCTGCGGCTTCTCCGCAATTTACACCAATGTTATAGCCATCGGGTGAATAATCCTTATCTAGCTGTAGTTTTACTGCTTGAACTAAATTTATGGCATCAATTTGCTCTTGCTGGCTCATATCAAACCAAGTTGCAACGTGCCTTTTGGGGATAACTAAGGTGTGGCCTTTTGTTACGGGGTAGAGATCGAAGCGTGCGTAACAGGTTGCGTTTTCTAAATAAAATTCACTGTCACAAAATGGGCACAAATTCACATTACATCCTAAAATTTAAGGGTTGAGAGGCAGGTTAAGATAGTTTTTTATGCTAAATAATTGCAAAGATTTGATTCTACAATTTACCAGGCCAGGTGTCACCATAAACCAGGCCTGGTAAAACAGCTTAAAGGTGGAGAATCGATTGAACTAGAAATCTGGAATATGCCTAAACAACATCTGGGCAGTTTTTTGGCTCTCATTCCCTCGCCTTTAGGGTTAGGTAAAGTTGAGTTGATTGATGGCTCTCAAGTGGTTGGCTTTATTTGTGAACCCTATGGCATTGAAGGTGCAACCGATATCTCGCATACAGGTGGCTGGCGAAATTGGATGGCTCAAAAAAGCTAATATAAATTTAACAAAGCTGAGTAAACCATAAAACAAAGGCCTTATTTAAGGCCTTTGTTGTTTTTAAATCATTCTATTCAGGAATCTCTCTTTTTCAATCACTCTTTGATTTTTGTGTATTAAATGGCTAAGTATTTGAATCTTTGTGTGATCTTAAGGCCTCAATCAACGCCGCACTTAAAATTAAAGCCGCTCCCAGCCCTTCTATTAAATTCAAAGTTTCACCATTGAATAACATGGCGGAGATAACGGCGGCAACCAGCTCCATAATCATAATGATAGATGATTGACTTGCTGGCATATGCGTTACAGCCCACTGAGAACCTAGATTGGAGATTAATAACCACACCAAACCAAATGCCGCCAACCACAACCAGGCACTTATGGAAATATTACCAGCTAGATGAACGTCTTGATTCAAGACCAAAATCCCAGACATAAGCATAGTCCCCATAAATAAGGCACTGAGTTTTACTACCACAGGTAAGGATTGCACGCCCCTAAAAGCAATATTATTCATGGCAAATAAAAAGCCCGAAAGCAACGCTAGAAAATCAATCCACGTCGGAGGCGATTCAAATATCTCAACCCCACCTACAACTAAAAATGCACCTGATATTGCCAGCCCTGCCGCTAACCATCCCAACATAGGCACACGTTCTTTTAATATAAATTTACCGCCTAAGACTCCCCAAAGAGGCAATAAATAAAACAACACCATGACGCGAATCACATCGCCATAAATTAATGAGTAATTAAAGGCTAAATTGGCTCCTCCCCCAAGCACGACGATTAACAACCAAGGTTTAATATTGTTTTTTAACGTGCTTTTAAAGTGCCATAAAATCGGCAAGAACAGTAAACTTAATAAACCGTAAGCCACAAAAATAATAAAAGGCCCATCAAACCCCATTTGATGTAGCGACTTTAATGGCCACCAACTCATCCCCCAAAATAACGAAGCCACTAATAGCACTAATACTGGTCGTTTATCTTTTGCTGGGGCCTGGTCATTCCCTATTTTGCTTAATCCGATTTCCATTAAAAAGACACCTCTGAAAAATGCTGTTGTTCAACTTGGTTTATCCACTGGTTCACTTCAGATAAATCTGCTACTGGCATTTGGGTAAAAGGCTGCAAATGCAAATAACCATCTGGCCCAAATTCAGGTGTTAAGGTGGTCACTTCAAATCCCTTAGCAAACTGGTCCTTCCAAACGGTTTCCCAAACTCGCTGATGCGACTGTAGCGCTTCTGCATACTCTGGTGCAGCAGGGTGTGGAACTTGCGGACCTTGGTCATAACCTACTCGTCCATGAACATGGTGAACATTAGTTTTAATCGCATGAATAACATCCATTTCAGAATCCATTAAACGCTCACAAACTACACACCAGTGACTGATATCTAACGTTAAGTTAATCTCAGGTAAAGCCTTAACCACTCTTTGAGTTACCCAAGGAGTAAATAATGAGCGACTTCTGTGTGTTTCAAAACTTAAAGTAATTCCATAATCTTTACCCACTTGCATAGCTTGCTCAAAAAACGCGATCGAATCGTTTTCCTCCCAAGCATCACAGCCCGTTATGCAAGTCGCAAACAAGGGATTTAAAGGCATTGAATTGTCTAATTGATATTTAATATCGTCTAAATGCTGTTGAACGCTCCAATTCCTATCTGGCACATAATCGCCGCCCGTTACCACTTCAGCAATGTAATCACACTCAAACTCGGCTAAGGCATTTATCCATTTGGTTTGTTCAATGTTATCTTTAGGAGCTTGACCTTCAATACCATTAAATTGATGATTGATTGCATTTTTACAGGCCTGGTCAATGGGTAAAGTATTGCCCCAAAGGGTTTTAAACGTTTTTAATTGCATCGAATCTGCCACCGTGACTATTCAAAAAAATCGGGGAATCGATTGTGTTTTTGAAAGAACTGCCAATCATGGTTTGGCCAAAGAGCAGCATTATTTTGTTGGCTAAACTGTTTTAATTTTTGAATACTCTCAATCGCCATTAATTCGTTGTCTTGCCAACACAAGCCTGGAGCGATCTCTTGCTCAATGTTTTCAACTAAATCAGCCGCATCACCCGCTAAAATAATCGGCTGACCTTTAGGTAGTTCAATATACATAGACATATGGCCTGCGGTATGACCAGGCGTTTCGATGGCTCTCACACCAGGCACTAAATCATACTCTTCGGTTTGAATTTTCCAGTTAAGCGGTAAATCAAAATCTGAGGTAAAGTAGGCTTCATCTTCAAGATTTTTTGCCGCCGTCATCTCTTGACTATGCACATGCACTTCTGCATGACAAAACTCACATAAACCACCCGCATGATCAAAATGCAAATGGCTACAAAAAACCACATCGACATCTTCTGGCTGCAAGCCTAAAATTTGTAATTTATTAGATAACTGCTGCTCTTCCTCCATCTCTGGCGGGCCAAAAGGAAAACCGTCATGCTCATAGTATTTTTGACGTAAATCAGGTTGTTTGATTTTTTGGTAATCACAACCTACATCAAACAAAATACGCCCATTATTGGTTTCAATTAAATACGCCAAAATAGGTGCTTTAATAATTTCGCCCTTACCCACACCACGAGTAGAAAGGGTTTTTTCATAGGTGTGCTGGCCGGTTAAAATTGGCCAAAACTTAGTCACTTGAGTCATATTTTCCTCACAGGCATTACATATCTAATCCATAAGTAATTAACACACAATTAATGGCTAATTAATAAAGAATTAGTGGGCGGTTAAAAAAGAGACACCATCTACCCCAATAAAGGTTTCGCCTTCATCTTGTTTAACAGGTAAATTGATTGGATCACCATTTAAAATACGTGGCACACGGTATTTATGAAAACTTTTAATAAGGTGCTTAAAAGTCAAAATTTGTTGGTAATCATCACCAAACATTTCTTTATGTAATTTTGGCAAACGATACCAAGGCTGCAATTGCTGCTCATGATGAACATTGTGATAACTAAAATTAAGTACCAATAAATTCACCCAAGGATATTTCACCGAAAGTAAATTTGAGTAAGTATTATGCTCCTCAAACTCACGGTCTCTTAATTTGGCTTCAGCACCTCTAGGTAAATCCAAGGTTTCGTAGACTTCATAAGTATGTTGATGCACATCCATAAAACGCATTACCGTTAAAAACAACATATAAGCCAATGGATACAACCACAAAATATGCATCGAGATGGAGGCTAACCAAAAAAACAGAGCGCCCCTTAAAGCAAACACAACCATAATGCGAGGTCGATTTTGTTTTCTATTCTCTTTAACAAAAGGCAGTATAAGTACCAGAGCATGCATTAAAATTTCTAAAGCAGGAATGTACATCCACTCTAACGTTTTAATAACTTTTAGTAATTGCGGGTGCTTTTCTAAGATTGGTCTAAAATCAAAAGAAACAATATCGGCACGGTCGCTATGATGACGATTGTGTTTACGTTGAATATCATCAAAATTTGAATAACTATTCCCCGTTATCCACAATAAAGACTCTGCAAACCAACGATTATGCTTCTTATCTTTAAAAACACTTGAATGGGCAGCCTCATGAATCAAATAAGCTGCTATTACCATTGAATGAGCCAATATAGGAATACCAATAATATTGGCATAGAAAGGTTCCGCTAACAGTAAGCCAAACCCAAGAATATAGGTAGTTATTACATAGGTTAATGCAATAACAGTAGGTATAAGAGCATCTTGATGACGAAAATATTTTGTTTTTTGAGTCATTTCAATTCCTCACTACTCTTTTACTCTTTTCTTATAGATAAAAAAACAGCCTAATAAGAGGAGGTCCTAGAAGGCTGAATTAGGCTAAATTACGCTGTAACAGTCTGTAATTGACTGTTTGAAAATAATTTAAATTTTGTAATTACAATCCGTCAGTTAAAGAACCATCAAAATAAGCATCAATATCTTGAGGAGCATCGTAAACTTTATTGGCTACGTTAAAGTCATCAGATACTTTTGAAGAACCATAGATAGAATCTAAGCCTTTACCTTTTTTGTAAGCGGCTTTTGCTTCATCTAAAGTAAGAAGTTTAGTTCCTTCCAAAAATGGCTCATACTCTTCAGGAGTTAAACCTACTCGTGCCGACATAATTTTTACTGCATCAGCATGTGTTTTAGGGTCGTTAATATAATTAACCACCTTGTACCATACCTTTAAAACCTTCTCCCAATCTGCTTTACGCTCAGAAAGACTTGCAGGGTTTACCGATAAACCGTCATAGATAATTCCAGGATTATTTCTAGAAGTAAATACGGCTTTTGAACCAGGCACCATACTTAATGCTTGACCAGAACTTGGCTGCCAAGCCACAATAGCATCGACTTCACCAGAAGCTAAAACCTGTGGTGTTTCATTAGTAGGAACATTAACGAGAGTGACATCAGATTCTGACATGCCGTTAGCATCTAAAGCAGTAAGTAACAATAGGTGAGATACAAAACCAACTTCAACACCAATCTTTTTACCTTTTAAATCTTTAATAGAAGCAACGCCAGGCTTAGCAACCACCATGTCATTACCGTTAGAGTAGTCATTTAACAAAATCATTACACTCGGTGCACCAGTAGAACCAGTCACTAAAGCATCACCATTTGTCATATGTACACCATCTAATTTACCTGCGGCATATGCGTCCATTGAAGCCACGTAATCAAACCATTCAAATTTGACATCCACACCTTCTTTTTTAAACCAATCTTTTTCAATAGCCACATCCCAAGCTACCCAACCAGGCCAATCGCTATATCCTATTTTTAAAGGCTCAGCGGCATTAGCCTGCCAACTCATAGCAGTCATAGCTAAACCAGCTACCAATCCAAAGGTTTTAGAAACAATCTTAGACTTCATATCACAACTCCAGTATTACCAATTATAAAAAGGGTAATAACTTAAAAGCAAAAGAAGTACCAAAATTATAAAAAGGCGTTTTAATAGGCTTAAAGAAAGAAAATACTTATTATAAGGCTATAAAAAACCATCAATGTTCAAATAGGATGCATAAAATAAATTATTATGGTGCAAAAAATGATTTTAAAAAATAGAAAAAACGAGAGTAAATAGAAAAGAAATTGCTTAGATAAGCTTCATGAGAAGCTGAATTTAACAAAGAAAATAAAAAGAAAAAGTGGGGCGAATGACGGGGATCGAACCCGCGACAACAGGAATCACAATCCTGGGCTCTACCAACTGAGCTACATCCGCCATAGATGGCGTGATGAACACACCATAAATATGGTACGCCCATCAGGATTCGAACCTGAAACCCTCGCCTTAGAAGGGCGATGCTCTATCCAGTTGAGCTATGGGCGCGTTATCGAACCTTTTGACTATCTAACTGAAGATGGTGACCATCTTCAATTCGATAAGAATATGGTCGGAGTGGAGGGATTTGAACCCCCGACCACCTGTACCCAAAACAGGTGCGCTACCAAGCTGCGCTACACTCCGTAAGATGGGGCGTATTGTATAGACGCCCCCCTGACCTGTCAACAAGAAACTATAAAATTTTTATGTTTTTTTGCATTTTATTTTTCTGTGTAATAACGCCTGTGGAGTTACTGCTTGCTAACTTATTGATTCTTATTTTAAAGCCTCTTTTTATATTCCAAATTACAAACACTAACTATTTATATAAAGGATATAAATGATTCTGAAATTTATATTTCTTCAAAATCGGTTATGATAAACGACAATTTTTTACTCTATGTAGGATGATAAATACTATGTCTGCACAAATTTTAGACGGTAAGGCGATTGCAGCCGAACTACGCGATTCGATTCAGCAAGAAGTTGAGAAACAAGTTGCTTTAGGTAAAAAGCCGCCAGGCCTGGCTGTTATCATGGTTGGTGAAGACCCCGCGTCTCAAGTTTATGTGCGTAATAAAAAGATAGCTTGTCAAAAAGCCGGCTTTAATGATGTGTCTGAGGTACTTCCTGCCGAAACTTCTCAAGAAGAAGTATTGGCTTTAATTGATAAATTAAATGCCGATGATAATGTTCACGGAATTATTGTTCAGCTACCTGTCCCAGACCACATTGATCCAGAAGAAATTATTGAGCGTATTCATCCTTGTAAAGATGTGGATGGTTTTCATCCTTATAATGTTGGTCGTTTAGCCACTCGTATGACTCAGTTAGCTCCTTGTACACCCCATGGTGTTATGACTATGTTAGCAAAAACAGGTATTCCTCTTCGTGGCTTAAATGCGGTTGTGGTAGGTGCATCTAACATTGTGGGTGTTCCTATGATGTTGGAGCTTTTAAATGAGCGTGCAACAGTTACTATTTGTCATAGTGCTACTAAAGATCTACCTAAAAAAGTTTCTGAAGCTGATTTAGTGGTTGTGGGTGTTGGTATACCAAACATGGTTAAAGGTGAATGGATTAAAGACGGTGCCATTGTGATTGATGTAGGTATTAACCGTATGGATGATGGTACGCTTTGCGGTGACGTTGAGTATGAAACAGCGAAAGAACGTGCAAGTTGGATTACACCAGTACCAGGTGGCGTTGGCCCAATGACTATTGCCACTTTATTAGAGAATACTATGCAAGTGGCTTATCACTTGGATTGTAAACTTAAATAACGATTTACCTTCTCTCTTAAAACAAAAAACCGAGCACATAACGCTCGGTTTTTTTGTTTTGAATAAATAGAAGTTTAAATTTTAGAAATTAAACTTTAAATTTAGACACTAAGTTTGCTAAAGAAGATGCTTCAGATTTCATGGTTTCTGAAGCTGCAGTGCTTTCTTCGACTAGAGCTGCGTTTTGCTGAGTCACGGTATCAATATCTCCAATGGCTTGACCTACTTGAGTTATTGAATGCGTTTGCTCGCTTGAAGCTTTTGAAATCTCAGCGACTATATCGCTTACCTTGCGAATGCTCTCGGTAATATGCTGTAACGCTTCATCAGAACGCTCTGCTCTTTCTGTACCTTGGTCAACAGCATTAACCGCATTCTCAATCAAACCTTTAATGTCACGAGCCGCATCCGATGATTTACCCGCTAAGTTCCTCACTTCGCCAGCAACTACTGCAAACCCTCGTCCATGCTCACCGGCTCTTGCCGCTTCAACCGCTGCATTTAATGCCAGTAAATTAGTTTGGAAGGCGATACTGTCAATCAAGCTTATAATTTCTTCTATTCTATGACTGGCCTCTTTAATATCACCCATAGATTCAATCGTGCTTCTCATAACTTCAGCACCGTTATCCGCTTGAGTTCGAGCTGATGTAGCAAGCTGATTTGCTGATTGAGCATTATCGGTTGTTTGTTTTACCGCAAACATAATTTGATCCATAGTGGCCGTTGTTTCTTCCAGAGAGGCTGCTTGACGTTGAGTACGATCATTTAAATCTTGGCTACCTTGATAAATTTGTTCAACATTATCTGTTAGGTTATGCACTCCGTAAGTGGTTTCTGAAATCAGTTTAGCCAGGTTATCAATCGAGCCATTTAAAGATTTTGATACATCTCCAAACTTACCACCAAACTCAGATGTCACGCGTTTAGTTAAATTACCATCGGCAAGAGCGTTTACCACATCTGCAATTTCGCCTAACGCTTTATCGGTTTGCTCTACACGACTATTGACACTATCAGCCATAATCTTTAACTCACCGTTGGCTGGAACCGTTACTCGGTGAGAATAATCTCCATTAGCCATGTGCTCTAAAACGATATTTACATTAGAAATAACATCACTCATCATTCGTAATGATAATTCAACTTCTTTTCGTACATTTGGATCGACTTTATCATTCATTCTCGCTGAAAAATCACCATTACTTAATGCATGAACAAGAGTAATAATTTCTCTCATTGAAAACTCTACCGCTTGAGTCGATTGATTAACTGCAACTTGCAGTGTGGCTAAATCGCCTTTGTACTCACCATTGATACGTTTTGAAAAATCACCGCTTGCAACTGCATTCATAACCAAGTTGCTATCTGAAATCGATTTTTGGAGTGTATCAACCATGTGATTTATTGCCTCTGCAGCTTCACCCACCTCATCTTTAGAAACAACTGGAATACGTTTACTGAAATCACCATTCTGACTGATGTTATCAACCACCGTTTTCATATTTTCAAGCGGCTTAAAAGCCTTCTTAAATTGAATTTTAGTTAAGGTAAAAGCAATAATAATCCAAAGAATAATGCTTAGTGTTCCTATCATAAATGAGAAATCTTGAGCACTATGCATTTCAGTGTCATCAGTTAAAGTTGCCACATAGGCAACGGTTTTACCATTGACGTCTTTTAATGGCTGAGTAACACTCGTATAGCTTTTGTCGCCATACACAAATTTATCTATACCATAAGTTGTTACATCTTCACCAGAATCAATGAAAGCCTGTTCAATATCGTGGTCTTGATGGGTAATTAATTTGCCATTTAGAGCAAACAACATAAATCGAGTTTGACCAATTTCTGCAAGACTTGGTGCTAGCATTGAATAATCCATAACAAGGTCAACAACGGCAAATGCCTTACCCTTTTTAGTAAGCGGAAAGATAAAGTGTACCTCAGGATTTCCGTTCACCGACTCTAAACCTCTGGTAATGACTAAATCCGAAACTGACTTTTTAACAAGCTCAAGATTAACTGAGCTACCGTCGTTTTTATTACGACTAAAAAGAACGGTACCATCAACACCTAACAAACGAACATTGGAAGCAGTCTGAGTTGCTTCTAAGCGGTTAGCCGTAGGCCCCACTCGTTCAGAAATAGCTTGTTTATCAGAATCTTCAATGGCTTTAAACAACTGTTCATCTCGTGTAAATGCAAAAACATTTTTTTCCATTTGAGAAACAGTCTTGTCCAAGACGGTTTTATAAATTGATATCTGTTTGCCTGCCATGGCGTTAAGCAGGTGTTGTTTAGATTGATACAACTGATATGTAAAAACAGCTATTAAAATAGCGGCAGTAAAAAGAATCGTTAAAACCGTGTAGATTTCAACTCTGGCTCTAAGTGATTTAAACATTATAATTTTCCTCAGCCTTGTCTAGGTTATTCATATGGATAACCAGCATTTTTCCATGATGGAAAACCATCTCTGTAGTAATAAACTTTGGTAAAACCAAACCCAACAAGCTTTTTAGCACCCGCAGCCGCACGGTGACATTTTTCTGCATTGCAGTAAGAAACAACAGGTTCATTTAAACCAACATGATTCAAAATTTCGTGTTTATTAAATTCTGGTTTTTTAACGTTAATATGCACTGCACCTGGTACTCGACCAGCTTGCCAATCCGAATCTTTACGAGTATCAATAAACGTAGCTCCCTCTTTCCATAACTTCTTAGCTTGCTCTGCATTGATGGTTGTTGCACCGTCAACGTTTTCAGCAGAAGGCCCTTTAGCAGCAAAGGAAACTGAAGTCATTAATAGGCATACTATTCCAACGCCCTTTATTAACTTTTTTTGCGAAAAAAACATCATGTTCTCCTGTTTTTTCAGATTGTAAGAAAGTAAGACAACTCTGGTAATCAAAAGACTCAAAACCGTTTTAGATTATTTAATTAACCCCTAGAGATTATGTTTATAAGTTTTTATCTGTGCCATGCGTTATTTAATAGAATTTAGTTGACTTGCCACTTTCATTGTTTGTATCGGCAACTTACTTTTAATGCAAAAATTGCCATTGAACTTAACCCGGTAAATATTGCCCTATTCTAAGTAAAAACAATAACTACCTTTATAGCCCCGTATGCCCTTATTACCACTTAATGATGACTGTCCATATGACAGCATATTCGGCGACGACTAGACTTATGAGACTTGTGTAAAGCTAACTTATGCAACACTGTTTAAGTAATAGAAAAATTGATGAAATAAACCTCATCAAAACTTGCCTAGTTAAGCCACAGCAACAACTGAACCAAAGTCGAATTTCTATTTCAATCACATTCATCAATTAGAAATTAAAAAGAGTGCTGATTATTTAATAGGTTGATTAATTGGTTTGAATTTAAACAATCGAATGATTCTTAGATATTGCTAAACAAGATAGGGCTAAACAAGATAATGCTATAACGATTTTCCGTTGGGTAAAGCACTTTGGTTACAAAGCTATTATTACGACGGTGATTTCATTCCAGATTGCGTTACAAAAATTTGACCATTTAGATTACAAAGTTAAATAATTGCTTTTTTAAATAAAAAAAGAGCCACCCTTTTAATTAAGAATGGCTCTTTTTATTTTTACCAGGCCTGGTAATTTTAATCATTAAATTTTCGTAAACAAAAACGCATCAATAAGCATCCGTCATTGTTAAGGTTAACCTTTAAAATTATATGACATTAACGCGGTTCTAATTTCAGAAACCACATCTTCATCAATCATAAGTTCTTGCAAACCATCTT